>NZ_LN901323.1:2500-657500 GCF_001465875.1 Legionella saoudiensis | reverse complement strand
GAACCCCGTCAGGCCCGGAAGGGAGCAGCGGTAGCAATTGATTCGAGCGCCGAGGTGTGGCTCTTAGAGCTGCCGCCCAACTTATAAACCATATATGAGCTATCTAGCACTTGCCCGTAAATGGCGACCACGAACATTCTCACAACTTGTTGGCCAAGAACATATTAATAAGGCTCTTATTAATGCGCTGAATCAACAACGCTTGCATCATGCTTATCTTTTTACTGGAACCCGTGGTGTAGGGAAAACAAGTGTCGCTCGTATATTAGCCAAATCACTTAATTGTGAAGCAGGAATTAGTTCTGAACCCTGCCTGCAATGCAACACGTGTATTTCCATTGAACAAGGTCGATTTATTGACCTTATTGAGATTGATGGTGCATCCAAAACACGTGTCGAAGATACACGGGATTTATTAGATAATGTGCAATATGCACCTGCCACTGGCCGTTTTAAAATTTATCTAATCGATGAAGTACACATGCTTTCACAACATAGCTTTAATGCGCTTCTAAAAACATTAGAAGAACCACCTGCTCATGTGAAGTTTATTTTAGCAACAACTGATCCGCAAAAATTACCGGTTACCGTTTTATCGCGATGCTTGCAATTTAATCTGAAACATTTGGCACCCGAGCTAATTAGTCAACATTTACAATTAATACTTAAAGATGAGCAATTAGCTTTTGAGCCCCAAGCATTAAATATTTTGGCCCACGCTGCGCGTGGAAGTATGCGCGATGCGCTCAGTTTATTAGATCAAGCCATTACCAGTTGTGATAATCAACTAACAACAACTGATGTAAAAATGATCCTGGGCTATACCCAACAGGATTATGCGTTACAATTGCTACAAGCACTTGCAAATCAAGATGCGCCAAATATACTAACGCTTAGTCAAAGCATTGCAAATGAAGGAGGACATTTTCAGTATGTCCTTGATGAATTGCTTAATTATTTACATCAAATGGCAGTCTATCAAGCCATTGGTGATCATAATGCCTTAATCAGCCCTTCTCCTGAAATAAAAAACCTAAGTGCTATAGTTTCTGCAGAGGATGTGCAATTATTTTATCAAATTAGCTTAAAGGGACGAGAAGAAATTCATTTAGCTCCGACTTTAGCCATAGGCTTTAGCATGACCTTATTGCGGATGCTAACCTTTAGACCAGCACCAAAGCCAGCCACGGTTGCCTGTACACAAACACACACCCAAGCAACAGCGCAAAATATTGAAACAGTTCCTGAAACGAAGATAAGCACAAATCAAGAGCACAAGTTAACTCCAATGCCTGCAGCAGCAATAATACCTACAGCATCAAGCCAGGACCCAGTGGACTCTGCAATCGCAGCGACTTCCTTGATAGAGCCCTATACTGTGGTAATCCCTGAGGTCGCTGATGGGCAAGAGAATCACCCTAGCCCGCAAATGCCGGAAAAATTGCTCTCAACCCCCATACCACAAGAACAACAAAGTTGGGCTGACATTATCCCGCAACTGAAATTAACCGGCTTAGCACTTACTGCAGTAGAGAATGCTGAACTTGTTTCTAGAGACGGACGGGATCTAGTCTTACGTGTTGCTCGTGGACATCAATCTTTATTTACCCCAACCGTATTGGCACGAGTTGAAAGCGCCCTTGGAAACTATTATCAAACTGCGATAAAAGTGGCGCTAAATAGTGAGCAATCGGTCCAAGCATCACCTGCTCAACAAAAAGAGCAGGCAACGCAGCAAAAACAACAAAATGCAGAGCTTGCTTTGCAAAATGATCCAATGTTCCAACAGTTGCAGCAAGATTTTTCAGCAGAATTGGTCAAAAATTCTATTGTGCCACTAAAAGATGACTTATAATATAATACGTTTAAGCTTCTCAAGCTAAAATCTGTTTAGTCCTTAACTTAGCTTGAGATGCGTACCCAACCCTAACAAAAGAGGCGTTAATAATGGATATGAATCAAAATCTTAGTAACCTAATGAAAGAAGCGCAAAAAATGCAACAGCGTATGCAAGAAGCGCAACAACAATTAAGCCAATTAGTTGTTACTGGCGAAGCAGGTGGTGGCATGGTTACAATTCAAATGAATGGTCGCCATGACGCAGTTGCAGTTAAAATCAAACCAACCATGTTGGAAGAAGAGCCAGAAATGTTAGAAGATTTAGTTGCTGCAGCAATTAATGATGCGGTACGTAAAATTGAAAAAGCATCTAAAGAAAAAATCAGTCAATTAACTGCTGGATTAAATATTCCGACTGATTTAATGGGTGGCGAAAAGGAATAATCCTAATAATGGATATGTTAAACCGCCTGGTCGAAGCGCTACGATGCCTTCCCGGGGTAGGACCAAAATCAGCACAGCGCATGGTGTTTCACTTGCTCCAACATCAAAGACAGCGAGGTTTAAACCTCGCCTCTTGTTTGGAGCAGGCAATGACGCAAATCAAGCATTGCCAGCGCTGTATGAATTACACAGAACAAAGCTTGTGCACATTGTGTGAAAACCCCAATCGTGACTCATCTTTGCTTTGTGTTGTAGAAAGCCCAGCCGATGTATCAGCAATTGAACAGAGCAATTCATTCCAAGGTAAATATTTTGTCCTTATGGGTAAAATATCTCCACTCGATGGATTAGGCCCTGATGATATAGGATTGCCTAAGCTTAAGAATCTAATTCTTGAGGAAGGAATTAAAGAAGTAATCCTGGCTTTAAGCCCAAGTGTGGAAGGACAAACCACAATTCATTTTATTCATCAACTCCTACGTGAACAGCCAGTCCATATTACTCAGTTAGCCCACGGCATACCATCTGGGGGTGAGTTAGAGTTTTTAGATGGTAATACCATTGGAAATGCTCTTCGCAATAGAGCACTAATTAATGTTTAAAACCATAGTACGTAATCAATTTTTTGTCCTGCTATTATTAGTCTTAACAGGGCTAGCCCATGCTTCTTTTTATAAAAGCTTATGGCCTCAATGGGAAGTGAATAATCCCTTATCTAAGGAAATTATTTCTCACCAACTATGGCAAGAGTTTTTAAATCGCCGAGTAATTACTAGTCCCGAAAATATTAATTTGGTTGATTATGCTCATTTCTCACAGACTGATCTGAATTTACTAAAAGACTACCTGAGAGATATGGCTCAAATTAATATCGACAACTACAATCGAGCAGAGCAGTTGGCCTATTGGATTAATGTCTATAATGCGCTTACGGTGCAAACCATCGCCAATTATTATCCAATCTCAACAATTCAGGAAATTAATATTTCTCCGGGCTTATTTAGTGTTGGCCCTTGGGGAGCTAATTTAATTACGATAAAAAAGACAACGCTTTCTCTGGATGATATTAACAATCGTATTATACGTCCCATATGGAATGATCCTCGAACACACTATGCGTTAAATAACGCCAGTATTGGGGCGCCTAATTTAAATAAAAATGCCTATCATGGCTACAATCTGGAAGAACAATTAAATAAAGCTGCATTCACCTACGTAAACTCCCTAAGAGGTGTTAGCGTTATTGAGGGAAGGCTAATTATTTCAAAACTCTATGATTGGTATGAAGAAGATTTTGGCGGTACAAAACAAGATGTGATCACACATTTATTGCAGTTTGCTAAAGAGCCATTACAAAGCCAGTTAAAACACATAAATACCATAGACAGTTATGTTTATAACTGGCATCTCAATAGTCCTTCTTCAGATCCAGCCTTACATGAGAAGGATGTTAAGTAGATTTATCTAGAATAAAAGCCCTCATAGTGAACAGAGTAAAGCCCTCCGGATGATATTCGTAAAACGCATACAGGGCTTCACCGGATTCGCTTGGGCGAAAAAATATCCAGGAAATGGATATTGTAATAATCAATAGGAGTAATAAGTTTATGAATCGTGGTGGATTTTCATGGAAACGGTTTGTTGGTATTTCCGCGCTTAAAGCAAAAATCTCTCGAAAGATTGGTATCCCGTTAACCAAATCGGGCAGGCAAAGAAAGCTGGGAGCATTAGTTATGAAAATCGTTTATTCCTTTGCAATGAAACTCCTAAAAGGAAAACCTTAAATTGGGTAGCTGTTGCTTGGTTTATAATTTTTCTTTACCACCGTACTACAGCGCTTCAGAAAGTCCTGGTTGCAGCCAACCAGGTAACACTTTCTAATTTTCCTCTACAAATCGAAACAGTTGTTCAACCGTATCATGGTTGAGCGGTTTTTTTTGCGCGTAAATTGTAATAACACGTAGTACGGCATCACGATTACGGGGGGTAATTGGGGGATAGGGGCGTTCCAATTTATAATAATACGCCTCTGTAAGCACATGACGGTTTTTTAACTCATCGCGTAGTGCCTGCATTACGGCTAACAAAGTATCAAATACATCTTGAAGCACGCTCTTACCTTCATCGTTTAACTGGGGTAACCAATCAAAAAAAGCTCCTTGAAGAAGAATGAAAAAAGTATGGAGCAAATGACATGTATCATTATTTGCAAAATAACCATAGAGGTCTAAGCATTCCGTTGTAGGCAATTGGGCGAATAAAAGCACCATGCGCAACTGAAATGCATCGATGTCGCCTTGTTCAGCAAAAAGCGTTTGGCGTAAAATCATAACCGTATCAATTAAACGGTTGGGATTAAACCAAAACTTATACGCTCGGCCTAAATCACGCAAAAGCTCGACTGTGAGCTGCTGCTGATACTGTGGTGACATGGTTATCCTCAATTGCTTGACGGCAGTCCATATCATTGATTTAAAGCTATCGTTTACCTCAATCATGATTCCTTGAGGCAATTCATTGCCATGCAATAAATAATCCACCTCAGGTATTAAACCATTTTGTAATGCGGCACTATAAAGCTGTTGTTGGATTAACTCTATTGCAGCATGTAAAACAGCTAAGCGGGCACGAACTGAAATCAGCTTTTCAGGATGAACCGTGTAGGAAAATAATTTATCCGGGAATAACTTATAGAAAAAAATCGCATTGACTAAATCAACAAACTGCTCTTGTGCAAAAAAAGCTACGGCATCTTTTTGTTCTGCCCTACTCCACTCATGAAACCACATTGCCAATTCAAGAGATGTGGCTTCATGATGGCTCCAAAAATTAGCAATACCTACTAGCCAGCGATCCAGTTGCCGTTTAGCGAATAGTTGCTTAAGCCGGGTTGCATATTCAGCCATTTGTTGCAAGTAATGCAGGGATTCAATTGATACCACTTGCTGATAAAGTGCCACTATTTGTAGTATTAATTCCTTTCTTACTTCTAAAGAGTTACTTTGAGCTAATCTTTGCTCTAAATTAAAAATGGATTCAAAGTGCTCCAAACGATACGGTAGTATGGATAACTGTTCTGAATCAAAAATCAAATCCTCCTGAAATAAACGTAAATAATTTAAATAGGTTGCGGCAATAGAGCGGCATAGGTCAATAATTTTATCCGCATGGTAAGTTAAGTGCTTTGGTTGATTAAGATAGGTGCGTAAGCGGCACTTTAAATGGCTTAACTCATATTTAACCCGCGCTTTAGCGCGATCCGCGTCTGTAATTTCCCAATTCAATTTTTGAGTCATCCAGCCTCCTCAAATAGCCTCCCTGCTGAATCTCGTTTTCTTATACCTACAATAGCATCGAAAATAATTGCAAGTCGACAGTAATCTTGCCAAAATCTGTTTGATTGCCGCTAAAAATCCAGGAAGAATTAAATGCCAAAACCCAGCTATTTGCTGTTTATTGATGAGAGCCCTGTAAGTGACGAGCTTAAAAGTTACTTTGCTCAATTCAATATCGCGATAGTAGAACAACAAAATTTGCACGCAATTCCTATTGAACAAGGAATACCGGTAGCTATTTTAATTCACTGGTCTATTTTAAAAGACCAACTATCAATAGTGCACCAATTTTACACAAGCTATCCTGTACCCTTATTAGTTATTCATGATCATCCTGATGAAAATGCCTGTATTAAAGTGCTGGAAGCAGGAGCCGATGACTTTATCATTAAGCCCATTTATCCGAGAGAGCTACATGCTCGAGTTAGCGCCATTAGCCGGCGCGTAGCGCGTATTCAACAGCAAACAGAACCAGAAAAAGAGTTTCTTACATTTGGCAATTGGCGCCTGGATCCGGCAGCACGGCGTGTTTTTAATATTGAAAATAATATTGAACTCTCTCTAAGTGCGGGAGAGTATGATTTACTGCTAGCTTTTGTGCAACAACCACTGCAAGTACTCGATCGGGAACAATTATTACAAACCACCAAGAATAGTGATCTAAACCCCTTCGATCGCCGCATTGATGTGCAAATAAGTCGCCTAAGGCAAAAAATCGAAGTTGATGCAAAAAAGCCTATCTTAATTAAAACGATTCGTAATGGTGGTTATATGTTTACTGCGGAGGTTGGTAGCAGCAAAGAATAGAATTAATAACCTATTTTCGCTTTTTGCTCAGCTTAAACATTTTGACGCTTTTAATAGTATTATCACTAACCTTTAAAATTTCAATGCGATAATTATCAATGGTTAAACAGGAATCTGCTGGGGGAATATAGCCTAGGTACTCAATAATTAAGCCACTTAAGGTTTTAGGTCCAATCATGGGTAGTTGCCAGCTCATTAAACGATTCAAATGACGCAGCGTTAAACTGGCATCAATAATTACGGAATTATCACTCTGCGGCATAATATCCCGACTTAAGGCAGCAATGTCTGTGGTAAATTCACCCACGATTTCTTCAAGAATATCTTCCATAGTTGCTAGGCCTAAAATATTGCCATATTCATCGACCACAAATGAACTTCTTCGTTTCACTTTTCTAAAATTAAGAAGCTGAACATTAAGTGGCGTACCTTCAGGAATAAAATAAGGTGTATCTGCCGTACTCAATAAGCTATTTAAATTTAATTTATCTTCTAAAGCTAAATTTAAGACATCACGCACATGAATCATACCCACTAAATTATCAATAGTGTCACGATACAGAGGCAAACGCGTATGTTGTGCCGTTTCTAATTGCTCTAACAATTGAGTCCATGGCTGTTCTAAATCAATTCCTACAATCTCAGCTTTGGGGATCATGATGTCTTCAACAGTCGCGGTTTCCAAATCCAGCAAGCTAATTAACATACTTTTATGTTCAACAGGCAACAAGCCTCCAGCCTCATGAACCACCGAGCGTAATTCTTCGCCAGTTAGGGCTTCTTTTTGTGCGCGATCCAAAGAAACATGAAATAAACGCAAAATGCTATTCGATATAAAACTACAGGTCCACACTAATGGAGAAAAAAGCTTTTGAATTATCTTTAGTGGCAATGAGGAAGCAAACGCTACTTGTTGTGGATAAATTGCGGCAAAGGTTTTGGGAATCATTTCCGCAAATACCATGATGATCAAAGTTAAAAGTACAGTGGCAATTGCCACGCCTAAATCACCATATAAACGCTGACCAATTAAAGTTGCAATCATGGAGGCAACAATATTAGCTACCGTATTGCCGATTAACACTACACTAAGAAGTAAGTCTGGACGTGCAAGAATTTTATTAACTCGTATTGCTTGGACGTCATTTTTCTTAACCAAATGTTTTAGCTTGTAACGATTCAAAGACATCATACCAATTTCTGTGGCAGAGAAAAAAGCAGCTAAAACAATTAGAAAAATTACTATAGCAAACAACGTAGAGAGATGGAGGGCCACCAAATATCCTTTAAGCTTTGCATGCGAGAAAATAAGGTATCATATGGAACAGAAGAAAGCGAGCAGTATGATTTTACTGTTGGATTAGGAGCCGTAGCCCATATTCGCGTAGCGTAATACGGGCTACATGTCTTCACTGCTAGCCTTTAAAACGCTCAACACTTGCGACAATTTCTGCTAAAGCAGCATCTGGACCTTCCCAGCCATCAACTTTCACCCATTTGCCCTCTTCCAAGTCCTTGTAATGACTAAAAAAGTGTTTTATAGAGTTTAATAAATATTCAGGTAAGTCTTTATATGATTCTACTGATTCATAAATTTTAGTGAGCTTGTTAGTAGGAACAGCTAATAACTTAGCATCAACACCTGATTCATCAGTCATTTTTAATACCCCAACAACACGGCAAGGAATAACGGAGCCGTTAATTAGAGGAACCGGAGTAATAACTAATACGTCTACTGGGTCACCATCTTCAGATAAAGTATTGGGAATATAGCCATAGTTAGCAGGATAAAACATTGGCGTGGATAAAAAACGATCCACAAACAATACACCAGAGTCTTTATTAACCTCATATTTAACTGGTCCACTGTTCATGGGAATTTCAATAATTACGTTAATTTCATTTGGGATATCACGCCCACTGCTAACTTTCTTTAAACCCATTTATGTCCCCTATTGGAATTAATATAGTTACTCGCCATCGCTTTATATGAGTATGGCTTAGAAATACAAATTTCTATCGAAATAAAGAGGGCTATTATGCGAAAAATCGCATCAAAAGGCAAAGAGAAGCTGTCAGAATATGTGGGAGAAATGTATAATAGTATTTTCAATTAATTATTAGGATTGCTTATGGATTGCTTGTTTTGCAAAATTGCTGAAGGTGCAATTCCTGCTACAGTAGTTTTTGAAGATGATGAGCTTATGGCTTTTCGTGATCTTAACCCACAAGCACCAACCCATTTATTAATTATACCTAAGCAGCATATTTCTACAATTAATGATGCTGCTGATGAAGACCAAGCCCTCTTGGGACGAATAATTTTAAGAGCAAAACAACTTGCTCAGACTGAAGGATTCAGCGATTCAGGTTATCGATTAGTTTTTAATGTTAATCCCAATGGCGGTCAGACTGTTTTCCATATTCATTTACATTTACTGGGTGGTCGACGCATGACTTGGCCTCCAGGTTAGGAATTTTTATTATGAAAGAACTTTATGAACAGCTATTAACGGAATTAGGAGAAGATATTACTCGCGAAGGATTGGTTGATACTCCAGAACGTGCTGCAAATGCGATGCGCTATTTAACTAAAGGCTACCATGAGGATCTTGATGAGATTATTAATGGCGCGCTCTTTGACTCTGAAATGAGTGAAATGGTTATCGTTAAAGATATTGAGTTGTATTCGATGTGTGAGCATCATCTGTTGCCATTTTTGGGCAAATGCCATGTTGGCTATATCCCTAATGGAAAAGTGATTGGCCTATCAAAAATTGCGCGTGTCGTTGATTTTTTTGCTCGTCGCCTGCAAATTCAAGAACGCTTAACTTCTGAAATAGCGCACTGTATTGAATCAATTACTGGGGCCCTGGGAGTTGCTGTTGTTATAGAAGCTAAGCATCTGTGCATGATGATGCGCGGAGTTGAAAAGCAAAACTCGGTAATGGCCACCTCGGTGATGCTCGGTGAAATGCGTAATAATGCCACTAGCCGCGCAGAGTTCTTAAAATTAATCCATAAAACGAATTAAGATCAGACGTATTTACCCTCCTTGTAATACTCATTTGTAACCCTCTACAGATACATGTGAATCTCGTCATTGCGAGGAGCGTAGTGACGAGGAGTTCGAAGTACCGAACTCTAGGTCGCTCGCTACACGCGCAATGACGGCGATATCTCATTTAATTAAAAATCCTGTTCAGCGTAATACTTACCTTATTTTTGTCATAAAAAAACCCGTATCAGAAAATTCGCCAATACGGGTTTCAAATTTTTTGAATAATAATAAAGATTATTCTTCTTCAGACTCATCAGCACCTAAATTAGCTACTTCAGCGTTTTCTTCTGCAACAGGTGCAGCAGCTTGGGCTTCAGGGGCCTGAGGCTTATCTTTCCACTCTAACTTAACTCGGCCTTGCTTATCAATACCCGCAACAAATACAGAGATTTCTTGACCTTCCTGCAATACATCCTCAACCTTTTGCGCTCTGTCAGCACAAATTTGGGAAATGTGCAGTAAGCCATCTTTTCCAGGTAACAGATTAATGAAGGCGCCAAAATCAACAATCTTGCTGACTTTACCATGATAGGTTTCACCAACCTCAATTTCTGCAATCAATGCTTTAATTTGTTTTTGGGCTTCTTCTAAAGCCAGCATGTCAGGAGAGAATAATTGTACTAATCCAGTATCGTCGATATCAATAGAAACGCCAGTACTATCAATTAAGCCTTTAATAGTTGCACCACCTTTACCAATAATAGTACGGATTTTATCTTCCGCGACTTTCATCGTAGTGATTCGTGGAGCATGCTGAGATAACTCTTCACGATGTTCAGCTAGGGCATTATTCATGACACCTAAAATATGGATACGCCCAGCTAAAGCTTGCTCAAGAGCTTGCTCCATGATTTCATTAGTGATACCAGTAATTTTGATATCCATTTGTAATGCAGTGATACCCTGTTCTGTACCCGCAACTTTGAAATCCATATCACCTAAGTGATCCTCATCACCTAGGATATCCGTTAACACCGCGAAACGATCACCCTCTTTAATTAAGCCCATCGCAACACCGGCAACAGGCGCCTTTAAAGGAACGCCGGCGTCCATTAATGCTAAACTGGTACCGCAAACTGTAGCCATTGAGCTTGAACCGTTAGACTCGGTAATTTCAGATACTACTCGTAAAACGTAAGGGAATTCGTTTGCTGCTGGCAGTACAGCCATTAAAGCGCGTTTTGCTAAACGGCCATGTCCAATTTCACGACGCTTCGGACTACCCACCATGCCTGTTTCGCCAACAGAGTAAGGAGGGAAGTTATAGTGCAGCATAAAGCGATCTTTAGATTCACCATTAATACCATCGAGTATCTGGGCATCACGCTCATTGCCTAAAGTAGCTACCACAATCGCCTGCGTCTCACCCCGGGTGAACAATGCAGAACCATGGGTTCGTTCCAGGAACTTGGTACGAATGGCAATAGGACGCACCGTTTTTTGGTCACGACCATCAATACGAGGCTCACCATCTAAAATACGGTTACGTACTGTTGCGCGCTCTAAATCAACAAACATGTTGCCAATAACATCTGCATTTAACTCTTCATTTTCAGCCAATAATGCATTGATGGTTTGTTCTTTTAATTCATCTAAACGAGCATAACGTGCTTGTTTATCTTTAATCAGGTAAGCCGCCTCTACCTCGTTTTTCGCGATTTCGCTAACACGAGCCAGTAGATTAGTATCCACTTCTGGGGCAGTCCAATCCCAACGTGGTTTGCCCGCCTCTTGAGCTAACTCTTCAATTGCCTTAATTACGCCTTTCATCATTTCATGGCCAAACATAATTGCGCCACGCATGATATCTTCACTCAACTCTTTTGCTTCAGACTCTACCATTAGGATTGCATCTTTAGTTCCGGCAACTACTAAATCTAATTGAGACTCTTCTAGGGCTTTACGGCTAGGATTTAGCAGGTAAACTCCATCTTTGTAACCAACACGCGCCGCTCCAATCGGACCATTAAATGGTACACCGGAAATAGCTAACGCAGCTGAAGCGCCAATCATTGCTAAAATATCTGATGAAACTTCTGGATTTAAAGAAAGAACCGTAGCGATTATTTGTACCTCATTGGTAAAGGCATCGGGGAATAATGGGCGAATTGGTCTATCAATTAGGCGAGAAATTAAGGTCTCATTATCGCTTGGTCTGCCTTCGCGCTTGTTAAAACCACCAGGAATTTTTCCTACGGCATAAAATTTTTCTTGATAATTTACGGTAAGAGGAAAAAATCCATTTCCTTCACCGCCATCTTTTTTACCTACCGCGGTAACTAAAACTTGAGTGCCATTCATGCTGACTAATACAGCACCGTCAGCTTGGCGCGCAATTTCACCGGTTTCAAGGACTAGGGTATGGTCACCAAATGCTATCTCTTTTCTAATTTTAGCCACGGAATGTTCCTCTTTAATAATTGTAACGAAAAAAAGGCGCAGAAGTATGCGCCTTTAATTACTAACTGTTCTGATTAAACACACCTTGAGCAAGGTGCTTTGATTCAATAATCAATAAGAATCTCTTAATTCTAATTTTTGAATCAATGTTTGATAACGACCTTGGTCGTTACTTTTTAGATACTTCAATAACTTACGACGTTTGTTTACCAATGCTTGTAATCCACGACGTGAATGGAAATCTTTTTTATGTTCTTTAAAGTGTTCAGTCAAATACTTGATGCGACTTGTAATTAAAGAAACTTGAACTTCTGGCGAACCGGTATCTTTATCGGCACGTTTGAATTCATTAACGATTGCTGCTTTATCCGCGCTGTTTAGCGACATTATACACTCCTGGAACTACTAAATATTCATTCAAAGGCGAACATTCTACCAAGGCATACCAAACGAAACAAGTGTTGTAAATTATTTTGTGCAAAAAAAATCATACTTAGGCATGAATTCTTGCAATCAAGTTAAAAAGCCAACAATCTTTTCGCTCTCAGCTCACCTTCAGCATTTAACTCACCTAAACCAATAAATTGTGATTGTTCATCATAAAGACGAACACAATTTACCCCACCTACATCTAATTGTTTACTTAATACCCGACCTTGCCGGATAGCTAAAATTTCATCTTCTGAAAGCATTACTTGCTTTAAATAATCTACCGCTTTATCGAGTGGAATAAGGCAAGCCATTCGCTCGTCTAAGGACATCTGCTCCAACTCATCTAAGGTATACATCGGCAACTCATTGAGACCTGATGTATAAAGGCGATGCAGGCGTGTTACATGTGCACCAACCCCTAACGCATCACCTATATCTTCAACTAAATTGCGAATATAGGTTCCTTTGCTGCAGTTAACTGTCAATGAAAACTGCGCTCCATCAAAAGCGTCCAATTGCAAATGACTAATAAAAATCGCGCGCTGTTTGCGCTCAACCTCAATCCCTTCACGAGCTAAACGATATAAAGGTCTGCCCTGATGTTTTAAAGCCGAGTACATTGAAGGGGTCTGCTTTAAATGTCCTATGTAACGCTTTAATACAGTTGTAAGCTGTGCTTGCGACACGCTACACATCTCGGTATACGCAATAACTCGTCCCGTTGAATCAGAGGTATCTGTTTTAACCCCGAGCATCGCCGTTGTTTCATAACATTTATCTGCATCAAGCAGAAATTGGCAAACCTTTGTCGCCTCTCCAAAGCATAAGGGTAACATGCCAGTTGCCAAGGGATCTAGGCTGCCTGTATGTCCCGCTTTTTTTGCTCCTAATAAATGCTTTGCTTTTTGCAAGGCTTTATTGGATGACATTCCTCCTGACTTATTAAGTAACAAAATTCCATTGATTCCTGGAGTAAACTCAGTCTTCTTCATGGTCATCATTGGAAGGAGGATTTGCTTCATCAATTAGACGGCTTAGGCGTTGTCCATATTCTATTGACTCATCATAAACAAAATGCAATTGCGGTACTGTGCGCAGCGTAATACTACGTGCTAACGCACTTCGCAGATAACTTGCCGCAGCATTGAGAATGCTTTCAACGAGCTTTTTATCATTATTCAATACGGTAAAATAAACCTTTGCATGTGCTAAATCTGCAGCAACCTTTACTGCAGAAATAGTCACAATACCATTTAAGCGTGGATCTTTAACCTCTAAAGGAATGATCTGAGCTAATTTCCGCTGAATCATTTCAGCAACCCGATCTGTACGTTTAAAATTTTGCCCCATAATTATAAATCACGCTTAATTTCAACAGTTTCATACACTTCAATAAGGTCGCCTGGTTTCACGTCATTATAGTTCTTAACGCCAATACCGCACTCAAACCCTTGACGAACCTCTAATACGTCATCTTTAAAGCGTCTTAATGACTCTAAAGTTCCTTCGTAAATTACTACGTTGGCACGAAGTACACGAATCGGGTTATTACGCTTAATCACACCTTCAACCACCATACAACCTGCAATAGCGCCAATTTTCGGTGATTTGAATACATCGCGAACTTCAGCAATACCAATGATTTCTTCTTTAAACTGTGGGGCCAACATTCCGGTTAAGGCACCTTTAATTTGATCCACAATATCATAGATAACACTATAGTAATGAAGAGAGATGGATTCTTGTTCAGCCAAACGTTTCGCTGTAGCATCAGCGCGAACATTAAAGCCAATCAATAAAGCATTTGATGCGATTGCCAAATGTACATCCGATTCAGTAATACCACCTACACCGTTCGAAATAACGACTACTTTAACTTCATCATTCGATAATTTAACCAAGGCATCGGAAATAGCTTCCACAGAACCTTGTACGTCAGCCTTAAGTACAATATTTAATACTTTAGACTCAGCAGCAGTCATGTTTTCCATGATGCCTTCAAGAGTAGACTTTTGACGTCGCGCAAGCTTCACATCGCGGAATTTACCTTGACGGAATAAAGCTACTTCACGTGCTTTCTTCTCATCAGGGACCACTACAGCCTCGTCCCCTGCATGAGGGATCGCAGATAGACCCAATACTTCCACTGGAATTGAGGGACCAGCACTATTAACCATATCTCCGTTATCACCAACCAATGCACGCACACGGCCATATTGGAAACCAGCAAGGATGATATCACCCTTATGTAAGGTTCCACTTTGCACTAGGACTGTTGCAACTGGGCCACGGCCTTTATCTAAGCGTGACTCGATAACTACACCTTTAGCCGCACCATCAGTTAACGCTGTGAGCTCTAATACTTCTGATTGCAATAGAATGGCATCAAGTAGTGAATCGATACCTGTACCTGCCTTCGCCGAGATATTTATAAACATGGTATCGCCACCCCAAGCCTCTGGAATGACTTCATGAACAGATAATTCATTCATGACGCGATCAGGATCGGCACCTGGTTTATCAATTTTATTAACGGCAACGATAATTGGCACTTTAGCAGCTTTAGCATGTTGGATTGCCTCAACAGTCTGAGGCTTAACGCCATCATCTGCAGCAACAATCAATACAACGATATCCGTAACTTGCGCACCACGAGCACGCATTGCCGTAAATGCCGCGTGACCTGGGGTATCCAAGAAAGTAATATCGCCTTTCGGTGTACTTACGTGATATGCACCAATGTGCTGAGTAATACCACCGGCTTCGCCAGAAGCAACTTTAGTACGGCGAATGTAGTCAAGTAAAGAAGTTTTACCATGGTCTACGTGCCCCATAATCGTTACTACCGGTGCACGCCCTTCGGTATGGCTACCTTTAGTAATGGCCTCACCTAAACCAACTTCAATCGCATCTTCGTTGATTATGCGCGCTTTATGCCCCATTTCTTCAACCACGATCACTGCCGTTTCTTGGTCAATAACTTGGTTAATGGTTGCCATAGCGCCTAAAGACATCATGATTTTAATAACTTCTGCCGCTTTAACTGACATTCTCTTTGCCAGCTCTGCAACAGTAATTGTCTCAGGAATTAGCACTTCGCGCACTACAGGTGCTGTTGGTAATGCAAAACCATGAGTTAAGGTTTCTTCCGCTTCACGGTATTTATCTGATTTTTCAGAACCTTTACGTTTTTTAAATTTGCTGCGTCCGCCACGTCGGTGTGAGTCTTCTTCATCATCACCACCGCGGTCATAAGAAGCTTGATATTTTGGTTTTTTCTTCCCTTTTTTGTAATCAGAGGATTCTGAATCAGTGCTTGTTGATTCTGAATGTTTCTTTTTAACTGGTTTATCGGCTTTAGCTTCTTCTTTTATTACTACTTCGGCAATTTTTTCCAACTCAGAAGGAGCATCTAATTCGTCATCAAATGCAGCTACAGGCTCTTCAGTAACCTCTTCTTCAGCTGGAGGCGCTTCTTCAATAACAGTAGTCTCTGCTGCAACTTCTTCGGGAATTTCTGGTTCAGTCTGCACAACTTCAGGTGCCGATTCAACAATAGATGCTTCTGTAATTGCTTCGCTAGGGACTGATTCATCAGTGTGGGCAATTTCAATTGGCTCTTCAGTTTCGGGTTGATCAACGAGGGTACTTCGTTTAACAAAAACCTTTTTCTTGCGAACTTCAACATGAACTGTTTTACCACTATGTGTGTCATGGCCAACAGTAACTTGGGACGTACTTTTACGTCTTAGAGTAATACGTTCTGGTGCTACATGTGCATCACGCACAGAACTACTCTTTAAATGATTAAGTAAGATACGCTTTTGTTCCTCATTCACAGTCTGTTGATCATCAGTAAAAGATAATCCTGCTTCCTGTAACTGGTTCAATAAGCGTTCAACCGGAATACCAACGACTTGAGCTAATTGTTTAACCGTCACATCCGCCATATTTTAATCCCCTTTCAGCAGCCTATGATGTATTCACTATGAACAAACATAACTGCGTTCTGAAACACGTTAGTTTATTAATGCTTTGCCAAATGGGGCAAAGCATAGGTATATACCCAAGTATCTTGGGTATATATGGTTTTATAAAAACCATGGTTCTCTGGCTTTCATAATTAAAGCGCCGGCTTTTTCTTCAGTCATCCCTTCAATTTCTAATAATTCATCTACAGATTGTTCTGCTAAATCTTCCATAGATGTGATGCCCCGTTCAGCTAGTTTATTAGCAAGCTCTTCAGACATGCCGTCCATATTTAATAAAGATTCATCTGGAGTACCAGCTAATCCTTTACCCGAAGAAAGCGCCATAGTTAATAAGTTATCATTCGCTCTATTTCTTAGCTCTTCAACGATTTCCTCGTCAAATTCTTCAATCGCTAAGAGTTCTTCTTTTGGTACATAAGCAACTTCTTCAAGAGATGAGAAACCATGCGCTACTAGTAATGTAGCAATTTCCTCATCTATTTCCAGCGCGGAAGTGAATAATTTTACGATCTTGCTCGATTCCTCTAAATTCTTATTTTCGAATTCATCGGTAGTCATAACATTTAAAGTCCAACCAGTTAATTGGCTGGCTAAACGTACGTTTTGACCATTTCGACCAATTGCTTGGGATAATTGATCTTTTTCTACCGCGAGATCCATAGTATGAGTATCTTCATCAACAACAATAGAAGAGATGTCAGCAGGAGCCATGGCATTAATTACCAATTGAGCTGGATTATCATCCCAAAGAATAATATCAACACGCTCACCACCTAGCTCACTAGAAACAGCTTGTACTCGCGCGCCACGCATACCGACGCATGCACCAACAGGATCAATACGTCCATCGTTTGTCTTAACGGCAATTTTTGCTCTATTACCTACGTCTCGAGCAGCAGCCTTAACTTCAATTACATTTTCACCAATTTCTGGAACTTCAATGCGGAATAATTCAATTAACATTTCGTTACGTGTACGACTAACATACAACTGTGGTCCACGTGCTTGAGGAGTAATTTCGTACAAATACGCACGCACCCTGTCATTAGGACGAAACATTTCATGAGGCAACATTTCTGCTCGTGGTAAAAAGGCTTCCGCTTTTCCGCCTAAATCAATAATGACATTATCACGAGTCACTTTCTTAACAGTACCATAAATCAGCTGACCTAATTTACTTCTAAACTGGTCTATAACTAATTCACGCTCAGCCTCTCTAACCTTTTGCATAATGACCTGACGAGCAGCTTGCGCTTCAATGCGACCAAATTCAATTGATGGAATTGACTCTTCAATTCGGCCACCAACAGTAACCTCTGGGTTACGCATTTGAGCATCTTCTAAAGTTAACTGGCGCTCAGGAAATTCTAATTCTTCAGGTTCAACTACATCCCAGTATCTAAAAGTTTCATATTCACCAGTACGTGGATCTAGCTTAATTCTAACGCCTATATCTAATCCAAAAATCTTTCGAGTAGCAGACTCCAATGCGGCCTGAATGGCAAGGATGATAACGTCTTTACTTACGCCTCTTTCGTTTGATAACGCCTCAGCAACTAATAACAATTCTTTGCTCATTGTTCTCGCCTCTCTATACTGTCAAATATGCCTTTACAATATTTGAAAAAAGTAATTCATGCTCTTCGCCATCGACATTCAGCAAGACTGAATTGTCAGACACTGAAACGATTGTACCTAGCAATTTACGCTTTTTACTAATAGGTTTAAATGTTTTCACCTGGACAGGTTGACCTATGTAGCGTTGATACTGCCAACCTTTAAACAAAGGTCTGGGTATACCGGGTGATGATACTTCTAAACTATAATTACCAGGAATAGGATCTTCTACATCGAGCAAGGCACTTACTTGGTGACTTACATCTTGGCAGTCTTCAATTCCAATCCCTTCTGCTTTATCTATGTATATGCGTAATAAGGAGTGCTTACCTTGGGAAAGGTATTCACAGCCCCAAAGCTCATAACCCATATCATTTACAGTAGGAGCTAATAGTTGTTCGAGTTCGTCTTGAATCATAATATTAACAAACAAAAAAAAAGGGCGCATACGCCCAAGTCTGTTATTATTAACCTGGATTCGCAAAATAGCCCGAATTAAACATATCCCTAAGAAAAGCAATTTGCATCAACTGCGAATCATTGCTACAGAGGACTTTAAAGCTTTTTCTAGGGTAATAAAAAACCCCATAAATGGGGTTCCAAAAAGTGGTAGCGGGGGCAGGATTTGAACCTACGACCTTCGGGTTATGAGCCCGACGAGCTACCAGGCTGCTCCACCCCGCGTCAACTGAAAAGAAGTATACTGGTAGTTTGTCCTTTTAGCAAGTACTTTTAGTAAAGTTTGTGAATTAATTAGCAAATGCGTTAATACAGCTAACAACCAACGCCCCTGGAAAAATCCCCAAATACAGTAAAGACAAACAATTTAAAGACAATACTGTAGCATTTGCTTTATTAATAATTAATGGCTCATTATTTAGAGGCTTATCGAAATACATTAGTTTTACGATACGTATATAATAATAAGCACCTACTACGGCAAAGATTAAGCCCAGTATTGCCACCCAAGTCATATGCACGTCAACTAGCGCTTTTAATACCAGCAGTTTAGTAATAAAACCTACGGTTGGGGGTACACCCGCCATTGAGAACATAATGATTAGCATCATAAAAGCTAGCCAGGGATTTCTTTTATTTAAGCCTTTAAGATCATCAACACTATCAATTTCCATACCATGGCTGGACATTAAAACAATTAAACCAAATGCTGCAGCCGAAGTTAGGGCATAAACTAGAATATAATAAAGTGCGGCTGAATATCCCGCTGAGCTCGCCGCTAAAATACCAAATAAAGAATAACCGATATGTGATATTGCTGAATAAGAAAGCAGGCGTTTAAAGCTTGTTTGTACTATCGCAAATAGATTACCTAGACCTGTGGACAGTAAGGTAACTACTAACAAAATTTGTTGCCATTGTGCGGTAATATCCACAAAGCTAATTGTTAAAAATCGGAACGCCATTCCTAAGGCGGCAACCTTTGGGGCTGCACTAATAAATAGGGTAACTGAAGTTGGTGCACCTTGATACACATCTGGAGCCCACATGTGAAAAGGAACTGCAGCCAGCTTGAAGCAAACACCCGCTAAAATAAATACTAAGGCAAATGCGAGTAACGCTTCCTGCTGTTGCCAATTCGCAGAAATTGCATTTGCAACTTCAAGTAAATCAAGTTTACCGGTCGCGCCATAAATTAGCGAAATACCATAGAGCAGCATCGCCGATGCAATTGCTCCCATAACAAAATACTTCATCGCAGCTTCAGATGCATCGCTGTCGGTACGACGAATCGCCGTCATCGCATAAAGGGGCAATGACATTAACTCTAAACCAAGATAGATTGATAAAAGTGAATGCGCTGAAACGAGGATCATCATCCCTAAGGTTGAAAATAACCCTAGAACATAATAATCGCCGGAGGGCATTTGCCGTTCATCAATATAATTGCGCGAATAGATAAAGCTTAATAAAACGGTGAGGTAAATAAAGAACTTCATTAAATGAGCGGCATCATCACTGATAAACATTCCATTTAAGGTAATTACTTTATTTGCACCTATATAAAGGAAACTAACTCCTGCGGCGAAAATTAATCCAATGCAGGAGATGATAAAGGCTACAGAACGAACTTTATGCCGTAAAAATAAATCAGCAAGCAATGCAAGGCCCGCTGTGGCTAAAATAACCATCTCTGGTAGCGCGACATGAATATTTTCAAATAATGCGATCATATTGTTTAACCTTGCTGTATTACAATTTTGTTTGGCTGGCTAATGCCAGAGTATGACTTACTGTCTGGTGTATGTATTCAAGCATTGGCTTGGGATACACCCCCATAGCAATAACCATCAGAGCTAATAACACATAGGCACTCAACTCATAAATTGATAGGTCTTTTAATGCCGCAACTTTATCATTAGCAACTTTGCCGAAAATAACGCGCTTATACATCCAAAGATTGTATGCTGCTGCCGTCATTAAGGTTGTTGCAGCCCAGAAAGTAATCCAGAATCCTGCTTTCATGGAACCAACAATTACCATAAACTCACCAACAAAACCTGAGGTACCTGGCAAGCCTGCATTAGCCATACAAAACAGCATAAAAAATGAAGCAAACATTGGCATGGTATTAACAATACCTCCAAAGTCAACTAAACGGCGCGTATGCATGCGGTCATAAATAAAACCTACTCCTGCAAACATTCCGCTTGAAACAAAGGCATGTGAAATCATTACCACAATAGCGCCTTCTAAAATAAGTCCGGCATTACTTAAGCCTGTTTGTTTGGCAATACTGAAAATTGCAAAACAGCCTAAGGTGACAAACCCCATATGTGAAATTGATGAGTAAGCAATTAAACGCTTCATATCCTTTTGCACAATCGCAACTAAAGCAATATAAACTACAGCTATTAAGGATAGGGCAATCATCAAACCAGAATACTGGTTACAGGCATCTGGAACGATCGGCAATGAAAAACGTATGAACCCGTACGCTCCAAGCTTTAAGAGAATTGCAGCTAAAACGATAGAGCCTCCCGCCGGTGCCTCGGTGTGGGCGTCCGGTAACCAGGTATGGACCGGAAACATTGGGATTTTAATCGCAAAACCAAGGAAGAAGGCAATGAAAATTAAGGTTTGCGCAGTCATACTCAGTTTAATTGCATAGAATGCTTCTATATTAAAGGTTCCGGCAATATACCCCATGTATAAGAAGCTACCGAGCATTAACACTGAACCTAAGAAGGTATATAGGAAGAATTTAATTGCCGCATAAACGCGATTATCGGAACCCCAAATACCAATAATCAGGTACATAGGAATCAGTGTAGCTTCCCAGAAAATATAGAACAAGATGGAATCAAGTGCAGAAAATACCCCAACCAATAAGCCCTGCATGATTAAAAATGCGGCTAGATATTGAGACACCCTGCTGGTAATACTTTCCCATGTAGCAAGAATCACCACTAAGTTAGTGAAGATACTTAGCACTATAAGTAATAATGACAAACCATCAATACCAAGGCTGTAGCTAATGCCCAGTGAAGGCATCCAGGGAAACTCTTCCACATATTGCATCCCTAAAGCTTTCGTGTCAAAGCCTGCAACTAAAGGCACACAAAGCAGTAGACAGAGCACTACTGTGAATAAAGCCAAATAGCGTGCATTGTTAGGGTTACGATCATCTCCTGCGAGAAGAACAAACACACCGCCTAATATTGGCAACCAAACTAGCAAATTGAGCAAATAATGCATACCCTCACCTTATATTCAGCCTAGTATCAACCAGCACAAGAATCCGAGTAATCCAAGAACCATAACTGTCGCGTAGTGATTTAGATAACCACTTTGTATGGCTCGACCTTTACTGGAAAACCATCTAATCAGTCGACTACTACCATTAACTACCATTCCATCAATTAACCCTTGATCACCAACACTATAAAAAGCGCTTCCCAGACCTTTGGTGCCTTTTACAAAAACCAGGTTATTAAAGGCATCAAATCCATATTTGTTCATAAGTAGCTTGTAAATAAGCTTCATATGACGAGCCAAGTAACCAGGAATAGATGGAACAGCAATATAGCAAACCCAGGCAATAGCAATACCTGTTAACGTAATCCAGAAAGTAAGAGATGACACGGAGTGAATCATACTTTCAAAAGGTGATGTAACTTCATGTGCCAACTCTGCCATAACATTATGATCAGGAAGAACAAACAAGGATGAGCCTAATAACGTTGGATTATCAAACAGCATAGGCATATACAGTACATAACCTAAAATTACGGAAGGAACTGCTAAGATTACTAAAGGTAACCACACAACCCATGGAGATTCATGCACGTGATCTAAGGTGTGCTGGTCCATGCGTGGTTTACCATGGAATGTCATAAAGAGTGATCTAAAGCTATAAATTGCTGTAACCATTGCCCCGACCACAACACAGAAATAAGCATAACTACTGCCAGGTATTTGTGAAAGCTGAGCAGCTTCAATAATTGTGTCTTTAGAGTAGAATCCAGCAAAAGGAGGAATAGCACATAATGCTAATGTTCCTATAATATAGGTCACATAAGTGATAGGCATTTTGTTCCATAAACCACCCATTTTGCGCATGTCCTGCTCATGATGCATACCAATAATCACAGAACCGGCACCAAGGAATAATAGTGCCTTAAAGCAGGCATGAGTGATCAGATGGAACATTCCGGCACTGTATGCAGAAGCACCAATACCTACCATCATATATCCTAACTGAGATAAAGTAGAGTAGGCCACGACACGTTTAATATCGTTCATCACCAGGGCGAGAATACCGGTAAAGAGTGCACCAGTAGCGCCAATTACTAATACAACAGACAAGGCTGTCGTTGATAATTCAAGTAGTGGCGAAATACGTGCCAGCATGAACACCCCAGCCGTTACCATTGTTGCCGCGTGAATTAACGCAGAAATGGGTGTAGGACCTTCCATTGATTCAGGTAACCAGACATGTAAAGGCACCTGAGCTGATTTACCCATAGCACCCACATATAAAGCCAAACAAGTAACGGTCATTACAGACCAGGAGTGACCACTGAATAATTCAATGTTTTGACTCGCTAGATACTTCGCACTTTGAAATACCGTAGCATAGTCGATGCTGCCCGTATAGGCAAAAACTAAGGCTATCCCGATAACAAAACCAAAATCCCCGACACGGTTAACCAAAAAGGCCTTAAGACTTCCTTCAATTGCCGACTCCTTTTGGTACCAGAAGCCGATAAGTAAGTAAGACACAAGACCAACGCCTTCCCAGCCAAAGAATAACTGTAAAAAGTTATTTGAAGTTACCAACATCAACATCATGAAGGTGAAAAGCGAAATATAACTAAAGAAACGTTGGTAACCGTCATCATCTGCCATATAACCGATACTGTATATATGCACCAACAAGGATACGAAATTTACTGTAACCAGCATAATTGCCGTTAGCGGATCAATTAAAAACCCTAGGTTAAATTCATAGGGAATTAATGCACCACCCGTGGCCCAATGATAAAGAACCGTATTTTCTGAAGGCATTGCACCCGAAAATATCTGGCATGCAATATATAGTGACGCAATAAAAGAAATGCTAACACCCAGAATCGTCACTGAGTGTGCTCCAACACGTCCTATTTGGTTTCGGAAAAAACCAGAGATGGCCGAGCCTGCAAGAGGAGCTAAAACAATTATCAAACACAGTTGTTGTATACTCACAATGTTAACCTTTTAAATGATTCATCTTATCTACGTCGATGTTGCCTCGATTTCTATAAAGCAACATTACTATGGCCAAACCAATCGCAGCTTCTGCAGCAGCAACGGTCAAAATGAAAAAGACAAAAACCTGTCCTCCAATCTCATTAAAATAATGAGAAAACGCAATAAAGTTTGTGTTTACTGCCAGTAACATCAGCTCAACACAGATAAGGAGTAAAATGATATTTTTGCGATTTAGCATCATTCCAACAAGGCCTAAACCAAACACAATCGCACCTAATATCAGGTAATTATTAACCGGTATCATATGGTATTCCCCAATACTTATTTTTCTGCCTTCATAGTAACTAATTCAACTCGATCACTACTGCGAGTCATAATCTGCTGTTTAACATCTTGTCTCTTCGAGTATCTTGCACCACGGTGTACTAAAGTAATTGCTGATACAATCGCAACTAACAGAAGTACTGCTGCAAGCTCAAAAGCCAGGAAATAATCAGTATAAAGAACCATACCCAATGCTTCAGTATTCGAAGCCTCAACTAATATTGGCTCCGGTTTCTGCTGAGATTCGGCACTACTGGACTGAGAAGCCGACGACGCAACTGGAGGCTTCGTCTCCACGTTGCTTTTAAGTGAACCTTCTGGAATTGCTTTCATTAATAAGGCAATAAATAATGCAATAACAATCAAGCCAAAGGGAAGATAACGTTTTAATTGCCCCTTTACTGATTCAACATCAATGTTAAGCATCATCACCACAAATAAAAATAGGGTCATTACTGCGCCAACATAAACCAGAACCAGAATTAGCGCTAAGAACTCAGCTTCTGCCAATATCCATAACACCGAGCTCGTAAAAAAGGTAAATACGAGAAACAGTACGCAACGAACCGGGTTACTCTGAGTAACTGCCAATAGTGCAGAACCCACAGTTAGCGCTGCAAAAATATAAAAAATAGTTTGAATTAATAAGTCATGCATTACATTACCCCATTATCGGTACTTTTCGTCAGCAGCTCGATCTGCTGCAAGTCTAGGCTCCATTAAATCACCAAGAGCCAAGAGCTTTTCTTTAGTCATAATGTTCTGACCACGCTCGCTAATATGATAGTGATGTATTGGGGTAACCACTATAGAATCAACTGGGCAAGACTCTTCACATAAACCACAGTTAATGCACTTGAATACATCAATATCGTAGCGAGTTGTGCGGCGCGAACCATCCTCGCGTGGCTCTGATTCAATGGTAATTGCCAACGCAGGGCAAACCGCCTCGCATAATTTACAGGCGATGCAACGCTCTTCCCCATTGGGATAGCGACGAAGCGCTAATAAACCTCTAAATCGTGGCGAAAGAGGTGTTTGCTCTTCAGGGAATTGCACTGTTATTTTTTTCTTGAAAAAATATCTAACAGTTAGCTTTAAACCAGCCAATAGCTCCACTAAAAGGAAACTTCGTAGGTAATACTTAATATTTTGATATACTTTTTTCATCGGCTTCTCTTTTAACCATCAAAACCAAGGTTTAACCTGAGCAACTACCATTACGGCTGTTACTATAATCCAAACAATGGTAACCGGGATGAGTACTTTCCAACCTAAACGCATAAGTTGGTCATAACGATACCGTGGAAACGTCGCTCTTACCCATAGATAAACAAAGAGGAAAAAGCTGATTTTCGCGAGCAACCACACAAAGCCAGGTACAACGAAGAATATATCTTCTAAGACGGGAATTCCTTCAAATGGAGACATCCATCCGCCTAAGAACATGATACTCAACATGACCGAAATCAGAATCATGCTCGCGTATTCTGATAAGAAGAATAACGCAAACCCTATTCCTGAATACTCAACATGGAATCCCGCAACAATTTCTGACTCACCCTCAGCAAGGTCAAAAGGCGCTCTATTTGTTTCAGCAATACCTGCAATCCAAAACACTAAAAATAGAGGAAGCAAAGGTATAAACCACCAATGGAGAATGCCGCCCTTCTGTGAGTTAACAATGTCAGTAAGGTTCATACTACCTGCAGCTAATAAAACCCCTACTAATGCAAATCCCATCGCAATTTCATACGACACTGTCTGGGCGGTACTTCTTAGTGCGCCAAACATTGCATACTTCGAGTTAGATGCCCAACCAGCAATAAGCACTCCATAGACACCTAGTGAGCTCATTGCAAAAACATACAATATCCCTGCATTAATATTCGCAAGAACCATTCCTTCCTGAAAAGGAACCACCGCCCATCCAGCCAAGGCAGGTACCAAAGCAAAAAGTGGTGCAACAATGAAAAGATACTTGTTTGACCGCGTTGGAATAATAATTTCTTTCGTGATCAACTTAATCAAGTCAGCTATAGGCTGTAATAAGCCTTTTACCCCAACTCGGTTAGGACCAATACGCGATTGAATGTAACCAATAACCTTACGCTCAGCATAAATTAAATACGCCACACATAATAGTAATGGAACAACAATTACTAGTATCTTAAGAACAACCCAAATTAATATGCTAATATCATGCAGCATTTTCTTACCTGCCTAGCGCTTAATAGTTATTGCAGCAAATGAATGACCTAAATCAACTGTCTCAGGCATCGCGTTTGCTACCCATACAACATCTGCCGCAATTCGCTCATCACGTTTAAGCGGCAATGTTATCTCAATATCTCCCTGAGATACAGTGGCAATTTCATCTAATTGCAATCGATCTGCTGTTGCAGGATTCATTCGTATGCATGCCGTATCAGCAGCAGCACATAATTGCAGCTCTTTAGCATTTCTTACAATTGAATCAACGCGATACAAAGGCCACTCACCAACTCGAATCAATGATTCATTAATCAATGGCAGGCTCTCAGGATAATAAGGGGTATAGTCTTGCTCTACAGCGATTGCAGCAGCAGCTTTAATCTCAGATAAAACATCTTCTGTTGAGGTATATTCAAAATCTTTGCACTGGAACAAGTTGCCTAAAACGCGTAGCACTTTCCACGCTGGTCGTGCTTGATCATATGGAGGTAATGCCCCTTTCACGCTTTGCCAGGTATTATCAATATTGATGTAAGTACCCGAAGTTTCAGCATACGGTGCTATCGGTAAAATAACATCGGCGTAATCATGCATTGACTCATGATTAAAAGCAGACATTAAAACGACAAACTCAGCCGCAAGCATCGATTGACGTGCACCATAAGGATTTGCAAAATCAAAGCCAGGTTCAACCCCCATTAATACGTAGGCTTTTAGCTTAGCACTTAGTGCCGCTTGCACATCTAAACCAGCCTTTGCATCTGCCTTACCTGCCACAGTTCTATGAGGAACCATACCAGCCATCCAGGCCCCAGCCGTATTCGCACCTTGAGTTAATCGAACCACCTTAGCACCACTTAATTTTTCAACCAAATGAACCATGGTACGTATTAACGCAGCTTCAGGATGGTTTTCACAAAGAGCGCCGGTAATTAGGCAAGCCTTTTCTTCTTTCAGTGATTTGGCGACGCCTTCTATTACTGTGTCTGTATTCAAACCAATTAATAATTTTTGTACTTCTGCTGGTAATGCTTTGGCATCATCAGCAAGCGCCTTAACCAATTTAGCCAATTGCATTGGCATTTCTAAAGGAGAAACAATGAAGCGCTCTTGAACATCAAAATGATAATCATAATCAACTGAGTTAATGGCATAAATTTTAGCGCCATTACGGAAGGCCTTACGCACGCGCACCCCAGCAAGAGGTACTTCACGCTCGATATTCGAACCAATTAATATAATTGTTTGTTGGTTTTCAATCTCAGCATAAGCCAGGGAGTTTACGGGCATTGTTGCTTGATTTTCTTGATCTTTGAAGTCAACTTGCTGTAAACGGTGATCCAAGTTATGCACATCGAGTTCACGCATTAATTTTTGCAATAAATAAAGCTCTTCTAATGAGGAAGAACTGGATGCGAATGCGGCAACCTGTTCGCCGCCATTCTGTTTAATTACTCGGCTTAAACCATCAGCAGTAAATTTTAAGGCAGTTTCCCAATCAACTTCTTCCCATTGACCATTGCGCTTTATTTGTGGTTTACCTGCTCTGTGTTCGCTTTTTAAGCCTAAATAACTAAATCGATCGCGGTCAGACAACCAAGTTTCATTAATTGATTCATTTTCTTTAGGAACAACGCGCATCAATTCATTTCTACGAGTATGCACAAATACGTTTGAACCTAAGCAATCGTGAGGGGCTAAGCTATCGTACTGGGACATTTCCCAAGCTCTTGCAGTAAAGCGGTAAGGTTTTGACGTTAATGCGCCAACTGGGCATAAATCAATAATATTACCGGAAACCTCTGACTTAAGGCTATGTTGCACGTAGGTTCCAATTTGCATCTTTTCACCACGGCCCGTGGCGCCTAATTCACGAACTCCGGCAATTTCATCACCAAAACGAACGCAGCGAGTACAATGGATGCAACGAGTCATTTCGGTGGCAATCAAGGCACCTAAATCATCATCGTTAACTGAACGCTTGGCTTCCTCGTAAGTAGATTGATCGGCGCCGAAGCCCATAGAAACGTCTTGCAACTCACACTCACCACCTTGGTCGCATATTGGGCAATCCAAAGGATGGTTGATTAACAAAAACTCCATTACCGCTTTTTGCGAGTGAAGTGCTTGCTCTGATTTAGTATATACTTTCATGCCATTAGTAATTGGCGTAGCACAAGCAGGGACAGGCTTTCTGCCATTTTCTACTTCAACTAAGCACATACGGCAGTTTGCGGCTACAGAAAGTTTTTTATGGTAGCAAAAACGGGGGATATGAATACCGGCCTCATCAGCAACTTCGATGATCATTTTACCGTTTTCTGCCTCAAATGTTTTACCGTCGATTTCAATAGTAGTTGTCATGGTTAAAACCTTCTAATTATGCTGCGACGATCGAGCGTTTATGCTTAATGAAGTAATCAAATTCATGATAAAAGTGTTTAACGAAACTTTGTACTGGCCAAGCAGCTGCTTCTCCTAACGCACAAATGGTTCGTCCTTCGATGTTGTCTGCAACATTGACTAATTTCTCTATATCACCTGGCTCTCCATGGCCCTCTTTGATTCGATGTAATAAGCGCACCAACCAACCTGTACCTTCACGGCAAGGAGTACACTGACCACAAGACTCATCCATATAGAATTCTGAAATTCGATATAAAGCATCAACCATACAGGTTGTTTCATCCATAATGATTACAGCACCGGAACCTAGCCCAGAGCCAGCTTTTTGAATACTGTCGTAATCCATATCTAGCCCCATCATTACATCGCCAGGTAATACGGGCATGGAAGTACCACCAGGAATCACTGCTTTGATTTTGCGGTCGTGGAGCATGCCACCAGCAAGTTCCAATAATGTTTTAAATGGAGTGCCTAATGGAATTTCAAAATTGCCCGGTTTATTTACATGACCACTAACGCTAAAGCACTTAGCACCGCCATTATTGGGTTTGCCAAGTTTTAAAAACCAATCGCCACCTTTTTCCAGGATGACGGGTACAGAAGCGAAAGTTTCTGTATTGTTAATCGTTGTCGGTTTTCCGTATAAACCGTAGTTTGCCGGAAAAGGAGGTTTAAAGCGTGGCTGCCCCTTTTTGCCTTCTAAGGAATTAAGTAAGGCAGTTTCCTCACCACAAATATATGCGCCAGCTCCTAAATGATTATATAAATCAAAATCAACACCGGAACCTAAAATATTTTTCCCTAATAAACCTGCTGCATAAGCTTCCTTTAGTGCCGCTTCAGTGTGTTCATAAGGAAGCCAGAACTCACCGCGGATGTAGTTATAACCAACCGTAGCACCCATGACATAACCGGCAATAGCCATCCCTTCAATCAATTGATGAGGATTTAGAGTTAAAATTTCACGGTCTTTACAGGTACCTGGCTCGCCCTCGTCCGAATTACATACAACATATTTTTGTACGGGAGAATTACGATTCATAAAACTCCATTTTAATCCGGTAGGGAAACCCGCACCACCACGGCCTCGCAATGCAGAGGTTTTTAATTCATCAATAATTAATTGGGGAGAAGTTTGCTCTTTTAATATCTTTCTCCAGGCACTATATCCACCAATACTTTCATAAGCAGATAGAGTCCAAGGCTCTGGTAAATGAACTGTTCGGTAACAAACTTGATTTAATTCGACCACGGCAACCACCTCTATCTTTTATTCGTATTGGCCCAACACTTTATCTATCGACTCAGGAGTTAGATTCTCGTGATAATCTTTATCTACCTGCATCATTGGCGCATTAACACATGCTCCTAAGCATTCAACAGATCGTAAGGTAAAACGTCCATCATCTGTGGTTTCACCTAATTTGATCCCTAATTTTTTCTCTAGGTGTTCAACCACACCAGCTGAACCACGTAATAGACAAGATATGTTGGTGCAAACATTTAATAAGTGTTTTCCAACAGGTTTATGCTCATACATGGTATAGAAACTTGCAACTTCGTATACAGCAATGGCTGGCATTTCAAGATAATCAGCGACAGCATCCATTAATTCTGGAGTTAAATGATTGTGCTCTTCTTGAACAATCCTTAAAGCACTCATCACTGCAGACTGTTTTTGATCCGGAGGATATTTTGCTATCCAATGATCAATATCTTGCATGCGCTCTTTCGATATCAATTGATTTAATATTTTTGCTGAATTATCAGACATATCTAAACCTTTATCTCAAGTGTACAAACAATAAATCCTGGTCGCCGTTCTCTTGCGCCCAGGTTATGTTTAATACATTACACTAGTGTAAATTCAATATAGTATTTTTATATCGAACTGAATTTATGTTTGATCTAACGATCAATTTCACCAAACACGATATCCTGACTTGCCAGAATAGCCACACCATCTGCAAGCATATGCCCTCTAGCCATTTCATCAAAACTGGATAAATGCGCGAAACCCGGAGCACGAATCTTCAATCGGTATGGTTTATTAGCGCCATCGGATACCATATAAATACCAAATTCGCCTTTTGGCGCTTCAACAGCGCTATATACTTCGCCACGAGGTAAGCAAAAGCCTTCCGTAAATAATTTAAAATGATGAATTAAGGCTTCCATATCGTGCTTCATTTCCACACGTCGTGGTGGTGTAATTTTATGATCATCAAGACGTACAGGTCCTGGATTTTTTCTTAGCCATTCAACACATTGTCTAATGATTCGATTTGATTGTCTTAACTCTTCAACACGAACCAAATAGCGATCATAGCAATCTCCAGTTTTACCCACTGGCACATCAAAATCGACTTGGTCATAAGCTGCATAGCTTTGCTTTTTACGCAAATCCCAAGCAATGCCAGAACCGCGTAGCATTGGGCCGGTAAAGCCCCATTGGAGTGCCTGCTCAGGAGAAACAACACCAATATCCACCGTGCGTTGCTTCCAAATTCTATTGTCGGTTAATAAAGTTTCATACTCATCAACACAACGTGGGAAACGCTCTGTAAACGCCCAAATAAAATCCAGCAGGGTACCGCTGCGATCTTCATTCATTTTTTCTACTTCACGATCACTATGCCATCTTGAAGCTTTATATTGGGGCATAGTATCCGGTAAATCACGGGCAACCCCACCAGGTCGATAATATGTGGCATGCATGCGTGCCCCAGATACGGCTTCATAGCAGTCAAATAAATCCTCACGCTCTCTGAAGCAATACAAGAAGACGGTCATTGCCCCAATATCAAGAGCAATTGCACCTAACCATAAGAGATGGTTTAAAACCCGAGTAATTTCATCAAACATGGTACGAATGTATTGCGCTCGCAAAGGAACATCGATACCTAAAAGCTTTTCGATTGCACGAACATAAGCATGTTCATTACACATCATGGACACATAATCTAAACGGTCCATGTAACCAATACTTTGGATGTATGGTTTCGTTTCAGCTAATTTTTCAGTTGCACGGTGCAATAAGCCAATATGGGGATCGGCGCGAACAATAGTCTCACCTTCCAGCTCAAGAACCAAACGCAAAACCCCATGTGCTGCGGGGTGTTGTGGACCAAAATTTAAGGTGTAATTCTTTAGTTCAATCATTATTCGTCGCCCTTCTCATTAACTAAATAACGGTTATCATTCCGAATAACCTTGGGCACCAATACTCTGGGCACTATATCAACAGGTGCGTAAATAACTTTTTGTAATTTAGCATCGTAGCGCATTTCAACCTCACCACTTAGAGGGAAATCTTTACGGAATGGATGTCCAATAAAGCCATAATCAGTCAAGATACGTCTTAAATCTGGATGCCCATCAAATAAAACGCCGTACAAATCGTAAGCTTCACGCTCAAACCAATTTGCACCTTTCCAAAGATGATGTACTGAAGGAAGAATTAAATGTTTTTCATCAAGAAACACTTTCACGCGTAAGCGATGATTTTTCTGTGTTGAAAGTAAGTGGTAAACAACGGCGAAACGTGGCTTATTCAGTGCATAGGCTTTAGCGTCTTGGCGCTCTACACCACGGGAAAACCCCTTTTCTGTTGCAGAATCAGTTTCCCAATCGTATTCGCCATAAAGCAGGTAATCCACTGCGCAAAGGTCTATAAGTTGATCAAGTGAAAAAGCGGGAACCTCACGCAATTCCATCATTAATGTTTTTACGTTAGCCACATCGCATTCAACGGTTACTTCGTCAAATGCAACACTTACGTCACCGATATGACTTGCTAACTCAGTCTTTAGTCTTTCAACCAAATAATCATTTTTTGTCATCTAATTTGCACCTTTGATGATCTTACGCTTCTAATATGTTTTTACGTCTAATTTTATTCTGCAATTGAATAATACCGTAAAGTAGTGCTTCAGCGGTTGGTGGGCATCCGGGAACATAAACATCAACCGGAACAATGCGATCACATCCACGAACGACTGAATAAGAATAGTGATAATAACCACCACCATTGGCACATGAACCCATAGAAATAACCCAGCGTGGTTCAGGCATTTGATCATAAACTTTGCGTAAAGCAGGAGCCATTTTGTTACACAAGGTCCCTGCAACAATCATAACGTCCGATTGACGCGGACTGGGACGGAAAATAATACCAAATCGGTCCAAATCATAACGCGCAGCACCAACATGCATCATTTCGACTGCACAGCATGCCAAACCAAAAGTCATAGGCCACATAGAACCACTACGTGCCCAACCCACAAGTTTGTCGACCGAAGTCGTTACAAAGCCACTTTTTTGCAATTCTGCAACCGCCATAGCTAGCCTCTAAGCAGTTAAATATTAATAAAAAACATTCGTAACGTCTCCGTAGCCCTTTTGATTTAATAAATAATCTCAAAATTAGAACAACTATATTTATGAGGCACTTATTTATTCAAAACAACATACAGAGAAGTTACGATTCGTTAAACTATTTGTTACGCTTCTAAATTATTCCCACTCTAACGCGCCACGCTTCCATTCATAAATAAAGCCAATGACTAATAAACCGAGAAATAACATCATTCCGGAAAAACCAAACCATCCAATTTTGCGTAAGACTAAAGCCCAAGGAAAGAAAAATGCGGTTTCTAAATCAAAGATGATAAATAGTATTGCCACCAGATAAAAACGCACATCGAAAGGCAAATGAGAGTTTTCAAATGCGCCAAAACCGCACTCATAGGGTGCATTCTTAGCAGCATCAGGACTATGTTTTGAAAGCAGGGCACCAGCTCCCAACATCACCAGGCCTAAAACTAATCCGATGATTATGAATACAAGAACGGGTAAGTATTGAGATAGCATTATGTCACCTTGCTCGATTAAATGGTGCCGAAGGCCGGACTCGAACCGGCACGGCTTACGCCACCGCCCCCTCAAGACGGCGTGTCTACCAATTCCACCACTTCGGCAATTCTTATTATTAGGTTTTGTCTACCATCATATTAGTGAACGGTAAACACCCCAAGTATTTTATTCTTTTATCACTTCTTGTTGTTATCAACTGGTACTGGGATTGAATTCACCGGTACATTTGTTTGTTGCGGAGCAGTAAGCTGCTCTGCTTTGTGGTATTGTACAGATACCATGTAAGACAGCAATAGGCTCGTAACAAAAAATGTTAGTGCTAAACCACCAGTTAATTTAAATAAAAAGCTACCAGTTCCTTGACTACCAAATAGTGTATTTGATGCACCAGAACCAAAAGCTGCGCCTATATCAGCACCTTTACCATGTTGAATAAGAACCAAGCCGATTAAGACTATAGCTACTAACACATGTATAACTAAGATCAATTGATACATTTCACAATTTCCACAAACTGTTTCGCATTTAACGATGCTCCACCTACCAAGCCACCATCAACATCGGGCATGGCAAATAAAGCCGCGGCATTATTTTCATTTACGCTACCTCCATAGAGGATAGATAAATGCTCTGCATCATCACGATTAATTTCGCCAGCCAGTTTCCTGATAAACTGGTGCACTTCTTGTGCTTCATTAGGTGATGCTGTTTTTCCTGTACCTATAGCCCAAACAGGTTCATAAGCTATAACACAGTTTTGAAAGCAATTATTGTTATTTTCACTTACGGCCAAAATTTGTTTGGCAATTACTTGTTCAGTGTGTCCTTTTTCACGCTCTTCTAGCGTTTCACCGACGCAAAGAACAGGTATCATACCATGATCTTTTACATGGTGGAATTTTTGTGCCACAAATTTTTCATCTTCTTGAAAGATATGTCGTCTTTCAGAGTGTCCGACTAAAACATAGTGACAATTAAACTCTTTTAACATGGGCCCAGACAATTCACCCGTGAACGCACCCGCATCTTTTGGATATACATTCTGAGCGCCTAGCTTAATTTTGCTTCTCGCAAGTAATTCGTTGACCTGAGGGATATAAATTGCAGGTGGCATAACGGCTACATGAAGCGTATCATTTAAGATTAACATCTCCTTGAGCTGATTCGTTAATTGAATCACTTGCTGCAACTGGCCATTCATCTTCCAATTACCAGCAACTATTTTATGCCTCATGTGCTGTCCTCTCGCGTTCAACCCCGCGACTATACCCAAACTCGGTTCAGATGTGTAGTCCTATTATAGTTTTTTTCTAAAAAAAGCAGTTTAACCTTTATTTTGTGCTGGGTGCCCTGCTTTATTGCTGCATATTTCATCAAACCAGTAAATGAATTACCAGCACTAAATTTTCTTCATTTTTTGGTTAAAAAAGCTCGTTACAAAATCGCAATAGTATTTTCACAGCCAAGGGAAAGGAACTCCCCTGCCGGTGAGGAGTTCGATAAGATATACTGTTGAGCGCGGTAAAAGGGTTAATGGTGGAGGTTTTTTTCAATTTGACTGATATCATCACATAGTTTTTGTGCTTGTTGCATAACTAAAGATTGATCTTGGCCTTCAACCATCACACGCAATAGGGGCTCGGTGCCTGAGGGGCGCAATAAAACCCTGCCCTCACCTTGCAAGCTGGTTTCTAAATTTTTTACCACGCGAATTACTTCTGAGTTATTAGCCAGTACCGAGGCGTGAGTGGTTTTTAAATTAACCAGGCTTTGTGGTAATAATGAAATACCGCCCGTTAATTGCTGTAGGCTCTTTCCTTGTTTTACCATAATAGATAAAACCTGCAGTGCCGCAACGATACCATCACCTGTTGTGGTTTTATCAAGGCAAACGATGTGGCCAGAAGTTTCACCACCAATCTTCCAATTATTTTCTCGTAGGGCTTCAAGGACATAGCGGTCCCCTACATTGGAGCGAATAAACGGTATGCCCAATTCGGTAATTGCCATTTCCAAGCCATAATTGCTCATGATGGTACCAACAACGCCGCCATGTAAAACTCCACGTTCATGACGATCCTTAGCGATGATGTAAAGGATTTGGTCACCATCAACTAAATTACCTTTAGCATCGACTAACAATACGCGGTCACCATCACCATCTAAACCAATACCAATATCGGCCCCGGTGCTGAGTACCTTCTGAATTAGATGTGCCGGAGAAGTTGACCCACAGTCCTGATTAATATTAAAGCCATCAGGTTTGTTTCCAATTGCCGTAACATGTGCTCCCAATTCAGCAAAAACATTAGGGGCGATGTGATAAGTAGCCCCATTAGCGCAATCAACCACAATCTTTAAACCCGATAAACGAGTCATCGAAGGGATAGTAGATTTACAAAACTCAATATATCGGCCCGTTGCGTCATTAATACGGGTTGCTTTACCCAATTGTTCTGAAGGAACCGTTTCCATTTTTTTATCTAATTCGGCTTCAATATCAAGCTCTACACTATCAGGGAGCTTACCTCCCTCCGCAGAAAAGAATTTGATGCCATTATCTTCAAACAAATTATGTGAGGCGCTAATCACTATTCCAGCATTAGCTCGAAGTGTTTGCGTTAAGTAGGCAATTGCGGGAGTAGGCATTGGGCCTAATAGGGCCACGTCAACACCTGCCGCAGATAAGCCTGCTTCTAACGCCGACTCCAGCATATAACCAGATACTCGAGTATCTTTACCTATAACGACCTTTTTCCGATGGCCATTTGCCAGCACACGTCCTACGGCCCAACCTAATTTTAAAACAAATTCAGGATTAATATTTGATAATCCTACGTGTCCACGTATACCATCGGTACCAAAATATTTACGTTGACTCATCCTTTTCCTACCTTATTATTTAGACTGTTGCGCTCGTTCCACTAAATCGATCATTTTTAACGCCTGATGGGTTTCATCAACATCATGCGTTCTGATAATTCCTATGCCCTTTAATGTTGCATACACCGCCAGGGTAATACTTCCTATTAAACGATCATCCACCTCTTTGTTGAGAACGGCTCCAATTGAACTTTTGCGTGAAACACCTAAAAGAAAAGGCATTTCAAACTCAGCAAAATGCTCAAGCATATTTATTAAATATAAGTTATCTTGCGTTTGTTTGCCAAAACCAAATCCAAAATCCAAAATCAAATGTTGCTTTTCGATGCCTGCATCTATACAGGCATTGATACGTTCAATAAAAAACCGTCTCACCGTTTCATAAACCCCATCTGGATAATGAGGGTTTTGCTGCATTGTTCGTGGTTCACCCTGCATGTGCATCAAACATACTGGAACCGCTAGCTTTGCGGCTACTTCCAATGCACCTTTTGTACGTAATGCATTGATATCATTAATTATATTTGCTCCAGCTTTAACTGCCGCAGCCATTACTTCGGGTTTATTTGTATCAATTGAAATACAAACATCAGAATGGACTCGAATTTGTTCAATAATAGGTATCACCCTATTGAGCTCATCCTCTACCGTCACTGGTTCAGCTCCAGGCTTTGTGGATTCACCGCCTATATCAATTAAATCAGCTCCTTGGCCAATTAAATGAAAGGCATGTTCATAGGCACGTGCCGGGGATAAAAACTTACCACCATCAGAAAAAGAATTAGGGGTTACATTTAAGATTCCCATAATCAAAGGTTTTTCATAATAATATCCGGTGGGAAGCTGGCTGCGGCGTGCAAGCCAGCTTAAGAATTGCTCTGCATTCACTTAGTGTTTCTCGCTCAAACAGCTAGTGTTCTTCAGCAGGATTAACGCTTACCTCAGCATCATTTGCCTTAGCAGGAGCATCATTGACTACATCAGCTTTATCTAAAGGCTTCGAGGGCGTTCCCCAATCCTGAGGGGGGGAGGGTTCTTTGCCCGACATAATTTCCTGAATTTGTTGTGTATCAATCGTCTCATACTTAATCAAGCTTTGTGCCATAAGATGCAGTTTATCCATATTGGCAACCAATATCTCTTTAGCTCGTTGATAGTTTCTATCAATAATGGCCCGAACCTCATCATCAATTTGCTGAGCCGTTCTGTCTGACATTTCTTTATGTTTATTCATAGAACGACCAAGAAATACTTCTTCCTCTTCTTCGCCAAAAGTAAGCGGGCCAAGAGAAGATAATCCCCAAGAAGTAACCATTTTGCGTGCGATTTCGGTTGAACGCATAATGTCATTTGAAGCGCCGGTGGTCACACTTTCTAATCCAAAAATCAGCTCTTCAGCTATTCGGCCACCGAACAGGCTTGATAATTGGCTTTCCAAGCGGCGTTTGCTATGGCTGTAACGGTCTTGCTCAGGAAGGAACATCGTAACCCCTAAGGCGCGTCCGCGTGGAATAATGGATACCTTGTATACTGGATCATGTTCGGGAACAGATAAACCGACAATCGCATGTCCTGCTTCGTGGTAAGCAGTTAGCTTTTTCTCATTATCATCCATTACCATAGAACGACGTTCAGCCCCCATCATAATCTTATCTTTTGCTTTCTCTAACTCAATCATGCTGACTTTGCGCTTATTTGCTCTTGCGGCAAATAATGCAGCTTCATTCACGAGATTGGATAAATCAGCTCCGGAAAAACCTGGGGTACCTCGTGCAATATCCATTACTTCAATATCGCTATCTACAGGAACTTTTTGTAAATGTACTCTTAAGATTTGCTCACGCCCACGAATATCAGGTAAGGGCACAACCACCTGGCGGTCAAAACGGCCTGGACGTAATAATGCAGGGTCTAATACATCAGGACGGTTCGTTGCGGCAACAACAATAACGCCTTCGCTTCCCTCAAAACCATCCATTTCAACTAATAATTGGTTCAATGTTTGTTCGCGCTCATCGTGACCGCCGCCAAGACCTGCGCCACGGTGGCGACCCACTGCATCGATTTCATCAATAAAAATAATGCATGGCGCGTGCTTCTTCGCTTGCTCAAACATGTCACGAACACGAGATGCACCCACACCCACAAACATTTCTACGAAATCAGAACCTGAAATAGTGAAAAAAGGTACCTTCGCTTCACCGGCAACTGCCCTTGCTAATAAAGTTTTACCCGTTCCAGGAGAACCCACAAGCAAAACACCGCGAGGAATACGTCCACCAAGATTTTGGAATTTGGTTGGGTCGCGTAGGAAATCAACCAATTCTTTTACTTCATCTTTGGCTTCATCAACACCAGCCACATCAGCAAAAGTAACTTTGACTTGATCTTCGCCTAATAAGCGTGCACGAGAGCGACCAAAAGACATAGCTCCACGACCGCCTCCGCCTTGCATTTGACGCATAAAGAATACCCAGACACCAATCAATAAGAGCATAGGGAACCAGTTTACAAATAGATGCAATAAAAAGCTCTCTTGCTGCTTTTCTTGCCCGCTAACGTCTACCTTGCTCTTTAACAGCTCGCCAAGCAATGCATTGTCTTGCATTGGCATGTAGGTCACAAAGCGTTTGTTATTTTTAGTGATCCCTTTAATGATTTTATCATCTTCAATAGTCACCGTATTGACCATACCCTGATCGACTTCTTTCAGAAATTGGCTGTAGGAAATTTTCTCGGCAACAGAGTTTCGAGGCCCGAAATTACTGAACACAGAGACCAGTACGATCGCTATAATCAGCCATAAAAACAAATTCTTAACCATGTCGTTCAAAGTATTAACCTCGTTAGTGCGTAAAGCTTTTATATTTAAGAGGACAAAATTCTTAATATATAAAGTTACTATAAATTGTATCCCTTTGCCAGCAAATAGGTTTCTTTTGAGCGTGCTCGTGAGGCAGCCGGTTTACGAATAACCACTTTATCAAAAGAAGCTTTTGCCTGTTTTACCAAATCATCAAAACCAGAGCCATGAAATATTTTAACCAACATAGAGCCGCCAGGCTTTAACATTTTATCTGCAAAGTCAAAAGCTAACTCCACTAAGTACATCGCTCGCGGAATATCAATTGCAGTGGTACCACTCATATTTGGGGCCATATCCGATAAAACCAAGTCTACGCTGCGCTCCGGGATTAAATCCATGAGCTGTTGCAAGACATCATCTTCACGAAAATCGCCCAAAATAATATCGACATCAGGAAGAGAATCCATCGGCAAAATATCCAAGGCCACAATACGCCCGCGCCCTTGCAGGCGTTCAGAAACATATTGAGTCCAACCTCCTGGAGCGGCTCCTAAGTCAACCACGGTCATGCCTGGTTTAAGCAAAGATTCTTTTTCATCAACTTCTTTAAGTTTATATACGGCACGGCTGCGATATCCTTCCGCCTGAGCTTTTTTTACGTAAACATCGTCAAAATGCTCTTGCAACCAGCGTTTACTGCTTTTGGTACGGCTCATAATTAGTACTATACTGTTTATAATTTTATATCAATTTAACTTATAATACTGAATTTCACTACCTATTCCCAGCAAAACGTGCAATAATTTGCCATTTTATTATTTAGTTTTAAGGAATACTTTGCAGTGGACACCTCATTTAGACGCTCACTTAAAGCCCAAGCCCATCATTTAAAGCCTGTAGTTCTTATTGGTGCCAAAGGTTTAACTGAAGCGGTAACCGCAGAAACTGATGTTGCTTTGCTTGCCCATGAGTTAATTAAAGTTAAGATTAATGGCGCAGAACGTGAAGACCGCATACTTATGGCAAATGAATTATGCCAACAGTTAAGCGCTGAGCTGGTGCAATTAATCGGAAATACCGCGATTATTTATCGTAAGAATGAAGATAAGTAATCGCTTTACCTACAGATATCCCCATAGCTTCTAGCTATGGGCTTGCTCATAACAAAGATGCATCATCATTTATACCGGATTTGCCAGTGGCCCATTGCCACTTCAAGCAGCTTAGCCGCGCATTCTTTAACTCAATGTTTACCTGTATTTTTCTTTTTAAACAGACGAATAACTTTCTTCTTCTAATTATTTAGTTTGTTCCTCAGGCAGAGTATATAATTTAAATATTGAGCTTTAGCTTTCCTTAAAACAAGCAAGCTGTTTATTTATTGCCAATGATAGCATAGAATATGACGTTCATTCATTCCGTCAACTTGCAGCCGCGGATTGTTCGGGTGTATCATTTGATGCAATGTATTTTCTTGGCAAAAATCTGGGGTCTGTAAACAGCCCTAAAATAAAGGGTACTAATTTATTGTCTGGCCTATGATACTAAAACACTTACCTAACGCATTAACCTTATTTCGATTAGGACTGATCATTCCTTTTCTCATGTTTTTGTATCGTCATGAATACGTTCATTCCTTTTACACGTTTATTCTTGCCGGACTAACAGATGGGTTAGATGGATTTTTGGCTCGGCGTTTTAATTGGCAAAGTTTTTTTGGTTCCTTTGTCGACCCCTTAGCGGATAAATTACTTATTGCTTCAAGCTTTATTGCTTTAGCGGTACTGAATGTGCTTCCCTGGTGGTTGGTTTTATTAGTTTTTCTCCGGGACTTAACTATTTCTATGGGTGTTCTAGCCTGGTACCACTTTATTCGCCGTAAACTGGACTTTAAACCTACCCTATTAAGTAAAATTAATACGGCACTCCAATTAACGCTAGTTACCTCATGTTTATTTGAGTTGGCTTATTTTCAATTCCCTAATTATATTTTAAATATTCTTATTGGCTTAACCACGTTCACTACAGCCACAACTTATGTTGACTATATTTGGACCTGGAGCAGAAAAGCCTGGCCTAAAAAAGAATTGTCTCAATGAATAAGCAGTTGGCCTTAGCGATTAAATTAAATGATGAAGCTACCCTATCTGATTTTAACTGGGGTGAGAATAAGCTGTTGCAGCAACAACTACAGCGCATGTTAACACTTAAAGAGGAACGTTTGTTGTATCTGTGGGGCTGCAAGGGCAGCGGAAAATCGCATTTATTACAAGCCTCTTGCCAAGCCGTTAATTTGACTGAATCAGCAATTTATCTTCCCTTAAATTTGCTTAAAGAATGGGGGCCGCAAGCAATTGAAGGTTTAGAAGAGCAAGCCCTCATCTGTATTGATGATATTGATGCCATTGCTCAAGACTCTGCCTGGGAAGAAGCGCTTTTCCATTTATACAATAGAATCAAAGACATGGAAAAAAGCCTTTTAATTATTTCAGGAAATCAATCTCCAACTACATTGCCGATTAAATTACCTGATTTACGTTCTCGATTAAGTTGGGGCTTAGTGATTCAGCTAATGGAGCTGAGTGATGAAGATAAAATTAACACTTTAAAATTGCATGCAACCCGACGCGGCTTTGATTTACCAGAAAGTGTGGCGCAATTCCTCATTAGCCGCTGTTCACGTAATATGCATGACCTGCATCAATTACTTAATCGCCTGGATGATGCCTCTCTGGCGGCACAACGCAAAGTGACCATTCCTTTTGTTAAAAATATTTTAGGTATTTAGAGCTCAATGTTGGGTCACGAATCAACCTACAACGAAAATGCGGTTGTTTGACCGATTGCTCCCATTGATGGGCGAACTGTATCACGTTCTATCGGCTGTCTATTTTTTATGAAGGAGTAACGATTAGTACTGGCTTTAACCTGTTCTTCGGTTTCTGTATTCTGCTTTAGCATCGCCAATTGCTGTTTTGCATCAGCTGCCTCATGGATGTGCTCTTTTAAATTTCCTAGTTTTTCTTGTTCTCTTTTTAAAGAATCATAGTCACATAATGCAGTAATTTTTGCCTCATCAAGCCCCAACCAACTACCAACCACCGATTGTAAACCCGGAAATTCAACATACCAGTATAAGCTCAAAGCTGCCAAGCCGACCAAAGTACTACACAGTAATACGGGCAAGGATGCAGGAGTAACCGTAGTCATAATCAAGCCGAAAAGACACAAAGAAGCTGTTTGCGCAGCGCAGAAACTACCACCAAAAAGTAGTGCCGCAGAGATTGTTGATAGCGCTACTTTGGCAGAATGCATCTGGCCGCAATGAAGAACCTCTTCGAATTGATTGCCTGCAGTTCTAAGCTGGGTAAAACGTTGTTCCAATAAGGTAATAATCTGCTCTAACTGGTGCAACTCATCTTCTGGAAGCCTGAGAAAAGAGTACTTTGCTATTTTTTTCCGTATATTTTTTATTTCATCATATTGCTGTAAATAGACATCCAGCAGCTTGTAAGCCTCAGTAAGTTTAATGTCCAAACTTTCCGATAACTTAGCTAGTTCTAAACCACAAAAAGCAATAATTGATAAGGTAGAAAAAATAAAGCCACTTGCAAGGATAAGCGCAGAGGGCAGGGCAAAAATGCTCATTATGGTGACCACGCAATCGAAGCCCTCGCACGCCGCAACTAAAATACCTGCCGTCGTAAGTAGTCCGAGCTTTACTGTGTTAGGCCAGGATAAATTATTTTTAGCTTTATTAGCAATGTTCAAATCACCATTCATCGCCAAACATAAATCATGTAAAAGTTCGGTACGCAAAGAAAGGAGAAGAAATTCCATTTCTTGCTGCGAGTGAGTTGGCGAAAGCATCGCAGTCGGCTGGTCATGAAACCATGATAAAAAGGCAGTCAGTTCAAGAGAACTAGGTATTGGTTCCTGTTGTCCCAAGCCGCAAGCAATCTGGAATTTACCGAGTAATTCCTGAGAATGCGAACTGAGATCTACATATATATCAACCAATGGTTAATCCCCACTAACTTGTTAACGAGGCAATTATACACTAATAAAAACTAAATTGTACATAGTTTGTACATTTTTTATGTGGGTTTTTACCTCCTTGTTCATATTTCTGCTACTTTATCCTATCGGAAACCATAGCCAGACAATCAGTTACCATAGCTTTTCATTAAGGTTATTTCTTTATAGTAGTCCTTAGCTCAATATCGTAGAATAATTTGACTTAAATTTAGCAGCAGAGTTTTACGATAGTTTCGCTGCTGGTTTGAGTATCAGGAGATACCTTATCAGTTAAAAAATATAAAGTGCTTAAGAAACTGTTCTATTATCATTCCGTCAATGAGATATGCGTTTATATCAAATTGCGGCTTATTAAGGAAAATGTAATGAAAAAGACTCTCTTTTGTTTACTGGTAACCTCATTGACTGTCGTTTCACTGAACTCTTTTGCAGATAACACTCAATGTAGATTAAAAAAGCATCAAGGTCCACGGTTTAAAGGTAGTTTTTCATACTTGGTAAATGGTGAATTTAATAGCTCCCTTGGTGCAGGAAAAGTCACTGAAGTGGGTGTTTTTACATCTGACGGCAAAGGTAATGTAACCGCCAATGCAACCGTAAATATCGTTAGCAGTGATCTATCTACTGCACTGCCATCAGGTCCAGCAAGTTATAATTGCACTTACACCAATAGCGACTGTTCATCAATGATTTCTCTTAATTGCGTTCGTCACCAAGCAAACTTCACTCCACAAGATCAAAACTTAGACGTTGTAATTGCCATGGTTAAAGGCTCGTCTGCGGTCAAAATTCAAAGTATGTCTGGAGGAACCTTTGGCAATGTGCAGGTTTCAGGCGAAGGCTCACGCGCGTTAGATTAGTCTCTATAGCCGTATTACGCACCGCGAATACGGCTAGGTAATTATTTTCGCAAACCACTATATTTTTCCATCTCTTTGCCCAAATAAAAATCATGTCATATAATTAAAAGACGAACATTGATCAAGGACGGCGAACATGAGGAAAACAATTATCGCAATATTAGTGTTTGTACCCACTCTATTCTTAAGTGGCTGTTATGTAACCACAACCACCACTCCCAATAATTATTATTATTCAGGCTATACCGGTTATTACCCTGGCTGGAATACTACTTATTATCGCGGTGGATGGGGCGGTGGCTGGGGTGGCTATCGTAACGCATGGTACAGAAATAGTGCCTGGAGAGGCGGATGGGGACATCATGGTGGCTGGGGTTATCATGGTGGTTGGCATCGTGGCGGCGGTTGGCACGGTGGCGGTTTCCGACATCGCTAAGCTATTTTAAACTAGGAGAATGGTACTGGAGTGCAAAATATCGCATCCAGTACCATTTTTATTAGATGACTGAATATTCCGCATGCTCTATTTCTGCATTAGCCACTTCTTTTTTTAATAGAATATACCGGCTTAAATAAGGTGAGATTAGCCACATTAAAAAGGCTATTGCTAAGGTAATCAAGCCAATGCAGGCAAAAACATTGGTATAGATCATAAGTGATTGCACCCCAGGCTTAATATGCTCTGGCAAAGCGGTATAGGATGCAACACTTGCTCCGATAAAACCAGAAATAGACGTAGTTAAAAACCAAATGCCCATGACAAAACCTGTCATGTTCACTGGTACTAACTCAGCCACCATCGCCACTCCTAATGCAGAAACCAAGAGCTCGCCAACACTTTGAAATAAATAGCTGATAATAAGCCACCATGAAGATACCATGCCATTCTCAGTATAAAAATAGCGTGCAAAATACAATACTAAAAAGCTGAAAGCACACATAGTCATGCCAAGGGCAAATTTATAAGGGGTTAAAAAGGGAATCCCTTTTTGATTTAATCGAGAATAACAAGAAGCCAATACCGGGCTCATCACGATGATCCAAATTGGATTTAAAGCTTGGAAACTTTGGGCATCAATGGTAATTCCCAAAAAGTCAGGAATTACATTGTTCACGGCAAATAGATTAAGTGAGGTAGGCATTTGCTGATATAAAACAAAGAAAATAAGCGCTTCCATCATCAAAGCCAAGGCCACAAACATTCGCAGCATAGCCGCTTTGCTTTCTTTGCAGGCTATATACCCATAATACAACATAACCAGACAGGTGAGGAGCCAAAATAAATTTTTTGCTAAAGCAACATGTTGCAACAAATATGCTGAAAGCTCACTAAGCAGATAAATACTAATGAGAATCACCAACCACTGCACAGAAGATATCTTACGTTGGTCAGCCAGAGTATTAATATGGGCAACATGCTTGCGCTGCAACCAATAATTACCTAAACCCAACAACAATCCTAGCGCACTCATTAGATAAGCATAAGAATAACCATAGCGACTAGCAATCACTGGCCCAATTACTAAAGCAATCATACTACCCAGATTAATGGCCATGTAATATAAGGTAAACCCACCATGTAAACGCGAATCGTAGGGCTTATAACACTTAGCCAATAAATTAGAAGGATTTGCCTTGAATAAGCCATTACCCACGCAAACTAATCCTAAAGCAAGAAACACATGCTCTTTATCAGTAATCGCTAAAGCAAAATACCCAGCCGATAAAACCCCTAAACCCAATACAATGGTTCGTTTAGTCCCTAAGAGGGAGTCGCCTAAATAGCCGCCAATCACTACCATCCCGTAGACTAGCGCGGAAAAAGCACCAAACGTATAATAGGACTCAATATCGCTATAACCTAAATGACGGATGAAATACAGCGTTAAAATCCCCTGTACTGTATAAAACCCAAACCGCTCCCATAGCTCTAACAAAAAAATCATGTGAAATGCACGTGGCTGTTCACGAAGTAGGTTCAGCATGAGTCTTCCTTCCCTAGAAGATAATATTTTAACTTAAAATAATTTTTTGCTTTTTGCAATATAGCCTTGGCAAGAACACTGGGGGAGTAAACCACTAACGCTAATAAATCGGCTGCATTCCTATCCGCCTAGAGGGAAAATAGCTAACAAATCACATCTAAAAAGAGGTAAGGCGGTTTTCTTCCTCTTCACTATTGGATTCACTCTCTGATTCCGAATCGTCCTCATGATTAGAGCCCTCTTCGCGCTTAGATTCTCCTTCGCGTTCGGTATCCTCTGCCTCATTTGCAAGCTCCTTAACGTGGGAGTCACGATCGATCTGTAAATCCTCATCAGCATCAAGTAAATCATTCGTCAACGATGTTGTCTGCTCATGGCTCAGGCTAGCAATAACTGCTTCTTTGGTCCCTAAAAAATGCTCCAACATCGCACCAGTTGAATTTAATTCAGCATGATGCGTTTCTGTATGCTCTAAACTTTCGTGCTCTTGTGCTTCATTTGTGACCTGCTTTCTATCAGCATCCGTATGCGTAAGAGTATTTTCTAAACTATTCGTTTCTGTTTTTTCCACTTCACTCTGGCCAAAGACGTTGCGTATTTTATCCATTATCCATCCCCCCGCATCACGAAGCAGAGGACCAAAAATGCGTGCGGCAAGATAAGCAGTACTCGCAATTCCGACTCCGGCTAATATGGGGAAGCCAACTGCTGGGAAAAATAAAGACACCACCAAACCCACCATCGCAATGGATGCAAAACCAACTCCCAGTCCTTTATCTAAAATATGGATGAATCCTAATTTTTTAACTTTTTCATTAACTACTGCTTCTCGCTCTTTTAATGCAATGATTTTATCTTTCTGCTCATCGTATTGCTTTTTCAATAAATCAACCTGTGCACAAATCGCCTGCTGTTGTGCTGGAGTTGTTGCCCGAGCTAGAGATTCCTGCAGTATTTTCGCCTGTTCTTGCAACTGAGACATTTCCTCTTCGGCATGAGCGATTTCGTGAACCAACGCTTTTCTTTCTTTCCCTAAGTGATATCGTTCGTAAATGGCTTTTCCCAATAAAAAAGTACTTAAGCCTAAGCTTGCCCCCCCAAGGATAAGGCCTATTGGGGATGCGGCTGCGGGCACCAAAAGGGCGGTAAGGGTAAGGCCGAGTAATACGCCTGAATACATCCAACGCGCATTATTATTTAAGGTAAAGGGAACTTTCTCACCATAAATATAGGAGGATAAATAAATCATGGGGATCAGAAGAAAATCCAGCGCAGCTAATCCCGCCGCCCCCCAGTGAAATCCATGCCCCAACTCACTAGGAGCTTTTATACTAGGTATTTCGGTGAACGAACGTCCTACATGCATTGCCTGCTCGCCTATTTCACTGGCATTTTTAACAAATTGCGAGAGAAAAGGTATTCTTTTCAAAAGAGGCACAAATACTGTTGGTTTTTTTATATCATAAAGTACAGGTGCTTGCATTTGTATTAACAAGTCGTTTGCCTGTTCTGCTGAACTAACAGCATCACTCACCTTCTCAGGTTCCATGGTTCACCTAAAAATAGCTATCTTCATTTCTAATATAGCAATAAAAACTTAAGAAAATCTGATGATGCTTGCTAATCCGCTGCAATCTCAACTATATTTCTCTTAGAAATCATTAACAGTAGTAAAAATAATATGACGGCTAAAAAAGCCCTTTATCTAGCAGGTGGTGGTGCTCGCGGAGCATATCAGGCAGGTGTTCTTAAAGCTATAGGCCATATTTTACAAGTTAAAAATTTGCCATTTAGCCTAGTCAGTGGTGTTAGCGTGGGCAGCATTAATGCGGTTATTCTTGCAGAAAATGCTGATGACTTTCCTAGAGCCCTGGATAAACTAGAAATGATTTGGAGTGAAATTCATTGCCAACAAATCTATAAAGCCAGCAATTATGAGTTGAGTAAATCCGTAATGCGCAATGTGAGCACTTTAATTATAAAGCAGCGTGAAACGGGACATTTACTGGATACCACCCCCTTAAAGGAGCTTATTGAAGAAACTTTGGATTTTTCTCGCATTGCTAAAAACATTAGCGAGGGGCATCTTAATACCTTGGAAATCATTAGTAATTGTTACCAAACCAACCAAACCATTTCTTTTTATGCGCATAATAGCCCCGACTTTACCGATTGGCATTATCCCCGACACAGCAGTCAACGGACAGAAATTAAAGCTGAGCATATTTTAGCCTCCAGCGCCTTACCTTTATTCTTTCCAACTGTTTCCCTGGATGGTTTTCATTATGGTGATGGCAGTATTGGCTTGGTATCTCCCTTACGTGGAGCGATTCGCTTTGAAGTAGACAAAATTATGATTTTAGGCACTCGTGCCTTACCAACATTTGCTGATACCAATGAGATGCCTAATCACAGCGACATTCCTTTTGCGCATATCCTTGGCAGCATGTTAAATGGCCTATTCCTGGACAACCTGGACCGCGATATTGAAATGGTTAATCGCATGAACGAGATCTCCATGCTCTTATCCATGTGGCGAAAACGTTATTCTCCCTGGAGACCAATCAATACGGTACATTTACGTCCGAGTACTGATGTTGCCTCTATTGCGCAAGCCCATTTTACTTCATTACCGGTACTACTGCGTTATTTGCTTAATATTTTAGGCGCTAAAAATCATTCGGGGGATCTCTTAAGCTTCTTATTGTTTGAGCGAGAATTTACGCGGGAACTGCTGGAGTTGGGTTTTCAAGATACAATTAACAATGCCAAGACGGTTGAGAATTTTTTTGAGTAATAGACAATTACATTTTGATTGTAGCCGGTATGACGCTGCGCTAATACGGGCTATGCTCTAGATTCTTAATAATTCTAAAACAGTTTTGGTTTCTGGTTTAAAGCCATGCCAAATAAAAAATGCTTCTGCTGCTTGTTCGACGAGCATTCCCAGGCCATCGACAGCCCTGCATCCCATTTCTTTTGCATAATGTACGAATACCGTATCTTCTTGTTTTTTATAAGATAAATCATAGAAAAAAGGTTTGTTGGCGAAACATTCGTGAGGCAAAGACGGTAACTCCCCTGCGAGACTTGCGGAAGTTGCATTGATGATTAGATCAAAGGCTCCGGCTAGCTCATTGATGCTCAATACTTGAATTTCTGGGAATAGCTGTTGCAGCTCCATACCTTTAGCTAAAGTGCGATTGACAATAACTAATTCAGCCAGTTTATTTTGTAATAAGGGATGAATGATACCGCGAACCGCCCCCCCAGCCCCTAGGATGGCTACCCGCTTGCCAGGCAAATCAATATGGTGATGTAAATCACGAATTAAGCCAACTCCATCAGTATTATCCGCACACAATTGATTGGCATCCATCCAGAGAGTATTGGCCGCCCCTGCTTGTTTACAGCGCTCTGTAGTCTGCTGGGCCATGGCAAAAGCACGCTGTTTAAAAGGTAAAGTAACGTTAACACCTACGCCTTGCTGGTGAAAAAAATCTGTTAGCTGCTGTTCAAAGGACTGTTCCTCTGCTTTAATTTTTGCATAAGTAAGTTGAATACCCGCTTGCTTTGCGAAATACTGATGAATTATTGGAGATAAGCTATGGTCTATAGGATTACCCATCACTGCAAAATGCTGAAACACTACGCCCTCCTCTTAATCTGCTCTTTCTTAGCCAGCACATCTTTTGCCGGCAGTCAATCAATTAATGTCTATCTTAAATTGAAACCGGATAACGATGTAGTCGCCTTAATAAAAGATTTTAATCAATTTTTAGCCCAGGAACAGATCTTTGATACCTATCAAATCACGCCCCACATTGACAAAAGCCCTTTGCATATTACCTTATACATGGCCAATTATAACGATGAGCAAATTCCTAATATTATTAAACGTGCGGAAAATTTAGCGAAACAAGAAAAGCAAGTTCCTCTCCTAACTTCACGCCTGGTACCTTCAACTAATGGTTATGTTATGCTTTCCGTAACCAATGATCCACAAATACAAGGCTTAAGTAACAAAGCTTTAGAGGCATTATCACATTTACGGGATAAACAAGCCCATATTCCTGCTTGGGCAGCTCGAAATGTTGAGCGGCAAATTCTCTTTAATCAATATGGCAGCCCCGCTGTTTTAAATTATTATAATCCACATTTTTCCGTGCTTACGGCGGATCATTTGAATAAGTTTGAAAGCGGGCAATTGTATAATCAATTGCAAAAATTAATTTCTCAATTTGCTAAAAATCATCAAATTCAGGTGCGCGCTACCGCATTTGCTATTGGAGTGGGAATTGCGGATTCGCAAGGACAAATTGTAAAAGAGTTGAAATCATTTACATTGGAGTAGACGCTGCTCCCGTATTACGCGGTCTAATACGGGTCGCAATCTGGTTACTGTTTAAGGAAAACCTGGGTGCACGCAACCAGGTTAGATTATTATATTTCTGTTACTAAGCTTTTAGAGACGACCTCAGCAAGATCACGTGATAAAGACTGCTTGGCTAATTGCTCTAGTTGTTGATGCATTAGTAGCTGGCGTGGTTTGTCATACCGCTGCCAGCGGGTGAATGGGCTAGCCATTCGAGCGGCAACCTGCGGGTTAAGCTTATCCAAAGTCACCAACATCTCCGCTAAAAATTGATAGCCACTGCCATCGGGAGCATGGAAATTACGTGGATTAGCCATACAAAATGCACCAATTACCGAACGCACCTTATTGGGGTTTTTAATACTAAAATCAGGATGCTGTAATAATTTTCGCACCCGTTCTAAAGCATCCGGAAGCTCGCTGGTAGCTTGAATGGCAAACCATTTATCCAAAACCAGCTCATCTTTAGACCATTGCTTATAAAAATCATTAATGGCCTGCTCACGCATTTTTTGGTTCGAACAATTAACTAATAATGCAAAACTTGCAATTTGATCCGTCATGGTTTTGGCATGTATAAATTGTTGTTGGCAGGCATCAATCGCCGCCGCCTCGTTCGCCTTCATCATGAGCCACAAGCACACATTGCGTAACTTTCTACGGCCATAAGCTAGGCCATTCATACTATGGTCTTCTACTTGCCACAACTGTTGATAAAGCGATTGGATTTCAGCATATAACTTTGTCCCCAATTGGGCTCTAAAATAATCACGCACGGCTTCGACCTTACTCACGTCCACAGCGTCTAATAATAAGACGGCCTCTTCAAAGCCTGGAGGCGTGAGTAATTCTGCTCGTAAATCAGCATCTAAAGAGGCATCTAATAGCACATGTCGCAATGCGCCAATTAACGGCTCTGATATTTGCCATTTATCTGCGGATGAATTTAAGCACTCGCTCAGACAATTTAATACCAAGCGTTGAGCCGCATCCCATTTTGCATAGCCATCTGTTTCATAGCGCACTAAGAAAATTAATTCATCGCAACTGAGCTCATGTTTTAACTTAATTGGCGCTGAAAACTCCCGTAATAAAGAAATTACGGGCTTTTCACGTAAACCAGTAAAAGTGAAGCTTTGTTCGGTTTCTTTTAACTCTAGAATTTCTTGCTCAGTTGGCATTAATTGCCCAGTGGCATCAAATAATGCCATGCGAATAGGGATATGAAATGGCTTTTTCTCTTTACATTCCGGTGTTGCTGGACAAGTTTGCATCATCTTCAGGGTTAACTGCCCTTGCTCAAAATGACTACTTACCTTAACTTCTGGAGTTCCTGCTTGGCTATACCAGCGTTTGAATTGCGTTAAATCAACACCATTGGCATCTTCCATTGCTGCAACAAAATCATCAATCGTCACCGCCTGGCCATCATGACGCTCAAAATATAAATCCATCCCTTTGCGATAACGCTCTTTACCTAATAAGGTATGTTGCATGCGAATAACTTCCGCCCCTTTATTATAAACTGTGGCCGTATAAAAATTATTAATCTCTTGATATGACTCGGGTCTTACAGGATGTGCCATAGAGCTGGCATCCTCTGGAAATTGACTGCTACGCAGAACCTTTACATCGGTAATTCGGTTCACATCACGTGAATTCATATCGCGAGAAAACTCTTGATCGCGAAAAACCGTTAATCCTTCTTTCAAACTTAATTGAAACCAGTCACGGCAGGTAACACGATTTCCGGTCCAGTTATGGAAATACTCATGCGCGACAACACCTTCCACATCAGCAAAATCTTGATCTGTTGCCGTATCAGGACGAGCTAAGATGTATTTAGAATTAAATATGTTTAATCCCTTATTTTCCATCGCCCCCATATTGAAATCGCTTACTGCCACGATCATGAAAATATCCAAATCGTACTCGCGACCATAAACCTCTTCATCCCAACGCATGGAATTTTTTAACGACTCCATTGCATGGCCGCATTTATCCTCATTGCCTGGCTCAACATAGATGTATAAATCAATGGTTCTTCCAGAACACGTGACAAATTGATCATGAATATGAGCCAAATTACCAGCAACTAGTGCAAAAAGATAAGAAGGCTTCTTAAAGGGATCCTGCCATACAACCCAGTGGCGTCCATTATCCTCATTCCCGGAATCAATTAAATTTCCATTAGATAATAAAATGGGATATTGCTTTTTATCTGCAGAAATACGTGTGGTATATGTTGCCAACACATCGGGGCGATCAGGAAAATAGGTAATACGACGAAAACCTTCCGCCTCACACTGAGTACAAAATAGATGGTTAGAACGATAGAGCCCAGATAATTGCGTATTATTTTGGGGGTAAATACGGGTAACGATTTTTAAAGTCAGCTCATCAGGGCAGTGCTCGATGATTAGCCCATCATCAGAGAGCTGATAGGCTGATGGCTCCAATTGCTGGCCATTCAGATGGAAGCTCACTAATTCCAGCTCTTCACCTTGTAAATGCAAAGCGCCTGCATGCTGGCGCGTTAATTTAAGTTCGCTGCTCACTAAAGCATGATCATCATATAAATCGAAATTTAAATTTACCGTATTAACGACAAACCGAGGTTGCTGATAATTTTTTAAATAAATAGTGTTGTCTGATGTGGTCATCATTTTCCCTTATAACGCGAATTGTGGATAAGAATCACCTAAAGTCGTCTATAAATCAATGAGTGCATCGTAAAAAAGCATTGAGCAATAATAGAAATATTTGTCAATTATAGGTCAGAGAATGCAAAAATCGATTGCTGTATTAATGTAGTTAGCATTCCGCTCATAAAAAAACATTTAAGTTTATTGAGTTATCTGGAAAACTACTTAAATTAATGCCTATACTTGATGTAAGAAGTTTCTTTGCAATGCAAATAAAAAGAAGCAGAGATACCGGAAATCACGTTATATCCTGCCGAGGGATAAGTTAAGGGGATGGCTCATGAACACTCAAGATTTTTTAGCCGGCTATACCAAGCGCTTTGTTGATAACAAAGAAGAAGAGATGGGCTTGGATGAGTATCTGGAATTGTGTAAAAACGATCCATCAGCATATGCTAATCCAGCGGAACGCTTATTGATGGCCATAGGCGAACCTGAAATGGTGGATACACGACACGACCCTGTATTATCACGTATTTTTTCCAATAAAATAATTCCACGATATAATGTTTTCAAAGATTTTTATGGCATGGAAGAGCCCATTGAACAAATCGTTGGCTTCTTAAAACATGCAGCCCAAGGTTTGGAAGAAACAAAACAAGTATTGTATCTGCTTGGCCCAGTGGGCGGCGGTAAATCTTCTATTGCCGAAAAGCTAAAGGATTTAATGGAAAATATTCCTTTTTATGCAATTAAAGGCTCCCCCGTATTTGAGTCACCCTTATCTTTATTTAATCCAGTTGAAGATGCCGAATTATTGCAGGAGCGCTTTGGTATTCCTGCACGTCACTTACGCTACCTAATGTCCCCTTGGGCCGTAAAACGCTTGCATGAATTCAATGGTGATATTAGCAAATTCAGAGTGGTTAAAGTCAAACCCTCTCGTTTGAAGCAAATTGCGGTGGCAAAAACTGAACCTGGCGATGAAAACAACCAGGATATTTCATCACTGGTAGGGAAAGTTGACATTCGTAAATTAGAAGAGTTTTCCCAGGATGACCCCGATGCATACAGTTTCTCTGGAGGCCTGTGCCGAGCTAACCGCGGCCTATTAGAGTTTGTGGAAATGTTTAAAGCGCCAATTAAAGTGCTGCATCCCTTGCTTACGGCCACCCAGGAAGGGAACTATAACGCCACTGAAGGCTTATCTTCCATACCCTTTGAAGGAATTATTCTAGCGCATTCGAATGAGTCAGAATGGCAAACATTTAGAAACAATAAAAATAATGAAGCATTTATTGACCGTATTAATATTGTAAAAGTTCCTTATTGTTTACGTGTTTCTGAAGAAATAAAAATTTATCAAAAACTTATTGATAACAGCTCATTAACTCAGGCTCATTGTGCTCCAGGAACCTTGGATATGCTGGCTCAATTTTCAGTATTGACCCGTTTAAAAGAACCACAAAACTCCAGCATTTATTCAAAAATGCGCGTTTATAATGGTGAAAGCTTAAAAGATACTGATCCTAAAGCAAAATCCTATCAAGAATATCGTGATTTTGCCGGTGTTGATGAAGGAATGAGTGGGGTTTCGACTCGTTTTGCCTTCAAAATATTATCAAAAGTATTCAATTTTGATCATAGCGAAGTTGCGGCTAACCCCGTACATTTAATGTATGTATTGGAGCGCCAAATTGAACAAGAACAATTCCCGCAAGAAGTTCAAGAAACTTATTTGGGCTTCATTAAAGAATATTTAGCGGCCAAGTACGTTGAGTTTATCGGTAAGGAAATTCAAACAGCTTACTTAGAGTCTTATTCTGAATACGGACAAAATATTTTCGACCGCTACATTACTTATGCTGATTTCTGGATACAGGACCAAGATTATCGCGATCCGGATACCGGCGAAATTTTTGACCGCAGCTTGCTTAATTTAGAATTGGAAAAAATTGAAAAACCTGCAGGTATTTCTAATCCTAAAGACTTCCGTAATGAAGTGGTAAACTTTGTTTTACGTGCACGGGCAAATAACCGCGGTAAAAATCCCGTGTGGAATAGTTATGAAAAACTCAGATCGGTCATTGAAAAGAAAATGTTCACCAACACAGAGGATTTACTGCCAGTCATCTCCTTCAATGCCAAAGCATCAGAAGATGACAAGAAAAAACATGAGGAGTTTATTTCTCGTATGATCGAGAAAGGCTATACACGCAAACAGGTTCGCCTGCTTTGTGAATGGTATTTACGAGTACGTAAATCACAATAATAAAAACGACTCAATAATCCTCTTCTCTTTCCCCGCGATAATGCGGGGGCTCAAGGATAATGGCCAATGTTTGCTCCCTTATGAAGCAGACATTGGGCCCCAGAGGAGAGAACAAATTGGCACGTAAAGTCGCGGAGTTAAAATCATGTCGCAATTGATTGATAGACGACAAAATGCGGGGAAAAAAAGCACGGTGAATCGCCAGCGCTTCCTCCGTCGTTATAAAAACCAAATAAAAAGAGCAGTCTCCGATGCGGTAGGCAAACGCAGTATTACGGAAATTGATCAAGGCGAACAGATTTCTATTCCTGCTAAAGACATTTCCGAACCACGATTTCATCAAGGACGAGGTGGGCACGTCGAGCGTGTTTTGCCAGGAAACGATAATTTTATTAGCGGTGACCGCATTAAAAGACCTAGCGGCAGCGGTAGTGGCGATGGTGGCGGTGATGGGGATGCCAGTAATAGCGGTGAAGGCGAAGATGATTTTGTGTTTGAATTATCGCGCGAAGAATTCCTCGATTTATATTTTGAAGATCTGGAATTACCTGATTTAGTAAAAAAAGAACTCGCGCGTATTAGTACCTTTAAAACCATTCGTGCTGGCGTAACTACCAGTGGTATTCCTAATAACATTAATGTGTTGCGCTCAATGAAGCAAGCAACCAGTCGTCGTATTGCCTTAGCCTCGCCTTATAAACGCCAATTAAAAGATGCAGAAACACGATTAGAGCAGCTATTACAAGAACCGGTACCTGATACGGTTGTCCTAAAAGAATTAAAGCTACATATTGAACATTTAAAAAAGAAAATACAGGCCGTGCCTTTTATTGATACGATTGACCTACGCTACAATTACCGACTACGCGTCCCCTCTCCTTCTACGCAGGCGGTTATGTTCTGCGTTATGGACGTTTCAGGCTCTATGGATGAGGCAAAAAAAGATATAGCCAAACGGTTTTTCATTCTGTTGTACATGTTCCTTACTAAAAATTACGAGAAAATCGAATTGGTCTTTATCCGTCATCATACCTCAGCAAAAGAAGTTAATGAGGAGGAGTTTTTTTATTCGCGAGAAACCGGGGGTACAGTAGTTTCTAGCGCGCTGGAATTATTGAATAACATTATTGAAGTACGCTATCCACCAGAAGCCTGGAACATTTATGTGGCTCAAGCTTCTGATGGTGATAACTGGAATGCTGATTCGCCTTATTGCCAGGAATTGCTGCAAGAAAAAATCATGCCTCTACTACAGTATTTTGCGTATATTGAAATTATGCCACGCCATCATCAAAGCTTATGGGAAGTCTATCAATTGGTTAAAGAACAATACCCTAATTTTGCGATGGAAAATATTGATACTGTTGCAGATATTTATCCAGTATTTCATGAATTATTTAAAAGGAAAACGGCATGAGAAAGAAGAAGCCTATATCCACTGGTGCTGAGTGGACCTTTGAATTAATCCAGGATTATGATCGTGAAATTGCACGTATCGCCAAAGATTTTGGCCTGGATACTTATCCCAATCAAATTGAAGTTATTACTGCAGAACAAATGATGGATGCCTACTCCTCTGTGGGCATGCCTATAGGATATAACCACTGGTCTTTTGGTAAACACTTCGTTGGGGTAGAAAAAAGTTATAAACGGGGACAAATGGGCTTGGCCTATGAAATGGTCATTAATTCAAATCCCTGTATTTCCTATTTAATGGAAGAAAATACCATTGCCATGCAGGCATTGGTTATTGCACATGCCTGTTATGGTCATAATTCTTTTTTTAAAAATAATTATCTTTTTAAAATGTGGACTTCGGCCGATGCCATTATTGATTATTTAGTCTTTGCAAAAAAATACATTGCTGATTGCGAAGAGCGTTATGGCATCGATGAGGTTGAGTCGATTCTGGATGCATGTCATGCAGTCATGAATTATGGCGTTGATCGCTATAAACATCCGGCTCCCTTATCCATTCAGGAAGAGAAAATTCGCCAGCAAAACCGTGAAATTTACATGCAATCGCAAATTAATGAATTATGGCGAACTATTCCACAAAGCAAACACGCAGTAGAAACAAGCAAGAAAAAACGCTTCCCCAGCGAACCACAAGAAAATATTTTATACTTCTTTGAAAAAAATGCGCCTCTGCTTGAACCCTGGCAACGAGAAATCGTGCGCATTGTTCGCAAAATGGCGCAATATTTTTACCCTCAAGGGCAAACCAAAGTAATGAATGAGGGATGGGCATGTTTCTGGCATTATACCTTGCTCCATGCTTTGTATGATGAAGGCTTAGTCACTGATGAGTTTATGTTGGAGGTGTTGCAAAGTCATACAAATGTTATTATGCAACCGTCCTATAATAGCCCTTATTATAGTGGGATTAACCCCTATACTTTGGGATACCATATGATGCAAGACATCAAACGTATTTGCGAAGATCCCACCGATGAAGATAAAGCCTGGTTCCCCTATCTAGCAAACACCGACTGGTTAAAAAGTCTTGATACCGCTATGCGGAATTACAAAGACGAAAGTTTTATCGCCCAATATTTATCGCCCAAATTAATACGCGATTTAAAATTGTTTCATATTGTAGATGATGATCGTAGCCCCGAACTCTATGTCAATGCCATTCATGATAGTGCCGGCTATCAAAAAATTAGAGAAGCCTTATCCAGACAATATAATTTGGGTACCTTTGAACCAGATATCCAAGTTTATTCAGTGGACTTGCAAGGGGATCGTTCACTCACCCTAAGATATACACAACAGAATCGCATCCCCCTAGGAGAGACAACTTCAGCAGTGTTAAAACATCTTCATAGCTTGTGGCAATTCCCGGTAATTTTGCAAGCGGTTGATGATGATAATAAAATTTCGGCGGAATACCATTGCCCGCCAGTGAGCCAGTCAAAACCTGAAGGTTATGAAAAATAAGTTACCCTGATAAATTGTTGAGCGTAGCTTCCTGCGCTCAGCCCTACACTCAAACAAATAAACTCCAGTAAATATGCCCATTTAATGTTCAGTTAAGATTTTCATGGTATTATTTATAGTATCAATGAAACGAAAGGGGTAATGTGATTATGGCTAAAGTTAGAAAGTTAACAGGAAATTACGTAGATATATTAAAAGTAATGTATCCTGTAATGCCGTTTTATCCCACAGAAGAAGGACATGTTGAAAATTATACTAGCCCCAGTTCAGACCTCACAGGACAGTTGCTTTTGGACTTGGATCGTGACCAATATGTATCTACTAATGATAGAAGCTTTGACGAGTTCGTTGCCACTTGGATGAACCCAGCAACATCAGTTGCTTATAACCAAGGCAATTTAACCGCGTCCTTCTTTAGCATGTTACTAGGTTTCTACATACAGCTTGAGCCTCGCTTTGAAGAGCACGAAACAGCTGAGGGTGCCCCTGATCGTATACAAGATCGCCTCACATACGTTCACAGAGACAATAAAAGAGACATTGGTCTTGCTTATTTTGATGACAATGGTGTCCCCTGCGGAATATCCATTGATTATTCCATTCTGGATCCTAATCTATGGACTATAAGCATCATCCGTAATACCACCGCAGCCCCTGAAGAGAGACAAGTGTTCTTGCTTTCATCAGCAGAAATACTTGATCTGGGCAAAAAGGGATTGGTCAGCACTAATGAGGCTCAAAAAGCTCTTTTTGATTTTTTGAAATCAAAAACTTTAGCTCAACAAATAAAGGATTGCGGCCTATTCACTCAAGATGGAAAGCTCAATCTTGATAACTTGGATAAGCTTCATGCCAAATACCACACAGGCAAATATCCTTACGATACTGCTGTGGTTGATAAGTTAGAAAAACAAAAAAAGAAAGTGAAAACTTGGGATCTTACGAAACAACAATTCAGTCATGTTAAAGCAGCTTTAGTAGAAAAACGCCAAAAAAACATAGAGCAATTGAATGAATGGTATGCTCAATGGCATACTAAGCAAATAAATAGCGTAACTGATCCAGTCTTAGACACAGTAAGTAAACAGTCATTTTGGCGTAGGAATAGCAGTAGCATTTTTGCAGCAGTGGCGGCAGTAGTCACCTTAATCGGTTTTGCGTTAGTACTTTCAGGGGTACTTGCGCCACTAGGTATTGCCTTGGTTGGCACTACTGAGCTAATTTTAGGTGCCGTTGGTGCAGGCTTGGCGTTAACTGCTACCATTACAAGTGCCACCCAAATAGGGCTTAATGAGCACCGTCTATCTACATACCAAGCTGAAAAGGCGCACATGGAATGGAGTTCGAAAGAAATTTATAATCAGAAATTAAAAAGCATCAACACGCTCACAGCAATGGAACAACTTCCAGAAGATGAGGCGCTTCAAGCTGCTAATTTCCAAACCCAGCTGGTGCAAGCAGTACTCCATGCCAATTTCAGTGAGCAAGAGTTCGAAAAACTAGCTCAGAAAATGCAACCAAGTCCACAACCAGGTGATGAATTGGTTAATGATAATGATGAAGTGTATGGCATTATAAGCTCATTATTTGAATCTCAGACACAACTGGTAGAAGAAATCAGTGTGGTGGATGGTTCTTTAGAAAGAGAAGTAGATAGAGTGATTCAGCAGGAAGAACATGCGCACGAGATTGTGGTTGCTAGTCAAGAACAGCAACGGGATCTAACATCAACCTCAACCGTGGAACACGCTGACTCGTCTACACTCAATAACCTGATTAGCGTACGTTAAAAAGTGAGGTAGAAATGGCTATTTTTTTTGATGATAAAAAGAGAGCCTCTATTTCCCGAAAGTTAATACAACACAATGAGCATGTTACACGCAGGAAGCGTGTAACCCATGCTGAACAGACCCTGCAGAAATTAAAAGAAGATATTGATTACCGAGTGAATAAACTTCAGGGCATCAATACTTTTTTAAACGAACAACAAGCTCTTTATGAGCAACTCACCCAAGAATATGAAACCAACCCTTCCTCTGCCTTAGCCCGAAAGCTAGAAAAGCTAAATTTGGGGATTAGCCAATTAGAGACACAGTTACAGCAGCATCAGCCGGAAAAGTTAATTGCGCGGTTAACGGCGAAGTATGAAAAATTGAAAGGGTTGTTGGAACGACCTGAATGAAGGGAGGAAGCAATCTAATGGTCAAAGCACAGAACCCTGGGTTGCCTCACTTCGTTCGCAATGACAGCATGGGAATTTAAATTAAAACATTTGAGCTTAGCTATTATCTTGTCCATAACGGCAATTTTTAAACAATGCAAAATTACTTTTTCGGGATCGGTGCCGTCGTAGGAAATATTTGTATTGCGGTATCATCAAAAGGATGTAAATTAAACACCTCACCAAAGACTTTTGCGGCGACTTCATTCGTATTGGAATACCAATCGCTAATATCATCAGAAAAATACTGGATGACAACAGGTTGAAAAATTGCATAGGCTACTGGCTGAGCCATTGGGCCAGTCCCCATTCCTGTTTTTATAAAATATTTATTTCCGTTCAACGCTCGACTTAACAGCTTGGCAGTAGCTTCAAGATCACTTGGAAGTGTTGCATTTACTGGCAGTAAATTCGGTGCATATACATTCACCGTAACAGCCAAGTGCTCACCAAATTCATGGCGTTTAGTTAGAAAGGCAGCAAGGGCTAAAGCTTTTTTATCATTGCAAACCATCACACTAATTTCCATATCCAGCCCTTGTCCGGTTAATGGCTTCACGTGCACACATGGGTCAGCTTCTAAAGCTGCGCTTAATTGACTGTGTAATAATTCCCAAGGCGGAGTTAACCTGTGGATTGCCGCAAATAAGCTGGTATTTACCCAAAAACAAAAAAGTATCGCTAAAAATAACTGGGCCTTAATGGCGAACTTGCTCATGATCTACTCCAAGACTTAAATAGAAAGATGGAAACTTATTGTTTCAATTAAGAAGCCTCTCTGGCTTAACCAAAGAGGCTAGAGGAAATTACTCAGATGCTAATTCAATAGCAAAAGCTACCGCTAACTTACTGAAATTAGTCATATGCTCTAAGCTCAAAAGCGCCATAGTATCTGAAGAGCTATGAATATAGGGGTTGTGATCGTCAAAGTTTGACTCACAGGGGAATGCTGCAGGAACGCCGATTTCAGTCCATGAAGCATGATCACTACAACCATAGCCACAGCGTGAATAATCAACAGGGACCTTCACATAAGTATCAATTAACTTCGCCACAAAATTGCTCAATCCTTTGTCAGTGTAATCAGTAAACACCCACATGGTTGGATCTTTAGGATCAACACGATAACCAGTCATATCAAATTGAATCGCAGCTTTAACTGGAATCGCATGCGCTTGGAAATGCTCTACTACATGCTGAGAACCAACCAGGCCACGTTCTTCTGCGGCATACCAAATAATGTAAATAGGCCGTTTAAATGTGGTGTTAGACGACAACAAAACACGAGCCATTTCCATGATACTTGAAGATCCACTACCATCATCACCAGCACCTGGCATTCGACCATCTAAAGTATCCATATGAGCGCCAATAACAATACCTGGAGCCTTAATATCTTTGCCAATAACGGTCACTAAAGAAGGTTGTTTATAGTAGCCAGTAGAAACGAAATAAGTGGCTACATCGGTACGACCATATTCGGTTGCCATTGCTTCAAATTTAGCTTTTAACCATTTTGCAGCATCAACACCTGTGTCTTTAGTTGCTGAACGGTTATGATATGAAGTCAAATGAGTCAATGTTTGCCAAATATTATCAGCAACCACATTTTGCAACGCAGCATTTACTTCATCTTGATGCTTAATTTCATAGGAAGCTTTTTCTTTGGTGGGTGCTTGCACTGCTTTCTTTTCTAAAAGATTTTTAGCAGCACGCTGTTTTGCAACCAGTGAATTTCCTGCGATACGCTGACTCACATTCACAAAACGACCACAATGTTCCTTATCAGCTAAATGGCTGAGTGATTCCACATCGGCACTGGGAACATCTATAATTCGAAATTGTTTGTTTTCTGCCAAAACATCATATGCAGTAGTTATTTTTGCAGCAAGACATTGAGAAACTTGCAATTGCTCATGCACAGGAACACTTGCAGCAGAAACGTGGGAACCTGCTAACATTGAACCAGCAACAATAAAGCCCATCCATTGATTAAAACGCATATCCTCTCCTAATTAATGTTGAGTTTCAAACAAAAGAAACTACATGAGGTAAATCATGACGTTTCACTTTACCTAAAATCATCTATTGAATCTACAGCTACACCCATAAAAACCTTTGCTCGGCCTGCTTTTTCGAGCAATTCCACTCTATTATGCCCTTTTTTTAATCTTTATGCTATTGATAATCATTCTCATTTGCGATACAGTCCTATTCACGCTCGCTAACAGGTTAAATGATTAACAATGAATATAAAAAAAAAACCTTACAACCTTATTCCAATCCTTCTTACTGCCGGTGCTAGCTTAATTCTTGGTCTTTTAAGTTTTAGCGGAATGTTTGCGCTTATCCCCGTTTTACCTTTTGCGATTGCAACATTCGTGCTTTCTGTAGTTTATGAAGCTGAAATTTATTTACAAAATATCAAAGGCGCCTTAGGAAAGTTGTTTAAGCACAACTACTTACAAAATCAACTTGCGAAGGAGTTTTTACTGGAGCACTTCCCTAAAGATATTAATGACCCTGACTGCCCATCATTCTTTGTTAATTATGCAGCCTTACAATTAAAACTTAAAAAGCCGGCCAATAAAGCCGAAAAGAAAAAGATTCAGAAATTGCTCAAAGAGATGGAGCAACAACTCGCCTTAGAATTATTCTCCCATTCAGAGCACGGGAATACACCTGTTTCAAATGCTGCTGAACAATTACGCATCTGGTTAAGCCAAAATAATCAAGTAACATGGCAAGCCGATTTCCATAAGCGCCGTCGCAATTTCCAAATCGCTGCCGTATTTAGCTCGCTTTCTGCCTTGTTTATGGGGTTAGGCAGTACTTACCTTATTATGGAGGCCTTTAGTGCCATTCCTTGGATTGCCGTCATTCCCTTTGCCTACTGGCCGTTCATGATTGTACCTATGGCTGTAGTTGCGGGAGCTGCTTACGGTTTGCTAACGTTCAATACCGTTACTGACCTTATTAATAATAACACCATTAGCAATTGGCTTACGAGAATTCACACGCACTTTAAAGAAGAACGCTTTTCTTTACGTAATCTATTTATGGCATCAATGTCTGCGCTTTTGGTTGGGTTAGCCATTGCGCTTACGGTTTGCACTGCCGGCACCTGGTGGACTATTGCAACGAATGCACGTCCCTTATTCGACTGGATGGGTAGAATGCCCAAGTTTATCATGGGAGGCATAAACCCCTTGATTACTGGGCTGTCAGCATTGAGTTTTAACATTCAAAATACCGCTGAGTCAATTGAAGAGCTTGACAAATCCATCTATGCAGAAGAGAAAGATTCATCCACCAGCTTCTATGACTCAATAAAAGAAACGTGGAATGACCTTTGGAAAAATAAAAACTGGCTGCAGGTATTCAATCCATTCCGTATCATTAAGGCGTTGACGATTACCCCCTTACGCATCATGCTATTCATGGGGCATTTGGTCAGCATTGCCTTAACCGCAGATCGGATGCCTGGAGTACCGCAAATTTGGGCTGCACTCATCGCCTTTATTAGTGAGGGCTTTGAAGATGCGCACTACTTTATTGGCCATGGCCACAAACAGAAAAAAACTGAGCAAGACGATGCTGACGATATAAATGCCGTAACCCAAAAAATACTAAAAAAACGATTCAGTGGGCATGGTGGGCACAGCCACGAGCTCGATATTCCGGCAAAAATATTATTTACCCTAGCAATACCATTGGATATTTTGGCCTCCAAATGGGACTCTCTGGCTGCTTGGTTAATTCCTATGGAACCACAACTGATCGAACCTGTAGTCGAAAATCCTCAACCCGAGCTTAATCTTCCTTTATCTGACACTTGGCAAGCAGAACATACGGTGGGCTTAATTGAAAAACACATACAAAAACATTTAAATGGCGTATGGTTTGGTGCTGAAACAGCGGAGAAGAAAAAAGCTGAGCTTCGAACATTACAGCAACAAATACTACGTGCTGATGCTAAAGATATAGAAGGGGTACTTACTTCTGCCAAAACTAACTCGGCATATAACCAGCACCGATTATTTGCACCCAAAGATGAGAAAACCGCTACTCAAGCCTTTGTTGAGGAGCTGCCACAACGAGTCACTTTAGCAGGTTAATAATCATTCATTTTGCGCGCACCATCTGCACCAACAAATTTACCCCGTGAACGTTTTGTGAGTAAATGTAAGTTGGTGCAGCAATTAAATTTAAAATCAAGAGCTTAATCTATTGTAACCCATGATATGCCGCATAAAATAAAGATCTCTCCTCTAAAAAAATCGCAAGAACTATTAAGAATATGGTAAAGTACCTCATAAATTAAGCGATGTTGGGACTGTTGGCACTAAATAGCCCCTAGTGAAAATGCAGGCGTCAAGAGAGACATAGATGAAAAAAAGTTTGATTAGGAATTCAAGGGCCTGGTTCGTCATGGGCCATGATTTAGCCATGGCACTATTTAGTTGGTTTATTGTTCATTCATTAATTTCAGGACAACTTGATACATTTTCACTAACCCAATGGTTAAGTATTTCGGTAGCCTTTGCTATTTCAATCAAATATTTTCGTGTCTATGCGGTTATTTGGAAAAATGTTTCCACTAAAGATTTAAAAAGAAATATTTATACCGTATTGTCTGGCTCGATTTTATTCTTCTTTCTAGAGTTCCTCAGCAATAGACTTACCTTAATTTCACGTTCAGAAATTATTTTCTATCCAGAATTAACCTTAATTTTAATTCTATCAAGCCGTTATTTTTATCGGCAATATTTACAATCCTCTCCTAGAACACGTGCTACGGGCACCGGTTTGATAGTGATTGGCGCCGGGGCTGGAGCAAATTTATTTTTACGAGAAAATGATACTCGATTAAAACCTTACAAAATTGTCGCCATACTTGATGACAATCCCTTATTGCATGGAACCTTAATGCAAAACTATCCCATTATCGGCTCCACTGACTTATTATTATCACCTAAGTTCATACAAAGCTATCCCGCAGATGAGTTATTAATTGCAATTCCATCTTTACCTAAGGAGCATTTGCAAACCATCTATAAAAAATGCAGCGCCACCGCATACCCGGTAAAAATATTACCGTCATTAATGAAAATTCTTGAAGGCTCAAGCCCTACGGCCCTAGAGCAGATTAAATTAGAAGATTTGCTGGGGCGTGAGCAAATTGAATTAGCATGGAATGAAATTTCTACTGCCGTTTATGGAAAACGAGTGGTTGTAACCGGTGGCGGCGGCTCCATCGGCTCCGAACTATGCCGACAAATTGCGCAACTTAAGCCGGAAAAATTAATCATCATTGATAATTCGGAGTTCAATCTCTATCAAATTGAACATGAATTACGCCACACATTTGAAAATCTACCGCTGCATATTAGCCTGACTTCGGTGCTGGATAAACATGCGATTAAACAGCTTTTTGAAAAATTTAAGCCGCAAATAGTGTTTCATGCCGCAGCCTATAAACATGTTCCCATGCTCGAAGAACAAGTACGAATCGCGGTCATGAATAACGTGCTTGGCACCCAGGCGATTGCTGAAGCCAGTGTGGATTTTAATGTAAATAAATTTATTCTGATTTCTACTGACAAAGCGGTCAATCCAACCAATATAATGGGTACGACTAAGCGGGTAGCGGAGATTTATTGCCAAAATCTCAATGGGCATTTTGCAACTCAGTTTATTACCGTGCGCTTTGGTAACGTGTTAGGCTCCGCAGGAAGTGTAGTCCCCTTATTCAAAAAACAGCTGAAAGAAGGTGGGCCGTTAACAGTAACTCATCCGGATATTACACGTTATTTCATGACCATTCCGGAAGCCTGCCAGCTCATTTTGCAAGCAATGGTGAATGGGCATGGTGGAGAAGTTTTTGTGCTGGACATGGGTGATCCCGTTAAAATTAACTATCTGGCGGAGCAAATAATAAGGCTTGCCGGGAAAGAACCACACCGCGATATTCAAATCAAATATACAGGCCTGCGCCCAGGCGAAAAACTTTATGAAGAGCTTTTTCATGAAACAGAGCAATTACGTCCAACAATGCATGAAAAAATTCTACAAGCAAAACATCGCGTTATGGATTGGCAACAATTAATTCATACTTTTGATGCGATTGAGCAAGCATGTCATACCATGAATGAACGGGAATTGCGTAAATTATTGGTGCAGTTGGTACCTGAGTATTGTGAAAAAGCGGAAGCTTTGCCATCGGTTTAACGGTTACCTGGTTGCACGCAACCAGGCTATACCAACTCATTTTGGTTTATTTTTAACCCTTGCGACAGCTTATTCGGTATGATAAAGTCGCCCCGATTGCCGCAAGTGCCACGCGACGGCTCAGGAAACTATAACTTATTCGTTATCTAATATATTTTGGTTGGTCAATATGAAAATTCTGATTACTGGAGGTGCAGGTTTTATTGGCTCTGCATTGGTTCGTCATCTTATCAATGAAACATCTGAAGTAGTAGTTAATGTTGACAAGCTGACTTATGCTGGAAATCTTGCATCCATTGAAAGTGTTTCGGGCAATGAGCGGTTTTTTTTTGAAAAAGTGGACATTTGCTCCGCTGATAAAATAAAACAACTATTAAAAACCTACCAACCAGATGCCATTATGCATCTTGCTGCGGAAAGCCATGTTGACCGCTCCATTTCGGGTTCTTCTGCCTTCATTCAAACCAATATCATTGGTACCTATGTGCTTTTGGAAGCAGCACTTGAATATTGGCAGTCACTCCCACTAGAACGCAAAGAGTCTTTTCGTTTTCATCATATTTCTACTGATGAAGTTTATGGTGATCTGGAAAACACCTCCGACTTATTTACGGAAACCACGCCCTATGCCCCAAGCTCGCCTTATTCTGCGAGCAAAGCATGCTCTGACCATTTAGTCCGAGCTTGGCACCGAACTTATGGCTTACCGGTTTTAATTACCAACTGTTCGAATAATTATGGACCTTACCAATTCCCTGAAAAATTGATTCCACTAGTCATACTTAATGCACTCGCAGGCAAGCCCTTACCCGTTTATGGTAACGGTTTGCAAATTCGTGACTGGCTCTATGTTGATGATCATGTTCGTGCTCTTTATCACGTATTAAAACAGGGGGCCGTTGGAGAGACTTATAATATCGGCGGCCATAATGAAAAAAGAAATATTGATGTAGTGCACACGATATGCTCTCTTTTAGAAGAATTAGTACCAACAAAACCTATTGGGGTCGCGAATTACACTGATTTAATCACCTACGTTAAAGATAGACCAGGTCATGATCAGCGTTATGCTATTGATGCCAGCAAAATTCAGCAGGATTTAAATTGGACACCCGCAGAAACGTTTGAAAGTGGAATGCGCAAAACCGTTGCCTGGTATATTGATAACCTTAGTTGGGTGAATAATACTAAAGAACAGGCTCATGCCACTGAAACCAAGCAAAATGCTTCCGCATGTGGTATTCCCGCATGAGAATCTTGCTTTTAGGAAAAAATGGCCAACTGGGATGGGAACTCCAACGTGCTCTTTCGCCACTGGGAGAGCTCATTGCCCTGGATCGCAATAATGCCGCTCCCTTGTGTGGCGATTTAACCAAGCCGGAATTATTAGCCCGGACCATTCGCCATCTTGCTCCTGATGTTATCGTTAATGCGGCAGCCTATACTGCCGTGGATAAGGCTGAAAGTGAGCCCGAGTTAGCAATGCTTGTGAATGCAACTGCTACAGAAGTTTTAGCCACCGAAGCAACTGCCCTTGATGCTTGGTTAATTCACTATTCTACCGATTATGTTTTTGATGGTAGTGGTAGCAAATTTTGGCAAGAAACAGATCCTGTAGCTCCTCTTAATTGTTATGGAAAAAGTAAACTAACAGGCGAGCAAGCCATCCAAGCCTCTGGCTGCAAGCACCTTATTTTTCGTACAAGCTGGGTGTATGCTGCGCGCGGAGCTAATTTTGCAAAGACAATTTTACGCTTAGCCCGTGAACGCCAAGAATTACGTATTATTAATGACCAAATTGGCGTACCAACAGGTGCCGATTTATTAGCAGACATTACGGCGCATACACTGCGGATGGTAGTACAAAACCCCTTACTAAAGGGCGTGTATCATCTCGCCCCTCGAGGAGAAACTTCTTGGTATGATTATGCCAAGTTTCTGGTTGATGAAATCACTAACGCAGGTGAGCAGTTACTCGTTGAGCAGATTATTCCTATTTCCAGTGAAGCATATCCTACACCGGCGAAGCGTCCACTGAATTCTCGATTAAATACAACAAAATTAATTGATGCCTTCTCCATCTACCTTCCGGACTGGGAGCTAGGCGTGAGTCGGATGATTAAAGAAATTTTAGGGAAGTAATAATGAAGAAACGTAAAGGTATTATTTTAGCTGGCGGCTCAGGTACTCGCCTGCATCCGATTACTCTCGGTGTATCAAAGCAAATGTTGCCGATTTATGATAAACCCATGATTTACTATCCACTGTCAGTGCTCATGCTTGCTGGCATACGTGAAATACTGGTTATATCAACCCCTGAAGACTTGCCTAAATATCAGGCTCTTTTAGGTGATGGCCAGCAGTTCGGTATTGAACTGAGCTATGCAGAACAACCCTCACCTGACGGTCTTGCCCAAGCATTTATTATTGGAGAAGACTTCATTAATGGTGATAATAGCTGTCTCATCCTCGGCGATAACATCTTCTATGGTCAAAGCTTCTCTGAAAACTTACGTAAAGCAGCGTCCAATGAAGGCAAGGCAACTATTTTTGGTTATCATGTTTCTAATCCAGAGGCTTTTGGGGTCGTAGAGTTTGACAAAAGTGGCCGTGCTATTAGCATTGAAGAAAAACCTAAATTCCCTAAATCAAATTATGCCGTAACGGGCTTGTATTTCTATGACGATCGCGTAGTCGATATAGCCAAAAATATTAAGCCTTCTGCCCGTGGTGAATTAGAGATTACCGATGTAAATCGCTTTTATCTTGAAGATCAAAGCCTTGATGTTGAACTCCTTGGCCGTGGCTTTGCCTGGTTAGACACTGGAACCCATGATTCCTTATTGGAGGCAAGCCACTTTGTGCATACTATTGAGCAGCGGCAAGGTTTAAAAATTGCTTGCCTGGAAGAAATTGCTTATCATGCGGGGTGGATTGATGCCGAAATGCTTTGCCAACAGGCAGAGCGCTTTAAGAAAACATCTTATGGTCAATATTTACTTCGCCAACTGGATGGAATCTCCGTATGAAATTAATACAGACAGCGATACCTGATGTCGTAATTATCGAGCCCGCCGTGTTTCATGATGACCGCGGATGGTTTATGGAAAGTTTCAATGAGGAAACCTTCCATCGCGAACTACAGCAACTGGGGCTGCCAATCCCTCCCCGCTTTGTACAAGATAACCACTCATACTCGAAAAAAGGGGTATTAAGAGGATTACATTATCAACTACCCCCCTATGCTCAGGGTAAATTAGTGCGTGTAACCAAAGGTTCTGCCTACGACGTCGCTGTGGATATTCGTGAAGGATCTCCAACCTTTGGACGTTCTGTAGGAGTGACTTTAAGTGCAGAAAATCAACGCATGCTGTGGATACCAGAGGGTTTTGCTCACGGCTTCCTTGCACTGGAAGAAGTTGATTTTCTTTATAAAACCACCAATTTTTACCATAAAGCATCGGAAGCATCCCTGTATTGGAATGATGCAGATTTAAATATTGATTGGCCTTTAAACGGAGAGCCTCTTCTCAATGAAAAGGACAATGAAGCCCCATTCCTTTCAGCAGTAAAAAAAATGCCTGCTGCAAAGCAGCAAGTTCAAGGCCTTTTTGATTTACGCGTAATTGGTGATGAGCGCGGCAGTTTAATTGCCCTGGAAAATGGCTCTAATCTTCCTTTTGATCTTAAACGAGCCTATTACATTTTTGATACCAAACCCGAAGTAAGTAGAGGATATCACGCCCATAAGAACCTGCAGCAAGTTGCTGTTTGTGTCGCCGGCCAATGCCGTATACTACTGGATGATGGCAAAACACGCGAGAATTTTGTCCTGAATTCGCCAACTAAAGGCTTGCTGATCAACAATTTAACCTGGCGTGAAATGCATGATTTCAGTGAAGATTGTATTTTAGTAGTATTTGCTAGTGAACATTATAATGAGTCCGATTATATTCGCGATTATGATCAATTTATTAAGGAAGTAACAAATGGAGAAAAATAAAAAGCTGGTTATTGTAGGTGCCGGAGAACTGGCAAGCATTGCTTATGAATACTTTACCTATGATTCAAACTATGAGGTTGTCGGGTTTTCTGTAGAAAAAGACTACCTCAAAGAGACAACGCTTTACGGGAAGCCTGTTGTTGCCTTTGAAGAATTAACTCAGCATTTTTCCCCAGATACTCATGAAGCTTTTGTGGCGATCCCTGCATCACAACTAAATCGCTTGCGTACCCGCTTATATCAGGCAGTGAAGCAACTTGGTTACACCTGTGCAACCTACATTAGTTCCCATGCCTTTGTTTGGCGAAATGTAGAAATAGGTGAAAACTGTTTCATCTTTGAAAATAATACCGTACAACCTTTTGTCAAAATTGGAAATAACGTCATTTTATGGAGTGGTAATCATATTGGCCACCAAACAGTTATTGAAGATAACTGCTTCCTCTCATCCCATGTTGTTGTTTCTGGATATTGCCGCATTGGTGAATCCTGCTTCCTTGGCGTGAATTCAACCTTTAATGATCATGTTGAAATTCCGCGTGACTGTATTATTGCTTCGGGAGCTTTAGTTTCTAAAAGCTTAAAAGAACCTGAGAAAATTTATTATGGCGCACCCGCAAAAGAAATGCCTAAACGAAGCGCCTTAACTACAAAATTGTAAGAGGATTTAATGTTGAAATGGAACAAACTAGGGCTTGTTTTTCGCCAACAAGGAGAACAGAGCTGGCGAGAAAATTCAGCACTAACACCGACCCCCATTCTGTTAGATGATGATACGATTCGTGTCTATGCGGGATTTCGCGATAGTCAAGGCGTCAGCCGTATTGGCTATGTCGATGTAGATGCCCATGATCCAACCCAAGTAAAAGCTGTTTCACAACAACCTGTTTTAGATGTAGGACGTGCTGGCTGCTTTGATGATAATGGCATCATCTTAGGGGATATCATTCGTCATAATAACGTACTACGTATGTATTACGTTGGCTTTCAATTGGTGAAACAAGTCAAGTTTCTGGCATTTACGGGTATTGCTGAAAGCACCGATAATGGCGAAACTTTTGTACGCCTGATGGAAACCCCCGTTTTAGATCGCACCCATGGGGCGACAACAATCAGAGCAATCCATAGCGCAATTTATGAAGATGGGCGCTGGAAGATTTGGTATGCTGCAGGGGATGATTGGCAGTTAATTGATGATAAACCCTATCCAAAATACAACATTTGGTACACAGAGTCTGAGGATGGTATTTTGATCAGCAAACCCGGTGTCCTATGTGTGGATGTACACGGTGAAGAATACCGTATTGGAAGACCTTCGGTATATAAAAAAAATGATCAATACTACATGTTTTATACCAAGGGTAGTATTAGCGGTAAAGATTATTTCCCAGGGCTTGCCCTCTCCAAAGATGGGGTCAATTGGACCAGAAAAGATGATGACTTTGGCATGAGCTTATCTACAGCTGATTTTGATTCAATCCATTTATGCTATCCACGATTGGTACAGACTGAGGATAAAACATATTGCTTTTATAACGGCAATAACATGGGCGTTGATGGTTTTGGTGTAGCGGAGCTTTTAGAATGGTAACATGTGAAGTTTATACGCAGAATGTTAAAGGGGATTGGGACCGCTTTATAGAGTCTTGTAAATCGCCTTTATTCTTTTTTAAACGGGACTTCATGGAGTATCATGCCGATCGCTTTATCGATAACTCCTTAATGTTTTATGTGGAAGGCGCTTTAGTTGCCGTTCTTCCTGCCAGTAAGCATGATGATACCTTGATGTCTCATGGCGGCTTGACTTATGGCGGCTTGCTTTTATCACCCAAAGTACGCATTGAGACGGTAATTGCTATTGTTGAGCAATTGTTAGTAACCGCGCAGCAAAACGGATTCAAGAAGATAGTATATAAGTCAATTCCTTATATCTTTCATCATCAGCCTAATCAAGAAGATAGTTATGCACTTTTTAACCGTGCCAATGCTAAATTAATTCGTAGAGATCTTTCTAGTGTAATCCAACTTGATCGACGGCTGCCTTTATCAAAAGGTCGGAAATGGTTAATTGCTCGGGCCAAAAAGAGTAACCTGAGTATATCTACCTCAACAAATTGGGATACCTTTTACGATTTATTATGCTCTGTACTTGATAAACATGATGCAAGACCGGTACATACGGCTGCGGAAATGCACTTATTACATAGCCGATTCCCGCAAAATATTGAACTTAAAGTAGTGGAACATGAAGCAGAAATCATTGCCGCGGCATTATTATTCAAATTTAAGAATGTAGTTCATACTCAATATCTTTCTGTTTCCTCTATCGGCAAGGATTTAGGTGCACTTGATTATTTGCTAGAAAGCATCATCCAAGAAAGTGCCAGCCAAGGATTTGAATACTTTAATTTTGGCATATCTACAGAACAAAATGGGCGTTACTTAAATGAAGGGCTGGTGGCGCAAAAGGAAAGCTTTGGAGCGCGCGCAGTTGCTCTGGATTTTTATGAGGTGAACATAAATGAAAGTTGATTTTTTAAACCTTGCAAAGGTTAATCAACAAATGCAAGAAGAACTTTGTGAAGCCGCTTCCAGAGTAATTAAGTCTGGATGGTATATTACCGGAAACGAGCTGGAATGCTTTGAACAAGAATTTGCCGCGTACTGCGGTACTGAATATTGTATCGGTGTAGCCAATGGACTCGATGCCTTAATTCTTACTCTGCGTGCATGGAAAGAGCTAGGCTACCTCCACGAGGGTGATGAGGTTCTGGTGCCCGCCAATACTTATATTGCCAGTATTTTAGCAATTACGGAGAATAAATTAACTCCGGTTTTTATCGAGCCTGATGTACACAGCTACAATATTGACGTGAATCAGATTGAGGCGCACATTACCGCTAAAACGCGAGCGATTTTACCCGTACATCTTTATGGATGTTTGGCCGATATGCCGTCTATATTAGCCATTGCTGAACGTTATAATCTTTTAGTGTTAGAAGATTCAGCCCAGGCGCATGGAGCACATATAGATGGACGCAAAGCAGGAAACTGGGGGCATGCGTCCGGTTTTAGTTTTTACCCCGGGAAAAATCTGGGTGCTCTTGGTGATGCTGGCGCCATTACCACGAATGATTCCAGGTTAATGGACGTCTTACGTGCTTTACGTAATTATGGCTCCCACGAAAAATATAAAAATCTATATCAAGGTATCAACAGTCGCTTAGATGAAATACAGGCGGCAATGTTACGCGTTAAGCTAAAATATCTCGATGCACAAACCAAACGTCGTCAAGAAATCGCTCGCACTTATATTGAAAACATTAATAATCCGCTTATTAAATTACCTAAATTAGAAGCTGAGAATCATGTCTGGCACGTATTTGTCGTGGCATGCCAACAGCGCGAAGCCTTACAGCATTATCTCAAAGAAGCGGGAATTCAGAATTTAATTCACTATCCACTGCCGCCACATAAGCAACCCGCTTATCCAGCATATAATACGCTGCACTTACCGATTACTGAAAAAATTCATAATGAGGTTTTGAGCTTGCCGATGAGCCCTGTACATACTGATGCAGAAGTTACGGCAGTAATCGAGGTGATAAATAAGTTCCAATGAATATAGTCAAAACCTCTTTTCTTTCAGCGATTGAAACAGCGATCAAACTGGCCTCTGGTTTTGTAGTAATTAAGTTTATTGCAACGCAAGTAGGTCCAGAGGGGGTCGCTTTTTTTGGCCAATTTCAAAATTTTATTGCTGCCTTTGTTATTTTAGTTACTGGTGGCTTTACAACAGGCCTTGTTCGTTATAGCGCCCAGGAAAAATCGGGGCACGATAATACCCGTAACTACTTAGGCAATGCGTTGGGCTTAGGATTATTGGCCGCGCTAGTCGTTGGCGGTGGCATTTGCTTGTTTGCCCCACAACTCTCCATGCTCATCCTTAAATCATCAGAATATACTAATATCTTTTATCTGCTTGCACTATGTGGCGTCTTAATTATGATCTTCCAAGTGCTCGTTGCCGTATTTAACGGCTGGGGGGAGTTACCTACACTAATTACATACAAGTCCATGTCCAGCATATTATTGCTGCTGTCCTCTCTTTTATTAGTTAGTCTTTATGGCTTGTATGGAGGATTAGTCGCCTTAATTGCCATGCAAGCACTATCTGCATTTATTGGCATTGGCTTTCTAACACGAATCAAAGATTTTAGATGGGGATGGTTAAAACCTACATTTAATTTTGCTGTATTTAAAGAGTTTTTACCTTATTGGTTAATGAGTTTTGTAACCCTTATCTCAACCCCATTAATTCTTATGTTAGTTAGGAGTTACACTGCAAATAATTTAGGTTGGGAGACGGCAGGTATCTGGGAAGCCTCCTGGAAACTGTCGGAATTGTATTTGCTGGTTATTACTACTGCCTTAATGACCTATTATGTCCCTAAACTGAGCCAGGCTAAAAGCCAGTTTGCTGAGCTGGATATCGTTAAGGAAGTGCTTGTTCTAGGTGTCCTTGCCGCGTGTTTTTTAGCAGCAGGCATCTATTTATTTCGCCACTGGATTGTGAGTCTTTTATTCTCAAGTAGCTTTGCGGTGGTAGCAGATATTCTAGCGTTTCAATTAATAGGAAGTGTAATCAAAATTGCCGCTTGGGTATTTGCGTATCATATGCTGGTTAAACGTAGGACGGCTATATTTCTGGTATCGGAATTGTTGTTTGGTACAAGTTTCTATTTATTTTCCTGTTTTTTCCTGGATAAATTTGGCTTAATTGGCTTGTCCTATGCCTATGCAACCAACTACAGTTTTTACCTAATTTTTTGCGCACTATATTTTGTAAAAACAAGCCATCCCTACTTTTGCCAATCGACTCTTGCTGAATCTTGAGTTATAATTTCGCATTCTTTAGGATCAGTTTACATTTCTACTTGGCAGAGTGTTTTTTATGGAATTAACTCCTCCACAACAACCCAAAATTGCTGTTCTCTTAGCTGTTTATAATGGCATGCAATATATTGAAGCCCAAACACAGAGTATTCTTGACCAGGCGGGACTTTGTGTGACCGTTTTTGTAAGCATCGACGTATCTTCAGATAATAGCTTATCTTGGTTTCAAGAACTGGCAATGAAGGATTCTCGCGTCGTTGTACTACCCTATGGTGAAAAATTTGGAGGCGCTGCCAGAAACTTCTTTCGTTTGATCCATGATGTCGATTTCTCATCATTCGATTATGTTGCATTCTCAGATCAAGATGACCTTTGGCATTTAGACAAGTTACATAAAGCCACTACAATTTTACATGAATCAAACTATGATGCTTACTCAAGCAATGTAACTGCGTTTTGGCCTGATGGCCGGCAAATGCTAATTAATAAAGCTCAACCCCAAAAGAAATGGGACTTTATTTTTGAGGCGGCTGGTCCTGGATGTACCTATGTGATGAGCACCAAGCTCATGAGTTCCATTAAGGCCAATTTGCGGGAAAATTGGGATATAGTACAGCAGGTTACATTGCATGACTGGTACTGCTATGCTTTTGCCCGTGCAAAAGGTTATAACTGGTACATAGACCCAAATCCATCCATGCTTTACAGGCAACACGGGAATAATCAGGTTGGCGTTAATGTAGGTACCAAAGCACGTCTTACACGAATTAAACAAATAACCAGTGGTTGGTGGTTACAGCAAGCTTATCTTGTTGCCAAATTGATTGGCCTAGGCCATGACTCATTTGTACGCGGTTGGACCTCGCAAAAGCGAGCGAGTTTACTGCGACTTGCAGCTCATTCATTCAAATGCCGCCGCCGTTTTAAAGATCAACTTTTTTTTGCTTTCATCTGTGTGATTTTAGCAATTAGAGGGGATTATAACAATATTCTATTGGAAAAAAACTAGATATAAACTTTTTTGTAAGGACAGGTGCTATGAAAGATGATGTAAACCCATCTACGCTTCAAATTAATGGGCCATTGAACGTAGTAGTGCAACGCTTGGCTGAAAATAATCATATAAATGAACCCACTTTGGGACAGTTATTTTCTAAAATACGGAGCAAATACAAGTTAATTTTGACAGTCACCTCATTAAGTTTTTTATTCGCTGCTTTTATTGTTTATATGATGCCTGGACAATATCGAACGCAAACTATCTTATCAGTTCCAGGTAATGCTCAACTTAAAGCACTTTTTTGGAATGCCGATAGCTCATTAACAAATAACGAAATCTTTCATATCTTTACTAAAAAATTATCTCAAAGAGGCAATATTGTGTCGTTCTTAGAGGATAGTAAACTACTTGATGAAGCGCTAAAAAATGCCAAAAAACCAATCTCATCGGAAACTAAAACAAATATATTAAATCAACTGGCCCTTAATTATCAAACTACATTTATTCATCATCGTGTTGATGATCTAAGAGATAACTTTAAAGATAATAGTAAAGAGACTATATTAACTACACTGTCCCCTCAGCTAGATTTAGGTGCTAAAAACAATAAAGCCTATATTGCTTATACGAATGAGCAAGTTTTAAAGGAAATTGCGCGCGAACAACGTGCCGCAACAGAGCAAAGAATTAAACTACTTGAACGCCAAATTCAAATAGCTTTATCTGAAGAAGCTCTAAAGCGCAGTTTAATGCTTAAGCGATTGGAAAATAAGCAAGCACTAAAGTTAGCCCAAATTAACACGCAAATCGACGCCTTAAAGCAACGCGATGTCCGTGATCGCCAATTACAAATACAAGAGCTAAATAAGGCGCTAACGCTTGCTAGTTCGTTAGGAATTACAACGCCTAAAACATCCGATTTAGCTGATGATCAAAATCTTATTAACCGTGATGACTTATATTTGTTAGGAACAATTTATTTAAAAAATGCACTTACATTAGCGCAAAAAAGCGCACACACGGGAAGTTATGGCAAGAAGTTATCTATAATTCAAGAAAAAATGCAGCTTATTAAAAATGATCAACATATTTATGCATTAAAAAATCGTACTGATGATAAGCCCTATGTCAAAAATATCATAGGCAAACAAATTGAAATCAAACGACTTAAAGCTCTATCTTTTGATCTATCCAGTGTCAAGGCCTACCATATTGATGGGACACCTTTTGTGGAAACTACCCCAATTAAGCCAAAAAAGCGTTTAATTCTGGTGTTAGGAATTGTTTTTGGTATTTTGCTCTCAGGTTTCATTTTATTGGTAGAACCATTTATTCGCTCACGAAGGAATCAGATTCAGGCTTCCGCATAAACCTTAAGCAACCTAGTTATTTGCTACTAGGTTGCCTCAATTCCTTTTCCAAAACAGTTGCTGTAGCAATCAAACTAGGCCTTTAAATTGGTCATACCACTTCGTTCTATCTTACCAACAGCTTGCTCCCGTTTTTTGTTGCGCGCATTAGCGTATAAAAATGGTTTTTCTACAAAGCGATAGGACAGAATTGCGATGAAAATCGTCAATGCCACTGAAATAGCCATACTTAACCAAAAGCGCTGGGTAATTATATTAATTACTATTTGCTGTACAGGAAAGGCGTAAATATAAATGCCATAAGAAATATCAAAGCGTCCTTTAATTAGCTTATCTCGAAAGGAAGTACCAATGACGATGGTCAACACAGCCAAACTCAAGGTACCTAATACTTGCATTTCGCCTCGGCGTTTTAAAATAATTAAAAAAAGAATCGCAACAAAGGCTAAATAATAGCGTGCAGTAAACCAATGTTTTTGCGTCATAGCCATAAGTGCGCCACCGGCAAAGGCAATCCCAAAGAGTGCTAAATAATTAAGCGGTACGGCATAAAACATGTAGTTAAAACCAGTAATCATTAGTACTATCGTGGTAAGAATATAAAATAGCAGTAGCTTTAAAACTGCCTGCCAACTATTGGTATAAGAAAGCACAATACCAATAATAATGTAGCTCAAAAACTCTACTGGCAAGGTCCATAAGCTGCCATTAATGGCATCTTTAAATATGAAGTCGGAGAAAACACCAGGAATTGGACGACCAAGAAATGAGGAAAAAAGGACGCTTGTTTTAAATGTAGAAAAATCAGTCAAATATTGAAATAATGGCTCTGGGGTAAAGATACTGCCAATAACGTAGCACATCAACAACGAGCATACTATTAAACCCGGAAAAATTCGTCGACAACGCTTTTCCATAAATACCAAAAAGTTTTCTGAATTGTTAAAACTTGCCGGCATAAAATAACCGGAAATGGCGAAAAAAATAGCTACAGCCACAAAACCATAAGTATCCCAATGCTGAAACTTCGGCACATGTCGTCCTGACAAAGCAAAATGGTGACTAAAAAGCACCAAAAGCGCTGCGAAGTGTCTTAATACATCAAAAGAGTTTTGCCTATCGTTCATGATCCTATCCATATGATTGATTATAGTTGGGTACAGACAGCAGCCTAAGGAAAAAGCCTGCCTCCGTACCCAGTCTACAACCTTAATTTGCTATGCGTGCAAGCAAGCCCATACCTCAACTTCCACTAAAAAGAGCATTAGGCTGCTTCGCGTTATTATTAACCAGCTCCGCTTTGCGCTTGCGTGCGTTAGCATATAAAAATGGTTTTTCTATAAAACGGTAGGACAGAATTGCGATGAAAATCGTCAATACCGCTGAAATAGCCATACTTAACCAAAAGCGCTGGGTTATTAAATTAATTACTATCTGCTGTACGGGAAAGGCATAAATATAAATTCCATAAGAGATATCAAAACGGCCTTTAATTAATTTGTCCCGAAAGGATGTACCAATGACGATGGTTAAAACAGCCAGACTCAAAGTGCCTAAGACTTGTAACTCTGCCCCTCCTCTTAAAACCACCAAGAAAAAGACGGATAAAAATGCTAAATGATAACGTACCGGGAACCATTGCTTTTGCGTCGTTGCCATAAGCGCGCCTCCGGCAAAGGCAATCCCAAAGAGTGCTAAATAATTAAGCGGTACGGCATAAAACATGTAGTTAAAACCAGTAATCATCAGCACTATCGTGGTAAGAATATAAAATAACAGTAACTTTAAAACAGAGCGCCAACTATTAGTATAGGAAAGCACAATACCGATAATAACGTAGCTCAAAAATTCCACCGGTAAGGTCCATATGCTGCCATTAATGGCGTCTTTAAATATGAAGTCGGAAAAAACACCAGGAATGGGTCGACCAAGAAACGCGGAGAAAAGTACACTGGTTTTAAAGTTAGCTAAATCCGTTAAGTACTTAAATAATGGCTCTGGGCTAAAGATACTGCCAATGACGTAGCACATCAAAAAAGAGCAAGCAATTAGAGCGGGAAAAATCCGTCGACAACGCTTTTCCATAAATACCAAAAAGTTTTCTGAATTGCTAAAACTTGTCGGCATAAAATAGCCGGAAATGGCGAAAAAAATGACTACCGCAATAAAACCATAACTATCCCAATGTGGAAATGTGGGCTCAGGTCTACCAGATAACGCATAGTGGTGGCTATAAAGCACCAGAAAAGCCGCGGCATGTCTTATTATATCAAATGAGTTTTGCCTATCTTTCATAATTTAGTCCATATGACAGGTAAGCGTTCAGAAGGTAGATTATTCATTGCTGGTTTGGACATGGGCTTACTTTTTTACATCATTCGCAATGCGGGCAGTTTTAGCTTAACAGTAATCTAACCGAGAACCCTTACTCTGATACGTTTATATAACTGGTTAAACAGTTCCTAGTTTGAAACCGGCAAATACTATCATAAAAATGTAACAAGCTCATCCAATCTTTTTATTACAAATTAATATCCTGCCATTTCCGAGCCGGGAAGGATGGCTCATTATTTGAGCAGTTTACGCAAGCAATGCATAATTCAGAAAACCCCCAGAGCAGCAGCATCAACAGAAAAAACATTAAATTTAATAAGATATAAAATTGTGGCGCAAATCCCATAAATAACATGCCATATGATATTTTTATAAAAATTATTAGCGTAAAAATATTAGGGTATTTTTTAAACAAATAGACTGCCAGATAAAAACTTACCAGCATGCCAATAAAGGCTAGTGCGACTAATTGCAAACCACTATAAAGTAGGAATGGATAAAACTCCGTACCCACATTAAAGCGAGGAACCGGAATTGGTGCATAGGGATATAGATTATAATTGTCTCGACTAAATGGAGATAACTGACTATTAAGAAATTCAGGATTAGTAAAGCCCTGTATATCAACCGTGAGGAAATTAAAAATTGGGGTGGTAATGTATAAAACAATTTGCTGAATAAATCCCGGTAGTTCCATAAAATAATCGGATAATGGAAATGCGCCTTCAATTAAGTGGGTTCCAGATGAAGGAACTACAAAAGCAGAGCCGCTTCTAAAGAAGCCAACTGCGGCAAAAATAAAACTGCAAATGAGCACGATTAAAAAAAGACATGCTCGATAACGCGCCCGTACCCGAGCAGATTCAGTCAAACTATATTGCAACATAATACAAAATAATAATGACCAGCATGAAATAAATAATCGATTTCTATCAATGATAAGAATTGGAAAAAGAATTGCATAGGCAATAAATATTCCCTTCATCCCCGCACTACGCAGGTAAACAAAGGCTACCGGAATAAAAATCCAGCATAAAATGGTAATATGCCTTATGTATCTACCTACCCCATGCAGATCAGCATAAGTATCAGGCCTTAGCAATTTAAAACCATTTATTAAAATATCAAGAGGACCACAAAGTACTATTAGCGCGCAAAAACAAAGGGCAATAAAACGGTGGCGCTTATTTTGCGTTACTATTTGATAATAATCCTGTAAGCGATATTTAAAAGGAATGAATAAATTACAGCAGAGGATAGGCAAGGTTATAATGGAAAAAAAGGAAATAATACTCCAATAATAATCTTCAGAAAAATTAAAAAAGAGTAATAGCAAGGCAAGTGCCACGTACATAGGCAACAAAAAATAAAAAAATCTGGAGTTAATTAAATAGTTCAACTCTGAAACTCGCTCTTAACTTTACAAAGTATACTTGCGCTCATATTAAGAAAACACTTGATGTAGTTTTTTTGTAAAAACTCGATTTTTGCTTTAGTTAAATAACGTACGGATGATAAATAACGCGACAGTGTTTTCCGCTCCATATAGCGCTCAATGATACTCAAGAAAGATTTGATATTCGCTATGCGACGCTGTACGTTTTGGGTTTTAGACGTATTAGTTGAATGCACTCGATAGAGTGCCGCATGTTCATTAATGAAAACAATTGCATCCGGTATTTCGAGTAATGATAAGAATAAATCATAATCATCAATTGTTGATGATACATCATAATGCATATTCTCATAATGGCTTTTTTTCATGAGATGTGAAGGTCCTGCCACGCACCAATGTTGTATCAGCTCTTTAACAAGCCACTTAGGATTAGTTAAGCGCTGAACATTACCACCATGATAAGCAATGGAACTGGAATGAGTTTGCTCCCCTGCATCATTTATCACTATCGCATCAGCAAAAGCACAACGCAGCTGCGCATTTCCCTTGAATTGTTCATAAAGTTTCTGGGTGCTGCCCGCAATAAGGATGTCATCAGAAGCACAAAGCCTTAGATAAGTTCCCTGCGCCATAGCGATCATTTTATTTAACACTACGGGTAGCCCTTTGTTTTCTTGAAAGAGGGGAATAACACTAAAAGATTCTTTATGCATAGCACTCCAAGCCTCAATAACAGCTTGGGAGTCATCGCTAGAGCCATCATCAATAATAATGACTTCCGCAGGAACTTCTAAACGGTCTATGTCGAGCCGTATACTTTCTAAAAGCAAGGGCAAATAATGCGCATGATTATAACTAGGTATTAAATAGCTTATTGCAACACTCATGGAAACATATCTCATCAATTTATTTATAACAGTTCACTTCTTAGCATCACGATGTAATAAGTGACTCCACTGCGCGCACAGTTTCCTCAATCAAGGAAACATTCCCACGTGACTCAACATTTAAGCGTAATAATGGCTCCGTATTCGAAGCACGCACGTTTAAGCGCATTTGTGCAAACTCCAAGCTCAGACCATCAGTTCGATCGATTTTGGGCTGTAATGCAGAAAAATGAGCTTCTACACGCTCCATCACTGATTGGGTATCGGTTACTTCATAGTTAAGTTCGCCACTACAAGGAAATGCACTAACACACTCATCTATAAGACTTTTTAATGACTTACCTGTTTGGCTTACCAATTCAATCACTAATAACCAGGGGATCATTCCACTATCACAGTAAGCAAAATCGCGGAAATAATGATGTCCGCTCATTTCACCACCATATACTGCGTTTTCACTGCGCATACGCTCTTTAATGAAGGCATGTCCGGTTTTGCATTGAATTGCCTGGCCGTTAGCACGATGCGCAATATCAATAGTGTTCCAGGTAAGGCGTGGATCGTGGATTATTTTTCCGCCAGGATTTTTCTTTAGGAAGGCTTCAGCTAATAAACCAACCAAATAATATCCCTCAACGAACTCACCCTGCTCATCAAATAAGAAACAGCGATCGAAATCACCGTCCCAAGCAATACCCATATCTGCCTGGTGCGCCTTTACCGCTGCCGCGGTTGCTTGGCGGTTTTCCATCAATAAAGGATTGGGAATACCATGGGGAAAATCACCATTGGCTTCATGATGGATCTTAATAAAATTAACCGGAATATTTGCTGCTTTAAAACGCGCCTCGAGGGCATCGATGACATGCCCTGCTGCACCATTTCCGGCATCAACAACTAATTTTAACGGTTGCAATTGCTGGAGATTAATATAACTTAATAAATGGTCAATATAAGTTTCTAGAATATTTAATTGCTTATATTGCCCCGCTTTTGCAGCAGGTTGAAATTCATTTTTTATCACCAGCTCTTCAATGGCCTTTAAGCCGCTATCTCCGCTAATAGGGGCCGCCCCCTTGCGGACTAACTTCATGCCATTATAATCAATTGGGTTATGGCTGGCGGTCACTTCAACTCCCCCATCAACACCAAGATGGAAGGTAGCAAAATAAACTTCTTCGGTACCCGTCATGCCAATATCGATAACATCCGCTCCAGCATCCATGATGCCGCGTGCTAAAGCCTGTTTTAATGGTTCGCTACTATGACGTACATCACTACCCACCACCACGGAGTTTGCCTTTAAAAATTGCGCGTAAGCAAAACCAATGCGGTATGCCAGCTCTTCGTTTAATTCACTACCAAGCTTACCGCGAATATCATAAGACTTAAAACATGCGAGTTTCATGGAACTTAACCCCTTCCATAGTTATCTTGAAAACGTACAATATCATCTTCACCCAGATAATCACCACTTTGTACCTCAATCATCACCAGATTAAGAACACCTGGATTTTCCAAGCGGTGTTTACAACCTGCGGGAATATAAGTTGATTCATTAACGCGAACAAAAAACTCTTCCTCACCGTTAATTACTTTGGCCATCCCACTGACCACAATCCAGTGTTCACTGCGATGATGATGCATTTGCAGGCTTAAGCTTGCTCCTGGCTTTACCTCAATGCGCTTTATTTTAAATCGTTCACTTTGTTCCAGAATGGTATAAGTCCCCCAAGGACGATATACCGTCCGATGTAATTTATAAGCTTCATGACCTCGTGCTTTTAATTGGGTATAAATATGTTTTACATCTTGCGCACGCGACTTATCAGCAACAAGAAGCGCATCGGGTGTATCGACGATTAATAAATTCTCTAGCCCTACAGCGCCCACTAAGCGATTATTACTTCTTATGTTGCAGTTGGAGACATCATGCAACAATACATCACCCTCAATACGATTGCCTTGGGCGTCAGGTTCAATCAGCTCATCAATGGATGTCCACGAACCTACATCGCTCCAGCCAATCTGACAGGGTATTACCGCGATATTCTCCGCTTTTTCCATCACTGCATAGTCGATAGAATTATCCGGAACTTGCGCAAAGGTTTCTTCGTCTAACTCTAAACCCATAACATTTTGATGTTGCACTAATTGTGATTGCGCAAAGCAGGTACGCACTGCATGCAAGATTTCTGGGCAATGCTTCTCAAGAGCATTCAACATAGCGCCTGCGGAAAATAAAAACATCCCGGAGTTCCATAGAAAACGGCCTGATATTAAATATTCCTGAGCTTTAGCTAAAACTGGCTTTTCTACAAAGCGTAATACTTTATTAGCTTCCGCTTCAATATATCCATATTCGGTTTTAGGTTCAGTAGGCGAAATACCAAAGGTAACTAACTTATCATGCTCAGCTAAGTCCAAGGCATCATTAACAGCAGTTTGGAAGGCATCTTGGTTGAGGATTAAATGATCTGCTGCCAGTACAAGCATCATGGCCTGTTCGCCATGCTGGTCAATCGTATGCAGTACAGCAGAAGCAATAGCCGCTGCCGTATTACGACCAAAGGGCTCCATAATATATGAGGTTTCTACATTATTTGTATTTACCTCGGAGCTTTCTTCAATCATCTTAAATAAGAATTCTTTATTTGTAACGATTATTGCTTCACGCACATCAGGCAACGAAGCACCGCGAATAAAAGCTTTTTGAAATAAACTTTGCCCATCTGCAAGACGCATAAAGGGTTTAGGATGTAATTCACGTGAAACTGGCCAAAGGCGTGAACCTGCACCTCCACAAAGAATGATTGGTATTAGTTGCATATGAATTCCTGAAGTTCCTTTTTTTGCCAGATGGTAATATGTTGACATTTTTTGTCAATAATTACTTACCTGAACTTACTTACGCGCTCTGCTGTAATAATTCTCGCGCATGGGAGCGTGTTTGTTCTGTTATGGTTAAGCCGCCGAGCATGCGCGCGATTTCATCTATTTTCTCTGCTTGTTGCAATAAGGAAATACGAGTGAATGTTTGAGTATTATCACTGTTTTTTTCCACCATAAAATGGTTGTGAGCTGAAGCAGCAACCTGAGGTTGATGAGTTACACAAAATACCTGCAAACGCTCGCCTAACTTACGCAACATGCGTCCAACTAAGGCCGCAGTAACACCGCCAATGCCTACATCTACTTCATCAAATAGTAAGGTGGGTGTAGACCCTTGTTGTGCAGTAATCATTTGAATGGCTAAGCCAATTCGCGAGAGTTCACCACCCGAGGCAATTTTATTGAGTGCATCAGGTTGCATGCCGGGGTTAGTGCATACTTTATATTCCACTTTATCCATACCATGAGCATACATCTTGTCTAAGGGAGTGATCTCAATTTCAACCCAGCCCTTTGGCATCCCCAATTGTTGAATGCTGGCGGTTATTTCTTGAGCTAATTTAGGTGCATGCTCTTGCCGAGCACATCTTAAGTTGTTTGTGGCCTGCTCATAAGCGGCAACCAGCTCCCGATGCTGTCGTTGCAGCTCAGCTAATTTACCTTCACTGTCTTGGAGTGAGGTTAATTCTTTTTGCAAATGCTGTGCATGCGCTACCAGTTGACTGCTATCAATATGATATTTGCGCGCCAACTGATGAATGGTGCTCATGCGACTTTCTATTTCATGCAAGCGTTCTGGGTCAAGATGCACACGCTCTGCAAATTGTTGCATCTCACCAATCGCCTCTTCACATTGAATTAATGCCCCATTGATTAGTTCATAGGTATTTTTGATTTGTGCTTGTTCTTGCGGCAAGTGATTGAGCAATTGCAAAATATGATTTAAGCTCGTACACACATTAGGCTCATCTTCCGCATTTAATAAACCATGAATGTGCTGGCTGTGCTGCAAGTATTCTTTTGCATGATGGAGCATCTGATGCTCCTGATACAAGGCATCAATCTCATTCTCTTGCAGATTAAGTGCTGACAGCTCTTCAATTTGGAATTTTAAGAGTTCAATGCGATCAGCTTGCTGTTCTAAACTCTGTAAGGTATCAATTTCTTGTTGTACTTTCTGGCATTGCTTGTAAAGCCTAGCCACTTCATCAACCAAGCTATGGTTCTTTGCGTATTGATCAAGTTGCTGGCGATGAGTAGCATGGTGCATCAGAGTTTGGGTCTGATGTTGGCCATGAATATGTACCAATTTTTCACTGAGCTCTTTGATTTTTTGTAAGGGGAAGGGTTGGCCATTAATGTAAGACTTCGAGCGACCTTCCGCATAGATTACCCGGCGTAAATAAATTTCTCCATCCTCACAGGCAATGTCTTGTTCGGCAAGCCATTGTGCCGGCTCGGAATTTTGATGCACGTAAAAACCTGCCGTAATGTCGCACTTCTCTTGACCTGGGCGAATCACTGAAGCATCCGCGCGTTCGCCTAAAGCCAACAGCAAGGCATCGATCATAATCGACTTACCGGCTCCAGTTTCTCCCGTAAAGGCCGTCATTCCCTGAGTGAAATCTAATTCCAGGTGTTGCACGATTGCAAATTGTTCAATGCACAAAGTTGTAAGCATGATTTATCCCTGATGTGTGGATTCCCAACCAAGCTTGGATCGTAATGTATCATAGTAATGATAATCAAGGGGATGTAGCAATCGTAACTGATGTGCATCTTTTTGAATTGCAACCCGTTGCCCTGGTTTTACCATACGCGACTGATGCCCATCACAACTTACACACAGATCAGCCTCATTATTTTCATTAATGTGCAATTCAATTTTGGATTCACCATCCACCACCAAAGGGCGTGAACTAAGACTGTGCGAAAACATGGGCACCAGCACAATTGCATTCAATTCCGGATGCATAATTGGTCCACCTGCAGATAAGGCATAGGCGGTAGAACCTGTAGGGGTCGATAAAATCATCCCATCAGAACGGTAATGGCTAACTAACTGCTCATTCACATACACAGAGAATTCGATTAAATGTGTTTCATTACCACGTGATAAGACCACATCGTTTACGGCATCCCCTTCAAAATAAGTATCGCTTTCATCATAGATACGAGTGTGCAATAAAAAGCGTTTTTCTTCCTTATATTGCCCAGCCAATACCGCGCTAAGCTGATTTTCAATATCGTGAGGTAAAATATCAGTCAAAAAACCTAAACGACCACGGTTGATCCCAATTACCGGGGTATTTACTTTCGTGGCCATACGCGCGGCGGAAATCAGACTTCCATCTCCACCAATCACTATGATTAAATCGTTTTTTTCACCCATCTCATTTTTAGTCAAGACCGGTAATTGCACGTCAAAACCCAGCAAAGTATCAACGTCTTGATAGACGCTGACCTTTTGGCTCTCTAAAAACTCAACCAAGCGGTTTAAGCTGTCATTAACCCCTGGGTTTGCGCGATGTTGGCGTGCATATAAAATCACACGCTTAAATTTAGTTTTATTCGTCACTGTTTGCTCGAGATGCTTTTTTGCGCTCATGTTCTTTCAGCGCTTTTTTACGGATGCGAATTGAGTTAGGAGTTACTTCAACCAATTCATCTTCATCAATAAATTCTAATGCTTGTTCCAGAGTTAATCGGATTGGCGGTGTGAGAATAATATTTTCATCCGTACCTGAAGCGCGCATGTTAGTTAATTGTTTTTCTTTGGTTACATTCACCACCAGATCATTATCTCGAGCATGAATACCCACAACCATTCCTTCATAACATGAAGTTTGGTGTTCAACAAATAAACGTCCGCGTTCTTGTAAATTAAATAAAGCGAAAGCACGTGCAGCACCTTGGCAATTGGCGATTAATACGCCATTTACTCGCTTACCAATACGCCCTTTAATTGCAGGACCATAATGATCGAACACATGATACATCAAACCGGTACCCGAAGTGGCAGATAAAAATTCACTATGGAAACCAATAAGGCCACGAGTTGGTACGATATAATCCAGGCGTACTCGTCCTTTTCCATCGGGAACCATATCTTGCATTTCCCCACGACGCTCACCTAATTTTTCCATAATCGCCCCTTGATGATTTTCTTCCACATCAACGGTTAAACGCTCATAAGGCTCGTGTTGTTCGCCGTCCACTTCATGAAGGATTACTTCTGGCTTACTGATTGCAAGTTCATAACCTTCACGACGCATTGTTTCAATCAGAATCGATAAATGCAGCTCTCCACGACCCGAAACGCGAAACTTATCCGGATCATCACAATCTTCAACGCGTAATGCCACGTTATGTAATAATTCGGTATCCAAACGCTCGCGAATTTTACGTGAGGTAACAAATTTACCTTCTTGACCTGCAAAAGGTGAATCATTTACTTGGAACGTCATGCTGATTGTAGGTTCATCAACTGAAAGTACTGGTAGGCCTTCAACCATTGATGGATCACAAACTGTATCAGAAATTTTCAAGCCTTCGATACCCGTAATCGCGACGATGTCACCAGCACTCGCCTCATCAATCTCAACCCGCTCCAGGCCTCTAAAACCTAAGAGTTGCAATAAGCGACCCGCACGAATGTTGCCATCTTTATCCATTATTTTTACTGGAGATTTTGCTTTAATCTGTCCGCGTGTAATACGACCAATACCGATCGTTCCCACATAAGATGAGTAATCCAGTGAACTGATTTGCATTTGGAATGGGCCTTCAGCATCAACTTGCGGTGCCTGAACCTTATCAATAATGGTTTGCAGTAGCGCACTCATGTCTGTGGCTTCATCTTCAAGATTCAACTTGGCATAACCATTTAATGCTGATGCATAAACAACGGGGAAATCGAGTTGCTCATCTGTGGCACCAAGATTATCAAATAAATCAAAAACCTGGTCCATAACCCAATCAGGCCGTGCGCCTGGGCGGTCTATTTTATTGATCACGACAATTGGATTTAATCCACGAGCAAATGCTTTTTGCGTTACGAAACGCGTTTGTGGCATAGGACCATCTACTGCATCAACCAGCAACAACACACTGTCTACCATCGACAGAATTCGCTCCACCTCTCCACCGAAGTCCGCATGTCCTGGGGTATCAACAATATTAATTTGATGATCATTCCAATACACACAAGTATTTTTAGCTAAAATGGTAATACCTCGCTCTTTCTCCAAAGCATTAGAATCCATCACACGCTCTACTTTAGGAGCACGTTCATTAAGGGTACCTGTTTGTTGTAAAAGTTTATCAACGAGGGTGGTTTTGCCATGGTCTACGTGTGCAATGATGGCAATATTGCGAATCTGTTCAATCATAAATAGCCTTTATAAGGAAAAAACAATGTATTTGTTCATAGATTCGACATTATACATCAAGAGACAATTAAAACCTATCCGGCACGCGAATTAAGCTAAACTCACTCTAATGAGCAAGTCATCGTCATACCTCTATAAAATAAAATCACTGATTTATAGTAAAATAAACAGAAATGGCAAAGCTTTGCTAGAATAGTAGTGAGGAGATTAAAAACGGGGGCTCTATGCAACCATTAATTTTACATCCTACTGATATTAGCCAATGGCATGCCTTGGTTAATGAAGCCCAAGCTACAACTCGGCTGGTGCTTAATGAAAACACCGAAAGTTATTTAGTATTTTTATTAATGCGCTTTTCTCAAGGAACCAAGCTCATTGAGTCCGTTGTTGCGCTCGATTTTTTAGAATCGATTCATAAACCACGTCCCATGAAAACCCAACATTTACGCGATGTCGGTGATAAAAGCTTGCTTTTCTGCGGTCTTTTTCCTGGAATTGCTAAACGACGTCACGTCAGTCTCAGTTATTTTTCAGAAATGGGGCAAGCAGCATACTTAAGTGTGAGTGAGTTGGAGGAAAAACCCTCATCGGATCTTTATATCGAGCTTAGTGAGCAATTTATTAACCTGCAACAAATCTTGCAGGCAATGCGGGGACAATGCGTGCAATTAATTCAAACGGATTGTAGCCTTTTATCTTCGATTAAATTAACGTTGCAATAAATAACTGGATACCAAATCAAAATGTAGCAACTGTCTTGAAATGAAATTCAAGACAGTTGCTACGCGCTATTTGATTATTTTAGGTCGAAACAAGAGGGGGAGAAGAATACGTTGCAAGCAACCAGGCTTATTTATGAAATAACATCGCAACATCTATAGCATCGAAGAGGTATTCTTTATTGCAAAAGTCACAACGAATATCTATTTTACCCTGCTCTGCTAATAACTCCTGGGCCTCTTTCTCGCCGAGGATATTAATCACCTGCTGCATTTTGTCTAAACTGCAACGACATTGAAATTTAGTATGGCGGCTATCAAAAATGCGTACTTCCGTTTCATTATATAAGCGATAAAGTAAGGTTTGATTATCTAAAGTTAACAGCTCTTCTTCACTTACAGTTTGCCCCAATTGCACCGCATACTCCCAGAATTGCTCTCGTTGCACCGAATCTTGTCCAGGCATCAACTGCAATAACATTCCGGCAGCAGCATTTTCATTTACGGCAAGCCAAACACGCGTAGATATTTGTTCAGATTGAGCGAAATAGTTCATTAAATTTTCACTCATGGATGTTGATTGTAAAGGCACCATGCTTTGGTATGAATTAGTCTGATTGTCTTGATTAATTGTCATCACCATCTGCCCACTAAGGAATGCCTTAGCATAATCTTCCGTTTCTAAAGATTCTTCAAAGCGAGCAAATGCCCTGATATGCAGCTTGTGATCACATTGAACCAAGAGTAAAGACAAACGCTTATCCCCTTGAAACTGTAAATTTAAACTGCCTTCAAATTTAATACTCGACGCCAGCAATAAGCAAGAAACAATGGCCTCACCCAATAAGTTCTTAACCATAGGCGGATAATTACGTTGTGCCATAATGGTTTGGTACGTTTTTTCAATGTGCACAATTTCGCCACGAATATTGGCATGTTCAAAAATAAAGCGTTGTAGGGTATCAGATTCTTTCATAATAAACTCAAAGACATTATTAGTTGATATTCTATATTAGTTTTCCTGATAACCCAAATATGCAGTAGACAAACCGCGCATTTTTTCATCTGTGATTGTTAATAATCTTAACACTATTTTTATTCTTTTTTAGTGGAGAAATCCTTATGGTGGGCTATGCTTAAAAGAATCCCACATAAAAAAAGAGAGGACTTATCATGATTGATAAAAACATACTAATCCCTATCATTAAAACTTTGGATAAAGTCATTTTAGGTATTGATGAAGTTGAAGAATCTAAACCATTGGATACACGCCAACAATTTATCGAAATTGATACTGAAGAAGAGTTTGACGTAGAACGCTCCATGAATTAATTATTGATTCATCCTGTCAGAGAAGCAATAATCGCTCTTTTTATGAGCGAGAACCAAAAAGATGCTAAATAGCCACCAAATGGCAGCCGTAAAATACATCGACGGACCTTTATTAGTTCTTGCAGGAGCAGGCAGCGGCAAAACACGAGTTATCACGCAAAAGATTGGCTATTTAATTAATGAGTGTGGGTATGCAGCCAATAGCGTATGCGCTGTAACATTTACCAATAAAGCAGCCAGTGAAATGCGTGCTCGAGTGGCCGCAGTTCTTCCTGCCGCGAATCGGCGGGGATTAAAAATTGCCACCTTCCATACCCTAGGTTTAAGCATGCTTAAGCGCAACCTTTCCTTATGTGGCCTAAAGAAAGGATTCTCTATCTTCGATAGTGAAGATTGCTTACAAATATTACGCAGCTTTTTGCCTGCCAATAAGGCAACTGAGCGAGAATTTCTGCTTCAGGTACAACAACGTATATCGCGTTGGAAAAATGATCTGCTTACTCCAGAAGAAGTATTGCGAAATCCTGAGGATGTTCCTTTATATGCCGAAGCAGCAGTGCTCTATCCACGTTATCAACAAGCATTAAAAGCATATAATGCCGTGGATTTTGATGATTTAATTCGCCTTCCGGTGACGCTACTTAAAGACGAGCCTACGGTTCGAGAGTATTGGCAAAATAAAATTCGCCATTTACTAGTAGATGAGTATCAAGATTCTAATACCAGTCAATACCTTTTGGTCAAATTACTCACCGGGCTTCGTTCCCAGTTTACCGTTGTGGGCGATGACGATCAGTCTATTTATGCCTGGCGAGGAGCAAAACCAGAAAATTTAAAGCAATTGCAAGAAGATTACCCCCAATTAAAAATCATTAAACTGGAACAAAATTATCGTTCAACCAACATTATATTAAACGCGGCGAACCATCTTATCGCCAATAACCCACATCTTTTTGACAAAAAATTATGGAGTGATCTGGGACAAGGCGAATTGTTGCGCGTCGTGCGTTGTAAAGATGAAAATGATGAAGCGGAACAGGTGGTGGCAGATTTAATTAGCCATAAGATGCGCGCCCGGACCAAATATGGTGACTATGCGATTTTATATCGGGGAAATCACCAATCACGGATCTTTGAAAAGGTACTGCGGCACTATGGTATTCCCTACCGTATTAGCGGCGGCCAATCCTGGTTTGCTAAAGCTGAAATTAAAGACATCTTTGCTTATTTGAAATTATTATGCAATGAAGCAGATGATGCGGCCTTTTTAAGGGTTATTAATACTCCTAAACGCGGAATTGGTGAAGCAAGCCTTGATGTCTTGGGAAACTATGCACAAAACCGTGGGCTTAGTCTTTATAAGGTAGCTGATCATCTAGCACTAAGCGAAAGCCTTGCTGAAAAACCACGCGCAGCCTTACAGCAATTTAAGTTATGGATAGAAGAAATAAAAAAACGGATTGCTTCCTCTGATGCGGTTGTGGAACACTTAAGGCAAATGGTTGAGGATAGTGGCTACGAAGCCTATATCTATGAACAATGTGATACGCCAGCTAAAGCGCAAAAGCGCATGGATAACGTCTGGGAGTTGTTGGAATGGGTAGGACGTTTATTAGCCAAAAAACCGGAACAAAGCTTAACCGATGTAATTAACAAATTAATCTTGATTGATATCTTAGAACAATCCGACGAGGAGGATAGTGAATCAATACAGCTGTTAACCCTCCATGCCTCAAAAGGACTAGAATTTCCTTTTGTGTACTTGGTCGGTATGGAAGAAGAATTGCTGCCACATCGAGTCAGTATTGATGATGATCAAATTGAAGAGGAACGCCGTTTAGCTTATGTAGGTATTACTCGGGCGCAAAAGGGCTTATGTTTTACCTTGGCCAATCAACGACGTAAAGCTGGAGAAATGCAAGACTGTTTACCCAGTCGCTTTTTAGAGGAATTACCTTCTGAATACCTGGAATGGTTTGGTAAAAAAGTAGCTCCCTGTGAAGAGCGCTCCAAGAACCTAGCTAAGTCACATTTAGCTGGCCTCAAGAATATGTTGAGTAGCTCTTAACTATTTTGGATTGGAAGGCACTGAACAGTTATTTCAGCAAGATGACGTATTTCAGATGCACTGATATACTGAATTTATGAAAAAAAATATTATCCTACTCATTGTTTCTTTTGCCATGTTCATGGAGGCTGTTGATACCACAATTATCAATACGGCGATTCCAGTTATGGCACATAGCCTCAAGGTAAACCCTATTGATTTGAAATTAGCCCTGATTAGTTATCTCCTAAGTCTGGCTATTTTTATTCCCATTAGTGGCTGGGTTGCTGATAAGTATGGGATTAAAAAAGTATTCATTACCGCTGTATGCGTATTTACATTAAGCTCTGCCTGGTGCGGCTTTACCCAAAGCCTTGGTGAATTGATTTGTGCGCGTATCATTCAGGGACTGGGCGGTTCATTAACAATGCCCGTGGGGCGTCTTATTATTTTACGCACTTTTGAACGCCATGAACTTATTGCCAAAATGAGTCAAGTCGTTATGGTCGCTGCCTTAGGGATGATGCTGGGCCCCTTATTAGGTGGCATTATTTCCTACCATTTCTCTTGGCGCTGGATCTTTTGGGTCAACATCCCTGCAGGTATATTAGCCATATATCTTTCTTATAAGCGTCTACCGTCAATGCCTAGTCGCCCGGTTCCACCATTGGACAAGCTAGGGTTTATACTTTTTGGCGGTGGTCTTGCTTTACTCACCTTTGGCTTATCAATGCTTAGTGAATCAGACATTGCCCATGCTTATACAATCGCAATCCTGGTCTTATCAGTCGTCTTATTGGTTGCTTACATCAAACATTCCCGCCATAAAAAACATCCTATTATTAAAGTAGAGCTGCTGCAGTTGCGCACCTTTGCTGTTGCGGTCAGCAGTAATTTATTTGCTCGCTTAAGTTTTGGCGGTACTCCTTTTTTACTTCCACTACTTTTTGCAAATTGGCTTAGGGTATTCGTCACAAATGTCTGGTTTTTTGCTTACCCCTATTGCTTTAGGGGTATTTTTAGTTAAACCCATGTCACTCTATATCCTGCGGTTATTCGGCTATAAAAAGTTACTTATCTTAAATACTATATTAGTGAGTATCGCCTTATGGGCTTTGTGCTTAATTAATCCTTCCTCCTCTCTCTATGAAATAAGTTTACTGACCTTTACTTATGGTTTTTTAATCGCCCTGCAATATACGGGAATGAATTCATTAGCCTATGCCGAAGTAAGTGAAGATAATATGAGTGCCGCAACCAGTATTATGAGTACCATCCAACAATTAGCCCAAAGTTTTGGAGTCGCGGCGGCTGCAATTATTGTTAGTATTTTTACCGTGAACCAGCATCTTTCAATTGAAGCACTACATCAAACCTTCGCAATGCTCGGGATTCTAACGTTTTTGTCGGGGGGAATATTCTTATTTCTCAAAAAAAGTGATGGCGAAGAGTTACTTAAACCAAAATTATAAATTAGATATTTTCCCCAAAATCCTCTATCATGTGCGCGCATTATGTGTGTTTTGGTAATTAAATTGAAAAAAATTAAAAATATTTAATAAAAAAACAGCACAATTAATAAAATAATGCTACAATGGGCTGGTAACAATTTAGGAAATTATCATGTCAGAAAAAATACGCGGTACAGTAAAGTGGTTTAATGAGTCCAAAGGTTTCGGATTTTTAGAAAGTGGCGGCACAGATTATTTTGTACATTTCAGTGCAATCCAAGGCAGCGGGTTTAAAACTCTAGCCGAAGGCGCTACTGTAATGTTCAAAGCGAGCAAAGGTCAAAAAGGACCACAAGCTGAAGACGTAGAAGTAGTTTAAACCTTATTTCTAGCGCCCCGTTCATGCTTAAAATGTTACATTTTAGTGTGAACGGGGCGTTTTTTTTATCTATTTTGCAACATCTATAAGCATCTTCTAAAATAACGGGTAGAATGATTCGCCCCATTAATCTCAATACAAGGAAACGTATGATGAGCAAAAAAATTGCCGTTCTTGTTGGAAGTTTACGCAAAGAATCCTATAACCGAAAAATGGCACATGCCCTTATGAGCGTGGCGCCTGAATCGTTAAATTTACATATTGTTGAAATTGGTAGTTTACCTTTATATAACCAAGACCTTGATGATGAAAATAGACCAGCGGAAGCCTGGCTATCTTTTCGTGAGCAAATAAAAATGTCCGATGGAGTACTCTTTGTTACCCCGGAATATAATCGCTCCGTACCTGGAGTGCTTAAAAATGCCATCGATGTCGGCTCGCGCCCTTATGGTAAAAGTGTGTGGTCTAAAAAGCCGGGAGCAGTAATTAGTGTTTCGCCCGGGGCTATAGGAGGTTTTGGTGCCAATCATCACTTACGGCAATCCTTTGTCTTTTTAGATATTCCGGTATTACAACAACCCGAAGCGTACGTAGGCGGCGCCGCAAACTTATTTAATGCTCAGGGTGAACTTACTAATGATGATACTAAGAAATTCATTCAGCAATTTATGAGTACCTATGCCCAGTGGGTTGAATTAAATACTAATACTAAATAAATTATTGGCATCACACTATTTTGGGCAATATGCCTTGCAATTGCTTGGATCCATCCGGCAATTGCACTAAAATAGCGCACTCATACCCTTCTCGCTGCAAATAACTGGAAAAAATAAAGGTAAAAAGGTACATTGCAGGTCTTAGTAATACACACATTCCCATTGAGGAAGAGAGGAATAATGCAAAAATCAGCACAACCGATAGAAGACCAATCAATCGTGGAGTCATTTCCAATTGCCATTATTGTAGGAATATTCAATCGACACATCACGCAAAACTTACAAGATGGCGTCATTACTCAGCTACAAAAGCGAGGCATTAAAAAGGAACACATTAGTGTCTATGAGGTTCCCGGTGCGATTGAAATTCCCTTGATCGCTAAAAGATTGGCGATGTCTAATTCAGTGCAATCAATCATAACTTTGGGTTCGGTTATTCGCGGTGATACCAGTCATTATGATTTGGTCTGTACGATGGCGAGCGAAGGCTGCCTGAAAGTTTCGTTAAAATACAATATTCCCATTATTTTTGGCTTATTAACGACTGAGAATGAGGAACAGGCTTGGGATAGATTAGGCGGAAAACACGGACATAAAGGTATAGAACTGGCAAATGCGGCAATCTCCATGCAACAACTTTTAAACCAATTACCGCAGTAATATAGGTAGTAATCATGGCCAATCAATACGAACAATTTGAACAGCGCAAACAGGATCACATTAAGCTTTCCCTCATGCAAGAGAATCAAAGCGCTGACTTAAGTAAATTTGACAGCATTCATTTAGTGCATGATGCCTTACCTGATCTTAATTTTGATGAAATTAAGATTGAAGGCTTACGATTTGGACAAATTGTAGCAAAGCCATTTCTAGTTAGTTCAATGACCGCAGGACATCGTCGAGCGGAACATATCAACCATCATTTAGTTGAAGCGTGCTCGCAAAGCGGCTGGGCGATGGGAGTTGGTTCTCAACGGCGTGAGCTGATGGATCCTAAAGCTGCATTTGAATGGTCCCACCTTCGCCAAAGTTTTCCTCAGGTAAATTTATACAGCAATTTAGGGATTGCCCAATTAATTAATACTCCACTTGCCGATATCCAACGTTTAACCGATGCATTACAAGCAAATGCCCTGATCATCCATTGCAACCCATTGCAAGAATGCATGCAGCCTGAAGGCACAACCGATTATAAAGGTTGCTGGCAAGCCTTAGAACTATTAGTGAAACAGTTTCACTTGCCCGTTATTGTCAAAGAAACGGGTTGTGGCTTTTCTCAAACAACCATGCAGCGCTTAAATGATCTAGGGATTGCGGCTCTTGATATAGGTGGATTAGGTGGTACGCACTGGGGACGAATTGAAGGACACCGCGCCACTCAAGACCCCATACGCCATCAAGCAGCCATTACCTTTAAAGATTGGGGCATTGATACAGTCACCGCAGTACAACAAGCTGTAGCATTAAAACCAAATTTTGAAATTTGGGGATCGGGAGGGGTTGCTAATGGCTTAAATGCTGCCAAGTTATTTGCCCTAGGAGCCTCTACTGTGGGCTACGCAAAGCCTATGCTTGAGGCTGCCTTAGAATCGACAGAACGAGTTCTGTTGCAAATGCTTACTATTGAATATGAATTAAAAGTTGCCATGTTTTGTACTGGAAGCCGTATTATTAGTGACTTATCTCAGAAACTAGCTTAGATAATCACCTGTATCTAATTTGACTAAAGAAAACCTGGTTGCAAGCAACCAGGCTAAGTTATTTAACTGTGCTTTTATTCGACTACTTCTTTCTTTTCTTCAATACTGCGCGATAAGCCAAGCTTTTCTTTTAAGCGTGCCACTGCATCAGGATCATACTGGCGTGTTGTTTTATGTTTTACAACTACTGCTGCTCGCGTAGGCTGGGCGGGAGCCTGAGCTGAATAGGAGCGTGCCGGATAAGTTGGGAAATAATCATCGGATGCAAATTGCTGAGTGGCTGTTTTCGGCTGATAACTGGAAGGCTGTTGGCTTGCCCCATATGGTGCTGTACCTTTTTCTGCCATTACCTTACGCGCGTTTCTAACGCTTTTTTCAACTCGTTTTTTAATTTTCGCAGCAGCATGATCGGCTTCTTCGGCGCTGACCTCAGCTACCTCATTACCCTGCAAATCAACGCGCATTTCGCGTGCTTTTAAACATGCCAAGTAATCAAGACGGCGCGTAAATAAAACCACAGCCTCCCTGAGCTTACTCTTAGAAATACCAACCTCAGCAGCCTTATCTGCATACAGTAAAATATCATTCATAATTCCGCCTTTTAATGGACGGATTCGTAATGAATTATCGAACGCAGCAGGAAAATTCGCTGCAAGCCATAATAACGCATCAGCGCGTGCTTTTTTAGATTGATTTTTTTGAGCTTTATTAATAACAGCGGTGCGCGGGTGCAGCTCCTGTTTTCTCATCAGTGTACCCTTTAGAAATTGGTTGCCCTATCCGAAAATAATATGATCATTCACCTTCTGAATGAGCGCACAATGTACAATGTTTAAAGGTTGTTTGCAAGCACTCTAAGTAAGTTCATCAGTTTCCAATACAAACCTCAAAACTCTAGGTAGAAAAAAATCTAATCTTCGGCCTATAATTAATTTAGATTGAAACTACTATGTATATCCATGAGAAGATTATTTATAGCGTTCCTTTGTGCCTTTCTACCCTGGACTGTTTTCCTAATTAGTGATAACCCAGGTGGAGCTTTTGTTGCTCTAGTAATGCAAGCGACTTTAATCGGCTGGCCCTTCGCCTCCATGTGGGCTTGGCGTACAAAATATCCCCCTAAGGATAAAAGTACGCAAAAGAATTCCTAAGCTCAAATCCTCATCAATAATTTGCATCGACAATAAGGAATACCATGCTAACTCGTGTTATCGTAAATGGTGCCCATGGTAAAATGGGTACTTTAGCTTGTGAAACGCTCAACGCTCATCCTGAGTTCACCTTAGTCGCCCAACTGGGCCGGCAAGATAATTTGGCGCGAACAATTCAAGAGACCCAAGCACAAATTGTGGTGGATTTAACCCGTGCCGATACGGTGTATCAAAATAGCCTGACAATTATAAATAACGGAGCGCGTCCAGTTATTGGCACCTCAGGATTACTTCCTGAACACGTTAAAGAGTTAACTATAAAATGTGAAGAGCAAGGTTTAGGCGGAGTTATTGCCCCTAACTTTTCCATTAGCGCCGTTTTAATGATGCTTTTTGCAGCAAAGGCCGCAGAATATTTTTCGGAAGTAGAAATTGTTGAAACCCATCATCAACAAAAATTAGATGCGCCCTCAGGTACTGCCCTAAAAACTGCGGAAATGATTGCCGCGGCAAGACAAACCCCAAAGAATAAATTAAATTTAAAAGAATTAATTCCTGGCGCTCGTGGTGGCACTCATTGCGACATTAATATACATTCACTGCGTTTACCTGGAGTATTAGCTCGCCAACAAGTTATTTTTGGTAATGCCGGGGAAACACTATCAATTACCGATGACAGCATTAGTCGGAATTGTTTTATGCCAGGCATTGTTTTAGCCTGTCAAAAAGTTCTGACTTTAAATGGCTTAGTTTATGGCTTGGAGCATTTATTGTAGGGGTTTGCCTGAGTTCAAGCATATAGTGTAGGCTGGTGCTGAGTGCAACGAAGCCCAGCGCCGAGGCTCCATACCACATCCATGCTGGGCTTCGCGATGCTCAGCACCAGCCTACACTTTAAGTGCCCCTAGTTGCTAGCAACTAGGCTTGTTTAACTATTTACAGAACTAGCTCCGTCCCTTTTTTGGGTTGCTTACTTTTCTCAAATAGCTTGGTCCAATCGTTAGTTAACTTCTTAACTAACTCTTCATGTTGTGATGCAGGCGCTTCTATTAATTGCCGCAATTCATAAACTGACTTTGTTGCCTCGGTACGTGAGATGTCCTGCATGGGCCGGGATAATATAATCTTCAAGATTCCTGCCAGACGGACAATATTATTAGGTCCTGCCCGCGAATCATCCATTAATTTTTTAATTTCAATAATTCCCGTGGGAACGCTTCGCTCTGAACTAAAAAAAATAGCACCCCAGGACTTTTTCTTTTCCTCAAGGGGTGGAATAAATTGCGTCATATCATTAAATAATATAAATAAGGTATCATAAAGTGTGGTGCACTTAGTCTCACCTAACTCTGCGGCGACAAGATTACACACGAGTTGCTCCTTAGAAAATTGCGGAGAGCCGGTAGAAACTTTCCTAACTTCATTATTGGTAGCAAGACGGTCCTCATAAACTAAAGCCTTATCATGGTTTAACCGTTTAATAATTTCCGCCGCAATATCTGCAGGCAAGTACTTGTATGGAGTCTTAATCCCTTCCGAGCCAGGAGCATTTTGCCCTGAACGTTCCTGATGATGACGTGAGAGGTAAATGTCGACAAAGAGGTTAACAAAATTAATACGATCTTGCCCCACATCAGTAATCTCAGGCCAGACTCCATAGTCATGCATATATCGGCACATAGCATCAGTATGAATGGTTTCTATAGCCTTTCTATCTTTGCCGCTGACGCATGAACCAAAAGAATAGTCTTTAGTAACATTAAACATCAATTGTTCTAAAGAGCTTAAAAATAATTCTCGCCCATAATAGTCAAAGATATTAGTTGAACCCATTCCTGAATTTAGGACCGCTTTATAGCTCTCAAGAAGCGGTTTTAATTGTGGAATGCTTTTCTGCCGTGCCTCCATTGCGGCCACTAATGCTCTGATATAAGGATCTGAAGCTACCGTATAAAGTACTATTTTTGCCGGATTAAAGGGATGATTCGTTCTTGTTATTCGCGGCGCTGATGGATGTTGCTCCATTTCAGCATCCGCTATGTGTTTTAAATCACCATCAGGCAACCATCGGGAAATATTAATCCATGGTAAATGGATAGGACTAACTAAGGTCTGAATTAAAATGAATTGTTCAGCTGTTGCTTGTGCTGTCGCCCGTGTTAAATTTCGAGACGTATACAACCGCATAACCTCATCTGGCCATTTACCCACACCGTCTCGAGGAACAACGTGACTGCCACGATACTTTGCCCCGTATAAATCATGTAAGTTACCGTCTTTATCAAGTACATAAGAGCTATGCACCGAATAATTTGGCAACATCGGTAAGGAGCGATGACGACTACATATGAAAGAAAAGATATCCTCCAAACGTTCCTTGCTTTTAAGAGCATATTCCAAAAGATATTGTTGATGTTCCGGCAGAATCCAATACCATTGAGGAAGCCTACGAATCTGGGCGAAAGTATCCTTGTACTCCTCACGCGCCAGCATTTTTTTAAATTGCTGCAGTCGCGCATCTATTTCTGACTCTTCCTCGGTGGCAAGCGCACTAACCATTTTTTGTTGATGAAGAGGTAGCTTTAAAAACCATACGGGCAGCGGCAATACGTATTCAGCAATCTGTTGCAAGTCATTGCGCAAATTAATGGCATTTAATTTTATTTTTTTCCATTCAGTGCGAAATGTTTTAAAATCAGAAGCTAATTCGGTAACATCCGAGGGCAAATTGCAAAAATAGGATTGGATAAAATGAAGCGAAGGCTCGGAGAGTTCTTGAAACCAATGTGGCGTTTTAGGACAATTTTCTGCTTTTATTTGACGAAGTTCTTCTAATGTTTCTGCCTCATAGGGCGGCAAGGCTTTATCCACTTGCACCGTCCCCATAGGGGTTAGCGTTACTAACTCAGGACGCCCCTGTAGCATTAAAACATATTGTTCGGCTTCATTTAATAATTCAGTTGCATCCTCTCCAGATTTGTTCCAAAGAAGATGAATCATGTCGATAAGGCTAGTAGTGAACGTCTTTAATTCTTTCTGTAACTCAGAAACGCGCATTGCCGTATTGGCGTTAAAGTTATAGACATGGCGGCACTGAGCAATATGCGTTTTAATCGCCGTATCAGAAAAATGTGGATCAGTCGTTGGGCGTGGGTATGCGCTGAGAAGATACTCAAACGCTTGATAATAGCTATCGACCTTTTTTTGGAAACTTAAACGATAGTCAGGCTTATGAGGATCATAGGTTTCCACGACATAGCCAGGAAAATGGCTTTGTAACATAGATACCAGCCCCGTCAAAGTACCCTTTGGTACACGCAAAATTCCTTTTGTCATTGATATTTTCCTTACTACTTATAGTCCTTGGATTCCCTTAGAAGTAATTTATTTTTCAAATAAGTACTCCTCTATCTTCACTATTATTGTATAAATATTTCCACGAAACAATTACAATGATCAACTTAAATTTACAAAAAAACATGAAAAGGAGTTTGGTAATGGGATACATAGTGCAACATTATGTAGGTGGCCAATTTGTAAACGAAACGAACACCACAAGTCACCCTATTTATAATCCGGCATTGGGCGAAATAATTGGACAATTACACTTCGCTTCCAAAGAACTTTGCGATAAAACCATCAGTACCGCAAAAGAGGCAGGTATTGCCTGGGCTCAGACACCCGCCATTAAAAGAGCACGTATTCTTTTTAAATTTAGAGAACTCATGGAAAAACATCAACTGGATTTAGCCCGTCTAGTAACCCAAGAACATGGCAAAACTCTTGATGATGCCAAAGGTTCCGTCGCCCGCGCCATTGAAGTTGTTGAATTACATTGCGGACTGCTTAATCAACTTAAAGGAGATTACTCTACTGAAGTAGCCGGCGGTATTGATTGTCATACTCTCAGACAGCCACTTGGAGTTTGCGTAGGCATTTCCCCTTTTAATTTTCCGGTGATGGTTCCTGTGTGGATGATGATCCCAGCGATTGCCTGCGGTAACTCCTTTGTATTAAAGCCCTCCGAACAAGATCCTTCTGCCTCAGTGCGTTTATTAGAATTATTAAGCGAAGCGGGTCTGCCTGCAGGTATCGCCAACTGCTTACAAGGGGATAAGGATACGGTAGATTACTTAATTACCCATCCCGATGTTGCCGCAGTTACCGCCGTGGCATCAACGCCTGTAGCCCATTCTATTTATACGAAGGCAACCGCTCATGGCAAACGCGCCCATACTTTTGGCGGCGCGAAAAACCATTGCGTCATTATGCCTGATGCGGATATGGATCAAGCCGCCTCTGCAATTGTGGGAGCAGCCTATGGCTCCGCAGGTGAACGCTGTATGGCGATTTCTGTGGCAGTAGCTGTAGGTGATCAAGTGGCAGATGCCTTAATTGCCAAAATGACCCCTCAAATCCAAGCAATGAAAATTAATGCTGGGGATGTCGCTGACACCGATATGGGCCCCTTAGTGAGTAGTGCGCATCGCAAACGCGTCATGGCAGCGATTGATCAGGGCGTCCAAGAAGGTGCGCAGCTAATCATTGACGGCAGAGCCTACAAACAACCCGATCATCCTCAAGGCTTTTTCATTGGCCCCTGCCTCTTTGACAAAGTCACCGAACAAATGTCGGTGTATCAAAATGAAATCTTTGGGCCGGTATTAGTGGTAGTTCGAGTTAATGATTTTGAACAGGCGCTCGATTTAGTCAATAGACATCAATTTGGTAATGGTACCGCAATTTTTACCCGCGATGGCTATAGCGCCCGTGAATATTGTCAACGCGTGCAAGCAGGAATGGTTGGCGTGAATATCCCGATTCCAGTCCCTGTGGCAAACCATCCCTTTGGTGGTTGGAAACAATCATTTTTTGGTGATATTAGCTTACATGGTGATGAAAGCATTTATTTCTACACCAAATTAAAAACAGTGACGAGTAAATGGCCTACGCATGCCTTAAAAGGAAGCGCGTTTATCATGCCAACTCATGATTAAAGTCTAGGTCATTTATTTAAAATGGAGAATTAAATGGCAAAAATTGGATTTGTCGGGCTTGGTCATATGGGTCTACCTATGGCCATGAATCTCGTTAAAGCAGGACACCAAGTTACAGGATATGATTTACAACCCTCTGCCCTGCAATCTTTTGCTGCAAGTGGTGGTTTGATTGCCAATAACGTTGTTGAGGTGGCCCATGGGCAAGAAGTAGTCATTACTATGTTGCAGACCGGACAACAAGTATTGCAGGTTTGTCAGGGTGCCGAAGGCTTGTTAAGTAGCATTCCCATGGGCGCATTATTTATTGACTGCTCGACTATTGATGTCAACAGCTCACGAGAAGTGCACCAGCTGGCCACAGAAAGGCAAATTCAAGTAGTGGATGCACCAGTATCTGGAGGTACAGCTGGGGCAAGTGCCGGCACATTAACCTTTATGGTTGGTGGAGAGGAACGGGCTTTTCAAACCGCTAAGCCAATTCTTGCAGCTATGGGGCAAAAAATAATCCATACCGGAATAGCAGGAAGTGGGCAAGCCGCAAAAATTTGTAATAATATGATTCTGGGTATCTCCATGGTTGCCATTTCCGAAGCCTTTGTTCTCGCTGAGCAATTAAATCTATCGCCGCAAAAATTATTTGAGGTCGTAAGCAATGCCTCTGGTCAATGTTGGGCGATGACTAAATATGCTCCTGTTGCGGGAATACTGGACAATGTACCGGCCAATAATGACTATAAACCGGGATTTGCCGCGGCTATGATGCTAAAGGATTTATTGCTTAGCCAAGACTGTGCTCATGCGGTCAATACCAATACACCATTGGCTGCAAAAGCAACAGCACTTTATCAGCAATTCATCGATCAAGGATTCGGAGATACTGATTTTTCCGCTATTATCAAACTTATTGCTCAAGGAAAAGAGGTCTAATATGCATGCAAAGCCATCATCCCACCCACTCACTCCTAACGAAGAGTCTTTGGCTGAATTTTGGTCTAAAATTGCCAAGCAAACGCTCCAGTGGATGCAGCCTTGGCATACCGTACTTTCGGGTGATTTTAAGCAGGGAACGATTCGTTGGTTTGATGGAGGCAAACTCAATGTGAGCGCCAATTGCCTGGACCGACACCTGCCTCACAAGGCCAATCAAACAGCCATTATCTGGGAGGGTGATAATCCTGCGCATCACCACACCCTAAGTTTTGCACAATTGCATGCCGAAGTATGCCGCATGAGTAATGTACTTAAGGCACTCCATATTAAAAAAGGAGATAAAGTCGCGATTTATTTACCGATGATTTCGGAGGCAGTAATTGCGATGCTCGCCTGTGCACGTATTGGCGCCATTCATACCATCATCTTTGCCGGATTTTCTGCGCATGCATTAAAACAACGGCTAATCGCCTCGGAATGCAAATGCCTAATTACGGTAGACAGCTTTTCCCGAGGAGGCAAACCCGTTGAATTAAAAGCCCAAGTTGATGAGGCCTGTGAAGGCATGTCCTTGCAACGCCTTATCATTAAAAATAGCGATGCGGCAATTAACTTTGATAAAAATAAAGATCATTGGTGGCATGAGTTACGAAATCAAGTTAGCGCTCATTGTGAGCCAGAACCTATGGATGCTGAAGATCCCTTATTTATCTTATATACCTCCGGGAGTACTGGGCAACCTAAAGGGGTAGTGCATACAACGGGAGGATATCTGGTCCAAGCCGCATATACCCATCAACTTATTTTTGATTGTAAAGAACACGATGTCTTTTGGTGCACTGCGGATATTGGCTGGATTACGGGGCATAGTTATGTGGTGTATGGGGCCTTGTGTAATGGAATAACCAGTTTGGTTTATGAGGGGATACCTACCTGGCCAGATCCATCTAGAAATTGGCAAATAATTGATAAACATCAAGTTAGTGTGTTTTATACAGCGCCAACTGCCATACGCGCACTCATGCGCACCGGTAATCAATGGCTGGATTCAAGCAGCAGAAGTTCTTTACGCTTGCTAGGCTCAGTTGGGGAGCCAATTAATCCAGAGGCTTGGGAATGGTACTATAAACAAGTAGGTCATAGTAAATGTCCTATTGTAGATACCTGGTGGCAAACAGAAACCGGCTCGATAATGATCAGCGCTCGCCCCCATGACCCGGCCATCAAACCGGGCTCAGCCAGAAAACCAATTCCTGGTATAGTTCCAGTCTTGTTAAATGAACAAAATGAGGAAATCATCGGTGCTGGTGAAGGATTTTTGGCAATCAAATATCCCTGGCCCTCCATGGCGCGAACAATTGCCGGAGATCATCAACGTTTTTGTGACACTTATCTACATCATGGCTATTACATTACCGGGGATGGCGCCAAACGGGATGACGATGGCGATTATTGGATCACCGGACGAGTAGATGATGTTATTAATGTCTCCGGTCATCGCTTGGGTACTGCAGAAATTGAAAGTGCTTTGGTCAGCCATATCTCGGTTGCCGAAGCAGCCGTTGTGGGTATTCCTCACGATCTCAAAGGCCAAGGTATTTTTGCTTATGTTATTCTCAAACAAAATGTGTCCCTCACCAGCTCGTTAGAAATGGATTTAATTGAACAAGTCAAAAAAGAAATAAGCCCAATTGCTAAACCAGACATCATTCACTTTACCAATGAACTGCCGAAAACCCGCTCCGGCAAGATAATGCGACGTTTTTTACGCAAAATTGCTTGTAAAGAAGTGCAACACATTGATGAATTGGGTGATTTATCCACATTAGCCAACCCCAATGCTATTGAAATACTCTTAAAAGAGCTCAATAAGTAGACCATTTGCCCTTGAGTGCAACCAAGCACCCAGGGCAAATTATGAACATAACGCTGGATCTATTTCCACAAAAGCTGTATTATTAAATTACCGCATGCTTTTATTTGAGACAGTTTATGTTTAAAGTGACCTTGCATAAAGAAGACTATGCTTCGATAGCCGAGGAAGTAAGAAAGCAATTGCGTAGTGTATTTCCGGATAGTGAAATTACTAACCGCACAAATATACTTTTTGGTCCAGAATTTATGGCTCCAGCATTACGTATTGATACTCCTTCTACAAAAGTCGAATTTACTGAGCAGGAGCAAGCATATGTCAAGGAGCTACGAAGTAGAATTAATCACAGCGAGCTCAGTCCAGAGCAAAAAAAACAAAAGCAACAACACTTAGATAGCATTATCCTCTTCGGACAAATACTATTTGCTCAATCAGCCTGCCTGCACTTCTTGAAAAAACCCTTTCATAACCCAGGTACACCAGCCACCATGGAGGATATCCAAAAACTTGAAGTTCATTTAAACCAGTTAAAAAAATTGGCGGAAAATGAAGGTATTCAACATACCTCCTCAAGATTTGAAGTTTTATCAAGAAGAAAAGAATTTAACCAATATTTATCAGAAACCAAGCGCACCCTTAAAGACATCCCCTTGAGTGTCGAGGAAAAAAAGGCATTCCTGCATAATTTGCATAAGGCTCAAGACTTTTATTTTCAGGCAAATGATTTCAACTTCACCTATGCCAATAAATCTACTCGTAATTTTTCAAAATTCTTAAATAATTATGAATATTATGGCTCTAAGGTTGCATTAGCCGCATCGCTTATTTCCATTGGTGCTACCGCTCTTACGCTTATCCCTCCATTAGCCCCTATAATGGGCCCTATTGCCCTGGTAGCTACGTGCATTAGTATGGCGATTGGTGTGCCTTTGGCCTTAAAAACCGTAGGAGTTATGCTCTATAATCTTATTCGCTTTGGAGCGGCCCCTACTCCTACTGAATTGGCTACCACCGCATTAGTAGGTACCAGCATGGCATTGATGGGTGCCGGAGGGCTTATAACCCAAGGGCTAATAAGTTCTACTGCCGCCGCTGTGACACAAGGTCTTAAAGCCGTCAATGATACCGTTAAAATGATGGGTAGTATTGGTGGGAGCATTATGGCGGATCAGGCTCGTGAAAAAGTTAATCAATATAAAGAAGAATTGGCAAAAATGCAGGATGAACCAGCTCGTGATTCTACATTGCAAATTCATGCAGGTTAATGAGTGCCGCTTACCTGAATATAAGATAACATGCCGATTAAATTATCGTTTAAAGGTAAGCGTTCACGAGCTATGTAAATTTCGTCATTGCGAGCCATGGCGAAGCAACCCAGAACGATGCTTCGTTAAGACTCAGTACTGGGTTGCTTCACTTTGTTCGCAATGACAGCAGTTTTAATAGAATACATACAGCGTGAACGTGTACGTTTAAAGAAAATCTGGTACAAGCAACCAGGTCACACTCTTAGGATAGTGCGGTCTTACCTAGTGCAAGTTTAGCCATTGATTCAACAAAAGAATTAATTCATCCACGCCTTCCTTTTTTAAAGAAGAGAATGCTTGAACGCTGATTAAATGGCTGGCAAGCTCATAATGTTTCCGCACTTTTAAAACTGTATTTTTGACGTCACTGCGACTTAATTTATCTGCTTTAGTCAATAAAATATGCACGGGTAATTCACGATTCAAAGCCCAATCGATCATCATTTGATCCAGATCTTTTAAAGGATGCCGCACATCCATTAAGAGCACCAAACCCCTTAAACTTTGCCTGACATCCAAATAATGAGCCAAATGCTTTTGCCACTCCATCTTTACTTGCAAAGCAACCTTAGCGTAACCATATCCGGGCAAATCCACCAAACGGCGTTCTTCATCAAGGGAAAATAAATTAATTAATTGCGTTCGTCCTGGTGTTTTACTGGTGCGGGCCAAGCCTTTAATACCGGTTAAACAATTTAACGCACTGGACTTCCCAGCATTGGAACGCCCAGCAAAAGCCACTTCATAGCCAGTATCTTCAGGCAAATGGGTTACTCGCGCGGCGCTTTTTAAAAATACTGCTTTAGCATAAGGATTTTCTAACATAAAATACACGGCATTGGGGTTTAAACCCAGGCAGTGTACCATTATTTTACGATTTTATATAATTTTTGCAAAAATTAGGTACGATGACTTAACCCAGAGAAATCCATGAAAAAATTTGTACTAGCAGTTATTCTGTGCCTCCCGCTAGCCGTTTATGCGCAAGAAAATATCCCCGTAATCGCCGACAAAGCGATGGTCTGCGCTGCCTGTCATGGGCAATCCGGCAATAGCCTAAATCCGCAATGGCCTAATTTGGCTGGCCAGCATCCCAAATACTTCGTCAAGCAATTAAAGGATATGAAAGATAAATCGCTACGCGATGCTCCCACCATGAGCGCCTTAGTAGCAAACATGAGCGACCAAGATATGGATGACTTAGCAGCATATTATGCTAAAATGCCCTTGGCTCAGGGAAGTACTCCTAAAGAGTTTCTGCAACGCGGAGAACAGCTTTATCGAGGAGGCGACTTTACAAAAAGGATTACAGCCTGTATTGCTTGCCATGGTCCGAAAGGTACCGGTAATGCTCAAGCTGGCTTTCCAGTACTTTCTGGTCAACATGCTGCTTATACGCTATTGCAATTGCTGGCCTTTAAAGACGGCAAGCGCAAAAATGATTTAAATCATATCATGCAAGATATCAGCGGCAGGATGAGTCGAGAAGATATGGAAGCTGTAGCACATTATATTGAAGGTTTACACTAGGGAATTAAACATGTTAAAAAAACTATTTTGTTTCTTCTTACTTTTACCCACTATGGCTTTTGCTGCAGCTTTTGTTGAAGGCAAAGATTATATTGTGGTGTCCAATCCGCAGGCTGTAAAAAGCAAAACGCCGATTATTCAAGAGTTTTTCAGTTATGGTTGCCCTTGGTGTTATAAAATAGAAGCACCGTTACATCAGTGGGTAGGCGCTTTAGGAAAAGGGGTTCAGTTTGAACGTGTTCCTGTAGTATTTAAACCCAGTTGGGAACTCTATGCTAAAGCATATTACACGGCAAAAACTCTTGCACTTTCGGATAAATTAAACCCTGCTTTATTCAAAGCCATTCAGGTAGATAGAACTCCTTTAGAATCCAAGCAAACCATGATTAACTTCTTTGTTTCTCAAGGTGTTGATCGAGAAATTGCTAAAAGTGCTTTTGAAAATTCCCCAAGCATTGATATGAAAGTACAAACGGGTATGTCATTAATGGGTGCTTATCAGATTAGTGCGGTTCCGGCATTTGTGGTTAATCAAAAATATAAAACTGATTTACAATTGGCAGGTAGCCCGGAGCGTTTGATGGAAATATTAAACTATTTGGCAAAGAAATCAGCTTAAAAATAAGTAAGAAAATTTTGCCATAACGCGTAGGTTGGGTTAGCCCAACCTACGCTCAAACAATAATCCTTAATGTTAATGGCGTAGCCTGTTTGCTTGAACAATAGCTCAACTCTAAGCGCCATCTCCGGGGTTTTCTAAGCTTAAAATTCCAGTGTTAAAATCATAGGCAAAAAGCTCCGCGTAGCGTCCCCAGTCGATCATAGTGCGTAAAACACGTTCAGCTTCCTTTTCACTTAGATAATCTTCGAGCTTACTTAAGAAACGTTCTTCCGAAACACGATGACCTACCTTCTCATCCAAAATACGGCTGATGTAGCGAGCAAGTGGTACTTTTTCTAATAAACGCTGGGCGAATAATTGCTTACGCTCTTGTAAATCTGCTTCCGAGAATTGTTTCCCTAAATCGCTTAACTGAATATCCCCTGCCGAAACTTTTGCAAAACCTAAAATCTCTAAAGTCTCTAAGATGGGGAATAAATCATCAATATTCATCATCAACTCATCTGCCAATTCAGGCAAATCGATGCGCTCTTCAAATGAAGTCATCGTCTCAATTAAGCCGGTTAACTCCGAAGGCTCTACATCAGGTAGACGATATCCTAAACCAATTTGACGCTCACGCTGAGCGCGCTGAGCTTTCTCTTTAGGACCTGTAGTCATTAAAGTATAAATTTTATCGACCAGAGCGCGGAACTCAGGTGATTCAGGGTCACGTGGTTGAGGCAGCGTTACCGGTAATTCTGCACGAATATAGCCGGGGTCATTGCCAAAAATGACGATGCGATCAGCAAGATTTGCAGCCTCTTCAATATTATGGGTGACTAATAAAATACCATTGGTATTGGTTTTCTTTTCTTTCCATAACTCCAACAAGTCTGATTTTAAGTTTTCGGCTGTTAAAACATCCAATGCTGAAAAGGGTTCATCCATTAATAAAACATCCGGATTAATCACTAACGCCCGGGCAAAACCAACCCGTTGCCGCATACCTCCAGAAAGCTCCTTAGGAAAAGCTGATTCAAAGCCATCAAGACCAATAATATCAATTGCCTCAATGGCACGATGACGGCGCTCTTCTCGGCTTACCCCTTGCGCTTCAAGACCTAACTCCACATTTTCTAATACCGTAAGCCAAGGCATTAAAGCAAAGGATTGAAATACCATTGCAATCCCCGCAACTGGACTGGTAACTGGCATTCCACGGTAGGTTACCGTACCACTTGTAGGTGGAACTAAACCTGCAATGATTCGCAGTAATGTTGATTTACCTGAACCCGACTTACCTAATAATGCGACAATTTCGCCTTCTTGTAATTTAAAATTAACATCTTCAAGCACCAGCAAATCTTGCTCGGAAGCTTTTTTGAAGGACTTACGTAAGCTTTCTATAGCAATAATAGTTTCAGGCATAATCGTCTCAAGCTAGCGAAATGGTAAAAAGACCCTAATTAAAATTGAACCGCTCTTCTGCCAAACGGTACAGTGGTCGCCAAATAAGGTGATTAAACATCAGTACATACAAGCACATCATGGCCGTACCCAAAGCAATTTTTGGGAAATTACCTGTTGCGGTACTGGCTTGAATGTATGCTCCTAGGCCTGTTGCTTTCAAGGTAGTATTTCCCCAGCTCACCCATTCAGCAACAATACTGGCGTTCCAAGCGCCACCTGCTGCAGTAATTGCTCCCGTAATATAAAACGGGAAAATCCCTGGTAAGGCTAAACGCTTCCACCATAGCCAGCCTTTTAAACCAAAATTATTAGCTGCCAGGTAGAGGTCGCGGGGAATTGAGGAAGCACCAGCGATTACATTAAATAAAATATACCATTGAGTGCCTAAAATCATTAACGGCGTTACCCAAATTTGCACGTTCAAATGAAACTCAACTATGGCAATGACAAATAAGGGATAAAATAAATTAGCTGGAAATGCAGCAACAAACTGAATTATCGGTTGTATGCGCTGAGCAAGACGCGGTCTTAAACCAATCCAAACGCCAACGGGAATCCAGATTAAAGAACTTAATACAATTAGAGCAATAACTCGAGTACCTGTGGCAGCTCCCAACAAAAATACATGCAGGATGTCACTTACTTTCAATTCGGCTAAAATAAAGCGCAATAAAAACCAACCGCCACTTATCACACAGGCTAAGACCGTGAGATTCCAAAAGCGATCCAGGCGCTTTTGTCTTTTTAAATCGACTTCCTTAATGACCTTAGAATCACCGATACGAAACCAGCGCGCATTGACAAAGTTATCGGTCAAGATGTTAATCATCTCTGCAAATTGCTTCATGAGGCGGCTACCTCGCATCCAGTCAATTAGCCAAGATTGATATTCCGCTTCATCGGGTGATGCTTCAAATTTAAACTTTTCCGACCACGCAATTAAAGGCCGAAACAGTATTTGGTCATATAAAAAAATCACGATAACCATCGTTAAAATGGCATAACCAACTGCATGTAAATCTTTTTGCTGGATTGCTAAAGCAATATAAGAGCCGACTCCAGGCAAACGAATATTTTGATGAGCTACGGAAATGGCCTCGGACAAGACCACGAAAAACCAGCTTGCAGACATAGAAATCATCATATTCCATAATAATCCGGACATGGAAAAAGGAACCTCCAATTTCCAAAAACGCTGCCAGGCTGAAAGACGAAACATTGCAGAAACTTCTTGCAAATCATGAGGAAGGGTTTTCAATGATTGGTAAAATCCAAACGTCATATTCCACACCTGGGCACAGAAAATAGCAAAAATGGAGGCACACTCAGGGCCTAATAAACTATGCGGAAATAAATGAATAAACCCAGTTACTGTAATTGATAGAAAGCTCAAAACGGGTATTGATTGCAAGATATCAATAGCAGGAATTATTATTTGTTCTGCTCGTCGATTTTTTGCCGCTAAAAGTCCTATGGTAAAAGTAAAGATGATGGAAAAAAACAAGGCAATAAACATACGTATTACCGTCCGTAATGCATAAAAAGGCAGATTTTCTGGCTCTAGGGAAATAGGTATTTGGTCTCCTAACTGATAAGGAGTTGCCATCTGTGAGCCCGCCCAACCAAAAAAGAACAGGACTGCGAAAATTAAAATTAAAAGTAGTAAATCCCAGCGATTGATAAACCGACCAACTCTATCAGGATTAGCAAAGTAGAACCGACTGTTACGCACAATGCCTCCTTAATAACTTTGTCGATATAAAACACAATAGGATAGCATAAATAGCAGGCAAGTCATAGCAAACACCATGCCATCTCCTGAACGATGGCAATTGCGAATTTTTCTATTTTGCAAGCATCACAAAATAGGACTTCGAGAAGATAATTTAAAATAATTTGGTATAAAATTGAACTTTTAGTTTTTTATGGTGTCAAACGGTATGAGCATTTCCCCCGAATGCTTAGCTTCGCTTTACCCCCTCTTAAGCGAAGCAATGTTTGGCTATAGTCCAAACACGTATTTGCCCCGGTAATTACCGGGGATTTTTTTATTTAAAAAAAATGAGCTAAACTGAATCTATTGAGTTTTTGCAATCGAGAAAATAGATGAATAAACACGTTTTGAATGCCACACGCTCACTGGTTACCGCTTTAGCTCTGGGTTCACAGCTCGTTTATGCTGGGCCTGATCAAGCTCCTTTAATCGTTTGGGTTAATGAGGCTGTTGTCGCTACCTACAATTACAGCTATAAAAATTACTTGCAAGATCAAAAACAAATTGCCAAATATTTTACTGCTGACGCCTGGATTGCCTATACCAAAGCACTCAATGCGTCCCAGCTACCGGAGGCAGTACAAAAAAACCTATATTATGTTAGTGCAGTCCCCACCGAGCCACCAGTAATCACCCCCATTGATGCAACGCACTGGAAAGCAGTCACCAACTTACTCGTTGTTTATCAAAATCCTCAGTACCAACAGCATCAGACGCTTAAAGTTACCATAAACTTCGGGGTGGCCCCATCAGGCCAGGGGGTTCGTGGCTATACAATTACCAACTTACAAGCAGTAGTTGCCAAACCGCCTTGTCAATGCCCTATTGAAGAAGAAACGGCGCCTCCCCCTAATGTAGGAAATGCCAAGCAATAATTCCCAGTTGAAAAACAATTAAGACGCCGATTAAAATTAAAATTACATTTAATTTTTTCGGCATAGTCACATCTAAGGCGGATTGCTCTGGGTGGTTGGGGTTATAATAGATATCAATTTCTTCATCTCCCTTGAAAGCAACCGCCGCTTTATAAGCAACCCGGCGCGCATATTTGCTGTTAGGGGTATTATGTGTAGTATCTAAAAATAGGTATTGCCCGACTAAATCTTTCTCATGTACTTGATAGGTATATTCAATTTTTGGCCATACGCTGTGTCCTGCTTTAGTCCATTCGCAACGTGTTACATGACCTTTTGCTCTCAGCCAAGTTTTCGCGCGCACTAAAGATTGCCGATCGCGCCAAAAGTGCAGGAAGAGTCCCAGCAAAACCACTAACCACCCCAAATCCAGCAGCCATCGCCAAACATTAAGCCAAGTCATCCTGGGATCCTATAAATGTCGTGTGTTTATATAGTATATAATGAGATATAAGTATTTACGCGAAACAACCAGCCTAAATTAATTAATCCTGGATGTAGCACCCCAAAAGTTCGAGACACAGAAGCCTGGATTACTTCACTTGCATTACAGCAATGACGGAATTTTTCATGCCTGTAAACTATAGGCTGGGCTGTTAAGCCCAGCATTGGGGGCACTCGGAGCTGCTTTTGCTGGGCTTGACAGCCCAGCCTACCATTATTATAGATTATAGGCATTATCCCGAAACCCAATTATCTTCGTGCTTTTTAAAGTAGCATTTTCAAGTATCTTGAGTATAATCTTTCTCAATCAAGACGCGAAAAAAGGACACACGCAATGACTGCTAAAACCCCACTACATGCAACCCATTTAAAATGTGGTGCTAAAATGGTTAATTTTCATGGATGGGAGATGCCGCTGCATTATGGCTCTCAACTCAATGAGCATCACCAGGTACGTCAGGACGCCGGGATTTTTGATGTTTCGCATATGACCATTATTGACATACTTGGAGCCGGCGGTCGTCTATTCTTACGTAAATTACTCACCAATGATGTTGATGTATTAGAGCATAATGGCAAGGCTCTCTACAGCTGCATGTGTAATGAACACGGTGGCATCATCGATGATCTAATTGTCTATCAACGAGCCTCTGACAATTACCGCGTTGTACTTAACTCAGCAACAAGACAAGAGGATTTAGCTTGGATCCGTAAGGCAAGCGAAGGCTTTGCCGTAGGATTACAAGAACGCAGAGATCTTGCCATGATCGCAGTGCAAGGCCCTAACGCTATTGCCAAAGCCTGCTCCATCCTAAATCCCGCACAAATTGATGCGGTTTCTACCCTTACTCATTTTGAGTGTGTTGATGTAGAACAATGGTTTTTTGCTCGCACCGGCTATACCGGTGAAGATGGGCTTGAGATTATTGTCCCGCAAGATCAAGTAACCCAATTATGGGACGATTTAATGCAAGCAGGAGTACGCCCCTGCGGATTAGCTGCTCGCGATACCCTAAGGCTTGAAGCAGGAATGCTCTTATATGGTCAAGATATGGATACTTCCACCACCCCATTGGAATCAGGCTTAGCTTGGACTATAAAATGGGAGCCAGCTGATCGCAATTTTATTGGTATGGGCGCACTCGTATCACAAAAACAACTCGGTATTAAACGTAAAATGGTCGGTCTAACCCTATTAGAAAAAGGAATTATGCGTCACGGACAGCGCGTTGTGATTGACGGTCAGGCTGACGGTGTGATTACTAGTGGCAGTTTCTCACCAACTCTTGGATATTCAATCGCCCTAGCTCGTGTACCTGTCGAAACCGGCACAGAAGTAATGGTTGATATCCGTGGCAAATTAATTCCTGCAACTGTAGGTAAACCGCGTTTTGTTAAAAATGGGAAAGCAATATAAGCCCCCTTCCCCTAGATGAATACGATGGGGATTTTGATATAAGTAGAAAATTAAGGATGAATGCAATGAACGATTTAAAATTTACCTCAACCCATGAATGGCTTAAAGAAGAACAGAGTGAAGTGGTTATCGGAATTACCGACCATGCTCAACAATTATTAGGTGATATGGTTTTTGTCGAACTACCGGAGATAGGTGATGCGGTAGATGCGGGTGATGAGTTGGGGGTAGTGGAATCGGTAAAAGCAGCGTCAGACTTTTATGCGCCAATTAGCGGTATTGTTACGGCAATCAATGAGGCAGTTGTGGAAAATCCGGCTATAGTTAATACAGATCCCTATAATGCTGGTTGGCTTGTTAAATTGAAACCGAGCGACCTCAGCGAAATTGACAACTTATTAACTGCTGAAGAATACCAAAATGAGACAGCTGAGGAACATTAATCATGCCTTATATTCCCCACACACCTAAAGATACCCAACAAATGCTTGAAGCCATTGGCGTGCGAGACACCCAAACTTTATTTGATGAGATTCCTGCGGCCCTACAATACGCAGGTTTTCAACAAATTCCCTCAGGCCTCAATGAAATGGAGATGTTAAACGAAGCACGGACACTAGCTGATAAAAACCATAATGGAATCTGCTTTATAGGTGCAGGAAGCTATGAACATCATATCCCTGCCGCAGTGTGGGACATCGCATCGCGCGGTGAATTTTTAACTGCTTATACCCCTTATCAAGCCGAAGCCAGCCAGGGCACCTTGCAATTACTCTATGAATTTCAAACCATGATTTGTGAACTCACAGGCATGGATGTAGCCAATGCCTCGATGTATGATGGAGCAACCGCTCTTGCTGAGGCGATTTTAATGGCCGTAAGAGTAAATAAACACAGCAAATCCAACCGTGTTCTGGTTGCCGGTACGGTGCATCCCTTATACCGAGAAACCATTAAAACCATTCTCAGCACGCAGCATATTGAAATGGTTACCCTTCCCTTTGATGAACAACAAGGAATTACTGACCTTAACATCTTAAATAATTATGCCGGTGAAGACATTACCGCTTTAGTCGTTGCTCAGCCTAATTTCTTTGGTTGCTTGGAAGCGGTGGATCAACTCAGCGATTGGGCCCATCAGAATAAAGTTATTAGTATTGCCTGTGTTAACCCCATCTCCTTAGCCTTATTTAAGCAGCCTGGCCAATGGGGTGCATATGGAGTGGATATCGTCTGTGGTGAAGGCCAACCCTTAGGCGCACCAATGGCATCGGGCGGCCCCTATTTTGGTTTCCTCAGCACCCGTATGGCGCATGTACGGCAAATGCCTGGCCGCATTATTGGCTGTACTGTTGATAAAGATGGTAAACGTGGATTTACCCTAACCTTGCAAGCACGCGAACAACATATTCGTCGTGCAAAGGCCACATCAAATATCTGTACTAACCAAGGATTGCTGGTTACCGCAGCCACTATCCACATGAGCCTTTTGGGTGCAGAGGGATTGCGAGAAGTAGCGAATCAATGTTACCAAAACACGCATGAATTAGCTGAACAGCTTAGCCAAATTGACGGTGTAGAGCATGTATTTAGCGCTCCTTATTTTCATGAAGTAGTACTTAAGCTAAATAAGCCTGTATCGGACGTGTTAAAGCAATTAGCAACTGCAGGCATTGCTGGCGGCTATGCGCTTGAAACTCACTACCCGCAACTGAAAAATATGCTTCTAGTTTGTGCTACAGAAATGCGCACAGCAGAAGATTTAACTCTTTATAAGAGTTCATTGCAAACCATTATGAGCCAACGAGGTGCCTAAATGTTTGTTATTCAATTAACTTATTTGGTACCGGCCATGGAGGTAGATAAGTACCTTAATGCGCACAGGGAGTTTTTAGATTATTACTACAAGCAAGGTTTACTCGTGGCTTCTGGCCCGATGAAACCACGTACTGGCGGCATTATTATTGCAGCAACTAATGACCGAGCCTATATTGAGTCCATCTTTAAAAAGGATCCTTATTTTTTAGCAGAAATAGCAAGCTATGAATTCATTGAATTCACCCCTGTAAAGCATCGAGATGAACTCAAAGAACTTATTCAAAAAATGGAAGGCAAATTATGTTGATTTTTGAATTATCCCAACAGAACCGCAGGGCTACAGCCCAAGCGCCCAAAACTACTTCTAGCAAATATGCTATTCCCGAGGAATTTCAACGCCTAACCCCTCCAAGAATGCCTGCCTGCTCTGAATTACAAGTAGTGCGTCATTTTACACGTCTTTCCCATAAAAATTTTGCTATTGATAGCAATTTTTATCCTTTAGGCTCGTGTACAATGAAATACAATCCACGTGGCGTGCATAAAGCAGCCTCTATGCCTAATTTTCTTAACCGGCATCCTCTGGCTCCAGAACAAGACAGTCAAGGCTTTCTAGAGCCCCTTTATCGCTTACAAGAGTATATTGCTGAAATCACCGGAATGCCCGGAGTTTCGTTAACGCCCATGGCTGGTTCACAAGGTGAGTTTGCCGGTGTTGCCATGATCAAAGCCTATCATCAATCGCGCGGAGATACGGCACGTGATGAAATGCTTATTCCAGATGCAGCTCATGGCACCAACCCCGCTTCTGCGGTTATGTGTGGTTTTAAAATTGTGGAAATTGCCACTGCAGCCGATGGCGATATTGATCTGGAAGAATTAAAAAGCAAGTTAGGCCCCAAAACTGCAGGTATTATGCTTACCAATCCGTCAACCTTAGGATTGTTTATGCGACAAATTAAAGAAATTGCTGCACTCGTGCATCAGGCTGGGGGTTTACTTTATTATGACGGTGCCAACCTGAATGCCATTCTCGGTAAAGTAAGGCCAGGAGACATGGGGTTTGATGTGATGCATCTTAACTTACATAAAACCTTTGCGACCCCCCATGGCGGTGGCGGCCCAGGCTCAGGACCTGTTGCCGTAGGGAAACGTTTGCTTCCGTTTATGCCTTTGCCTGTAGTAAAAAAGACGGATGCAGGGTATCAATGGGCAACGCGGCAAGATTACCCGCAAAGCATTGGACGTCTATCCTGTTTTATGGGCAATGCCGGTATTTTATTGCGTGCTTATTTTTACATTCGTGTTTTAGGTAAAGAAGGTTTATTACGTGTCTCTGAGTTTGCGACCTTAAATGCCAATTACCTGCTAAAAGAGCTCAGCAAAATAGGCTTTACTGCTGCTTATCCCAGCCGACGTGCATCTCATGAGTTTATCCTCACCTTAAATCCAGAGAAAAAAGCCTATGGAATTACCGCGATGGATTTGGCGAAACGCCTGTTGGATTACCGAGTGCATGCACCAACCACCTATTTCCCATTATTAATTCCAGAGTGTTTGCTTATTGAGCCAACAGAAACTGAAAGTAAAGAGGAGCTGGATAATTTCGTGGCGATAATGAAAACCATCCGCCAAGAAGCGATTGATAATCCGCAACTACTCAAAGATGCACCACATAGCTTGCCTGTGAAACGCCTAGATGATGTGAAAGCTGCCAGAGAGTTGGATTTAAATTATTTTGCCACTCATGATAAGTAGATAGAAAGCCTGGTTGCTTGCAGCCAGGCTTTCTCTAATTAATCGAGTAATCCTTCCTTCATAGTAATAAAACTACGATTGAGCTATTATTGGCATTTTTTCGCTTCTTGGAACTTACATATGCATACTGCTATTATTATTCCTGCACGTTATGCTTCGACCCGTTTACCGGGAAAACCTTTAGCTCTCATCCGCGGCCAAACCATGTTACAGCGTGTTGTCGCACTTTCACGTGCCGCAGCAGTAGGTCTAAACGATATTTCAATTATTGTCGCCACCGATGATCAGCGCATTGTCGAGCACTGCCAAACCCTGGAAGTCGATGTAGTGATGACTTCAGCAAACGCCTTGACTGGTACTGATCGGGTTGCAGAAGCGGTACGTCAAATGCCATGCAGGCCGGATTTTGTTTTAAATATGCAGGGAGACGCTCCATTAACCCCCCCAGATTTCTTACGCGCCCTAATTGATGCCTTTGCCACCACACCTTGCGACGTGGTAACACCAGTAACTCAATTGACATGGAAGCAGTTAGATGAATTACGCCACAATAAGCAAACAACCCCTTTTAGCGGCACCACAGCCGTATTTGATGCCCAAAATGGCAAAGCCTTCTGGTTTAGTAAAAATATTATTCCAGCCGTACGCAAAGAAGCTGAATTACGACAAAAAACAAATAAAAGTCCTATATTTCGCCATATAGGCTTATACGGCTATTCTTTAGCAATGCTGGAGAAATTTATTACTTTGCCAGAAAGTACCTTTGAACAACTGGAAGGCTTAGAGCAACTGCGCATATTAGAAAATGGTTATCACATTCGTTGTATTCCAGTAGACTACCAAGGTCGAGCCAATATGTCTGGCGTGGATAGCCCTGAAGATATCGCACGTGCAGAAGTATTAATTAGCCAACATGGCGAACTACTACCAATAGAGGCTTTCTAGATGATGAGTACTCGATTATTAATTGCACGCCATGGTAATACCTTTGCCCCAGGAGAAATCGTTCGCCGTGTTGGAACTACCGATCTCCCTTTAGTAGAAAGTGGCCTGCTGCAAGGATATGCATTGGGAGCCTATTTAAAGCAAGAGCGACTTATCCCTGATGTCATTTTTACCTCGACCTTACAACGCACTATTCAAACGGCAGAGCAAGCGCAAAAGGCGATGGGAACTCAACTACCCATGGAAAACCTGTCCATTTTTAATGAACTTGACTATGGTCCCGATGAAAATCAACCGGAAGAGAATGTGGTAGCGCGTCTTGGTAAAGAAGCCCTTGCTGCCTGGGAAGCTCAAGCACTGGTACCCAGTGGCTGGCAGGTTTCTCCAGCAGAGATAATTACAAACTGGCAACACTTTGCCGAACATTTACGCCAACAGTACCAGGGAAAAACCTGTCTCGTCATTACCAGTAATGGCATTGCCCGTTTTGCGCCCTATCTTACCGGTGATTTCGCAGCATTTAGTGCGCAATATCCCATTAAAATTGCGACTGGAGCTCTTTGTATTTTTACGAATGAACTTAGGTCTAGCGTATGGAACTGTTTGGGCTGGAATGTGAAGCCGCCAAGATAGTTCGGGATTTTTAGCCTCCAGCCTTTTTATTTATCTTAATGAAAAAGGGGCAAATATTGCTAAGCCTAGACAAAATTAGTTATCGGATATACACATAAAGGCATAGCCTTTCAGATGATCGTTGAGGGCTTTAGGATCTAATTGGGCTTCATCACGCTCGCCAACGTACACGTTTCCAAATAATTTTGTGTCCACTCATTCTGCATCACCACTCACCAAAATAAGATGAGATTTATTTACTGTATATCTATATTATATAAGATTAATTGTTAAGAAATTATTAAATGCTATGCATACGCCCAAATTTGTCTTAATAATAAGCATCTTTTATGTTGCACCATCCAATGCCGATTGCACTGAGATTATAGATTTGGCAGATAGACCTAGTGTAATTGATAGTGCCTGTGCTACGCCCTATCGTCATGTTCTGATCGAGTCTAACTTTATTGTGCAACAGTTAAATGCCCATGCCGGAACCCAGTACAACCTGCCAAATACTGAGGTTCGTATTGGTTTACCGTCAAACACTGAATTTATGGTATTAATGCCCAATTATATTCAGCAAACTACAGCCCCAAAATCAGGCTCCACTGGGGTCTTTGCAGGAGTGAAGCACTCCATAAATTACAGTGAGCAATGGCTTTTTGCGATCATAGGCAATATTAATATTCCAAGCGGCAGCTATGATTATGGAAATCTGGGATGGGGCGGGCTGGTAAATGGAATCGCCACTTATAATATTAACTCAAAGTGGAGTCTTAGCGGCATGTTTGGAATTAGTGAATTAAGTGATTCTCAATCACTTCATGGGCGTTATTTTACCAGCATTAATCCTGACATTTCTCTAAGCTACGCTCCTGCAGATTGGACTTCTATTTACGCCGAAGTGTATGGACAAAGCAAAATCGACTCAGTTCAGGGCGCGGGGTTTAATTTTGATGCGGGAATATTATTTCGTGTTCGTAAAAATGCGATCATTGATTTGAGCGCAGGCCAACGGTTGCATGGTTATTTAGGCGGATTTACTCATTATATTAATGCAGGTATTTCAATAATGCTTTGATGTAGCCTTGAGGTAGTGCAAGGTAATCAAGGCTACAGGTTCGCATTATTAACCGATATGTGCAAAAAGACGATCGCTTAGGTGAATTGATTTTTTCACTAACTCATCCATTTCAGGGGTTGGCTCGCAAGATTGATAGGCGGCTTTCAGAGGAGAAAGATCTACTTTGCTATGCGTTACATCATTTTGTAAGTAACCATCAAGCGCTCTAAAAGTTTGGTATTTATCCGTAGCAAATTCTTCACAATTGGCTAGCGTTTCGTCTTGACAGATAGAGAAGCGAGTTAAATGCTCTACATGAAATGGCTCTTGGCTTTTAGAAAAGAAATATTCCATGGTGTACACTGTGCTATTTGAACCGGCACAGAAATAATAGCCTGATTTAAATTTATTGTTTTCAAAAACATCGCCGCGAATAATTCGTCCTTCTCCAGGCTGGAGGCCTGCAAGAGTGACTGTATGATTAATCGATTTTGTGGGCTCAGCTCCTTCAGCAGCCGCAGCACTTGATATAATCAAACCCAACACTAATAAGATCATCTTTTTCATTCGCTTCTTGCTCCTAAATGTAAATAGACTCGAATTAAGTTCCGCATTATACCTCATTTTGAGCAAAGAAGATCTATTTATTTGCAAATTTATTACCATTTTTTTCAAAAATGACCTAAATGCCTATATTTTTACCACCCATACGGCGTTCATGGGCTTATTTTATTGGTAATTAAATTTTTTATTTTTTTGGGTTGTCTTATGCGTCATCTTCTTTTAATGTATTTGCCCATAAAGTCAGTTAATGCTTTTGAGAATAATTAAAATTAGTTCAAACCAAGGCGCAAAGGATATGGATAGCCAAAACCTCACATTTGAAAAACAAATTCAGCAATTACAAAAGAAAGTCACTTTTTTAGAAAAAAAAGCGCAGCACAATGCTGAAGTGGCAAATAAAGCAAAAGCAGAATTTTTATCCAATATGCGTCATGATATTCGCACTCCCCTATCAGGCATTATGGGTTTTTCAGAACTATTAAGAGCCGAAGCCAATGAGCCACGCATCAAAGAATATGCCGATAACTTAGTCGCATCAAGCCATGCCCTATTAAACTTGATGGATGAAATTTTGGAAACCGTGCGAGTAAGCACTGGAGAGGTGCCTACGCAAAAGAAAAAGTTTGATTTGTACCAACTATTCCAACAAATTGAAGCCTTATACAAAGCGCGAGCACTTGAAAAACGATTAAAACTTAGTCTTATTTGGGATAAGACCCTTCCCCGTTTTGTTATTGGCGATAAAATAAGAATTCACCGCATCGTACTGGAGCTGGTAGCTAATGCGTTGAAGTTTACCAATAAAGGATTTGTATCTATTCGTGTTGAATTAGCTAAAAAGCAAGAACGTAACTTCGTCATGAAATTAATTGTTCATGATTCCGGGATTGGCATGTCTCAAGAAAATCAACAAGATATTTATTTGCAATTCAAACGGTTAACCCCCTCTTATCAAGGAATTTATAAAGGACCTGGGTTAGGTTTATATGTGGTAAAACAATTCATCGATGATTTAGCCGGAGAGATTTACGTAGCAAGTGAATTGCACAAGGGTACATCCTTTACCTGTATTATTCCTCTGCAAGAATCTCTATTAAATGACGAGCAAGGAGCCGACAAAGAGCAAGTTATCATTCCAACCTACCTGAAACCTCCCGCAGCAATAAAAAATAACGAGACCCGGGTTTTGATTGTGGAAGATAATCGTATTGCCCAATCCGTTGCTCGTGCCTTACTCACTAATCTGTCTTGTCAGGTTGATATCGCTGCCAATAGTTATGAAGCATTAGAATATTATGAACGCACCATTTATGATTTAATTTTTATGGACATTGGCCTAGGCGAAGGCATGGATGGCTATGAAATTACACAAAAAATTCGTAGCAAAGAAGAGGATGAGCACCATACTCCAATTGTCGCTCTTACCGCCCATGCCCTTGATGAAAGCAGACAACGCTGCATTGAGTCCGGTATTGATGAGGTTTTAACCAAACCATTAACTCGAACTCAGGCAATCGACATTTTAAAAAAATTTGTACCGTCAAGAATTGCCTATACCTCAGCTCATAGCAAAAAAATCCAAGCGGATTTACCAGCACATAGCGAGGAATTATTTCAATTAGAACAATTTGCCTTACTAGATTATGAACAAGGGCTAAAAAACTGTGGTACGAATTGCATGCTGGTTGAATTATTAACCCTCATGATTACTCAAGAACTACCCGCTGATTTAGAGCAAATGAAGAGTGCATTTGCGAAAAAGAAATATGACATCGTAGAGCGAATCGCCCATAAAATAAAAGGGGGTGCCGTTTATGTAGGCACCACGCGTATGAAATATGCTTGCCAATACTTGGAGCGCTACTGGAAAACCGGTGCGCGCGAACATTTTAATAAATTATATCATCAAGCCATTACGGTTATTGATGAAACATTTATACATATTGCTGATTGGCTTAAAAAAACTATATGAGGAAATATTACTTCGTACCCATTCAAGAGCTCCCTCGCGATGCTGGGATGGATGACGAGCCTTTTAAAAAGGCTTTAAGGCTTAAACTATGGCAAACTTGCAAATAAATGAAGTTGTAAGTTCAAAATAAAACCATGTTTCATGCAATATTCAGCAGCATATTCATGATTACGTTGATTCTTTTGTAAATCTAAAAGCTCAGGCTCCCAAAAGCTTATGACTTCATTTATCTCTGAACGTTCAGCGATGGTGAGATCTCGTCCTTCATCACGAATCATTTTCACACGTTGAGGTTCTTTTTTATAAATATTCATGGGGCTAACAAAAACAGGCTTATTCGTTTTATGAGCCCATTCGTGCGCCCATAAAGGTATTTCGCTATAAGGTTGATAACGTTTATCATCTGGAGCTGACATCACAAACTTTAAACAATCGGCACGGGCTAACATTTTTACATTTGGCTCCAGATACCGAACTACTCTTCCCTCTCTCTCTAAGCATTTAGGGCTAACAACTAAGGTGGTACGCTCTGGAAGATTAGGCAAAACCGAGGTGCCATTGGATTCAATTTGCAATAATTGAAAATAATTTTGTGCTTGCTCTAAGAATGCAGACAAATTATTTTGCAACAATGGCTCACCGCCAGTAATTACTAAAACCATTTTTTTAGATGCACCCTGAGCCCATGCGGGAGTAGCTATGGCTCGGCGCGTAAAAAATTCGCGGATGACCTCATCAGCCTCAGTCAATAAGGAGGAAAAACTTCGCCATTCTCCGGAATCAAAATAGGTATCGCAAAAAGAACAGGCTAAATTGCATTTAGCCAGGCGGATAAAATAGGCGGGATGCCCGCGATATGGGCCTTCTCCTTGCAAAGTAAAGAAGCGACTAGTTACAAAGAGTTCGTCTTGCTTTGCCTCTTTAAAAAATGCTTTGCCCACGATTGAATTAACACCAAACATCTATGTCCTATGAAATTTTTGCTTTCACCTATCATATAGGGTCTATGGGTAAACTCAACTGTTGAATTAACTCACTGGTTTCAAAGAGTCATACAGCTCTTCGCGTTTATCCAGGTCAGCTATTTTACTATTGATACAATGTAACATCTCTTTTGATGTTGTCGTGGTGCCATACGCGCCACGTATGTATTTGACAATCCAAATATCACAGCGTAATTCTTTAATAAATTTCAATGCGCCATCAGGTTCTGTTGGTTTTAATTCTTCTTTTAATTGTAATAATTCTTCTTTACTTAAATGTGCTCTGTTTAAAAGCTCTAAGGCACACACTTTATCCAGTTTTAATGTGCTCCTAGGCTGACTACGAATATGCTCTAACTCTTTTTTGAACTCGTCTAGAGAGGTCACAACTGGCTGTAAGCTCGGAGAGCATGTTTGTTGTGCTTCGGCAAGTAACTTCGCAAATTCAGCGGGCGTTTTTAAGGCGTACTGCGCCTGATGACGGGCCAAATCACAAAGCACATCGGCATAATATGTACGCATGCGCCGGTTATATTCGAATTGCTCCTCAGTAATCATTTTTGGCGTATTTACATTATCTGAATAAATTTCATAATAGGTAATAGCCCAATCCAACGCGGTTAAACCTTGGTCATCTTTATTATTTAAGTTGGAATGAAAATACTTACCTGTTTCAAAGCAACGATAAGCTTGAGTAATTACCGCCGAATGCAGAGCCGTCTGGGAAGTACTAACTGTACTCGCCATCACAATTGCTTTTAAAGATTCCTTTACTTCTTCCTGATATGCATCAATTTCATCTTGCGTGCAACCTATACTCATCGCATATTGTTGCAATTCATTTAAAATAAAATGTTCCGCCTCAAGCTGATTTTTCAAAAGAAACTTTCTAAACTCAGGCACTTCAATCAAGGCAACCCGCAATTCACTAAATCGTGAGCTTGTGGCACGTTTTACCATGGCTAAGGTGCTGTTTGCTTCAGCTTTATTCGGTGCATCGTCTAAAGTTTTTTTCAGTCCTTTACCAATAAGATCGATAGGAATAACTGCCTGCTTTAAAAAACGTTGCCATTTTGCGACTTCAAAATCCGGATCATTTTTTAATGACTGATACGCACTACGGTCTTCTAAGCTTTGATAGGCTTTATCTCCAGCAACAAAATATGCTTTCTTTGTAGGCCAATAATGGTTTCCTGAATATTGTAAATCAGGAAATCCCTTTAAATCTGCAGCATTAATACGAAATTCATTTCCGGTGTACGTTAGGTTTGCAAGACGAGCATTACGCGTTGACATCATTTTATCACTAAACATGAGGTCATGATCGATCTTAAAAAAGTGAAAACAAGGTTTATTATTCTCTAAGGTAACATAATAGCCAATATTGCCTTTGTGCAGATCATCTTCTTCAAGACCATAGGCTGTACTAAACACATCCGCCAAAGAATCCATATCAATGGAAATATTACCTTTATTTTTTTCGGCTAATAACTTTGCAAAAAAGTTTTGTGGTAGTTTATCAAGGAAATTAAAACCCTTGCCAACTCCTAAACTTGCAATATCGAACTCTTGCTGCACATTTGCTAAAAATTGGTCATCACATTTTCGTTTTAATGATTCCCATTCATAAATCATAGACAAGACCTCATGCTGCTCACGTGAAACAATATCACTAGGCACGGTATTGAGATCAAGAGGAATATCCTCATCCAGCAAGGATTGCACATAATCAGAACAAGCTAAAATAACGCGTTCATCTAATGGCCCTACTGAAGCTACAGCAACATGGTGGCGTTCCTGCCAATAATCTTGCAAACGCTGAAAGTAACCAACACCAAATTTTTCTAAGGCTTCACGCGCATCATGAATGGCTTTGAATTCCTCCCATTTACTCATGGTTTTTGGAGGATTAGCATCCAATGACCCCGCTTCTTTTTTCTGCAGAGGGTTGCGAAAACTGGTATCAGGCCCATAATTCCAAGCCAAGAATTCAGCATCACTTACCTCGGTAGCAATGGGCGTATGCCCTTTGATCCAGGCATGAAACTCATTGTCAGTGACCTCAGCACTTGAGGTAAATTTCTCGGTTGCCTGCAAAAACACTATATTTTTATTCGCTGCACGTAAGCGCAATAAAGCATGAGCAGCATGCTCAGCGCAGACACCCGCAATATTGCCATTTTTATAGCGAACAATGTCTTGTTCTAAATTTCTTTGTGGCGCGGCGATGGCATTAGCAACTGCAGTAAAACAGGCTTCTAATTCAGATGCTTGCTCGCCAAATCGTCCAGGGTATTTATTTCTTTTGAAAATAACATGGCGCGCTTTTCCTTTTTCATTATACGCGATGGTACCAAAATGAGCTTCATGAGCACTTACATGGGCGCCTGTCTTGCTGAAACCTAAAATTGCGAGTATCTGCATAATAAAAAGAAAATTAACGAGTCACTATGATCATATTATAAACTAAACCGTTTTTTTTCAAAACCCCTTTTTGATCAAAAAATAATCAAGGCTTTTTTTGCTATTCGTTTGCACTTGCTCAACTACTTAGCATAATGACAAGTTGCTGATAAGCGTTTGATTTCAATTTAAAAAATACTTTGCGATTAAAAAAAAATGAGTTATAACTCTTTGATGCTGGTTCAGGGATTGATAGATCAGTGTGGGACAGCATTTGATTTGCGTAATGCTGGATATTGTTTTTTTCACGGAGTGAGAAAATGAACAGTAAAGTATTTTCGCAACGGTTCAATCGCGAATTAGCTACTTTAGGTTTTCCAGAAGAGTTATCAGAAAAAATCAAAGCAGTATCTAAAGTATTTGAGGTATCTCGCCATTTGGCAAACTCTCTAATCTTTGGACATATTCTTCCAGAAAAGGACCAACTGGATAGAATCGCTGCGATTTTGGAAGTTTGTCCACAGTGGTTAAGTGGTGCAACTGATCGAAAAAAAGCCTATAGTAGTCGCGAAACTGCTGATAGCGAGTCATAGTGATATGACAGCAAAGTTGGGTGGAACATGTGAAGCCCAACTTTTCTCATCTCCAATGTTTGACCCAACCAGCCCCGTGGTGTAAAGCAAATTTGAGCCCAATACCCAAATTATTGTATAATTGTCCGAAACACTCGTTAACTCATGTCCGCTGCACTAGGCGAACACCATTTATACCGTAGGTTACTACTATCATGGAATGTCTAAGCTTTTGTATCGCTAAATCAATTGATTTATCACGTATTGATGCGTATTTTAAAAATTCCTCCGCGGAATTTTCTTCCTTAAAAACACGGGATGTCGTAAAACTCAACTCAAATAAAAACAAAGATCATACAATCTACGTATTCAAAAACGGAACCGTAGTTTCTTGGGGGGTTAAGCGCTACCAAATTAACGATTATTTAAATACCATTAAACAATTGCTGGATAAGCCTGTGGCTATGTCCGTACATGATGAGTTCCACTATCAAGCAGGTGAAAAAACCACGATAGAACCTCACGATTTTTTTGACGTGGATTGCCTGACCATTGAAGATGATAGTGAGGAATTGAAACTAAGCCTTTCTTATGGTTTTTCCCAGTCCGTAAAATTACAGTATTTTGAAACTATTATTGATGCGCTCATTGAAAAATATAATCCAATGATCCAAAACCTGTCCCATACTGGGGAAATGGAAATTAGCCGTACTCAAATTCAGCAAATTATTGGCGAGATTTTAGGCGCGAAAAGCGAAATGAATTTAATTAGTAATTTCCTTTATCATCCTAAGTATTTTTGGCAGCACCCCACTTTAGAACAACATTTCGCCATGCTTGAGCGCTACTTGCACATTCAACGTCGCGTTAATGCAATTAACCACCGTCTGGATACCTTAAATGAGATTTTTGAAATGTTTAATGGCTATTTAGATAATCGCCATGGCCACAATCTTGAAATTATCATTATCGTATTAATTATTATGGAAATTGTTGTCGCCGTATTAAACCTACACTTTTAATACGCTACGTAATGATAACCCGTATTAGATGTGGTCCTAATACGGGAATATAAGCTACAAAATCTGAACAATATGCTATTCTTTAAAAAAACCAAATAAAATTAAAAGCCATGATTAGCACAACCAATCAATTGAATGAAAAGCAGCTCCATGATTTGGAGCAGCTAAAAAACATCAGCAAGGCTGTCGATGGCAGCGTTCCTAATGTATACATGCATTTATTGGTTCAACGCAGAACCCTGCCTACGATTGCTTTATACTATGAAAACGAGCAATTACTTGGTTTTGTTAGTGTTTATTTTTTCTATGAAGATGCGGTAGAAATCGCATTGTTAGTACATCCTGATGCCCGCCGTAGAGGGATTGCGAAACAATTGCTGCGTCATATTTTACCCATAGTGCAAGAGCATAACTATCCAAAAGTGATTTTTTCATGTCCAGCGCATATCAACGAACGCTGGTTGCCCACACTAGGCTTCTTATACCGCCACAGTGAATACTATATGGAGCGACATAATTTAAGCCCTTTGTTGGATCATAAAAAACAACTCACCTTTCGTACCGCCACAATCGATGATGTTCCGCAATTATGCTTGTTAGATGAAGCCTGTTTTTATAAAACGCATGCCGAGCTCGAACCTCGTTTTCAGCATATATTGAGCGAACGCAATTATCAGATTATTCTGGCTTTTGAACATAATCAACTCATTGGTAAAGCCCATTTGCGCTGGCAAAAACATGGAGCAACACTTTCAGACATTGCCGTGTTTCCAGAAAAACAAGGTCATGGATTGGGAACAGCCCTGATTACATACTGCATTAACTATGCATTAAGTGAAGGTAAACCTGATTTGAATCTTGACGTGGAAACCCATAATCAAAAAGCACTTAACTTATATACTCGCTTAGGTTTTTTAACGCAAAATGCCTGCGACTATTGGATGATTGATGTAGGCCAACTACAGAAACAACTGGCCAATCCAATAAGTGTCGCAAGTTAATTGCAATTTCCCCAAAAATTAAAATCGATACATAGATGAGGTGTTATCTTCTTGCGCATCCATATATGCGGCGGCTGTATAAGTAAACGGCATGGTGAGAATTGCACCGATTGCAAGGCAACATGAAAGGCTGAAAGAAGCTATTAACATTTGCGGTAAAATAGGCAATATCGTGGAGAATATAATGCATGCTGCGAACCCTAAAATGTGATCCTCTGGTTCAGGGTCTTGACCAATAAACGCTTGGGTAATAAGCGTATAAGGGCCTCTTGCTATGTGACCACAGGTTGAGAAAAAAGAGCCATAAAATTCAGTTAATGTACTAGTTGCTGACATAACTATGCTCCTAACAGATCGTATTGTTCTATGGTTATGGAGCTGAATGCTACACTAAAAGCATTAAGGTAATATTAAGAAATGAAGATCTTGACAGAGTTTTCTCCCCCCCTTTAGTATTAGCTTGAAAAAATGCTTCTTTATAAAAGGATTAGGGATGAAAAAGAGGGTCGTCATAACCGGAATGGAAATTACATCGTCCATAGGAACAGGGCTGAACAAATTTTGGAATGCAGCAAGCCAAGGCCAGTGTGGAATTAAACGCATTCAAAACTTTGACCCCTCCCCCTATCCCACCCAAATTGGTGGCGAAATCACCGATTTTAACCTAGATGAGTTTCCTCAATTTAATAAAAGTAAACGCTATCCTCGCGCTGCCCAATATGCGTTATATTGCGCTCATAACGCAATCACACAAGCAGGCTTAAATGCCCAGGAACTATTTAGTGCTGGTACCTACATTGGTACTAGTATGGGCGGACAGTCTGAGGCCGAAGAAGTCTATAAAGCGATTTACCTTGAGGGGTGGAAAAAAATGCCCGCTCTCTCCGTATTACGCACCATGCCTAACTCCATTGCTAATTATATTGCCATTGAATTTGGCATTGGGGGCGCCAACTCGACCATATCCAATGCCTGCATTTCTTCCGCGGAAGCTATAGGAGCCGCCTATCAGCAAATCGCTCACGGCAGATTATCTACCGCTGTTTGCGGAGGCACCGATTCATTTCTTTGGGAATCAATACTTGCAGCTTGGTGTAAATTGAGGGTAATGTCGACTAAGAATGAAAATCCCACCAAAGCCTGTAGCCCATTTGATCTCAATCGAGATGGAATGGTTATCGCGGATGGGGCCGGGATTCTAATCCTGGAAGAATTGCAACAGGCGAAAGCGCGCGGCGCTAAAATTTATGCGGAAATTGTCGGCTTTGGCGCAAGCTGTGATGCCTTTCATGTAACAGCCCCTAATTCCCAAGGCCAGCAACGCGCTATTTTTTCTGCATTAGATGATGCGCGTTTATCAGTAAATGACATCCATTATATTAATGCTCACGGCACCGGTACTCCGCTCAATGACAGTATTGAAACAGAAACCATTAAAGCTGTTTTTGGTCAGCGTGCCTATGAAATTCCTATAACCGCCCAAAAATCGATGACCGGACATGCCATTGGTGCAGCCGGCGTTATGGAAATTATAGCCACCACCCTGAGTTTGCAAAATAATCTGTTGCTACCCACAATCAATCTGGATACTCCTGACCCTGTTTGCGATTTGGATTATGTGGCAAATAGTGCTCGCCAGAAGATGATTGACATCGCCTTATCGAATCATTTTGCCTTTGGTGGGGCAAATGCGGCTTTAGTGTTAAGTAGGTATTTTGGCTAACTCTTAAGAGCCTGGCTTCGAAAGCAGGCTCCGTTAACGCAGAGATGCGAATCGTTAATATTAAGGCACAATCAACATATCTGTGGGATTAACCCGCACCAAGCGATCACTTACCCGACCCATTAATACATAATATAGTGCTGAATGCCCGCGTGTGCCTAAAACCACCAAATCAGCCCCCCAGTCTTTTGCATACTGTGGAATATCATTGGCAGGGTAACCACCAATAAATTTTACTGAAAAACGGCTGGGATCCACAGCACAGCTTGCCAAGAATTTATTTAATTTATCTTGCAAAGAATCGTGCATATGGGGTTTTACCATTTTCTCATACCAGACATCTGCAACATGCAATAGCAAAAACTCCGCTTGTGGATATGCTTTATAGGCAACTTCAATCGCTTTTTTACTGGCATCAGAAAAATCCGTACACACTAAAACACGCGCATACTCTCTTGCTGTTGGCGACTGGCGAATTAAGTGCATTGGAATGGGGGATTGCTTAAGCACCGCCTCAGAATTTGTCCCTAAAATAAAATCATTTAAATAATAAGTGCCGTGCGCCCCCATAAATACCATATTAATAGAATGCTCTTGAATAAATTTGATAATTTCGTCTGGAACACGTCCGTCCAACACTTTGAATTGCATCGGATATGGGGCTATAAGCTGCTTTAACTCCTGCTCATGAGCCTCCTCTGCTTTGTGGACCCAATCCTGTTCGATCGCATCCCCTCCATCCATCCAGCCTTGATTGATTACATGCACACAAATTAATTCGGCCTGCACCGAATGGGCAAATTGAACCGCTCGTTGAATCGCATAGAATGAATGGGTCGAGAAATCTGTAGTAACTAATATCCGTTTAAACACAGAAGTATCCTCAAAAAGAAGTCCTTACGTAAAAGTATAGAATAAATAGCGCGCATATTATTTATACTATAATAAATAACAAATCCTAGGCTTATTTATCCCAGGAAGGAGCATCTTGTGAAACGATTTCGTAATATCCTTTTTGTAAGTAACGGTATTAAAAATGGAAGTGAAGCCTTAACTGAAGCCATACGGTTAGCAGAGCATGATCAGGCTTGTTTAGAAATTCTTATTGTATGCCCTCCTTTTTCTGCTAATTTCGAGCAGTATCAAGCATCCTATGAAACCTTTTTAAAAGAGAATATTCAAAAAATGATTGTGGAGGCACAAAATCATTTATCAAGCCAGAAAAAAGTCATTCCAGTGGAAATTGTTTGGGAAAAAACGCCAAATATTGCAATTATTCAACGCGTTTTACGCCAATCTCACGATTTAGTTGTTAAAGCAGCAGAAGAGGCGGCAGGGCCCGGCTTTAAAGCCTTAGATATGGCTCTGCTACGTAAATGTCCCTGCACGCTGTTTCTGCATCGACCATTAAAACATCCTAAATCAATTCAAGTCGCAGTAGCCATCGCCCCCGATAATACAGATACAGCAGAGCAAGATCTGGCGCGTAACCTGTTAAAATTGGCTCAGCACTTAGCTATATTTTATTCAGGAAAATTTAGTATTCTCTCCTGCTGGGAATTTGCCTTAGAAGGATTTTTACGCAATAGCGCCTGGGTTGATATGTCAGTAGATACCATTGACGAGATGGTACAGCAAGAGGGCAATAGCAATTACATGGCCTTGCATAAATTAATTGAGCAGGCAAAGCTTCCAGAAAAACCGCCAATCTACCATTTAAAAGGTGATCCTACTGAAATCATCCCCGCCTGGGTCAATGAAAAAGAAATCGATGTTTTAGTAATGGGAACGGTTGCCCGCACTGGAATTACCGGATTTATTATTGGCAATACGGCAGAAAATACCTTGCAAAAGCTTAATTGCTCATTATGGGCAATGAAACCACAAGGCTTCGTTTCGCCAGTAAAAGCATATTAAATAAGGACTTCCAGGAGGCCCTTTGTTGTAACCTCCGTTGGAAATTTATTTTTAATTAATGCATTAAAACGGCAAAGCTAATAAGGGATTGATGGCATTAATTAATTTACCAAACATCCATTTTATATCTTGCATGGCCTCATAGGTTTTGGCTTCAAAACGTATGGTTAAATAAGGCCCGGTGTTTGAAGGACGAATTAGCCCCCATGCATTATTTAGATTGGCTCTTAACCCATCAATATGCACCAGCTCCCCAGACAGATAATCTGGAGCCTGCAGTACTACTTGTTGCATAAATTGCGCCTTTAAGCCCTCAGCAATACCCACTTTTAATTCATCAGTACTTAAGGACTTGGGAAATTGTTCAAAAAATTGATGGCTATCTTTGGCCTGCTCACTAAGCATCTCTAATACCCGGGCCGCAGCATAAAGGCCATCATCATGTGGCAACCACCGGTCACTGAAATAAAAATGCCCACAATATTCGCCGCCAATGGCTGCCTGATGCGCACTCATCGTTGCCATAATATGGGCCATACCTGTCTTGGTCATAATGGCACGCCCATTATGGGCACTTAAGTAATCCTGCAAATGATGAGTACATTTCACATCAAAAACAATTGCAGGTTCAGCCATCTTTTTTAAGAGGGCATCAGCAAATGCCAATAGCAAATAATCCGAAGGAATAACACATCCATTTTTATCAATCACACTCAAACGATCGCCATCGCCATCAAAAGCCAACCCTAAATGAGCTTGTTGTGATTGCACCACCCTACGTAAACCACTCAAATTTTCCTCTGCAGAGGATGCGGATTGCTCAGCATAATGAGAAATAACCTGACAACCTAAGGCGGTTAATAATTGGGGCGCTAAATGGCATGCAACTCCGTTGCCTCCCCCGATAACCACTTTTAATGGCTTAATCACTCTTAAACTGGCTTTAACCATCCGGATGTACTTATTAACCACCTGTTCCTCCGGATATTGCACCACTCGTCCTCGTTCCGTATCATCATAGAGGTATCGCTCATCCATAATACGTTGATGCAATAAACGTAAGCGTTCACCGTAATAGTTTTTTTTGCCTAAAATGATTTTCAAGCCGTTATAATCTGCAGGATTATGACTCGCGGTTACCATTAATCCTGACTGACATTGCAAGTCATGCATGGCAAAATACAAAACCGGAGTAGGTAAACAACCAATATCAATGACATTTGTACCCGTAAAGAGCAAGCCTTTAATTAGAGCATCCGCAAACAGCTTGCTGCTAGGCCTACTATCACGACATAGCAATAGCGTGTGTAATCCATGGAGTTCCTGTAGTTCACTACCAATAGCAACGCCTAAGGTATAATAAGTATTTTCATTCAAATCTTCACCAATTTGATTACGAATGTCATACTCTTTAAAAATTGTTAGAGGCGGTTTTATTAGATAGGACTTACTCATAATTTAGCTCCCACGCGCATAGCTAAATTTGCCATACATTCAGGATTTAATAATGTCCTTATCTGTAAAAATCACTCTGTAAATGACAAATTGTTTACATCGATCATAGACTTATGCGCACTTCAATGAAACACGCATAGCTACAACCCCCAAATCGAATTGTTCAATATTTAGTCAGTGTAGTCTATGAATAAATAGAAAGCGAATTCATTTCATACTTTTTATTTACACAGAATGTGAAGGTAAAAACCCGTTAAATCGTCAGAGCGTACTCCGTATAAATTAATAAGGCATTGGACGCTCGTGGGGCTTTTTCAGCGCGGGCTCGAAAAGACACCATAAGGAGTATATAATCAGCCCTATTTTGCAAATTTAGAGGCCAATAAAATGAATGCTTCGCTTTATGAGATAGCAAGTTTAGTACAAGGAACCATCATCGGCGATAATTCGCTACGGATTTCCGCATTATCCCCTATTGATGATATTGCTCCGGGAACACTGGTTTTTGCTGACAGTACTGACAATCTGAAAATCGTAGAAGCCTCTCCCGCCGCGGCCATTTTGGTAGCTCAAGGGATGGAAAGCACTAAAAAACCAGTAATCCAAGTAGCTCATCCTCTTAAAGCATTTATTTCTCTTCTCCACCATTTTCATCCAGCCCCCAAAGTTCAGCCAGGAATTCATCCTACAGCAGTTATTGCTGAAAATGTGCAATTAGGAGCAGAGGTCTATGTAGGACCTTATGTTAATATTGAAGCCGGTAGTGTTATTGGCGATCACTGCGTACTTAAAAGCCATATACATATTGGACAAGGCGTTACTATTGGGGCGAATACAACCATTCATCCCCATGTCACAATATACGATCAATGTCAGATCGGCTCCCGAGTTATTATTCATGCATCCACCGTTATTGGTTCAGATGGTTTCGGCTATACTTTTGTTGATGGCAAACACTTAAAAGTACCCCATCTAGGTAAAGTAGTAATTCATGATGACGTAGAAATTGGCGCTAATACCGCAATTGATCGCGCAACCATGGGTGCTACTATTATTGGTGAAGGAACAAAGATTGATAATCTCGTGCAAGTTGCTCATTCAGTGAAGTTGGGCAAGCACAACATTCTTTGCGGTTTTACAGGAATTGCCGGAAGTTGCACCACGGGAAATCACGTGATTTTTGCCGCGAATGTTGGTGTTAGTGATCATGTGACCATTGGTGATGGTGTTGTTTTAGGAGCTCGCTCTGGTGTGGCGCCCAAGAAAGAGCTTAAAGCGGGAGTGGTTTATTTTGGTAATCCCGCCCGTCCTAAAGATATTGCCATAAAACACGAGCTGGCGGTTAATCGTATTCCTTTAATACGCAAAAATATAAAAACCCTTTCAGAGCAAGTTGCTGTATTGAGCGAACAAGTATCTAAGCTAGAGGTAGAGTAAATAATGAAGGCACCATTAATTCTTATCGATGGTTCATCCTATTTTTTTCGTGCATTTCATGCGCTTCCCCCTTTGACTAACTCCAAAGGACAGCCCACTGGAGCAGTCTATGGGGTTGCAAACATGATTAAAAAATTAATCAAAGATTATCAGCCTGAAGGACTGGCGGTAGTCTTTGATGCTAAGGGGAAAACCTTTCGAGATGAATGGTACCCAGAATATAAGGCCAATCGTCCTCCTATGCCTCAAGAATTAAGCTCTCAATTTCAACCTTTAATGCAATTATTAGAAGCAATGGGTTTACCTCTGCTAATGGTTGAAGGAGTCGAAGCAGATGATGTAATCGGTACCCTGGCGCGCCAAGCCACAGAACAAGGAATTCCAGTAGTAATTTCCACCGGCGATAAAGACATGGCCCAACTGGTTAATGAGCATATTAGCCTGATTAATACCATGAACAACTCCACTATGGACGTTATGGGCGTTAAAGAAAAATTTGGCGTAACACCAGAACAAATCATTGATTATCTTACTCTGGTGGGCGATAGTTCAGACAATATTCCAGGTGTTACCAAGTGTGGTCCTAAAACTGCGGTGAAGTGGCTCACTGAATATCAAACTTTAGACAATTTAATAGAAAATGCCGAACGTATTACCGGCAAAATTGGTGAGTATTTGCGCGCCAGTATTTCCCAATTACCCTTGTCCAAAAGACTGGTAACCATTAAAACTGATTTAGAGTTGCCCTTAAGCCTACATGAATTAAAACCCAAAGACGTAGTTAAAGAATCGCTCATTGCGCTTATTCGCGAGCTTGAATTCAAAAATTGGCTAAAGGAGCTCTTAGAGCAAAAAGAAAGCCAACCCGAACAAACTACAGAAACAAGTGCCATTAATGCCATTCATGAACTGGTAACTACCAACGAACAATTGGAACCTTGGTTGCAACAGCTGCAGCAGTGCAAAGCCTTTTGCATTGATGCTGAAACCACTGATATTGACATTATGAAGGCCGAAATTGTGGGCATATCACTAGCTATTGAGCCATTAAAGGCGGCATATATCCCGTTTACCCATACCGATGGCAGTCCACAATTAAACCGAGAAGACGTACTTACCCAGTTAAAACCTATTTTGGAAAATCCGCAAATTAAAAAAATTGGGCAAAATATTAAGTACGATTACTCCGTATTAAAAAATCACGGCATTCATCTTCAAGGCATCGCCTACGACACTATGCTTGAGTCTTATGTTTTAAATAGTAGTGCTGGTCGTCATGACATGGACTCCTTGTCTTTAAAATATTTAGGTCATAAAACCATTACCTATGAGGAAATTGCAGGTAAAGGGGCAAAGCAATTACGTTTTGATCAAATCCCCGTTGAAAAAGCCGGGATTTATGCAGCAGAAGATGCAGATGTCACCCTCCAGTTGCATCACAAGTTATTCCCGATGATGGAACCCTCATTGCAAAAAGTCTTTAATACAATTGAGATGCCACTAGTAACAGTACTGGCTGATATGGAATTACGGGGCGTGTTGATTGATGCCGTGACCTTAGAGCATCACGGTCAGCGTCTGAAAGAACGCATTCAAGAGCTTGAGGCAGAAGCATTGCAATTGGCAGGAAGACCCTTCAATTTGAATTCTCCCAAACAATTACAAGAGATTTTATTTGACGAGCAAAAGCTACCGGTAATTGCGAAAACCCCAACGGGCCAGCCCTCAACGGCAGAATCGGTGTTACAAGAACTCGCGTTTGACTACCGTTTGGCTGCGGTTATTTTAGAATATCGCGGTTTAAGCAAATTGGTTTCCACTTATATTGATGCCTTACCTAAAAAAATAAGTGCGGGAACGGGCAGAGTGCATACCTCCTATAATCAAGCCGTGGCCGCAACGGGACGCCTGTCCTCAAGCGAGCCTAATTTACAAAATATTCCCATCCGTAATGAAGAAGGCCGCTTAATTCGCACGGCCTTTATTGCACCACCGGAACATCTCATTTTGGCAGCGGATTATTCGCAAATTGAATTACGAATCATGGCGCATTTATCCCAAGATGATAACTTGCTTACTGCCTTTGCCAATGGCTGGGATATTCATACAGCCACTGCTGCAGAAATTTTCCAAGTACCCCGTGAGGAAGTGAGTTCAGAACATCGCCGTCGAGCCAAGGCAGTGAACTTTGGTTTGATTTATGGCATGTCCGCTTTTGGCTTAGCCAAGCAAATTGGCGTTGAGCGCCAAGACGCACAACGCTATATTGATACCTATTTTCAGCGTTACCCCAAAGTCTTAGAATATATGGACCGTACGCGCCAACAAGCACATCAAAACGGTTATGTAGAAACCCTGTTTGGGCGACGGCTTTACTTGCCGGAAATAAACACTCGGAATATGATGCGCCAAAAAGCAGCTGAACGTACTGCGATTAATGCTCCGATGCAAGGCACAGCGGCGGATATTATTAAAAAAGCCATGATAGCCATCGCCGACTGGCAAAACAGCCAGGAAAATCCACCTGCCAGAATGATTATGCAAGTACATGACGAATTGGTTTTTGAGGTAGCTAAGCAGGAAGTTGCATCCTGTTCACAGAAAATTCGCCATTTGATGGAGCATGCGGTACAACTATCGATTCCTTTACTTGTTTCGATTGGTACTGGAGAAAATTGGGACGCAGCCCATTGAGGTGCTTGCATTAAGATAAATGTAGTTGGGTCACGACCTAACATAAAACTCCGGGTGGCCGAAATACCTAACACCATCCGTAAGCGTTCACGAGATAGGTAAATTAGTCATTGCGAACCATGGCGAAGCCCTCCAAAACGATGCTTCGTTAAGACTCCGTACTGGGTTGCTTCACTTTGTTCGCAATGACAGCAGTTTTTATTAACTTTAATAGAATACATACAGCGTGAACGCTTACCACCATCCCGACGCAGTGAGTAAACCCCAGCCTGTACAGAGGCCTGCGTTCGGAGTGAGGACTTGAGAGCAGCAATGAAGGCTCTTACCCTTACTTTATGTCTCTATATCATGAGCAAGTAATCGTCTATTCGCACGGAAATAAGTTATAGGCGAACACTCCAGTAAATCAGAGAGTTTTTCCATATAAATGCACGCGAAGCGATCTACCTGATAAGCAAAATAGCTTTCCTCTGCACCGGCACGGAATATTCGTTCCCATTTAGGATTGAAAAAAGCTTGTTGCTCTTTGATTAATTTGGTTAATTGAGCATCTAAACGGCTAATCTGCGCTTGTAATTCCTGCAACTCCTTCTGATATTTTGTAGAGCCTTCATCAATACTTCGTGTATGTAATTGCACGTAGTTCGACTCTAGCTCTTTTTTCACTTCCATCGTCTCACTAATTTTTCGCTCAATAGGCATGGCTCTTATTTGTGCTTCAATCTCTTCGCCTAATTCCTCGACAACTAGAGCCGTACGCCAATTACAATCTTTTTTCAAGCGCAGAATATCTCCGTAAATATGATCCCCAATGTATAGGATTTCATCGCCACGCACCCGCAAATCTTCAGTAAATTTCTTAGCGTTCCCTCCCTGATAGACACCAGGAACAATAGGTCCCATGAGATTATGCATAAAACCTGTAGAAGGATTTACCGATAAAAAGCGTAAGTTATCATAGAAAAATCGTGGCTTATTGGCTAAAGTAATGACAAATTCAAATAAATCAGCCCAGCTTTCCCCCTTGCTGAGAAACGGATTAATGGCATACTCTAAAAGAAGTTTGGTATAGGAATATTCAGAGTTAGTTAATATAAATATTCTTTTGCCATGATGAATGAAATGCTTTAAGCCATCCACTAAAGCCCTATCTTTAATCACATAGGTAGATAGGTTTTTGCTAATAATCGATTTGAGGCTGCCATCCGAATGCACCTTATCTACGCAAGCTTGCACATCTAGGGCTATCCCCTGATAGTTAGGCATACCATCGCCCAAGGTATCTTTAAGCTCCACCAATTGCCCATAGAGCACACAAAAAGCAATAGAAAATGAAGTGTCAATTGCCATATAGTTGGGGTCGCCCAAATCCACATAGGTACTGCGATAGATTTTTTGCTGCTCGGCAAAATCAATTTGTTTAGTCCCATGGAAACTTTGTCTAATTGCCCCATAACGACTTAGCTTTAAAATATTACCGTTTTTACGGTCCACCACTAAACCACGAATGGCATCATGATAGTTAAAGCTTAATTTCCGAATGGCTTCTGGATAATGTTTGGTTTCTACTAGTTGCTCTTTGACTAACTGGTAGACTAATGATTCAAAGTTTTCGGAGTGATAACGAATCAGGGTATGATCCATGTCCAAACCAATCAATTTGATTTTTTTCATGTTGAGAATTCGATTTACAAAAACTTTGCACTTACCCATGATTCTAAAACCTAGTTAGTTAAATATTTAAAGCTCATTTTTTACTCATGCTCGTAGGTTTGGGTCCCTGCCTCAACAAGGTATCCAGCCGCACCAGAACTCCATGTGGGCCAGGGTCAGCCTACAAGCCATTGCTAATGTTCTTACTTAATGAGAGCGAGGGGATAATATTGCTCTATCAGCCTTTTAATTTCTTTATCCCCGCCGGTGAGGCGACCAAAATAACATCGGCTAAACGATGAGCAAATAAACCATTCTCAACCACACCTGGGATCGTATTTAGACGGTCTTCCAATGCTTGCATATTATCAAAGGTTAGATTAAACACATCCAAAATAATATTTCCGTTATCCGTAACAAAACCATCCCGATATTCAGGATCACCGCCTAATTGCACCAAATGCCGCGCAACCATACTGCGTGCCTGAGGAATTACTTCTACAGCCAATGGAAATTGGCCCAATTGCTTAACCACCTTTGACTCATCAACAATACAAATAAACTTTTTGGCTACTTCAGCAACGATTTTCTCGCGGGTATGTGCTCCACCGCCACCTTTAATCATTTCGCCATGCACGACCACCTCATCGGCACCATCGATATATACCGGCAATTCTTGCACCGCATTTAAATCCATAACCGGAATACCTTCAGCACGTAACCGCGCCTCAGTGGCTTTGGAACTGGCAACACAAGCATCAATTTTATGTTTGATCGTTGCTAATTCTTTAATAAAAAAATTAACTGTAGATCCGGTGCCTACGCCAACGACGGTATCATTTTCGATATAGTCTAAAGCCGCTTTTGCCGCTTGAATTTTTAAATCATTCATTTAATGCACTCCCTTTTCTTTGTCGCAATACTTCATACAAAGAAACACCAGTCGCAACAGATACGTTCAAACTATCTACACTGCCTAACATGGGCAAAGAAAATAAGCCATCGCAATGTTCACGGGTTAAACGTCGTAAACCTTCTCCTTCTGCTCCCATCACTATCGCCATCGCGCCAGTACAGTCTGTCTGGTATAAAGATTGAGTTGCCTCCCCTGCCGCGCCATAAATCCAGACACCCTGCTCTTTTAATGTTTCCATGCTGCGCACTAAATTAGTAACCCGCACTAACGGTATCGATTCAGCCGCGCCACAAGCAACCTTGCTTACAACGGGGGTAACGCTGGCATTTTTATCTTTAGGAATAACCACAAAATCAACGCCGGTTGCATCAGCGCTGCGTAAGCAAGCTCCAAGATTATGTGGGTCAGTAACGCCATCAAGAATTAAAATCAAAGCCGGTTTTTTGCTCGCCTCTAATAAAGGGAGAAGATGAGACTCATTGTAATCTGGCAATGCCGAAGCACTGGCGACAATTCCCTGATGGATAAAATCAGCAAAACGCTGATTCATTTGCTGAGTACTTAGCTTTTCAATGCTGATTTTGGCCTGTATGGCTTTATCTAATAAATCCTGTACACGCTTATCCATACGCTCCTGACTGATAAACAGCTTACGGATAACGCGATGGGGATTAGCTATTAAAGCGGAAACGGCATGTACTCCATAAACATATTGCTCACTCATGACTTTTGGCATCCTCTACAACAGGCTCAAAATCTATCTTACGTTCGTCTAAATCAACACGTGCAACCAACACCGTCATTTTATCGCCTAAACGATATACTTGACCGCCTCGGGTCCCAATAAGTCGGTGTTTTACTGAGTCAAAAGTATAATAATCATTTTTCAACGAAGTAACATGCACTAAACCTTCAACAAAAATATCATCTAATTCAACAAAAATTCCAAAACTGGTTACCGCAGAGATACGTCCTTTAAAGACTTGTCCCAATTTATCTTGCATGTACTCACATTTGAGCCAAGTAACTACTTCGCGAGTTGCTTCATCCGCACGGCGTTCCGTCATAGAGGAGTGTTTACCTAAACGATTCATATCATCATGCGAATACTCAAACTCGTAAACCGGATGGTTATCCAAAAGATGGCCTATCGCCCGATGAATTAATAGATCAGGATAACGACGAATAGGTGAAGTGAAATGGGTATAAGCCGAATAAGCAAGTCCAAAGTGACCTTCATTGGCTTCAACATAATGCGCTTGTTTTAGAGAGCGCAACATTACCGTCTCAATCAGATGCCTGTCTGGTCTATCAACAATCGCATTCATGGTACGTTGGAAATCTTTAGGTCCTGGCTTTTTACCACCAGATAATTGCAAACCTAATTCGCCTAAAAATTGCCTTAACGCCGTAATTTTATCTTCTTCCGGAGCCGCATGCACTCGGTATAAAGTAGGGATTTCGGCGCGCTCAAGAAAACGAGCCGTCGCCACATTGGCGGCTAACATACATTCTTCAATTAATTTATGCGCATCATTACGAATCACCGGAACAATGCATTTAATTTTCTTATGCTCATCAAACTCAATACGTGTTTCTGTTGTTTCAAAATCCATCGCACCCCGAGTTTTACGCGTAGCTAATAAGACTTTATATAAATCATAAAGCCCGCTGATCATGGGCCAAAGGGGGGCATGCTTTTCATCACTAGCCCCTTGTTGCAACCAATTACCGACCTGGGTATAGGTTAAGCGCGCATGCGAGTGAATCACAGCGCGATAAAAACGTGAACGAGCAATTTTACCCTCTTTGCTAATCGCCATTTCCGCAACCATACACAAGCGGTCAACATGTGGATTTAATGAGCATAGGCCATTGGACAAAGCCTCCGGCAACATAGGAACTACCTTGCCAGGAAAATAAACCGAATTACCTCGACGAGCAGCCTCTTTATCCAACGCAGAATTCGGTTGGACATAATTACTCACGTCGGCAATGGCAACATAAAGTTGAAAACCACCCTTAGGTTTTGCATAGCAATAAACAGCATCATCAAAATCTTTGGCATCTTCACCGTCGATGGTCACAAAAGGTAACGAACGTAAATCGGTACGCCCGTGGATTTGTTCTTCCGTCACTTGCTGTGGAATTTTGGCTACTTCGACACTGACATCATCAGGCCATTCAAAAGGAATACCATGTGCATGAATTGCAACCTGGATTTCCATGCCTGGAGCCATATGCTCCCCTAATACATGGATAATTTTACCAATAGCCTGTCCTCGTTTGCTGGGGAAAGCAATAACCTCAACTAAAACCATTTGGCCATTTTTGGCACCATTTACAAACTCTTGGGGAATGGAAATATCTTGGGTTAAATGCTTGCTGTCTGGCAATACAAACGAAATTCCATGCTCGGTAAAAAACCGCCCGACAATGGATGCATTAGCATGTTCTAAAACCTCATGTATTTTTGCATCGGGTCTTCCACGCCGGTCTACTCCTACTTGATAGGCTAAAACAACATCGCCATGCATTACTGCCCGCATTTCCTTGGCGGAAAGAAACATATCATCCGAACCATCATCCGGTATGAAAAAACCAAAACCATCAGGATGGGCTTGTACCGTTCCGCGTGACAAATTGATCTTTTGCAAAAGACAAAAGCGTCCGCGGCGATCTTGCATAATTTGCCCGTCACGTAACATCGCTTTAAGACGAAATCCCATTGTCTCTTGCTTGCGTTCATCTAAATGCAATTTTTCAAATAAATGATTGCGCGACATCGGCTTGCCGTATTCATTAAGGACCTCCATAATGAACTCACGACTAGGGATGGGATCGGCGTATTTTTCACTTTCCCGCTCATGAAAGGGATCTTTTGATTTTTTACTCACCGTTCACCACATTTATATTTGTTGTCATAATTTAACTTAATCATAATTTGCTCTCTTCTACCACTTATCTGCATAAGTAGCAAATGATTTACCTGTTAGCGAGGTAACACATAACCGCGCGCGCCAACTGCTGCCTTCAAGGCAGGTAAAGACATATTCTCTGCAGCCCAGAATGTTCCTTGCGCTTTTTCAGGAAACTTCACTTTATTCCATTTGCATACCGCAATAGTACCCTCACAAGGAACTTGCTGCTCATGGCCTGGTCTAGATTCAATACAGGTCAATGCAAAGGGGCCTTTTTCTAAAGACAGGGCTGCCCATTTTCCACCTTCTAAACGACTGGTCCAACCGGCACTTGCGCTGGGATTGCTCACGGGATGAGTCACCCACATATCGATGGTCGTGATATTATGAATAAAAACTAAAGCTTTTTTATCCGCTGGAATAGTTACCGCATTCCCCTGCACCATCACTGGCTGACAGCCAGCAGGTAATTTAGATTCGGCGGCAATAACTGATGAAGACAGCGCCAATAATCCTAAAATTGCTTTAACCTTCATGTTGTTCTCCATAAGTACTTTCACGATATAATAAAAATTATATAATTACCCTGTACTGCTTACTAGTACCATTTTCGAAATGGCACTCGCTTTAACCGCTAAAAAAGGATAATACCAACATGCACATCTGGATAGATGCCGATGCTTGCCCCAAAGTCATTAAAGAAATTTTATTTCGCGCGGCCAACCGCACGAAGACATCAATGACATTAGTTGCTAATTCCTTTATCAATTACCCAAGCTCTCCGTTCATTCGTGCCGTACAAGTAGAAAAAGGATTTGATCGAGCCGATCATTATATTGTAACCCATGTTCAAGCACATGATCTGGTAATTACCGCAGACGTCCCTCTCGCAGCAGAGGTAGTAGCCAAACATGCCTTAGCTCTTAATCCACGTGGGGAGCTTTATACCGCAAATAATATCAGGCAACGTTTAAATATCCGCGATCTTAACGAGCAATTACGCGCCAGTGGCCATAACATTGGGGGCCCACCTTCTTTAAGCATCAAGGAAAAAACCGCCTTTGCTAATGCATTGGATAGGTGCTTAGCTAAAAAATAACTGTTCCAATACATCAAAAGATCTGTAGATCTGTCTAATTTGACAGCGATGCCTTAACAACCTAAATTTAAAATATATCCATGATGGATTCTTAGCATGAAGCTTATCGTCTTTTTAGTTCTTTTGTTGGGGAATATTTTTGCCTACGGGGCTCAACTAGCCGTAGGGGTTTTAAGATTTGTTCCACCTTTTGCCTCCGAGATTGGTCATACCGGACAATTCTATGGTTTTTGCATTGAGTTAATGAATGAAATCTGTCGGCGCACTGGCAATACCTGTCAGTATAAAGCCACCGAGGTGGGCAAACAATTAGAGGCGCTGCGCTTAGGTAAGGTTGATGTGGCATTCTTGCCCGCTCCTGTAGTATTAACCCCTAATGAAGATTATCTTTACAGCCTTCCTTATCTACCCAGCGAAAGCCAGTTTATGATTTTAAATAGCAATACCAGCATTCATTCTATTGACGATCTACGTGGCAAAAAAATCGGTGTGGTTAAATCAAGTAACCTCAAAAATGCGGTTTTACGCACATTTACGCCACCTAATAATGTCATTGAATATGATGGTATTAATAGCCTCGTTTCTGGAATAACCTCTAAACAAGTAGATGCCTTGCTTCTCAATTCCAGCGTGGGTAAATATATTATCAACAATGTACAAAATCTAAAAACCATCGGAAAACCCATTGATATTGGCATGGGTTATGGCATTGTGGCCTTGAAAAAAAATGCGCCGGAGATAAAAAAAATCAATGCCGCCTTATTACAAATGGAGTCTGATGGAACTTACGAAACCATTTACAAAAAGTATTTTGGTTACTAAACGACCACTTTTTTATGGATCCCATCACTTTTTTTAAGGTACACTTCCTGTTTTTTATATTTGCAGGAATAAAAATATGTCGGAACAAATTCAGACATCAGCCATTACCGAACTACATCGTACGTGTATTAATCAATGGAAAGCTTCTGGGGTATCTTCCCAGCATCAAGGCTTTTATCGTCTAGTTGAAGAAAATCATGCCTTTAATTATCAACTTTGGCATGCTGAGGATCGCGCCCGTCGTGATGATATGGGCTCTGAATTTGTCTATCAGGCCAAACGTGAGATTGATCAGTGCAACCAAGCACGCAATAATCGCATGGAAGCAATGGATACCTGGTTGTTTAATCTATTGCAACCGGCCGCACATGACCAATGCCCGGTGAACTCCGAGTCGCCAGGCATGATCATTGATAGATTATCCATTTTAGCGCTTAAATCCTATCACATGAATTTACAAACTCAACGTCAGGAAGTAAGTGAAGAGCATCGTCGCACCTGTCACGATAAATTAACAGTGATTCAGCAACAATTAGAACAATTAGCCTCTTGTTTAGAGACTTTTTTTGAAGAAATTTTGACGCAAAAACGTACTTTTAGAATTTATCATCAATTTAAGATGTACAACGACCCTACGTTAAACCCTGAACTTTATGCTCCCGCGGTGTAACTGATGGCTGATGGGTATCGTTTGGTCTGAAGAAGTTATAAATATTTTGAAAGGAAAGGGTTCTTTTAAGGGAAGCAGGCGGAGATTCAGTACCTTCGCTTGATTCCCCGGCGGCCTTGGTTTTTGTTGCCTCGCCCGCGGTTCTTTCTGAAGTACTCACTTCTTTATTTTTAGCAGCATTATCTCTACCTAATCCACGTGCTAAAGCCCGCAACGCTAAAACCGTAGAAAACACAGCAGCACTAGCAACGGTAAGCATTAACATGGCCGATGGTCCGTGCTCATGGTCTTGTGGATCGGTCTGTAAGAAAGCTATGGCAATTAAACTTGCAAAATTATTGCCCTTGGAAATACCCGAAAAGAACGAACGAAAAACTTCCAGCCATTCTTGAGTTAAAGACTTTTGGATCTCTGCGGGTTTACGCGCCTCATTGAGCCATTGTTTCAAAGAGTCTACTGATGGTGCAGTGCCATTGTCGAAATTTAAATTATTTTGCAACCGTTCAAGCTGCTGCAATGCTTCCTTAGCGGCAGTATGCTTCTGGCCCTGCTCCTGTAAATAGTGCTGATGAGAGCGCATCAAAAAAGACGTAACGCCGATAATTGAGGCGATACCCGAGGAAATAATAGCAATTAACAGTGCCGGAGGAAAAAGTGCTGTAGAGACGCTAAAGACAGACGTGGCCATAAATAAAAAGCTGGTTAATACACCATAGGCAAATAAACCATTTTTGACCCCTAAGAAAAATACCGTGGTATAGCTTGCCGTCGTTTGTTCGTTTAATTCTTTGTGCAAAGCAATAAATCGTGCCATTAAGTCGGATGCGTCACGTTTCATCTCCGCGCAATGCATATTCTCAGGACGCGCTAATTTTGCATAAGTCGTTTCTAATTCTTTAGCCACTAAAGCCAATTTACAGCGCGTTTGCGTTGCTAAAAGCTCCCGCTGTGCTTCATAGCCTTCATAAATACGCGAAGCAATACACGCCATAGAAAAAACAAGGGTGAATACCGCCATAACAGTAAATACTTCCGGCGTTAAAAGAGCAAGGCCAATTACGCCCGCATACAAGTACAGACTATCGATTAAACCGCCTAAAGCCCGTGCAAGTATATCCAACATGCGTTCGCTCATCGTTTGATATTGAATTTTGCTTGGGTCACGTAAGTAATCTTCATGCTCTTCTTTAGTTAAAAAAGGCATGTTTTTATCATTAAGACGTTTTAACAAATCTTTATTTGCCGTCATTTTCTTTTTGCGCTGCTCTTCCGTAGAGCGCTGTAGGAAACGATTAAGCGTTGCCACTAGTCCTAAGGCTAATCCTACCGGAATGATAAGTGATTTGAGATCGGCGAGACCTAAAATACCGATAATTTGAACTACGCTTTTCCATCCCTTATAAGCATTTTTCATCCCTTTCATCATATCGCGAAAATAAGGCCAGGAGGCGGCAATAAAATATTTCATTTCATCACGTTTTCCTGGTTCCTTGTTTTTTTCTTTTTCAAAATAACTGGCGAAAAAAGCAAAGCTAACTAAAAACAAGGCTTCACTGATAAATAAAGACATCCCCTGAGGAGAACACAAGACTCGGCGCATTAAATCGGGATCATTACTGCTGGAAATACAAACTTCAAAAAAGAATTTAAACATGCTGTAGGAAGAGCTGAGGGAGTCAAAGACGTTATATACATGATGAATAGTACGATCTTTTTCCAGCTCCTGGGCTAGAAGAACACTTTGCGCATCGATAAGACCGGCAATTGCCAATAAGAATACGAATTCTTTATGCTTTTTCGACGAATCTTCTTCATTCTTAAGAGACATGCGTCACACAAGGGCCATCAGTTAAGATTGAAAAATATTATATTCTTTATTAATCTTGATGTCAATTATAAATCCACACTGGATCAAAAAAATACAATATCAACGGCCATCGTTAATGATAACACAATCTTGTGCGGACAAAAAATATTTAATGAAAACCATTTACAGACTGTGACTTAGAGTGCAAACCTGCTACGATATTGCTCCATTACGATTGAAACTTCTATACCTTGGTGATTTTTAAGGTATATACAACTCAGGAACGAGGATTAAATGAGAACGATATCTGCTCTCTTTATTTGTATGCTACTAATGACTGGACCCCTTATGGCAAAAGATGCAGTACACATTTATGGTTATGTTGAAAAAATTTCATTTCCAGGTAAAGACTTGGTCTTATCTGCAAAATTAGACACTGGTGCTAAATCAGCATCATTAAATGCAACCAATATTACAGAAGTGAATGTAAAAGGGGTACCTTACTTACGCTTTACGGTACCGACCAAAACTGGAGACTATGTTTTTGAAGGGGAATATAAGGGCCGAGTAAAAATTAAAGTGCGCGCCGGTGAGCATGATGGCCTTTTACCCCATGAGCCGATTAAACGTCCTGTAGTATTACTTGCTATACAACTTGGAGATCAGGTCAAAACCATTAAAGTTAATTTAACCAACCGCAAGCGTTTCAATTATCCTTTATTACTGGGTAGAGATGCTATTATTGCATTTAATGGTGCAGTAGATCCTGCCTTAACTTTTACCGTTAAAACCCAGAGCAGTAAGAAATAATGAAAAACAATACGCGTCACGTTTATGGTCTTATCCTCACGTTATTTATTTTAGGAACGGGAATCTTTTTGTATCGGCATCTCGTACTGGACGTGCCGCTAACGGATACGGAAACCGTCAATAGTTGGATGGTAGAATCCAACTTGCGCTTTGTTGCCGACCCCAGTACGCCAATAAAAGCCAGTTTCAATATTCCTTATTTACCCCCCCATTTTGCCATTCTTGATGAGTATTTTGTTTCACGAAACTATGGTGTCACGACCAACCTCAATGGTGATAACCGAGAAACCGTTTGGTCTATAAGACGTGCGCATGGGGCGCAGTCTTTATATTACCGAGCGATATTCCGACAAACAGACGCCAATGAATCCCCCTTAGGCGCACCCACCGCAATTAAGTCGCAACCCTTAAATGAAAGTCAGAAATCTGCTGTAGAAACCATTACCAATCAAGTGAGACAATCTTCCGCCGATATTAAGACGTTTGCGCAAAGTACAGTTAAAGAACTGAATAAACAGGATGGAAATGCCAAGCTATTGCTGGGTAATGAATTTACTGATGAGCAAATTGTTGATGCCGCCATCTTAATTTTAAACCAATCAAAAATTTCGGCTATGCCAGTAAAGGGTATTTACTTATCACAGCAAAATAAAGCTGAACTGAAATACTTTTTAGCGGTATTTAATGGCAAGAACTGGATTTATATTAATCCGAAAACCGGTGGTGCGGGCCTGCCTAAAGACTTTTTAATTTGGCAATATGGCAATGAACCGGTATATAACGTTACCGGTGGTAAAAAACCATTGTTTAATATCACGGTATCACCGACCCCTATTAATGCCTTAAGCATTGCCAAATCTCGTGGTCTGCAGTCTGATTCGCAGTTATTGCGTTTTTCACTGCTGCAACTCCCGGTAAACGTGCAAGCGATTTATAAAATTTTACTTACTGTTCCCATTGGCGCCTTTATTATTTTAATCCTGCGTAATTTTATCGGCATAAAAACCTTTGGTACCTTTATGCCCGTATTAATTGCCCTAGCCTTTAGAGAAACGCATGTTATTTGGGGAATTTGCCTTTTTGTCACCATTGTCTCCTTTGGACTTTTAGCACGTTTTTATCTCGATCAGCTGCGACTGCTTTTAGTGCCCCGCTTGGCAGCCATTCTTACGGTGGTCATTTTGCTCATGATCTTTATTAGTGTGGTTAGCCAAAACCTTGGTCTGGACGCCGGTTTATCGGTGGCTCTCTTCCCCATGGTTATTTTAACCATGACGATTGAGCGTATGTGCATTACCTGGGATGAGCGTGGGGCATCTGAGGCAATTAAATCAGGAGTTGGTAGTTTATTTGCCGCCGTAATTTCTTATTGGGCGATGAGTTATGAGCCATTGCAATATTTAATTTTTGCATTCCCCGAATTACTTTTAGTACTACTCGCACTAATTTTGTGGTTTGGCCAATACCGCGGCTATCGATTGTTTGAGTTAAAACGCTTTAAAGTGCTTGCGAGAGAATAATGATTAATTTGTTTCGCCGTTTAAAAAATCATGGAATCTTAAGCATCAACCAACGGAATACTGATTTTGTATTACGCTATAATCCAAGAAAATTATTTCCTTTGGTTGATGATAAGCTTAAGACTAAAAAATTAGCTCTGCAAGCGGGCATTGCCGTCCCTCCTTTATATGAAATCATTGAAACAGAACAACAAATTAAATCCATTGAAACCCTATTCGCCCCCTATGATGATTTTGTGGTGAAACCCGCTCGGGGCTCAGGCGGTGATGGCATTTTAGTTTTTAAAGATAAAGTATATGGCCGCTATCGCCAAATTAATGGGAAACTTACTACAGCTCAAGAATTGAGCTACCATTTATCCTGTTTGTTATCTGGTGCTTACAGTTTAGGTGGTTCTTCTGACTATGCGATTATCGAAAAACGCGTGGTTGTTGATCCCGTCTTTGCCGAGGTCAGTTATGAAGGTATTCCTGATATTCGCATTATTTCTTTATTAGGCTATCCTGCGATGGCGATGGTAAGACTTCCCACTCGTTTATCCGGCGGTAAGGCAAACCTGCACCAAGGTGCTATTGGTGTGGGCGTTGATCTAGCGACAGGAAAGACCTTAGGCGGGGTATTTCATAATGACACCATTGATTATCACCCAGACACCCTAAACCCTATTGTCGGGATTGAAGTCCCCTATTGGAATAAAATACTGGAAATTGCCTCCAGTTGTTATGACTTAACCGGCCTAGGCTATCTTGGCGTGGATATTGTGCTCGATAAAGATCAAGGCCCCTTAATGCTCGAGCTGAATGCGCGTCCTGGATTAAACATCCAAATCGCCAATCGCGAAGGTGGTCTTAAGCGCTACCGCATTATTGAGGCGCATCAAAAAGAACATCCTAATGAATCGGTAGCAGAAAAAGTGGCTTTTAGTCGCAGCACTTTTGCTCGTAGTGAACCAAGCTAATAAATTATTTATTTTTCTCGCCAGCTAAAAAGCCTCAGGGCATCCCTTAAGGCTTTTGAAAGATATGTTAGCAACTACAATGCTGGGCTTTTTGCAAGCCCAGTCTATCTGCCATACAAAGGGTTTATAAGTTAAAGCGTAATCCCGCCATCACATCATAAGCCTGCCCACGGCCATTAAGATACGTTTCGCCAACCACAGTTCCATAAAGCGAAACCACGGGATTAATTTGCACGGTGCCACCTACATCACCAGAAAACCAAGTTCCTTTCAGAGAAGAAGTAAACGGTATCCAACCGTCTTCAGAACTAAACTTAGTTCGAGATACCCCTTGAGATTCATAAGAAAAGCTTGGTGTTACCCACAGGGTGGTTTTACCGCGAGCCTCTTTTTCCGCCGCACTGAACTTATCCCAAACCAGGCGTGTACCTAAACGAGTGATAAATGAATTACTGGTATCAAAACGCACTCCAGAAGCCGCATCAAAACTACGAGTTCCTGGCAAATTTTGATAAACCAATTGCCCTTCAGGCTCTACACTCCAGTTATTCCATAGATGGAATGGGTAGCCTGCTTCAAGGGAAATGGCATAACTTTGATTATGCATGGGGTTGAGTGTCTGATATTGCGAGTAAACGTTGGGTTCAAAATAACTGCCCTGGAATACCCCATCAACATACCAATCATTGCTACCAATATGAGTCCAGTACAAACCAAAACCATAGGAGTCAAAGTTAGCATTTCCTGCTTTTGTATGAGTGTAATGACGTACTGAACTGTAACCACCACCCCCGGTGAGATAAAATCCACCAAAGTCTCGCTGGCCTTTATCATATTCATAGTGATACACATCAACTCCTGCCTGCACCGCATAGAGCTGGTAATTAAAATTAGGTCCATGAGCTAGGATACCCCGATCATGTATATTTCCTCCACGATTGATCACCCGTAACCATCCACCATTCATATAGGCTGTATTTTTATTTTGTGCACGTGGATCATGCACTTGTTCTTCTGCACCCACACGTTGATGAAAAGTGCCCAACAAAGTTCGGCTATAGTTCATTAAGTTTGAATAGACAGAACTGTATAAAGAAACCTCAGGACGATAATCCGGAATTGGATCATCACGTTTTTTTGAGCGCAGGTACCAGTTTTCTAAACCCGAATCATCAATACTGCCGCGGTAGAGGCTATAGCTATAAGGCCCTGCTTCGGCTGGTTGCTCTAAATAAAATGCATCCACTGCGGTTGTGCCATCAGTAGCATCGACGACCAAAATCCCATTGTCAGTCGTTACCGCGCCCAATCCACCTGTATTACGCACAATTAATCCGGTTGAGCCTGTCGCAGAACCACCATTTACAATTACTAATTGGTCTGAAGGAGAGTTATCTTTTGCAAAAAAGTATGCAACACAATCGTGCCATTTTGCCCAACATAGTTAGTTACGGTTAAGGTTTTATAACCACTAAATGGATAAGAAAATTGGATAATACTATTAGCATTGGTAAGATTTGTTAAATTAGAAGACCCAGCCATGTTCCATAGAGAACTGTTTTCCAAAAGCACAGTGGATGTGTCCCCATCCATTGTTAATGCCGCCCCGTTAACTACTGAGTTATTCACGGTAATACTGGCTATAGTAGGGTCAGGTAATAATGTTTGTGGTGCTGGCGCAAACGACGTTACAGGAGCTGTAAGTGCAGCCAAGCCTAAGCCATTTGAGGCTCCCACATTATCTTCACTGCCTAAATTAGCTAATACCGGAGAAATACCTACTAAATTACCAGGATCTCCGACAATTAACCAATGAGCATTACCGGTGACTGTAGTACCTGTAAGATTAATGGTTGATTCGCCACCAATAACCGCAATGGCTGCAGCCTGATCACTAGTTAGAGAACCCCAGTGATATTGACATCATTAAGGTAATTTGCAGCACTATTAATTATTAATCCCAGAGCCGCAACACCATAAGCATGTGTATCGGTATTTACCGTATTAATTGTTCCACCATTTAGCATCTCCAATCCATGAGCAGCAGCCCCATAGGTTCCAATTGTTGAATTATTGAATTGCGCAACAGTTGATACGGGATTTGCCGAGGCTGCCTCTACATATACCCCACTTGCCCCCTCCCCCTGAGTAGTAATTAAACTGTTATTTACGGTAAGCATGGCTCCAATTCGTGCCATTACACCATTCCCTGTACCTAAAGTGCTTATTGATGCATCAGAGACAGTGAGTTGTGAACCCCGTTCAAGTGCATAAAGTCCTACTGCATTGGTCCCATGAGTAAGCACTGATAAATTCGATATTGTTGCATGTGAGTCAGCGCGAGTAATCACCCCTGAACTTTCACTACCAAAAGTTTCCACATTTAAATTATTACCGGTAAATGTACTGTATAAGCCTGTAGTACTAAAATTCACATTACTTACCCGAATGCCAATGCCTGTACTGGGGCCTGAGGTGATAATATGAGAATTATTTAAAGTGGAGGTTGCCCCGGTCTGCGTGTTCATCCCCTAGGCTTGAACATTCATGGTTATGTTATTTCCAGTAAAGGAGCTGGCATTCGAATTAAGAATACCCGTCCCTCCTACACCATGAGTTACAATGGAAACATTGTCAAAAGAACCTTTAGCACCAAATTGGGTATTAATTCCATAGGCTCCGGCGCCATTGTTACCAGGGTCCACCCCGCCAAAGGTTTCAATTTGCAAGTTACTTAATATTCCAGTGGCCAAATTGGCCAAAATTACGCCACCAGAACCATTGCCTGAAGTGCGAATAGAGGCATTAGAGAGTTGAATCATCGTGGAAGTAACACGATTATTCGGATTTGTTGCCCACAGCCCGTAGGAATAAGTGGAACCGGTGGTAATAATATTGATGTATGAACCCGCAAGACTGGAGAGAAAAGACGGATTTGCACTGGCATCAATATTGAAGCCGAAAGCGGTGCCACTCGTCTGGATCTGAATATTAGGGCCACCCAGCTCTACGGTACCATTAGTTACACTCACGGCACTGGAGCTTGAGGTAATTGATGTATTACCCACAATAGTTGTCGTACCGCCTGATGATTGCACTACTGGAGATATCGGCCCAGGTCCTACGTTTGCTGCCATAACATAAGAGGGTAAACATGCCAGCGCCAGAATTAGCATTGATAAACTGATCTTTATAAAAAAAGAAGTACCTGCCATGGGGTACAAAGCTAATCCGTGCATAAATAGTCCTTTACTAATTTATTAAAATTTCTTCTATAAAATAATAAAATTAACTAGTTAGCGCAATACTAATTTGCTTAACCGCTAAATCTTCTCATCCACACCACGAGCATGCTGAATAAATAAGCGCTTAAGCGGCATAAATGAATTACAAAAATCTAAGCCTAATCCCCGTAAAGCTACCATCGGTACAAATGAATTACTAAATAGACGCTTAAACCCCTCCATTAAGGCAATCGTTTGCCAAACAGCATGTTTGCGCTCACGTTGATAGGCGCCCAAGGCTTTTTTAGATACTAAATTACCTTGAACTGCCTGCAGGCGGTGCAACCAAGAATTAATATCTGCTAATCCCATATTTAAGCCTAAACCCGCTAAAGGATGTATGGTATGAGCTGCATCGCCAAGCAATAACCAGCGAGCGCCAGAATATTGCTTCACATGCCGCATTTGCAAAGGGAATTGATGACGAGCACTGATTAGGTGAACCGCTCCTAGCTTCTTAGCAAAAGCCTTCGTTAGCTCCTCATTAAAGTGCTCATCGATACATTCCATTAGTTTTTTCGCGCGTTTTGACTCAATGGACCAGACAATGGAGCATTCATTAGGATTCGCTAAGGGTAAAAAGGCTAAAGGGCCATCGGGATTAAATACTTGGTATGCCGTATGTTGATGCGCATTCTCTACACCCACCGTTGCCACAATTGCCTGCTGCTGGTAAGGCCACGTGGTTAAAGCCACCTTGAGTTTTTGCCGTGTCGGTGAATTGGCGCCATCCGCAACCATCAATAACTGCCCTTCCCAACTCCGTTGTTGACTGCATACCTTAATACCTTGAGCATCTTCCTGCACTACATCCACACAACAGCCGGGAAATAAATGAATAGTTGAATATTGGGTAACTTCCTGTAATAAAGCCTGTTTTAGTACAGACTCTTCAATAATCGTCCCCAAATACGAACTAGCCACACAACGTGAATCAAATTCAATATGAGCGCCATTTACACTATCCCAAACATACATTTGACGGTAAGGCGAAAGCCGTGATTGCTCTAAATGTTGCCATGCACCTAATTGTTGTAATAAAGTCTGCGAGGCTTGATTAATTGCATAAACCCGCAAATCGGTTTTACTGGTATCAGCTTTGAGCGAACCAGCATCTATCACCGCCACAGTATAACCACGTTGTGCCATGGCAAGAGCTGCGGTTAAACCCACAATACCACCACCAATGATTAGTACGTTAAACTGCAAATTCATTTTTACTTCCCTCTAGGCTGATGCTTCATGTTCGTCTAACGCAATCTCACAGACCAAATCGGGAACAACACCACCAAATCCACGAGCATAGCGCGCTAAAAGGCCTTTTAAGCTAGGAATATTATCAAGGGCAATTAAACCCAAACCGCGAGCAATTCCTAAACCAGGCAAACGACTTGTAAATAAATTGATTAAACCATCAGTAAAGCGTGTAATTATACGCTGATCATGAGCCCGCAGCTGTACATACTGCGACAGCATTTCCTCTTTTAGGCCATATTTGGCAATGCATTGTGCTAAAGTAGCCACATCGCGAAGACCTAGATTAAATCCTTGCCCAGCAACCGGATGTAACGTATGGGCAGCATTTCCTACAAAAACCACGGAATCTTTAACTTGTTGCGGCATTAACACTTGCTGTAAAGGAAAAGCTGAGCGCTTACCAGCTTTACTAAAACGACCCAGGCGGTACCCAAACGTCCGTTGCAATTGCTGTAAAAATTCCTCATCAGATAAACTCAGCAATTGCGCTGCTTCTTGGGCAGGTACAGCCCACACCAAAGACATTCTATTATCTTGCATAGGCAACAATGCCAAAGGACCATGGGCCGTAAAACGCTCATAGGCGCGGCCAGCATGGGGTTGACTCAAACCAATATTGGCAACAATCCCCTGCTGCCCATACAACTTCGTTTGTGACGGCAACCCACAGAAGCGCCGTACCGCAGAATGAGTGCCATCGGCGGCCACGATTAAACGGGCCCTGATATTTATTTGTCCCGCATCCGTATTAATCGCCACCGTCTTATTACTGAGATCTAAAGATTCAACGGCCGCTGGAGCCAGAATTTGCTGGGGATCCAACAGTTGGTGCAAGGCTTGATTAATGTATTGCATTTCGACCACATAGCCTAAAGGCGCATCTTCTTCGCCATACAAGCGAGAGGCTCCAAAATGAGATTGATCAGAAACATGAATCATGTTGATGGCGGTTGCCTGCGCCTGCAAGTGCTCCCAGACACCAAGCATGGTTAAAATACGCTGACTGGCAGGGGAAAGAGCTAAAGAACGAGCATCAAAATCAGGATGAATCTTATTCCCCAAAGCATGCGCATCAACTAATAAACAACTAAATCCACGCCCTTGCAACGCCAACATTAAAGTTGCTCCGGTTAGGCCCCCGCCAATAATCAGAATATCTATTTCTTTATTAATCACGCATTAATGCCTCAATATCTGCCACATCAACAGGTAATGCCCCAGTCAATACTTCATGACCAGTAGCAGTTACTGCCACATCATCTTCGATACGCACTCCAATGCCCCACCAGCGTTGATCTACCCCAGGTATATGCGAGCTAATGTATAACCCCGGCTCCACCGTTAATACCATTCCTGGCTCAAGAGGCCGCCACTCGCCATTTATTTTATAAAGACCACTATCATGTACATCTAAGCCCAACCAATGCCCTGAATTATGCATGTAGAAAGGCTTGTAGGCTTCCTGAGTAATTAACTCCTCAATCTCGCCTTGCAGAATACCTAGCTCACATAAACCTTCTGTTAAAATACGAATGATGGTCTGTTGCACTATATTCCAAGGCGCACCAGGTTTGACAGCCGCAATTCCTGCTTTTTGTGATTTAAGCACCAATTCATAAATACTTTTTTGTTCGGGGCTAAACTTCCCATTGATGGGAAATGTTCGGGTAATGTCCGCAGCATAATTTTCATATTCACCGCCGGCATCGATCAATACCAGCTCACCCGAATTTAACAGATGATTGTTGTCGGTATAATGTAAGACGCAGGCATTTTCGCCGCCGCCAACAATGGGATCATAAGCCACGCTGCGGCACCCCTGACGGCTAAACTCATAAATTAGTTCCGCCTCTAATTGATATTCGTGACGCAGTTGTTTGCATTGGCGCATCGCACGCAGATGGGCATCAACAGAGATACGTGCTGCCTGGCGCATTAGCTCCAGCTCAGCCTCACTTTTAATTAGGCGCATTTCACCTAGAAGAGGCTCTAAATCACATAGGCAATTGGGCGCTTTTATTCCTCTTCGTACCTGATCTTTAATTACAGACAGGGAGTCCATTATCAATTGTTCCAACGAGGCATTACGAGCAATAGAATAATAAACGGCTGATTTACCACTGAGCAAACCCGGTAATTCCGCTGCCACATCCTCAATAGAAAAAGCCCTTTGCATTCCCAGCTCTTCTACAGCTCCTTGTTGCCCCAAACGTCTACCAGTCCACTGTTCAGCAGCAGGGTTACGTGGTCGATTAAAGAGAATACTTTCACTTTCCCTTCCGGCAATTAACACTAACAGCGCATCGGGCTCATTAAAGCCGGTTAAATAATAAAAATTACTATCCTGGCGAAAACGATAGTGAGCATCTCCGTTGCGTAACAACTCATGCGCGGCTGGAACAATTGCAATACTGCCTTCGGGTAATTGTTGCGCCAATTTATTTCTTCTTGACTGGTATTCCTGCTGAGTAATCATATCCACATCCTTATTAATGGGTTACGCCACGATTCCGTTCATTCATCATTAAATCACCGTGCAAACGAATAACCGCCATGCGTGCGTATTCGCTTACTTCCATCAATGCTCGTTCATCTTCTTCACCAACATCTAAAGTATCACAATCCAATTCGGCAAATTCAATCATATGTTGCAAGGCATCTTGCGCTTCTTCCTCATTGAACTGATCAGCCCCGACTCCACACAAGGTTAAGGCTTGCGTAAAGCCTTCACACCATTCACTAAATGCCATTGCTCGTTCCAACAAAGACTCATCTTCATCGGGAAGCATCATTTGGAAATTAAAATCAAAATGGGTAATTTGTTGTTGGCTGATGGAAAAAACGGCAAATAAGGCTAACAATGCGCTACGACTTTGCTCATCTTTTTTATTATTTAATAAAGCACGCAAATACGATTCGCCCTGAGAATCTTCTCCGGCACAAAGATAGCCACACATCATTCCATGTAATGAGCTGGCAGAAACCGGTAATGATAAAAAGGAAATCGCCTCAACAAAATGATCGTAATCAGGTAAGGTCCAATGTTCATTTTCAGCAGACATAATTAACTCATCTATAAAAAAATGCCTCATGATAACCGATTTGGCGCAGCGGTTCACCTCAGTATTTGCTGCTTGCAAGCAAAATTGCTACTATTTACTGCAAACCTCTAGCGACTCAAAGGCCTTATTATGACACAAACAAAATCATGCTCGATTAAATTATTAAATAAATCATATGAAATTAAATGCCCAGAGGGTGAAGAAGCTAATTTAGTACTGGCAGCGCAAAAGCTTAATAATCAAATTATGCTAAATAAAAAGAAGGCCAAGCAATTGGATGATTTCCATACTTTACTGTTGGCCGCTTTGGATATTAGCCATGAATTAGTAGTATGCAAAAGCGAACAAGCACAGCAACACCATCAAGTCACTCAGTTTATTACCTCTTTAGAACATAAAATTAATAAGATGGTGAATGGCGAGATAGAACGTGCTCCAGAAATGGATTAATTTGACAGGCAGTACTGCTCAAAATTCTTCCGCGAGTATGAGCATTGCCATTAAGTTAAGAAAATTTTGTAATAAATATAATCCCTAACTTAATGGCAGTTAGAGCAAGGGGGAGAGGGTTTCTCCCTAACACGAATAAATTAAAAGGAGTTAACCATGAGACGCCAATGGTATATTGGTTTTGGAGTCGTGTTATTAATCACGCTTGCGATATTTATCATGCTGGAAGATATCCGATGGTTTCTGGTGTTTCTTACCCCCATCATTATTCTTTGGATTTATGATGTAACTCAAAAAAAGCATACCATTTTGCGTAATTTTCCCGTATTGGGGCATGTGCGTTATTTTTTAGAGTTTCTTCGCCCGGAAATCCAACAGTATTTTATTGCGACCGATGAAAGCGAACTTCCTTTTAACCGTGAAACCCGCTCCTTGGTATACGAACGCGCTAAAAACACGCGTGATACCATTCCTTACGGTACTGAACGGGACATTTTAAGTGTGGGCTATACTTGGGCATTGCATTCTCTAGCTCCGAAACCGGCCTCGGAGGTTGAACCACGGCTTATTGTTGGAGGACCTGATTGCTTACAACCCTATAATGCTTCTCGGCTTAATATTTCAGCAATGAGTTTTGGCGCATTATCAGGAAAAGCGATTATGGCCATGAATAAAGGCGCAATGATTGGCGGCTTTGCGCAGAATACAGGGGAAGGCGGCTTAAGTCCTTACCATCTGCAAGGGGGCGATTTGATTTTCCAAATAGGTACTGCTTATTTTGGTTGCCGTAATCAGGAAGGTCTATTTGATGAGAACGAGTTTGCTATTGAAGCCAACCGTAAAGAAGTAAAAATGATAGAAATAAAACTTTCCCAAGGCGCTAAACCATCACATGGCGGAATATTACCTGCGGCAAAACTAACGGAAGAAATTGCCAAAGCAAGAAAAGTGCCTATGGGTAAAGATGTCTTATCCCCTATTGCCCATACCGCATTTAGCAATCCTATTGGCTTATTACACTTCGTACAAAAGTTACGCGAACTCTCGCAGGGTAAGCCCATAGGCTTTAAATTATGCCTAGGCCGCCGCGATGAATTTTTTGCCATTTGTAAGGCAATGTTAGAAACCAAGATTCTCCCCGACTTTATTACTGTTGATGGCGCAGAAGGCGGTACGGGGGCTGCTCCGGTAGAATATACCAACTTTATAGGCACCCCATTGGAAGCAGGTTTAGTCTTTGTCCATAATGCCTTGGTGGGGATTGGTGTGCGTGACTCAATTCGCATTATTTGCAGCGGTAAGGTGGCTAATGGCTTTGACATTCTCACCAATATTGCCTTAGGCGCTGATATGTGCAACACGGCCAGAGCCATGATGCTCGCTACAGGGTGCTTGCAAACCAAGCAATGTAACGCCAATACTTGTCCCACCGGGGTGACAACCCAAAATAAACGTTTGCAATACGGCTTGGTCGTGGACCAAAAAAAACAGCATGTCGCTAACTTCCATAAAAATACCGTAAAAAGCTTTTTAGAAATGGTAGGCGCATTAGGTTTAGATAATCCTAGTGATTTAAAGCCTTCGCACATTATGCGGCGTACTGGTGTTGATGAGGTTAAAACTTTTGATCAAATTTATGAGTATTTAACCCCAGGACAATTGTTAAGCTCTGATATTCCAGAAAGCTATAAGAAAGATTGGGAACTTGCGGATCCTCAGCATTTTTAATAAGGGAAACCTGGTTGCAAGCGAGAGAAAATGCACAAGATAATATAACTATTGCATTGCTATACTAGGCAGTAATCCAATTTTGTGCCACACACCCTGGGTTGCTTACTACGTTTCTCGCAATGACGGGATAATATTTGAGCAATATCCCTCTATTTAAATTCGCTATTCGTTGATATAGGATGTCTTTATCCGTCATTGCGAACGAAGTGAAGCAACCCAGAGTTTCAGGCTTCGATCAAAAATCAGCACCAACTTTTGATGAGCATTTGTGAGATACCTGGTTGCAAGTAACAAGATACCCGGTTCAATGCCGCAAACTATTTGCGACGCCATCTGCTATTAAACCTATACCACATCATACCCTCCTGCAACCGCGGTATACACCTGCCCAATTGCATCAAGCAATTGGGCTTTTTCCTGAATTAAACTCAACTTACTTCGTTCCAAATTAATTTTGGCATTAACCACATTACGATAATCTCTAGCCCCTGATTTATATTGAGCTAAAGCAAGTGCATAAGATCGTTTAGCCGCCAAATATCCTCTCTTCGTTTGCAAATAGGCCAGTTTATTCTTTTGTTCATTCGTCAAGGCATCATCAACATCTGCAAAGGCAGCGCGTAACGTTTCCAAATAATTGTAATACGTTGCCTTAAACCCAGCTTTAGCTGATTTAATATTTTGATAAGCACTTGGATTAAGTACTTTCATTGAAGCGATTGCCTGAGTAACCCACAGATTAGTGCTTATTTTTAAAAGATTGGTTAAATCTACAGAAGCATTGCCCACTAAACCGGTTAAACTAATAGTGGGAAAAAATTCGGCATAGGCTACTCCTATTTGTGCATAAGACATTTTGACATTATTGGTGGCAATCATAATATCGGGACGATTTTTTAAAACCGACGACGGCAACTGTTTAGGAATAATATGATTTACCTTAAGCGCCAACAAACTGCGCTGCGTATTCACAGGGCCCGGATTTTGGTTTAATAACAGCTGAATGGTATTCTCACTTTGCGCAATAATTCCTTCAATCTGCGGAATCTTTGTTTCTTCCTGCGCCAATTGCTGATCAATACTGGTGAGCGTTTCCAGGTCACTGGCACCTTTTTGAAAGCGCACTTGCTCTAGTTGACGCAATTTCTTTAAATCGCGAGTCAATGCCCGCTCCACAGCCAACTGTTCGCGTTGACTTAAAAGCATAAAATAAGTGCCACTCATTTGGCTGATGATGCTCAATTTTGTTGACTGTGCCTGCGCTTGTTGTATTGCTAAAGAAGCTTTGGCCACTTTAATATTACTAATATTATTTAGGACATTTACCGTATAATTGGGTACAAAACCCGCGTAGTACCCTCTAAACCGAGGACGTGGAAAATGGGCAAAAAATTGATTATTGGCCAGTTGGCTACTGGGGGTAATATGCGAATTCCAAGTACCGCCAGTAAACCCGCTGGCACTGGCATCAAATGTGGGAATCCATGCATATTGGGCGGCCTTAAGCTGGGCTTGTGCCTGTTCAATGGTGGCATAGGAGCCTTTAATGCTATCGTTGGTCTGCAGGGCTTGTACAATAAGATGATCTAATTGCGGGTCATTTATCTTTTTCCACCAGGCAATTTGATTTAGCTCCGCTTTATTTTGCATATATCTAATACCCGTACGTGTACTGTTAGGGTAAGTTATCTGCTCATTAACCCCACAGTTCTTACAACAACCTTCAAGCAACATAATTAATAAAGTACAAATAATAATCGTTTGTTTCATTAGGATCTGTCCTAAAATAACCTGGATTAATCAAGTTTTGTTCTAAATATTTTTCCGGTTAAGAAAATTAAAATCACCGCAATCAGAATAATCGGCAAAATATTGGGCACAATTTGGCCTATGGTATTGCCTTTCAATAAAATTCCTCGGGTTATCCGTGTAAAATAAGTCATGGGCATGCATGCCCCTATGACCTGTGCCCAAGAGGGCATGCCATAAAAAGAAAAAATATAACCCGATAAAAACATTGAGGGTAATTGATAAAAAACACTAAGCTGCATGGCTTGCATTGGGGTGCTGGCAAGAGTGGAGAAAATCATCCCGACCATTAGATTAGCAATAATAAAGGGTGCTGCGGCAATATAAAGGAGTAAAACACTACCCTCTGTAGGAATATCAATGAGCAACTTACCAAAAACTAGAATACTGGTTAATTGCAAATAGCCTAAAACAATATAGGGTATAACCTTTCCTAAAATAATTTCGGTAGGTTTTAACGGCGTACTCAACAGCATTTCCATCGTCCCAGCTTCTTTTTCCGACGTAATGGCTGTAGAGGTCAGCATCACCATGGTTAAGGTAAGTAATACGCCAATAAGTCCGGGAACAATATTATAAGAACTAATATTTGCTTCATTATAAAGTCGATGGATTGTTAAGTTCACACTTCTTGGGGATTTTATAGGAGAGGGCGAGCCTAAACCCTGTTTATTGAAGGTATCCAGCGTTTGATTCAAGATGGGCAGCGCATTACCCAAAGCGCTGGCACTACTACCCGGGTCTGTACCATCTATTTCTACCAATAATTGTGGATTTTCATTACGAATGTATTTGCGGGTAAAGTTGGGGGGAATAGTAAATGCCAAACTGATTTTACTATTGGCAAAATCTTGGTCCTTTTCATATTCACTTGACGCTTTGGTTTGCACTTTAAAATAGCCAGAAGCTTCAAGCCCACTTACATAGCTACGCGTTAAAGGAGTGTTATCATAACTAATAACGGTAGTAGGTAAATGCTTAGGGTCAAATTCAATAGCAAAACCAAAAAGAATGAGCAACATGATGGGTAGAATGACGAGCATAGCAATGGTACCGCGATCACGCGTGATCAAAATAAACTCTTTCCGGATTAAGCCTGCAAGACGTGTTAAAGAAATACCTTGAACATGTGCCCATTTCATCGCATTAACCCAATAAAAACCTCTTCAAACGAGGGCGTTACTTCTTTAAATGTTACCTCTGAGTGCTCATCAATCAGCTGCTGCAAAGATTCATGATTGCGAGAGGAAATGCGTAATTCATTATTGACAATGGAAACCAAAACATTGGGATAACTGCCATCAATTTTTTCCATTAAAGTGCTTTGTTCTTGCCGAGTTAGCTCTGGCACATAAGTTTTAACATGCGATTGTGGAACCAAGTCCTTAGTGCGACCAGCGTACAGCAATTTTCCAATGTTGATGTATGCCAAATCCGTACATTTTTCAGCCTCATCCATATAATGGGTAGTAACCAAAATAGTAGTACCATCACGTGTGGAAATTTTATGTAAATAGTCCCAAAACTCTTTGCGTGCTTTAGGGTCGACTCCTGCCGTAGGTTCATCTAAAAAGAGCATTTGCGGCTTATGCAATAAACTACAAGCCAACGCCAAGCGCTGCTTCCAGCCTCCAGATAAATTACCGGCTTGTACTTTACGGTAACGTTCTAGTTCCAAATCTTCGATGATTGACTCAATAGCCTGCTTTGAATTTTTTACCTGGAAAATATCCGCAACAAAACGTAGATTTTCATAAACCGTTAACCCAGTATAAAAGCTGAATTTTTGCGGCATGTAACCGGTGTGCTTTTTAATCTCATCACTTTGCGTTCTAATATCATAACCTAAACAAGAACCCGAACCATCGGTAGGCGATAACAAACCACAAATCATACGAATTGTCGTAGTCTTCCCACTGCCGTTAGAGCCAAGAAACCCGAAGATTGCCCCTTTTTCTACTTGGATAGAAATATGGTCTACCGCCAACTTTTTATCGAACTCTTTGGTTAAATTCGTTACATCAATGGCAAGTTCACTCATCAGCTAATTCCAAAGTTACAGGCTGCCCCAGATGAATTTTTTCTAAATCAGGACTATCAATCTTTGCTTCAACCCTAAAAACTAAACGTTGACGCTCTTCTCGGGAATAAATAATCGGTGGAGTATACTCAGCAATATTGGAAATAAAGAAAATATGCCCTGTGGCAAAATGTTCATTCGCATTAGTTTGAATATTAATTTTTTGATTAAGTCGTAAGCGGTTTAATTGAGCTTCTGGAACGAAAAAAATTGCTTTAATATTATTTTGAGTAACTAAAGAAAGAACAGGATAACCTGCTTGCACAAATTCGCCACGAGTATAGTACGTATCAAAGATTATGCCGCGATCGGTGGCAAAATTTTCTTTGCGAGTAACTTGCCACTTTTTATCGGAAGTTTCAATCTGACTGCTTTTTATTCTGGCATCAAGATCAGCCAATTGCTGTTTAGAAACAGTTAAATCTCTTTGCGCTGCATCCAAATCACTTTGGCTTGCCGCATTTTGTTTGCGCATATCTACGATGCGACGATAATTGATTTCATTGTAATGAATTTGACTTAAGGTTTGTTCCCGTTGAGCTTGCAGTGATTTCTTGTTTAACTCACTCATGTCGACGCTATAACGCTCGCTAGTTTGCTCTAATCTAAATAGGAATTCATCCTTAGAAACCAATTGGCCTCTGTGCACTGCAAGTTCTGTAAGCCGTCCGCCAAAATTTGCTGATAAATAAACGAGGTCAACATCAACATAACCGCTAAACAATTTATCTTCTTTTTTGCAAGCCGTTAGTGATAGAAAAATCAGCCCTATGAACAACAACTTACGCATGACATACCCATCCTGAGTTTTTATTGCTTCACCGCAATTTTAAAGTTTCTATCATAAGCTTAAGAAGAATGCCTGTCAAAAAGGGGTCTTACCCGTATTCCGACTGCGTCTAATACGGGCTACAGATTTTATGCTTTCCATTTGATGTTACAGCCTATACTTGGCTTTTGCTCTGCACTTACTGGTTTCCCAGCTAAGATGCACTCCAATGCTGCCTGCAAGTGCTCTCCGGTTAACGGCTTATTATTGCCAGGAGTCGAATCATCAAGACAACCACGATAGACGCACAATAAATCCTTATCGAACACATAAAAGTCAGGGGTGCAGGCAGCCTTATAAGCTTTCGCTACTTCTTGGCTTTCATCGAACAAATAAGGAAAGCTATAGTGGGCATTTAAGGCTTCAAGATGCATTTTTTCGGGGCTATCGTCAGGATATTTTTCCACATCATTGGAGCTGATGGCGATAAAGCTTATCCCTTTAGGCTGATACAGATTGGCTAATTCAACCAGTTTCGGTTGCACATGTTTTACATAAGGGCAATGATTACATAGAAACATAATGACTGTAGCAATGGCTGATTTACTGTCCTGAAGGCTCAGCATTTGGTTCGTGCGAGTATCCATTAAATTAAAATCTGGGGCTTTACTACCTAAAGGTAGCATCGTGGAGGGTGTTGCGACCATAATAATTCCTCGTTAATTATCGATACGGTATAGTGCGCTTGTTTATTTATTAAGTAAAGGCCACGATTTCTTGACATTATTCAAGCGAACAGTGTTATACTTAAACTAACCCGGTGGGGAGTGATTTTCGAACCAATGCTAACAGCATGGGAGGCATCCTGCAGTCGGTGTTGTGCAAGCCCATCTGGAATGGGAAGCCTGAACCGATGCAATCGTCACCCACTTGAACCTCAGGGTTCAAAATCCATGCCTATCGGGCTACCTTCTTTAACCAATCCTACATTTTATCGGCTTAATGCCATGTTCCTCATGCGACCGATGTACAAAATTCTTAAAAAAAGTATCCGCAGAAAGGCCGCGACGGTTAAATAAATACTTTTTTGCCATAGTATGTGCAGAGTCTTCGCCAATATTAGTAACCGGCGCCTCCATTTTTCGGTTACGTGCTTTTTCCTTCTCCGCTGATTTCACAGCCTGTAGCTCATTGATGATTTTGCTATCAGCACCCTCTTCGTTTTTATAGGCCATAATTTGTTGATCAAGTGCTCCTTTTATTTTTCTACGTTGTTCTCTTAAACCAAGATGCAAGGAACCTTCATGAGGAATGGCACAGTCATCTTGGGTTTGCGTCGTGCGTTTACTACGAGGCGTGCGTACCAGCATGTAATCACGATACTCCTGGGGAATTTCCTGAAACAGTTCCGCAATAGGAGCATACCAGGCCGAATTACACACGAGGAGTGTAAAGATAAAACCAAGTACTCCACCAAGAATAGGTATGTTCTGCAAATGACTTAAAACAAGTTTTAAGCTTGAGGAAAAGGAACGATCATTAAATAAATTAACCTTCAGGCCCTGCTGGTGAAAATACCAGGCTACACAGGTAGCTACCCCTCCCCCAATGGATAAGCCATTTAATGTAATATTTTCTGGAGAAATGCCTTGATCTAATAATCGCTGCACTTGGGCAATGCCATCGATAATTAATTGGGTCATGAGCTGAACCTGGCCCTTGCTGCGCCCCACATTCCGATAATTAAAACCAATGACATTCGTTTGCAGGTCTCGTGCATTTTCCTGCATTTCGACTAGCGATTGCTCATAAACTTTAAAATTGCAATTAAAGTTTATGATAAAAGTTTGATATTGCGGCTCGAGCTCTTGCTGTACTTTGTGTCTTATTTCCAATGTATCAAGTTGTGCGCCATCGAAAGTGACTACCTTATGATGCTCATGCAGCAACATCCCATCATCAAACTGGCTTGGTTCCTCAATAAACAGAGCGCTAAAATCTTCGCTCTGAGAAGGTAAAGCATACTTAGCTAAAAAACCATCGAGCCAGCTCGGCTTGGCTGAAAAGTTAAATAAAGGATGCCGTTCATGGGGTGACGGTAATTTACTAGGTTCTGGAGCATGATAGATCACGATAACCAACCTGGTGCAAAAAACAGGGCCGAATTATTTCTATTTTTTTTATTGTTTGTCAAACTTTAGTCCAGTAGTGCTCAAGCATAGATGGCCTATACTTAAGGTATTGACTGTTTTAATTCGCAGCATCACCCTTAAGCAATTGCTCCTTCAATAAAAGATACTGATCCCGCACCTTAGCCGCCGCCTCAAACTCCATATTTTTAGCATGCACATACATTTGCTTTTCTAAGGTATTAATATGTTTTACCAACTCTTGAGTAGACCAGTGCAAATACTCAGGAGTAGGCTCAGCCACAGCCTCTTTGCGCTTGCCGACGTAAGCACCTTCCATAATATCAGTAATGGATTTATTAATTCCTTTGGGAGTAATCCCATGAGCTTCATTAAATGCTTTTTGTTTTTCCCGACGCCGGCTCGTCTCATCTAATGCACGTTGCATAGAACCCGTAATCTTATCGGCATATAGAATTGCACGACCCTGCACATTACGGGCAGCACGGCCAATGGTTTGAATTAAAGAGCGATCGGAACGTAAAAAGCCCTCTTTATCCGCATCGAGAATAGCAACTAAAGCCACCTCAGGCATGTCTAAGCCCTCACGCAGTAAGTTAATACCAACCAACACATCAAAAACTCCTAAGCGTAAATCCCGGATGATTTCCATTCGCTCAACCGTATCTATATCCGCGTGCAAATAACGAACTTTTATTCCATGTTCATTTAAATAGTCGGTCAAATCTTCTGCCATACGCTTAGTTAGCGTCGTCACTAAAACTCGCGCCCCCTGCTGAATTACTTGACGTGCCTCAGACATTAAATCATCAACTTGAGTTCGAACCGGGCGTATTTCCACCTCAGGGTCAATTAACCCGGTAGGGCGAACTACCTGTTCAGCCACATTATCGGAATGCTCTTGCTCATAAGGGCCAGGAGTTGCGGAAATATAGATTGTTTGGGGTGAGCGCCCTTCAAATTCTTCAAAACGTAAGGGACGATTATCCAATGCTGACGGCAGGCGGAAACCGTATTGCACCAAAGTTTCTTTACGCGAACGATCTCCACGATACATGCCGCCAATTTGAGGTACCGTCACATGGGATTCATCAATAATCAATAAAGCTTCTGGAGGTAGATAATCAAACAAGGTTGGCGGTGGCTCTCCGGCATTGCGTGCCGATAAATAACGCGAATAGTTTTCGATTCCTGAGCAATAGCCAAGCTCCAACATCATCTCGATATCAAAACAGGTACGCTGTTCTAAGCGCTGTGCTTCCACTAACTTATTTTGCGCATTATATTCAGCCAGTCGCTCCTGCAATTCCTCTTTTACCCAATCCACCGTTTGCAAAATACGCTCTCGCGGAGTCACATAGTGTGTTTTAGGGAAAATAGTAACTCGAGGTAAGCGTTGAATCACCTCCCCAGTTAAGGGGTCAAATTGAGCTATATTTTCGACCTCATCGTCAAATAACTCGATGCGAATCGCCATCCGCTCAGAATCGGCCGGGAAAATATCAATTACATCGCCATGGACGCGGAATTGCCCTCGCTCTAAGGCCATATTCGTACGCGTATATTGCATTTCGGCAAGACGTTTTAAAATTTTACGTTGTTCAGATTGTTCTCCACGGGAAAGATGTAATACCATACGCAGGTAAGAATCCGGGTCACCCAAGCCATAAATTGCAGACACCGTAGCAACAATAATTGCATCTTTACGTTCAATTAATGCTTTCGTAGCTGAAAGCCGCATTTGCTCGATGTGCTCATTAATGGATGAGTCTTTTTCGATAAAGGTATCTGAAGAAGGCACATAGGCCTCTGGCTGATAATAATCATAGTAGGAAACAAAATATTCTACTGCATTATCAGGAAAATAGGCTTTAAACTCGCCATAGAGCTGTGCCGCTAAGGTTTTATTCGGCGCCATAATTAATGTGGGACGCCGCATAGCCTGAATTACATGGGCAATAGTAAATGTTTTACCTGAGCCAGTAACCCCCAAAAGGGTTTGCTTGGCTAAACCAGACTTTAAGCCGTCAATTAATGAGGCAATGGCTGTTGGCTGATCACCGGCAGGCTGATAATTGGCATAAATTTTGAACAAATCTTTCATACGTATAAGTATATCTCATAGGAGTAATAAATGGATATCGTATTAGCAAATCGCGTGCAAAAAGTGAAACCATCACCAACATTGGCAGTAGCAGCTAAAGCTACCCAACTACGGGCGCAGGGACATGATGTGATTAACTTAGGCACTGGTGAACCTGATTTTGACACACCTGCATACATCAAGGAAGCGGCGATTAATGCGATCAATAAAGGTTTCACCAAATATACAGCAGTAGACGGTATTCCGGAATTAAAAGAAGCCATTAAGAATAAGTTCAAAAAAGATAATGGTTTGGACTATCAGGTAAATCAAATTTTAGTTTCGGTAGGCGGTAAACAAAGCTGTTATAACCTATGCCAAGCTTTATTAAATCCAGGTGATGAAGTACTAATCCCCGCTCCTTATTGGGTTTCTTATCCTGATATGGTGTTATTGGCTGACGGTGTGCCCGTAATTATTCCAACCACCCCCGCACAACGTTACAAAATTAATGCGCAGCAATTAGCAGCAGCGATTACCCCTAAAACACGTTTATTGTTCTTAAATAGTCCATCGAATCCTTCGGGAGTAGCATATACCCTGGAGGAATTAAAGGCATTAGCAGAAGTCTTGAAAAAACACCCACAAATTATTATTGCTACTGATGATATGTATGAACATATCCTTTGGAGTCAATCTTTTGTAAACATTCTAAACGCGTGCCCTGAATTGTATGAGCGCACCGTAGTGTTAAATGGCGTATCTAAAGCTTATGCCATGACTGGCTGGCGCATCGGCTATGCTGCAGGCCCTCTACCCTTAATGAATGCAATGAAAACCATTCAATCGCAATCCACTTCAAACCCCTGCTCTATTGCACAACGCGCCGCGGTAGCAGCCCTAAATGGTGGTAATGAAACCGTTCTATCAATGGTTGAAGCCTTCCGCCAACGCCATGATTATGTTGCAGACCGCTTACAAAAAATTCCAGGCGTTGAGGTAATTCCCGCCGATGGCACCTTCTATATCTTCCCCAGTGTTCAAGAAGTAATCAACAAACGCGGTTATGCCAATGACTTAGAGTTTTCTGAAAAATTATTAACCGAAGTAGGCGTTGCCCTTGTCCCCGGCTCCGCATTCGGCAATGAAGGCTGCATCCGCCTCTCGTTCGCAACCAGCATGGAAATACTCAAAGACGCCATGGATAGACTAGAGCGCTTTTGTAAATAATACCCACCCTTCTACGTCCCGCGGACAAGCACTCGTAGGCTGGGCTATAAGCCCAGCACTGAAAATAAGCTCAAGCTCTGCTGCTGGGCTTTACAGCCCAGCCTACATTTTGATTGAGGCCAAGAGACCGTTGCAAACCAATTTGCCCACCCAAAAGAACGATTTTTTTCCTTTTTGGAAAACAAAAAATCAAAAATAAAGATATCCAAAAATTTATTACAATATATGCTTGACCAATGCACAGAATCGTTTTAAGATTCGCACATATTCCCCGGTAGCTCAGTCGGTAGAGCGGATGACTGTTAATCATTAGGTCACAAGTTCGAGTCTTGTCCGGGGAGCCACTTTCAAGAAATAAACTAATTTCCCCCTCCAGTTAAATTATTTTTTATCCATACCCAATTTATTAAATTCATGTAGTCCGAATGAGCTAAAATTATTGCCTATTTATTTTAGCTAGCAATTGCAGCCTTGATAGGGCCAAGGCTACTGGTTGAAAATAAAACATTATAGGGTGGAAGGGATTTGAATTTTACCCTCTAAATACAATTGGCTGTATCCCGATAATAGCACGCGCTCACCTTTCAACTCACACCAAAGCTCTCCTTGACGACTGCCACCTTGACGGGCATGAATCTTTTGCTTATTGAGGCGTGCGCACCAATAAGGAGCAATAACGCAATGTGCTGAACCGGTCACCGGATCCTCAGGAACATCACAGCCAGGATAAAAACACCGTGAATAAACATCCGACTCAGTTGCAGGCGCTGAAAAAATAATGCCGCGACATGCTATATTGGCTAATGCATTCAAATCAGGTTTTGCCTGTTTAACGAGTTCGGCATCATTAAAAATACATAAGGTATCAAAGGTGCTTTGATAAACCTCGTCGGGAGTTATTTTTATAGCCTCAATAAGTGCGGCACTGGGGTCTATCTTCGTAAATGGTAGGGCTGGAAAATCCATCTGTAACAAATCCCCTTCCTTCTTTACCGTTAAAATCCCACTCTTGCTTTTAAAGAGGATTTCTTTTCCTTGATGTCCTAACACTTCGAATAAGACAAACGCGCTCGCTAATGTAGCATGCCCACATAAGTCAACTTCTGTATTTGGGGTAAACCAGCGTATTTGATAATGCGCCCCATCAGGAACAATAAAAGCGGTTTCAGATAGATTGTTTTCTCTGGCAATAAGCTGCATTAACCTGTCATCTAACCATGATTCTAAGGGGCAAACAGCGGCAGGATTACCCATGTATAAGGTAGAAGTAAAGGCATCTACCTGAAAAATTGCTTGCTTAATCATTATGAACCCCTTGTTAGTAAACTAGACTAATTTTACATAGCTTGCTAATATATAGCAAGCTATGTAAATGCGAGAAAAAAATGTATTCATCAACCCTGATCAAAAAAGCAAGTCGTCTATTAATTAAACGGGCTAATGAGCTGTTAAAGCCTTATGGGCTTACGGATGCTTATACCTATTTTTTAATGGCACTTTACCAACAGGATGGTTTAACTCAAGCTGAAATGTATAAACAAATTGGTATCGAGCAGCCAACCGCGGTTAGAACATTAGATCGCATGGAGCGCGATGGGTTGATTATTAGAACGCCCAGTGCCACAGATAGACGAGCTATGGAAATTAAATTGACCGAAAAGGGACGAAGTTGCCAACCAATTATTGAGCAATGCGCTTTTGAATTAAATGAGTGGGCTTTAAGTGGCTTTAAAGAAGAGGAAAAGCTTTCAATGAAACAACTTTTAAAAAAACTAAATGATAATTTTTAAATAACTCTACCATGCTAATTCACTAGCACTTTCTGATAAGCCACTCAACATTTTACGGGGTTATCTGCGCTTTTGGAGGAAAAACAAACCAACTCTTTACGCAAAAAAATTCTTCTTAATAAATTCTTAAGGAAATTAGTTTACAATGTGCTCAATTTTAACGCTTTCATGTTCTGGGAGTCAAAAATGCCACAAATTATCAAACCTATTTTTGAAACGACAAAAGAAGAACTATTCACTTCCACCAAACATCGGTTTTTCACGATGTTTACTCCAATTCAAGAATGCACTTATGTTGATATTTTAGGTAATGTTAACAAAAAAGAATCTGACCTAATGGCTTTTCTGGGGACGCCGGTTATTGATTCTTATTTAGAAACTATGTTTGCTATTGATTCAATAATTCATTTAATCAATGCCATTTGCTCTGCAAGTAAGGCAATGTACTTATGGTCATTGAAGCAACAACAAACAACATCATTGATCGATGATGCATCGAAAGAGGAATTTGATCTTGCTATTTCCAGTTTAGCTCTAAGTGTCTCTGCCGATATTGCGCAAAGTTTAAATTTACTCTTTAGTCTGGTTAGTCTTATTACCCGGCCAATTGCCAGTGCCGTTCAACTGGGTGTTGAAGCAGCAATGGATCATCATTCTCAGGAAACAATGGGATACCGAGCGTAATTTTTAAATGTTCTCTAAGCGCGCACGTCTATGCGCGCTTCTCCTTTTCTCTACCTATACCCTCAAGATTTCATTTTTAAAATAATAAAAATATGTCTATTTTGCACTTGCAACAAAAGTGTATGAATGATAGCCTGAAAGACCACTATAAATACGTTACAGATTTTAAATGACCAATTCAGCATTTCATCATAACCTCGCTGCTTTGCCTTCTCAGGTAGTTGGTCTTTTATTATCTATTTTTTTTGTGATTCTCCTCTACGAGACGTACGCCTGGTAGGAACTCCATCTGCGCCCTTCCAGGCGTAGATCATCTGTCAGATGAACAATATACTCGTTTTAATTTTTGAGGATTGGATCATGAAAGAAAAAACCGAAAAAACATCATTCTTGGCAAAGATTGCTGATTCTCCTTGGGTAAAAGGCCCTATTTTAGGCGCAGGAGTAATGGCCTTAATAACACCGTTCTTAAAATGGACAAACCACGTTTATAAAGGTGAAAAAATGCCTCGAGGAAACTATTTTTCCGGCTCAGGAGCTTATGCTTTATCGGCGGTTCCTGGCTATGCCACCACCTTTGCCTTTAAAGCCTTACTGAGTAAATCGCCCACAGAAACCTCGCAATGGTATGAGCTATTTACCTCATTTGCTGCAGGGAGTCTTTCTGGATTTGTATGTACGCCGTTTGAGGCTTTGGCGCAAAATAAACAATTGACGCAGAACTCATCATTAAAAGAGACAGCGGAGCAAATGCGTACCCATCATGGCTACAGCTCTTTTTTCCGCGGTGCGATGAGTGTGATGTTAAGAGAGGGGCTTTGGTCATCTGTTTATATGACTGCTATACCGATGTTATCTGCATCCTTACAAAAGCAAGGAGTTGAAAAACAATATGCTCAACCTTGGGCTATGTTAATCATAGCAGGGGCCTATGGGATGTTGAGTTCACCCTTAAATCAATTGCGCTACCGCAAACAGGAGGGGTTAACAACGCCAGGCTTAAACAAAAGTTATCTTGAGCATGCCAAAGATATCTTGAATCAAGATAGCAAAGCCAGCAGTGCGGCACGCATGGGATTTTTCTTTAGAGCGGCGGTTCCTCGTGCAATTACAGCCACAGTGGCGGCTGGTTTAATGGTAAAAGGTACGGAGCTTTATAATCAAGCAATTGATTATTGCAAACCGTAATTTTTTAAGCTGCTGGGGAGTTAATATTCACGGTGTAATGTAAATTTTCGTCATTGCGAGTCTTGGCGAAACAATCCAGAATAATACTTCGTTAAAACTCAGTACTGGGTTGCTTCACTTGGTTCGCAATGACGGCAGTTTATGTAATTTTAATAAATTACATATCCTATGAAGGATTACACTGGGAAAGCCCAGCAGGTTTTTATAAATCTAGTTTTTGATACTGCCAGAAATGTAATTAAGGTTTCCTGGAATTGCCATTTAAGAAAAATCTCGTTGCAGCAACAGGTATTATTTTAAAAACTTAGTTGCATGTCTTTGTGTGGGATATTGGCATCCAGATATTCATCACTACAAACGACAAAACCTAATTTCTCATAAAAAGGAATTGCATAAGATTGCGCCCCCAGCTTTGCTTTTTTAACCTGCTGATTTTTTTGGATGCTTTCAATTATAAAACTCATCAGCACATGCCCTAGTCCCTGGCCTTGATGATCATCTAAAATCGCTACGCGCTCAATTTTAGCAAAGTCTTCAATGTAGCGAACGCGGGCAGTACCTGCAGGCTGTTGATTAAGAAACAAAAGATAATGCTCGCTTTTTGGATCAAGACCATCAACCTCCTCATGGGCCGGAACATTTTGCCCTTCTACAAATACTTTATGGCGGATGGCAAGACATGACTGAATCTCTGCGGCCTCAGAAATTTTCTTTACCAAAACATTCTTCGATGACTTCATTAGGATACATCTCCAGGAGTATTGTGGTTTTATTATACACCACTGATAGAAACAATCGTAGCTTTGCCGCCGCTTTTTAAGATTCAAAATCCTCAGGCCAGCCAGTAATTTTTATATCTAAGTGATTAAGCAATCCAATAACCTCTGGGAATGAAAAGCGAGCCTCGGTTAAGGTGTTATTATGTATATCAATATCGTAATTTATGGCATCAGTAAAATTAGCGCGTTTTAAACTGGTATGCATGAATAAACTATTCTGTAAGTCTGTATTCACAAAGCTTGCATGATTTAAATTAGCTTCTCTGAAATCAACATCATGCGCCTTGCACTCTTCTACAATTAAATCCGCCAGCTCCAAATCAAAAAAACTGGAGTGGCTTATATTGCTGGCATAAAAATACAAAGGGCTCGTAAGTTTCACTAACGGCCAACTTAATTCGGTCCAATTGATTCCTACAAGCTTCGAATCCTTAAATGTAACTTCTGAAAATTTACAGGAAGGAAATTTTGCCAGTGACAGATCGCAGTGTTCAAAATCACACTCAGTAAACTTTACCTTGTTAAAAATAACCCCAGAAAATTTACATTGCTTGAATTGGCAATTTTGAAATTCAATATGCTCCAGTTCAGCATCTTCTATGCTTAGATTAGTAAAAGTTTTATCCACATAGCTTTTAAGCTCAAAAACAGACATGATTAGCATATTCCTTTAAATCAAGAAAACTTATTATCCCATAAATAGGACCGGCCCCTAACATTGTTCTACCCATAAATATTGATTAGGCCCGCAGCCTTTCCCCAAGACTACGCTAATCCCTTAAAACTCCAGTGTAGGTTGCTTATATTGGATGTTAATGTCTATACCATAAGTCTTTTGTCCAAAGGCTCTTACTGATTCCCAGGAGCTAGGAAATTTATAAGGATCAAAATAATGGAAGAGGCGATAAACCCAGGAACCGGAACTAATGACTTCTCCTTTGGCATTAGTAGTTACTTCAAAATGAAGTTGCAGTGGTTTTTTAAACTGGTCTACTCGCTCTAAAAAATCTTGTAATGATTCTGCGCTTTTAACATAGTCTACCAGCGACTTTTTAAGCTCCCTCCAAGCCTCATGACTTTTTAAATTTCTGGCATTAAGTAAGCTTCCTTCAATCCTATCGGGCTCCATATCCGGTAAGTGTTCCTCGACTGACGCCTGTTGTTTTAAAGCCAATTGCTCAATTTTTCTTATATCGGGTAAACCGGAATATACCAAAGGTTTCTCTCCGGATAGCACACGCTCCAGGTTTCTAAATTGGTGGAACTTTTTATGTAGTTCTATTTGGGCATCTCTGCTTTTGTAATTAATTTGCTTTAAAAATTCGTTTTCTTCAGGATAGGCTTTAATCAAATAAGCATCCGTATCATAGCCAATAACTTTATCTGCTATTTTTCTAAGATATTCAGCTGCAGTAAGCTCCAGAGTTTCTTTAACTTTTTTGCGCTCATAGTCCCCTTCGACCCGCTCTTCTTTCGTAAAAGTGAAGGTTGCTTTGGTATTAGGATTAACACCATTTACGATAAGGGCTTGAATTAATTTAAAATGTTTATCCAGAGAGGGGAAAAATTCATTTCTTTTATGACTCAAATTATCTACATAAAAATGCAATACCGACATATTTGAAGCATATACTTCTATTTGTTCTTCAGATGCACGAGCATTAAATGGATCTGCCGGAGAGATATAATCAATAGTCTTATCAAATTTCAGGCCTTTATTTTTTAGCTCTGGTAACAGTTTTAAAACCTCCAAACCAGCTAATCTATTTTCATACTCATCAAATAATTGAAAGAGCAAATAATAAGGTTTTGAGCTTGCCCGATGATTTAAAGTGGTGGCATCAGCCTTATCTAAGAAGAAATTAAACAATGAGTTATACCCCATACTCATTGCCGTCATCAAAGGGTTATGACTATTATGAGGATTGGTCACCTCTAATGTTGCGCCATGTTCAAGCAGCAAGTTCACTAGGGTCGATGCAAGTTTTTCTTGCCCATTGGACAGCAGGAAAACCCGGGAAGTAAGCACTTGCATAATCGGCAGTAATTTTAACCCATTGGACTTGTGAGTACTTGCTCCCTCGCTCAGCAGATACAGCAGTATTTCCATAGCATTTTCTTGCCCTAAAAATACCGCCTGAATGGCTGAACTAAGAATACTCATCCGATTGACATCGCCTGCCGCCTGCATGCTTCCTGCAGCTTTTAGCACTTCTTTAACTAAGTCAATACGGCCTGCTTGAATCGCTACATGTATAGGCAACTCATTAACTTGCAGCTCTTTAGGAATCAAGTTCGAGGTTACAAACTCTTGGAAGAACTGCGAATTCTCAGCTAACTTGTTCCAGGTGAATATAGGGCTATCTTGGGCAGTCATTAACCATTCAAAGGTTGCGCGTTCCTCGATATTCGAATGCGAAGCAAAATACTTGTTTGCCAAAATGTCTATTGGTGGCCCCTGTTCTGGCGTAAAATCAAAAAAAGGGTTTGCACCAAGACGTATTAATAATTTGAATACTTCCAGAGAGCCTATTGCTGCTTGCAGAGGATTAACCGCAAAAAAGGATAACGACTCATAAATTAAATTGAGAGTGTTATGTTTTTTAATTACTTTGTTGGCCTTACTTTCAATGTCCTTAAGCTTTTTCGCTTTGTTCTTGCTTTCATTATATTCATTAATAGCATTGAATAAATTATCTATGCTTTTAGACTCGCCCATAAGGCTCTCCATGTTAATCCATATATATATTTTATCACCATTCCCCGGGATGCTCAAATAATGACCAGAATCAGACTTACCTGTAAACTTTTTTAATGCTTCTTTGGTAAGTTTATGGAAAAATAATTAAGCTACAGGAGCCCCACCAAATGAAGGTATAAAAATATGTCTATTGATAAGATAGTTTGTGTCGGAAAAAATTATCTTGAGCATGCCAAAGAATTAGGTGAGACCATGCCCGAAAAGCCTGTCTTATTCTTAAAGCCAGCAAGTGTATTGCGTCAAGCCACACATTGGGGTGAACAGTTGCAGCTTAATTTTCCTAGTGAAGATAGTGCCGTGCAGCCCGAATGCGAAATAGTGCTGCGTTTAGCCCATGATGGTTATCGGATGAGTATTGAGGAGGCTAGAAGTGCCATTTCCCATCTTAGCCTTGGGCTTGATATGACCTTAAGAACACGTCAATCTGCATTAAAAAAACATGGACATCCTTGGACTACCTCCAAGGTATTTAAAGATGCGGCAATCCTAGGTCCCTGGATTCTCTATCAACAATTTACTAATTATATGGAAACAGCGTTTCAATTAAGCATTGATGGCTCGCTGCGCCAATGTGCCCAAGGCTGCGAAATGATGATGCATCCAGAAGCTTTATTAGTTTACATTAGCCAATTTTTTCCCTTAAAAACAGGCGATATTATTTATACAGGAACTCCGGCAGGAGTAACGTCAATATCAAAAGGAAGCCAAGCTGAATTACGTTGGGGCGATTATTTCTATTGCGTAAGCTGGAAATAATAAACCTTGATTGCGCAAATAGAAAGCTTATACTAGGATTTCGTCGAATATGCGGATTTATAAATGAGCGAAAGTAAATTATCCTTCTTAGATGGTATGCGTGGATGGGCAGCATTAGCTGTTTATTTATTTCATCTTATTATCCCCTTTAGAGGAAAATTTGAATTTACCGAGTTTTATTTATATAAAACACCGCTACGTTTTTTCCTCGATGGTGAACTTGCTATTTTTCTTTTTTTTCTTATTAGCGGTTTTTCATTAAGTTATAAGTTTTTTAGTACGCAAAATAATAGCTACTTAAAAGAAGCGGCTCAATATCGCTACCTAAGATTATTAATTCCGGTTTTTTTTGCCACCTTAATACCTTATTTTCTTAACAAATTTCATTTAATGTATAATATAAATGCTTATGTAGGTGCTTATGCAAAACCCTTCTCTTTAATAGAGATGCTTAAATTCACATTTGTAGAGCTTCCTTTTGGATTACAGTCAAATTGTTCGCTTTTTGGTGCAGTTTATTGGACTATCTATTTAGAATTTACTGGTTCATTTTTAATTTTTTCATTTCTTGCCTTATTTGGCACCTGGAACCTCCGATTTCTTTTATACCCTCTCTTGTTGAGTTATTTATACTCGCTTACAGGTGCCCAACAATTATATTTTTTATTTATTATGGGCGTTCTTCTATGTGATTTATTTTGTATTGTAAAAAATAATCGCTACTTCTCCGAACGCAACATCTCAGAGGCAATGAAAAAGACATCAATAATTGCTGTGGTAAGTACTTTAATTTACTTCTACTACCACAGCGTCATGCGAAAGCACCACATACTTTTGAGTAATCAACGATTTGAATTTAGTATTTTGCTATTTGTTCTTGCTTTAATTACCCCTTCTATGAGGCAATTTTTTTCGTCTAAAATCTCACAATTTCTTGGCCGCATCTCTTTTGCCTTATATTTAGTTCATTTTCCTATTTTTTGTTCTTTATTATGTTTTATTTTAAATTTTGGAGAACAACAGGGTTATTCACCTATTAGTACGGCATTAATTGCTACTAGTTTAAGTAGTATGGTGGCTTTTTTGTTAGCCTATGCTTTCTCCCTATACATTGAAGAACAAATTTTGCCTACAGTAAAAGGGGCTTTAAAAAAGTTCAGTGGCATGAAAATACAACCAAAGTCAAACCTGCTTATGCCAATAGCCTCAACTGAGTGAGCAACGTTCCCTATTCTCACGGTTAGCTTACCCAGCTAACCGTAAGCCTCTTAATAGCACTAAATTTAATTTGCTCAGCGACTTATATCTTGTTAGACTTGTTTGCAAATTTTACGATAAGGAATTTGCGCATGAAATTTGCTTGGATCACTTTTTTGTTCCTCATGGGGATCTCAAACGCTTATGCTTACTTGGATCCAGGTTCAGGAAGTTTAATTATACAAACAGCCATTGCATCCATTGCTGGTTTCTTTTATGTGTTTAAAACCTTTATCGGTAATTTAAAAAACAAATATTTCCCTAAAGCAAAAGATGAGCAGGTGAGTTTTGATGAGCCAGAATGACCTATGTGCTGCAAAGCATGTTCGCTCTTCCTATCGTGACCCCTGTAGTCAAATTTATAAACGAGACCAAGTAGTCTTTCGCCAATTCAGCTCTAAAGGCATTGATGCCTATAAAAAGTTGATGCAATCAGGGCTGTATGCGCTTTTACAATCGAAACATTATTTGATCCCGCACGAAGAGGTGCCCCTAACTCAGGCATTAGATAACAATGCGGAAGCAGTTATCCGTCCTGAGCAAATTAAATTCATCTCTTATCCCTATGAGTGGTGTTTTTCACAGTTAAAAGATGCAGCCCTGTTAACTCTTGAAATCGCCCGTCTAGCATTAGAGCATGGCATGATTTTAAAAGATGCCTCCGCGTATAATGTACAATTCCATCATGGAAAACCTATTTTTATTGATACTGGCTCTTTTGATATTTATGAAGAAGGGATGCTCTGGCCTGCCTATAAGCAATTTTGCATGCACTTTTTAGCTCCTTTAGCTTTGATGGCCAAGAAAGACTTGCGACTAGGGCTGTTAACCAAAGAATTTAGTGATGGGATCCCACTGGATCTAGCAAGCCAATTATTGCCTTTAAAAAGCAAATGCTCTTTATCCTTATATACCCACATCCATCTGCATGCTAAAGCACAAAAAAAATACCATGATACCAAAACTCAGATTAAAGGTTCGATCTCTAAAATGGGCCTGTTTGGGATTTTATCGAATTTAACATCAGCAATTAAGCGTTTAAAAATATCCCAAAAAGAATCGGAATGGTCTGATTATTATCAAAATACGAACTACACAGAAAAAGCTCATCAGCACAAAATAGATATTGTTCGTGAATTAACGGAACGGGTTAAACCGCAAGCCGTATGGGATTTAGGCGGTAACGATGGTTTTTATAGCCACATCGCAGCCCAAACGGGAGCGGATGTGATTACCTTTGATTCAGATGTCTTGGCCATTGAGCAAAATTATTTGCGGAATAAACAACATAAAAAAACCAAACTTCTCCCTTTGCTACAAAATTTGACTAATCCTAGTACCATGATGGGTTGGGGGCAAAACGAGCGCGAGGGATTAAAAGAGCGAGGAGAGGCTGATTTAATTATTGCATTAGCATTAATACATCATCTTGCCATTTCGCATCATATTCCTTTTCATTACATTGCCGAGTATTTTTCTAGCCTAGGGCGAACATTAATCATCGAGTTTGTCGCCAAAGAGGATACGCAGGTACAACGCTTATTAAGAAATCGCGTTGACATTTTTGATGCTTACCATATCGAGCAGTTCAAAAATGCCTTTTCAAAATATTATGAAATTAAAGAAGAAATAACTATTGCGGAAACCTGTAGGACAATTTTTTTGATGGAACAATGCTAACATGAATATTATTTCAGCAATCAAGCGAAATTGGCGCTATTTGTGCATCCCGCCCTTATTTCTCACTGCAATCTTGACCGCCTTTATTCAATGCCATGCGTTACCTTTCATGCGCATGGAAACGTTTATTGGCTATGCAATTCTCACTCTTATCGGCATTGGTTATGGAGCACTTATCATTGCCGGCAATACACTTATGCGCAGCATAATGTTAGCTCTTATCGTAAGCTTTTTTGTCTTAAGCCAGCTGCAACTTAGCCCGCTTCACACCATCCCATACCGATATATTTTACTTTTTCTTGTATTATCCGTCAGTGCAGTTTTCTATATTATTATGAGCCGAGAATCTACCCGGTTTCGACTCGATACATTATTTGTTTTGGTTTTAAGTATTTATTGGGCAGGGGCTTTTTTTACAAAACCCTTCTTTAACACTCCTTTTTTAACTACTCAAAAAACCGCCATAAACAGTGAAGAAAATAAATCTTTGCCGCCTTATATTCATATTATTTTAGATGAGCATGCCAGTTTTGATGCACTCCCGTATGCTCAAGACTCGTATAATCAACAATTAGAAAACAAGTACATCCATCAAGGCTTTCATATCTATCCTCAAGCCTATTCCCGGGAAAACTTTACCGTTGGTTCATTTAGCAGTTTTTTAAATTTTAAATCCGTTGAAGATCTTGATAAGTATTACCAATCAGAGGGTGAAAATGAGAATAGTGTGCGAGTAAATAAACTATTCGAGCTCCTCGCTCAACAAGGATATCACCTAAACGTGGTGCAAACTGCCTATTTGGATTTATGCAAAAACAAGAGCAACCTGCCTTTAAGTTATTGCCTCACTTATCATTTTAATGAATTTGTTCCTGAACAAAGTAGGTTAAGCGTGCGTACAGCCGCATTATTAAATGGCGTGCTTATTGAATTAAAATTACAGGACATGCTTCGTTCTTTCAAAAACCTGCCTATATGGAAGTACATTGCCTTACATACTAAAACCGCGCAGCCCATAACGCCGGCAAGTGCCGCTGTGCGCGTTGTTCCAGAAGTACAAAAGCTTTTTAAAACAGTACAGCCTGGTAACGCCTATTTTATCCATTTACTTATCCCTCATTCGCCTTATGTTTTTGACAAAAACTGTGAGTTCGTGGGTGAAAATAGTGACCGCTTACAAGGCTATAAAGAGCAAGTACAATGCAGTCAAAAGATAATTGATAATTTGTTATCAACTCTGTCCTCAAATCCAGCAGCACAAAATAGTATTATTGTTATTCATGGCGATCATGGAATGCGCTTGCAGGGTACGAATTCTAAAAATAAAGACTTTTTAACCAGTGAGAATTTAAAAAGGACCTATAGCATTCTGTTTGCAGTTAAAAGTCCTTCCTTTACCGCTGGCACTGATGAACAACAGCTACCTTTAGACGCCTTATTAAAAAGTATACATGTTCATTCACATCCTATTTTGTCTTATGCGCCATCACAACAATATTTTATTATGCGCGATGAAACAAATTTAAAGATTATGAAAAAATATTCCCTAAAAACAAAGGCTTGGGATATTAATGAATTGCAACGAAGCTAATCGTTGGTACCAGCAGGATGGAAGTTTGATTACCATTAATGTGTACGTACAACCAGGTGCAAAACATAGCGAAATTGCCGGCTTGCATGGGAATGCATTGAAGATTCGCCTGCAAGCACCACCCATAGAAGGCCGAGCCAATGCAGCGCTCATAAAATTTATAGCCCAACTCTTTGAAGTCTCTACACGACAGGTGCTTTTAAAACGCGGTGAAAAATCACGCCATAAAACACTCCTCATTACTGGTAGTAAACAAGCCCCCAACACTATATATAACCCCATATAACCACTCTTTACAAAAAATCACCAATTAGAAATAATTTACGCGGGTACTTCACTATTTATACAAGCTCATTATAATCAAATGTACTAATGCAAAAAACACAGGGTTATCTTTGCTAGAAATTAAGGTGTAAAAAATGCCGGGTGTAAAAAAACATTACGCACAACTGGCTCAACATGAACATGTAGAGCCAGCCTATGCTCCATTGGTTAATGCCAGCCCCACAGCACAAAGACGAACCTCTTTTTCCTTTCTTGTGGATACGCCCCAAGCACTTAATGGACCCTACCCACATTTAGAACCTAGATTATTAAAAAGAAGCACATCTGCCCCTCCAGTAGAGTCAGATAATTTAGAGAGTTCAGACGATCAAGAAAGCCCCTCATTACCGCCAATATTTTCTTGCTCAGCTCAATATTCTGATCAAGATTCATCCGTTACGATTATTCGCAACACCGGGGAGCAAAAAAAATTTTATATTCTTTCTACTCTATCCCCTCAGGAACAAATTACCTTACAAACAGCCTATCCTTTATTAGCGAAAAGAATTTTGGGCCCGAAGCTAGATACAGGCTTCGCTCAGGTTTCTCGCCTAGGCCAAGGTACTTTTTCCTCGGTTCGCTTAGCGAAAGATGAACAAGGACAATTTTTTGCGGTACGAACCATTTTAAGCAAAGAAGAACTAAGCCAAAGCATACCGAATAAATCATTACCACGAGGCAAAGTATTATTCGATACTATGACTGAATTAGAAGCCCATGCCCTGCTAAAAACACAAAACCTTCATGGTTGTGTTCTCTTAACGGAAGATGTAGCCATACTTAAAACTCTTGCAGGAATTCAACTTTATCAATTTTTGCCTCTTGCCGACTTCGGAAATGGCAATAGCATGATTAACAAAATGGACTTTTTAAACGTAGTCGAAAAAAGGCAATTATTTGATTACATTGCCCAGCAGCTACTCCAAGCATTAGAGAAAATTCATGCACAAAATGTTGCAATTAATGATATAAAGCCCGCTAATATTCTATTTACCAGCACGGGCTCAGCCTTTTTTTCAGATCTAGGTGCCGTGAGTTATTTGGACTCACAGTGTAAATTAAAATGCGCGTCCATCCTCAAAGATCAACGTTATTTGGCCCCTTACCGTCCACTTGCCAAAGACGCACCGGATAGCGACACTTTATTAAAAAACCAACGCGGAGATTTATGGGCTTTAGCTTTGACTTTATTAGAGTTCTGGGATCAGCCTATGGTCACGGCATTTATTGATAAGGCTTTAACCCGTCGCTATTTCGAATCACCACCTCCGGTTATTACTGCGCAAGCTTCTTTGCCCTGCATAGGTTATTACATTGCCGATACTCACATACAGTCTATAACATTAGATGCACAAACAAGTGGCAGTACAAGTTCGGCATCAGCTTCCTCCCTTCCTTTTATACAAAAAACACCTGAAGAAGTGCTACATATCTATCAAGAGGAATTAGAAAAAGGCCTTTTCGCCTCAGCTTCTTTTACAGCGCTTCCCATGACTTATCAACTATTATTTAAAGCGATGTTGAATTTAGAGCCCCACTTCAACATGACTGCAAGCTTAACCTCATTACGCGCTAAGCAACACGATTCATCAATAGATGCCATGTATATTTTGCCGCTATTTGCAAAGTTCTTAACGGTTCCTGATGATAAATTTAACGCTGCTCTACTACCGCACATCATCCAACGAATTGAGGAATTATTAATTAGACTTGAAGAAAATACTTTTTTACGTAAACAAATAATTGATAATTTAACGAATTATGCCCCTGCTGATTTCGCCCAGTTTGTTTTACCTCTGGTGCAAAACCTGCGCGTTAAAACTTCGACCCAACCTGACACTCCTAATCGTTTTTTTTCGCTGCGTCCTGAAACAAGTCCGGACAAAGAACAATGCCTCATCAAAGAAGCGTTTATCAGCACTTTAGAGAAATTTTGCCAGGGCGACTTGCCTTATCATACTGTACTTAATAACTTAACAGATCTTTTGCCTAGCTTAGATAGTCAAAGAGGTAATACGCCATAAAAATAGTAGACTGATTACTACGGTATTTATAGGAATTGTAGCCCGTATTAGCGCAAGCATAATACGAGCTACGGCATCGTGTGCCAGGCTGCAATTTCTCTTAAGTAAGAACCATTAATTGCTTGTAACTAAACTATGGCAATTTCACAAACAGGAGATCAGGATGCTCAATCCCATCAAATAAAGGCACTTCATAGCCACCACGCACCCCATGCTTGGATAAAACAATTTGCCATAATTGCATAGAGCGTGCACGAAAACCGCCTGCGCAGGCTAATAAATAATAACGCCACATACGATAAAAACGTCCGTCATATCGAGATTGCAACATTGGCCAATGCTGTTCAAAATTAGCATGCCAAGCCATTAACGTCTTGTCATAATAAGCACCGAAGTTAACCCAATTTTCCATCACAAATAAACCTTCAACCGCCTTGCTAATTTGACGCATAGAGGGCAGCATACCATTAGGAAAAATATATTTATTGATCCACGGATCACAAAACGAGGTAGTTATATTATTGCCAATGGTATGCAATAAAAATAAACCATCATCTTGCAAACAATCAGATACTTTTTGCATATAGGTGCGGTAATTCAAATAACCCACATGCTCAAACATACCTAAAGAAACAATGCGGTCAAAACGCTCTTGCACTTCTCGATAATCCTGAAAACGGATTTCTACTGGCAAGCCGGCGCAATTTTTTTGAGCATATTCCTGTTGCTCTTTAGAAATGGTGACACCAACTACAGAAACACCATAATTTTCTGCGGCATATTTAGCAAAAGAACCAAAGCCACAACCAATATCTAAAACCCGCATGCCAGGCTTAAGTTTTAATTTACGGCAACTTAATTCTAATTTGTTCCATTGTGCCATATCCAAATCAGTGGCATTATGCCAGTAGCCACAGGTATAATTCATGCGGTGATCGAGCATGGCCTGGAATAAATCATTGCCCAAATCATAATGCTTTTGCCCAACAATAAGTGATCGTTTTTTCGATTGATGATTAATCAAACGCAACAAGATTAACTTCGGCCATAACCACTGATTCAATTTCACTTTATTTTCAATATCAGCTGTAAGGATGCGATCAAAAAATTGATCCAGCTGGGCGCAATCCCACCATCCCTCCATGTAAGACTCACCAAGCCCTAAGGAACCATCATTGAGAATGCGGGTATAAAATTCTTCATTATGAATTTGCGGATCCCAAGGCTCTTTGCCATTGGGTGTGACACCGGCCAAAAACAACAAATCATCAACAACTTTTTGAGCTGATTTAGAGTTCATAAGTAGCCTCTTGCTACCGTTGGGTGCTAAAGATTATGGATCATATATTTGAAATAATGCAAGTTTAATCAAGGACAACTGGTGGGCGATCATGGATATCCTTAATTTATCCTAAGGACAGACCTAGGTTTAACTCAAAACATTTCTTGTGGTTCTTGCTTAGGATTAGGCATTAAACTCATTAAGCTAACTAATAAAAACACGAATTGATTTAGGGTTCACCTTGAGGGGCGAGTTATCTTGCATCAGGCTAGAAACAGCGGTATTGTAATTAATATTCCATGGCCAACATTTAGTCACCTCGACAATGTTAGCGATTAAGGAGAACAGACATGACAGGGATTTTAAGTAGCGTTAGCGCTATGGCTCTTGCCCAACCCGGTCCTCAAGTTGCAGAAGCCTTAGTGCTTGTCGCAGCAGCAGTAGGTGTTGGTGGTTATTTTGCCGGAAAAGAAATTGTCCAAATTGTGCATAAAGACTGGATTGCCTATGAAGAAAAAAAACACAAAGCCAAAATGGAAGTCATCAATAAACTCCATAAAAAACATTTAGCAAATCTAAGTATTTCTACCGGTGCTGTAATTCCTGCATTACCCCAAATTTTTCAATTTAAAGCAGATAATAAAACGGTGGAATCACTTCATTACAATCCAGATGAACTCGATGATATTGGCAGTACCCCTCCGGAGGCTCCCGTACAACTTACCCTATACGAGCAATATGTTCTCGATGCCATTTTAAAGCTTAAAGAATATTATCATGACTTACCTCATAAAGATGATATTACTGGAGGGGTTTTATCCTATTTGTTAAATATCTTACAAAACAGATGCCTGGCCTTTGCCGGTTATGAATATGATATTACCTACCTCGATGCGCTGATTAGTTTTATTAACCAATATGCCTCTATAGAAAATACAGAACACAGCCAACATTTTAGCCGCTTAATGGATGTATATACTCCCTTAAAATACGCCGTACAAGAGCTAGAAAAACACAAAGAATCAATGTCCTTAAGAGATATGGTAGAAGAAGCGCGAAAAGCCTGTCTGGATACAAATAATCAGCTAATACGCCTGATGGTGCGAATTATAGTTCCTGAAAAATATGATGATTTAATTGGAACCGTAACTCATCGCGAACTAGAAGCAGACATTCTGCGCAAAAAATATGTCGATGTGGAAAAATGGGGGGTAATCTTTAAAAGCAAACATGAAATTGATTTACCTAACTCCATCTTCCATAACTGGATCATGGGGTTATCCAACTATTTTTTAGAAGCTCAAGACCCCACAGCCATCTTACATGGTAAGCCATTTATGCAACCAGACGAGCTTTTTGCCTTTATTAACTGGGCCCGCAATGTGGCAGCTCGACCCGAACCTGAAAAACTAACCAACCCAGACTATAAAATCCAAAAACAACAATATAACGATGATAAGAAAAAGCTCCATGATGCATTAAACTTAATCCATAAAGTCTTTGTTCATGCGCCATGCTTTGTCAACAGCAAACTACACAAATCAAAAACTAAAGAAGAGTTTATGGTCGTTGATAGCGATGAAGAGTTGCTTGCCTCGGCGGAATTTATCGCGCACTTTGGTCATTTAATTCATGGACTCATTTCCTTACAAGGACAATGCACTACCCTGTCCTCCCAAATCCAGGAGCTTGGTTTAAACTTTTTTAATAATAAGCAAAACTTTGACCGTACCTTCGCAACATTTAATGAACTTTATGCAGTGGTCCAGCAAGACTTACATCTTATGCAACAAAAGCTATTAACCATTGATTTAGCCAATGAAAATGTGATGCGTATTGCTTATAAAATTGAATTACAAAACCAGATGGATAAAGCATTAAAAAATGTAGCCTCCAGGCTGCTCGTCCTTGCTGATAAGGTCCGACATTATAAAAATAAATACCCCAAAACCCAGGAAGAATCTACGGAAGAATTACTTGCTGACGGCGAATTTTTTGCAAGAATGTATCGTCAAACGCCTCACCAAGAGCCCATCCCCGCAGACAGCGAGGAGGCGAGCTCATCTCCAGAACCTCAACCCTTGCCGTCACCAACGCCAATGCCCTCAACACTTATTCAGATGAAAAATCAACTAGGCCAACTAAGTAATCAATTATATACCGAAGTCGCGCACATCTCCGATGGCAGGAAAAAAGACCCTCACCAGCAAAAATATAATGAGATTTATGATGCGTTAAAAGACTTAGAATTAAAATCGATAAGCATGTTAGAAGAAATTGAGCAACAACAAGAAGGGCAGAAGGCAGTGGATCCTGACCGCGCCGATAAAGCGCAAAAACTCTATAAATTTACAGTTGCTTTATATGAATCAACCATAAGCTTTCTAAACCAAATACCAGAGGCGCGCAGCGAAGGACTAGAAGCGTTTACGCAAAAAATGCGTACGCAATTAAAGGCGCCAGAGAACCATGCGTTTATTAACCGACATTACAATGGTCTGTCTAAATGGATTAATGATCACGTGTGTTTTTTCCCCACTAACACCCGAAAAAAAGTAATGGCTTTAGAACATGCTTATGAAAGTTTATCCATCTAATTCAAAACGCCACCACATGGATTATCACTATAGGCTGGGCTGAAGCCCAGCCTACCCGTTACAGCGGGCTATTTAACGTATGCTTAACTACCTCAGTAAAGTTTTTTAACGCCTTTTCACTTTCCTCTTTAAAAAAAATAAATTTACTATTTTTCGGAACATACCTGACCCTTATTTCCGTTTCCTTCAATGTATTAACCAATCGCGTCTTTAAAACTTTAGGGTCCAGCTCCTCTTCAGATTTAGCCGTAGTAATAAGCTCACTAACCTGCTGCTCTAATTGCTCAGCTTCCAGCACCAGCAATATCGTGTCAAACATTAAGGGTCGTAAAAATGTATGACTTAATAATTCAGTGATCGGTTTTAAGACACTCGATAATGAAAACTTGGCAAAACCAGTTGTATGCTCTATTTGATAAATGGCTAAACATTGCTTTAAGGTAAGCAAACGTTGTACTAAAGACAGCTTATCAACCAAACCATTTACTTCGGTTGCACTCAATCGTTTAAAATCATGAGCACCAATTTGAGCATCTTGTTGGCAATTTAATGAGGCTGCTGAAGTAGCAATGATTTGCTCTGCATGCTGGATTAATAACTTTTTGCGCTGTTCTAAAGTTGAAGCGGGGGTTAGGGCAGAAGCAAAATTACCCACAGCATTTACTGCACTGGTCGCCAACTCATTTACATAGCGCGGAGTAAAATGTCCCACAACCGTCTGCGTTAGCGAGCTTAACATCCCTAACGCAAAACGCGTCACCCCAATCACCGTTCGTACCCCAGTAATACTCAGTGCTTTTTTCTTACTGATAGGAGGAATATGTTCATTTAAAGCCAGCCAGTATTCAGCAAAGTCGGGATAATTATTTTTTAAACTATTGGGCTCGGTTAAATCATTAGGTAGTAGCGTATCTTCGTTTAATAATTCGATGAGTTTTTTATAAGCAGTAATTTCCCTTAATGAGGCCATTTTACCTTCTAATAAGTTGCCTATTTTGGTAAACAGCGTATTGATGTTTTCACATTCGACATCAAATTCCCCGACTATTTTACCTGTGGCCTGCTCCAATTGTTTCAGCAATTTGTCTACTATGGGTTCTGTAGCAAGCCATTGTTCTACTTGCACCAATAAACCAGGTCCCGGTAGCTGTGCCGTTTCGGGCCATGTTGCTTGTACTGCGGCAATGTGTTCTGGTGCCTGGCAATACTCATCAAGACGTTTTTTGAGCTCCTTTGCCGCATAGTTAACGCCAGGTTGTTCTTTAAGAATCTGAGCTAAAACTAAAGAGTTGCCCTGATTAATTGATTGATAGCGCAGTAAATGATGATAATAAGTTAGGGCAAATAATAAGGTTTCAGGAGAACCAATACTGGGTAAATGCATTCGTTTCCCAGCCTCTTGGTTATAAAAAGGAGCTCCCAATTTTTCAGCAGCGGCATTAATCTTAGCTGCATAGTGCAATCCCCACAAAAAATTAGCCTCAATCTGGGCTCCTTCGGCAATCATAGCCCGAGCCGCAAGCCAAGACTCTGTCTGAGAGTCGCTAACTTTGGTCGCTAACTCATCAAGCTCTGCGCCCCATGCTAACCACCATTCTGTCAGATTCATTTTGCCTTCCTCATTTTAGGAAATCACCATAATGCCAAGCACTCATGAATATATAAGTTCATTGCCACAAAATAAATAAGTATATACCAAGGTGCAAACAAGAAAGCGCTAAAAAGCCACCAAATGGGGTGCTGGGAAAATAGCTATAAGAAGCTAGCAAATTTATAGTTGAGATGAAACGCTACATCACCTAAGTTTCAAGAGCGAACCTGTGAATGCAGCATATGGTTTTGCTGCATTCGAGGCCCAGCTTTTTCTTAGGATGTACTACTTATTAATAACAACTCGAAGCGCTTGCAATTGCAAAGCCGCACTATCCATATAATGCTCACTATCGTTAAGCTGCTGTTTGAAAAAATCAATTTCATCCTGACGAATAGCAGGGTTAATTGCTTGCAACGCCTCAAGCCGCTCCACCTCATAGCGAATGCTTTTACGCATTTGCTCTTTTGCCTGCTCAACAATCTCAGCTAATTGCCCTTCAGCCACTAGTTTGGTCTTTGCCAAAATGGTTTCTACCATCTCATGTATTTGGGTGATGATTGGATAACCCAAATGACGTTTAACCGATTGGCACATCTGGTTCAATTGCGTGTAGTCCAAGACCTTAGAGAGGTTTTTACCGGAAACATCCATAAATACCCTAATTGGTGTTAATGGTAAGAAGCGATCCAATTGCAAATGTTTGGGCGAAGCACAATTGATCGTATAGAATGATTCTAAAAATACGGTGCCTGGTGCAATACTTTTCACCGAAATCGTTCCTAAGGTTGCATTACCCACTTCTGAATCGAGAATCATTTCCATACTTTCACTAACCATGGGATGTTCCCAACTCAAAAATTCCATATCCTCGCGCTGTAATGCTTTAGGACGAGCATAAGTAACCGTCACCCCCTCTTCCCTTAATCCTGGGAAATGGCTAGTTTTCATATGATCCGTAGGATGTAAAACTTCAGTGCCTTCAGAATGGTATTCATGATCAATACCGTATTCATGGAACACTTGCGCCATGTAGTTTTCTAAATCCAAGCAGTTTTCTTCCGCTTCAATGTCGGCGATCAACGTTTGAGCTTGAGACATATTGCAGGAATTCAACTCCAATAAACGATCTCGTCCCTCATGCAAGGCTTGATTAATTTGTTCGGTACGCAATTGAGTATCCGCGATGAGCTGATTGAGTAGGGTGTCATCGGTGGAGTTCATGGCCTGATCTAAAATAGGCAATAAACGTTCCGCAAATTCTTCATAAAGTGAAAAGCCAACTGAACAACTCTTCGCGAATAAATTTATCCCTTCATGATACCAACGAAACAGTTTTTCCTGAGCTGTATTCATTAGGTAAGGAACATGAATTTCAATATCATGCTGCTGGCCTATACGATCCAGACGGCCAATACGCTGTTCTAGGAGATCGGGGTTTATGGGCAAATCAAATAGAACTAAGTGATGCGCGAATTGGAAGTTTCGCCCCTCACTGCCAATTTCGGAGCAAATCATTACCTGAGCGCCCTCCTCTTCCTCAGCAAAATAAGCTGCAGCACGATCGCGCTCAATAATGGATAAACCTTCATGGAAGGCCGTACTACGAATACCTGCACTTAATTTAAAGTGTTGTTCTAAAGCAATCGCTGTTTTTGCTTTAGCACAAATCACCAAGACTTTTTGCGGGAAGAGTTCTTTAACTTTATTAGCAAGCCAAGCAACTCGCGGATCACGCCCTAACCAAAGCTCTTTATTTAGGAAATTCTCTGGGGATAAATTAGTAACTCCAGATTGTCCTGCAAGCGAGGAGTAAAGCTCTGGCCGCTCCAAAGGATAGGCATGTACATGACGCTGTGGGAATCCTTGAATTGCGGCACGGGTGTTACGGAATAATACACGGCCAGTTCCGTGGCGATCTAAGAGGTTTTTAATAACCCCCTGGATGTCTTCCCCTTTTATTGCACCTAAGTAAGCATCCAACTGCTGCCTTAATTGCGAGGGTAATTGACTTAATGGTGTATGAGTATCATAGGCTAAAAGTTCTTGTACCAACTGATTAATCTGTTGATATCCTTCTTCTTCCTTCTTAAATGCGGCAAGATCATAATATCGAGAAGGATCCAGCAAGCGCAGGCGGGCAAAATGACTGGCGATCCCTGCTTGCTCCGGGGTTGCCGTTAGTAGGAGCAAACCTTTGCTTTGAGCAGCTAAAGCTTCCACACATTCATATTCAGGGCTTACATCCGTTTCTGACCATTGCAAGTGATGCGCTTCATCAATAACCAATAAATCCCAGCCGCTTGCAATCGCTTGCTCACGAGCCTCATCATGTTCCATGAGGAAATCTAAACTACATAAAACCAAGGTTTCGGTTTCGAAAGGATTGGCTGTATTGGGCTTTACTTCATTTTCGTCCAATTCCTCGTCATAGTCATAATCATCTTCACCATAAGTATCGGGCGTTTCTTTATAACGACTGGCATCAATAATCGAAAAATGCAGATTAAATCGACGAATCATTTCCACAAGCCACTGGTGAATTAATGATTGCGGTACCACAATCAATACCCGATTAGCGCGTCCAGTGAACAATTGGTAATGGAGGATCATCCCTGCTTCAATGGTTTTACCTAGCCCCACCTCATCCGCGAGTAGTACACGCGGTGCATGGCGTTGCGCTACTTCGCTGGCAATATAAACCTGATGTGGTAAATGACTGGTACGCGAGCCTAATAATCCACGAACCTTAGATTGCTGTAACCTGCTGGCATGATTTAAAGTATCAACTCTTAAACGGAAAGAACTTAGCTTATCCAACAAACCACTAAAAAGTCGTTGTTGTGGCGTATTTAAGTTAATAAAACAATTTAATGAAACTTCACTTATTTGGATTTCATCCCCTGTCTCATCAATACCACTATAGAAAAACAGTCCCTGACGCTCCTCAATGTGAGTTAGTCGTATTTTCTGCTGTTTACTGGTAACAACTTCTTCGCCTTCTTTATAAATAATGCGACTCAATGGCGCATTATCCGTAGAATAAATACGTTCCTCACCCGCAGCAGGAAAGCTGATGCTCACTTGCCTGCTACTTAAATCTGTAATAATCCCCAAGCCTAATTGCGATTCAGTATTACTTATCCACCGTTGACCAATGCTAAATGTCATAAAAAATACTACCTTTTCTTAAAAACCAGCTAGAATAAACACAACAAACCAGTATATCTCTTTTTAGGACATCTGTCTTAAAATTAGGGCACAAAATAATTAAAAAATACAAATAATAGATTCTTTAATTGGCACCTTTTACATTTTATTGCTAGTGGCTTGGAAAAAATATTGTAAAAACAAGGCAATAGCATGATAATAGCCGTCCTTACCATTGCTGAAAGCACTAATATGTTCTTTTTTTGAACTCAATGTTTGCTTTTCTTGTAACAATTTGAATTTAAATGAAAATTATTTACTTGTTTTATCCTATTTTTTGGTTAAAAATAAAAATTACAGGGAAATTCTTAGTCAAAGGAACTGATTATGGCTACCAAAGAAAATGAAGTAATCATCAAAGATCATGTCGTAGCGCAGGAAGCACTTCTCCATGTAAAGACACCCGAGGCTCTTCCTGAAACACTTGATATTGAATTGCTAATCAAGAAAGCACAATCCGATGAGAAAACTGATATTGAAAAATTACTCATCACCGAAGATATTTTTAAAAAAATCAAAGAAAGTCTAGTCGTTACCATTAAAAGCATGGAAAAAAATCCCAGCCTTTTCTCGCGTGCAGCAGACTATTGGGGCGAGCTGCCCTTATGGCAAAAAGTCATGGGTGGGCTCACCGTGACCGTCCCTACATTAATTTTAGGTTTGGTTGCTAATGTTGGGTTTTTACTGGCATTGTGCGGGATTACCACTCTTGCTTATGCTGGTGGTGGAATTATTCTCGATGATCATCATAATCACACTGTAAATATCATTGACAGTTTAACTAAAGGGGTTTTAGGGCTGGCCAATCTTTTAGAGCTAACCATTACGGCGTTAGATAAAATACGCCAAAAATTAGGTGAAGAAGTTGAAAAATTTAGCGCAGAAAACTCTATCCTGCATGAGAGCAATGTAGAGTTAACCGAAAAATTGGAAACATTGGGCCAAGAAATTAAAGCTGCAACGGAACTAACTGAATCCCTAAAGCAAACCAAGGAGTCCTTAGAGGCGGCAGCAACTGCCTTGAAAGAGAAAATACAGGAAAAAAAAGACTTACTAGAAATCAATGAGATTAAGCTTTTACAAGCCACGGAAAATTATCGTATTAGCCAAGAAACTCTAAAGAACAAAATAGAGCAGTTTACCTTTATAGAGGAAAAATTGGCATTGGAGCTAGAAAAAACGAAAAAAACTGTGCTTACACTGCAAGACACTGTAGCTCAACTAGTTGAAACATCCCTTGTTGGCGAACAACAGCAAGAAGATTTTAAAAAACGTCTGGATGCATTTTTTGTCACTCAAGATGAGAAATTTAATTCTCTTGGCCAGACTATTAGTGAAACAGAAAAAAAACTGGCTACAACCCAAAGCAATTTGCAGCAAAATAATGAGGACTATAAAGTACAACTCGATGCCCTGCGTCAGCAAATAGAGCGAATTACCCAGCTCGGTGATCGCCGCCAACAGCAAGTAGAGCGAGTTAAAGCGGAAGAATTAATTAATAAATTATCCACGGAAGAACTAATTAATGCATTGAGTAAAAGAGGATTTTTTGCCGTAAAAAACACTTCGCAAGAAGCACCAACCAGTGAACTAACTCAAGCTGTGGTAGTTTCTTAATCTAACAAGTGCAGCTAAGGGTGCTTACCTCAGGAATTTATCGCCGCCTTTGGGAGAATAATGCTCCCAAAGGCGCCATGAGTTGCAATCAGCTTACCTAACTATTGAGATGATCCTTATCCGCTTCATTTTCCACCCTTACAGCCTTAAAATTCACTCCAGATTAAAAGTATAGCGTCCTTTTTAGTCTATGCTAAATAGGATAGAAGGAGAAATCATGAACATGGCTAAAAAAGTCGCAATTCTAGGGAGCTCCCGTACCCCTTTTGTTAAATCTCAAACGCTTTATACTGGTAAGTCCAATCAGGATTTATTAGGTGCTGCGGTTGCTGGCCTCATCAAGAAAAGCAAAATTGAGGGCGAATGTTTAGGCGATGTAATCGCCGGCGCAGTAATTAATCATCCCTTTGACTGGAACCTTTCCCGTGAGGTCGTTCTAGGAAGTGCGCTATCGCCAGAAACACCTGGCCTAACCATACAGCGTGCTTGCGGCACAGGCCTTGAAGCCATCAATCTGGTGGCCCTCAAAATCGCCAGTGGACAAATGAGCAGCGGCATTGGTGGCGGTACTGATACCAATTCGGATATTCCCTTAATTGGCCAACGCCGTCTCACGCATTTTTTAATCGAATTTCAACAGGCGAAGGGTTGGAAAGAAAAATTACAAGTCAGCAAAAAATTCCGCCTCAGTATGCTAAAACCCTTATTGCCGGAAGTACGCGAACCCCGTACCGGATTATCGATGGGCGAACATTGCGAACTCATGGTTAAAGAATGGAAAATCAGCCGGGAAGCTCAAGATGAGCTGGCTTTTCGCTCCCATCAAAATGCCATCAAAGCCTATGATGCGGGATTTTATGATGATTTAATTGTCCCCATGGATACTTTAACGCGAGACACCATTACCCGCAAAGAAACAACTCTAGAAAAATTAGCTAAATTAAAACCCGCTTTTGATAAATCAGCCACTGGTAGTTTAACTGCGGGGAATTCTACCCCACTAACCGACGGTGCCTCTGCTGTTTTATTAGGCTCTCCCGAATGGGCCCAAGCGCATCAATTAGAACCCCTTGCCTATTTTGTCGATTGCGAGGTGGCGGCGGTAGATTATGTTCATGGCGCAGGGCTCTTGATGGCACCAACCATTGCGGTAAGCCGCCTGTTGGAGCGCAATAATCTCACCTTACAAGATTTTGATTTTTATGAAATTCACGAGGCCTTTGCTGGGCAAGTATTATGTACCCTAAAAGCCTGGGAGTCTGCTGAATATTGCCAAAAAATATTGCACCGCGATAAGCCATTAGGAAGTATTGACGTGCAAAAAATGAATGTTAAAGGTGGAAGCCTAGCCTTAGGCCATCCTTTTGCTGCGACTGGTGGGCGTATTGTCGGTGCGGCTGCCAAAATACTTGCTGAAGCGGGCAAAGGACGGATTCTTGTAAGCATTTGTACTGCAGGTGGCATGGGTGTTGTTGCCATACTGGAGCGCTAGCGCCCATATCGTAAATAATGGCAAGCCCTTGGGCTTGCGCCATTAATTAAAGCCCCGCCTAGCTTCCCAAACACTCAACTCTTGCTTAATTTTGCAGTTTAGTTGATGATATCAAAAGACAAATGGACCTTCTTCCCAACCCTAAGTTAGGGTCAATCAATAAACAAAATAACAAAGATTGGATTTATGGACATTCATTCATTGATCTCGGCCCAACGCGATCGCTATAAAAAACTCCCTTATCGTCAACAAAAAATAATGCAGATCGCCGCAGTCCTCTTGTTATTATTAATACTTATCGTGTTTTATTTTTGGACCTTAGGAAACCATACTAAAAATAACAACCACGAACCAATGCTTATACGCGAAGGCAATCGCATCAAAGTTCCCGAACACTCACCACTGCGTGCGCAGCTAAATGTACAAACCATCAAAGCCTCTCATGCTCCTCATATTATTACACTTGCGGGAGTAGTAGATGCCGAGCAAACCCGCAGCATTGCAATTTTACCGCCCTTAACTGGACAACTGGTAAGTTTAAACATTCAGCTAGGTGATACCGTAGAAAAAGGTCAAGTTTTAGCCACCATGCAATCGCCGGCGATGGCCCAAGCCTATGCTGATAAAATCAAAGCACAAAGTGCATTAAAACAAGCAACAGAAGCCTGGAGTCGCGCCCAAAAAGTTAATCGAGCTGGCGCAAACTCTATTAAAGACGTAGAGCAAATAAAAAATAATTACCGGCAGGCCCAAGCAGAGATGCAGCGTGCCCAAACCGCATTAGAGGCACTAGGGCAAAATAAAGAAAGTTTATTGCAAATACTGGCTCCTATTAACGGTAAGATTACCGCGCTAAATTATGGGAATGGTGCCTATATTACTGATCAGAGCACACCTCTTTTTAATCTCTCCAATAATCAGGTCGTATGGGTTACCGCTTGTGTTCCAGAACAGACCGTCCCCTGGGTTAAAAAAGGGCAAAAAGTAACCGTGTATGTAGCCGCTTATCCCCAACAATCGTGGAATGGCACCATTACCTTTACAAATAACCTTCTCGATCCAGACACTCGTTGCAATAAATCGCGCATTGCTCTATTAAACTCTGATGAGCGTTTGCAACCCAATATGTTTGCCACTATTAAGACCGAAATTCCCCAAGAAGAACAACCGATAATCCCATTATCCGCCTTACTTATGCATAATGACACCACCTCTGTTTTTATAGAAATTGCTCCCTGGACCTTTATGCAGCGTACGGTGGTACTCGGGCCTGAGGATGGAAACTATGTTCGCATTCGTTCTGGGCTAAAACCAGGTGATCGTATTGTCGCCGCAGGAGGGATACTTATCAATGATTGATAAGCTGATTGCGCTATGTTTTCGACGTCGTCGTATTGCTTGGGGAGCCGCTCTTTTAGTTGGTATTTATGGTTATATTTCCAGCACGCAAATGACCATTGAAGCCTATCCGGAACTCGATGACGTGCGCGTGTCCATTGCCACCCAGCTACCTGGATTAGCGGCTGAAGAAATTGAACAGCAAGTGACGATACCACTCGAACGTGAACTGGTCAGCGTACCTTATTTATCAGAACTACGCTCAAGCAGTACATTTGCCCTCTCGTTAATTACGATGATCTTCAAAGATGAAGCAAGCGAATATTTTGCGCGCGCCCGGGTATTAGAAGCCTTGAGCTCGCTAAGCCTTCCCGCTGGCATTCAGCCGATCATGGATCCCTTAACCGGCTCTGGCAGTGAAATTTACCGTTATACTTTAGAATCCAACACTAAAAATCTAATGGAACTATCGGAAATACAACGCTGGATCGTTATGCCCGCGATTAAGCAGGTGCCGGGTATTGCCGAAGTCAATAATTTTGGGGGATTTACCAAAGAGTACCAACTCACCCTAGACCCAATGAAATTACGGCGTTTTAATTTATCCCTAGCCGATGTAACCAATGCGATTAACGCTAATTCTGCCTTTGCTGGCGGTGGTCGCGTTTCGCGTGGAGACCTAAGCTATATTATTCGCGGTATGGGACAAATCCGCACCTTAGAGGAACTCGGAGCAGTTGTTGTTACGCAGCATCAAGGTACACCCATACTCATTCGCGATTTAGGACAGGTAGAATTTGGACATAAAGAGCGCGAGGGAATCCTTGGTAAAAACCACAATCCAGATACAATAGAAGGGATTGTCCTTATGCGCAAAGGACAAAATCCCGGCAAAATCTTGGAAGGTTTGCATGCAAAAATTAATGCATTACAAGAGCGGTTAACCCCGATGGGAGTATCCATCGTTCCATATATTGATCGAGATGATTTAGTCCATTTAACTGTTCATAAAATTACGCATACGGTCATTGAAGGTATTGCCATCGTGTGCATTGTGCTTATGCTTTTTTTAGGTAGCTTTCGCAGCGCCATAGTCGTGACCGTTGCCATACCCGCAGCCTTAATATCTGTATTCATTTTTATGAATTTAACACAAATGCCTACCAACCTCTTCTCTTTAGGTGCAATTGACTTTGGGGTTATCGTTGATGGTGCTATTGTAGTTATGGAAACCATTTTACGTCGCCGAGAAGCGCTTCCCAATGTGCCTCTTTCAATAGATGATACCTTAAAAGCCACAAACCAAGTAGCACGCCCTATTTTCTTTGCTACTTTAATTATTATTTCTGCCTATTTACCTCTGTTTGCTTTTGAACATGCCGAAGGCAAACTCTTTAGACCCATGGCCTATACGGTGAGCTTTGCGCTTTTAGGAGCGTTAGTCTGCTCTTTTGTGCTGATTCCGGGATTAGCCTACACTGCTTTACGTAAACCCCAAAAAATACATCATAATCAAGTGCTCATCTGGTTAACCCTGCGCTATCGCGAACTTTTGCGTGATTTAATTAAACGCCCAGGCATTGCCTATGCCTTAGGCCTCATTATTTTAGCGTTAATCATAGTGCTTGGTGCTACTGCCGGCCGTGAGTTCTTACCCGAACTCGATGAAGGAGCCCTATGGTTGCAAGTCGATTTACCCCCAGGTCTTTCTCTGGAAAAAGGGAACCAGATGGCAAGTACACTGCGAGAAAACCTCTTAAAACATCCTGAAGTATCTTTTGTAGTAACCCAATTAGGTCGCAATGATGATGGTACTGATCCATGGACACCCTCACACATTGAAGTTCCTGTTGGTTTAAAACCATATGCCGAATGGCCCAAAAGAGAATCAAAGCAACAACTTATCTCGCGACTCTCGCAGGAATTTTCGCAAATGCCAGGTTATACCATTGGAATTAGTCAACCCATCGTTGACAATGTTAATGATCTGGTGGGCGGTGCACATAGCCCGCTTGCTTTACGTATTTATGGCAATGACTTACACGAAGCGCGCCGTATTGGTAGTGAAATTGTCGAGGTGCTAAAACACATTAAAGGCACGGCGTCTGCTTCCATCTTCCAAGAACCGCCCATTCCCCAAATTACAATTAAAGTAGATCGCGATAAAATTGCCCGTTACGGAATTAATGTTGCGGATGTGACCAATTTAATTCAAACAGGATTAGGTGGCGCCCCCATTACTATAATTTATGTAGAAAATCGTAACTATAATGCCACCGCGCGTTTTTCCAAGGCAGAAAAAAATAGTATCCAAGCTTTGGGTAATTTATTTGTAAATAGTGCTGGTGGTGCCAAAATCCCCTTATCAGAACTGGCTACCTTAGAATATCGCACTGGAGAAAGTAATATTGCGCATGAACAAGGAGAGCGTGAAGTTACGGTGCGTATGGATAATCGTGGGCGCGATCTGACCTCTTACCTCAATGAAGCCAAACAAAAAATTGCCGAAAAGGTCCACTTTGATAAAAAACAATTTCGCTTAGAATGGGCCGGGCAATTTGAAAGTCAGGAACGAGCAGAGAAGCGTTTGGTTTATATTTTGGGAATCATGCTCATTCTTATGGGTTTGCTTTTATTTTTCGAATTTCAAAAATTACATTTAGTATTTCTCATTCTTGGAGTAGTCCCCATGGCGACTTTAGGTGGTCTTATTACCCTCCATTTAACTGGGGAAACCATCAATGTGGCAACCGCAGTGGGCTTTATCGCCTTATTTGGAGTTTCCATCCAAAATGCCATCATCATGGTGGCGAATATTCGCCGGGTACGCAAACTTAATCCTTCGCTTAATCGCGCGGTAATTGACGGAGCAGCCGAACGTCTACGTCCCGTGCTCATGACAGCGACCGTAGCCTCTTTCGGTATGCTGCCCGCAGCCTTAGCTACTGGAGTAGGAACGGATGTGCAGCGTGGATTGGCAACGGTTATAGTTGGAGGCTTAGCCGTGTCAACCTTGTTAACCCTATTTATTTTGCCTACGTATTACTATGCCTTAGTTCGCTTTCTTGAGCATAAACGTCCGAGGGAACGTCATGAGGGCAATAAAGTATGATGAATAATAATTTAGTACGTATCAGTTTACTACTTCTTTTACTCAATAGTTGCGCGGTCGGGCCTAACTATAAAAGGCCTGCGCCCCCACTACCTGAAAGTTATACCAAGCCCGCACCGGGAGCGAAAACGGCAGGCGCAAATAAAACGCGATTTGGCGCAGCCCAGACGTTCGTTGCCAATCAAAAGTTACCTAGGCAATGGTGGCGATTATTTAATTCCGAACCATTAAATGAATTAGTCGACGCCAGTCTGCGCTATAATCCCAGTATAGGTGCCGCTCAAGAAGCTCTACGCTCGGCTTTAGAAACCGCCTACGCCCAGCGAGGAGCACTTTTGCCTGCAGTGGGCGTATCATTTAATCCCACTACGCAAAAAACCGCAAATATTCTCACCAGCGTGTTAGCCAGCAACCAATATCAATATTCTTTATTTACCGGACAAGTATTTGTCTCTTATACCGTTGATGTTTTTGGCGGCACCCGGCGTCAATTGGAGTCATTAATGGCGCAAGCAGAATTCCAACGCTTCCAATTGGAGGCAACCTATTTAGCCTTAACGGCCAATGTGGTCACTGCGGCAATTCAAGAAGCGGCGTTACGCGAACAAATTGCTGCCACCCAAAAAATCATTACCCAACAAAAAAGACTCTTAGCAATTACGCAACAACAATTAAGATTAGGGGATACGGCTCTTGCCAATGTAGCAGTTCAACAAGCAGCCTTAGCGACATCAATTGCCAGCCTGCCTCCTTTACAAAAACAACTTGTCATTCAGCGCGACTTATTAAATTCATTAACGGGACGCTTTCCTGATGATCCAAGCACGCCTAAAATTTATTTAAGCTCATTACATTTACCGACTCAGCTACCAATTTCTATCCCCTCAACACTCATTGAGCATCGTCCAGATATTCGCGCCGCCGAAGAGCAAATGCATGCTGCAAATGCGCTCATTGGGGTGGCCATTGCCAATCGCCTCCCAAATTTTACAATTGATGGTACCAATCTTGGGACCGCAGCAACCACCATAGGCACTTTATTTCGGCCAGACACCCGCTTTTGGGCGGTAGCGGGTATTATTACTCAGCCAATTTTCAGCGGCGGAGCACTACGTCATAGACAACGGGCAGTAGAAGCCACCTATAGGCAAGCAGCAGCCCAATACCGCTCCACCGTTATCAATGCCTACCAGAATGTGGCCGATACATTAAAGGCCTTGCAAACAGATGCTCTGGGCTTAGACGCGGCCAGTAAAGCAGAACAGGCTGCACGTACTAGTCTTACTATTTATCAACGCCAATTGGCACTGGGAGATACCAGTCAAGCAGCACTGCTTCTTAGTCAACAAAATTATCAGCAAGCAAAATTGAATTTAATTCAAGCACAAGCCAATCGTCTGTCAGATACAGTGGCGCTATTTCAAGCCCTGGGTGGTGGTTGGGAACAAAGTCATGTTATGGAAAAATGATGAATCCTTCCCTCTTCGCTCCCTTATACCCGCAGAGTAAGCAAGGTTTGCTCTTCCTCTTCTTGAATAGAAAATATCGCTGTTCTTGCCGCTTTAATTAAGCGGTGATCACGGGCCTCAGACTCTCTGCGCGCAAAAAAATTACTTAACAAATAAGCGCTTGAGCCACCGACCGCGCTAGCTGTTAGGGCAACTGAAGGATCAATAGGGGTAGGACCATTTTCTTTAAAGAAAATTCCCGCACCGGCAGTTATGTTGGCAGTGCCATTGAACGCCATATTCAACAGCAAAGAGACATTGCCAATAAAAGGAAGGTCTACGGTTAATTGCTGTGGATCTAGGGTAACAGCGATGGGGTGCGTGGTGCTAGTAAGCGGTCCATGGTAATAAACACCATCCGCATACTGGGTTCCTTTAAGTGGGTAAGTCAGACGCAGCGCTGAATTCAAGAAATTAGAGTAATAAGCCAGGCAAATTCCCGTGTTATAACTCAACATGGCGATTGTGAGAGAACTGCTTAGGGAGGTCAGTTGGGATTGCACTATTTCACGAGCTGCTGGCCTCTCAATGGTAGTACCATAATTTTGTTGGGTAAATTGAGCATCATAACGGTATTGCTGAAATTTTTTAAGGGTGCTTCCTAAACCTTTTAAGGTAACTCCGGAGCTTAGAATCACCGCGCTAATCATGCAGATCATCCCCGGTTCTACATAATCGGTCGTGTGAAACAGCTTCTGCCCATCCATAGTTTTGCTAAGTCGCAGCGGCAAGGTATAGTTAATACCGAATAATTGGTCTAAAGTTCCTGAAACATCTAATCCTCCCCAGCCAACTGCTGAGCCCGCATACGCCCCCTGAAAGGTCTTATCGATTGCCTGGGCGGTGGCAAAACCTAATCCCCCAACACTGCAAGCAATAGAGCCTGCGGTATCCAATACACTTGCTGCCGTATTAATTGCTGCATTGACAATATTTCCCATCCATCCCATAACGTAAATCCTTGTAAACTCTAAAGTCACTTGATTTATCATTATCCATAGACAAAGAGAAATCAAAACTAAACCTAAATGGGTTTGTTGTATCAAATCATAACTAATTCATGCCGTCAATGAGAAGGCATTGCTCTATATAGATAAAAAAAGAGCCTCCAGTAAAGTTTTTACACCCCAAAAGATTCCTTATTGCTGCAAAAATGTGCTTATCTTATTGATCCGATTAGTAAAAATCCAAGAAACCCCTCGATTCAATTCACGATATAAGCTATTTTTGGAATCAACAAAACCTACTCCGACCATTTGTTGCGCAGCAAATAAACGGCGTACGAATTTATTGGTGATTAATAAATAATGTCCTAATACGCCGCCATACTGTTGGCTAAGACTTAGATTACAAAATGTCCCCACATTGTTATGCGCGGCAACCAACAATAAAGCCTGCTTAGGAAATTGGGATAACAATTGAAAGCACGTGCTATTTAAACTCAGTAAGTGATAATCCCTTACAGGCCTTAAGTCCTGCAAAACAGCGACCAAAGCCTCTTCCGGCAATGGTGTTTTTAATTCAATAAATAAATGCACACGCCCACCAAATTCTCTAACAACCTCTGCAAGGGTTGGTATTTGCGGAACCTGAGCTCGTAACGCGGCAAAAGGCATTTTGGCGATGGTTAACTCCTGCCCCCATAAACGCTTTAAGGTAGGGTCATGATTTACCACCAGCACTTGATCGGCAGTGGCATGTACATCCAACTCAATTCCCCAACACCCAGCTTTTGCAGCCAAACGAAATGCTGCTAGTGTATTTTCAATTACTCCATGTGCATGGTCATGAGCCCCACGATGAGCGATTAAACGTGCAGCGGATACCTGCTCAGGCCTTGGTGTTTTTCTTGGAAGGCAGGCAAAATAAGCATCGAGTATTTTTTCCAAAAGTATGAGTGACATCAGATAATCCCAAATTAATGATAAGTTCATTCTATGCAGGGGACTTTAAAAAGGCAAAAAGTGCGGATAATAATGAGAATTTTCCTAATACTATTTCATTAATAGGCCTAATTGTGTAAAAATAATTAGTTTTTTAAATCTACACATGAGGGTAGATTATTACTGAGACTTGGATATGCCCTTAATTACTACTGATGTTGATCTTGCCGTTCGCGATTTACGCGCGGGGACTCCCGTTGCCATCCCTACAGAAACAGTCTATGGTTTAGCCGCTCCCATTGATAATGAAGAGGCCATCAGAGCCGTTTTTGCGATGAAAAATCGGCCCTTAAATCATCCATTGATCGTCCACGTAGCTCCAAATTGGGATTTATCCTCATTAGTGGAACACATCCCGGATTATGCAAAACAACTTATTAATGCATTCTGGCCTGGACCCTTAACTTTAGTCTTGCGCTGCAAGCCTGGACAAGTAAATCCGGTGATTACGGGAGGGCAAACCACTGTCGCCATTCGATGCCCAGCCCACCCCCTCGCTCAAGAACTATTAAGCAAATTACAGGTTCCGGTTGTTGCGCCTTCCGCCAATCCCTTTGGTAAAGTAAGCCCAACAACTGCCCTACATGTGAAAGAATCATTTTCCGAACAGGAATTAACAATATTGGATGGTGGTCGCTGTACCGTGGGAATTGAATCAACTATAGTAGATGCCAGTAAACCGGACACCTATCAGATCTTGCGCCATGGGCTTATTGACGAGCAAGCCATTGCCACAGTGATAACAACACAGTCCAATAATGAGCAGAGTACTCTTAGGGTTCCGGGCAAATTAGATAGCCATTATCAGCCACATAAAACTTTATACTATTTCGCAGATTATGAAAGTCTTGCACAATTTTGCCAACACCACAGCGGCTTAATTTATGCGATTGCCAACAAACAGCCTGCAACGATTGATGCGCAACATTACCATCAACTTGCGGATAACCCAGAACAAGCAGCCTTTGATTTATACTATCAGCTCCGGCAGGCAGACGCTTCAACTGCACAATGTATCGTTATTGAATTACCACCAGCAGTAGGTATGTGGCAGGGTGTTCGTGAGCGGATTCTAAAGGCGGGAGAGCCTTACGCCCAAGAATCTTAAAAATATATTATCCTTATAAGTTTACGACGAAGAAGTCCTGAATGAGGCACCAACTAATACCTGCCTCATTCAGAAGCTTTCTAGATGACCTTCCGTGTAAATGCCACAATTTTATTCGCCTTAATGTGTTTGTGACACTTAATACTAAAAACCATTGACAGACTTGCAAAATATGAGTACCTTAGCCGCGAATGCCGAGGTGGTGGAATTGGTAGACACGCTAGCTTCAGGTGCTAGTGGGGGTAACCCCGTGGAGGTTCGAGTCCTCTTCTCGGTACCATTAATAAAACTAAATATATATTCTTTATTCCGAAATCCTTAATTACGCCGTATACATTAAGGCCCCCGTTACCTTAAAACTCCATTTAAGCTTGCGTTAATAAATATTTATTATAATAAACGAAATGCTTTATGCTTAAAGGTACAGTTTATGCCATTCACCCCCGCTTCTGTTGTTCAACAAGTATTAAAAAAACGAGAGCAGATTAATGATCTTAATGTGATAAAGGAAATGACGCGCCTGTTATTTAACTTAGCACTTAGAGATAAAGAAGCGGCTGCTCTTTTGTTTAAGGAGCCCAATCGTTTTGTAGCCTGCATACCGCAGGTAATACCAAAAGAACAATTACTTCAATTTGCTAAAGCGCATCATGAGAATTTGGTAAAACAAGTAATCCGTGTTGCGGCAATTAATAAAGAACTTGCACGAGAAATGCTGCAAGCCAATATTCAAAGGCTCCATGCCGATCAACAATTTAATGTATTGCTACAACAAATTCAGTCCCATCGGCAAGAACCTGCGCATCCACCAGTTAAACCCCTAAATGGACGAACTTATTTAGCCGTAAAACATAATCCTCTAGTGCAGGAGAAAAATGGTGTTGATGGCGTTATGCATGAAAATGAATTTGTCCCTATGGTGAGTCGAGAAACACGTAACTTTAATCAAAAATTATGTTCTGCAGGCTCCTCGACAAAAAGAGAAGTAATTCTGCTGGACCCTAATGATCCCACTTTGAAAGCGCTTTATAATCTATTAAAAGCGCAGTTACCCATAACCTCTGACCCTCAGCAAATCTTAGAAACGGTAAAAACCTTAACGCGCTCTTGCCTTACGGGGAGCAAACCTGAGGCATTTATTAATGAATGTTTACGTGATGGTAAACGAATCATTCCTCTTAGCGACTTCATCATGCAAAGACAAGGTGTTTGCCGCCATCATACGCTATTAAATGCTTATTTCTTATCTCGTTTAGTGCAAGATGGTTTACTAAAAGGGGAAGTCATTCATCACCGCCAAGATTTTAGGGAAGGGGCTCATACCTGGAACGTGTTCCGTGGGCAAAACGGTAAAACTTATTCGCTTGACTCCTTATGGGATGATGTAACCTGTATCACCGATAATCCTGGAGCGATTAATAGTCTATACCGGCAAGATGTTGAGACAGAAATTAATAACATGCATTTTCAACAAGCTCCAGAAGCGAGGCTCCCACAAGTTCCAGAAGTTCAACCCAAACAAGAGCCATTTTTGGCATTTGATATCCGTGCATTTAAAAAGCAGATTCGAGCAGAACTTAACGTTGCCGAAAAAATAATGCAAATTAAACAAGTTATTGAAAATACCCAATTTACCGTTGGTGATTACCTATTGTGGAAAGGAGGCTTAATGCTTCAATTAGCGGATGGTAGCGAAAAACGTGTTCCACATCGTGTTTTTGACATTTATAAGCTTATTAAAAAGAATGAATCGCATCTCTCCGATCCTGCGATAGCACAAAAGTTATGGGCCGACATACAAGCCCATGCAGATAATGCGTTAAAAAATCCGCGAACTGGCCGGCATGAGGATACCACAGCCTTCTACAGTGACATTGTCAATAATAAAATTGTCGCAGATGAGCCTGTGAATAATGCGCAAAGAGAGATTCGCTTTATACTTTAATCCACTGGGCAGTGGCCATTAACCGCATAATGCAATACACTTTTGCAGATACTAACTACTCAAGGATTGTGTGATGACGGTGCAATTGCTCTCTCTTAATGACGTAAAGCAAAGTATTAATATGCTCCAGGCCATTGACGCCATGGAGCGTGCTTTTATTCAATTGGCAGAAAATCAAGCTAAATTACCTTTGCGCACAGGGATTACTATTGACGAGGAACAGGCACTTACATTAACCATGCCTGCTTACCTTGCTGCTGATAAAGCTCTAGGCCTAAAAGTTGTTTCCATTTTTCCTAATAACTCCCTGCGTAATAAACCGTCAATCACAGGATTTATCATGTTACTGGATGCTCAGACAGGAGAGCCCAAAGCCTTAATGGATGCAGGATTTTTAACCGCTTTGCGAACGGGAGCCGTTTCAGGTTTAGCAACTAAATATTTGGCCCGAGAAAATGCCTCGCATGTGGCAATTATTGGCTCCGGAGTACAAGCGGAAACCCAACTGGAGGCCGTAACTGCTGTGCGTGATATAACTAAAGTGTCTGTATGGTCTCGTGATGCGCAAAAAGCGCAAAAATTTGCGGATAAATTTGCCGGTCGTTATGAGATTAAGGCTTATGAGTCGGTATCCTTAGCTGTCAAACATGCGGATATTATTTGTACCGCGACAGGTAGTAGTGAACCACTGATTCATCTTGAAGACTTGCAAGAACATGTCCATATTAATGCCATTGGTTCGCATACGGTGCATATGAAAGAAGTCGCTAATGAGGTGCTGGGAAAAGCTGTGGTTATTGCCGATCAATTAAGCGCGGTCTTGGCCGAGTCCGGAGAGATTATGAGCGCGATTACCCAAAAGCAACTGCAACCTGAATCAATTATTGAGCTTGGCACTTGGTTGCGGCATAAAAATGCTGAGGATAAAAATCGTCTTACCGTATTTAAATCAGTTGGACTTTCAATCCAGGATGTTAGTGTGGCATCCGTAGTATATCAAAATGCCATGGCAAAAAATTTGGGGATGCCGTTTGCGCTGAGTTAAGAATAAACTTCCGACAAAGATCTCTTGCAGGCACGAATTAACACCCGCCACATTAGGAGATCCCTCGCATGCTCAGGAATGACCTGCCACTCAAGCCTTAAGTAAGGTAAGCCTTTACGAGATATGTAAATTTTGTCATTGCGAGCCCTGGCGAAGCAACCCAGAACGATGCTTCGTTAAGGCCCAGTACTGGGTTGCTTCACTTGGTTCGCAATGACAGCAGTTTTTATTTAATTTTAGTAGAATACATACAGCGTGAATGCTTACTAAGTAAGTAGCTTTCGGCTTAAGTCCCGCCTACAAACGAAAAAAACTAACTGAGACTCCCCATTGCCTCTCCAAAGCGGATCACACTTTCAGCTTTCAAATGATTGCTCCATTGAACTTTGCTGCCATCAGCAAATAATAAAATTACCGTAGAGCCCAGTTTAAAATAGCCAACCTCACTGCCCTTGAGCATGTGCTTCGTTATGGTTGTATCTTGCTCATAGTCAAACGAGGTTATCTGTTTGCTGCGTAGAATATCTCCATGCCAGCTCGTACCAATCGCGCCGACAATTGTGGCGCCGACCAAAACCATCTTCATCGGGCCTGCTGCCGTTGCAAAGGAAATAACTAACCGCTCATTGCGTGCAAATAATTTGGGTACAACGCGCGCGGTCATAGGTTGTACGGAAAATAAAGCTCCCGGCACGTAAGTCATTGAAAGCAACTCAGCATCCATCGGCAAATGTACACGATGATAATCTTTAGGCGATAGATACAAGGTTGCAAAACGGCCATTTTTAAATTGTTGCGCTTCTTCCTCAGTACATGCTAGAAGTTCCATTACGGAATATTCTCGTCCTTTAGCCTGAATAAGCTGTCCTTGCTGTATAGTTCCAATCTCGCTAACACATCCATCAACCGGAGAAATGATTTCTGCCTGTGCCAGAGGCCGACATTCAGGTTTTAAATGGCGGATAAAAAACTCATTAAAATTGGCATAAGCAGTTGGCTCTTCAATTAATGCCTCACTCATGTTCACCTTATACTTTTTAATAAAGCGTTGAATGATGTAGTTCTTAACTCGAGGCTCTTTAACTTCTGCCAAGCAACCGGCAAAAACAGTGAGCCCATGTTTTGGAATAACATATTGAGGAAAGGTTTTTAATAAATCTATAGACATGCAAGGACTCACCGTATCAAAAAACCAGCATCATACCCCATACTGTATTCAGCCACAATTTATGGTTCTAAATCATTACTCCAGTAGAACATTTCCTTTCTGTAGGAATTCTTACTGCAGTATGTTTCGCTTGGAGATACTTTAAATAAAAATCCTTATGCTCCGTTTCTTTAAATAACTCTATTAATGCATAACCGGGCTGCTTTTTTAACTCAGGATTCTTTTTAATATCATCCTTTATTTGCTGAATAATATCCAAGAATAATTGAGAGCTGGCGGTCGATGTAAGCTCTCCCTTCATAAAGGCCATAGCCAAAGCCGTGGGCGCATCATATTGGCGAAAATAGTTATTAATTTCTTCTTTCCTGGAAGCCTTGGACCAAAAAAAGAACGAATTAACCTTAGATAACCCCTCTTCATATTTGCCTAACGCGGCATTTTTTATAAGACGTAATCGCTCTTTATTCGTCTTGGAAATTTTTTCTACCCAGTCATATACCGTATTATAGACCAAAGAAAGCCCGGCCATATTATATAAATGCACAAAAGCATTACTATGCTTGGCATAACTGACCGCTGTTTTGGTAAACACATTAATATTGGCTTCAAAGCTACCGTTTCGCAAAGCAGTTGAAACACTGGCAATGTAATTTTTTTGCAACATGCATGGGGTAAGCTCCCGAATAATGCAGGTGTTTAAGGCTCCATCTTCTGTCTTCCCGGAGCTTAATATATAAGCCAATTTATTATGATTACTTTCGGTGCTTTTCTCTAAATATTCTTTCGTTGGGCCACCCCGGGTGCGGGTAAGTTCAAGGGTTGAGCTATATTTTGTATCAATGATTTCATATATGTACTGCTTAAATGTTTCTGCAGACAGAGTATCAACCCAAGCAAATAACTTTTCATTAAATTCGTCAATAACCTGCTCATGAGTAAGTGGAAGTATCTCTCTTTTGATTGTTGTAGGTACTTTTAACATTTCCTCGTCGGTTGCGCGTAAGTGCTTACTAAATCTAGCTTGTAAAGCAAACTGCTCTAATTCATTAATAATAGGACCAAATTTATCCTTAGCATAGCTTGTAGTATGAGCTAAAGCGTCTGTAATCTTATCAGAATACTCAAAGCATAGATTTAATATGTTTTGGGTAAACTCCTGATTATCGCTTGGAAGTAAGATATCTCCTTTCTTCCCATAATATTGAGTGATAATGTTTTGCAGCTGGTTGGTAAATTCAACCATATACTCTAGTGCCTTATCTAAAGAGGCGCCATTGTTATTTATTGGAGTGCTGCCACTATTAATGGACTCCTTTTTCACATCAATGGCAATATTTTTTAATGTCCCAAACAATTGCCATACATCCGTCAAATCACTATCAGTAACCTCTAGAGCATCTGCTGTTTCCACGATGACCACATCACCTTTTTCAGCAACTAACTTAGCTAATTCTTTAGTTAAATTGCGTGCATCGCGTAATAAGGCTCTTAATCGAGGCGCATAAGCATCACGCCAAACCTGATGGTAACGTTGGTGCAGCTCCTCTATATTATATTTACATGCAGGATCAGTAATTGACTCATTTTGCTTTTCCATCCATTCTTGGATATTTTTATAGATGGACGGCTTACGGAATAATTCTTCATGGGTCGGTAAAAGGGATACCCCAAAACCATTATCCTCACACCCCATATAGAAAACGACAGCCCGATAAAAGCTATCGTAACGTGCCTGGAATATCTTCATCATGAAATTAATAAAAGCTTTTCTATTCGTTTTTTCGTTGTATAAATGGGGAAAGGACTGTTCACATTCCGAGCGAATAGTTTGCCCTAAAGAAGTATAATCGAGGGGTCTAGTGGTCAAAATAAGCTTATCTTCGGAACTTGTGCTCGTTTTAGCGCTTTCATATTCGTCAGAGTGTTCCGCCCAATTTAATAAACTTCCATGCTTCTTTATTATGCGCTGGTACTCATTTTCATCTAAAGATTCAAACTCATCAAACAAGCGTTTACAGAGAACTTCTGGTTGAAAAGTTAATAAAATTTTTAATGCCGCAGCAACCTTTTGCGCGTGTGCTTCATGACGGGCTGCTAAACCCACAAATTGCTCTGAATCCGCATAAACCTTGGGTAGCGTACTGGGTAAAACCGTGGTTTGCACCACTTCAGGTACAGGAATAGTAATACTTCCTTGGCCAGGATGCGCATAAGTAGGAGAATGATAGGGTTTGGCATCAACACAACAGGGATAACGCTCGTAATCACGAACGGTAAAATCGATACGTTTTTTCGGTAATTCAATGCAGGTACGAGGTCTTTTGATAAAGTTGGAAAACTCCTCATACCAAAACATGTCATAGTCAATCCCGCCTTTTAAACTCAGATTATGCGGATGCGGATCATTATCTCCAAAAACCTGGCGACTCAGTATAATTTCGATCGTATTTTCATGAATCAAGGTGTCCGTCGAAGGGATAACCTGTTCTCTTTCAATGCTATCACTAGGGATAGGCTCACCTTTTATATTAAAGGGCTTAAACCCTTCCAGTTTCAATGAGAAAATACCGAGCACTTGACCTTCATCACCACAAACTAAATGCTCTTCTGCGGTTCGTTCCTGAGATAACTTTAGAATAGTTGATGTAGCTACACTGCCGTTGGCAAGTAACTCGGGGAAATTTCTTTCCGGCTCAAGCTCCTTGAAAAAACCCTCTTTTAACGCACCGTCCTCAATATATTTAGCATGCCAGACTTTATGAGAGCCATCACCAACTCTATTGCCTAAAGTCAACTTTGATCTTGCCAACGCTTTTTTGGGAATACTTACCATGTCTCGTCCATTAGATCGCAATAATCCTTAAAGAATAGTTCATATTAAGCAGAAATATTGAAGAAGTTCAAGAATCTTTGGAACTATTTAGCACAATGTTGGACAATTTTTCACAGGGAAAGAGCTTGGTTGAACTAGATAGTCCAACCAATTAATAAGGTGAAAAAATAAGTGGCAGGTGATTTTAGAAAGTATGCCCGAGCGTTGAGGCCTCAGGCTCTAAAGAATTAATCATTTCCTTAGTGAACATACGCACAGCCTCACCCGAGCGAGTTTGTGTGAAAAACCAATAGTTACCCGTAGCTTTTTCTTTAAAATAATTACACAAGCCTGCACTAAGTAAACTAATAACCGCATTAGTAATAAAAATGAGTGCATCCGAAAGAAAAAGAAGCAATTTTGAGGTTTCGGGACTTGGTGCCGGATCAACCGTAGCTAACATCTTTTTCTCAACTTCCTGTATCTGTTTTTTAGCTTCGTTAAAGGCTGCTTGCGCATCGTCTCCTGCGCTTATCAATGCTCTATAGGCTATACCGTATAAGCTCTTTCGATAATCTCCCTCATCTTTTTCCCACTCTTTCCCCATCTCTAGGTAAAAATAGGACTTAGATAAGCGCGAAGAAATTTTCTTACACTCATCCTCAACAGATAAAATAATTTTGCGGAAACATTCTGCTTTTTTATCATTTTCCCGCGCTGCAAAAGCAATCATATCAAGATCAAAGTCTAAATCCTGCAATTGGGTTACACAGATGAAACGTTCACGCAATTTTTTAGCAACGGCCTGATGCTCTTGATTTTTTATCTTAAGAACTACATCTCCTTGGATGGGAATCCCATTCCTGACACCAGCATAAAGAACATCGACTAATAGTCGGCGCTGTTCGCTATCCTTAATTGCAGCCAGGGGCGGTAAAAGAGTACGCAGGGTTGTCCCTTCCTTACCGGCTCCTAGTACCATACGATAATCCGTCTGATCGCCAACCCCTGTACTGCGCAAAACTTGCAATGCCTCACTTACAGCTTCTAATTTATTCAGCGTCATCGCATTGAGGCTTTTAGCATATCGCGCTTCGGTATTAGCTAAAAAGAAATGGGTAATAATGGATTGCTTTAAATGCTGATGCGGCGCTAATGCCAAGCTTCTCAAGCCATCAAAACCACCCGGAATGGTCCCTTTTTTCGCCAAAGAAACGAGAGTGGAGGCCATTAAAGGATATTGATTAGTTGCTGCAACAATTTCTTTGTAACCATCTATCGTTAAGGAACTTGTAGCCCATAATATCAAACACAAATCTTTAGCGTGTACATCAGCAATATCGTTAATAAATTCTAACGCATTTAATTTTTCCGGTTGTTGAAAAAACTGGGGTACATTCTGGGTAAAACCAATGCCTGGCATTAGCTGGGTTAAACGATTTACTGGTCGGAAATAATAGTCATTGGATAAAATTTGATGGATAAGCTCTTTAGGATACTTTCTTTGGTGCAATATGGGTAATAAGATGATTTGCTCTCTATCCCACATAAAACCACTGTAATCTTTTATAAATTCAGGATGGAGCAAATAGCGGTTCGCATTTAAAGCACCCTCTATTTTATTGATGAACTCCTCTTCATAAAGCACTGCAGTCATGTCCAATAAATTACGGCTAATTTGCTCATTGCTACTGAGGGTAACATTTTCCAACTCATGGCGTAACTTGCTATTCTCGGAAAGACAATCTTGTAACATCGCCATAGAGAAAGGCACATTATACTTCACGATGAGGTCTAATGCAGGATTTTCCGCAAAGAGTTGTGGTAAATTAATTTTTGACAAATCAATGGGATCTGCAATTGTCGCCTTTTTTCCATTAACTTTAAGGAAACGTAAGAGAAGGCGAATACGTTCAAAACGTGGATTAATTTCATCATTTTCTGCATTAAACGCCAGTAGCAATAACTCAACCGGAGCCGCCGCATTAAGCTGTGCTAAAAACTGATTTCTAGTTGTGGGTTCCGAGCACGAACTTAGTTCAAATTGTGCATCTTTAATATGGGCATTTAAATCAAAGCTGGAAAAAAGGGTTACCGAACGCGTTCTTGGATTCATGTGCGCTTTGCGAGTAAAACCTATCATCCATTGGTCTGGTTCATCACGGCGATACATAATCACCATACCGCAATTTTCATTATTGTCATCTATATAAGCTAAGCGCTGACAAACAAAATTGCGTTGATATTCCTCCTCATTTTCCTCTACCTTTTTTAAGGGACATGCACCTAAAAGAAATTTTAGAATTTCGGCAGATTGGTCGCCTTGCGTATAATATTTAGCCGCCGTATCCTGGCTCCATATATTAAGATGCTGGTTTGCTTGGGTTTCGTTACCTAAAAAAGGAGTTCGTGACAAATCTACAGCAATCGCGTTATCGGGCTTTCCTGTTTGCATAACAAATTCTGGATAGCCAAAGGCGGAGAAAAGTTGTAGTGCATTTCCTTTTACCAAATAAGGCATAGTTCAATTCCCAAAATGACAATTTGTGGCTATTATAACCAATAATACAGGGAAAGGGTGATAGATTTTTGAAAAAACTGCATTATAAATGCATTTTTTTGCAACAATATATAAAAAGGTTGTCATTTCATGAGATGTAATTTAATTGGCGCGGGGCGTTTAGGTAAAAACATAGCATACGCATTAAATGCGGCACAAATTATTACTTCTCTTAGGATATGCAATCGCAACCTGACAAGTGCTGTACAAGCCTGTGAAGATATTGGTGTAGGGCTTGCGGTTGCCGAACTTAAGCAGCTACCAGAAGCAGATGTTACTTGGTTGTGTTGTAATGATGATGTTATTGCGCAGCTAGTCGCAGAGCTCGCTCGTGAAGCTAATTTAAAGCCGGGAAGTTTTGTCGTCCATAGCAGTGGGGTATTAAACTCTTCGCTACTGGCCCCCCTAAAACACTTAGGATGCTCCGTCGCCAGCTTTCACCCTTTAAAAGCATTTAAGCTAGGCTATGTAGACGCTTCAGCATTTCATCAGGTTGATTGTGTCTTAGAGGGAGATGCCGCGGTTTGTGATTGGCTAAAAACCTCCTTTACCCAACTAGGCGCTTATGTCTCCAATATGCTTCCGCAAAATAAAGCCATGTATCATGCCGCAGCGTGCATTGCCTCAAATTACTTAGTTACTCTTATGGCCTACAGCGAAGAATTACTGGTAAACGCAGGGTTGCCTGTGGAGCAGACGCGAAGGATGCTGACTAATTTGGCACAAGGCAATATTAATAATATACAGCACGTAGCATCCATTAATGAGGCACTCACCGGTCCGCTGGCTCGAGGCGATATCAATACCATTACCTTACATTTAGAGGCGCTTAAAGATCCTCAGCTACGTCAATTATATCAGGCAGCAGGACAAGCTACCTTGCCCTTAACGGTATTGAGTGCAGAGCAAAAAAAGCAAATAGCGGCTTTGCTAGTAGAATAAGCCATTGTTTCACGGGAAACATGTAAATAAAAAAGGTTTGCTTGCACTTGTAGCGCTTAGTCAAGGCTTTCCTAACGCCAGTAGTAAGAGAGACACGTCATCCTCATGAATTAATGAGGGCACCTAGTCCATGCCCCATTTAGGAGATCCTTCGCGATGCTCAGGATGACGAGGCGCCACCACATTGGTGTTACGTTATTAGAGGCCGGGACGAGCAATAACTTCCTCTTGCTGCTCCTGTTTTTCACGTCTATCGCCAATTTTTCTAATATCATCCAAGGCCTCCCTAAAATCAGCGGAGTGCACTTGAACTAACTGTGCACGTGAAGGCAACAAATTACCATCCGTAGCGCGAACTCCTCCTTTGCGCCATTGCACCGGTTCCGGAGCATCCTCTAAAACTTCTTTTTCACCTTCAGCAACCACCTTTTGCTTAGAATTAAGTTCAGCGTCAACTACCTCACGTTCTACATGGGTATCATTTACAATTTTAGCTACTTTTGCTTCCTTAACCAATTGAGCTTTCTGGTAATCTTCTTGTGCAATATGTAACCGATCCATGAAGGCTTGGTGCTGTGCGTTGACTTCACTCTTATGTTGGAAATAACTGGGTGCTGCAAAGCCAAGTAACGCGCCAATAGTTCCTAACACTCCACCCCATTTTTCGCGGGCAAAAGCAAAATAGCCTTTAGGTTGAGGCCCTTCCCAGGCATCGGTAGACTCTTTAGTCAAATTTTTATGAGCCTGCATTTTGCCGGCCTTACCTTGCTGTAAATGCTCCAGAGTAGACTCTTCCGCGTAGTTACGATTGAAAAGCCCTGCCAAGCCTCTTTTCGCATTAACTTTCGCCGCAGCACCCTGGTCAACAGCACTAATAATTGAAGGCCCGGATTGTAAATGGTTATCATATTTAGAATCTAATGCTTGTTTTAAATTCGCTGTAGCTTTAGTAACCTCTTTGGATGTTTTTGCCTGAGCTACTGCATTAATCGCCTGCACAATTGGGTCATTTTGTTGGGAGGCAACGCTATCTAAAACCGCAACCCGCCCATTAATTGCCTGAGCGCGCTCATTACCACTCTTACAACCCGCAATTGATGCCTGCTCCACAAACATGCTCATGGATTGAAATAATTTTGCATGTTCATGGGAATGATGTAAGTTATTCGCCATCATTGCTTTTAGAGCTATTTTTGCGGACTCAACCGTTTGCTCTGCCGTACTTAATTGCTCATCAACAACACCACGCCCCGCAGTTTTTGCCCAGCCTGCTTTTACATCCTTAATCGCCTTCCTCGCCTCTTCTGCTTGTGGGGACTGTGAAAAGTACGCAGGGCGATTATCATCGCTTAAATAGGCTTTATACGCCTTAAAAGCATCTTCTACTCGGGCTCTTTGCGGATCATCTTTAGCAACCAAATTATACATCATTGACATTTCAGTCATTAAAGTCGCTTCATTTCTTAACTTATTCCAGCCATATCCCAAACTGTCGCCAAAACCATTAACTGATATATTTTGCACCAAACAAAAAACTGGAGGTTCTTTGTCTAATTGCGCTGCGTTATAATTATGAGCTCCGCTTAATATATATTGAGCCCCTTGGGATTGCTTGTTTTTACCGCCTTCAAAACTGTCATTAAGTGCGGTGTGAAGGTTATAGGTAAAGGCTTTAATTCCGGTAGGCCCATCATCAACCTGTTCCCCAATTTGGTATTTATCACGAATATGATTCAGTTTTACTTCAACATCGGCAATCGCATCTTTCGGCTTAATTTTTTCTTTCACATCAAGTGACGGAACCCGAATCTGGATTCTTGGCGGGCCTTGATTTGCATCGTCATGCGCAATAGTAATCAGGCGGCGATCGGCAAGATGTTGCGCTCCAATACCACGATCATGGGCGGTCACTTGAGAACCGGCGATTAACGTAGTTTGCCCCATATCATGGTCTATATGTACCACATCATTGGGGGTTGCTGTAGTAATTTCGGCAGTATGCTTCAAATGAAGGTCTTTGATTTCTTTCTTAGTTAAGATCACACCCGTAGCTCGGGTAATTTCTTCAACCAAAATCCTATGTGCTTCAGTAGAAATATTTTTACGTGCTTTATCGAGAGCTTGCACCAGTTTTACATCATCAACTTCACCTTTTTTGGTGGCTTTTGCTAATGAGTCTTTTACTGCTTGCGTAATGAGCTCTTGCACTCGAACCATAGCCGCTTCATGCGCCTGGCTCATTTGCGCTTCCGTGAAACGACCTGCTGCCGCATAGCTTCGCGCGGTTAGCGCTAAATGAAAATGGTATTCTTGTTGCAGAGGAATAATACTGCCACGAATTCCCATCAATGCCTGTTCTTGTTTCTCTTTTATCTGATCATCATCAGTTAATCCATTCTGGGCGAGATTATATTGCTCGCGATATTCTTCTTTTAAACCATCAAAATCAGGAGAGGGATTACCAAGAACATCTAAACTTACGGTAGTTACTGGAGTAGGTGTATGCCCGAGATTATCAAATTGAGCAAGCTCTTCTGTGGTTAAGCTTACATTAATCAGTACACGCCCTTGAGGATCAAAGAGTAAAGGCCCTGTGCTGGGATCAGCCAACCTAGCTAATGCCTCTTGTTTTGCTCGTTCAGCCAGCAATTCAATGTAGGCTTTTTGCTGTGTTTGTTGTTCTTTCAACATATTTTTGTCCCCAGGTTGCCTTTATAACTAAATTTTAGCAGAAATTGTAGCCAAATTAAATAACTTTAGCCCATAAAAGCATCAATTTCCTCCTGTTTGGGTAAAAAATGGCTTCCTTATGGTCCCCCTTTGTATATAACAGTCTTGAAATGAGATTCCAATTGTATACAACAACAGTTAAGGTGTAGTGTTTAATGGCTCCGAGCTTCCTTTAGCAGCCTTTTTCTCCTGACGACGTTCTTGCCAGCTTTGTAGCATCACATAAAAAACTGGAACAAATACTACCGCAAGGCAAGTTGATGCCAACATTCCACTGCAAACCGCAATTCCAATAGAGCGGCGAGCGTTAGCTCCAGCTCCCGTGGCAAATACCAAAGGCATAACCCCTAAAATGAAGGCAAAAGAGGTCATTAAAATAGGACGAAAACGAGTCTTTGCACCCAGTAAGGCCGCTTCCATGATGGGTTTTTTATGCATAAGCCGTTGCTCACGCGCCACTTCTACAATTAAAATCGCATTCTTAGCGGCTAAGGCAATTAACAGCAAAATACCGATCTGGGTATACATATTATTCGCTAATCCCAAAGCGGATAACGCCAAAACCGTACCAATCAAAGCTAAAGGTACACTTAATAAAATAGATAAAGGCGTCACCCAATTTTCATATTGCCCCGCTAGAATGAAGTAGACTAAGATTAGGGATAGAAGGAAAATGTAGTAACTCATATTGCCCGCTATCTTTTCCTGATATGCGGTACTCGTCCATTCAAAAGTAATCCCCGCAGGCAATACCTGTTTGGCCACGCGCTCCATTGCCGCCATCGCCTGTCCCGAACTATAGCCTAGAGCTGCAGCTCCATAAATATTGCTGGAAGGATATAAGTTATATAATGAAATTAATGAAGGGCCTACGGTTGGGCCAATATCGGTTAAAGTACCTAAAGGAACCATAGCGCCAGATTCATTTTTAACATAATAATTACGAACATCCTCGATGCTCATGCGATAAGGTGCATCCGCCTGCACATACACTTGAAACACTTGCCCAAACTTGGTAAACAAATTTACATAGGAAGAGCCTAAATACGTTTGTAAGGTATCGGAGGCATCACCTATTTTTACCCCTAATGATTCAGCCTTAGTACGGTTAATGGGGGCCGAAACCTGAGGCACAGAAGCCCGAAACGAGGTCATTAAGCGCTGCAATTCTGGCTGCTGGCTAGCATAACGTATCATTTGATCAGTTGCTGCTTGCAGTTTGCGATAATCAAAGGAACCATCCTGCAGTTCAAGCTGCATTTGGAAGCCTCCAGAAGTACCTAGACCTTGGATCGGTGGTGGCACCATGACCAGCACTTTAGCATCTAAAGTCTTCTCAGCAATTTCATTAAGCTTGTTGTAGAGAGGTAATAAGCCTTCCGCCTTGCCACGAACACTCCAGTCCTTAAACATAATATATAAAACACCGCCATTAGCTAGGCTGGAACTGTTATCCAATAAAGAAATGCCATCTATTGTAATCACATCGGCAACACCACCTATTTTAGAAACTTGATCACTTAAGCGATGTAATACAGCTTCTGTTCTTCCCAGGCTTGCTCCATCGGGCAATTGCACGTTCATCATCATATAACCTTGATCTTCGATGGGAATAAATCCTGTTGGGATACGGCTTAAACCTAAAATTGCCAGCAAGACAAGGATAATTCCCACAGCGCAGACCAGTTTATAACGATGTATTAAACGATCCATAAAGCCAATATATTTATCTTCAATGGGGTTATACAATTTATCAAAAAAGCGGAAAACCGCATTTTTTTCTTTATGTGGATCTACAGGTTTAAGCCATAAGGCGCACTGGGTTGGCTTTAAGGTCATCGCATTAATCGCACTGATAAACGCTGTGGCGGCAATAACTAAAGCAAATTGCGCATACATCGACCCAGTTAACCCAGGCATAAATCCGGCCGGTACAAATACGGCCATCAATACCAAAGTAATGCCAATAATGGGGCCTAGTAATTCTGACATTGCTTTAATAGCCGATTCTTTAGGAGGACTTCCATGTTCAATATGCTGACTTACCCCCTCAACAATCACAATCGCATCATCCACCACGATACCAATCGCTAAGACCAAAGCAAATAAGGTCAATAAGTTAATCGAGAAGCTTAGTAAAAGCAGTGCAAAAAAAGCACCAATAATGGTTACTGGTACCGTTGTAGCCGGTACTAAAGTCGCACGGAAATTTTGTAAGAATACGAGGATTACAATCAGTACTAAAATACCTGCCTCATAAAGAGTTTTATAAACTTCATCAACAGAAGCCTTCACGAAAATGGTCGTATCAAAAGGGATTGAATACTTCATCCCAGGAGGAAAATTTTTCGCCATTTTAGCTACAGCAGTACGTACCGAATCAGCAACCTGTAACGCATTAGCGCCAGGAAGCTGATAAATTCCAATCGCTGCAGTGGGTTGATTATTTAATTTGGCCAATTGATTGTAACTGGATGAGCCCAACTCCACGCGACCAACATCGCGAATACGTACTATCTTGGCACTGCTGCTGCCATTGGCGCTTTCATTCGTTTGGGTAGCCACGGTTTTCACAATAATATTGGCAAATTGCTCTTGATCAGCGAGCTGTCCCGGCACATTCACCGTAAACTGATAAGCTTGAGTCCCTTGAGTTGGTTGCCCACCAATTTGACCTGCGGAAACCTCTTGGTTTTGCCGGCTAATTGCATTTAACACATCACTAGGGTTTAACGCATATGAGAGCATTTTTTGTGGGTCTAGCCATATGCGCATGGCATAATTTCCCGTACCAAAAATAAGTACGTTACCGACTCCAGGTAAGCGCGCTAACTCATTTTGCATGTTAATCGTCGCGTAATTATTCAAAAACAAGCCATCATACTCGCCGTGCTCTGAAGTGAGGGTAATAAATTGCAAAATTGCCGTCGATTTTTGTTCAACTACTACCCCTTGTTTTTGCACTGCATCCGGGAGCTGCGCCATTGCAGCTTGTACCCGGTTTTGTACCAATACTTGGGCAAAGTTCAAATCGGTACCAATTGCAAAGGTAACAATGAGGGTGTACGTACCATTATTAGTGCTGGTGGATTGCATGTACAACATTTTTTCCACCCCATTGACCTGTTGTTCAATAGGAATACCGACGGTATTAATGAGAGTTTTCGCATCGGCTCCAGGGTAGGTAGTCGTCACCTGGATCGTGGGAGGCACAATCGCAGGATATTGGGTTACGGGTAAAGCCATAACAGCGACCAACCCCAACAATACCAGTAAGAAGGCAATCACATTTGCTAAAATAGGCCGTTCGATAAAAAATTTGGAAATCATTTGGCGGTGCTCTCACTAGATGAGTCTGTTTGTTTTTGCGGCAGCACTTTGTTACCCGGAGTCGCATTTTGTACTCCTTCAACAATCACATTATCTTGTGCATCTAGCCCCTTAATAACTCCGCGTACTCCTTGTTTGGCACTACCCAGGGTGACTCGTTTTAAAACCACCTTATTTTCTTTATCTACGACATATACATAAGGACCAATTTGATCGTAGAGTATAGCCGTATCAGGTACAGTCAACTGCTGTTGTGGCTTAGTCACAGCAATACGGACTTGAACGAAAAGCCCAGGGAGGAATAAATGCTCTTTGTTGGGTAGCTTTGCCCGCAATTCCATCGTTCCGGTGGCGGCATTCAAACCGGTATTCACGAAATCCAGTGTCGCCTTGTATTCCTTATTGGGATCACTTTGTAGACTAATGTAAACCGGAACCTGATTGAAATCTTTAGGTGTAATACCCATTTCTTTTGCCGCGGCTCTTAATTTAATTAAGTCCAATTCGTTCAGGTTAAAATAAACATATAGGGGGTCAATTTGTTCAACCGTTGCTAAATTAGTTGCTTGCCCATTACCGACTAAATTACCTACATCCACCAAATGCCGACCGATACGACCGTCAAAAGGTGATAAAACATGGGTATAACTGTAGGTGATTTCCGCATTAACGGCTTCGGCTGTGGATTTGTCAATTTCAGCACCAACCTCTTGGGTTTTAGCCAGCCATTTTTCCACTTCATTTTTGGAGGTAGCGTTTTGTTTGAGCATGCGCTGTTGGCGCTCATATTCCGATTTGTTATAGGCATTTGCCGCCTTTTGTGCCGCCACCGTGGCTTGAGCTGCTTTTAATTGCTCCATATAAGGTTCAGGTTGAATAACAAATAATTCTTGGCCTTTTTTTACGAAGGAGCCATCCACAAATTCAATCTTTTCAAGATAGCCTGCAACCCGCGCCACCAAGTTAACTGAGTTAAATGCAACCGTAGAACCTGTTTGCGTCACATACTCCACCAATTCCTGGCGTATGGGCTTTTGCACGACGACCGAGGGCGGGGGTATTTCCACGACTTTAGGCTTAGAAAATAAATGGGCGATCAAGTAGATCAAAAATAAAGCAGCTAAAACAATGCCCGCATATTTCACTGATTTTGAGTTTTTATTAAAATTCATTCTGGTTACCATTTTGGCAAATAAAGTTCTTTAATTTTCTGTTTTCTCGTAGTCGGTGGCAGATGGTTTTGTGGTTTCAATAAAGTCCCCCAATTGGTCCGTGCCGCCATTTCTGTTTTAATTTGTTGTGATACCACATCGTCACTACCACGAATATCCCAGCCTCCGCCAAGCGCTCGATAAAGTGCAACTAAGGCCTGAGGGATAGTGCCTTGAGCATTAACCAGTGAGGTTTGCACACTTAACTGTTGCTGTTCTGCATTAAGCACTGGAGTAAAATCTGTCTCCCCTTCTTTGTAACGAATTAAGGCCAACTGTAAGGATTTGGTCGCAGAAATATTTGCTTTTGCTAAGAAACGCTCCGCCTTTTTTGCCTCAATGTATGCGGTAATATTGTCTTGTACTTCTTGCTGGGCTTTTAATACCACATTGACATAATTTAATAGGGCTTGCTGGAATGCTGCATCCTGGGCGCGCACTGCATTAGTAATTTGTCCATAGTTTAGTATGGGCCAGGTAAAGCCTGGGCCTGCTGAAATATTGCGATTGGACCAATGGAATAAATCACTAACAGATGATTGGCCAATGCTATTAGAGGAAAAGGCAAAAGCACCACTTAAGGACAGCGCAGGAAAGAGGTTTGCTTTTTGCGCCCCAATAGCTGCGGACTGGCCGATGGCATCTAAACGTGCTTGTTGCACATCAGGACGTCTGGCCATCGTTTCTTTAGGAATACCTATGGCAATGGAACGCGGCGCTTTGGGAATTCCTTTGCTTTTGTGAATGACGGCATCGATATTATTAGGAATAGTTCCCAGCAATACGGCAAGTGCATCTTTTTGTTGTTGTAAATTCGTCACAATTGAGGGTAAGCTGGCTTCTGTTTGCCCCAATTCGGTCAACGCTTGCTCCACATCCACCATGCTTGCTTGTCCAGCATTAAAACGTGCACGCGCGATATTTAAACCCATTTTTTGCACCACAATATTGGCTTTCGTGATTTTTATCTGCGCTTCATAGGTTCGGATTTTAATATAGGTCGTCGCTACATCTGCAGTCAGAGTGGTCAAAGCATTATCGTAGGCTGCCAGAGAACTTAAAAAGGCTGCGTCTTTGGATTGGATTGCTCGACGATATTTACCCCAAAAATCAATTTCCCAATTGGCGGAGAAACCCATTAAGGCGGTATCAAATGATTGCGGTAAAATTTGTTGCAAAGAAGTACCGCCAATTCGGTTATACGTGTAATTTCCCAACATGGTTTGCTGTTGCGGATATAATTGGCCAACACTCTGTGCCAATTGCGCTCTGGTTTGTAATACCTTTACCCCTGCCGCTTGTACCGATAGATTGCTGCGATAACCTTGGTAAATAATAGCGGATAGAACCGGATCATGAAATTCCTGCCACCATTTAGTGTCTTTAAATGGTTTCTCTTTCACAGAGACATCTTTTTTTGCCCAATGCTTGGCGACTTGTTTATTCGGCTCTTTATAATTAGGGCCGACCATACAAGAACAAAGGAACAGGCAAACTACAACAATAAAAGTCTTCAGCATGGAGCTAGTATTTCCCTATTGCAACTGTTTTTCCTTTACTCCACGTGATACGTCATCCTAAACGCAATAAGGGCTTTTAAAGTCCAGGCCTAGTCTAGTCCGTGGGGGTAAGTGATTACTAATTTGTAGCATACACAAGACTTTATCATCACTATTTCTAATTTGGTAGTGAATTTTGAGATGAGTGATTTGTATGTATGGGTGTAGGTTGGGCCATGGACCCAACCTACCAAATCATTGGCCTACCTCATTTTATATTATTAGGGCTCAGTAACCTGCAATTGGGTTACATTCTGCAAGCCACGCGGTAAACGATTACCTCGACGCCCACGCTCCCCTAAATAATGCTCCAAATCTGCCCCTTTCAACGTGAAATGACGTTTTCCAGCGTGTACGGTGAGAGAAGCCTGCTTGGTGAGTACTTGTACATCAATGACATACTCTTCACGCGATGTGGCTTTAGCAGAAGGAATGCTGATTAACTTATTCCCTTTACCTCGAGATAACTCGGGTAACTCATTAATAGGAAAAACTAATAATCGGCCCACGCTGGTGGCACAGGCAACTAAGAGCTCTTCATGATTGGGTATGATTCGCGGTGGTAAAATAAGGCTTGCCTCAGGCAATTTAATACAAGCCTTGCCATTACGATTTTTCACATACAAATCGCCAATAGTAGCAATAAAACCATAGCCTGCATCACTGGCTAATAAAACCTTTTGCTCAGCCTCTCCCCCTACAACCGTTTCAAATAGAGCGCCCTCAGCGGGATTTAATTTACCAGTAAGAGGCTCACCTTGGCCACGAGCCGAAGGTAAGGAGTGCCCAGGTAAGGAGTAAACCTTCCCTTCACTATCAAAGAAAAGGATTTGTTGGTTCGAGCGGCCTGGAGCTTGTGCCTTAAACTCATCCCCTGCTTTATAGCTAAGCTCTGTACCATTAACATCATGACCTTTTGCCGCACGCACCCAACCATTTTTGGAAAGCACCACGGTGATGGGTTCATTGGGTAGAATGTCTTCTTCTTTTAACGCCTGTGCTTCTTGGCGCACAATAATGGGAGAGCGTCGTACATCTCCAAATTCATCACGATCGCGAATAATTTCCTCTTTAACTAAGTTTCTTAGCTTGGTTTCACTCGCTAAGGTGCTTTGTAGTTGATCGCGTTCTGCGGATAAGTCATCTAATTCCCCGCGTATTTTAATTTCTTCCAATTTCGCCAAATGGCGCAACTTCATTTCTAAAATAGCTTCGGCTTGCCGTTCACTTAAATTAAAGCGGGCAATGAGGCCCTCTTTAGGGTTATCGTGTTCGCGGATAATGGCGATCACTTCATCAATATTTAAGTAGGCGATAAGTAAACCTTCTAACACATGAATGCGTTCCAGAACTTTTGCCAAACGGTATTCTAAACGACGGGTGACTACCCCGATACGATAAACTAACCATTCGTTTAAAATGGTCAATAGATTTTTTACTTTGGGCTTGCCATCAAGGCCGATCATATTAAAGTTCACGCGGTAACTGCGTTCTAAATCGGTGGTGGCAAATAAATGCGACATTAATCCATCCACATCAACTCGATTGGAACGTGGAATAATAACCAAGCGCGTTGGATGTTCATGATCCGATTCATCACGAAGATCCTCAACCATCGGCAATTTCTTTTGCTGCATTTGCAAGGCAATTTGTTCCATCACTTTCGCCCCAGACACTTGATAAGGTAACGCGGTGATGACAATGTTTTGCTTTTCCAAACTGTAAATAGCTCGCATTTTAATAGAACCATTGCCAGTCTCGTACAAGGTTGAAATCATTTCCGGTGGAGTAATAATTTCCGCCTCGGTTGGGAAATCAGGACCTTTAATATGTTGATTAATCGCCGCTAGATTTGCTTGTGGATTTTCCAACAAGTGCACGCAGGCATTCGCGACCTCGGTTAAGTTGTGCGGTAAAATATCCGAGGCCATACCTACGGCAATACCGGTAGCCCCATTTAACAGAATATTAGGTAGGCGTGCGGGAAGTAAGGCCGGTTCTTGTAAGGTGCCATCAAAATTGTCAACCCAATCAACCGTCCCCTGCTGCAATTCGGAAAGCAGTACCTCCGCATAAGCAGATAAGCGTGCTTCCGTATAACGCATGGCTGCAAATGATTTCGGATCATCAGGTGATCCCCAGTTCCCTTGACCATCAACAAAGGGATAACGGTAAGAGAAAGGCTGGGCCATTAAGACCATCGCTTCGTAACACGCGCTATCTCCATGAGGATGGAATTTACCTAATACATCCCCGACAGTACGTGCGGATTTCTTGTGTTTAGCGGTAGCCTTTAAGCCTAATTCCGACATCGCATAAACAATACGTCGTTGTACTGGTTTGAGTCCATCAGCAATATGAGGTAACGCTCTATCGAGAATAACGTACATGGAGTAATCAAGATAGGCTTTTTCCGTAAATTCGGTGAGTTCTTTTCGTTCGGTAACTTCATTCATAATTTTATTTTCATCGTTATCTATTAAGACTATTTAACCATTGCTCTGGGCTCTTGCCTAGCTATTTTACCAGAGGAAAGGGAATGTTAGATATATATACAGCCTGCAAATTGTGAATAACTTTATCTTTTTTTTCGGGCGTCCTCATTATATCTAGCTAACTTATTGATTTATAAATAAATTACTGGATTTTGCTCATCAGTACCCATGAATAACCTGTGGATAACCTTGTGTATGAACTTAGAATAAGTCGGCTAAGTTATTGTAAGTTCCGGGGTTTAGGGTAGAAAAGTCGTTTCGCGTGTCAGCAGAGTCACCCTTCATGATCTTACATCTAATTGGATATTCTAATTTTATGAAGAGAAGATAACTCTTTGGAACACGCGGTAATGCCGTGTTATCTTCGCAAAATATCCTCAAGTGATGAATGCGACCGATTAATACTATTATAGGCAATAGTTTCCAATAACTGCACATCCATAATATCGAAATAGTTAAGGACTTCACTACAGTAGCTTAAGGCATCCTCACTAGTACATCTTAGCTCAAGATCTGCATGCATCATCGCCTCAACTAAAGTGATAATGGCCTGCTCCCAAATACTGAAATGAGATTTATTCCAGGAAAATTTAGGACTTTTATTTTCAAAAGAAACCTTATAAATCTCGGGAAATAAATGCATGGTGACGATGCCCATGGCATAAAGATCAACACAAAGTAGATCGGCATTAATTTTGGGATCCAAATATTCGCAGGTCCAACCAAACGATTTAAACGATCCTTTTTTATGTGTTGTCCCAAAATCGATAAGCCGCATGGACAAATCGTCTAGATTTAACACAAAATTTTGACACTTAACATCACCATGTTTACGGTGATGTTGGTGTAACGTATTTAAATCCTTTAAACCAGCACTAAGGCAGAGCAACCTTGCTTTTAATGGGATTTGTCGCAGTTCATCGGCGCTATAATAATGCATACCCTTGCCATGCTGCCATTCTGAAACCACATTGATACTCTCATTTCTTATGAAAAAAGATGCGTTACGCCCCAATAAGCGATTATATTTAACCTCACGTATGCCTTCCTGCACCTTAGCATGTCGGTGCAGTCTCTTAATACTATAAAGAGGGATCTGGGCCGTAGCAGACTCATAGCCCTTTTTTACAGAACCACAGCCTCCCTGCTCTTGATCGCCATGCTCAATGAAGAAACGAGATGCATTATCTAATATAAATTCCGACCGCTGCGCGCCAGTATCTTTTCTACTATATTTCGTTATTGTGGACTGAAAAACCGGGGGAAATTTTTCCACTGCTCGCTCAAAGGCTATTGCAAAAGAAGCTTGATCTAAGAGCTTTCTATATTTTAAATCCTCTAATAAGCTATTGAGCCTCCTCAGGTTGCTGATAGATAAAGAAAAAATGGCTTGTAGTTGGGATTTATTTATAGTTACATTACTTTGCTCCAGCAGATCAAATAGACCGCATGCTATTCTTTTAGTTAACACACACTCAACACATAAGTTTAGCGAATCTTGCTCTAGTAAATTTACTTTTTTTAAATAATTAATTGCTTTATAAAGAGCAGAACCATCTAATTTATTATTTATTAAATCCAGAATTAATTCTTTATTCTCGTGTAGCAATGATTTCTCTGATAAAACACCCAATATTCGTGTTAATGAAAAAACCTCCCTATTACATACCTCAGCAAATATTTCCTCATCAAGTAAACCATACTGTTGTAACAGCTCGAATGTTCTCATTTTTTCTATAAAAAATTCATAACTCTTTTTTAAAAGGAGCGTAAATGTCGCATTATTTAAAATAAGCTTTTCAGAGCTGCTTAATATTGGTAATAACTTATCAAGATAAAACAAGCTATTGCTGGCGCATAGTGCTTTAATCACCTCGTTGTTAAGAGGTACTCTGGCTTTATTGAGTTGCACGAGTAGCCTTTCTAACAAAAAAAGATGAGTTAATTGTGCAATCAACTCGAAACATTCCTCATTTAAACAGCAGGCTTTTTGTAGTTCTTGCATTACATTAAACAATGAGGATACTTCCTTTATTCGCGTCTGCAATAAACTAAGGGCTATTGGTTTAAGCAAATTTCTGTTATGTAAAAATCGCAATAACTGCTCAATTACCCTTTCTTCCATTTCTATTTGGGGAATAATTGCTAAAACTACATTTAAAAGCTCTTGGTTTAAAGGAATTCGAGGTTGGGGCGAATCACTGCAAAATACCCGTTGTAAGAACAAATGTATATGGAGTGGTTGCTCATAAATAGCCGCAAAATTTTTTTCGTTAATTAATTTTAAATTAGATAAAACTATATAAAGCTCAAAAAAATATGGGCTGGCAAGCTTCTGCTTTATCGTTTGCATTAGCTCTAAATTACTATTCGGCTGTGCAATTTCAGGAACTTCCCTAAGTAACCTAAATACATCCTCGGCGTTTAACTCATAATCCTCAGGCATATATTTGAACCGCTGCACAAATTGCCTCAGCCGTTTAGCACGATCGTGATCGCCCACAAGATATTTGCGTAGGTAAAATGCTTCTTCATACTCTTTTAACTGCTGGCGTAACTCCTGTAATTTCATATAAAGTCCGTTTAAAGCATAGGAGTGCTTCATGCTATCACAGACAATGAGGATGAACAAAATATAGCCGTATGTTGCTCATGCAATGGCATTTTTATTTAATAAAGAAATTGAACTTGTAAATTGGAAGAGAAACCGGATAAAGCATGCGCTTTATCCGGTATAGAAATTATTTACTTCACTGCTTTTCTGACTTTTTGAATAGCACGGATTTGGGCAACTGCACGCGCCAACTCAGCAGCAGCAACGGAATAATCCATCTCGCCACTTTTGTTCGCCATATCAGCTTCTGCTTGTGCTTTAGCAGCTAAAGCAGCAGCCTCATCAAGATGTTCAGCGCGCTCAACCACATCAGCCAGAACTGTGACACAGTTTGGTTGTACTTCAAGCATACCGCCCTGAACATAATAAACATCTTGATGGCCGCCAGGTAAAGTCAATCTGACTTCGCCGGGCTTCAAGACCGTCAGTAAAGGAGCATGACCTGCGGTAATGCCCACTTCACCTAATTCTCCAGTAGCAACAACCATCTCTACTAAGCCAGAGAATATTTCATGTTCAGCACTAACGATATCCAAGTGCGTTGTTATAGTCATATCATCTTGCCTCATAAGGTTTTCGCTTTAGCAACAGCTTCCTCAATGCTACCGACCATATAGAATGCTTGCTCAGGTAAATCATCATACTCACCAGCAAGAATACCTTGGAAGCCTTTAATAGTATCTTTTAATGATACGTATTTACCTGGAGAACCAGTGAAGACTTCAGCAACGAAGAATGGCTGTGACAAGAATCGTTGAATCTTACGAGCACGAGTTACTACGCGCTTGTCTTCTTCTGATAATTCGTCCATACCCAGAATCGCGATAATATCTTTCAATTCTTTATAACGTTGTAAGGTCTGTTGTACACGACGCGCTGTATCGTAGTGTTCTTGACCTACAACTAATGGATCTAACTGACGTGAAGTCGAGTCTAATGGATCCACCGCAGGGTAAATACCTAATTCAGCAATTTGACGTGACAATACAACAGTCGCATCCAAGTGCGCAAACGTAGTAGCTGGTGATGGGTCAGTCAAGTCATCCGCAGGTACGTATACTGCTTGAATTGAGGTGATGGAACCAGTCTTGGTAGAAGTAATACGCTCTTGGAGCATACCCATTTCTTCTGCTAGTGTAGGCTGATAACCTACCGCTGAAGGCATACGACCTAACAGAGCGGATACTTCAACCCCGGCTAAGGTATAACGGTAAATGTTATCTACGAACAATAATACGTCACGGCCTTCATCACGGAATTTTTCCGCCATAGTCAAACCAGTTAATGCAACACGTAAACGGTTACCTGGTGGCTCGTTCATCTGACCGTATACTAGAGATACTTTATCCAGTACGTTTGAATCTTTCATTTCATGATAGAAGTCGTTACCTTCACGAGTACGTTCTCCCACACCGGCGAATACTGAGTAACCACTGTGCTCAATCGCGATGTTACGAATTAATTCCATCATGTTAACGGTTTTACCCACACCGGCACCACCGAACAGACCAACTTTACCACCCTTAGCAAAGGGGCAAAGTAAGTCAATAACTTTAATACCCGTTTCTAAGAGTTCTTGGCTACCTGCTTGCTCTTCGTAGCTTGGCGCCTTACGGTGAATCGCCCAGTGCTCATCCGCACCGATTGGGCCCGCATCGTCTACTGGACGGCCTAATACGTCCATAATACGACCTAGCGTCTTTTTACCCACTGGAACTTGAATTGGGTGGCCAGTATTTTCAACTTTTAAACCACGTTTCATACCGTCGGTGGTTCCCATAGCGATGGTACGCACAACGCCATCACCTAGCTGTTGCTGTACTTCGAAAACCAATTCGCCATCAACTTGTTTCAATGCATCATTGATTTTAGGAACATTGTCGCGTGGGAATTCAACGTCCACAACCGCACCAATAATCTCTACGATTGTTCCGATATTTTTAACTGCTACTGTATCTACGCTGCTCATTATATACCCTCTTATAAAGCGGCTGCGCCACCGACAATTTCTGCCAATTCTTGAGTAATTGCAGCTTGTCGAGCTTTGTTATAAGCCAATTGAAATTCTTTAATCAAATCACCAGCGTTGTCGGTTGCGCTTTTCATTGCAATCATTTTTGCCGCTTGTTCACAGGCGATGTTCTCTACAACTGCCTGATACACTTGCAATTCGATATAACGTTCTAAAAGATTATCCAACAATTCTTTCGCATCAGGTTCATAAATGTAGTCCCAGTGATGCCCCATAGTCTTGCTGTCATCTTCGGATTTTGGCAATGGTAGTAATTGCTTCACCAATGGCTTTTGCGTCATGGTGTTAACAAATTCGTTGTATACGATATGTAATGCATCAATCTTACCAGTGTAAAAAGCATCTAACATGACTTTTACAATACCAATCAAATCATTAATGCTTGGTGTATCGCCTAAATGATCTTTTGATCCAAGTACATTGCTACCAACACGCTTAAAGAACGCTTGTCCTTTGCGGCCAATAACCGCAATATCAACTTCTTTACCATTGGATTTCCAATCACGAATCGTACGGACGGTTTCACGCAATAAATTTGCATTCAAGCCACCGCATAAACCGCGATCGGTAGTCACTACAATAAGACCTATGCGATTAATCTCGCGCTGCCCCATGAATGGATGCTTGTATTCAGAGTGCGCGCGAGCAATGTGTTTGACCACATTATAAATTTTATTGGCATAAGGCTTGGATGCGCGCATTCTGTCTTGTGTTTTGCGCATTTTACTTGCAGCCACCATTTCCATTGCACGAGTAATCTTTCGAGTCTTATTGATACTCGAAATTTTAGAACGGATTTCTTTTGCTCCAGCCATATCTTATCTCGCCTTAAATTGACTACCAACTAGCTGTACGTTTAAAGTCTTCAACAGCTTTCTTCAATTGTGCTTCAATATCATTATCATAAGCACCTGCTTCATTGATTGATTGCATCAATGCAGCATGAGTAGTACGCATGTAGTCATGTAAAGAACCTAAGAATGATGAAATTTCATTTAATGGAACATCATCTAAATAACCTTTTTCAACAACAAACAAGGCAACACCCATATCTGATACAGAATAAGGAGCGTATTGTTTTTGCTTCATAAGTTCAGTAATACGTTGACCGCGCTCTAATTGCTTACGGGTTGCATCGTCAAGATCAGAAGCAAACTGAGAGAAGGCTTCTAACTCACGGAACTGAGCTAATGCTAAACGAGTACCACCACCAAGCTTTTTCATAATCTTAGTTTGTGCCGCACCACCCACACGCGATACTGATAAACCTGAGTTAATTGCAGGTCGAACACCAGAGTTGAATAAGTCAACATCCAGGAAGATCTGACCATCAGTGATCGAAATTACGTTTGTAGGTACGAATGCAGATACGTCACCCGCTTGCGTTTCAATAATTGGTAATGCAGTTAATGAACCAGTCTTACCTTTTACTTCGCCTTTAGTTAATTTTTCTACTTCATCCGCATTAATACGCGCAGCTCTTTCTAAGAGACGTGAGTGTAAGTAGAAAATATCCCCTGGGTACGCTTCACGACCTGGCGGTCTACGTAATAACAAGGAAATTTGACGGTATGCCCAAGCTTGCTTGGTTAAATCATCATAAACGATTAATGCATCTTCGCCACGCTCCATGAAGTATTCACCCATGGTGCATCCTGCGTAAGGAGCAATAAACTGTAATGCTGCAGTATCGGAAGCGCCAGCAACGACAACAATAGTATGCTCTAATGCACCGTGCTCTTCTAACTTACGTACAATGGCAGCAACTGAAGAAGCTTTCTGGCCTACAGCTACGTATACGCACTTAACGCCAGTGCCTTTTTGGTTAATAATGGCGTCAATAGCAATTGCTGTTTTACCAGTTTGACGGTCACCAATGATCAGCTCACGCTGTCCACGACCAACTGGAACCATAGCATCAATCGCGATTAATCCGGTTTGTACTGGTTGGTCTACTGATTTACGAGCAATAACTCCAGGAGCTACTTTCTCAATTGGCGCCATAGCAGTTGCTTCAATTGGGCCTTTACCATCAATTGGGTTACCTAATGCATCAACTACGCGACCTAAAAGTGCGTTACCAACTGGTACTTCAAGAATACGGCCAGTACATTTAACTTTTTGGCCTTCAGCTAAAGATGAAGCATCACCAAGGATTACCGCACCCACTGCATCGCGCTCTAGGTTTAATGCAAGACCATAAACTCCGCCTGGAAATTCAATCATTTCCCCAGCCATTACGTCTTTAAGACCATGGATTGTAGCAACGTTGTCTTTAAAGCTTACAACGGTACCTTCATCGTTTGCTTCAGATACTACATTGAACTGTTCTATTTTCTTTCTGATTAATTCACTGATTTCAGAAGGATTTAATGCTACTTGTTCTGACATGAAAATTATCCTCTAATTTAAGCGGCTAAGTTGGTATGAAGCTTTCTCAGCTTGCCCCGAACTGAACCATCGATAACTAAATCGCCTGCTCGAATAACAGCTCCGCCAAGCAGGGTAGGATCAATACTGATTTTTAATGTGACTTTACGCTGTAAGCGCTTACTTAAAGATTCTACTAATCGCTCTTTTTGTGCCGCAGATAAGTCTGAGAAACTGCTTACATCCACATCCAGAGTTTTTTCTTGCTCTGCACGAAGAGCTTCGTAATGAGCACAAATCTCAGGCAACAGCATTAAACGTTTATTTGTAGCCAGCAAAGCAATCAAATTATTTATTGATTCGCTCTTCTTCGACCCAGCATTGACGATGCCTTGCAGCAACTCGATTTGTTGAGCAACTGTTGACGCAGGATTTTCAATAAACTGGGCTGCTTCAGGATGCATTACAGCCTGGGCAAGCGTTGTCAAATGTGCTGACCACCCGGCTAATTGATTCTCTGCTAACGCTGATTCAAAAATAGCTTTGGCATAAGGTCTGGCAATAGTGGTGCTATCAGACATTTTAAATCTCTTCTATCAAGTTATCTAACAGTGCAGCATTCGCTTTCGCGTCTACTTCACGCATTAAAATCTTCTCAGCGCCAGTAACAGCTAAGGTAGCAACCTGCTTGCGCAGTTCTTCTTTAGCATGGTTTACTTGCTGCATTAATTGCTCTTGCGCCTGCTTAAATTGCATTTGCGCTTCGTGCTTTGCAGCTTCTTTTGCTTCTTCAATGATTTGAGCAGCGCGCTTGTTTGCTTTTTCAATGATGTCAGCTGATTGAACTTTAGCTTGCTTTAATTCGTCTTTAACACGATGTTGAGCTAATTCAAGTTCTTTACGACCACGCTCAGCGGCAGATAGACCATCAGCAATTTTATCTTGTCTTTCTTCCAATGCTTTCGCTAATGGAGGCCAAACCAGTTTCATGGTAAATAAAACAAAAGCTGCGAATACCAGCATTTGTACTATTAATGTTAAGTTAATATCCACCGTAATTATCTCCTGCAACAATCAGGGCGCTTAAGCGCCCTAATCATTTGTTATCAAGAACCTAGGTTGTTTAGGAAAGGGTTTGCGAACGTGAAGAACAATGCGATACCCACTCCAATCATTGTTACCGCGTCAAGAAGACCTGCAACGATGAACATTTTTACTTGTAACATTGGAACCATTTCTGGTTGACGAGCAGAACCCTCTAAGAATTTGCCGCCTAGCAGACCAAATCCTATAGCGGTACCTAACGCACCTAAACCAATCAACAAGGCAACCGCAACAACGGTCATACTTTGAACTTGTGCTATTAGACTAGCAGCTTGCATATTTAATCCCCTTTAAAATGGATGATGAAAATAAAAATCGATTAATGTTCTTCGTGTGCCAAACTAAGGTAAACAATAGTTAACACCATGAAAATAAATGCCTGCAAAGTAATTACCAGGATATGGAATATTGACCAGCCAAGCGCCAATAAGAATTGGGCAAAGCCTAGAGTCGCAGTACCGACAGGTGATGACATTGAAGCATTTAAGGTTAGCAAGGCAATTAAGATAAAGATTAATTCGCCGGCGTATAAATTTCCAAATAACCGCAGTGCTAAAGAAATAGGCTTAGCAATTAAACCTACTAATTCCAGCAACAGGTTAAAAGGTATAAATCCTGGGTGATTAAAAGGCTGTAACGTTAATTCTTTAATAAACGTTTTAGTCCCTTTAATTTTAATACTGTAAAAAATGATCAGAATGAATACGGTAATTGACAAGGCAAAGGTCAAGTTTAAGTCATTCGTGGGCACTACTTTCAGGTAATGCACTCCACCTGCTTGTGCCATTAAAGGCAGTACGTCAACAGGGAAGATGTCCATAAAATTCATCAGGAAAACCCACAAAAATATGGTCAGCGCCAAGGGGCCGATTAATTTATTTTTGCCATGGAAGCAATCTTTAACCTGATTGTCAGCAAATTGCAGCATTACCTCGGCAAAATTTTGCAATTTTCCAGGAACGCCAGTGGTTACCTTGCGTGCGCCAAAATACATGAGGCCGCATACAATAATCCCCATAGTAATCGAGAAGAATAATGTATCAAGGTTTAATGTCCAGAAACCACCGCCTGGTCCCATTTTCATCTCACTAACGTTATATGTTAGGTACGTTAGATGGTGTTTGATGTAGTTTGTGCTAGATACCATTTCAGTCACTTTCAGGCCTATTCTGTTTATTAACAATAATCAATGGAGCAAACCAGTGCGTCATCAGGATCAGGATGTACGATGCAAAAAAAGCCAGTGGGGTAATTTTAACCCACACAAACACGGCAGTGAAAAGCATGATCGATAAAATTATTTTTATCGCCTCGCCCTTATAAAAACTATTCACAATCTTTTTTGCTGATCGCGCGCCTTGATACTTAAATAACTTTCTTGCGAAATACGCATTAGGGATAACACAGACCATACCGCCAAGCAATGCCGATGTCGCAGCGTTAGTGCCATAAGCCAGCGCACATATAGCCGCTAAGACCAATGTAATGCCTAACTGCACCAACCATAATCGCACAATTCCGCGCTTACTCAGCTGTTTGTTCACATATTCACCTAAGTTTCACCGCGCGGATTATAAAACAACCAAGTTAAATGATCAATGATCATGGCGGTTTTAATCAATTTTATTGGTAAATTATTTCTCACCTATAATTGAGTGCCGGTTTAAAAATCCCAACCACCCAAAGGTATTACACCACCTTGATGCGCGCTGTGCCAAAGTACAGTTTTATATGGGTGATCAAATCATGCTGATATGCTTACCGATGCTCCTTCTGTACGTTGGGCGCACAAATTTTCCGGGAACTCAGTATATGCCTTTAAGATATACTTCAGGACAATTATACTGAAATTTGTTTCCGGCAAATTGTGAATCTTCTCCAGTTCTGTTTGCTTTATCGCATCCGCGAACCTAATAAGGCCATTTATCGCAATGTCATAACCAGGGTGGTCACCTGAAATGTGAAGTAATGCATGCTCTTCATCCGCTAAAATTTGAATGAAACAAGAAATTATCTGTTGGACTCCATCGTCTGTAGCATAAGGAGCTATCGCAAATAGAGTTAAACAGGCTTCCCGGCATACTTTGTAATTAGTATCCTCAGCATCTCTAAACTGAGACGTTAAAACCTCATCAAGGCAATCTTTGGTTATTAAATGAGCAATGTTGCGCAGATATTTGGTAGTCGACACATCTACTCTCTCGGCCAATACGATTATCAATGAGCTTAATTCTTCATCATGAAAACAGGCTATTCTAGTTAGAACAGCAAATACATTAGGATTGCGCTCATCCAATTTCTCAATTAGATGCATCTTCATCATCGTAATTTGCTCTTGACTTAGTCTGGGAACTAACTTGGCCAGCCCGTTTAAGGCGGCATTCATCAAGTCACTGGAACCTACATTGCTAGTTATTATCTCGATGAATAATTCATAAACCTCGTTCACATATTCATCTGCAACTAAATGCATCACTTGTGGGATTACTTCTTCTACCTCATAAATAAAATCTTCATCCTTTAACATCTTTATACAATCAATCAGAACTCTTCCTGGCGAGCGGAGCGGAACTGTAGAAAAAATCATTAACAAGTCCCCAAAAGCCTGCTCACTGACCTCCACATCAGCATTTTTAAGAAGCTCTTGATGTGTTTTTATAAATGCATCTAATTGGCCGTTGAACATATGAGCAGGAATGATGCTTAGCCATTTCATATTTTGCGGCTCTTGCAAACAAAGCGCCACATAAGCGTCTAGCTGCGACTCACTAAATTTGGGAATCAATAAAGATAATGCTTTTACCTTTAATTTATCATCGCCTTCATGATATACCTCTGCGTTCATTAAATTGGGAATTAGGTCGTCCGTAAAGTCGGTGGTAGATATTAAAGGAGCCAATTCAATAAGCGCAGTAAATCGATAATCATCATAACCAGACTCTAGCATCTCGTTAATCAGGCCCTTTTTAAGTAGTAAGAGGTGTGGTTTTAAAGACTTTAATGCAGTAAGGGCTGCGAAAGACACCTCACTATCTAAATTGTTGCTTAGCGTAATCAATTTTAAAATAATGTCATCCGGGCAGGGAGATAGGGGCGCAGCTAACTCCGCAATGATATTAATCGCCTTGATTTTTTCATCTTTATTATCACTGGATAGAGCAGGGAAATACCTCTGTATATATTTTGCTAATTGCATAACGGATAACTTTCCGACGGCCGATTTTAAAGCGCTTTTCACGCTATCAGCAGGCGTTTGTTCGGCCATTGCCTGTATTAGATTAGTAATTAACTCTTCTGGTATTTCCGATAGGCCTGATACGAATAAAGCAAGCTCATCAAGGCAATAAACGCTGGCTCGCACCTTCGGATCTGGATGTCTCATTCGTGAAAATATTATCTCAGTAAGCGTATTTAACAAGATTGAATTGTTAGAAGTAAGTAAAATCAATGCATTAAAAGAATGGCGATCAGTGACCCGCTCATTTTCTGTGCTTAAATGAGTATCCTTAATCGTATTAAGGAAACGTTGCCGTAGAGCTTCTGGAAAATGCCTCTTATGCGTCCTTACCAAGGTGAAAAATGCATCACTTGCAGGATTCGGAGTATGCCTCTCGATTGCAGCATGGGTTAAACATAAAACAAGGGCTCTATTTAATTGTTGTTCATTCAACTTTGCAGCCACGAACATTAAGTCAATATATTTTTGTCCCATCGTTTCAAATTCGTTATTCGCCTCAATTTGCTCTAAGACTAGTTCGGGAGAATCAGGAGCAAAAGTAAGCGCCTCCTCCCACACATCTTTTCGTCGCTCATATACATCTTTTAAACGCAAGTTAAATCTTACAGCATCATCTTCATCTAATTGAACTAGGGGTAAGGTCTTGATTTTTTTCATAGTATCCAAAAAATCATTCTTTATTTCTGCGGATACATCCCCAAAGCATTGAAGAGCCCGAATGCAATGTACTTTGGAGATCAAGCTTGTTTCAGGCCAACTTAAACAATTTTTTATTCTATTTATCCATTGCTCCCTTTCGGCTGATGAATGATGAGCTAAAATATTTTCTTCGTTGCCCAACTGCTGAAACCAGCTCTTTAATGTCTGGGCTTGAAAGCGTAAGGCATCTTTATCTTGCCGTTCGAACAAAATTTCTAAAATATGGGTATAGAAAGCTTTGTCGGTTGAGATTATCTTAATTAAATCTCGAGAAGGAGTAGTTCTCAGAATTACTCCTTGCGCGTCACGATGGTTATCTGAAGCAAAGAAATTTACAGCTCCCGTGATACGAGGGGTAGGCGTCATATCGACTACATTTTGTAAGTATAATTCGCTAAAAAGGTCTTTCTCCGTTTGAGAAAGCGCAACACTTTTTAAGATTTTCTTTAATTCGTGTTTTTGAAAAATAGAGGGTAATGCTATTTTAAATGCCAGGGCTGCCTGGCTATCACTAGGTTTTAAGTAGTTATGTATGAGGATGGAGGCCAATTGTGCTTCAATTATCGTATGATCGACATGATTTTGCGTAGAATCTAACCACTTTTGCAGTTCTTGAATGAGTGAAGGCGAGTCTGGGTCGCTATTTTCTCGAGTATATTGTTGTAATAGTACTTGTATTTTCTCAATTTTAGCCAAAGCGATCATAATTACCCTTTCCTTGCCACTTTATAGACAGGTAGGCATTATAGTCTCATTTTGTTCAAAATAAAACCTAATCTTATAAAGAAGACAAAGGACTAGGTGATGTTTCTTCGGCCAGCCTCTTGACGTAAATTATGTACAATCAAAAGGATAGGTATAAAAGACATCTATTCGCTATGGACTCAGAAAACAGCCGAATTATTTATTCCTATTCTAGTCTATCACCTTAATTACATCTTCATACAGAAAGATCACGAGAAAAGGGATAAAAAAAGGTAACCTCATGTTTGTTATAAAACATATTCGTAGTATAGGAGTTGGGAATTGCTTGAAATTGTTTAATGACGGATAAATCAATTTGGCCCTGTAATTTAATGGTGAAAATCATTTGTTTTGCTTTTTTCGAAGCAATCCATTTCGTAATGAGAGCGTACGCCCGATCTGGGTAGCAAGCAATATCCGAGAGCACCCAGTCAAAACATTCATTAAGATTTGCAGGCTCAATGGCAAATGCACTTTGCTGCATACAGGTTATACCCGGTAAGCTTGCAATTTGCGCCGCTAAAGGTGCCTTATCCACTGCAGTTACCTGAGCTCCCAAAGAATGCATTACGTAAGTCCACCCTCCTGGCGATGCGCCCAAATCCAAAGCAGTGTCTCCAGGTTTTGGATAATCATCGAGTAAGGTTAATGCTTCCCATAATTTTAGATAGGCGCGATTGGGTGGATTAATTTTATCTTCAATAAAATAACAATTGCCCTGCGGCCATTTTTTTAAGCGTTTGGCACTAAAAACTAAGGTATTTTTGTCTAAAAGGCTAAAAGCCCCCAAGGGAGGGATATCTTCACGCAGTGGAAAATGTTGCATTAATGGTGAGTACTGGCGTAACTGTTCTTCAATTAAACGGGAGCGTCTGACATTTTCAATAGGATGCAGATACCAATATTTTCCTGCTTGACGAAGAATTTTTACCGCTTCAGAGATTGATTGAAAGTTAACAATTTGGGGCTCCAACCAAATATCCTGAGCAAAACAAACGTCAACTTTCTTATGGGGAGAAAAAACTAAATCTGCAACTACCTGAGAGATTTCGCCCAGTTCATGGCAAAGTTCTGTACGAAATTCTGGTTTTACCACATAAATTGCAGCGAGTTTCTTTTCAGTTTCCATGAAGCTAACTTAAACTAGGGTTGAAATGATTGCTTATAGCATATCACTGTGCCTGCATTTAATACAGAGCGTGATGCGTCACTGATTGGTAAGACGCATAATGGCGCGCGCATATTCAATACTCTCTAAGTATGCATTGATTAAATTTTTAGTCCCGTATGCTGAGTTTTCTAATTTGTTAAAATTACCCTCTTCATAATTAATCGTATCCTTTAGGATTTTTCCCAGTTGCCCACGCTGATGGAGCAGAGCATCATTTAGGACCTCACTTAATTGAATTTTGCTTAAAATGGATGTCATTGGTTCGTTAAGAAACGCATCCAAAGAAGAAAAGATGCCCATAGTAAATGCCTGGTGGGGATCAACATACTCCGAAGATAATTTCGCTAAACATTCACACATTTTAGCGCGAATTAAAGTTCGCTCGACTAGATCGGACATTAAATCATTCTGATTTGCCAATAGAAATAGCCGCAGCCAATTGCGAACCTGATTTAACCCTAAACGTTTAAGCGCATCGATTAATGAATCAATTTTCCGGCCATTATAGGCTGCGGCAGAATTCGCCAAACGTAACAGGCGATAACTTAATTTAGGAATGTGTAAAATAAACTCTTCAACTCGTTCTAAAGGAATATCCTCATTATTAAGTTCTGCTAATACCCTAATCAAATGCGCCTTGTTTTCAGTTATCTGTTGTCCCTTTAGTGGACGTGGTTTATTAAGAAAAAAGCCTTGAAAATAATCAAAACCTAACTCAATACAATCTTTATATTGGTTATGGCTTTCAATTTTTTCTGCTAATAGCTTGCCTTTAAAATGTTTTAATCGCCGTAATTGCGCAGCAATTTGTCGTTTATTTAAATTAAGTACATCAATTTTAATAATATTTGCCAAATCAATGAGAATGGAGTTCTTTTCACTGGGAATAAAATCATCCAGAGCGATGCAATAGCCCTGCTCACGCAGCGAGCTTAAACTGTCAATTAAGGGCTTATCAACGATTACCGATTCTAATACCTCAATAACGATGCGCTCTTTGGGCAATAAAGTAGGTACTTTCTGGATGAGATGGCTATGGGTAAAATTAATATAGGCTAATTTGTCACCAATAATGGTATCAATGTCCATACTGGCAAATAATTGAGTAATAACCAAGGAGGTGGCTTTATCCCCCAATTCACCGTTACCTAGATTCACATTAGCAAGCCCGGGGTTACGATACAATAATTCATAAGCATAAACCGAACCTTCTCGCGTATAGATTCCTTGTCTTGCCAGTAATGTAGGTAGCTGAGAGTTCAATTCATCGCGCGCCTTTTGTACTACATGCCCTTATTATAGGCTATCGCCAGTGGGTTTTTGATCATTTTTCTCAGGAATTCCAGCGAAATATAATTTCAGTGCTACAATGTAGGAGTTGAATCGAGATATATGAGCTGTTTTTTTCATATTTTTTGCTTAAATTCATGCAGTTAAATGGAGTAGTCATAAATGAAAAAATATTCTCTAATTTTGTTCTTGTTAATTTGGATGTTTAACTACAAAAGTTTTGCAGATAATAAGTTCACCCTGGAAAGCTCTGCATTTAAACCAAATTCGATGATTCCAACAGAATTCACTTGTGGCGGAGTCGATCAGTCTCCCCCCTTAACGTGGCACAATGCGCCTGCGAAAACCCAATCATTTGTACTTGTCGTAGAAGATCCTGATGCTCCTAGTGGCACATGGACCCATTGGCTCATGTTTAATATTCCACCAAATGTAACTGAGCTAGGCGCTGCCGCCCCAACGCCAGAGGGTGCGGTAAATGGACAAAATAGTTGGGGCGGAAAAGGGTACCGAGGCCCCTGCCCGCAATTAGGAGCCCACCGTTATGTTTTTAAATTGTATGCCATTGATAAAGAACTCGAGTTGGGGGAAGGCGCTACGCGCGATATAGTTCTACAAACGATAACCGGCCATGTACTTGGCACTGCCGAATTAGTAGGACTTTATCAAAAATTTTAACCTAGACGAAGCTTGGTTGCGTGCAACCAAGCTACTGTTTATGTAGGCGACTCGCATGAAAACGTAAATGATCTTCAATAAAACTGGCAATAAAATAATAACTATGATCATAACCCTGTTGTAAACGCAGATTAAGCGCCACTCCCGCTTGTGCACATGCCGCTTGCAATAATTCCGGCTTTAGCTGTTCGCGCAAAAAATTATCTGCACTTCCCTGATCCACTAAAATATCTTGATGCGGCCATCCGCGAGAGCGAATTAACTCACAGGCATCATATTCACTCCACCGCGCTCTATCAGCCCCCACATACCCCGTTAACGCCTTCTGCCCCCAAGAACACTGGCTTGGTGCGCAAATCGGAGCAAAAGCAGAAACAGAGCGATATTGTTGCGGATTTTTTAATGCTAAAGTTAAGGCGCCATGCCCTCCCATCGAATGTCCGAAAATACCGCAGGCTTGTGCATCCAAAGGGGCTTGTGCGGTTAAAAGCGCGGGTAATTCTTCTTGAATGTAGGTGGCCATGCGATAATGTTTTGCCCAGGGCATTTGGGTAGCATCGACGTAAAAGCCTGCACCAACACCAAAATCATAACTGTCGTTGTCTCCAGGTATCGCAACTCCACGTGGGCTCGTATCAGGCACCACCAACGCTAATCCTAATTCTGCAGCTACTCGTTGGGCCCCTGCTTTAGTAATAAAATTTTGCTCGTTACAGGTTAATCCTGAAAGCCAATAAAGAACCGGAACATTCTGCTGTTGAGCTTGTGGCGGTAAAAAAAGGCCGAAACGCATGCTGCATTGAGTTGCCACCGATTGGTGAGCGTAAACACGCTGTACGCCACCAAAGCAATAATGTTCTTCAATAAGCTCCATTGTTTAGCTCTCCTAATATATAGAACACATTTTTAAAAGGTTACCACCGACCGAATTGATTCACCCTTATGCATTAAATCAAAAGCTTCATTAATTTGTTCAATAGGCATCACATGGGTAATTAAATCATCAATATTGATTTTGCCATCCATATACCAATCCACAATCTTAGGCACGTCAGTACGCCCGCGGGCACCACCAAAGGCTGAGCCTTTCCATACTCTTCCTGTTACTAATTGAAAAGGCCGCGTAGAAATCTCCTGCCCCGCTCCGGCAACACCAATAATCGTCGATACACCCCACCCCTTATGGCAGCACTCTAAAGCTTGGCGCATCAACGTCACATTACCAACACATTCAAAACTGTAATCAGCGCCCCCTTTGGTCAACTCCACCAAATGCGCTACCAAGTCTTCCCCTACCTCTTTAGGATTTACAAAATCGGTCATTCCCATTTTTTGCGCTAGGGCTTGGCGTGCAGGATTAATGTCGACACCAATAATCTGCTCTGCACCAACCATACGCGCCCCTTGAATCACATTAAGCCCAATGCCGCCCAGGCCAAATACCACCACTTTCGCTCCGGGGGTAACCTTTGCAGTATAAATTACAGCACCAATACCGGTAGTTACACCACAACCGATGTAGCACACTTTCTCAAAAGGTGCATCTGGGCGAATTTTGGCCAGCGCGATTTCCGGGAGCACGGTATAGTTAGCAAAGGTAGAAGTTCCCATATAATGAAATATAGGTTTACCATTTAAACGAAAACGGCTACTACCATCGGGCATCAGCCCCTTTCCCTGGGTAGAACGAATCGCTTGGCAAAGATTTGTTTTTTGTGAGAGACAGTATTCGCACTGACGACATTCAGGGGTATATAAAGGTATTACATGGTCACCTGGCTTGAGTGAGGTAACACCCGGCCCAACTTCTACGACAACACCGGCGCCCTCATGGCCTAAAATGGCTGGAAAGATTCCTTCCGGATCATCGCCTGAAAGCGTAAACGCATCAGTATGACAAACGCCCGTTGCTTTTATTTCTACTAAGACCTCACCTAGCCTAGGTCCTTCTAATTCCACCATTTCAACTGCCAATGGTTTTCCTGCCGCATACGCTACTGCTGCTTTTACCTGCATGAGCATTTCTCCATAAAGTTAGGGCATTCCACTGCTTTGGACTTATTGTATTGAAAAAAACAATAAAATTCACGACCTATACTTAAGCAAAACCGTTTTATTTTAAAAAGCTGTTAAGGTAGCCTTAATAAAAATGGTTTAAAATTTTACACCTTAATAATTTGGGAAGGTACAATTTCGATGACAACGCAAGAAAAAGCGGCTCTCTTTCTCTCTAGGGTTAAACGCCATATGAGCAACACCTCAAACCCACAACTTATCGCTGATATTCTAAGCGCGTTAGGCCTCGATGAATTGGTTACAGATAATACTAACTACAAGGCATTTATTCAGCATATTACGTCTAAAGAAATTGATCTTGGCAAATTAATTGAGTACGTCGAACAGAATATACTCAATAATGAACCCTTATGTAATTTACTGGCTTATATTGAAGAAAATGGGCTAATTTCCGATGCTGAGCTCGTAGCTGCTGCCCCCACCTTGCAATTGCAAATCAATCTGCTGTGTATTTTTGATGCACTCATTATTACCATGGCAAATGGGCAGAGCTTTGTTAAAGAGGTCTATGATCATCTCATTAAACGCGCAGGCAGCCCCGCCCCGGGTAATCCTTTGGTGGATTTCTTTTTCGGTGCCCCCTATGAAGCAACCCTATTTGAACGTTTAAAATTAGTTTCCATTAAACCCGGTATGCTCAATGTGATATTTCACCGTATTATGGGGGAACAAGTAGAAACACAAGCCGATGCAGATGCCTTTATCGCAGCGAATCATTTATCTAGCTTAAATGCCACCAATGTTGATATCGCCAATTTATCCAGCAAAGATACCAGTACTGTAGCCAGTATGGGAGTAAATATTTTTGAAGCAGCTTGGGAAGATAGTACGCATGCGCAGCAATTAGGTGGTATCGATAATGCCAAAGCCGGTATTGGCTTAATTATGCTGATGGAGAACCAACGTTACACGACCAATTACGTGATAAACTCACAGGTACTCCCAGAAGGCGTAAAGATTGATGAGGACTTAAAGTATACTTTACTACCTGATTTAGAGCTAAATAATGTTAAGAAAAAGGTGTCCCAGTTTAATATCCCCAAAGAATGGCGTGATTTATACACGAGCTGGAATTTAGCTTTTGTCCTGGCCAATATCGATCAAGTCTTTATGCCCATTAAACTTTTGATGCCTATCGTGGGAGGCTCAGAGCCACAAAACTATAAAGAGGTCCGCCTGTTATCCTTATTTACCGTAGGTTATTTATTTCTAAGTGAAACACCACAGAAAAAACCATTATTCGCTAATAATTATACGTTTAGCAATGCCGCTCTCATCTTTAAAATGATGGGGAAATTTAATAAGCAATACGCCGAAAAGCTATTGGCAGAACTCTGCCCACAAGAAAAACGAGATATTGACAGTATGTATGAACATATTTTCGGTAACTATCCAACAGTTAACTTGGTTAAACAATTATTATCATTTATGTACAACGGCCCTAAGTTTCGCTTCACCCAGGCTTATGCCGAGAAACAATCAAACTCACTCTTTTTCGCCTCTCAAAGCACAGCGGCTGACACAGGAATGAATACTAATCTCGGAATCAATACTACTGATCTAGGAATAAGTAATGAGGAGCTGAATTTGAGCTTATGGGATAATAGTTTAAGGTAACTCAAAATATGCGTCATCTCCAAGCTTAATATGGAAGTTATGGCCTAATGGCGCTTACTTAAAGACTTTTAAGCACGTCATCCCAAACATTGTAGGGTGAGGTCTTTTAAAGCTTACTGCTAGGCAGCACATTAGGCCATGCTCAACCACTAATCTACATCCACCAGCTACGTCTTCCCGGCAGTATCCAAAATTTTAAGCGCATAAGCCTTATTCTAAAAAAATCATGTGTTTATTTTTTAGTCTATAATCACTAAATAAATGCTGTTTAGATATATTATGGACACCCTCGTGATGAAAGAAGATAAACCAACTGACTTCAATAAACAATTAGGAAGCTCGCCTGAGATAAATGATGCCGTACTCTCATCCATGTCTCGCAATGCTCGCCTTAGTAAAGGCGCCATGAATTATTCAGATACCCTGGAACAAGGCGCTCAGATTAACAATGAACTTGTTATTCTTCAGCAGTTTAACCTGGTAGCATATCTTACTGTAATGCGGGAATTTGAAGAAATTAGGCGTATTTATCACACGGATGAACGTTTATCACAGCGATTAAGCATTCTTCTGGAAATGGAACGAGAACGCGAAGCCAAACAGCAGCAAACACAATTTTTATATGCAGAACAAGAGCGTCAACGGTTATCAAAAAACCAAGAGCAAGTAAATCAGAGAGCTCATGAGCAGGATGCAAAACAGCGACAGCTCATGAATGATTTAGCAGCGTTGCACCAACTCCAACAAGAATTACAGGTTTTACGCGAAACTTATTATGCTCGTCAAATCGTTCTGTACGATGAACTTTCTACTCTTCGCGAAGAACAAATGGATGAAATGCTGGAAATTGCTCGTAATGCGGATAACATTGCACCAGAACAACTTACTCGCTTAGAGAAAATACATGAAAACCATCAAAGACGTATGGAACAGATTGCTAGAATGCCAACCACGGATGCTGAGGGTAAATATAATTGGAATATGGCGCAACGGAAACTGGAAGCTCATAAAACGCTAAATGTAGATATCTCTGAGCAATTAACGGTATGGGAAAAGGATAACCGTCATGTTAAAGGCATACATTCATGTTTTAACAAGCATCAGGTTAAGATTGAAGAGAAAGAAAAAATAATTGCGAAAAATGAGCGCGTGTTTAAAGTTCATGAAGTAAAGTTGCAAGAGAAGATAGAAGCCAAAAACAATGCAACTAAAGTAGTACAACAAATTTCTGATTGTATTGATCTTATTGAAAAAATGGATAAATCAAAGTTAAGTACCCAAGAAAGAGAAATGATTAAATCTCTATCAAAGCAACTTGAAAACGATCAAAATAATTTATCTTCCACCCAATCATTAAAAGCACAACAACCTATATTGGCGTCCTGTATTAATAATCTTAAAAAGATTGATAATATTATTAAGCCTGGCTCGGAAGGCTTAGAGTCTTATGAAATATTTAAAAATTCGATAAACGATTTAGAAAGAAAATTAGATCATTCCGATAAGAAACTTAGTGCCGCACCAAATAAAATGAAAGCACCAGCAACTCCACCAATCCCTGGCATGGATGGCATTTCTATATCAAGCATAAATAACCATCAAGACACTCTTAATTCTCATGGATTTACACACTTTAAATCAACATACAAAGAATTGCGTTCAGAAAATACAGTAAGCAATGAACAGTTAAATCAATTAAAGCAAATCAATGAGGAGTTTAAAAACGCTCTCGCAGATGCAGAAATTGAAGGTGAAGATGCAGAAATCATAAAAGCATTACAAGAGAATCTAGCTAAGGTTTCTTCATGCGATGATATTTCTAAACTTGATTCTGAATCACTTCAAGAAATTCTTAATCCAATTGATAATTTAATTGATAAATACAATAGCTTAGAAGATAGTTTGCTTAACATTAAAAACCTATGCGCAAAAATAGAACGCAGCCATCAACATATAATGACTGATGAAAATACGAATACAAATCAATATCGAATATAGTTTTTATGATTAATCTGTACTGATTTTAGTGTTTTTTATGAGCATATTTTGATAGGATAGTTCGTTTTAAAATTTCTATGGAGAAAAGAATGTCTAAAATCGCCGAGTTCTGGGATGCTTTCGCAGCCAAAGATAATGATAAACTTATTAAGCTAATTGAAAAAGAACCAACGCTTGTTAACGAAGTACAGGCTGATAATAAAAATTCGTTCCTCTTACGCTCGCTCAATAGTAAAAGGCCTCAAGATCTGCTCAAATGCATTGTTACCTCACCATCACTTAATTTCAATTATGAACAAGGCACTGAGCACACTACGACTCGTAAAGTTCTTATAGAATCGGCGCAAATCGATTTAATTAAATTAGTTTTAGAAAACCCTGAGTTCTTATTTTCAGATAATGAACTGGCTTATTCTTTAGCAATTCAAGCACAAAAAAAATTCACTACATCTTACAAAGAAAGACATGAAAAAAATCCTACTACTCCCACAGCTATTGCAACCGCAGAAAAAATGAAGAATTTAGCAGTAATTATTCCAATACTTCGCGAGGCAACACGGAAATATGCTCTTGAAAAAAAGGATGATGATTTATTACAACGTCTTAACTCGCAAGTGAGCCGCCAAGCACTACTTGAAAAAAATCAAAGAGAAGTAGAGCAATTGCAAAATCAATTAGAACAATTACGTACTAGTCATACAAAAGAGCAAGAAAGACTTTATAGGGACATAGGCAAGGAACACGAAGCATTTATAGAGGAAGCTCAGTCTATAATTAGTAGAAAACACTAATCGCTCCACTAAAAGTCTATATTTAAAAACATAATCATAATCCAGGATGAGGCCTTCGGGCTTTCAATCCTGGATTACACCACACAGCATCCAGGCTAAGCTGCCAAAATCCACTGCAAAAAACAAACTATACTTCCAGAAAGGGTATAAAAATTCCATGGAGGTGCCTATGAAAAGTGCTTTGATTACCGGGGCTAATCGAGGTATTGGTTTGGAGTTTGTTCGTCAATTAAAGAAGAAAGGATATTACATTATTGGCTGTTGCCGTAATCCGGCTAATGCACAAGAACTTAATCGATTGGCAGATAAAGTGGTTCGCCTAGAGGTTACTAGTGATGATGACATTGCCGCTTTGCAGCAAACCTTGAATCACCGACCAATTGATTTATTGGTTAATAATGCGGGTATTACTGGCGAGCAAGGTGTGACGGTTGGTAATGTGGACCGAGACAATTTTCTTAAGGTGTTTAATGTAAACTGTGTGAGTGTGGTTAAATTAAGTGATGCTTTATTGCCTAATATTCAAGCCAGTCAGGAAAAAAATATTTTAGTGATTAGCTCGCAAATGGGTAGTATCTCCGATAATGATAGTGGGCGCTCTTACGCCTACCGCACTAGTAAAGCCGCGGTTAATTGTGCTATGCGTAGCTTTGCGGTGGATGTAAAAGATAAGGGCGTTCATGTCATGCTGATCCACCCAGGTTGGGTAAAAACCGATTTAGGTGGAGAAAATGCCTTAATGGATGCTCATGCCAGTGTTGCTGCGATGTTAAAGCAAGTAGAGTTGCATATGGCGCATAGTCACGCGGAAAAGCTTTATCGCTTCGATGGTGGAGTGACCGCTTGGTAATCGATAGTAACCTGGTTGCAAGCAACCAGGTTTATAATTTTTTATTGTTTCTTTGGGGTTTTTTCAGGAACAAACTCGATATTTTTCACAAAACATTTGGTTTCCCCACTCCAAGGAAGTGTATAGGCATCACAGTGGTAGGTGACAATAACATGTTTGTTATTCTCCATGGCGTAATCTGCTTTTTTTACCAAATCCGATTTAAATTGGCCTAGAGTAAAATAAAATGCACGCCCACTTACGCCGCTGGCATTTTCAAGTCCACCTAAAACCATTTCTCCTTCATAGGTGCCCCAAAACTTACCTTCTTTAGCAACTTTAACAATAATTCCTGATTTCTGTCCTTTTTGTACGCTCCAGCAACCAGTTAAACACGCAGATAAGAGCAGTAAGAAAACCATAGATATTATTTTTTTCATTCATTCATTCCTTGCTATAAATCTGTTGTAATAATATATATCCTTGGATGATTTAGCTAGTAAATAAAACTTAACAATTTTAATGCTATCGGTATTTACTTTAATTATAGTTGAGTTCCTAATTACTCATTTACTAAATAAATATCCATTAGCAGACGTAGCGGTATTACGCTGCGCTTATCCAGGCTACGAGTTCTTAGTATCATGGGATATTTTAGTTCTTAATTTAGATAATCAAGCTACCCGACCCTCTTAGATTTTAGAATTGCTGCTACTCGCAATAACACCAGCTTGTGGTTCATCTTGTTCTTTTGAGTAAGGAGCGATAATGGGTAAAAACGCTTTGTAAAAACGTGAAAGCGTTTTACTGGCTTTTACAGAAAACAAGTCCATATAAGGTTCAATAGCAGCATATTCAGCTTTACCCAAGAGTACATTTTCCAAAGCACGCGCAGCCTCAACTTTTCTAGGATCGGTTTTCTTTTCCCAGAAACCTGACCCAATATTCTTTCCATATCTTAAGCAGGCAAACAAATTGATCAAAAGGTTGTTGCCACTTTCTTTCGCATAATACTCGGCTAGTTTGCCCTTCTCATTAAGTAGGTTAGTTTTGGCATTAGCATTTAACAAGCATAATACCCCCCGAACATTTCCAGAACCTGCGGCTAAATGTAAGGCCGTATTGCCATAGCTATCAGGAGTATCTACACTAATAACACGAGACACTAATTGAGCGAGGCAGCTGGGGTCTTTGCTAGTCGCCGCCAAATGTAAGCAGTGAGCTGGCACATGTTGTGTGGGAGGTAATATAGATAATAACCCCTGAACCAGTTCATAACGTCCTTCTTTTATTGCTAACGCAAGGGGTATATCTCCAATACCATTTCTTGTGTTTAGTTCAGCAATTATTTGTGCTTTAAAGAGATTAATCATTTTCACATCGCCATATTTCACCAGTATATGGCTAAGATACCAACCGTCATGCGTTGGTTTTATTTTGCTCAAATCTTTTATTTCTTTTAAAAGGTATTTAACTACGTTTATATGATTACCTGCAATCGCAAAATGCAAAGCAGTCCATCCTGCATCATTAGCTAATAAGCAATTGGCATTTTTATGCAGTATGAGTTCCTCTACTAAACTTAAATTGCCTCTAGCGCAGGCAATATGTAAGAGAGTTGAGCCATTATGATCTGGTGTATCTACCTTAAAATATGGGGCGTTTGTAAGTAATTCTTTGAAATGTTTCAAACTTAAGCACTGAGCCGCTACATGAAACCGCGTGGTTTTTCTTTCTTGCGGCTCCAGATCTATTGCCTCATATAAAAATGCATTTAGGTTACGAGTGTTGGCTTTATAAGCCGCTAATAAAGATACAGCTCGCCAATTCCCTAATTGCGCGGCAACATGTAGTGGAGTTAACCCAGCACTATTTTTTTGCTCTAAACATTGTAAACGCTCTTTATCTGAAAGATTAGTTAATAAATACTCTAACCACATTGAATTTATGCTTCGTGCCGCAAAATGTAAGCTATTTTCGCCACTGGTATTTTTAAGAGAAATCATATTCACTACATCAACCGCGTAAACTGCTTTTAACAGCTGTTGCGGGCTATGATTACATCGAATAGCTAATTGTAGAATATTCGTTTGATACCTCGGATCAAAAACACCATTCGGAAACGCCCCAAAACCACCACTAAGGTACATTAAGCGTGAAGCTTTATTATAAAATAGGTCTAATAACTCTTGGTTTCCGCTAATTTGTGCCCAATCAAATGCAGATAAATGATTACGATCTAGATTATTTAATAACCAAAGAATATTAAGATCAGTCCACTTAACTTTGTTAAGCTGGGCCATATTCCCTGTTTTAATCCATAAAAAAATGTTACCAAGCTCCGGCAATATTGCCTTAACACGGCTCACTAAAGAAGAAGATGCGCGCTCATTTATTTTTTCAAAATTGCGATAAAGAGGCTCAAGGTCATATTGCTGCAATTCCAGCAAAAAAGGCATAATTTGCTCTGGGAGCAGCAAATCCGAGTGTTCCTTTGTAAGCTGTATATTTATTTCATTAATTTTATTTTGCGCAAATGTCATAGGGCCTTGTTGCTGCTCAGAAAGAACAGCTTGTGTCGTTGCAGGGAAGTGTCTATGCAACCACATCAAGGTAGCATCGTTTTTTCCAAGCATAGCAAATTGTTTACATACCAATCTAAAATCCGCTAATTGAGAAGCAGCAAGCTTTGTTATAATTCGAGCGAAGACCTCTGGAGGTAAATCGGTAGAGCTAATATTCGTTTGGGGCTGCGAGGCTTGATTGCGGGGCATTTATAGGTCCTTAAAATAAAAAGGACAAATTTTACACAAAAGAAATGGAATTGTACATTTTAAACTCACTTCTCTCGTAAATAGTTTATATCTACGTCACCAACCATAAAAATACAAAATATAGCATTTTGCGATAAAATACTATATTCTTCGTTTTTTTAGGAGAGGAATATGGGCATTGTAAAAATTTCTGCCGAATTACATGAGGCAACCAAGCTTATGGCACGAGCAATGAGTCGCTCTATTAATTCACAAGCAGAATATTGGCTCAGGATAGGAAAATTAGCAGAAGAAAACCCTGCGATTACCTATCCTGAAATTGTCAAAATGTTGATAACTCAAGCATCCCTAGGTGAAATAAACGATGTTAGTGAAGACTGCTGAAGCTATAGAAAAAATGCGGGTAGCGGGTAAATTAGCGGCTTCCGTATTGCATATGATAGAGCCTTATGTTGTTGCTGGTGTAAGCACCAATAAGCTTGAGCAATTATGCCGGCAATATATTGTTGAGGATTTGCAAGCCATTCCCTCAACCTTAAACCATTACGGGTTTCCTGCCTGTATTTGCACTTCCATCAACCATGTCGTCTGCCACGGAATTCCTTCTGATAAACCGCTTAAAGACGGCGATATTATTAATATTGATGTTACGGTACAAAAAGATGGCTACATCGGTGATACCAGTAAAATGTTTCTGGTAGGTGCGGTTAAACCTTTTGCTCGAAGACTAGTAGAAGTTAGCCAAGAATGTTTATATAAAGCCATTGCCATCGTACGTCCAGGAACTCGGCTAGGTGATATCGGCAGCATTATCCAAAAGCACGCGGAACAACATGGGTATTCCGTAGTACGGGAATTCGGTGGGCATGGAATTGGTAGGTCCATGTGGGAAGAGCCTGAGGTCTTGCATTATGGCAAAGCCAATACCGGACTGGAATTACAAGCAGGAATGACGTTCACCATTGAACCGATGCTTAATTTGGGACGTAAAGAAATTAAAACCTTGGGGGATGGCTGGACCGTGGTCACCAAGGATCATAGATTGTCAGCGCAATGGGAGCATACCATTCTGGTGACAGATGGTGGGTATGAGGTGCTTAGCTTAAGGCCTGAAGAAACGTTTTTAATTTAATGAAGGTTGTACTGTTTGCAAAAAAAATTCTGGTTGCAAGCAGCCCAACTCCCAGTTTATTATTTTTTTAAAATAAAAGAGCGGCACAGATCTTCTCCCGTTTGGCCATTCTCCGTCTCTAGCGTACGTAGCGGATCGTTATGTCCAAAACCAAAGAGGGTATTTGTAGATCGTACTAAATGATTCGTTCCCTGGTCTTGAATTTTACTACGTAGAGATATCTCAAAAGGAATAACTCCATCCGGAATATTGCGCTCATCCCCATCAATAGGCCCTTCTTTAATAGTAATATATTCTTTGTATTCATCAGGGATTTCATCAAAATATTTTGCGACTTCAATGTCAAAGTTGGAGAGCTGCAAACTCATTTTCTTCAGCCAGGCTTTAAATTCACTACTACCACTATTTTTTTCCTGAAGATAAGCGAAATAGGCAAAATTGGCAAAAGAACGACCATTGAAAATTCGAATAGGTGTCCCTTCTTTATAATAAACATAGGCTGCTAATGTAGCGAATGCGGCTCCTAAAGAATGCCCTACCAGGCAAATGTTTTCAGGTTGCACACCTGCGGATATTAAGCGTTCTATTTGCGAAATGACATCATTAATTAAATCCAGCTCACTGTGTACTTGCCCCTGACTTTTAATGACATTTTTTAAGTTAAAGGCAACAAAATTACGTTGGGTACTAAGGCACATATCATATATTTCATTATATAAATCTTGCATACACATGCCATTGCCACAGAGATAAATCACATATTTCTGCTCTGCTTTGGGTTTTTCCTTTTGTTCACTGTGGATTAACTCCATGGTTTCTAAGGAGGCACCATCAAAGCAATCTAAGGTATGAAAATCTATTTCTAACTGGTCATTTTTGCGAACTTTCTTAATAAAACTATCTTCTAGGGTTGCTGTACCTTGTAAAAAATCTCGCTTTGTAGATAAGACTTGCGCAGGTAATACCATTTTACTAACAGAGGAACCAAAAAAGTAAGAAAAGGCTGTTTTTGGCCAGTTTAAGGGATTCAATAATGATCCCGTGCCAAAAATTTTTTCGGCTCTTTTATGCGCAGAGCTTTTAGGTGAACGGGGCATAGGCAAATGTATCCTTATCTAAAATTGACTATTCGTACTTGCAATACACAAATAATGCACTTATTGAGCTATATAAATGCAGTATATATTATTTTTATCTCTTTTTAGATGATTGCTGCTAATCCTTAGCCTCAAACTATAATTAATCTAATAAGAACAATACGTTAACGATGGAAATATTTCTTCTTTTTGCTCCCCCCAGTACTTTGTTGAAATGGAAGAATTTCTCTGTTAATTTCCCAAATGAACTATTTGCAGGAACTATGTAACCCCCAACCCATTTATCAGCGTAAACTACGTTACTTCCTACTAATAATAGCTGAACACGGTTAACCTAAGGACAGGGAACATGAGAAATTTCTTTAGTAAGTTAGTAATTGGGATAGTATTATTTTTGGAGATTGTAGGAACTTACGCCGCAAGCCCTTTATGGACGTTTATGCCATTGACATCAACGAGCATTTCACTTCCCGGCAACCAAACTACCCCTGTTTTTATTAGATACAAAGTAACAAACCAAGCAAAGAAAACGCATACCTTAATAATGAACCCGATTCCGGGAATTACGCAAGAGACTTCGGAATCAGGGAGTTGCCCCAATCCATTTACTTTAAACAGCCAGCAGTCCTGTACTCTCTCATTACGCGTAATAGGTGCTAAATTACCAGGTAATGTCTTTGGCGGTCCCGTAGTATGTCAGCAGGGCAGTACCTTACAATGCTACCAACCAAGTCTCGGTAACAGTTTAAGGATTATTAAAGAAAGCAATGCAACCTATACCATTAGCGGTTCTATTACTGGATTAGCCACCAATGGCTTGGTATTACAAAATAATGGCAGTGAGAATTTAACTGTTTCAGCGGGTAGCACATCCTTCCAGTTTGCAACCCCGGTTAATTTAGGGGGAAGCTATAATGTTACCATACTGCAACAACCTCCGGGGTTAACTTGTACCGTAAATAATGGTTCCGGTACAAACGTTACCGCGAATGTAACCAATATATCGATTGTGTGTACGCCCCTCTTCCTTTATGTTGCCGATGAATCATCGCAACTCTGGCACTGCCCGATAAATAGTGCCACGGGTACTTTCAATAGCTCTTGTACTGCATTAACCAATTCCCCCGCATTTTTGGAAACTACCAACGTAACATTACAAGCATTTAATGGCATAACCTATGCTTATGTTAGTGATTACACCGATAAAATCTGGCAATGTCCACTTAATACCTCTACTGGAGGGTTTGAAGGGGCTTGTGTCGCATTAACTAATTCAACAGCATTTATTAAAACAAGCAACGTGACGTTTCAGTCTTTCAATGGCATAACCTATGCTTATGTGGCTGCTCATACAAATGCTCTTTGGCAATGTCCTATTAATCCGGCAACGGGTACATTTAGTGGAAGTTGCACGGCGCTAACCAACACAACTGCTTTTCAAGCTACGTTCTCTGTAAATTTTCAAACTGTAAATGGCAACCGGTATGCTTATATCTCTGACCTTTCAAATACGCTTTGGCAATGTCCAATAAATACAATCACCGGTACCTTTAGTGGAGCGTGCGTGGCCCTAACGAATTCACCTGCATTTTATCAAACTAATAATGTTACCTTTCAATCGTTTAATGGCAGCGCCTATGCTTATGTGAGTGATGCTTCAGATACCGTTTGGCAATGTCCATTTAACGCATCTACAGGCACTTTGAGTGGCGCTTGTACCGCATTAACCAATGTTCCAGCATTTGCACTAAGCGGTAGCGTGACTTTTCAATCATTTAATAATACTACTTATGCTTATGTGGGAGACGACAGTAATAATCTCTGGCAATGCCCTATAAATACCTCTACTGGCGCCTTTAATGGGCCTTGTGTTGGCCTAACAAACTCACCTGATTTTTTTGCTGTTCAATCTATTTTATTTAGCTTCTTTTAACTACTGACACCTAAATAACCCGCCTAGGCGGGATTATTTAGGATCTACGTTATAAGGCCCTGTTTTGGCTTAAAGAAATAAAGCATTCTCACTTCACACCGAATGAGTTGTCATTCCGAAGTTCATCCTCCCCTCTTCCTTCATTTAATAGATTTCTATATCTAACGGTTTCTCCCTTAGCATGAAGCAGATCATCAGGATTTACCTCTACTTCATCCTTATCCTTCTCTTGCTCCAATACCGCACTTTCTTCAAGGGAGCCATCAACTACCAGCTTAACTGGTTTAAGTTTTACAGACTCTAGATTAATGGCTATAACTTCTTGTTGTTGCTCTAATACTGCGCCACTGACCAATCCTTTCACTACATTATCCCTTGGGTGTACCTCACTAGCTTCTTGAGTAACGATTCTTCCTGCATTAAGAACCGAACCTTCAGCTCGCACCTCAATCGCGCGATCATCAATCATCCGATCATCAAGTCCATGTAAATGCTCACGTTGGACTAACATTTCAGTTTGTACATCATAGTATTCAGGTGGAGTGAATGCTAAATCGATGGTAGCATTTACATCTTTTTCGATAATGGTAGGTATATCGAAGTGCTCATCAAAGAACTCTATTTGCTCCTCATTAACAATAACGTGATTATCCGTAGTGAATACCCCAAAGAATTTACCTATGTTGGCAATTACTGAGCGAATGGCATTCCACTCTTCGTTTAATCTTGCTAATAATCCTTCATTGTTATCCAATTGTACTCTTACATCTTTGCATTGCTGATCAAGCTTCTCTATTTCTTCTTTACGTTGTTTTTTAAGCTCGCTTATTTCTTTCTCAAGTCTTAGGACTTCTCGATCCATTTTTAATATTTCTTTATGGCTAGAATCAAACATGATTCGTGGCTCACCTGTTACGGGATCTGGGTCAAACTTGGGTTCGCGATTTTCAACAGGTCTATAATTATTTTCTAAAAGCTCTTCAAGAGCTTTTTGCCCACGCATCTTGGCGATGGTACTATTAACTAGAACCTCCATTTCTGTCTCAGTTGTGCTTACTTTTTGCGCATCCAATGCCTCTCTAATAGCAGCCCGGATTTCTCCCCTATCAATGGGAGTTGTCTTATAGTCTTTTAATTTCTCAGGCAATGGGAAATTATTTTTATCAATTTTCTCTTCTGACCACACTTTAATACGTTCGTAAAACGCTCGTTGCTCTTCCGTAGCCACGCCAATGGAGTCCAAAATGCCATTTAAGACCATATTTTTCATTGCCTTTTGTATGGCTGTCCTGCTTTCTGCTTTATTGAGTCCAGCAGTGATGGAATAACACAAACGATCCTTGAATCTCTTTTCCATTTTATCTGGATTGGCACCTACTCGAGAAGCAAAGTTTCTACAAGCTGCCATTAACCTTTCTTGAAGTTGTTCTGCAGTAAAAGAATCCTCTCTTCTTGCCAGGAAAATGATGCTTTTAAAATGTTTAGAAAAATCATCAAACGCTTTAGTTCGTTCTTTTTGACCATCTTTGAATTTATCATCAATTTGTTCACAATAAACATCGTAGAATAAGTTTCTAAAGGCGGTATCAAAATCTTGTCCTAGGAATGTAACATCTAGATTTTGTTTTGAACCTATTTTAGCGGGTGCTCTGCTTGCTTTAAATAAAGAATCCATGGGTAATTCATTGTTATCTTTATAAGGCACGGCATCGGAATATCTTTTTTCCACTATCAACAAAAGTTTAGTTAATTCTTTATTTAAAAGCCCAGATAATTCCTCATCACTTAAGCCTGAAGCTTCGCCTTTCGCTATTTTTTCTTTATGCAATTTAAAGAGTTTGTTGAGACAATAACTAGTCCCCATCTCCAGATCATCACACCATACTTTATCAAGTTGGAATCCATAGTGAGTTGCGCCTTGAACTTTGTTTCGGGCAAACATTTTCAAATGCTTCAAGGCGAGCGCGCCCACAGGACCATTAGACCATTCTTTAGCATCTAGCGAAGATTGCATTGCCTTAGGATAACCATCAATTATGGCTTGCTTACCCATTCTAATGGCCGTTTCTCTTTCTTCTTTTTTCTGTCTGATTAATTCAGCATAATGATCCATTCGCTCATGTTTACGTTCCCTAAGGTCATGATGTGCTTTTTTAAGAGAGGCGTGTTCTTCCATCGCCTTTTCTCGTTCTTCGCCTATTTCATCCCTAATTTTCTTAATTGCCTTAGGCTTATCTCCTTTGGTGAAACGATCATTTAATTTTGAAGAAATAAACACATCCGCTTTACCATCGTTTTCGCCAATAGAGATGGTGACACCAGTCTCTTTATACTGTTCTGTATGTTCTATTTCAGTGCGCTGAATTTGTATTTTACATTCGGTAGTATTTTTTCCAGTGAAACCCCATTCAGGCAATTGAAATACGTTATCCTCCGCAGTTAAATTTTCCGTATTAGAAAAGGTAATATCCAATGTAGGTTGAAGTTGTTTGGGAGTTAATATTCCTTTAAAGGATTCTGCCAGCTCGCTCACAGTAGAACCGGATACTGGATGTCTAAAGGCGGCAAAATTCAATTTATTAACTAGTGGATCTTGTTGTAGTGAAGCGATTTCAGGACCCACGATAGGAGTTAGAACTTTTGCTTTAGATGTTTCATGCGTTTTGCTAACTCGAATGTCATAGAGACTCCAGCCTTCTTGAGGTGATGCTTTAAATTTATTTGCCTCATCTTGATTGATTAAAATAACTTTAGGATCACCTGCTTCGCGAGCGACAAAATAACGTACGGGAGGGACGGGATCCATCGTTTTATAAGTCGGGCTGCAACGAACAGAATCATCGTCTAAAAATAATTTCGTCATATGAGCTACTTTACTTGCTAAAGGTAATGCACTAATTTCTGAAGGCTGAGATAAATAAGCAACTGAAATAGGGTCAACGGTCATGTCATGTTTTAATAATCGAGCCTCAACAACCACCTCTTCATTATTAACCTCAGAGAATGAATGTGTCTGTGTTTGGCTTTGACTTTGGCTCTGACTTTGTGATTGACTTTGAGATTGGTTTTCAGTCACAGCTTCGCCTTCTGCTAACGCATTACCGCTATCAGATGGAATCACAAATTTATCGCTTAATTGAGATTCACGTCTGGCGATAATTCTCTTTTTCATTGCAAAGTAAGGATCTTTTGTATCTAAGTCTTTTTCAGGTATACCTTTACCCTGTCTTTCAGGAAGTTCCAGATCAATCCTTGCCTGGTCAACAGCCTGATAGAGCTCATCCATACGTTTCTTGAATAAAGTCTCTAAATCTTTAATAAATTGTTCTTTGGTAGTTTCTCCATATTTTCCACCATATTTGGCCTTCAAATCTCCTACGGTATTGGGAATAAATGGCAAAGAGCTAATCTCATTGAGTTTTTGCACAAAAGCACTGAAATGTTTTATTTGCTCCTCGGTTAAATTGCCAGCGCCCATTAATTTGGTTATTTCTGCTTGCTGCTGCAAGATGGCATTTTTAACAACGGAATCCAGCTCTGCTTTAAATACAGAAATATTATTTAAATCGCTTTTGAGTTCTTTTTGTCTGAGCCAAAAAGCGATATCGTTTCCTGTGAGTCCTTCTGGTCTGTCCTCTGCTGTAAGTTTTAGATCAATTAAAATTTGTTTTTTTACATTTTCAGGTACAGCGATTGAGAATGATTGACCTGCTGTCTTATCGACAATTTTTCTCATCCTCATAATAGCTTGTTTGTAATCATTATTTGTCACTGTAAAATTCAATGTTAAAACAGCATTGGCACCATTCATCTGTTTAATATCAGCACCACGAGAGTGGCTTTGATCATAATAGGTGAAATAACTTCCATTTTTATCTGATTCAGCCACCATTTCTGGAGTTAAATCAACAATAGTTTCTTTACCAGATTCATCTAAAGAAAGAACCTTTTTCATATTAGTAACGTCATCATAGAAAATAACGCCTTTTAATCCTTTTAATGGTTCGTCTTTTAGCTTTAATTGCTTGGCTATTTCAAATGCAACACCCCGATTAGAGATCTTGCATAAACCACCCACATCGATGAAAGTTCTAGTTTTTTCTTGGAATGAAGATTCAGCTAAGGCTTGAATCAAGTTAGCGGTATAATCGCCTTTCTTAGTAAAACCATCAGTATCTAGTGTTGTAGTGGTTTGACAGTTTTGTCTGCCCATAATACCTAAGGTCATATTTCCATCGGCAGCTGGGTCAAGCATATTCTGTTTAAAATGAGAGGACGTATCCCCTGCAGTACCAGAGAATCCAATGACTACATCCTGCATGGTTCCTTGCTCATAACGGTTACTGTTGGCTTTACCCGTATCGAATTTTATTTGCTCTTGGATAATTGTGCGAGCCAGCATTTTCCTAAAGGCAGTACCATCTTTATCAAGCGTTTTAAAGTACTCATGTCTTTGAGAGTTTCTGAAAATTGGATCCTGGATATCGGCTAACTCTTTCAACTTCTCAAATATTTCCCGAAACTCAGGATCGATTTGCTGACCGGATTGGTCTAAGAATGGCTTTTCACCAACTCCTGTTCGAATGGACTCAATTAAAAACTCTAAATGAGGGTCTTCATATACCTTGGTTTTAGAATCGAGATAATACAAAAAGGTTGTAATTGCGGTAACCTCTGGATTATCAAACCGCGAACCTTGGGGTTTTGGAGTATTGGCCGCTTGGTAGGGAATTGTAATTAATAATGGTTTAGTAGATTTTGCTTCACCACCGGTTCTAAGCGCATCATAATCATATTGTTTGGAACCATCTGGAGCAGTTTGAAACCAAACCCCGAAGTCTGTACCCGGTTCTTTTTCAATAAAGACACTTAGCATAACTGGATCGGTTAAAACAGCGCGCATTAGATAAATTTGTTTACAATTTGCCTGATTAACTCCTGATGGCTGCTCTTCTTCCAAAGACATAATATATTTCTTAATGCAATGCTGGGCATCATCAACGATGTTAAATTGCGCAAGTAATGCATCAGCCAATGCGTCAGGCGATCTGTCTTTTGCTGCCTTAATTGTTTGAGTAATGACTTCCAATGGATAAATTTCAGCAGAGTCCAGTGACTCTTTGATGCCCGAAGTATAGTTTACGTCCGTTGTAGCGCTATCTTGTGTCGCATCTAACTCATCAAACACGGACACAGTGGTCATAGAGCGTATTTGGTTCAATATGGCAATACATTCAATAAGTTCTTGGCGTTGCAAGGTTTCCTTAGGGTTAATTCTATTTAACATATCTAAGAAAATCTTAACTTGACACTCCATTGAGTTACGAACGTTCGGTGCTTGTACCAACACTTCACGATTTTCTCTGATTCGTTCATACAACGCGAGCCGTTTCTTCAGATCTTCTTTGGCATTTTGCAATGAATGTAAACGGGGGCTCTCTAAGCCCATATCTGGTTTAGGGTCTGCTTCGATTCGATAACGTTGGAAATCATCTTTTACGGCACGACCGCCAAGCAAATCACCTAGGCTTGAAGACATATCGGCTGTATTTGTTTCCAGTGCTGATTTAGGGACTATAAAACGCACTAATTTACTTGGATCTGTTTTATATAAAGCAACCAAGGGTAATAGAGTAGTCTTACCAAATCCCATTCGAGCTTGAGCAGAGTCAATTTTGTCTGGGTTAGTTTCTTCATCAAGCAGCAGACCACGGAAGATATTTACCTGACGGGTGTTACAACGATGACCAAACCCAGATTCGAACAAGAGATACGCTCTTTGCATTTTTCGCTCTTGCTCAACCAGCTTAGGATCGGTTGCCGTTGTATCTAAAGCAATTTCAGAATCAAGTAGCCTATCTAGTTGGTAGTTGCGTTTAATATGTAACATTGCAACTGCTTTTGCATCTTCCCCTCTTTTGAATGTTTCTTCGATATCATTTAAATGATCCAATTCAGTTTTGTAATATAACAATCGAGTCATATTATTATTCAAAGAAATTTCAATTTTCTTAAGATCAGTCCCTATAGGGAATTTGGAAAGAAGCCTGCTGTAATCATTTAAGAGATAGGCCGAATTGAGCTCAGCAAAGGTAACCTGTGGAGAGGTATTTGCCAAAATTGATTCAAGTTTATCTTTGGCCATTAAATATTCAATATTGCATTTTTCTTGAGCCTCAGTAACTTTTTCAATTAACTCGTCGCGCGCGCCTGCTTTTATAGAGTAAGTACCCCCATTAACTGCAGTTTGGTATAAAAATGTTTCCAATCTATCAGAAATAGAGCGTATTTCGCTTTGTGCAAATCCTTTTTCAACGAGATAGCTGGCAATTTTGTGAGAAGAGTAAAATTCACTAGGGTGTAATGCCAGCTGAAATTGCCCTTTCTCTTTGGGTTCTACAGCGCGAATCCAGCCATTTTGCTTCATTAAGTCAAATAACTTTGCAACGTTTTCTTCACTTAATCCCCCAAGCCCCTTATGACTTGGAGTTACGCTGAACAGTTTTTCCAGAGTTTTCTTATTAAAGACCCCATAGTTTTCGTAATAATACCCGTCCTCCTGTGCCTGGACCGATTCACCATGCTCGCTTAAATCTGTACGTAAACGTTCTTCAAGCTCAAGCTGAGCTTTATCAATAAGTTCTTGCGGATTGTTATGCAATTTAATGGTAACCAAGGAACGTGCCCCCATACTTTCAATGGGCATATCCGTTGTTCGGGTATTAATACTAATGGGTTTTTTCTCACCTGTGTCCACAGGAGTTATGGGTTTGATAAAGAAGTGATCGAGCATATTCGGAGTAAATTCGATTCTCTTTTCTTCTGGATATTTAGACTGTATTGCTGCCCATGCTTCTGATATTTTGGTTTTATCAGTAAATTCAGCTTGTAGAGTACGCCATAACTCAGAAAACTGCTCATGGGGAAACGTTCCGGGATGTTCTTTCTCTGCCCTTAAAATACCATCCATTTCTGCGAGAAATTGAGTGACTAGAGTGGTATAGGCCTCTCGATCCCATTGATCTAATCTACCATAGGCACATGCAGAGCGCTCTAACATATGATGCTGGAGTTCTGTACCAATCAACATCATTCGTGCTGCCCTATCTTCTACGCTTAGAGGTTCATTCTTTGCCAAAAACGTTTGTTTAATATTATGTAATTGATCGAGTTCAGCCGATTTCAAAGGAGCTTTGGGAATATTAGTACCTAAAAGTTTGGTTAAAACTGTAGTTTTGCCTTCGACTGAAGCAATATGAAGAATACTTTGGAAGTCTTTCGCTTTTAACAAACCACCTTGCTCGCTAAAGGTTCGCAAATAACTTGCAGCAGAGTAAGCTTGGTCCAGTTTAAACTTACCTTGTAAATAGGCGTTTTTCTTTGCCTCATACTGAGTCGCAAGAGTATCTCTATCTTTTCCGCCCGCCTTAAACTCAAGATAGGACTGCTCCATTGCCTCCTTAAGTTTAACCAGCGATTGTTCTAATTCTTCAATTTGTGGAGATTTCGCAACAAAAACAAAATACTCGGGATTAGTAATTTCTCTAATTTTGTTTTCAAGCCCACTAATTTTCTTCGCCACATCTTCTCGGGCTTGTCTACTAAGTAGACCAGTTCCTTCAAGCAATTTGACTCTTGATTGATCTTTTTCAATTTGCTTTTCGAGTAACTGCGCGTCTTTTTGAGCTGGGGTATCTCCAAGCAACATAATTTTTTCACGAGCTTGCTGAATTAAGGTGTTAATTTCCTCATCCTGGATATCCTCTTTCTCAAGAGCAGCAGGCTCCATTCCGACTTTTTCCAGCAGTGCTTTTGCATTTTTTATAATTTGTGTTTTAAGAGTGGGTACCTGTTCTTTTAGTTTTTTAATTTGCTCTTGATAATTATTAACTTCTTTTTCTTCAGAAGATGATAATTGTTTCGTAGTAAATGCACTGCCATCTTTCTTTATACTAAGGTGCATTCTTGAAGAAAGATCGGCAATGCTGTCATTATCTGATAAGAAATAACTTGCAGAAACCTCGTCATAAATTACATATTTAGCAATGGATGGAACATAAACCGTGTTCTTATTCACATTGATCATTTCATCTGCAGGGAAAATACTCGTTAAATCATGAGCAGCAGACTCTTCTACCGTATGCAAGCTGATATCAATTGATTTACCCCGATGATCTATTAATTTACCACTCCAAATATCATTATCATTCAGTGATAGCTGCAATACGGGTTTAAAGTCCGCGGTAAACCCATGGATATCCCCCTTCGCATCTACAAAATAATGTGCTGCGTTTAGTCTTCGTTTTAATGCAATAGGCACAGCACCCATTTTATCGGGCTGGATGTATTGAAGAATTTTAGGAGTACCATCTAAAATTTTTAATTCTCTTTGAATGATAAGACTACCATCTTCCTGAGGAGTAATTGAGGCTTTTATTTTATTGCCACCCTCTTCAACATTATCTTCAGAATAGATGTAGCCACCGTCTTTAGGTCTAAATGGAAGACCACCAATACCTAATTCTTGAAGGGCAATATTAGATTGAATATGCGCAGGCATCACACCTAATCTATTATTACCCATATAAAGAACGCCATGTAAAACATCTAGCGAAACCTGTCCTACCAACGTGATAAAACCAGGAAGACCTTTAGTGGATGAGGCTGTTTCAATTTCAATCTGATGACCATCAAATTTAGAATCTTTTGCATAGGCAGAAAACACTCTCGTAAAGAGTGCTGCACGTCCCTTTTGGTTAAGAGTGGCTGAGAACTGGGTGATTTGATCCTGATGTTTGCTGATATTAGTCTGTGCTAATCCCATTTCTCGCGTAAACTCAAAATTCTTTTTCAGATTAGCTATAGTTTCTTCCGTAGCTTGATCATAAGTTAATTTATAAGCCAAATTGGAGCATATTAGTTTAGCGTAGAGTTCATCTAACGTAGCCCCATCCTCCTCACTGAGTGGTTGTGGTTTATTAGTAAGATGCTCTATTTTTAGAGTCAATAGATTGATCTCTCGGACAAACCCAAAGAGTCTGTCGGTAGCATCCGGGTTTTTGTCACTTAAGGGATCATCAATAGTTAACGAATGAACAAAGGATTCTGTTGCCGTGGTTAAGGGTAGCTCTTTGCCCGTAATTTCCTTAAATGCTTTAGGGTCAATATTGGCTGCTTTAAGCAACAATTCATCGATAAATGATTCATGTGGTGCTTTTAGCGTGCAAGGCATTTTCGCTTGATTTAAGGGTAAATCTTTTAAGAAATGTAATAATTGTTCTTTTTCTTTAGTAGTGGCATTTCTAAATGCATCTAAAAATGCCCGCTCAAAGAGCTCGCGACCTTGCGTACTGTTTATTCCATCTTTTGAAAGTAGAAATGCTTGATTGGAGTAATAGTCGATAACTTGTCGTGCGAGTAAGGCATCACCGTTTCTCATACTCAGCTTATCGGCAAGCTTACGCAGTTCAGCATCTACCGATTTTTCTTTACCATAATTGATTAAAGCAACTTGTAAGCCTCTTTGCCCTTCATACAAACCTTCTAAACCAATTGGAGAGCCGTGAAGAGCAAGATCAACTTCTGTAAATAACGTAATATCAACCGGCTCTGTGCCATCTGGAGTTAACAGGCTAATTTTTCGTGACATAGCCTCATCACGAGGAATAATTAACTTTTCCCATTGCTTAATCGTAGAGTAAAATTTAGGATTAACTTTTGCATCGACACTAGGATCAATTTGTGCCAGGCTTAATTTGATTAAACCTGTTAGTAATTGAGAGCGTTCATGATTTTCTAAATCCATGAACCCTTTATCCAGACTTTGTTTTTCATCATCAGCGCGATAACGCTCCAACATGCTTTCGGCAATATCCGTTACCAATTTAGCAGGAGGTGGGTAGGGTAAATTAAAGATTTTAGAGGCAGCCGAATCACAAAATTCGAGTACCCGATCGCCTTTATTTTCTAATCCATTAAACGTTTTCAACTTGTTTAAATGTGCCGCCATTTCTTTGAAGTATTGTTCGCAATCTTCGCGAGATTCCCCCTTTAAAATAGGGGTAGGATTTTCACGCAAAAACTTCAATGTACTTCCATCAATCACTACGTTTTCATATAGTCTTAAGAAATTCTCTTTTGGTGGTTCAAAATCTTTTACCTCGGAAACAACATGTTGTCTTTCTAAGTCGTCACCGGTTAGTTTAACGGCAGCAACAGGAGGTGCATCTTTAGGTTTTGGTCGAGCATCTTCCAGTTTTTTAAATTTCGCTGCGGTTACCAGGGCGTTATTATGGCGCTCTTGACGTATTGCTTCGATATCAATTGGCTTCCATCCCATTTCTTGAATTTGACGTTCATTTAGATCTATTGGGTATCCAGACTGTTTTAGAGTTGCATACTTAATATTTGCTTTTTGTTCTAAGAAATGATGGAACAAATTATTAATGGCTTCGGTAGGGTTGGCGCTATTTTGAGCTTTGTTTAAAAGTTCAGCACGCTCAAATTTTATCCAAATAGCAAACATTCCACGAACCCATTCCTGTTTTAACTCATCGGGTATAGGCTCTTTACTCAACTCTCCAGCAATCCCATCAAGCTTTATGTACTCATTATTGCCAGATGACATAGAATCAAGATCATCGGGAGTATAATGATCTGCTTTCACAATGACCTTGCGTTCGACAATCTCAAAAGCTTTTGCTTTAAGTTTTTTATTCAGGTCCTGTATTTCGTAATACACGCTGCCAGGTAAAAATGAATTTTTTCCTAATTTGTAAAACTCAGCTCGCTCTTCAGCGGATTGCTTATACATCTCCCGGTTTCGCTCTTTCTCAGTTCCTAATCTTCCTGCTGAGAGTTCAGCCAATATTCTAAATTCAGGGTTGGTATCCATATGCGCAGTAATCACGCGCTCGCGGAATTTATTAATATGGAGATGCCGATCATTTATTTGTTTTTCAATATCATCTATTTCAAAAGCTTGGGTAATTGACATTAAATCTTTATGGACTTTTTCCAAATGCTCATCTGCAGAGGAGAATGCATGACATACAGCGTTACTCGTTTTTAAGTCAGAGTTTTTATCACTGAGTCTTCCATAAATGTCATTGGCAATTTTAATACGATTTTTTAAAGAGCCAGGAACGGTATCACCAGACTCCAGTCGCGCTAGTTTGGTCAGTACAGACTGTTTCAAACTCTCGATTTCCAGTACTTCTTTTTTAAGAAGATCGAGACGAGCTTCCAGATTTCTTAATTGGACAGAATTTTTTCCTACACCAATAATTGCTTTTTCTTCCTCAATTTGCTCCTCAAGTGAGGTAATGCGCTTGGCAAAATCGTCCTCAAGCATTTGCGTCAATTTTTCTTTAATTTCAGTAAGTTTTATCACATCGGCTTTTAGGCGATTAGTGGCCTTATCGATACTGGTAGCAAGCTTCTCTGCAAATGCTTGGCGTTGTACATCGCGTATTTTGCTCTTATATTCGGCTTCAATTGTTGTTGATGAATTACGTAAGTAATTGATAATTCCAACTACGTTAGGGTTTGTAAGCGCCTCTTTATTTGCACTTTTTGTTAAAAGGCTAAAAAATGTATCATGGTCAATTTCTCTTCGTTTACCACCTACATTTATTTCGATTTTAGTATATTCTTTTCTATCTTTACTGGTAACGAAGTTGACTACATTTGCATTCATCAGATCTTGGGCAGTGACTTTTGACACACCCCAGCTGCTTACTGATTTCAAACGCTCGCTCTCTGATTCGATATGTCGTTCGTTAACGCTTAGTTTTTGAATTTGATGGTTCAGTAGCTGAATGGTTGCTTTCCATGCCATAGCGGTAGAATGTTCGCTTAATCGGGTCAATGCCGCATCATTTATTTTGCCATTCTCATCAGTCTTTAAGGGCATAACCCCAGATTTCCAATTAAACTCAGGATCCGCGTTATATACAGCAGGTGCGAAGATTTCCTGAATTTCCGCTTGCTTATTATTCGCTTTTAAATACAAATATAAAGCTTTAGCATGATCGGCAATTTTATCATCAATCCGCCCAATCGCTATGTGTTTAGAGTTGCTTTTCAGAAGTTCCGCCTTTGCATCCAACAAGGCGTTAAAATAGGTTTTATAGTATTCAGTAGTAGGTGGTTTTTCTAATTCCGCTAAGCGCATGGATACATCATGTAGCTCATCTGGAGAAAGATATTCTGGTTCGATGCTTTTTAGCATATCTACATACTGGGAACTAATAAATTTAACTGCGTTTTCAGCCTGTACTTCCCCTTTCCTGCCACAAACATCATTTAAAATGCCTTCTTTTTGCTCCAATAACATCGCAAGTCGAACTTTTTTATAGGTCGCTTTTCCTAATTGGTATAACTCGCAGGCTTGTGATTTCTTCGCAAAGCAGTTTGAGGTATTTTGAGGTCTTTGTAATAACTCCTCAAATTGCGGTACCCCATCCGGATCAGAGAGGGCACTAAAATTTTTGATGTAATTGGAATAAATATCAGATTGAGCGTTTAGAGCAGATAATCTTTCAAAATAGCCCATCTGATCACGTTCTTCCATGGTGCTATGTCTAATATTTAAGTCTATGTGTGTTTGTGCCCAACCAGCCATTGAATTAGAGCGTACAAGTGTACTTAAATAATCTAAACCTTCAGCGGTATATAACTTATCCTCAGCAACCGTGAAGGATAATGCATTTCTACGTTGGGACTTATAGCCCATTCCCCATAATTGAAAAACCCCGGAAATAGCGCTTCCAACGTCGCCCAAAGCCTTCCATAACCCTTTGGTTCTAAGAGTATCCATAAAGCCTTTGGAACCGTCTTTAATAATGCTCACACCACCTTTGGCTAGTGCAGTATTTTCTAAGGCTCCAGAAGAGTCATAAGTGGAGAGTTTTATTTTTCCATTTTCCTTTTTGATAACCAACTGCATCGCATGGCCTTCCAAGCCAGTTTCAAGGAACAATGATTCACCATCTGGTAATTGTTTTATTGCATCTTGTAAGGATCTACTGGCAAGCTGTAGCTTTTGCTCAAATCGCTGATTTTTAATTTCAAAATCTTCTTCAACTTTGATGTAATTGTCTTTCGGCTCACCTTTTTTGGGATCGGTCTTTCGATATCCACCCCAGTCGGAACAGACGTGTTTCAACATATGGCTTAAATCTTTACTTTTCTCCATGCTGTTGTAATAACTGTCTATTTGTTCTTTTTCTGACTTTGTCAGCTTCAATCCATACTTGTCAAATTTTTCTGGATTTTCAGATAAGGATTTAAACAGCTCGAACTCAATTGAGGTGACAAGATCAGCGTCGCCACCTTTGGAGCAGGCATGCTCACTATTTAAAGGATTATCAGCAATGGGATTAACCACACCCTTGATGGCATCATGTAGGGAACGAATGGTTTTATTACTGTCTTCTGGTCTAACTAAAGACCCAATTACGGTTTTGATAGAACCGTGATTTTCATTTTCTGTTGCCGCCACCATTTGTGACGCCATTACCATCCCTAAGCGTGAATGGAGTGAATTTTGAATACTCTCTGCGTCACGCTTTTTGGTGCCGCCCACCGCGGTTAAACCTGTCGTTTCTGCTATGGTGCGAGCACCGGCATCACGCCATAGCTCTAATTCCAACTCCTCATCTTCTGTAAAACCCTCTGGAACCGGCTTCAGTTCTTTTACAGGCGCAGGCTTGGTAGTAGGTGCGGATAGGTAACCATAAATGGTTAGAGGGATATACCCCACCACCATGGCAACTCCCTTGACCAAAAACTCGCCCGTGTTTGTAGCCGCCTTAGACAGCCAACCTCCTACGGTAGTCCAAAAACCTGGTTTCTTCTTTTCCACATCTTCATATGTTCTTGGTGGAGGGGTATACAATTCAGCCTGAATTTCTTGATCGTGTTTAATTAGTTTTTGCCATTGTTTTTCTTCCCACTGCAGGTTTCCTTCATTTTTTTGAAATTCGTGAAAATCATCGAGCCATATCTGAGGATCCACGTCGGGAATTTTTTTACGCTTTTCAATTTCCGCATCTACATCAACTTTAAATAGTTCTAATTCTTCATCAGAAGCCATTAGACTTAATTTACGTTTCAGCACAAATAATTCTATATTTGATGCTTTCTGCAGCAATGCTTCTTTTACCTTTTCTTTATTTAAACCGGAAAGAACATCTTGAGTAATATTCTCAAACATCACTTGAAGCTGATCGCTAACCCTTACATTGCTTTGGAGTGCTCTTTCAACGACAATATGTTTTTCGGAGGCCGCATAAATCTGCTTTTCACGCTCCACTAACATTGCTTGCAATTGTCTTCTACGATCTAAGTCTGTAATGTTAGGTAAAATTTCTGCATAGATAATTTTTAACTGATCGAAGTCTATTCTTTTAATATAGGATTCAATAAGGTTTAGATCTATGCTAGAAAAAAGACTTGTGATTTGCTCAGCATATTTGGCCATCTTAACTCCCAGCAATTGCAATTTACTGAAACTCGTGAGATTCAATGTTGTTTATATTAAGTGTAGGACAAAAAATTCAGATGGTGTCTTTTGGCTGGGAATCTATGCGAAAATCCGTGTTATAACTGCCCCAAAGCGATTTGGAGCATGTTTAACCCCCTGGAAATTAGCTGATTCAACATTAAGATTCTGGTATAACTATTTGAATTAATCTTTTTACTATTTCCGGTTATTAGAGAAAAGGTCAAAGAAGAATGCCGTTTTTTGAGTATCAATAGGTCCGTTGAGTTATTTAGGAAGGTAAATATCACAAATAACCCCGGGCCCTTCCTAAGGAAAAGAAGCAGACCCGGGCTAATTAATTTATGCCCCAGGAGTTGAGGAAAGCGGGTCAGAGGAAAACGTGTCAGAGGACTGAGTTGAAAGAGTATCCTTAACCTTAGTTTCTTTTTTTGGTGTGAAAAATCCTATTTGTCCCACTTTAGCCTTGTCTTGTTTTTGTTCTGCAGTGCTTTCCAACATCTGATATAACCCAGCAGTTCCGTCAAGCATTAGGGCATGGCAATTTCCAAAAAAATCACTTTTATTAGAAGAAAAGGTCATCTTATTCCGTACTAGGCTAATAAAAGTAAAGTCTTCCGAGTATTGAGCCCCATATTTTGTTGTTAAGTAGCGTTCAAAGTCCCTTTGTTTTGCCACAGGAATATTTAAGGCTATTAGAAGGTTTTTATTAGGCTCGCTGATATTATCTATATTGGTAATATAATCTTCAAATGCGACTTTTAAAGCTTCTTTATTGTCATCTCGAATACACGATTGAAAATGCTCACGAGCAAAGTTTCTTAGTTCCTCTAAAATTATATCTTCAGTCAAAATACTAATAAGAGGATGCCCTAAGACCGATTGAAAAAGTCTGCGTTTGACCCCGGAGTAGCAAGAAGGCCTATCTCCCTCTAGGTCATCATATTCTTCTAGTTTCTCTTTTGCATTAACTCGTGTTTTATCCCAATTGTGAGAGCGCCCAATGAGAGCCAGCTCCTCAATATAATGTTGTAAACGAGATTCAAAAGTATGTCCCTCAGTAGGTGCAATTTCACTATCTTGGGCTGCCAACCAAAAAAGTGCAATGAGTGGCTGATAATCTTCAAAAGTAGACCACTTGGCGGAAGTTTTTTTATCCTGATAAACATATTCGGCTTCTGGATGCATCCATGGGTTAGGCTTAGATAAATAGCGCCATGCCGAATGATCTTTATTTTGATAATACGCCTTTAATGCGAGTTTGTAGTCGTTTTCATCTAATTTAAGATGTTGAAATTCTGCAAAATCCATAGGAAGAATAATTCGCTTCCCCAGCCTATCTACTATCGAAGCAGGATTTGCTGCATAACGTTCTTGGAGGCGCTCACGTAGCTGATTTATGAGCTGTCTCGTACCTATGCTTTTCAGAGTAGGCCCGTATCGTTTAATGGCCTCATCAAGACGTTTTTGCTCTCCTATGGTCAAGGCGGTCATGGACGATTCTCGATCTTTACACAACTGCGATAAATCTAATTGTCCATGTACTTCTGCACGATAATAATTATTTTCTTCAGTTAAGGACCTGACTTCGGGAATGTTTAATAGAATGGATGCTGCCTCTTGGTTTCCTGTGGTCAGAGCAAGTCGCACCAATTCATTGGATTGTCCGGAAGTAACTGCAGTATGTGCTAAGGCTTTTACCGAAGGTAGATTGAGTAAAAACTTTATCTCATCATCTAAAGCGCGGTCATTACGGCGAATTAAATTTCTTACTATGTAGAAACAAATTTTGGCTTGTTCTGAATTCTGAATATCAAAAACGCCCGTGGCAGGAACGTTAAGCGCTTCACGATGAAGAGTAGTCAAATATTGAGCAATGAATGGATTAACACTAGCCTTACCAAATTCTTCTACGTGAGCTTCTGCATAAGCAAAACACTTACTACTCTTTGAGAGCAACCAATGACCCGCTTCTATTTGCTTATTTTCTACCGATGCACGATAAGCAAAGAAATTATCCACTTCAACCATTTGACTGAATAATTGAGGCGCTTTTGATTCCAAATGCCTTAATACGCTTATATGACCATATTTTGCCCCCATTCGGAAGGCATAATAGTTTTGCGCCTGGATCATGGCGAGGACTGATTCAGATGCCTTTTCCTCCAAATCTTTAAGAACATCCACATGCCCATTGCGAGCTGCATTTTTATAGGCCGCATAGTTTTCAGAAAGGATCATTTCTAAAGTAAGCGTTGAAGCTTTAGCCTCTAAGAATGATAATATATGTGCATGGCCATGCTCCGCCCCTTTTCTGTAAGCATAAAACTCATTATCTTTAATTAGCTCTAGGACTTCTTGGCTTTGAAATTGTTGTGTATAGGTCTGTAAAAAAACTAGATTTCCTAATATGGCGAATAATGAAAATAAGGTGTTTTTACTAAATCCGAGTATTTTTGCTGTTTCTTCCAGCAAGGAAAAATTATCGGGCTGAGTTAAGGCAATTCCTAACCAGGCTTGCTTCTTCTTCCATTGATCATTGAGTTTAGGTTGATATTTCTTTAAACAGGTTATTACTTCACTGCTTCTAACCTTCATAATCGAAATGACAGACTCTTCTAAGGTTTCGTTGAATAATTGATTATCTTGCCACATTGAAGCAGGTATTAGTTTGCCTTGCTTATGCCTCATCCGCTCTTCAAGTGATTTAAATTTGGCCATATAAACTCACATAAACATTCAAAATGTTGGTATCATACCACAAGTTTCGTATTTTAAATTAACTTGTAGTCATATTGTCAAAAATTTAAACTTCAATTGAAATCATTATTAACTATAGCCTAACTAGATTCACTAGGTGGATCTTTTATGCCACATCACTGGTTTCTATTATTTAGCCTACTAATTATAAAGGGATTTCGGTATACCTAATAAAAGCTAAAGCTAAGAATTAAGCCTGTATGAGCTACACCATAATATAGAAAAACATCAATTTAATTGATCAAATATTAAATTAACTGTATCATATTCACCCTATCCACAGGGAGTTTAAATCATCCCATAGAGAGTTTATTTAAAATATCATCGGAGACACACTATGAAGTTTTTTTCTGAGCCATCAACAGCACTGCAAAGTTTGGGATTATATTCAAATGAAATTCAGTATTTGCTGGAAAAGCTAACTGGCAAGAAGGCTTGGGTCTCTTATAAAGATGATGAAAATCATATTTTAAAACTTCAAATTATTAAAAGACAAAATGGAACGTATTTTGCTCTTGTGGATGCTGATTCTTTATGCGGCATAAAAGATAAAGCATTATTCATAAGAAACGGCGTAGAATTTGGCCTCAGACAAAAAGGTCTTGACATTTCTTTTACGGAAATTGCTGTGGGTGGTCTTGTAAGTGATGAGGGACGATTAGGAATTTTTTCCAAGCTCTTGGGGAAAGTGCCTCCTGCTGTACATGAATATGTAGCATTCAAACTACCGGGTGAATCGCAGGTATTTATTGATGATCCCCGAACTGGTTTTTTTGATTGGAGAGAAAAATTTCAATCAAGAACAGATAATCAAGTTTGTTGTTTTGCTGCCTCGGCAATTTTTGTTGCCTCATGTATCGCTCTAAAGCGCGGCGATGCACCCAACACTACTCCTGAACTCTTTAAGGAAATTTATAAGAACGATGAGCTAAGAGGCCTAATTCAACAACTAGAGAATAAAGTTGGTACCTCAACTGAAACCAAACAAGAAGTCCTAGACTCTTTTATAAAAACTCTAGGCACTTTTCCATTCCCAAGGTTAGATAAAAAAGAAGAAATTAAGCTGGAAGACACACCTAGTACATTAAAGGTGTAATCGATTACTCTCTGATTTGAGTGTGACCAGTCCTCCTGCCACACTCGTCTCAGGTAAGATAAATTAGCGTTTCGATTCGATAATTTAGGACCGGTGGCTCTGGTAGCAGAGCCATAAGATTTGTTATTTTTAAACTCAACTACCTGATTGAATGCTCGCGTGGCGTTCGCTCATGTTCTAGCGCCATCGCGGCTCTAATAAGACTATAAATTTTATTCGCATTATTTTGAGCAGCACCAATGAGGCTTGTACCCGCAGCATCCCCTGCTTTATAAACATTTTTTAAGTTATGCTGTTCAATCGCTGCGATTAAGGAACTCTTATCGCCCCCTTCAAATCCTAAAGCACAAATAATAAGATCAATATCTTGGATCACTCTTAATTGACTGCATTCTGCTGCTATCGGCTTTAGCTCTCGCGGTAACGCGTCAAAAAGAGATATTAAATGACTATCACTTTGTATTTGTTCTGCATATTTAAATTTAGATTCTTTAATTTGCAGATCTAATTTACCTGTTTGAGGATTTATTTGCACTTTTACAGGCTCAACCAAAAATAATTCCGTTCCATGAACAAATTCCACTTCGGTTTTTTTAAGCATGTTCTCATCACTCAGGGCTTGAGAAGGCATCGGGTAGCTATTGGGTATAGGCTGTTGAGGGGGAAAAGGACCTCTTACTAAAATATTTAATTCACCTAAGATATTTTCTTCTTGATTAAAATATCGTGCTAACCAGCGAATCACATCTTGCGCCGTATCTCCACCGCCAATCACCACGATCTTTTTATTGCGAGGGTCCATATGGCCTAGATGTTTTCTTATTAAGGCTTCTTTTTCATCCGGACTAGTCATAGGCCTATGAATTAACGTGGCAGCAATATGATTGGCCTCTTTGAGAAAATCAATTGCCTGTACTAATTTTGTATGGTGTCTTGGTGGTAGTTCAGAGATGACAGCAGGAGCTAGCTGTTTCGGTTGTCCTGCACCAATACAGACCGCAACAAATTGGTGTTCGTTATGACTGCTTGCAATAATTTCCTCAGTCCCCTTAATGCGAAAATCACCGGTGGTAGGATCATAAAAAACTTCGCTATTTAAATAGAGCTCCAACCCCATATTGCGTAAGTAGTTAAAATCTTCAGCCAAGTAGACTTTATCAAATTTATGCGCGGGAATACCATCAACCAATAAGCCGCCTGCTTTATTAGATTTTTCATACATGCGCACCTGCACCCCATCAAGCAAGGCTTTATATGCCATTTGCATCGCGGCAGGACCGGAACCGATAATAATCAACTCTCGGTTCTTTTTCCGCACGTGTGGGGGAATGCAAAATGGAGGGGTGAAATTTTCCATTAATTTATCATACTCGCTTTTTTCCGCGAGCCCCTCTGCAACACCACCCCCAAACACTAAAACAACTTCCTCTTTAGTCCAGATTTTTTTACCATCAAACCATCCTAAAGCACGGCCAAGTTGATAAAGGGCATACTCAATATCTTTAATATGTACCGCCTCACCCGTCAACTTCCCACCTCGTTTGCTGTTTGCAGGGCCAGGATTTGGAATTGTTTCGGTGCATGCGTTTTGGCATGGTGCGGGACAGGCGGCACCCGTATAAGAAATAAATGGCGATTCTTCTATTTGTACCGCAAAGGCTTGACGTAAATAATTCCATTGCGCCGTACTTAACGTTCCGCGCTCATTGACCGGGCCAATTCTTTTTAATAGCGTGTTAATGGTATTTATACCTTTACCACTAGGACACCCGCTCTCGATTTGCTCATTACCGGAACACGATTGAGCCCGGCAACCTGAGCATCCCTGAGCATTTTGCGTCAATTCAGCAACATAGCTCAGGATATCTTTTAAGGGTTTTAAAAGCTGATAATCCAAAGTCCCCCGAATATCACTTAAGCGTATTTCTACCGGATTTAATGTTTTAATCACGGGCTTATGTAATGATGATAAGGGAATAACGTATTCCACATTTGAAGTTAGAGGACATAGCTGTTGTAAAGACGCTCTTGCTTCAGATGAAAAGACCGTATCAATATTTTGCTGTAAAAGACCTTGAAGTTCATTAAGCTCGGCCTTAGTCGCCTGAGGAAGGCTTAAGATTTTTTCCATTAACCAGACCTGCATTCCTTGGGTTAAGGTGGTATTTCTTAAATAGTAGGTTTGAATTACATCTAATACCTGTCGCCAACTTTGGATTTTATCCATTTCAATGGGAATCAGTACCTTAAAATGGGCTAATTTAAACTGCGCAATTATCTGTTTTGCTAGAGCTGAATCGGTCTTTTCCCTATGTTCGTTAAGTAGCGCATAAATAACCTTTTTGTATGCGCTGCGTTCTTTGGCGGAAGTAACGCGTAGCGACGGGGATGGTTGTACGCTATTATGGGGATCATAAACAAAAATAACCCCTCCTGAGGCTCCTGTTCCCAAACCCTTGCCAACATTTCCTAAAATCATTCCCGTGCCAGATGTCATGTATTCAAAGGCAAAATCACCGACCCCCTCGACCACCACTTCCGCACCTTTCAGTAAAATAGCAAAACGATGTCCGGCTTGGCCATTAACATAAATTTTGCCACCACTAGCACCATAAAGCATGGCATTACCTGCAATGCTATTTTGACTCGCTTCATCCGCATTGATTTGCGCAGACCGACAAAGAATTAGCTCCCCCCCAGTCATGCTTTTACCGCAGCCATCTTGAACAGAACCAATATGTTTTAAATGGATGGCATTGAGAAACCCATAACTTTGCCCTGCATTGCCCATGGTATTTATGACTATTTTCTTCTGAGGTTTTTTTTGTAAATAGGAGGTAAATACCCCCATTATGCGCGCCCCAAAACTGCGGTTTTTAGTGGTGAGTACGATGGGCTCTGAAACAAAGTCTTCATTGGTTTGATTCAGCTTAGCGGCAATAAGGGTGATTAACTCATCCTCTTGCGGGCGAATTAATTTCTGCTGTAATAATGCGTTAAGTGACTCTTGCCTTTGTAATACTGGAGGTAACTGCGCTCGTGAAAGCAAGGGCGTAAAATCATAAGAGCCAACCGATTCAGGAGATATAAGCTGGAGCAAGTCGGTTCTATCGCGAAGCTCCCGCAAATTATGAAATCCCAATTCCAATAAACGCTGTTGAATAGCGGCGGCAAGGTTTACAAAATAACGTTCAGTATTTATTTGATCGCCTTTAAATAAATGCCCATCCGTAGCCACCCCAGGCTGGCAGCTTAGATTACAGGTACGTTGCATTTTGCAACCAAGCGTCAGCATGGCAGTAGTACCAAATTCAAAGAGATCCGCCCCCAAAATCGCCGCAATGAGAACGTCATCTGCCGTTTTAAAACCACCGCTAACGCGTAATTGCACCATTTCTCGCTGATAGGTTTGACGTAGCGCCCTATTTACTTCGGCAAGACCCAATTCCGCAGGAAACCCCGCATGTTTAATACTGGATTGTTGTGCTGCTCCCGTACCGCCAGAATTTGCAGCGATATTAATAATATCCGCTCCCGCTTTAACCACGCCGATGGCAATAGCACCTATGCCTTGTGAGGCGACTAACTTCACCGCCACTTTAAGATCTTTTTTCACTGATTTCAGGTCATAAATAAGTTGTTCTAAATCTTCAATGGAGTAAATGTCATGGTGTGGCGGTGGGCTGATAAAACTAAGGTGAGGAAGCCCGCCTCGTTGCGCGGCAAAACGAATTGAAACTTTAGTCCCTGGTAATTCGCCCCCTTCACCAGGTTTAGCACCTTGGGCAATTTTAATTTCTATTTCTTCAGCACTGAGTATTTGCTCGGCGCTAACGCCAAAACGTCCTGAAGCAAATTGTTTACTCCGGGTAGAAGTTAATAAGCACCGCAAATCTTGGGGTGCTTCCCCTCCCTCGCCTGAGGCTGATTTAGCTCCCACGGCATTCATACCCCGGGTTAAGGTTTCATGAGCACCCAATTTATGTGGCTTTTTAGGATCCGCAACCGTTAATGCCCCCTGGCTCATGCTGCCAGCATACAATAAGCTGCGAAGTTCTTGTTGGCTTTGTATTGGCTGGGCATTATCTAGGGGCTTGTTGCTCCCCTCTACTTTAATTTTAAAATAATCCCTTATTGAGGTCGGATTTTCCTGCTGGTAACGCGCAACCGCTTGAGTAAATTTTTTAAACGCCGCCGAGGGTCTAAATTGTTCTAAATAATCAGCAGGATAGAATCCCTCTTTATTTTTGCGGCGCGGATCTAAAAAGCCTGCGTTTACCGAAAAGGAAGACACATCCGAAATAAAATTAGGATATCCTTTTTGCTGTAGACTTAAATGCATTTGATACAAGCTGGCAGCTAAATTTTCTTCTTTCATCCATGCGGTGAATGCATTAACTACTTGCGGACCAAACCCATGCTTAACGCCATTTTTTTCCGGCATGTAATAACCAGAGCGTGGTAAAAGGATAAACTCATGCTCGGGGTTGTTGGCTTGTTGATGTCTGATTAAGGCAGCATAAGCAATCTGGGCGAGACTTATCCCTTTAAGCGGAGAATAAATATGGGCAAAAATAGCCGCCAAGCTTGGAGACACATCCAGCTCCTCTGCTGTTGGCGTCAAATCAAGACCTAAAGCGGCCACTAGCGACCCATTAATGTAATTATTAACATCAGTAATTCCCATTTTACCCATAGTTTTAAGTAAACATTTTTGCAGGGCCTCGCGATAGTTAGCACAATACACATAAGGATCCTCCGGAAAAAGCGCATGTATTTTGGCATAAGCACCGCGTGGGTAAACTGCTTTTGCGCCAAGAGCTAATAAGGTAGATGCTTGGTGTGGGCCGGTAATTTGGTAGGAGTCCATAGTAATTGAAATACTAAAATCTAAATGTTTTTTCTCAAGAAACTTTCTTACCGCCGCTACGGCAATCAAGTCGGGAATCACCGCATATTGTGGGCCTGCGTGGCGATCACTTAAAATTAAGTTCGTTATTTTGCCATTAAAAACTGCTTCTTCTACATGCTGCAATAATGATTGAATGGCGGTGCTTAAGAGCTCATTAGCCTGCTCCATGGTGAACGAAGTTTGGCCAAAATAAACTGCGAAACTCGTATCAATAATCTGTGAGTTAACTTGGGGGTGATTTTCAATATCAGTCAACTCGTCCACTTTCAATATAGGTGAAGAAAGCTCTATGAATTGCTGCGGCACACTATTGGCCCCCTTGCCACCCAGAAAGGTATTTAATGAAAAACGGGAGCGCTCTTTAATGGAGTCCAAGGGGGGTGCTGATACTTGGGCGAACAATTGATGAAAAAAATAGGAAATGTGAGGTGGTAAAGTATCGGTGTATAAGATATTAGTATCATCTCCCATTGCAGCCGTGCGTTCGCCACCCGTTTCGGCCATAATCCGCACCACCTGGTCTTCGCTTTCATAATCCCAGCCAGCGGCATATAAGATACGCTCAAGATCTGAACCGATAGGCGTTTTTAAGTAATGTTCAATGGAGGTAGTTAAATTCCTTTGAGCTAAGGGAAATACGATGTGTTGCACTTGTTGTTGAAAATAATCGGGGCTCTTTTGATGATAGCGTGTGGCAATAGATTGGAGGATTTCTTGCGTTTGCATTAAATGGCCTTGCGCGGTTAGTACTAACATGCCACCTGGCTCAAGATGTCCTTTTTGCAACAGAATGCCTGCTTCAGCATTAATAAAATCATCTGAGGCCGCATAAAGACGGCGACGTCCCCCTTGCCGGTCTTCCACTAAAGCCCAGCGCGAGGGCCGAAGCCCCATGCTATCTAGCTTTGCAATAAAATTCCCAGCGAAACCCGCAACGATAAAAGCTGGACCATTGTAGGAGGTGCGCTCCAAAGACCAGTATTTTAACATGGCATTAATTTCATCAGAAAACTCCCCTTGAGCAGGCGCAAGAAGGCGAATCACCGCTTCATCTAAAGGAATTTGCTTCATTATGATTTGATTCGCTAAATCAGCATCTAATTGCATCGAATCAGACAGGGCTTTGTTGGGATAAATCCCTGAGAACTGTTGCGCATTTAACTCATAAGTCATTTGTTTGGCGTTACTAAATGCAGAGTTTAGCTCACCATTATGAGAGGTAAAATTAGGACAAGGCTGAGCATTTGACCATTGGGGGCTCGTATTGGTAGCAAAACGTGCATGCACGTCACAAGCGTAGGCCGTAAAATCCGGCTCCTGTAAATCCAGATAGACGGCTCCCAATAATGGTGAAGGAATCATGCCTTTATAAACAATTTTTTCACTACTCAAGCTGACTATATCGAGTGGAATTTGCTCCTCTCGTGCATGAAAATAGATTAATTGATTTAGTCTAATGAGAATGAGCTCGTCCAATTCCAAGGGTACTGAGGTATCCGATACAAGAAGAATTTGCCAAATGGCGGGTTTTTTGATGCGAGCGCGCTCTGATAATACGTCTAAATTCATCGCCTTATCTAGATTACGCCAACCAATAATTTTAAGCTTTTGTTTTTTAACACAAAGCTCAATGAGCTCTCTTGCTTTATGGAGCTGCTGCGGCTCCTGAGACAAAAAAAACTGGCCAATGGCATAGTGTCGCTCTTTGAGATTGAAAGATACAGAGCTTGTTGCTCTTCCTGCAAAATCACCCTTTTTCACTAGCTTATTAAAAAATGAGGTGGGCAGTCCATAAAATCTAATTCCAGAGCCATCGCTTTCTTGCGTTGCGAGGTTATAACCAGAACGATAGCTAAAACTGCTTAATACATCTAGGCCCTCTTGAATTAAATCTCGACTCTTTATAAATGAACCATCTTTTAAAAAATGAACAATTAAGCTTACTCCGCATGCCGAGGAGTCCTTTTCCCATGACGGACTAATGAAATGCTCTGTTTTTTTCTTGGCCATAAATCTCTGCTCACTAAAAATAGTTCTTACAACTCAGCGAGAATAGTGTGATTTTTAATTTCCAACTTTAAATATATAGAGCAGCTTAATTAAGCATGTAATTTAAGTATAGAACTAATGACCACTCATGGTCAAAATATAGACAGCACCTGGTATAAAATCTAGCGAAAAGTGGAATTTGTTTTTCACATGTGGTTTCCTTCAGCTGAATTGCCACATATAATCCAATGGGTCCTGCACCTGCTATGATAATATTTTTCCATAAAATATTCCGGAAAACATGGCATGCAAGCACGACTATCTAATTAGTTGAAGATTTACCAATTAAATAGAGAGGGGTCGCCGAATTTTTGATACATAAAATTATAAAAAGAAGGGAGTCCCTTTTCCATTAATGGATGATGGGGATCATGTTCGCTTTGTGTTTTGCCGTTACCATAAAGCGCTTTTCTTCCTTGGAATATTAATTCGCAAATTTCCGCATCTTCCGCGGCTGTTTCCGCATAGGCATTTGTAAATATAGCTGGAAAATCAGGGTATTTTTTTACTATTTCCTGATCAAGATAGTATTCTACAATATTGATGCATTCATCAGCTGCGGTAGGCTCAAGTGAGCTAATTACCAAAGCAAATGGGTATTTTTCAATCATGATATTGGGGTAAAGGGCGAGCCACATAATGTCTTGAACTAAAACATTAGCTCCCCAATGCTCCTTGATTAGGCTTTGGTACAATTCATATTTTTTCGTTCCAAAGCGTGTAAAATCTGCTTTCAATCTGACAAACTGCGCCGAATGATTTTCCTCAATCATCCATTGTTGGTTTTCTACGTCCACTAATTTACTTAAGCCAGGATGAACCACTGGAATATGGTAATTGTCGAGGTAAACCTCCATAAAAATTTTCCAATTAAACGGATAGGTTTGCGTTACTACCTTAGAAAATTGGTAGTTGGAGCTATTAATCGTATCAACCACCTCTTGATGCAAATTAAATGGCGGGGCCTCGTCTCCCATAAACAGCAGTCCATGAAAGGCTGTTAGCTCGTGTCGGTCGAGATTAAGGCAGGGTTTCTCTGCAAATCGGGGTGCATTTAAAAGCACACCCTCTGTATTGTACGACCAGCGATGGACAGGACAGATTATTTTTTGCGTATTTCCTCGAGAGGAAAGCATTAATGCTTCATGATGACGACACACATTAGAAATTAACGAATAAGAATCTTCATTATGAAAAAGAATTTTACTGTGGTTTTCTCGCTCTAGAACATGAAAATCATTTATGTTGGGCACCATTAATTGATGTCCCACATAAATAGGCTCCTTTCCAGATAAATGATTAATTTCTCGTTGAGCTATATAATCATCAACGTACCATGCAATTGGAAGCGATATATTTTTGCTCATAAAATCAACCAAGTTTTTTAAGCTTAAGTATAGCTAATTATATCCCAAAAATTTTTCTATGCTTAAGCCGCTAACAGAGAGTTAAAAAATCTGTTATTTTTTGTGCTACAATATGCCTCTCATTATCTAATGTAATTGTATTTTGCTAGCTAGAACACCATCACGTATATTTACAATCCAGAAACGAGATTACCTTCTTCAGCGATGCAAACTAAATGATTAAGTAATAAAGAGGAATCGCTATTTATTAGAGGTATCGCTATTTGTTGAGCATTCATAAACCCATTACTTTCGCAGTCGTTTATAAAATCAAACAATTTTCCAAAATAATTATCAATATTCAAAAATCCTATCTTTTTATTAAGCTCACCGATTTTGATAGCATTCCAGGTTTCAATCGCCTCTTCCAAAGTACCTAAGCCTCCAGGCATAGCAATAAATGCATCAGCTAACTGTTGCAACATTTTTTTCCGCGCCTGCATTGAATCAACTACATGCAATTGATCTAGCCCCTCCAGATATTTTTCTTTCTCTAAAAGATGGCGAGTAATAACCCCGATTGCTTTACCACCTAACTCTTTCACCGTGGTGGCCAAAAGCCCCATCATCCCTAAACTTGAACCACCATAAATCAAGGTAAGATCGCGATTAACAAGCTCATGGGCAAGTTTTACCGCCGCCTGCGCGAATGACTTATTATTCCCTGCATTTGCACCAAGATAAACACAAACTGCCTTCATACCAACCTCATCTTGCCAATTCTGCCTCATAATAAAGCAATTTACCTAGGTATTCTAATAAAAATCCTAGTCTTGCTGTAGCGGAAATCGAAACTATAAAGTTGTTATCTCCTCCACAACAAGAACAAAATTGGGTAAAAATTTTATCGCTTTAATGAACATAAAGCTCCTTTAAATCATTATCAAAGCGGCTATTCCCATTATTACAAAGGGAAGGCGAGCTAGCTTCACCTAATAGAATGAACATATTTTGTTGTTTTTCATCTAACCAGCCAACGTTAACCTTTATGTTGCGCTCCTCATCGACTAAGGCATAAGGAAAAGAGGAGTTCGCTTTAAATAACTCCTGATAAGCCCGTTTGTAATTGAAGGAAGAATTTGGCGGTGGAGATTTGGGATCATATTTAAATTTCGCATAAAATGTGGGGCAAGTCCCATCTTGAGAATAACTTACTTTATACAATGATATGTCATACCTCTTTAAAACTGTTAAAACAGGATGGTTCCATTGTTCATAGCGCTCTATCAAAATATTTTCAGATGCATAGGTTGTGCCAAGAAGAAAAAGCATCAAGAAAAAAAACAAATATTTATTATTTTTCATGTCCATATGGTGTACTCGCTAATTTAATTTTTCCATGTACCCTGATTAGGCGACTAATAGTCGCCTAATCAGGGCTATGTCTCGTGCTATTTCTTTTTATACAAGTCTTTAATTAATAACCTTATATTTTCTCTAGCCGCACCCTCATTCGCCATTTTTAAACGCGTCACCCCAATAAGTGAATCACTCATTTTGGCCACATAAGAACTTTTAATCGTTTTATCAAAAATAGGCTTCTGCTCTTTTGCTGCGAACAACTTATAATTCACAATTAGGGTTGATTTAAAGTCCAAGCCTATTACCGGTCTTTCAAATCGTACAATTGTTGCTTTTAAAGAATATTTTCCTGGCTTCATGCCCTGATGCAATTGCGCATTTTGGAGAGATTTTTCTAATGCCGCTTTAAAATTCTCATTGCTAATTTCTGATGCAAGCAACGGGTTAACCGTATGACCGCCTTTTACCTCACTAACCGTTATCCCATGAAGAAAATTTTTGTTCACCGGTTTATGTGTAGGAATGGCTATAAGTCATTGAATCAGTGGTGGCATTAATTCCGCAGCTAGATAAGGTAAAACAACAGGCTAATATGGCTAAAGCCGAAAGAATGTTTTTTTTCATAGTAATACTCCTTAAAATAATATTTGATAACGAGGACGAAAGCCTGGACTATTCTTCATCGATGAGGACGAAACTTATCAGAAAGAAATTTATTTAATGAATGCTTGTTGATTAGTATTTTCACGGCGAAGAACATCCTATTTTCCATTTAAAATTCCATATACATCAGTAGTTGGATATGCTTAGTTAAACTTTTGAAAGATAAAAATAAACGCTGCATATTCTTATATACATTTTGGTTAAAAGCAAGAGGGGTGTCTTTTGCTTTTCCAAGCGACATTTATCTGCAATGGCAACTATTACCATTAGATGAACACACTAAGTCCAGGACGAAGTAATTGTTCCACCCCCCTCAGTTGCTCTAAACAATGTTGCACTTCTTCGGTAATTACCTCCGATGTTGCCGCAGAAGTTAAATGGAGTAAATCACCAACAGTTAAATACTGAGGGCTATGAACCTCAGTAATAGTACAATACATTACCGTTTCAGCAGTCTTAGGATGGCTCACCATAAGTTGATAAATGTGAACTGCCGCGGAATTTTCTTCTGTTTCCATCTTTAGCTTGGCAAACTCAGGTAAATCAGTAACACCTAAAAAGGAATCCTTTTTGGTTAATTGAAATTTATCCTCTTTAATGGTCTGGCCAATGGAGCCACCCTTATAAATTTTATTATGAGTTTGTTGTAGCCAATCAGGAACTGATGCAGCAAAATGCACTATCGCACAGGTCCGCATAACCCCATTTGAATTTAAGTTAGTGATACGTAAACCGTCATCTTGAAATAAAACCTCCACATCATAATGACCAAATAATAACTGAATCCGCTGGCTATTAAGTAAACCCTGCATTTTTTGGAGGATATCAAGCTCTCTTAAAGGTATTTTTTGATTAACTTTATTATTTTTGAGTTTAAAAAAAACATCAGAAGGTACTGTTTGAAGCTTGGAATACATTTATGAGTAATCATCTAAATAAAAAAGATGCATTTTAAATTTAGATGATTTTTATGTAAACATTTTGGCATATTCAGTATTTTTAACGCCTTTAAAAAGTCAACGTCCGCGAGCACCTAACGCCTAAAAGTTCGCTTTTAACATCAATACATTGCTCACTATTGCCCCCAGAAGCAAAGCATTCAGACCAGGCATTGTCACTTGGATTGCCTTCTTGTTCTGTTGAGCTCCAATGATCTCCAGCCAAACACTGTGGGCCGGTGCAGTTATCGATGAGTATTGGTAGATTATCAACCATGTTTTGTAACGCCGGAGAGGGGCAAATTAGGCTGCCTGTATCCGGGCCCATATCGCAAATAGAGGGTAAATACCAATCGGTGTATCCATTAATTTCTTGCTTACAACGCCCTGCTGCATAACTAGATAAAGAAGGAATGGAACTGGCAAAATTACTATAATAAATATAAATGTTATTGGTATTGCATGCGCCATCTGCTTTGCCATTGCAATTTGATTGCCCAGGATATAATGTCGCCGGCGGGCTAGAGCTTGCGTTAGGGCTTGCAGCATTCGTTGTGGATGCCTCATCAATTCCCCAAATGCTTATTCCATTATCATAATTACCTGCGCTATCTGCGCTCCAAAGAATACCGGAGCTTGGCGAAACCTGGTCGCTAAGCGCAGTAACTTTCCCCCCCACGCTTCTTGAGCTTAGGGTTGTATCATCAATCGAATACACATATCCGCCTTGATAAATACAACCATAACTTAGTACTACGATTTTAATTTGATTTTCATTTGTATTGCTACCTTTTATCGTGATGATGGCATTGGTCGGCATCGTACCTATAGTGCAAGCTGAGCTTGCCGTATTGCCGGGGCTAACCGTTATGCTACATGAGTCCGCAGGTCCTAGTGTTCCACTACAGGTTGAAGCAGAAATGGTTGTTCCCGCAGGAAGTCCAGATGATGTAACCGACACATTGGTGGCTGTAAGTGCTCCATTATTAGTTACTATTATTTTTCTGGGCTGCCCGCTTAATGCCTCGTTGGTATAAACACAGCCTGTTGCCCCTAATGGGCACTTAACGGAAAGAGCTAATGAACTATTGTTTGATATCAATGTTGTTTGATTTACCCTATTAATCAGCGTGATTTTTACAGGCGATGTATTGCTAACGCTGAACAAACAATATCCATTATTATTGGGTGTACATCCGCTTAAAGTATAACCTGGGGTATTAACCTTTATACCTGCTGTCGGATATATATGATGAGGGATTGTCGTACTAATATTTAAGTTTACAGCAGAGACCTCATATTTTTGACACGATAGTGGCCCTTTACCATTCAGGCATAGGGTAATATTTACTTGTGCGGCTGCACCTGCCGCAGAAACGTTAAAAAATAGCCCACTGCCCGCCGCTGATGTTTGCTTTACGGTGAATACCAATAGAGCAAAGAATAAAATTAAGGTACGACTTAAAGCATTTCGTTGGTTTAATCCTAAAAATAGCATGTGATATCCTTATCATTTGAAATCAAGAATAGATGAGTGCACAGGGCCCGGTATTTTTTATTGCTATGGGCTTAATGAGATTGCCAGCCCCAAGTGCAGGTTTAATCTTGTATGCATTGGCAAAGATGTTGTTTCACCTTTCCGTGCTTAACCAATCATTACCTTTTCTGTATCAACAAGCAATTATTTTCATAACACCTAATAAAAAGTTGCCCATTAGGTAACTAAAGTGAGATTAAAATTAAGTGGGGAATTGAGCAAAAATAAGATAAGACTGGAAAGCCTTATCTTATTTTTAAATAGCTTCTATAAAGATTTTACTTTTCTACGGTATAAAAGCCAGTGATTAAAGTAGAAAACTCAGGTGCGGAAAAATCGGGCCAATGATCTTTATCAAAACCAGGGGCATTTTTTAATTGCTGTTTGTCCACATTTAGAATAAAGCGATCATCCTCGTTATCATATAAAAATAACTGCCAAGGAACCGCAAAATATTTATTTCCGAATCCTAAGAGACCACCAAAATCTAATACTAAATAATTGACCTTTCCAGATTGTTTATCGATAACTACTTCTGCAATTTCACCTAAATTTTCATGTGCTGGATTCATTACTTTGGCTCCAGTAATTTCACCAGATTTGACGATTCCTCTATTTTCCATGATCACTCTCCTTATTCCAGAAACTAAAGGCGCTACTCTCTTAATCATAGTAATCCATTATGGAGAAATCAAAAAAAAGTATCATTTTTGACCACAGATGTACGGTGCTTAATTGTTTTATTTAATATTTTAAGCGCTTAATTTTTAATCTATTTTGTTTTCTTAGCCGTATAATATTTATTCCTCTAATTTTATTTATACATAAGGCCATTCTTTAAAAGAATGAAGCCCTTATCACATCGCATTAGCATCCCTATGCGCATATTAAAAAATAGAGAATCCATACCCCATGAAGAAATAAAACTTTATGGTTTCTTATTGCACAAATTAGCTATGGTTTTGTGTGCTTTTTATGTAAAATGGCACCAATGAATCTATTTTATAACCAACAGAGGAAGATATTGTGCCCGAGAGTACGTCGAAGAAAAATGCAGAATCAATAAGCGATCATAATGCAAGTTTGCTCGAGAAATATCGAGTTAGTTTTAACTCTATTGAGCAGATTAATTATGTTAGCCATGCATTTTCCGATCGGATTACTCTAAAAGGTTCTACTCATACCATAGAAGAATGGCTTACCATCAAAGATCCTTCGAAACGAGCAGGTTTTCAAGCCTCAGCTGCACGTTACATACCCGAAGCGTTATATTTTCTCGAGAGATTACTTCCATATGTAATAAAAATGCGCCAAATTCTTCCCTTTTTAGAAGAAGAAGACCGGATATGGGATGTTTTAAATAGAGATGTTTCAACCATCGATGTAGAACAACTAGAGCAAATATTAACAGAGCGCGAAAAAAAATTTGCGCAAACTAAAGATTCCTTAAATCAATCGGAAATAAAAAAGCAGCAAGCCGAACTAAGATCCATCAAAGACCTTATTCGAATTAAAAATGAGCCTACCGAAGCAAAAAAACACTTAGTAAAAGAAATTCATCAACTTCAATTAGAAACAGCGCAACTCTTAAAACAAGCTTACCAACACCTTCTGGAACTATGGAATGGCTCCTTGCGAGATAACTGTCTACTACCACTTAATCGCTCTGAGACGGCTATTTCTGATATCAAGAACAGTAATATAGAGCAGCTTATTAATGAAATTGAAAACCTCTTACATTCGGAGATTAGGCTTAAAAAACCGGTATTCGGCCGCGAAACTGATAAAAATAGCTTTTTTAATGATACCCATAAAAGGACCAATACGCTGTCTCAGCCAATAGCTAAAGACGATGAAATCGAAATTAAAGATCCCGTGGAATTATTTTTAATGTTGCAAAAAAAACAAATTTGCTTACTTGATGGGTTTAATAAAGTTTTAAGCGCCGTAATTTATAATGCCGTAGGAACAGAAGGAATTAGACAATGTGAGCGTTACGAAGCTGATTATGAGAAAGGCGCAAAGAAATGGCAAGACAGCAAAAAATTGCCTGACCCTACGCAAGCGAATGACAATAATTTAACCATGATCGCTAAATGGATCTACAAAAATATTATGAGTATGCACAGCGCCTTACCTAGCCAGGAAACGCTCCAAAGGAAAACCAGCCTTTTTGGGTTTTTAACTAAAAAACCAACTCGAAGCGAGCCAAGTACGCCAAGGGTAAATAAATCCGCAGCATATTCACAAAAAGAATTAGAAGAAATCAATAAACTTGAGCAGCAGATTGCCCCTATAGCGAAAAAACTAATGGAGAGCCAACTTCCCTTAACTCCAGAAGAACGACAAAACTTTTTAGATTTGCAAGCGAAGTTTGATACCTTAGTAAAGCTAAGACCTGAGTATAAAACCTTACAGAACGATATTAGAAACTTATTAGCTCCGCCCGAAACGAAAACTAAAGTAGTGAGTACTGAGGCAAACCAAGATATTAATCTGGTACTTTAGTTTGCTGTAATAATGTTAAAATGAGCAAACTAATTTTTGTATTATCATGAGATACTATGAATTCATATGCAGTAATACAGCTAGGAAATCCATTACTTAGAATGATATCAGAACCTATTAGCGAAGATCTTTGGGGTTCTAAACAGCTGAAAGAAATGGAATTCATTCTTTTTAAAGCCCTAGAAGAAGAGCAAGGTTTAGGAATAGCCGCCCCACAAATTGCGATCCACAAACGTGCTATTGCCTTTGGCATGAAACAACATCCGGTCTACACTGATTTGCCATCCATCCCATTTACGGTTCTATTTAATCCCTCATTTGAGCCTCTTTCTGATGTGATGGAAGAAGCCTATGAAGGTTGCTTGAGTGTTGGGCAGCTCAGAGGAAAAGTTTCTCGCTATAAATCCATTGTTTATCGCGGTTATGATGTGAATGGGAATTTAATTGAGCGAGAAGCAGTCGACCTCCATGCGCGTGTCGTACAGCATGAATGCGACCATCTAGATGGCATAGTTTTTTTAGATCGCGTTACTAATCATAGCTCACTAGGCTTCCATGAAGAGTTAATACGTTCAGGAGCCTTGCAAGGCAAAAAAACAGATTAATGCTTACAGTAGTCCCAAAAACTATCAGCCTGGCGCTATTAATACCCTGGAAATGTATGACTATGTGATACGGGGCTTACTGTCTCTTTTTCTCTAAAGCCCCTCTACCCACGAATGCCAAAATTATTTGATATTTTTTTTACGTCAATCTTGCGTCCCATTGGCAGCTTGATTAGTAAATCCTAAACGCCTGCATCTCAGAAAATATAATTCACTTATTGCATATTTTTAAAATCAAGATAGAATGCGCGCCGCAATGGAAAAAAAATAAATTAGCCCAACTATCAAGGAATTATTATGGAAAAAATTACCAGGCTTTTGCCTCAAGCATGTATTGCGTTAATTGTATCTCTTTCTTTAACTGCCTGTACTTCTATTGGTCGCATGCCCGTTGATGTTAATCAGCAGCAGGCTATTAATCAAACCAATGCAATAATATTAACAAGTCAAAAAAATCTAGAAGTAGAGCCAATGGCTGCCCCTACCGGAAACTATGGAAGTGCCTTTGGAGTTACAGGGCTTATCGCAACGGCAGTGGTAAATGGAGCCATTGTCCATCATGAAAATAAAAGAACCGAGCAGCTTTTCGCACCAATTCATCAGAATCTTGCCGGTGTAGATTTTAACCAACAAATGAACCAACAGCTTTCTAAGGAATTAAAAACTATAAAATGGTTACATTTCAATAAAGGCCACGTTTATGGAGAGATTTCTTTAGCAAAGAAAAACATACTTACAAACGAGTCTAAAGGTGATGCGATGGTTTATGTTGGCTTATCTTACCAACTTTCCAACAAAGCCTTAGATGCATTAATTATGACTGCTGATGTGGAAATATATAAAAAAGGCACGCCAAGGCCTACTTTAATCTATCAAAATAAATTTCAATACATTGAAAAACTAGACCCGCTGCCAATTAAGGAAACCATCAAATATTGGGCTGATAATAATGCCGCCAAAGCTCGTCAGGCAATGCAGACAGGAATAAAAGTTTTATCAAAAACTATCGCCCAAGACATCCAAAATCCAACAGCTAATTCTAATCAATATTATCCGGTAAACATCTGGTATACGAATATAAGAGAAGGGCAAGCCGGCCTAGCCGCAGGTTATCTCGAAGAGAAAATTGGCGATAAAAATATTATCCGTGACCGATTTGGCGATCTAACGATTGTTAATGATCGATTGATTATCAAAAGAACGTAATTTGATGCTTCACATTAGAATTTTCAGCAAAATATCCTGCCTTTTAATTAAAGGCAGGAGAAGATGAATTAAAAATCAATGACTGTTGCGCCCTCATTTTATATTAGTGACTTAAATGACCTATACTATTTTGTAAGGAAAAGTGCCCAATGGAGATAGCAATGAGCCAATCAACAATTGACCTAGAAAATGAGTTAAAGAAAGAGGCCGAGCTAAAAAAATTCTTTGAACTGCAAGCGAATAACAAGAAAACGGAACAAGAACAAGAAGAATACAATTTGCTTTTAGCTGCATACGGCAAAGACGTAATTAAAAACCCCGATATTATAAAAGATAAGAAGCAAGAAGAAGTTAACTACGTTGTTCAAGGTATACAAAATGACATTTTTAAACAGATAATCAAGGATTATGAGGAAGAAAAACCTGGTAGAAAAGTTGAAGAAAAAGATGGAAATACTATTTTTACTTTTGACAGCCAAGAAGATGCGATCAGTTTCTTTAAAGAACAAGCAGAAAAAGGCCGCCCATTTGAAGTGTATAATCCAGCAACCGATCATTGCATCTATTCTGATGGTACCAATTTTGTCCATGGAACATTAAAAGATGTTCAAGCATACAAACAAAATCCTGAATCGTTTAATTTAGGTGAAAATGGCGCATTGACAGCAAAAGAACCTCAGGAGCAAGAAACAACGACAATGAAGATGTAAAACCTAGCCGTGAATTGGTTTAATTTTCAATTAGGTGATAGCCCTCTGTGCTAATCAACGAGGTTCTTCATGAAGATAGTTGCAATTATGAGTCAAGGGCTCGAATTATTATTAAGTTAGGTCAGATCTTTTGATAGTTAAAGCATGCCTTATATTATCAAAAGACTGCCCCTGAAACAGCATCCGGAATGTTAACCATGCTCAAGCACAACTAGAGAAGCTTCTTAAATAAACTTTAGTTGAAATTATGTAAAGCCTATATATAATCCCCTCTTTAAAAATATACGGAAAAGAGCTGTAGTCTATCTTTGCTTAATTCGGCCTAAGGAATATTTGACTAATTTTTATTAATCAATAGTGCTCTTATCATCTTCTCATGTAGTTAAAATTAGGATTTATTAAGGTGAACCATGCTCCAAAAATTATTGGAATAATTGAGTTAGGTGGAACTATTAGCAGTATTGGTGAAGGTTCTACCGCAGAATTTTATAAACGCCCAAGCCGCTCTGTTTCTTCCTTTATTGAGGAATTTAAATTAGGACCTCATGTAAAAATCAAAATAGAACAGTTTGAGCAGAAAATCAGCCATGAGATGACTGTTGAAGGGCTCATAAAATTAGCTCAAAGAATTCAAGCTCTTCTGGATTCAAGTGAATATAGTGGAGTAGTAATAACCACAGGAACGAATGCTTTAGAAGATATAGCCTATTTTATTGGGCTAACCGTAAAATCAATAAAACCTATTATTTTTACTGGTGCCCATTATCCACAAAATAGCCTTACCTTTGATGGAAAGAAAAATTTATATAATGCCATCAATATAGCTTGTTCCGATAAGGCAATGAAATTAGGTGTTTTAGTAACATTTAATGATTATGTAATTACGGCTCGTGATGCTGTAAAAACTACACCAGGGTTAAATAGTAATTTTGCTCTGGAAGGAATAGGAGTAATAGGACATGTTATTGGCGGCCAATTTATTTTGAAATCAACGCCAATGTACAAACACACCTATCAAAGTGAGTTTTCCTTATTAGGATTAAACGATTTACCAAAAGTCTCAATTATTTATGCTCATTTAGGTATGGATGACTTTTTGATTAATGCCTGTATAGCATTTGGTATATCTGGCATAGTCAGTGCTGGGTTTGGTAAAGGTTATCAACCAACTCATATATCACAAGCATTGGCAAAAGCGGCACAATTAAATATTCCTATAGTAAGATGCTCTCGCTTCGGAGTTAGCTATACGAGTATTGATCAAGCATATGATGAAAAATATGGCTTCATTGTAGCAAAAGGCTTATCGCCTCATAAATCAAGCCTGTTGCTATCGCTCGCGCTAAATAAAACTAGAGAGATTAGCCAATTACAACAAATATTTGAAGAATATTAATCTTATGGTAAAAAGGATTTCAAACAACATGAGCCGGTGTATTCACAAGTTTAAAGGAATACTAAAAAGATATAGATTGGAAAAAAGTAAATATCGATATAGCTTACTTGATGTTGTATCGCGAAATAATAAAATTGAATTACATGTAATTATATCGGGAATTAAAAAACAAATTTTAAAGCTTACGCCTGAAGAAATACTTTATGATGATGAGCTATTGCCTGAGTTTTCTCCCTATGATGTAAGAGCAATTACGTATCTATCATTTCAAAAATACCTTAAACAAGAACATTATTGTTTAATAATAGAAAAACAATCCTTAAATCAAGGAGAAACAATTTTTAGCATTAAAAATACGCATACCAATACCTCGTTTACTATAAGCGCAAGAAAATTATACCAAGATTATGATTCTTTAGTTAATTTAAGTAAAAAAGATATGGTTACAGTTATTTCTACTGCAGTGCAAGAACAAACATTTTTAGATATAGAAAAAATGGGGATGTTATGAATTTTATAGAAAATAAAAATATTCAAAATGCTCTGCTTGATAAAGCACAATGTGATTTTAAATATATGCGTATTCTCTCTATGATCTATGTAACATTCCTTATGTCTGCAACAGTCATGGCATATAAATTAGTTGACATATGGGGGATCGTAGAACCAGGTTCAACTCTTATTTATACTTTTACATTTTTTTTAGGCAATATTTATGCAGAATTATATGGTCCAAGTTACACAAAAAAACTCATATGGGAATCGATTATAACTGGCTATATTTTTGCGTTTCTTATAACGTTAGTTAATTTTTTTCCCTCTCCTAGTTATTGGAATATGTATGAAGAATTTAACAAAGTAATTGGCCATGTATTAAGATTTACAAATGCAGGGGTTATTGGTTATTTATTAAGCGCGTTCTTAAATGCCTATCTCTTCACTAAGTGGAAATATAAATTAAAAGGAAAATATTTTTGGGCTAGAAGCCTTTTAGCATCGTCAATCAGTGAAGGATTCGCAACATTCATTGCAGGACTCATTACATTTGTAGGGATGATGCCAACAATAAAAATTCTAACCGTTATGGCCAATGCGCTTTTATTTAAAATTGCCTATGGTTTTATAGCCGTATGGCCTGCAACTTTTATTGCTTATATATTAAAAAAGAATGAAAAGAAAATAGCTACAAACCCTTTAATGCCTTTCTTAAATTAAATCCTAGAAAAAGGTTCTTGACTCAAGTAATGTTGCTAAAACATAAATATTAATGGGTAATGGAATTACCGTATAGGAATCACTAGTTGGGTTTAAACATTTTATAAATTTCTTATTTGCGGAGTTAATCATGATTTGACGAAACACATAATGATTCCCATCATCTTTTAACAAACAAAAATCCCCATTAAAAGGCTCTTTATCTTTTTCGAATATAAGAATGGTATCTTTAGAGAATTTAGGTTCCATGGAGTCATCATTCATACTGGTCGCAAAATAATTCTTATCATGGTCTAACTCAGCAGAAATAAACTTTTTACTCTGTATAAGAGCCTGACTTATTCCATATATTTCTATATCCCTAAATTCAACATAAGGTATTTTTTTTTGTTTATTAAAAGAGGGGGGGTTATCAGTATCTAAATCAGCACTAGAAATTAAGTCATGCAATGAAATTTTGAAGTAATTAGCAATTGGAGTTATTGTGGATAATTTTGGATTTTTATTTATTCCTGTGATTATTCTATTAATCATTTGTTGGGGAATGCCAATTCTTTTTGATAGCTCATTCTCACTAATACCTTCTTTTTTTAAAAGATTTTTTAGGTTTATTCCAAAATAGTTCATACAATCACATAGGATCTCATGTTAATTATTGATTATTACACTTTAGAGTGTAATAATCAACGCTACACTCTAAAGTGTAAAGTATGCAGGACAATATATTCTAGTACCCATTAGAGACCATTTTGGGAAAAAGGATTTAACCAGAGGCAATAGAATTATTACTGATACAGAGGCAGAATGAAACCGCTGGCACACGGAGGTTTAAACAAATTACTTCTGCTTCTTTAGAAAAGAATATCCAATTATTATAAAAAATGCACAATATATTTACAAAAACCTTAAGCGGCTTAGATGCCAACTAGATGTAAAGGAAGGGAACTGTGGATACAATAAAAAATAATAGTTTTGACGTAAGTCGAAATACTAAAGTGTTCTTTGCTCTCAAAAAGCAGAACCTAATGCAACAGGTTTTAATAAATACCTTAATGACTAGAAATAATTGCCTCATAGATGATCTTGCTAAAATACTTAATATCGATGCGAAAAAACTTCATCGAGTATGGCAGGGAAACGCTACACTGACAGAAAAAAAATCTACTGAACTTATTAGTCTCTTTTATATCTTAACAAATTCGGTGAAAGCATAAAATATTAACCATATTGGACTAACTCTGTTTTATTTTTGCATATATTCTAAATCTAATTAAGTTAATTCAATAATTGATTTGCGATATTTCCTAATTAACACAAAAAGCAGCCCTGATCCTCTGGAGTCTAAGCCCTTATTCCATAAGTTTGTTTTTTTATTTCCCAAAGTGCTCTTTTGCCTCTAAAAGGCACGTATTATGAAAGTCGATTATATTCGATGGAAAATCGACTTTAAATGTATTAGGCAATTCACTATAAATATACTCATAATAATATTCTGTAGCCTTTATTGCATTTGTTAAGTCAGGTATGTGCATTGTTAGTTCGGAATCAAGATGCGCTACAAACTGATCACGGTATGACTTCATTTTTTTATGGTATTGCTCGTAATCGTCTGAGCTAAGATTGCAATATAGTAACATATTGGTTTTAAATGCTTCGGGATCTTCTATTACAATTCTCCTCCAATGGTGTGCATTATAACTCCCGAAAAGTTTCATCCATTCTATTACACACATATCGAGAAAATTATTTTGAACTACTATCCAAAATTGATGTTTAGCTAAAGTAGTATTTTTATTAATCCAACCAGCTCTGTAATAAGCAGAGTTTTGTGAAAAAGCACAGCAAAGTAATCCTACTCTTCGAAGTCTAATATTTCTTTCCATTGAAATTTATCTTATATAACCTTGAGCAATAGTTATAGTAATTCATATTGTATTAAAAGACCAATTTCCTCAAACCACGGTGCCGCTTAATTTACAGCGCTCCAGGATACTCTATGCGTAATGCTCTAACCATGTTGGACTTACCTTGTTCTTATTTTTTCATATAAGACCAAATCTAATTTATTTATTTTTATTCAATGAATTAATATGAAGTTTTTTCTAAAAACAAACGCAAAAAGCAAGGCCTGACCCTCTGAGGCTTCTGAAGTTTTTTCTAAAAACAAAACGCAAGGCCTGCCCCACTGGGCGTATTCTGCTTTTTTGATAAATAAATGAAAAACTACAACTTAGATATTTCTTTATAAGCTAGCTCGACGTAATTTTCTAACTGGGTATTATATAGTCTATTATCATATATGGTTCGTGAATCACTATCTAAATAATGTGTTAAATTTCTAAAACCACCAACATCACAGCTTTCAGCGATCCTTTTTATTTTATTTAACCCTGTATATTGACTAGGATCTTCTCCCATAGCCACCAAACAGCTAAGAATTTTTTCAATTAAATTCTCTAAATTTTTACATATTTGTTTTTGTTTTACCAAACTCATAAATCACCTTATTGTTTGCTCTGGATATTTTTTAATAAACTGCTCTATGGTATAGGTATTACCCGTCATACCATCTCTAATTTGTTTGATCCATGTGATTGGATAGCTTCTTGGCAGTAAAATTTGATCCTCACCTCCTCTGTGATATATACGATTTCCAGACTTTGATAATTGTGGGGCAACTTTTCCTATATTTAATTGAATATTTTCGGGGACGAGAATTTGTGCCTCAAAGCGTTGATTGCTCCATTTTTGAAAAACAGCCGTGTCACTTCTTGATGCATTTTCTATGGTTGTAGCAAATCCACCGTTAGCCTTTGCCTGATTACCTACCCCTCCAAATTTCCTATAAAGAGTTACTGGTGAGTCTGTTATTACAGTTAAATAATCCTCATTTAAAAATGTTCTTTGAATCCCTCTAGGCAGTGACTCCTTTTCAACCAAACTAACACTGTCATTAATCCTTGTAATTATTGAAGTCTTATTTGGAACCGTTTGTACTATTTCTTCAACGACAGTCGTTTTACTACCTAATAAAGCAACCTTCGAACCAGTCTTTCCTAGCCATTTTAATGCAGTGTTTGCTAATTTGCCCCCTGGCACTAGTCCTAATGCGGCAAGAGCTCGATTAATGGGCTCCCCAGTAACCAAATCTTTACCGGACCACACTTGTTCCGCAGCTTTTAATTGTCCCACAATAGGAATACAATCTAAAGCAAAAGAGCCTCCCATTTTTAAATAATCAGATGGGGTTAGTGAGGTACCTGTTTCTGAGGCAGGCGAATGTGAACCCCAAATCCCTAAAGCTTTTGGGCCATATCTTAGAATTTCATCCCCATAATTTTCCCAAATTTTTCCCGCAGCTTCGCTAAGCTGGGTTAATGGAGCGTTATCATAAAAACCATCTGGGATAGGAGAGTAGTTACTTTCCTCTGCAGGAATAGCGCAATATTCACCATTATACCCTTCAGAGGAATTGCGCTCCTCCTCAATCAATGGCTGTTCCCGATAGCTGTTAAACTCTTGCTCAGTTTTTTGATTGCCACTTAATAAACCATCGATAGATAATTCATCCATCATCTCAGTATACTCATCCAGATAATGAGGCGATGCCATGCCTGACACCACAGCATTTCCTATCACACTTCCTAAATTATCACTAAGAACTTGCCCTGCATCAAAGTGAGTTCCTGTAGTAAGTGATTGAGCACCGGCTCCGGCCAGGTTTTGTAGCTCTGCGCGGAGCATACCGGTGTGGTTATCCAGAGCTTCGAGCTTCTTGCCGAATTCTTTTCCAGCTTTTGAGCCCATTAAACCCCCGGTTACCGTGGCTACTCCTAATTCAGTCCAGTCAAAGTGTTGGTGGCGTCTTATAGTGGTATTAAATGCCTGGCTTGCTGCGTTTTGTTCCATCATTTCAAAGGCGCTGGAGGCACTAAAATATTTGTAATCATATTCACCTATCTTATTCGACAGCGTTTTAAAGGCCGCTACGTTTTTTAAACCATAGCCTATGCCTGCGGTAGCGGCTGTGGTTAAGCCGGATATCAGTGCTCCGCCAAAATCAATACCGCTTTGCATGCCCATCAGATTGGCTGCTGTTTGGCCGGCTATGCTACCTACGAAGCCTGCAGCGAAACCGACACCGAGTATCGTGCCTATACCCGCAGCCCCTGCACTACCGGTAATGGCACCACCCAATGCGGATAATCCTGCTGAAAAGATGGAGCTCGTAGCCCCCATGCCAATGGCGAACGCGCCTGCGGTTAAGACGGTTGCAACAGTCGCAACAATGGCAACAATTATCTTACCCCAGATACTTCCATGCTTCGGTTTGGGTGGTTTTAGGGTTGGTATAGGCGCATTGGCACTGGTGTTGCCGAGCATTTTATTCGCATTCAGGATGCGATGTGTTGCTTGCGTGTGGTGTTGCCCTATTGCTGCCGGGGGAATAGTTAGGCTTTGACCTATATAGATTTGGCCATCTTTCCCTGCAATGGCCGTGCGGTCGCTGATACCATTAGCATCGGCGATTAGATACCACAGGCTGCTGTCTCCATAAACTTGTAGAGCAATTGACTCTAAGCTGTCGCCTGGTTTTAAGGTGTAAGTGCCAATAGTGTCTTGTGGTAACTCTGCTAGCGTAGGCTCTTTATTTAATAGCGCATTTGCTCCCAGCATGGACATAAGCTCATAAAGCTCGGGACTCAATTTAATATTGCGGCCAGTTGGGCCTCCGGTGGGGGTAAAGCCGCCGTAGATATTCAGTTCTTGCTTTCCTGAACCATCTATATGTAGATCACCTATGGTTTTTCCGCCTATGGATAGATAGCTGGTCGAACCACCATTGTCTTCTTGCCGTGCACGCAACCCTTCGATTGAGCTATATAAATATTTAATTGGGTAGCTACCTTGCTCTGTACGCTTGTCTACACTGCTTAGTAAACCATTTTGATCATAGAAGCGGATACTATCCCCTGTTGTTTTCTTTTCACCATTATAGGCCTCATTTTCTACTTTATCGCTTTTTTGCTGGTAGCTATCCCATTCTTCATAACCATAGGTATGGGTGATTTTAGAACCATCTTTACGATTAGGCCCGCCGTTACTAATGATTTCCATTTTACTAATGTTTTCAACAACATCATATTCGTAATTAACATAGGATATTTCCCTTTTATGATCACGGATAGATTGATGGGTTAGTAAACCATTCTTGTATGTAAGGATGGTAACTTGCGACTGAGCGCCGCGGCCATCATAGGCATATTCTTCAATAACACGTCCGGCTAAATCATACCTTTTGGATTGAATCCTCTTATTTTGCTTAGAAACCTGCACGAGCTGATTGGCTTGATCATAATCATAGTGGTATTGGCTTAGCTTCCCTTGCTCATAAACTTCTGCATCACTCACGTTGCCAGCATTATCATAAGCCAGACGGCTTCCTTTAGCACCGATAACAATTTGCCCATTTTGCAGTTCACCTTTATTGAGAATCATGCGATTGTTTTCATCATAAAGATAATAAGCCTCGCTGGCACTACCTGAGCGGTTGCCATTTGCTTTGGCTTGTACGGCAGTATGGCGGATATTGCCTACTTCATCGTAATCATAATCGACCCAAAGTAAGGATTTATCTGTGTCTGGCAGGTAATCAGGATTATGGCGACGTAAGGAGGTTAAACGTCCTAACTCATCGTAATCGTAGAAATCAGTTTCATAGAGCCAACTGTCTTGATAACTTTGGGAGCGGCTGGATACTTTACTGCGCATTTGTCCTTCTAAGTCATAAGTGTAGCCAATTAACTCCCTGCTGGTTCTATCTTCATAACTAATTAATTGTCCATCGCCTTGGTATTTGCGATAAATATTTTTACCCCTGGTGGAGTATTCATGCAATAGTAGCCCATTGACATTGTACTCATAAAACGTGGTGTGATTACCTAAATCGGTGTGCGACAGTAAATGACCATGCGCATCATAATTCCAGCTTTGTTGCTTTTTGAGGGCATCCGTTTCTTTAATTTTATGCCCATAGTCATCATACTCATAGTCGGTACTTAGTCCACGAGCATCCGTTTTTTTTATTTGATTGCCTAGGGTATCGTAGGTAAATGTTATTTTGTCATTGACACCATTTTCCTGAATGATTAACTGGCCAGCTTCATCATAAGCGTATTTTTGTTTGCGAAGTTCTTTTTGGCTATTGTAGGTTCGCACCTGGGTAAGGCGATTTTCACGGTCGTAGGTGTATTCGGTGATGCCATTTAATTCATTCTCGGAAGAGCTTAATTGCCCTAAGAGATTGTACTTCTTGGTTCGTGATATACCCTTCGCATCCGTTTCCCGTATCACATGCCCTTCCGCATCATAAGCCCTCGTGGTCCTATGGTTATTGGCATCAATCGCCGCAATCACTTGCCCTAATTCATCATAGGCAAAAGTATTCACCGGCTTAATACGGCTTCTTACCCCCTGTGCATTCATGAAGGAAACTTCGGGCAACTCTTGTTTGGTGACTTGATTAAACAAGTTGTATTCGTAATTGGTGGTGTATCCCAAAGCATTGGTATGGGAAAGCATATTCCCCCAACGGTCTACCGATAAAGTTTGTCTGGCCTCCACTACCGTACGCATGGCATTTTTATCTAAGACATCTACAGTATACTCGTGGTTTTGGGAAAGTAGGTGCCCTAAGGCATCATAAGTGTTATTTTGGCGTTGCAGTCGTTGGTGCAAACTGTCATTATCAAAGTTAGTGCAATTTTTAAAATAATCAAGGCTTAAATCAACTCCGCGCTCGCCTCCTTCTGGATGAAAACCATTAGCCGAGGTGACAATCTGCGTTACTTCGTCTGCCACATCATAAAGAAAAATTTGATAATAACCTTGGACATTGGAGCGCCATGCATGGCCTAAACGATCATAGTCAATATGGATGTGGAATTGACCATTCATTCCTTTCGCAATAACTTCGCCAAAAATATTATAGCGTGCTTCTTCTACATGCAGCTGATTATTTTCTTTATAGCTGTAGGTTTGTACTAAATTATGTTCGCTGTCGTACACATAGCGCACATCGCGAATCTGTTTGCTGCCATCAGCCCGGGTTACCGTTTGGAAGCTACGAACCAAGTTCCCTACCTCATCATAACTGTAGTTCACCTTATGGTTCATGGCATTGGTTTCACTAATCACCTGGCCAAGTGCATTAAATTCAGCATAACTTACTTGATCGGCGGCTGAAACACCTCTTAGTGTGTACCCTTTATCCGCAGTCAACTCGGCTCCATTGGCCCATTGGTAGGTTTGCAACAAATTGCCCAAGGCATCATAAGCATAAGTCGTTGCTTTGCGTGCTTGTTGGCCTGGGCCAATTTTCGCAGTTAACTGGCCTAAGGCATCGTAATAGCAATATGCACTATTATTTTGGGCATCAATGGTTTCAATTAGATACCCCATAGCGTCATAGGCATAACGCGTGGATACATCTTGACGTATGGTTTCTAACTTATTATTAACCAGGCGTGAGAATTCTACATTTTTTAAGGTCTTCGTAATAACTTGGCCTAAAGCATCGTACGTAAATGTAACGATGCGGTCTTTGCTATTCGTTGCTGGAAGCGAATAGCCATTGATATCAGCTTTTTCTGTACGTGTTGCAAACTCGGTGCAGCATTCTACTTCGCCAAAAGTATTTAGCGTATAGGTGGTAAGATACCCTTCCGCATCAACCTGTGCGGTTTGCTGGCCGTCCTGGTTATAATACATGAGCGTTACCGCATCGCGGCTTGAATCAATACGTTTTATTGTTTTAACGACCTCACCGAATGCGTTGTATACGTTGCGGGTACTGGGTTGCAATTTACTGTAAGTTTTATCACGTGGATTGTAGGTAAGAACCGCATCGCGAGTAGTTTCAATGAGGTGGTCATCTAAATCGTAGGAATAAATTTCGGTTCGATCGGCATCGCCGCTTCGAATGGCTTTGGCTATTTCCTCAGTGCCGTATTCAGCCAAAACAATCCGGCTTTCATAACGTATTTTCTTGGTTACACGACCATAAGCGTCATAATCGTATTGGGTTAAACCGCCGCGTGCGTCCACCTGATAAACCAGCCGGCCTTGCGTATCATAAGCAAAATGTTGCCAATGGCCAGCCCGGTCGCTGCGGGCAGTCACTTCACCAAAAGCATTGTAGATTGTCGTTTCCGTTAGTTCTTTGCTAATCTCTTGGCGTTCTGCTGATCTTCCCTGGCTGGCATTACTTACTTTTACATCAGGATAAACCGTCTTCGTGAGGCGGTTCATTGAGTCGTATTCAAAATGGCGTTTCTGCGCATTTCCTTTCGCATCACGAGTTTCAGTAATCACATTACCAAAACTGTCATATTCGGTTTGGGTGATGATTGAACGTAACGTTTTCTGATGCTGGTTGTCCATTACCCACACTTGGGGCGAGACGGTTTCGGTGAGTCGATTTAGCTCATCATAGGAATAGGTCCAAACTGCTTTATTCGCTTCAATTTTTTGCAATACATTGCCATTGCTATCATATTGGTAACTTGTTTCCAGGTTCTTGGCGTTTACCTCTTTTTCCAAGCGACCAAGGGCGTCATAGCTGTAAGTACTACTTCGTGCGTTGCTGTCGGTGGCAAAGAAATCGTTTAAACCGGTTAGAGTAGTGTCTTTTAAGGTAGTAACTCGTTGTGCGTGCGTAATTTGAGCGATTACATTACCTATCTCATCATAACGGCGCTCTACTACTTGACCTTCTGCACTAATGCGATAACGTTCACGTCCTGCGGCATCATAGACAAAATAGTTGGTGCGGTCTTGCTTGCTGTGCGCTAGAGTATCCAGAGTCAGGCTGGCGATGTCATCGCCAGTGATTAAGGTGGCGTAACGCGTGCAGGAAATAACTTGATTTAATTCATTGTAAATATAAGATTTGGCAACGCCTTGAGGGCTTAACTCAATGATCATGCGGCCGGCTTGATCATAGGCATAGCGGGTTATTTTATTTTGGCTATTACTGGTGCAATTTTTCTGGAAGTATTCCAGGTCTACCTTAGTTTTCTCATTAAGAGAAACAGAGCTTTCATATTGAATGCGTGCAATAACCTGTCCATGCGCATCGTAGCGTAATTCTGTTACCAAACCATTGTTACATTGAAAGCGTAGCTGGTTTAAGCCATCATAGGCAAAATACTCCTCACGCACCTTGGTACGATCCAGTTTAACCGGCTTTCCTGCTTTTAAATCTTCTATAGAAATCGCTACGGCACATTTCGTTACATTAACAATGTTGTCATTACTATCATATCGATACAACGTAGCATAACCTAAAGCATCAAATAATTGTTCCAAACGCCCAGCCGCATCCCATATGCGAAAGGTATATTGATCTTTAACATCTTTTACCAGGAGCTTATTGAGACCTTCTTCAGAATAACTTGCCATTAACTTTATGGGTTTTGCATAAGTTATGGTTTGTTCTTCACAACCATTTGGATTATAAATATGCTCGGTAACTACCCCGCGTGCATTGATTTGATAACGGCATTGGTTATTCGCATCATAGACATAATGCGTGCTATTGCCACGTGCATCAGTTTGGCAAATCAGGTTGTCATTTTCATCGTATTGATAGTAGGTGGTAAGCCGCAAGTTATCCGGGTCTTGAATAGTAGCGGTGCAGCGCTCTAAATTATCCCAGGTATAGGCCGTTACCTTATTATGTCCATTGCGATTCCATTCCGTTTTGCGTACCAATTTCCCCCGCGCATCGTAGCTGTACTCGGTGATAAGATTTAATCCTTTAGGATCAATGCAGGATTTAACCAATAACCCCTGATCATTATAAGTAAATTGGCTGACTCGTTTATTTTCTGTAATTTGTATTTGTCTACCAATAGCGTCATAGGCATATTCGGTAACAAGATTAAGCCCATCTGGATCAATGGTTTTGGTAAGAACATGGCCTTGGGCATCATAGGTGTATGCAATTTTATGGCCGCCCGAGTCTTCTTGCCATTGTAATTGTCCGGCGGCATCATAATGATAGGTTTTAGAGGTATTTTCCGGGGCGTCTACGCGGATGAGCAAACCCCGCTCATCATAGGTAAAGGTCGTGGTATTTTTATTGCCATCGATTAAGCTTAGCTTATCCCCAAACGCATTAAATTCGGTGATGATTTTTGAGCGCCGATTAGGATCGGATAAGGTTAATTTATTATTTTGATCGTCATAGGTATACTGCTTGATATTTTTTTGCAAATTATCTGTTTCTGAAATCACTCGGCCAAATGCATCGTATTTTATTTTTTTAAATTTATTTTGAGGATTAAAAATGGTAATTTGTTCTCCACGTTTATTCCATTTGTAACGAATAATATTCTCGCGCCCATCAACATACTTCTCCATAAAACCAAAAGCATTGTAGTGCATTTTTAGCGAACGATTTAATCCACCGAGATCATCAGTTCGCTGCACCAATAAGCCGCGTCCATCATAACTATATGCGGTGGTTTTAGTATGAGTTGCATCAATAGTTTCAATGCTCCGCTCCAATTCACCAAAAGCATTGTATTCGGAAGTAATTAATCCTTGAGCTCCCTTATGCTGCGCAATTACTTGACCAATTCGATTATATTCATACCTGGTGGTTTCATCAAAATGCTCGTCTTTTACCTGTTCTACATAGGCCCGAAGATCTTCAATGGTTATGGTCTTTAATCTTTTTAATGAGAGTGGTGCACTGTATTTATGAATTACTTCAATTTGGTTCAATGCATTATAACGGGTTTCGCTGATGGCACCTTGGGCATTGACGGTAAATTGCAGTTGGCCATATTGATTATAAAAATAGCGTGTGGTGCGTTGTAAGGCATCAGTCTTGGATTGTAATAATCCTGAATTATCATAAACATAATGAATACTATGCTCCTGCCAAATTTGTTCAATGGCTTTATCCGTTAATGGTTTTTGATTGAGCTTTGCGCACCCTAATTCATCTAATTCCTGAATAATTCGTCCTAAAGCATCGTATCGATATTGTTGCTCTCTTATTGCCTGGGTACGCGCATCCGTACGAGTTTTGCTAATGAGTTGCCCCATCTCGTTATAAACGTATGTGGTAATTAACCCATTAGGGGATTTCTCTTGGCTTAATTGCCCCAAATCATTATAGGTATAATAACTATGATGATCGTTGCCATGTTGCGGCGGGCGAATCGTTTCTAGCGTTTCGCTGCTAAGCTCCAATTCAGCAGCAACCGCAGTTGCATAGGCAATGCGTTCGATTAATTGGCCACTAGCATCATAGCGGTATTCGGTAAGGTAGCCCTCACCATCAACATTTGCAATTTTTTGCCCTTGCGCATCATAAAAATTATAGGTATGGATGTCTGTGCTTTGCTCACCAGGCTTATCGAGTTGCCAATCTCCACTAAAGATTTTTTTGATGCACTGCGTATAACGAATGGTTTCAATCACATGCCCCTGCCGGTCATAACGGTATTCGGTAACATAACCTTCGGCATCACGTTCAGCTGAGACGTTACCATTAAGATCATAATAATAGTAAATATTGCGGTCATTAATGTTTGAGTTTAGGTTAAAGGAAGTTGAAGACAATAATGTTTCTGGTTGGTAATCCGCTAAGCGTTGTGCATATGCGGTTTTACTAACTATTTTTCCCTCGGCATTGTAGGTGTAGCCAATTACCGCACCGGTCGCATCAACAGTATAAGCAACTTGCTGGTATTCATTATAAATTATTTGGCTAATGTTATCATTTTTATTATTAAGCGGAATAATAGATATAAAAGCTGGATAGTCCTGCAACCAGCCTTTGGTACTGACTCGTTGAGAGTACTGATGGGTTTGTATTAACAGCCCATCCTCATTATACGAGTATCTGGTAAGTTGTCCTTGCTTATTCACCTTAGCGTTTAGGCGACCTTGAGCATCATAAAAATAAAAAATATTTAAACCATCTACGCCGGTTTCGGAAATCAAGCGGCCAGCTTCATCGTATTGGTACGATGTGGTACCAAAATCATGTCTCACATCCAAACAATGCGTGGCAATTAATAAACCACTACGATCATAGATTTTTATTGTTTGTAAGCCATTGGCATCTGTTTGGATAATTTGTTGATGCGCATCATCATAACTAATACTTTGCGTATGTCCTTGATTGTCTATAGTTTGAGTTAAGCGGCCTAAATCATCATAGAAATAGTAGGTAGTACTCCATCCATTTGCAGTTGGCGTACTTTTCTCGCGCAAACGCCCAGCAGCATCATATACAGAATGAGAACGAGTAGCTTGCGCATCCAGAATGCCAATCCCCTCAGTCGTAACATGAGTGTAATGAATTTCTTCGCTTAATTGGCCACGCCAATCATAGCTGTAATCCACTAAACTGACTTGTTGCGGATTTTGCTGAGCGCACCATGCCTCCATCTGCTCCTGATTAAGACACAGATCTTCTGCTAAAGAACTTACATTGTAAGCAGCCTTTAGATAGCGGCGGCTACTCGCCAATTGCCCTTGAGAATTATAACGATACTCAGTAACGGTGCCATCCGCAGCAATAATAAAACGCAAATGTCCTTGCGCATCATAAGCATAACGTGTAGTTTTCGGCTTAATCGGATGATGCTCGCCGTCAAAAGCTTGATAGCTGGTTTCTAAAAGCAAATGATGCTCTGCATCAAAACTGCGTTTAGTTATTTGCCCGTTAGGCTCCTGGATGTAAATGCAATCACCGGCTTCATTATAACGGTAATGCCAAGTTTGCGCACCTTGAGTAATACTGCTTAATTGATTTCCTTCATAACGATAACTAATACGATAGTTTTCAGGCCCCTCTACCGCAATTAGGCGATCGCGCTCATCATAAAAATAAGTCCATGACTCTCCAAGGCTGTTGGTTAAGGTGGTATGCCCTGATTCATAATTATAAATAGTGCAACGTCCTTCACCGTCAATTAGCTTATGCACGCGCCCTTGAGCATCATAGTCAATGCGTAAGCTTGTGCCATCTGACTGTTTTACTGAGCTTATACGATTAGAATCCCCTACATAGTCATAAGTTATCCAATAGTTTTTTCCATCGCCTAAATCACGGCTAACTTTATGCAAACGCTGATGTTCATCATAGTCGTAATGGATGTGGTGCACCTGTTGCGAATCGCTGGTTGTGGTGATATCGGTAAGTAAACCCTGGTTAAATGTCCAGGTAACTTTTTGACGGCCGCTGGTGCTTACAATGGAGCTCAAATGCCCATCAACATAATTAAATTTAAGATGGTGATTGTCCTGGTCACTAATTTGCGTTAACTGGCCATTGTGCGCATATTCATAGGTGGTTTTAGCACTGCCATCTTTATAAATCCATCCATTGGCAGTCAAGCGTAAATTAGCCGTACCGCCCTCTTCAGGTACATATTGCTGACGCGTAGCATTCCAGTTAAAACGCGCCCGATGCCCATCTTCACCAATGCGAATAACGTAGGAGCCTTCATGATTTGCTTCACCATGCAATTCGATTCCTGATTGCACGTTAAAACACCAGGAGCCGCCCCCCTCGCCTAAAGAGTTATAGGTTTGAAATAGGTCAAAACCAAAACCGATATCAGCAAGAAAACCATCAGAATGACGTAATATTAAGTTTCCATTAGCGGCATTAACATAGGCTGACTCACCGCCTTGGCCCAAAGAGGCACTACCATGAGTCGCATGGCCCCTCATACCGATAGAGGAGCCATAAATTCCTAAACCATTGCCAGTAATTGTTTGTGTCATGATACATCCTACGAGTAATTATTCTTTTTTAAACACTTCAAGCCGGGCGGTCACCGCAAGCTTGAACATGGTTTCCTTTTTCATCAAGATACGGTTAAAGATAGGGTTATCGGGTTTGAAACGCCTCCGGGAATATTCTTAATAATTAAAGTAATATCTATATCTTTGGTTGCCATTGGGACATTTCCCGCTGAAAAAAGTTTATTGTTTTCTAGCTTTAACCATTGTGGCGGGTTATAACCCTCCGCAAAGCTGATTTCATAAGGTATGTCCTCATATTCAGGCCATACATCACGATTAGCTACAAAATCATGGGCAAAGGGTTGGCCAGGAATAATTAAAGGTAGTTGCGGATTAGACTGCCTAAAGCCAGGGGTAAGCGTTTCATCGATGCTTACTTGCAAAGGAACTTTTATTTTTTCCGAGTCGCCTCCGGTATGCGTATTCGCATGTAAGGTAATATAATATTTTTTACCTACTGCATGTTCAGGAATATAACCTTCCAATATCTTAGGGTTTTGTGGGGAAATTTGTATCCTGAATGACTTAACTTCATCAATTTTTTCAAGTTTAGGCTCAATTTCGTCAATCTTTACGACAAGAGAGTCGTCTTGTGCAGGATCCTTGATATATTGTGATAAATCAGTCGCAAACTGTTTTCCTACTGGTTGCTCCAGTTCGAAAAGCTCGATGGTTGGTTTTTTGCTACTGTCATAAGCAATCGGGATCCTAAGTTGGTATGGCTCTGAATCCCCACCTGTATTAGAGGTAGCGATAAGGGTCAGTATTGCCATATCTCCAACTAATGCCGGATTGGGCTCTCCTTCCAGCACCAAAGGATCTTCGGCACTCAACGCGAATCCTGATTTAACTTTAGAATTGTCCTCGACTCTAAACCTTACTTGGTTAGTCACATTAAATCCCGGTGTATTTTCGAGTAAGGTCATTAATTTGAGTTGATATTTTTCCTTAGGTGGGGCACTGAGAATAGGAATATTTGGTTTAAAGCGAGGAGTATTGGCTTTATTATATTGAACATGAATCGTTAAAGGGACAAATTCCGTTTCACTTAATATATTAGTGGCACCTACATGGAATTTAAATTCACCGACTTGGTTAGGATTCCCATAGATGGAAAAGTCCTTTTCATCAAAATACAATCCCATTTTATTTAAGGTAACGACTTCTCCATCTTTCATCTTCAAAAAGACTGGCGCGCTATTCTTAACACTCTCCCAATAATTATTAATCATATTTTTTAAAGGAAAATAGAACTTACCTCCTATCTTTGCATCTTGCGGTGCAATAACTTGCATTGACAAAGGACGATGGATAATAGTAACGGTATAGGCCATAGGGTAGGGCTTGTTATTTTTTCCGACTTGATAAGAAAATTGTCCTGAAACAGTTTGCCCTATTTCTAAAACTTCCGTGTGGAGAACAGCCACCATATTACAAATAGCATTTCTGTGAGGCTTGCAATCCTGATCATTTATAAGACCGGGGCATTGTGGATCTAGATTTCCAACCCCAACCGTTAAAGGTTGTGGGAGCAAATTCCAGATTTTTAATCCATGCATATAACTGTACTGCAAGGTCATAGGGATGGTTTTTATCTCTCCCTTATATGCCGTAAATTGAATATTATTTTTACCAGTTTCTTTAAAGGTAAGAGATACGCTCATTGGATGATCTTTGCATATGTTAGCCCAACAAACACCCCACAACAACATAAAGCCAAACAACACTAATCTTTTCACAACCAAATCCTTTAAACAAAAATAACTGGGCACATCAACAGCAACGGTGATGTGAATTAATGATTTTTGGTTTAAAACTCATGTGTCACACATGAAGTAGAGAAAAAATAGGATGAGGAGAAAAAAGGTGCGATGTTGGCTAACTAGCGATACTGTGCATTCCATAAGTTGGTTCTTGTATATTTTCTTCATGATTTAATTCCGTAATTTCCATGGCATCTTCCAAGCCAGGGGTTCATCCTAATCAATTGAGGCTGCAAGGTCAATAAAAAATGTTATTTTTTATTAACTTATTTATGTAAAATTAATACCATTTAATATCAAAATGTGTGCGATAAAGATAATCTGCATCTTTTTTAGTTAGCGTGCAAATTTCTAGCTGATGTGTATCTCTTCATGAATTAATCCCTGGCATTTGCTGTTTAAGCATTGGTATACCCAAAATGAACCACAACCAATGAAATATAGGAAAACAAACCATAAACCTAGTAGTGGGTCGAGCAGGAAGCCTATAAAAAAGAGAGCGAAAAATAAAATTTGAATTATTAGGGTATAGAAAAAGGCTTTGCTGTTTAAGCGCATGATGATAATCCTTTCTTGGGTACTTGCTTGAGGGATATGGTATATGAATAATTCTTTTTATTCAATGCCTTAGAATTGGCTCTTAACTAGCTGTATTTGCCTTGTTATAAATGGAGGCGCGGGGCTTCGCTGCACTCAGCGCCAGCCTACAAAATCCCTTAAGTAAGTGCCATTAGTTGCGTGCAATCGGATTACATTTAATTTGTTCGGAAAAAAGGGTTAGCCAGTTTTTTTACTGGTTTTGTCATACTTTGCGAATACTTGCCCATGCCCCATTCCCCTCCTTAAAAATGAGCTATAATTTAACTATCCGCACTATAATAACGCATAAAGATAAGTGCTCATAATCTAATCGTTTAATAGTGTGCCCGGGATAATAACCAATGGTGAATCTGTGGGGAATTAGTAGTATGGCAGCATTAGCAGAGGAAAATGAAAACAGACAACTAAAGGACATTATCATTCAATTACGAGTGAAACTAGAAGCAAATCATATGGAAATGCAACGGCGAATTGAGAAAGAGCGTTCGGATTATAACCAAATTATTATTCAGCTACAGACCTCCATTGTTGAATTAAGAAATGAGTTGGAAAATATCAAACATCGACATTTAAAGAACCTGGAAGAATTAAAAAAAGATAAAAATAATGAAATTTACCAACTCCAAGAGACGATAAGGGAATTGAGAGGCATATTAGAAAAGGCAAATTTCATTGACGACCAAACTAAATAAGCTTTTAGCTCGGAAGTTTTTTAAGAACCAGAAAATATTTTTGAGAAATTAACATGCGCGATGTTGTACGTTACAAGAACATGAATTCAAAAAAATTTTATATGCTGTTGTCACAGATCTATCGTGATTTGGCTGCGACCTCTAATTTAAAAGAAATAACCAAAAAGCTTATTGATGTGACCGTTGATGTAATTGGCTGTGAGCGTGGCACCATATTTTTAAATGATCAAAAAACCAATGAACTTTATTCCTTTATTGCGCAAGGTGATTTGCATTTCGAAATTAGGATTCTTAACAACAGCGGTCTTGCTGGTTGGACCTTTACCAATAATGAAGCTGTTTTTTTAACAGATGTTGAGGAAGATGAACGACACAATAAACAGGTAGATAAAATTACCGGATTTCAAACCCGCAGTATTCTTTGCGTACCCTTGCGAAATGCCAATAATGAACTGATTGGCGTTACCCAAATGCTCAATAAAATCGATGGAGACTTTTCGGATTCTGATGTTAAATTTGTGCAAACCTTGACTGAGCATGCGGCAATGGCCATTCAAAATCAATTGACCATTGAGCAAATTGAATTATGTCATCAAAAAGATTTACATTTTCTGGAAACTATTTCCAATGTTTCCTCCGAAATTAATTTATCGTTACTGCTGGAAAAGATCATCGATACGGTTACCAAAGCCTTAGATGCAGAACGCTCCACTTTATTCATTAACGATGAAAAAACTAATGAATTATTTACCGAAGCCGGTATTGGTTTAGCCAAAAAACAAATACGTTTTCCCAATCACTTGGGGATCGCAGGCTCTACATTTACCAGTGGTGAGGTAATTAATATCCCCCATGCCTATGCCGATTTGCGTTTTAACCCTTCTGTTGACCGGCAAACTGGCTTTTTTACTCGCTCTATCTTATCGGCGCCTGTAAAAAATAAAAATGGCAAGGTCATTGGCGTTACCCAAGTTTTGAATAAGCGGCGCGGTGAATTTAATTCCGATGATGAATCACAACTATTAGCAATTAATTCGCAAATATCTATATCGATTGAAAATGCCAAACTCTTTGATGAGGTCCAAAGTATAAAAAATTACAATGAAAGTATTCTCGAAAGTATGACCAACACCGTATTAACCCTTAATACCAATAATCAAATTGTCACCTGCAATCGTGCAGGAATGAAGATGTTGAATCTTTCCTCCCTAAACCCACTCATGTTAAAAGATATTTCTGTCTTATTTAAAGATGACCCGAATAATTTGGTGGAAAAAATTACCACCATCAATCATGAGTCCTCGCAGGTAAAGCAGGAAGTGATGATGGATGTTGAGCTGGAGTTGATGAATGTAAAAATTACCGCAAACATTACCATTGTTCCCTTAATCAACGCCAATAATGAGCGTTTGGGTACCATGGTCATGATTGAAGACATTAGTTCTGAAAAGCGTATGAAGTCAACCATGTCGCGTTACATGAGCCCTGATTTAACCGAAAAACTCCTGCAATCCAGTGATTATTCTTTAGGAGGCACCAGTACCCTTGCTACGGTACTATTTTCTGACATTCGCAATTTTACTACGCTTTCCGAATCACTGGGGGCGGAAGAAACAGTGAAACTATTGAATGAGTATTTCTCTTTAATGGTGGATTGCATTCAAAATGAAGGCGGAATGTTGGATAAATTTATTGGGGATTCTGTGATGGCCGTTTTTGGCAACCCCTTCCCACATGATGACGATCCCGACCGCGCCTTACGGGCGGCCATTGCGATGATGCATGCCTTGGATGAGCTAAATCAACGCCGTATGGAGCGCGACTTGCCCTTATTGGATCACAGTATTGGTATTAATACCGATAAAATCGTCGCTGGTAATATTGGTTCCAATAAGCGTATGGACTTTACAGTGATTGGTGATGGGGTGAATCTGGCCTCCCGCATTGAAAGTCTATGTAAACATTATGGGGCGCATATTCTTATTAGTGAATTTACCTACGAGCGCTTAAAGTCGACCTATCGTATGCGCCATATTGATAAGGTTATTGTTAAAGGTAAAAATAAAGCAGTTTCCATTTATGAAGTAATAAATTTTTACGATAAAAAAGTATTTCCACACCAAATTGAGGTTATTAACCACTTTAATAATGGCATAGAGTTTTATAATAGTGCGCAATGGGATAAGGCTATCGCCTGTTTTGATGCAGCATTGGCGTTACATCCTCATGATAAGCCTTCAACCGTGTATATTGAACGCTGTAAGATTTTAAAAGAGCAGCCGGTCGATCCGGACTGGTGTGGTGTTTGGAAAATGTTGAGTAAGTAGTTATGCTTTTCCTCTATGTGCAGGCATGCTTCGGGTGCATCGCATCAAGGCTTGATTTCGCAATCAATAATCATGTGCTAGAGTGATATTTAACACCTGATTAGGAATAAATTAATTTACATGGAATCGGTAAAAAATATATCGTTTAAAACTGCCGCCTTATTTTTTTTAGGAACAACTGCGTTTGCTACTCCGCCAAGTTCAGGGCAATTGGTAATAATTAATGGCTTGGATAATTTAACCGCGGCTAATGCAAATACTAATTCGCGCTCCAACATTATGGTACAGGTCTATGACACCCATACCCCCTCCTCCCCTTGTTACACCACGCAAAGACTAGGATATTATAACGTTGCCATTATTAAATGGCAGGCCAATGGCGTTCATAGCGCCGCTTCTTGCGCCGGTACAGGAATAGGCACGGCAGCCATTTCTAAAGTTGTTATCACCCCATTAAATAAGTTGATTAATAATAGCGTTACGATTGTTTATGATGCTACTGTTGATACCAGTGTGCCTAAGAGTACTGCCAGCCCCATTGTCTTCACCCCACCAACAACGAGTTATGAAAACATGACCTTGCTTATCAATGGTAGTGGTATTCCTAATACCATTGGTCAAACTGCGAGCGCGACTAATTGGGGATTTACCGTAACCCCCACCCCGCCGGTTTTTGATGTAAGTACAGGCGCATTAAGTGCCACAGGCGTTCCTGGCGCGGTTGGGGCTTTCGGTTTAAGAGCGGAAAAACTAATGCGCCATTATGGCATTATCCCTTTTCACGCAACCACAAATGATGATGAGTTAATCTAGCTAAGAATAGATATGAGCATGAACTATAATTTATTAAAATTAATGGCTTTTTTTGCATCATTCGCTGCGCCAACAAGTTTTGCGATGGCCCCAAGTAGCGGTCAATTAGTAATAATTAATAATCTTGCCCATGATGGGGGAGTAGGTAACACCGGTCTCACCCAGTCCAGCATCAGGGTTGAAGTATATGATCATGCAAATAGCACCCAACCCTGCACCACGCTTACCAATCTTGCTTATGCGGGAGTGGCTATCGTTAGATGGGCCTCGATAGGGGTACATAGCCGTACTTTTTGTGTGGGTACTGGGCCTGGCACTCCAGCGATTTATCAAGTCAAAATTATCCCGCTGCCAAAGATTATAGGGAATACCAATCAAGTCGTATATGATGCGACCGCCCATATTCCGCAAGCAAGTGCGAGCCCTATTGTGTTCACTCCGCCAACCACTATTTATGGAAATGTAGTTTTAGTGGTTAATGGTAATGGCACACCGATTACGAGCAGTGGGCAAATGGCGGATGCAACGCATTGGGGATTTACGGTAAATCCAGCCACACCGGTTTTTGATTCGGGTAATGGTGCGATATTAACTACTGGCATTCCAGGAGCTTCTGGGGCTTATGGTTTGGAGGCAGAAGATATTTTGGCGCGTTATGGGATTCAGAGGAGTTTATAGGGTGATTCCTGACTCAATATAGTATTGAGCCAGGCATCACCCTACAATTTCATCGATTATTTGCTTAAAAATCTTAGTGAATTAGGTAAAAATGCTGAATTTCCCGCAGCACCAGCCTTCGCATAAAATGCCCCGCCATCAACATAATCCGCTGGTAATAGAGGAGCAACACTATTCACTTTATAAGCCCAAGTGATACCTCCATCGCTGCTCATAGCGACTAAAGGATAGGAAATTCCCGAGGTCGATTGATAAGACCCGGCAGCCATACAATAGGTACCCTGGCATGAGGATGTATTGAAATAACCACTACTCATAGTATCACCCACTAACACCGGATAGGTGCTATTAACACGATAATTCCAGGTTTGTCCTCCATCCGAACTAGCAGCTAACAGGGGAAAAGTACTTGTGGAGCTCTTTAAATAAGCACCTACGGCAATACAAATATTGCTACTACAACTCACATCATTAAAATAATTATCACTTCCCACAAAAAAATCAGAAGGAAGCTGTGGCGTCGTAGCATTAATAGTATAAGACCATGTTTGTCCAGAGTTAGAACTCGTTGCTGCTAAAGGATAAGAAGAACCTGCGCTAAAAGTTCCCACAGCCACACAAACACTACCACTGCAACTTATGGCATTCAACTGTCCCGATGCCAAGCCGGGGGGCGGAACTGGAGTTGTACCCGTGACGGTGGAACTCCAAGTCACGCCATTATCGACACTCGACATTACTAAGGGTTTATTATCTCCTGCGGTGGAGAAATAACTCCCTACCGCAACAAATTTTGTGCCGCTGGCGGCAGAACCAAAGAGAGAGCCTGAACCCAAATAATCAGTCGGCAAGGGTGAGCTTCCAGTCAAAGAATTAGTCCATTGAGTCCCCTGATTGGTTCCCGTAACAATGAATGGATAAGTAATAGAGCCAGTATACGTTCCTACAGCAATACAGGCAGTACTTCCGCAGCTAAGATCATTAAAATATCCAAAAGTTAAATCAGAAGGTTTTTCCGAGCTCGTATAGGTAGGAGACCAGTTCGCTCCTAAACCCGTACTCGTTTCCACTAAAGGCGCAATTAAACCTCCGGTCGTAGTGTATGCACCGCTGGCAACGCAGAAAGAATCAGCACATGCTACGGCATTGAAATAACCACCAGAAGAATAATCTGGAGGCAATGACGAGAGATTAACCGCCGTCCAATTCTGCCCAGAAGATGAGCTAATAGCCAGGAAAGCATTGGGTGTTTGTTCCCCACCAACAACACAAAAGCTGCCTACGCAACTCGCTCCATATAAATAAGTTCCTGTTGAAAAACTAGCAAGTGATGCTAAAGGATAAGCCCATGTCGCTCCTGCTGTCGTACTATATACGATCAACGGAGATGTTCCAGAACTAGAATTATATTGCCCTGCTGCAACAAAAAATGGCGGTGGCGGCGGTGGTGGTGGGGGCGGAGGCGGCGGTGGGGCTGGAATCATAGTGACATTCAAGGGCACGGCTGCAGAAGTGCATGTTACTCCTCTGCATAAGGCAAAACTACTAGAAACAGCCCCGGTAATATCCAATTGCAGCACGCAACTTGCTTTTGCAGCTAAAGAAATTACTGCAGGGCAATGACCATTGCTTTGATTTTGCGCTACCACTGGGGCAGGAAGCCCCTTAATAACATAACCCGCTCTGGTGGCGTTTGTATTATTAGTAATCGTGTAATAGGCTGCAACAGAACTTCCTTGAACTACAGTGGTGGGCAATGAAGTTCCTGGTGTAGGAGCAATATTAAATGTAGCGCCAGCGTTTGCCTGGTTTCCTATAAAAAAAGCGGTAAATAGTAAAGCTAAATTCTGTTTTTTCCCCATGAATAACATCCTGTTTTAATCGAAATAAAATGACCGTATTTCTTGCTTTCCGTGGCTGGTGGAACAAACCTAACCCGGCTATGTTTTATTTTACATAACTAATGCTTGCAATCACTTGATGTGCACCTGCATGATGTATGCCTACGGCAAAAGGCACCGAGGTGGTGAAATCACCCATACTGATCTGCCCGCCAGTTAATGAGGCATTACCTAAACCACTAAAACGATAACCAAACCCAAGGCGAATATTTTGGCTCATGTCAAAATCAAGACCAGCACCTAGGTTATAGCTAAATTCGGCCTTTGTATGATCCTTAAACGACGGGGTTAAATTAATACTGCCCGTTTCAGCGGTAGTAGCGCTAAAATGCCCTACTTTATTCCAGGCAGCACCCAAACCTACCTGCAGGTAAGGATGCAAGAATTTATCATTCGTGGCTAAGAGTTTAAATGAGGCAAGGACTTGTTGGCTTTGAAACTGGTAACGATAATGATACAAAGTGGAATAATCAGGGTCCATCCCTACGGTATGCTCCCCGTGGATTTGAATAGGCGTAAAATAATTGTACTCCACCCCTACTTGAGCCAATAAATCATACCAGGGTAATGAACGCTCTACGCCCAAAAAACCACCGACAACCCCTCCATTACGGCTATTCGTCTTAGAGTCATAAGAAAATAAACTCTCATCATCCCCTAAAAAATAGGCTTTCCCCGTTGCATCCATGTTGGCATAACCTCCAGTAAAAGAAATCACTGGTCTATAAGTAGGGAGCATAGAACGAATGCCTGATTCACCTGAAACCGCAAAAGAAGAATATAAAAGTGCTCCTGCGATGCTCAGAGCAGAAAAGCCTGAACGCATATAAATTATCCTTAAAATGAAGAAGTTAAATAAAACGAAGATAACATATACTTCGTCTTATACAAAATAATACGCTACCTCGCAGGTCTGAGGGCATGGGCATCGGATTGAGGTTGATAATTTAGTATATCGTTAAGGCATTATGCCTAAATAATTTCTAGACTCCCGTATGGCTGTTAATTATCACGGCTAAATTGCATAAATACATCAACTTTAAGACCTGGTGTTACAGATAAAGTGCCCTGAGCATTTCCAGAGTTTTGTGAAAAATTGCCAGAAATATCGCCATATTCGGTATGGATAATAGTCACTCCATTAACGCAAGTCCCAGTTAAATGCTTTTCATTATGAGAGGGACAAAGAAAACTTCCTGAATCTTTGTCGGAAACTACATCGACAGTAAAATTACCGTCATTATCTAAAGGACTAATAAGACCTGAGCCATGATAAGCACACTCGCCAATTGCCCAATTGCTGGCAGTACCGGTTCCTGACCAACGTCCTGCAAGGTGGTCACAGGCATTTGAAGTTGACGCATGAAAAGTAAAATCTGCATAGGAGATTTGTGCTAAAAATAAGGTTGCGACAACACATCCCTTTAGTATGTTTTGTTTTCTCATGTTTTCGCCTTGAAAAATTATCCCTAAAAACAAATGCACCATGTGCGACCCAAAAACCCAAACTACCTTACACAAATTAGAGACGCTTGGCAAATTAAAGGCGCAGGCAAAAACAGTAATGCTTTACTGAGCAAACGTAATTGACAAGAAGAAAATTTGATAGGGGTTGGTCTTAAAATATTTTCCGCTGCCCTCGTAGAACTTCCCAAAACATAACGAAGTCACCCATTAAACTATATAGGGGATAGGTAAAGGTGGCCGGTTGGTTTTTTTCATAAACAAAATGCCCTACCCAGGCGAAACCATAGCCAGCAAGAATCATGAGTAATACCCACCGCAAATGTCCGGAGAAGAGAAAAAACAGGAAAAATAAGCAGGCTAAGGAAGTACCGATAAAATGCAGGCGCTGGCTCATAATGTTTTGATGCTGACTTAGATAAAAGGGGTAGAACTCAGCAAAGCTTTTGTATTCTTTCATTTTTCCATCATCGCTCATGGCATTTACCTATTTTCTACAGTGTAAAACATCGAACTTATTTAAATTATAGTCCATTGTTGTATCGACCGCCAAACGTGCAGAGAGGTAACTTCGCTGCAGGCATTGAGCCACATGCAGAAGAGCCCTCACTACGTTCGGGATGACGTTTATTTCATAGTACCGTTTTCCGCTTATTTTTCTTAATATCTTGACCTTAATGACCTGATCTTCAAAAATACTCAAAATTTTCTATGGCTCTAAATCATGAAATTTGCATCCCTTTTTTTACAATATTTATATGGTGGGAAAGATTTACCTCAACCTAAATGGCTGGAGCTTGCCAATCGAAAACTACAAGCAATGAATACAGGCTATCATTTAGGTCGGTTTGTTAACTGTCTGGAAATCACCATGCATGCTTATAAAGCATTACTGGAGAACCAAGGCACTTTTTTTCCAGCAGTTACCCCCTTGCCTTCACTGCCCAACCTCATCCCTGGGTATTTACATTCCTTACATACACGCTTTATTCACTTAGATGAAACAAAGCAAGCCCGTAGCTTTATCTTCAATTTTAACTATGCCCAACTCTCGGAGTATGTAGCAGAGTTAAAAATTCCAGCCTACAGCCATTTAATTATTTTTGCCAAGCTAAACAAATTACCGGGGAGCCATGCTTTATCAGGCTTGGTTATTCCTGAGGAAACAGGAGATGGGGTGCGTATTTATTTATACGATGCTCAAGGTTTTTTACCTGATGCCTGGCTGCATCCAGACCAATTTGATGAGTTTTACACCCTAGAAAAAATTTTTGTTTATGATTCAGTACACACCCAAAAAGCAATAAAAGCCTTTGTGGAGCAATGCCAAGCAGAAACAAATACCAGTCAGGAGATTTCAAGCCCTCCACCTAAGCCCAGCATGAACACCATAAAAACAAAGCTAGTTGAGTTTATCAGGCTAGAAATTTTTCGCCTGGAAGCAAAAGCCTTAGTTACCTCTCAGCAAGATATACCATGGCAGCAAGAAAAAATTGCGGCCTATTATATTTGTTTAAACAATTTAAATGAGCTTAATAAAGACCCTTACTTATTAACTGCGGAACAATTTATACAGGCAGCAAGGATCGTAAAGAAACATAGCTATTCCTACAATTGGTTTGATCCCCAATCTTTGGAGCATTTTCGCACCTACTTCAATCAGTTTTTTTTACTGCAGCCATTTCAAGCTGAATTTGCTTTAGAGTCAGTAAGCGAGTACCTCAAACTTTACTTAATTTGCGAAGTGGGTCGTTTATGTCTTCTCAATGAATACAGTAATGAGCATATCGATAAAAAAATTAATTTTTATATGGAACAACTAACCTATTTAACAACTGGCGAGCATGATGCCGAACGTTTGCTAAACCGCATCAATAACATTCAAAAAATAGCCTCTACCACCCGCCATTGGCTTACATTTTATTCACAAGCAACCTCTGCCAGCCTATTTGATGATTATTTGCAGCCGGTACAGCAGTTATTGCAACGTGAAATAAAACGTAGTGGCATTGAAGAAGAATCATGGGAAATGATAGAGACACCGAAGCTGTAGCTAAATGCTAGTTAGTAGCCTGAATACAGCATCACGTAATCAAGGCTACAATTTTAGCGTTTTTCGTTTTAACTTATTAAAGAAATGTCACTTTTAGTAAATGATGGCAGCTCATTTTGTGGCTTATCACCAAAAAAAAGCCCTCCGTATTTAAATGCTAAGGGTTTTCTTTGAATGGAATAAGCTCCTGAATGCTCATCAATAAGGGCAAGCTGTTTTGTTTTACTGTTTTTTAGATAGACGCAAAACTCTTTAATATTGGGCGCATCACAAGGGATAGATTGAGCATTAGCGTCCGACAATAATAAAAACTCTGCGGCATTAAAGCGCTGGTTTTGTAGTGCAAGCCAAAATGCCTCTTGAAGATTGATAACGTGATGCCACTTGGCAAATAATGGCAGCAACACCTTAAGCACCGGCACAAAACCTTTTTCAACGGCCATATTTAGTAAGTACTGATGTGCAGACTGCATTGTTTCAGGATAAAGCTTAAGGGATATAAGCGCCTGGATTAATTGGGTATTGCCTAAGGTAACCACTGCTTTTAACAATTCAAATTTATACTCTTCAGTAAACACGCATTGTTTGCCCATATGCGTAATAAGTACCTGCATTGCGGGCAAATTTTCTACTTTTATCGCATAGAATAACGCTTCTTTCATATCCGCCAAATCAAGGTTATTGTCTGATTCTAAAATTAAATGGAGAATTCGCATATCAAATTGACGGCAGGCAAAATATAATGCCGGCGCATGCTGTTTTAATGTATCACCTTCTATTTTGCTTCTTTTTACCAGCGCACCAGCTTTCAATAACTCTTGGACAGTATCATAATGCTGCCATTTAATCGCCAGCTCTAGGGCAGAAAGAGCATGTATTTGCTTCTTAGCATCAATGTTCGCATTAAGAGGCATTTTTACTTCTTTATGAATATTGGCTCCGGCCTTAAGCAGCATCCGCATCTGCTCGGTTTTTCCAAGCTGTGCCGCAATCATTAAAACAGTCCAGCCATTATGGTTTTCTTTATCAATTTTCGTTTTGGCAGTACGGGATAGCACCTGAGAAAACTCTGTTAAATTGGCATGAATTATTGCTTTGTGTAAGCTCATGGGCTGTACGGTGCTCTGCCCCTGGGCTAGATTCCCCTTATGGAACTCGGCATGCATCTGTTTTTTGGCCAGCAGTACGTGCATATAAGCAATTGTTGCCTTTAATGAGGTAGCAAAAGCTTCTTTTTGATCCACATACAACCACTGATACATTAATTGATCACGCGCTAGGCAGTCTAAAATATGCGGTTCATCTTCAATTAGCTCACGACATATGGGCAATTTAAATACTTCAAAAATTTCAAAAAACGAATGCCCGCCACTGTTATAAACCATTAAAGCGGCAAAAACCGTCATGTATTTTTGAAAAGCTCCTTGAAAATAGGATTGGTCTAATCGCTTTTCTAAAATCATATTGCGTATCTGGGCTAAGGTGGTGCTGGAAATTCCATTAGAATACGCATGCATTTGAAAAGAAAATAAATACTGTACCCATTGATTTTCGGTCATGAATTTGGATTGATCCACAGAGCGTTGAAAAGGGGAAAAATTATTTTTTTCTTCATAAGTCTTATTGATGGCATTAACCCAATCGTTATATAAAGGCAAAGGCGATGTTGCTTTCATTAAACCTTTCGCGGTAGTTCTAACCAACTCTTGCTGGATTCTGGATTTAGTAATTCGTCCTCGTCCATCCATTCCCATGGCAAATTCGCTGTCTTCATAGACGTCTGCAGGCATTGCATCTAATTGTGTATTTAAGGTGGCAAGGCTGGTAGAACAGGCTATTTGTAAACAATTATCACAGGCTTTTTTTGAGAGGCTATGATAGTTATGTTGCGCTAGTTTGGAAATCAGCTCGGCATATTCTTGCTCATACTTCGTCAATATCTCTGAGTTTATATCCCCACTAAAAATGGCTTCAACTTTAATGCGATTGGCGTTGGGATATGGTAAAGAATAAAGTCGTTTACGTAGATTTTCAGTAAAGGTAACTAATTCATCATGCGGCAATGTTTCAGCATTTTGTTCCAGTAAATGATACGCTAGATGCGTTTCAAAATAGCGCCTGGTTGGATCCTCATTAGTAGTTTGCGCCGTAGTGCTAATATGATAGCCTTTATCTATTAAAATCGCTTTTAACTCTTCGAGAAAAAGAGTTTGCTCTGCGGTTTTTCTTCCTTCTAGATAAAGTTTGTATAATTTTTCTAAATCCGTTAGCGCTATTTTTGCTTCAATCCCCGCTTCAATCGCTAATAGAAGGCCTTCGCTAATTGATAAAGTGATAATGCTACCTGCTTTATTTTCAGGAATATACTGGAGTAAATATTTGCTCATAATAACAATCCTTATTGTTATGAGAAATTTGCTTGGTCTATCAATATACTGGGTAAACCTTTGGCCTTCAACTGCGTGAGTGGGGATATGTCTTACGGCAAAACTGTAAGCTGGGCGGTAAAGTCAGTCTATGACGTTACCACTGACCTACATTCTGTGCCGATGCCCAGGGTTCCTGGATGGGTAAAGGGTCGCCTTTTTGCAGCAACTCAATGGAGATGTTATCGGGTGAACGAATGAACGCCATGTGGCCATCTCGTGGAGGGCGGTTAATTACCACACCTGCACGACCTAAACGTAGGCAGGTATCGTAAATATTATCTACTTGGTAGGCTAAATGACCAAAATTGCGTCCTTGTGGATAGGGTTGGGGGTCCCAGTTATAGGTCAGCTCCAGTAATGGTGCCTGTGCTTTTTTAGCTTGCTCTAAATCACCTGGCGCTGCTAAAAAAACTAAGGTATAGCGACCTTGCTCATGTTCTGTTCGTTTTACTTCTACAAGCCCTAGTTTGTTACAATAAAAATCTAAAGACTCATCCAAATTGGTCACTCGGACCATAGTGTGCAAATAATGCATGGCTTATTCTCCCTAAAAAATCGATGCACTGCGGCTGATGAAAAAGTTATTCAAATACATAATGCTAGCAAAATAATTGTAATCATCCCATACCAAAAAGACCATACAAATTACTTAATATTGATCAGCATTTGAACAATAATCAATTTTAATGTCTATACTTACAGTGTGGAACTTATTATCCGCATGGGTAGTAAGTAATGTTTATAACCTGTCAAAGGAAATAACATGCCTGATAAGATCCAGCATACAGCAGCCAGCCTGCAACAAAAAATGCTAGCTCGTTATGGTGATGAGCTACATCACAAACACAACAAACACCACCTTTCATACCGCAAACACTATCGATCCCATCCGTGCAACCAGAATCACAATATCGACGAAAACGAAAGCCCTACTGGTTCAACGGGATTATTGCGTGAACTTAAACTTAAAAAAATGAGAAAACGACCCGATAAAGGACAAATCCATTAATTGTAGGCCATAACCAGAGTTCGCTTGCGAACTCTGGTGGCTTTTACTTTTGATAAACAAGGTATTTAAGCACTTTAACTACATGACGTACGCCAGCGGTATGGCGAGTAAAATTAATCACCGTAGCTGCCTCATCTGGGCGAACATCTCCCATTAGGTAAACAATCCCATCGGAAGTGACTACTTTAAATGCATTGGGGTCAATAGAGGCATCCGCAAAAATTTGGCTGCGAATTTTAGCAGTGATCCAATTATCTTCCATCGAATTCGGCACATTCGTAGCAACACGCACTTCATTAAAAATACGCCGAGCTCCTTGCACCGTATTTAAGCGCCGTTGTAATTCAGCATGCATTTGTTGCGTAGGCACATGGCCGGCAACGAGAACATCCCCATTAAAAACCGCAATATCAAGCGGAGAACGGCTATCTTTAAACAATTTATCAACGGTTATTGCATTATTTACTTTGACGTATAAGCGATAGTCATCCAGTTTCTTATAGACATCATGGCGGTCATATACCAAATTAGCACCTGTCCAAATGCTGCTGCAACTGGACAGACACCAGAGGCTAAAAATCACCAGTATGTGCAAACATCCCTGCTTTAACATGGTGATAACTAACGAATGTATTGGAAAATTTTCACTACTTTTCTTACCCCGTTAACGCGTCGAGCTACATCAACTGCTAAAGCAGCCTGATGATCCGTTACCACACCCATGAGATAGACCACGCCATTTTCCGTTACGATACGAACAGAGCCTGATTCCAATCCTTTTCTGGCAAGCATACTACTGCGAACCTGTCCTGTAATCCAACTGTCTTTAGTACGTTGAGTTAAGGGTATAGGGTAGCCAACCGTTATTTCATCATAAACGCGCTCGACCCCAGGCGCATTGTGCGCAATCTTTTCTGCTAAGACGCGTAAGGATGCACTTGGAGTTTGTCCTACTAATAACACTACGCGATTAAAGCTCGTTACCTCAATCCGCGAATCACTAAATTGGCGGTTGGTAACAATGTTTTTATGAATCACATGAAATAAGCGTGCATCCGCCTCCATAGTTACGATACCGCGTCGATCATAAACCATGCCAACTGCAGCACCAGTGACAACAGCCGCCACACAACCTGTGAGTAAACTAGAAATTAAAACAAAGAGCAGAGATTTTAATTTTAAACTCATTTTTTATCCTAAAACTTGGCCAAATAAAGACTGATCAATTAAATCACAAAAACAATGCAATATGAACAAGTGCATTTCTCTGATCCGTGCCGCGTTATCCGATGCCACGCGGACTTCAATATCTTCTGGGCCTAAATGATTAGCAAGTACCCCACCATCGCGTCCACTGAGTGCAATTGTATCCATACCTCGCTCATTGGCAGCTTGTAATGCATGGATCATACTGTCGGAATTACCGGCCGTAGTTAATAACAACAACACATCTTGCTCTTGTCCCAAAGCTTGGATTTGTCGCGCAAAAACCTGGCTATAATGATGTTCATTCGCAAAAGAACTGATGGTGGTTGCATCTGCACTTAGGTTAAATACCGGCAACGAGGGACGTTCAACTTCAAAATGATTAAACATAGCGCTTGCAAAATGCATGCAGTTAGCACTGGACCCTCCATTGCCACAAATTAATATTTTTCCATCACCCAACAAACAATTCACTAGGCGTTGGCCCGCCTTAGCAATAGTATCGGATAAGGCATCTGCTAGTGCTATTTTTGTTTCGATATGCGTGCCGAAGAGATGTCTTACTCTTTCTTCCAGTTGAACCATGTTTTAACCTTAATAATTTATTCTGTATTGAATGGAGCTAGCATCTTTACTAATAATCCATACCAAAAGCATCTTTTATCCAAGTAATTGATGCTGGTTTGCCATCGATGCTAATCACATCAAAGCGCAGGGCAAATTTATTACTTATCTTATGTACCATCACATAATGCATTGCCGATTTTAATATTTTTTGCCGCTTTGCATAAGTTATACTTGCAAGTCCTCCACCAAAATTAGCAGAAACACGAGAGCGAACCTCAACAAAAACCAAATGCTCACCATCGCGCATAATTAAATCAATTTCGCCCAACTTGCAATAATAATTTTGCGCAACGAGCTTAAGTCCCTGCACCGTTAAATAATTTATAGCTTGTTCTTCCGCAATACGGCCTTTTTCCTGAGTACGCATTTAAGCAGTCTCGCCTAAAGAATGCACCAAGCCCTGCTTAAATTGCCCCCACTCTAAAACCCGGGCCACCTGTTGTGAGGGTTTAAGATATAAGATCCCATCCCCAGAAAGAGATGCATCTGCAGGGAATAACATTAAATGATTTAATTGAGTTGCTAAAGCATAACTATCCTTACCCAGAGCATACAGTCTATTGTAACTATTAAATTGCTCTGGCCAATTTCTTGCCCTCATTTGATGACCAAAAACCCAAGGAATATCACAGAATATAATACCATCTAAATCTTTATCTTTTAAAGGATTTGCATTACCGCCATACACACTGGCTGTAGCATAAACAGGAACATCAGCGGCATAGTAATAATTTAATAAAGGCATTATTTGTCGCGCTTTTGACGGATAAGCCAGTAAAAAGATCATATCAAAATCCTGGCGACGACTAATCATTGACTGAATGGAGTAGCCCAATAATTCTTTAATCTGTTTTTCTCGCTGTTGGCTATTGGTAATATGAAGAAAATCCCTCATCTTTTTATTCAAGTCATCTTTAGCGCCATATAAAAGAGTGCCAGAAACCTGCCCTCCTTTCTTCTGCCATTGCTTGGTAAAAGCATGGATTACTTCATTGCCCCATTCATTTCCCGGCGCAATAATTAAGGCCCGATGATAACCTTTGCTGCGCGCTCTAATTGCCACTTGTTGTGCTTCATATACCGGAGATAAGCTTAATGAATAAGAATTCTCTTGCGCACTCGTTGCCGCATCATTCAACAACAACGTAGGGACTGGATGAGGTAGCGCCGCAACCGCAGCAACTTGCGCCTTAGTTAAGGGACCCACAATATAATTAGCCCCATCTGCAATAGCCGACTGATACAACGAGGCTACATCTCCCCTACTCGTATCATAAGTTTTAACTGTAATTTCCACAGCCGTAGGATTATTTTTTTTAGCTGCCATAAAACCATCACGTATTGCACTACCAGGACCTTGTAATGCACCACTTAAAGGCAGCAGCAGGGCTACTTGTTTGGGCTGAGCCAGCATTTTATTGGTAATCGAGTCTAAAGGATTAGGCAAAAGGTTATTTGCAGGATGATTATTAAACTGCGTCTGCCAGTGATCCAAAGCGGCCAGTAGCAATTTGGAGTTATCCCGATATTTACGTGCGATAAGCGCTAATTGCAACCAACCTTGCATTTCCGGTTGTACTGCGGTTGCTGCCGCATTATCGAGTTCTGCTTGGGAAAGATGAGTTATGGTTACCCACAGTTTACGACGATTAAGTTTCTGCTTGTCTTCATCCATGAGCAAAGGATCTAATCGGACGCGCTCGGTAATCGATTCCATTGGTTTATCAATAGCGCGATAAGCTTGAGCTAATAACTCATGATATTGTGCCTGTTGATATCGAGGTAAGCCATCTTTTTGCTCAATGCTAGCTAATTTACTTAACGCCTTTTGAGGTCTATCCCGCATCACATCAATTTGTGCTAATAAAATATTTTTTTGCGCCATGAGCTCCGGTGTTAAATCAGCAGTCTGTGTTAAAATGGCAGCGCCCTGCTGCCATTGACCTTCGGAAATCGAGCGTCCGGCAGCCATCAGTAAGGATTTCTGCTTTTCATAACCCTGTTGATTTTGCGCTTGAGTTAGATAGCCTGAAGTTGACTGGGGATAAGGATTTTCCGGTTTTTTCTTTACCGCTACGGGTGCCGGTGCGGGTGTCGGCAGCTCAGGCACTGAAGGAGTAACGGCTGTAGTACACTGGCAAAGAAATACCGTAGATGTCAGGAAGATAAGTACACGAATTTTATATATTTTTAACATGTTTAAGACACCCAATAAGCGATAACAAAAAAGGATAAACTATGACAAACTCACTAGCAACAGGAATAGGTACTCTCTATATCGTTGCCACTCCAATAGGAAACCGTGAGGACATTACCCTTAGAGCATTGCAAGTATTGAAATCCGTTGATTTTATCCTGGCAGAAGACACTCGCCATTCTTTGCAACTATTAGCCTCATTGGGAATAAAAAACCAAGTGCATTCGCTACATGCACATAACGAGCATGAAAAAAGCCAACAACTTTTGCAGCATTTTTTAGCGGGAAAATCAGCAGCCTTAATTAGCGATGCAGGTACCCCGTTAATCAGTGATCCGGGTTATGTTTTAGTGAAACTCGCTCGTGAACATGATATTCCTGTCGTCCCAATTCCTGGAGCCTGCGCCTTAATCACGGCACTTTGTGCTGCAGGTGTTCCCTGTGATTCTTTTTTATTTTCCGGCTTTTTACCCGCAAAACACAATGCGCGCCAAGCCAAGCTTGAATCCCTAAGCAATGAAACACATACCTTAATTTTTTATGAATCCACACACCGCATTCTCGAATGTCTTAACGATATAGCCTCGGTATATGGCGAAGAATGCCCCTTGGTTTTAGTAAAAGAATTAACTAAAACATTTGAGCGTTTTGTTCATGGGAGCGTGCAGGAGATTAAAAATTGGTTAAAAGCAGATCCTGCGCATGTTAAAGGTGAATTTGTATTAATAATCCCACCGCGACCAGAGTTGGCCCCTCAAGAAAATCATGAAGAGTTACTTGCCATATTATTGGATGAATTACCGTTGAAACAAGCGGTTACTCTTGCTTGTAAACTGACGAAGGCGAGTAAAAATGAACTTTATGATTTGGCCTTGCGAATTAAAAATTAAGTAATTTAAAACTAAAGATTCCTGGCAACATTTGTGCAAAATACCGGGAGGCAACTTAAAAAGGCTTAAATTTACGTGTTATTGTTGGTAAATAATTATATTGCTAAGGATAGCCATGAATAAAAATTTTGTTTTAATCCCTCTGCTTGGTCTGATATCAACCAATATACTGGCCGGAACAATAGGAGAGCTCCGCTCACCTTATAGTAAGGTAATCACTATAAGCGGTGGACCATCATGGACTTCGAATGGTAAGTCTCAAGTTATTAGTCTAGAGCCGGATGTAATCAAGGCATACCGAGCGAAAAAAGAAAACTCTATTCTTGCCAGCGGCGAACTATTTTTAGGTATGCAAAAAAGCGCATCGGCCTTAATTGATTATCAATTAGGTGTGGCCTTTGCCCTTACTTCTTCGGCGCAATTAAATGGTAGCATTTGGGATGATGCTGATCCTGAGTTTGACAATTTTTCTTACCACTATCGAATTCATCACTCACGTATCGCTGCAAAAGCGAAACTCCTCGCCAATACCCAATTTTGGGCTCAACCCTACCTCATCGGCAGCGTAGGCGTTGGTTTTAACCGGGCTAATGACTTCATGATGGAGCCAAAAACCATAGAGCAGCTCCCCTTCCCTGGTTTTACTTCTCATACAAAAACCAGTTTTTCCTATACAGCAGGAGCCGGATTACAAAAAGGCATAAATGAATCCTTAAGTGTGGGTATGGGCTATGAATTTGCTGATTGGGGTAAATCAAGACTTTCTCGTTCCGAGGCTCAAAGCATTGGCACAGGATTGCGATTAAATCATCTGTATACCCATCAATTACAATTTTCCATAAGTTACACCATTTAAGGACAGCCTCATGAATAAAAAAAATCTTCTAATAGGGATCTTAGCCTTACTTCCCTTCTCTAGCTTCGCCCAAAATGTACAGAAGCCCACCTTCAGTGTTGTTTTACCTGCGGGTACTTCATCCACCATTCAAGTGGCGCCAAATAGTACCGCCGCGATTAGTTATATAGTAACCAATAATACGAAACTAACACGAACATTAACCACGGGCCCGATCTTGGGTATTAGCCAAAATACCAGTTCAGGAAATTGCAGTTCGCCCTTCGTATTGGCTCCGGGACAATCCTGTACCCTTGCATTAACCATTAATGGCGCGCAAATTCCAGCCACAGGCGTACGTGGTGGACCTGTTGTATGTAAAACCAGAGGCCCAGGTAATAATCTTCCTGACCCGAATCTGTGTTCACAGCCAACTCCCTCATCTGCGTTAAATATAAGCACCGCGTCTACTCCCTCATTTCTTTCTCAAGCCATCTCATTGGGCAATGCGATTGTCAACAATATGCTCTTGCCAATGAAGGCAAACTTACCTTCTGGCTCTACGCCATGGAGAGTAAAACCTATAGTAAGTTTTGTTTGGAGTTTATTTACTAATGGCTTTAACATTCCTTCTACTGCAAGCCTTTATTCAGTAAGCTGTGGCACCGATAATGGTGCATCATTTTGTGCACTTGTGGGCAGTCACAATGGCGCTCCCTCTTTATTCCAATCAACTAATGGTGGACTGAGCTGGTCTCCGATTACTATCTCTGGCTTACCTACTTCTGGTAAATTTAATGGCGTAAGCTGTGCTACCAGTGCCGGAGTAAATACGTGTACGGCTATCGGAGCAGATGCATCAGGTGGCGCATTTATTGTACAAACTATTAACAGTGGGCAAAGTTGGTCAATGATTGCAGTTGCTGATCTGCAGTTTTCCACCTTGCATAGTGTTGATTGTACCGCCAATGCAGCTTCCTCTTTATGCCAGGTTACCGCATATGATAGCAGTGCAGGACCAGTAATTTTTTACAGTATATCTGGTGCTACCTGGCAATCAATTTATCTCGCTTCCAGCTCAATTTCTCCCTCCTCTAATCTTGGCGCAATTAGCTGTGTTTCCTTACCCAGCACGAATATTAGCTGCCTTGTGGCACTAAACGGCAATACCGTGGGTAATCCTACTCTAGTTAAAGGTTTTCTTAACGTCAGCACCTATCAAGTAACGCCAGTTACTAGCGCGGTGACTGAGGGTGGTGGCATTACGATTAATGCCGTGGGCTGTACGCTAAATGCTGGGACTGCTTTTTGTACCGCCGCAGGTACTGGTAGTGGCTTACCTTTCTTGGTGCAAAATAGCGATATAAGTTCGGATAGTGGCTGGTCTCCGGTATTCCTAAGTTCGGATCCCATCCAACTTTTAGCGACCAGTTGTGTAGCATTTAACGGAACGGTATTGTGTAATGCGGCTGGAAAGAATACCGCAACTAATGCACCAGTTTTATTTAATACCATTAATAATGGTTCAAACTGGTCAGCAGTTACGGTTCCTAATGCACCGACTCTTGGTACTTATTACACTTCTTCATGTACCAATAGCCAAGGAAAACCGGTTTGTACCGTATCTGGAGCTGATAGCACTAAAAACATTCCACTTATCGTAGAAAGTTCAAATACCATGGGTGTTTGGGCTAGATCGCAAACTTTATCTACCATTTATTCTTTCTAAGTGAACCAAAAAACTCTCCTGTGTGTGGCGCTATAGCGCCGCACTCAGGGATTCTTCATCTAATCCTCAGTATGTCGAGGTTTGGAGGATTTAATCAAGGGAGTTTTTGACTGGGACTTTCTTCTTCAATGTCTTTACCAACCAAATCGTGCAACTTATTATGTAATAACTTCACATTAATGGAGTAACTCTCTATTCGCGAACCATCTTGTGAAACAATAACACCACGAGGTTCTTGGCGTGTAAAATCGTCTCCATCGACTAACCAAACTCCAGAACGCTTTAATTGATCATGGCCATCCGCCTGAATGATCACGCCTTGGCTAATTGTGGGGGTCACTATTTGATGAGGAGCCATTTCTTGACGTTTTTTAAAAAGAGGCAAGGCCATAGAACTTGAAGAGATAATTTGTACCGCAGGACCAAAGTCATCGGTGTGAAACTCATCTGCAAATTGTTTTTTTAAATATTTACCTAAGACCCCTTCTTGCGCATCAATACAGACACTGCCGGCAATAGTTATTCCTTTAAATTGTTTGAAATAAGCCAAAGGCATCATTTCCTTATCGGCCGAACCCTGCCAATATGTGTTTCGCTCAGCCTCAGCCGAAGTTAGCTCGTTGTGAGGAATATCCGCAGGCCCTTTGTTTAATTTGTAGCTGGCATAAACAATAGTTCCATTTTTAATACCAAGTAACATATTAGTTTTTTGAATCTTAGGCTTATGACCAATCATTACTCCTTCCGCATCATTAACCGTTTCTGAAGTGTTTGCCGTTACATTAACCATAATTAACAAAGATGGATATTTTTTACTGACCTCACAATAGCCTGCTAATAATGCTTGCTGCGCAGGATAAGGCATGAATAATGAGCTTTTACTATCAAAAGCACAGTGGCTATAAAATTCTGGCATAACACAAATTGCCATTTCATCAGGAAAAAATTTTTTACGCTTTTCCATGAGTAGCTGGTTGGATAACTCTACATGATGGTCAAAGAGCGCTACTTGTTGTTGTAGCGTTCGGGGCGCTTTTTGTGCATAAGAACCTGTAGGCATGGATACCGTAACAATATTTAATTGGCGAGGCTCATGCAATATGGGTCTTTTCGGCAGGGAAACAGTGGACTTCATAAATTCTGTTAAATAATCATTCATCGGAGAAGAGTTAATTCCAGGAGCTGAAAGCCTGATGAACTCGGGAGTAATTTCCATGCTCATTTGCGCCCGGATTTTTTCGGGCAGTACTAACAAGAATGCCAGTTTACTTACCTCCGCAGTAGGAAGGTAGGTTACTGCATCTACATTGAAATCATCATCTACCCAACCGAACCAATCAAGTTTGGTGACATCTCGTAGAAACCTTACTGCTCCGGTATACGCTGTCTTTGGCATGATAAAGCTCAAAACGCCATATTAACTAAATTATAGACAATAAAGTTATTTAATGATCATAAATAACCCATTACATGACCTATAATTTAGATATAGCTCCAAGCTTAAAATAACTAAGCGAACTTAAATCATGGATACTGAACTAATAAAAGAGAAAAAAGGACCGAAAGGACATCGCGCTTTAGTCATTACGCTCACCATTTTGTTGGGTTTATTGATCTATTGGTTTCTTGGCTTTCTAATGGATGATATTAGCGATCAAGCAGGCCCTTCGTTACAAGAAGTCCAAAAAAAATATCAAAACCCAACTTTGGTTAAAAATAAAGAAGCGTTTAATCAAGAGCTTAATAAACTAGTGGCGAAAATTGATGAACAAAAACAACAGCAAGACATCGTACAAACCAGCATTAATAGTTATCGAGATACGATGAATCAATTACTGGACCTACAAAAAGCCAGTATTCAAAAAGGAGTTACTTTTTCTCCTGAATCAGAAAAAAATCTCCAACAGGTAACAAGCTTGTATTTAAATTATCAAAATCAATTTCAAGATTTAAACAATACAATTACTAAAGATAATTTGGCAAAACAGCAACTACAAAATCAGCTTAATGACATAGACCGCCAATTAGCGAAGCAAAATCAACAGGCCACTAAAGAGTATAATGCCTTATGGGTTCGCCATAATTGGGCGATGGCTGGATTACAATTGCTGGTTTTAATTCCCTTATTACTTATAGCCGCCTACCTCCTTCGTCGCTATAAAAATAGCGTATATAAACCTTTGGCCTTAGCTGCTGTAATCGCCATTTTTTATAAGATAGCGGAAGTTATGCATTATTATTTCCCTTCCTATATTTTTAAATACATCCTGGTTTTTGTCTTAATTTACATTACCACCCAAACACTGCTTTCCAGGTTACGGATGGTAGTAACTCCTAAACCTGATTGGTTACAAAAACAATACCGTGAAGCATATCAAAAAGTTCAATGCCCCATATGTCAATTTCCTATAAAACCTGGATTTAGCAAATTTGTTACGGTGGAAAATGGAACTACCTCCCCACTGACTCATGCTAATCTACAGGGGATTAACCGTTATACCTGCCCTGGTTGCGGAGAGGAATTATTTGAGCAATGCACGCATTGCTCGCATATTCGCTATTCATTATTGTTGTATTGTGATTATTGTGGCGCGAGGAAAGATAGTGACGTTCCATGAGTTACTCTACAATAATTATCTCTAAAAGAACTTAAACTTTATTGCCCTTGCGAACAAAGTGACGCAACCCAGGTTCTTACTTCGAACGCGAGTTGCTTTGCCGCTGAGTGAAGCATCCGTTAATTATGATCACAACTTAAGACCTATAATCGGTTGAAGATGAAGCAATAGAAGTAATCACCGCAGCTTCTGAGGCCGCATCTCGCTTTCTGGATTTTGCAGCAGTACTGGCAAATATACCTTGCGCACTTACCTTAGTTTCCAATTGAGCAACTTGTTTAAGCACACGACCTTTCTCGTAAGGCACCTCCGATATCTTTGCTCCTTGTAGTTGCGTAATCGTGGCCTTTGCTTTCGCAAGCTCTGATTCTAAGTGTTTGACTTGCGCTTTTAATGCCTTTATCTGCATATTTTTTGAAGGTTTTTTAGCGGCAATTTCGATAACATCACCCGCAGGAGAGCTCAGCGTAACTGCCTCTGCATTTTTTCTGGCTTCCCTTCGCTGTTCTAATGCTTCTTTTAATTCAGTACAACGTATGCCATTAATCATACGTAACTTTCTCGCGGAACCTTCAGCGGGAATTAATCTTGGCAATATGTCATCGGTTAGACCTGTACCACTTAAATTAATATGGGTTAAGCCTTTTGCTTGCGACACAGATACAAAAAAATCTTCAATTTTCGCTTTTTCAGCTGCAATTGATTTATGTGCTTTGGGATTTTTCGCACTAAGAAGTGTATAAAGATGATTTGTACTCACATCTAAAACTCTAAGATGCTTACTTACTAACAAAAAATCTTCTACACCCGATTGAGTTAATTGATTATTAGCGATTTCTAAGTGCGTTAAATTAGGAAATAACGCAATTAAAGAAGAAACATTCTTGTCTGTAAGCCGGCAAAAATTAAGTTTAACCTTTCTGATTTGCTCTAGGGGATTTGTATCGGAACCTAGGTCATACAATTTTAATGCCGGGTTATAGCTGAGATTTAACGTACGCAGCTTAACCATTGCTTCTAAAGATGAAAAAACGTTAGGTGAGACATTACAGCCCTCAATGTTTAGTGTTTGTAAAGCGGGGCATTGCAACTCACTTACCCCAAAATCACCGATTTGATTATTTTGCCCCAAATCTAAAACTTCTAATAAGCTCATCTCTTTTAAGCTATGCGTTCCTATAGAACTTAATTTATTTTCATGTAAGTGAAGTTGCTTTAAGGTTTTTAAGTGGGAACCCGGTCGCATCAAAAAGATTAAATCTTCATCCTGAACATTACATTTATTTAACGAAAGGATTTCTAGCTTCTTTGCATAGGTTGAAAAACGAAGCAATGCTGCTTTTATATTAAGTTGAGGATTATCATCTAAATACAACGCTTTCAAATCTTTGTTAAATGCGGGCCTCTTTCCTAAGAGATTACCCTTTAAAGAAAGACTGGTAACATGCTCTAATTCGACTAAATGCCGGGAAGTGTGATCATCGGTGATTGCACAATGGTCCAAACGCAAAGTTTTTATATTGGGAAGCTTATTCAAAGCCTTAACTAGAGCTTCTATATCATTGCTGGTGAGATGGGAACCACTTAAATCCAATTCAGTGATATCCTTACAACCTACGTTGGCTTCATCATTGAGTGCGGCTAATAATTTTTTTACGTTACCATTTAGTTGCAGGCTAAGTTGCACCGTATCCAAAGATAAGTTGTTTTGTTTTATCTGTTTTAGAAAAGTTTTTAATTTCATAATGCCCTCATTTAATTAAAAATGATCCGTGCAACTACAGGGTTTGAGCTCGCCTCATATGCTGGAACCAAAGGCATTATAAAGGACAATAATAGTCCAAACAAATTTATTTTTGTTCATTAAATTTGATAAGTTTATCAATAGACTTAGCCTAATGGAGGCGCAATCTTAACCCGAGAAACGGGACTTTTGAGCTGCGCCTCCATCCAGACTACGAAGGCTTTTTACATATTGAAGGAAAGTTCTTGTATTTCTTGATTGCGTTCGTGTTGATCCTGTGAATGCAATAATTCATACCCTAAATAAACTGCGGTTAAAACTACTGCAGCCGGCCAATACAGAGCAAAAGTAGTGATTAATACTGAAGGGACTATCACGTTTTTCGCCATGGTAAAGATAAAATCACTACGTGCTGCATCAAATTCTTTTTGGGCTAACTCTAATCCAGCATTTACCTCTAATAAACCCGCCTCGTTAAGCTGTGCATCAGCTAAACGTAAGCTTTTTTCCTGGTATTTGCCATAACAGCCTGTAGATAAGTACATGGCAATAGCAACCGTACACGCGAAATAGCTGGCAATAACAATACCTGGCGGACTAAAAATTAAGGTAGAAGAAAAACCTAACATCAATAAAGATGCGGCAGATGCAGCAAAGTAAAACTTTCCTTCTTTAGTCTTCCAGTCAACTTCTAATTCATCCAATTGCTTTTTTGCTATTTTCATATGTTGTAAACATTCTTCGCTAGAGACAAACTCTAAACCAGAATCAGGAGCATTAGGATTTGCGTATCGATTAAATTCTTGAGTGTATTCGGCTTTTTTAACTAAATATTCTTGTTTAAATAAAGACAAGCGATATAAAGTCATACATACGTCAAAACCTAAAAATACCGCCGTAATTCCTCCGGCAATAGGGCCTGGAATATTCGAAATATGGTTAAAATTGGTTAAAAAGTTAACCGTTGCCCATACTAAATCATTGCCAAAATTCCAGTGGCGTTTATACAGTTCGTAGCGAAAACGTTCACCTAGTGTTGAGTCTTTCTCTTCGGCAGTAGGAAAGAAGGTATGACGCACTAAAGTTCCGGCATCAATCATAAAACGTGCCAAGAAAAAGCCGACACTTAAATAATTAAGAATGCCATTAGGAGCTTGAAATACCGAAATGATTTTATCTACATCGGTATGTGTTCCTAAAATAGCATCTAATTGTTCAATAAATTGTAATTCTTTAGCAAATCTTAAACCATTCACCAAAGTCAATCGAGTAAAGGTCCAATACAAACGACAGACGTTAGCGTAAGCCACATAGTCTCGTAATTGCGAAGAATGCGCTGGAGCATTTTTTAAGTTACTTAAACTGCCAGTAAAATTGTCTACTAGTGCTTGCGCGAAAGCAGTCTTGGACTGAGCATCCTCGGGCTCTTTCAAGATGCGTTTTCTGATTTGCACTTTTAAATTGCTGTATTCAGTTTCTTTAGATTTATTTGAATAGGCTTTATAAAAGGACTCTAGTAATGATGCACAATAATAACAGTACATCCAAAATGCTTCATCATCCTGGCCCTTCTGTTTTTGTAAGACGGTAAATAATTGAGTGAATTCAGCTTCTAAACCGATTTGCGTTTCCAACAACTCACGGTAGGAGTGTTTATTAACAGCCTCATCTACCAAGCCAAGGTCTTTTACTCTATCTCTTTGCTTAGGATTTAATGACAAGGTGCTAGATTCACGAAGCAGGCTAAAAAAATTGTTTTTATCCCTAATAAAAGCTGCATTTGCGTAACCCATGATCACAACCTCGCAAAAAAAGACAGAAAGATTTACTACGTTATCATTAGCCTTTTATTTTGACAAGCCTTTTTGTGTTTTTTTTACACATAATGTAATAATAAAAAATTGGTTGTTTATTTGCCAAATAACCTGTTTTTCTAGAGATACCTGCCTGCCTTGCAGCCAGGTGTTTAATTAGGCATAACATGCGATGGGCGGGCGGTATTTATCATTTATTCTGTGGAATATCATTGAAGCTTCGCATGTTTAATACCACCTAAGTGATTATTATTTGCGAGTAAAGTAACCTTAATTAATTGACCTACTTCCCAATACAAAAACTAGAAAAAATACGCCCTAATAAATCATCCGAAGAAAATTCACCAGTAATTTCACACAAAACTTGATGTGCAAGTCGTAAATCTTCAGCTAATAATTCTCCTGCACGGTGTTCTGATAATTGTTGCTGGCCGGTAACTAATAAGTTTTTGGCATCGTCTAAAGCTTGTAAATGACGTCTTCGCGCCAAAAACTTCCCTTCAGTAGGCTGGTAACCCACCACATCTTTAATTACCTGCTTTAAGCCATTAATACCTAATGCCGATTTGGCCGAAAGATAAACCTCTTGTTCCTGTACTTGGGGCGGATGATTAACCGTATCTATCTTATTAAACACAGTAATAATGGGCACGTCAGGAGGTAGCGCTAACTTAATTTCTTTCGTTAAGATATGATGATGCTCTGGATCATTAATATCAACAACCAAAAGCACACAATCAGCTTGTTTTAGCTCTTGCCAAGCACGTTTGATCCCTTCCTTTTCTACCACATCATCAGACTCACGCAAACCAGCAGTATCAATAATGTGAATGGGAATGTCATCCAATAAAATATGTTCTCGCATGACATCACGGGTGGTGCCTGCGATCTCAGTTACAATGGCTATATCCCGACCTGCTAAACAATTAATTAAGGTTGACTTACCGGCATTGGGTCTACCGGCAATAACCATGGATAATCCTTCGCGTAACATAACCCCTTGATTAGCTTGGGCACGGATGGCATTGAGCTCATCTAAAATATTTTGTAATAAGCCAGAAACTTTTCCATCGTTAAGAAAATCAATTTCTTCTTCAGGAAAATCAATTGCCGCCTCAACATATAGGCGTAAATAAATAAGCTGCTCATTAAGCTGATTGATTTTCGTGGAAAATTCGCCTTGTAAGGATTTCAACGCCATACGGGCAGCAGTTTGCGAGCTGGCCTGGATTAAGTCGGCAATCGCTTCTGCCTGGGTTAAATCAATTTTGTCATTGAGAAAAGCACGCTCAGAAAATTCCCCAGGGCGCGCCAGTCGCGCACCAGCGTTAATGCTTGCTTTCGTTAGCATATCCAATACAACAGGAGAACCATGTGCCTGGATCTCAACTACATCTTCACCGGTAAAGGAATGTGGAGCTTTAAAATAAAGCATTAAGCCTTGATCAACCAGATTGTTCTCGGCATAGAAAGAACTGAAAGTAGCTAATCGTGGAGGTAATTCTTTGTTGCCATTAATGGTCATGGCAATAGAGTAGGCATTGGGACCTGATAAGCGGATGATGCCTACCCCACCTCGCCCTGGTGGGGTAGCTATGGCTACGATTGTATCAGTACTCATTTATTTTGCAGTAGCCACGACTTTCTTTTTAGCTGGTGCATCATCGGCATACTTCCGGGTAATGTACCATTGTTGCAGAATTGACAAGGTGTTGTTGACAATCCAGTACAGTACCAAGCCTGAAGGGAAGTTCCAGAATAAGCCAGTAAAGAGTATCGGTAAAAACATCATTACTTTAGCTTGCATTGGATCGGGTGGCGCTGGGTTAAGTTTTTGCTGAATAAGCATGGTCGCACCCATAATCAATGGCAACACATGGTAAGGATCAGCCGCTGCCAAGTCCTTTATCCAGAAAATAAATGGAGCTTGTCTTAACTCAACGCTTTCTAATAAAACCCAATATAAGGCAATAAACACTGGGATTTGAATAAGGATTGGTAAGCAACCACCTAATGGATTTACTTTTTCTTGCTTATAAAGCTCCATAGTTGCTTGACTGATCTTGGCTTTATCATCGCCATAACGCTCACGTAATGCTTGCAGTTTAGGTTGTAGCTTACGCATACCGGCCATTGATTTATAACTGGTTGCCGAAAGCCGATAAAAGGCTAACTTAATCAGTACAGTAACCAGAACAATAGACCAACCCCAGTTCCCTACCACATTATAAATAGCCTTCATTAACGAAAATAACAGGGTAGAAACAAACCACAGGATTCCATAATCCACAGTTAAATCGAGAGATGGAGCAATGTTTTTAAGTACACTGGTAATTTCCGGACCTACGTATAATTGCGCGGAAACTGTTTTTTGCTCTTGTGGTTTAATAACAATTGGCTGGCTCACTGCACCAATTGTGTAGTCATTATTTACCGCACGAGTATAAAATTTATTTTCGCTGTCCGCTTGAGGAATCCAGGCAGTTAAAAAGTAATGCTGTTGCATCGCAACCCAACCACCTTTACTGTCTACATCCAGATTAGCTTTGTTCATATCACCAAAACTAACTTTTTGAAAGCGATGTTTACCAGGTTCAGAATAAGAAGCCCCCGTATAGGAACCTACTTGGAACATACTTGGCTTATCTTCTTTAGGAGAGCTGCGTACGAGCTGGGTGTTCATATACCCTTTCCACTCATTAGCACCCTGGTTAGCAATTTTATATTTTACATCAATAAGATAGCTACCCTTCGTAAAAATTAACTCTTTACTTACCGTTAAGCCATCTTCTGTTTTGCCATTTAAAGTAACTACTAACTGTTTTTGGTCAGGAGTTAATTCATAGTGCGTTTTGTCTGTGGTAAAGCCTAAATTCAGGGCTTTCACACCTTGCGCAGAAGGAACTAATAGACCGCTGTTGGCAACATAACGTTCATTTCCTTGATTTTGTAACAATGAAAATGGCTTATTTTTTTCATCTACATTTAAAGGATAATCCAGTAATTGGCCGGAAACGACATCACCTTGCTGTAAATCAATTGCCACATTTAACACATCAGTTTTAACATCAACTAAAGATGCAGGCTGAGTGCTTGTTTGCTCAGGTGAAGGAGTTAAAGGCGTTGATTCCGTACTGTTGCCTGTAGCACTGACTTGTGGCAATAGAGGCTCAGCAGTGTTTTTTTGCGTAACCGTATTTTCTACTGGTTTTGGTGGGTAATCTGTTTGCCAAGCATTCCAGAGTGATAAACTAACTAGCGCTAGCGCCATATATGAAATAATACGTCGTATATCCATCAAAGCTTCTCATCGTTAGGGAGTACGGGATCATAACCACCTTGTGCCCAAGGGTGGCAGCGTAATACTCTTTTTAAAGCCATCCACAAGCCTTTGGTTATGCCACATTGCTTAATGGCACGTTCCGCATATTGCGAACAACTAGGATAATAGCGACAAGAGGGTTTTAGCAAGGGACTAATCAAATACTGATACAATTTAATTGGTAAACAAATTATCTGCCGAAGCAGGAGGTTAATTTTTCCCATGATTTGCCCAATCTGGTGTTGATGTTTGAGTTAGCTTGCTTTGCGACACCTTGTCTGGCTAAAAAAATCATATCAACGGCAGGTAAATCCCTTTGCCGAAAGCTTTCTCTTATTATCCGCTTAATACGATTTCGATCATGAGCCTTTGCTATCATTTTCTTCGACAGCGCCAGCCCAAGCCGGGCATAACCTAAGTTATTTTCTCTAAAGAGAATAATAAATTCGGATGTAACTATTTTTTTTGCTTGTTCAAACACACGATCATAATCTTTTTTGATTAATAATCGTTGTGCTTTTTTAAAGGCAAACACTTAGGCTGTCAAACGCTTACGGCCTTTAGCACGACGACGTTTAATTACTAATCTGCCTGCACGAGTAGCCATACGCTCACGAAAACCATGATCGCGTTTACGCTTTAAGTTACTTGGTTGAAAGGTGCGTTTCATGATGAACCTGTTAATAAAATTATGAGGCTGGCAATGATAGAGAACTTTTTTTCTACTGTCAATTTAGATGATTGATTATTTTTTGCTTATCGAGGATAAATTGCTAGTTTTTTTGAGTTATACACCGATGTTAATAAAAATATAATTCTTTCTTTTTAAAAACTTATGTTTGTTATATAGAGCCTAACCTTCTGTTGATAACTTTTATTTTTTAAGATTATTCAATAATTTAGATATCTTTACTCCTTGTTTATAAATTATATTTAAGCTTGTGATCTGTTTGTTGTTTTTTTTAAAGATTTATTTATCCCCGTTTTTATTTGCAACTTATACTCGTTATTTGCTCTGAGTTATTCATAGCTTAATTGATTCAACTTGCGTGCGAAAATAACAATGAGATTGCCCTTTAGTTAAAATTTAAGGGTGAGTAGACAAATTTTTGCCTTTTAGGTTGTGCTACCTATATAAAGCTACAAGAGAATCAACAGGCGTATATTTTTGCAGCTAGTCTAGCGAAGGGATTGAAGGGATGCATTTAAATATATTTGCATAAGTTTTGTATGATGGGGTTTTAGCCTTTGTTAGAAAATACTAATTACTTTGGGTTTGATACGTTTTTATGTGAAACATTGATTACTGCGTTAAACAGCGACAAGCTCTGTCTGTTTAAGCGCAGTTTTGTTACTGCTAAATATAATAATATTTCTTTTTATTTAAAACCTTATGTTTATTATATACTTGGATTTTTCTGTGCATAACTTTTTAAATTAGTTTAAATACATTAACTTATGCTTTGTTTAAAGCTGTTTGTAAATCCAGTTTAAGCCTGTGATCTAAGTGTAAATATTCTTTGCTGTGGTTGATATACCCAAGTTTATATGCCGTTTATCCCTAATCTGTATACTGATTTATCCATAGCTTGTTATTGGCTTAATTTATTCAGTATTGAGTAATTTTCGTAGAATTTGATTTCCTATCTGTGTGGCATTTGCTTTTGCTTTATTGGTTAATACCACCACGCCGAGTTTTTGGGCGGGGGAAAAGCCAATAAAGGTACTAAAGCCTTGGTTGCCTCCATTTTTAGTAATTAAAAGTCCTTGCTTTGTTTGGATACGTTGCCAACCTAAACCCATAACAAACCTGGGATTGACTACAAAATGAGGCTGTTGGGCAAATTGCATTGCGGATAATAGTTGCGGAGTAGCCTGCTCAACCTTTATTCCTAAATTAGCTTTCATAAATTTTAATAAATCGGCCGCTGATGAACGTAACGCGCCGCCACCCAAAAAGTTAACCGGAATATAATGTGGGGCTGGCGTTGCATTTGGATGATAGCCTTGGGCTTGGAGAGCCATTTTATCTGGGGGTAAGGTGAAATAGGTATTATTCATTCCTAATGGTTGCGTTATTTGTTCGCGTAATTGGCGTGCTAATGGTTCACCGGTTGCGTGTACTAAAACATTGCCTAATAATCCAAAGCTCACATTAGAATATTTATATTGGCTGCCGATCGCAACGCTAGGTTGCCAGGTTTTTAAGCGATTAAAAAAAGCCTTTATATTGCCTTTATTAACGCCAAATTGCTCCATTTGTCGAGGAAAGCTGGCGGTGTGCGTTGCTAAATTGATTACTTCCACCTTATCAATAGGGAGATTAGTGGTATTTGCGAGTGCAGGTATGTATTTAACCACTGGATCCCTTAATTTTAGGGTACCGGCATTAACCTCATAAGCAAGTAAGGTAGTAACGAATATTTTAGTGATCGAGGCAAGTTCAAAGATAGTATTTTGATTAACTGGGAGCTTTTTCTCGCTATCTGCGTACCCGAAATTAAAATAATAGTCTTGCCCTTTATAATATATGGCTATTGCCATGCCGGGAATCTGCTGTTTTACAATAAAAGGCTCGGCCGTTTTGCTTATTAATTGCTTCAGAGGCTTATTTTCTGCATAGGTAAGAGGGCTGAGCGCTATAAGCAGTAAACAAGAACAGAGGAGACGGCTTATTAAGTTAATTGATATCATCAGAATCATCCTTAAAAGGTTGGTGGATTACACCTCAAATTTCGGGGAGATATAACGAAATAGCGCCGGGAAAAAGCGTGCTATAAATGCGCCAAAACGTTCTTTAAAGCCTGCAATAACCACTACAGGTTTTTTATGGTTAATGGCATGCACGATTTTTTTCGCGCAAAGGGCAGGCTTTATTCCCCGTTCATGGCTTTTGTCCATTTTCCCAAAGGGCGCTCCACTAGCTAATAACGAATTTTGTGTAATGTTTGTATTGATAAAACCTGGGTAAATGAGGGTTATATAGATATTAGTGTTTGCTAATTCATTACGAAGGCTTTCAAAATAACCTCTGAGCGCATGTTTGCTGGCGCTATAGGCTGAGCGAGTTTGAATTCCATAAAGGCCGAGCATGCTGGATACAACCGCGATCTGTCCGCTTCCTCGTTGCAGCATTTTTTTTAATACAGGGCGAGTTAGAGCTACTGCACCAAAAAAATTGACGTCCATTATTTTTTTATCTAGCTTCAAAGCTGAATCGACCACAAGATAACGTTGGGAGAGTCCGGCATTATTAATAAGCAGATCGATCGGACCATGTTCTTCCCAAACGCTAAGTGCCTGACTTGCTAATTCTTGGTGATGCTCTAGGTTAAGAGGGACTACGCGGTGTTTTTCTGAGTCTACACAGGCGTTTTTTACCCGCTCTAATGCGGCTTGATTTCTTGCAGAGAGAATAAGCCGGGCTCCAGAACGGGCAAGTTCATAGGCTAATGCTTCACCAATTCCTGAAGAAGCTCCTGTTATCCATACCGTTTTATTATTTAGACTCATGCTTCCTCTCGCTAAATATCCCTAAAAATGATCAAATAAATTTTCTCGGCTTATCAAGTCAGTTATAGCTTATTCCTCCTTTTTGAGCAAATAATGTACTTCTAACCAATAGTGGATAAGTGGGGAATTATTGAGCTTGCGTTTCGCGCGTATGTGTTTTTTATTCACATGCTAGTAAAGATAGTTGCTATATTGTATGCTTTTTGGACGATAAAAGCTTTTTATTTGTGGATAACTTTGCCTTTAGCCTAAAGGCTGAGTATAATTGCCCCCTCGCTGTTTAGAGTAAGTTGTGGTTGTTTCGCTTTAAATTTCATGCTTAGATTATCTTGTTGCCCTGCACCTACTCAGTGGCAGTGTTTGTATTCATGGATAATTAGGTTCTGTCGGTAAATGCCTTAAAATCTTTATGGAGCAGTATCAGGGGTCGCAAATAGGTTGGGACATGCTGTAGGTATTCTTTATTTATTTAAAGACCATAGACCTTATTTAAATTCGATTTTCAGGTTTTATTTATTTTTACCTTCTTCTTTAGATGAGGAGTTGTTTTGTGTCAGCAGCAGTTTGGCAAAAATGTTTAGGTTTGCTGCAGGATGAATATTCTGCCCAGCAATTTAATACTTGGTTACGTCCCTTACAGGCACATACTGAGGAACAACGTTTGGTATTATTAGCCCCTAACCGTTTTGTTGTTGATTGGGTAAAGAAGCATTTTTTCTCTCGTATAGAAGAATTAATTAAACAGTTTAGTGGTGATGAAATTAAATCAATTTCTATTGAAATTGGTAGTAAAACTTCTATTAGTACCGATTCCGGCACCACAACAGCTAGCGCTGGTGATAATAAAGCGGTAACTGCTACGGAAACTTTAGTTACCAAAAGTACCCCTAAAAAGGCGGTAGACTACAAAAGTAGCCATTTAAATAAGAAGTTCTTATTTGAAAGTTTTGTCGAAGGAAACTCAAACCAATTAGCGCGTGCCGCATCCATGCAGGTCGCCGAACGCCCAGGCGATGCGTATAACCCTTTATTTATTTATGGCGGTGTTGGCCTGGGGAAAACCCATTTAATGCATGCTATTGGTAATGAAATTCTTAGAAATAATCCCGATGCGAAAATCCTGTACTTGCATTCGGAGCGCTTTGTGGCGGATATGGTGAAGGCATTGCAAACCAATTCAATCAATGAGTTTAAACGTTTTTATCGCTCGTTAAATGCCTTGCTTATTGACGATATTCAATTCTTTGCCGGCAAAGACCGCTCTCAAGAAGAATTTTTCCATACGTTCAATGCCTTATTAGAAGGCCAACAACAAATTATCTTAACCAGCGATCGTTATCCCAAAGAGATTGAAGGGATGGAGGAGCGGTTAAAATCTCGTTTTGGTTGGGGATTAACGGTTGCGGTGGAGCCTCCTGAATTAGAAACGCGGGTTGCGATTTTAATTAGTAAGGCGGAGCAATCGAATATTGAATTGCCTTATGAAGTGGCATTTTTTATTGCGAAACGTATTCGTTCGAACGTACGTGAACTTGAAGGAGCACTACGGCGGGTTATTGCTAATGCGCATTTCACTGGTAAGCCCATTACCATTGAGTTTGTTCATGAGGCATTACGTGATTTATTGGCGCTACAAGATAAATTAGTGACTATTGAAAACATTCAAAAAACAGTAGCTGAGTATTATAAGGTCAAAGTGGCTGATATATTGTCGAAGCGCCGTAGTCGTTCTATTGCTAGACCGAGACAAATGGCAATGGCTTTAGCTAAAGAATTAACAAATCATAGCTTACCTGAAATTGGTGATCATTTTGGTGGCCGCGATCATACTACAGTAATTCATGCATGTAGGAAGGTTAAAGAACTGATTCAGGATGATAGTGATTTTGCTGAAGATTATAAAAACTTAATGCGCATCTTATCTTCTTAAAAATAGGAGCTTGTGGTGTTTGAATTTGCGATAAAAAAGGAAGATTTGCTTACCCCTTTGCTTACCGTTGCTGGAGCTGTCGATAAAAAGCAATCTTTAGCCATACTGTCTAACTTTTTATTTAAATTGGCCGATGGGCAACTATCGATTACAGCTACTGATTTAGAAATAGAAATTTCTGCTCAAGTTCCTTGTGAGTCGGAGCAAACAGCCGGTTCAATTACCGTTCCGGCAAAAAAGTTTATTGATATTATTCGCTCTTTGGATGATCAGGCTAGTCCTCATTTACGAGTAGATAATGGCATTTTAACGATTAAGCAAGGTCGTAGTTCATTTAAACTGACCACTTTGCCTGCTGATGGTTATCCTTTGAGTGAGGATGAGTGTAACGAAGTTGAATTAAGTATTCCTCGTTTGGTGTTGTTGCAATTATTACAATCAACTCATTTTGCTATGTCCCAGCAAGATGTGCGGGTTTTCCTCAATGGTTTGTTTTTAGATTTTGAGCCTAATCTGATTTCTGCAGTCGCAACGGATGGGCATCGTATGGCTATTTGTCGCCATCAATGTGAAAACAGTAGTGATAAAAAATTATTAATTCCCAAAAAAGGTATTCAAGAATTATTACGCCTTTTAAATGGAATTGATGATGAACAGGTTTTGCTTGCTGCAGGTAAGTCGCATTTTAAATTGGTAACGAAGCAATTTGTTTTTTTGTCCAAATTAATAGAGGCGCGTTTTCCCCCTTATGCGAAAGCAATCCCGCGCAATCAAGACAAACAAATTATTATTGATTGTGCCGTGCTAAAACGGGCTTTATCGCGAATTGTTATTTTGGCCCATGAGAAATCTAAGGCGGTGATGTTGCATTTACAACCAGGTCTATTGACGCTCATTGCTAATAATAATGAACAAGAAGAAGCGGTTGAATCCTTGGTTGCAGAAACTCAGGGTGAAGAGTTAAAAATTGGCTTAAATGCTACTTATCTATTGGATGTCCTTTCTCACTTTGGTGAGGGACAAATTCGTCTGTCTTTATCGCACATGGACAGTAGTATTTTAATTGAGTCTTTAGAAAATGAGCATTATCAATATATTATTATGCCAATGAAAATATGATCCTTTCTGAATTAAAAATTCACCATTTACGTAACCTATCTTCAATCAAATTGCCATTACACCCTAGATTTAATTTTATTTCTGGGGCTAATGGCAGTGGCAAAACCTCCATCCTCGAAGCCCTTTACCTCTTAAGTTGTGGGCATTCTTTCCGCTCACGAGAAATTGCTCCAATTATTCAGCAAGGTCAATCTACTTTTACTGTTTTTGCGCGTGGCACAGAACAAGAAACCATCAGTATTCAAAAGTCTTCCGCTCAACCTACGCAGATTAAATTGAATAATCAATTTTGCTCCAGCACCAGCCAATTAGCTTATGCAGTACCCTGTCAAATTTTTTATTCAGATATTTTTCAAATTATTGATGCCGGTCCTGCGGTGCGTCGCAGTGTCTTGGATTGGGGACTGTTTCACGTGAAACCTAATTATCTTGGCTTGCTAAAAGATTATAAGAAAGTATTGAAACAGCGTAATGCCTTATTGAAAAAACATGCTCCATATACGCATTTTGTCCCTTGGGATAACCAGCTTAGCGAATTGGCCTTGCAATTAGATTTATTACGTAAAGAATATTTTGTTTTATGGGCTAAAGAGTTTACTCTAGTTTTGGCACAGCTCACTGATCTTGAATGTACATTAAATTATTTTAGAGGTTGGGATAAAAAAAATACCGGTAAGAATCTGCAACAAGTGCTGGAAGAACATTTTGAGAGTGATAAGCATAAACAATACACCCAATACGGTGCGCACCAAGCGGATGTTATTATTGAAAGTAATTTAAATAAAGCGAAGCAATTTCTTTCACGCGGGCAGCAGAAAATCATTTTAATTGCATTGAAGCTAGCGCAAGCGAATTTAGTTACACAAGATTGTTTGTATTTGCTGGATGACTTACCCGCAGAGCTTGATGAAGTGCATCAAAGAAAGTTATTGTCGTATTTAGCTTCGCGCAAAGGTCAGTATGTGATTACTACTAATACCAGTGCGGAATTTTTACGTTCTTGTACGCCTGAAACAGGTTTATGTTATCGGCTTAGCCATGGACTTGTTGAACCCTCAGATGTTTCACGTGAAACATTCGATTAAATTGTATCGCGCAAAGCTATAGCGCCTAAAGATTCTTGCTTGTTAGCAACCCGATTATAATAACTAATATAAATCTGTAACGTCAGGATATAATTTTCACTAGCAGGCGAAAAGCCTTTAAAAATGTTCCACGTGGAACATTTCAGCTTATCTATACTTTATCGCACTAGTAAGCCAAATACATGCAAAATACAAGCAAAATATGCTATCATAGAGCTAATTTTAAATGGTGTACTAAGGGTTTAAGAGGACCTTCTAATGAGCGTTGATGCCAGTTATGATTCAAGTAATATTAAAGTCCTAAAAGGGTTAGATGCAGTAAGAAAAAGACCAGGAATGTATATCGGTGATACAGATGATGGTACTGGTTTGCATCATATGGTTTTTGAGGTAGTAGATAACTCTATTGATGAGGCGTTGGCAGGTTATTGTAAAGAGATTTTTGTCACAATCCATTCTGATGAATCCGTTACAGTAAAAGACGATGGGCGTGGAATTCCAGTAGATATTCATAAGGAAGAGGGGCGTTCAGCTGCAGAAGTTATTTTAACAATTCTTCATGCCGGCGGTAAATTTGATGATAACTCATACAAAGTTTCTGGTGGATTACATGGCGTGGGAGTTTCGGTAGTAAATGCTTTATCCGAAGAACTCCATTTAACTGTGCGTCGTCATGGCAAAATTCATGAGCAACATTATCGTAATGGGGTGCCTGATGCGCCGATAGCCATAACAGGCGATGCTACGAATACCGGTACGCAAATCTGGTTTAAACCCAGTGCAGAAACTTTCTCCAATATTGAATTCCATTATGATATTTTAGCGAAGCGTTTGCGCGAATTATCTTATCTAAACTCTGGTGTATGCATTCACTTATTTGACGAGCGCTCACAAAGACAAGATACCTTCCATTATGAAGGAGGAATTCAGGCTTTTGTGGAGCATTTAAATAAAAATAAGACCGTAATTACTCCCGTTGTTTTTTCTATGACTGCTGAAAAAGACAATATTACGGTTGAATTATCAATGCAGTGGAATGATTCCTATCAAGAAACCCTTTATTGCTTTACCAATAACATTCCTCAGCGTGATGGGGGAACGCATATGGCCGGTTTTAGAGCCGCCTTGACTCGAACTTTAAATAATTATATTGAAGCAGAAGGTTATGCTAAAAAAGCTAAAGTTTCACCCACAGGTGATGATGCACGTGAAGGTTTAACTGCAGTATTATCGGTAAAAGTGCCGGATCCTAAGTTTTCTTCACAAACTAAAGACAAGTTAGTTTCTTCTGAAGTGAAGTCTGTAGTTGAATCCAGTGTTTCAGAAAAATTTAATGATTTCCTTTTAGAGAACCCTGCAATTGCCAAAGCGATTGTGGGTAAAATTATTGATGCGGCTAGAGCGCGTGAAGCTGCGCGTCGCGCACGCGAAATGACTCGCCGTAAAGGGGCTTTGGATATTGCTGGCTTGCCAGGAAAATTGGCAGATTGTCAGGAAAAAGACCCTGCTTTATCTGAACTTTACCTAGTGGAGGGGGATTCTGCGGGTGGTTCTGCAAAACAAGGGCGTGATCGTAAGTTCCAGGCTATTTTGCCGCTTAAAGGTAAGATTCTAAACGTAGAGAAAGCACGTTTTGATAAAATGCTTGCCTCTCAAGAGGTGGCTACCTTAATTACCGCTCTGGGTTGTGGGATTGGGCCTGATGAATATGACCCAGATAAAGTACGTTACCACCGCATTATCATCATGACCGATGCGGACGTCGATGGATCCCACATTCGTACGCTCCTGCTTACGTTTTTCTATAGACAAACCCCTGAGCTATTAGAGCGTGGTTACATTTATATTGCTCAGCCGCCTCTGTATAAAGTAAAACGTGGAAAGCAAGAGCAGTATGTGAAAGACGATGAAGCTTTATTTGATTACCTAACGCAGAGTGCTTTAGATTCGGCAGCATTTTATCCGTCAAAAGACGTGCCTCCGATTATGGCAGTCGCTTTAGAAGAGTTAGTACTGCAATTCAGACGCGTTGAAAAAATTATTAAGCGTTATAAGCGCAGATATCCTAGTGACATTTTGAAACGAGTTTCTTATCTTCCCGTGTTGCATAATGAAGATTTTAATCAGGAAGAAAAAATAGCAAGTTGGTGTAAACAATTACATCTTGGTTTGCAACAGCTTGATAATAAAACGGAACATTATCAAGTAGATGCTTATGCCTTACCGGACAGCAATTTATTTGTGCCAAGAATTACTATGACGCAACATGGTATGGCTCATCATATTATAATGAATGCTGAGTTCTTCTATTCTAAAGACTATAAAGAAATGGTGGCCTTAGGTTCTAAATTAGCGAGTTTGGTGGAAGAGGGAGCTTTTGTTAAGCGCGGCGAGAAAGAGCAAGCGGTAGAAAGCTTCGAACAGGCATTAGATTGGCTAATGGATGAGGCGAAAAGAGGTCAAACCATCCAGCGTTATAAAGGTCTTGGTGAGATGAATGCGGATCAGTTGTGGGAAACTACCATGGATCCAGACGTACGACGTATGCTGCAAGTGAGTATTGAAGACGCCGTAGCTACCGATGCAATCTTTACCACATTAATGGGTGATAATGTTGAACCACGAAGAGACTTCATTGAAATGAATGCCTTAGAGGCAGAAAATATTGATGTGTAGTTAGTGGTGTAGCCCGGTTACAATGGGGCCTATTTAAAGTATTTCTACGTCAGTTTAGAAGAAACCTTTCTCCCGCGCCTAACAGTATTGTTATTCGAATTTCCTCTGCGGGAGAGGGTTCGCTAAGTGTGCCATTAGGTGCTTGGAATGGGCTTTGCTATTACAAAAGTAAAAAATACCAAGAGATTACCCCCTACTGTTAAAAAAAATATACTAAACTAATAGAAAAACAGAAACATATTAACAAGTTAAGGGTGGTGTTTATGGATTTCACCGGTTCAGCACAGTCTGATGTGCTTATGGCTATTTATAATGCGCATATTTTTTCCGGCATAGGGATTGTGGAACAAAAAATGCTGGCAGATAAAAGTATTGTCACTCGTTGTGGTGCAGAAGAAATCATCATCGAGCAGGGCGAAATAGGGGATAAGCTTTATATCGTTATTGAAGGGCAGATGCTGGTTTCAGTAAAGGATATAAATGTGGGGCGCAGGCGAATTAACACCCTGGGTCCGGGAGATGTATTCGGGGAAATCGCTATATTAAGACGTATCCCAAGAACGGCGCGTGTAAGTACACTTACCCCATGTAAATTTCTGTCAATTAACGCACATGACTTTTTTGATGCTTATCAATATTTTCCGCCTAAAGCACGTGATAACATTCAGCTTGTTATTGCAAAACGTTTGGCACAACTGGGTTCGCATGCGCGGTAAGAAAAAGGGCGGGGGTAAAAGAACAGTGCTGCCTCCGTGCAGCGAAGTACAATCCATGTACTTGTCCCTTTAATTTTGACATCCTGTCAGACATATCCATGTCATCCCTTTGAGTTTTAAGTATAACCTGTATATGGTTATTGTCATTGGGCCGATGGAGCAGCGCAATGTAAGATATTTCTCAAAGAGTAGGGGATATTGTCTTGTCTTTTTTATGGGGCACATAGAGTTTGTGCCCCATTCAGCAGGTCCTTCGTCGTAAACTACTCAGGGTGAGGTCCTTTGAACGCTTGCTATACGGATTTTGGTTGCTGTTGCGTAATGCAGTGAATACCCCCGCCGCCAGCAAATACATCTAAAGCATCGATTTGGCTTATATGATAATTTGGATAGAGCTTAGTAAATAACTCATATGCAGCTTTATCTTGCGCTTCATAGCCAAAAGCAGGCATCACAATGCCTTTATTGGCTAAATAAAAGTTAATATAGGATAGGGTCAGCCGTTCCCCATGCATGTAGGTTGCGGGTGGTTGTTCAACCGTATACACTTCTAATTTTCTTCCTTGTGCATCCGTGGCTGCGTTAAGAATTTCCAGGTTTTCATGCAAGGTCGCATAGTTAGGATCTTCTTTATCCTCAGTGATTAAGCACAGTACTTTGCCAGGTGCTATGAAGCAGGCAATTTCATCTATATGGCCGTCGGTTTCATCACCTAATAAGCCCTTGTTTAACCAAATAATTTTCTGGCAACCAAGAAAATCAAATAAATACTGCTCTATTTCCTGCTGGCTTAATTGTGGGTTACGATTGGCGTTAAGCAAGCATTCACGACTGGTTAAAATAGTGCCTTCACCATCAACGTGAAAAGAGCCTCCTTCCATTACCAAGGGTGCAGAAAAAGATAAGGCCTTGGTTTTTTCAATGATGGCTGCGGAAATTTTATTATCTAAAGCACAATCTGCGTAATTTCCACCCCAGGCATTATGAATCCAATTAACCCCTGCTAATTTTTGTTCCTTATTTAACAAAAAAGTTGGTCCTGTATCGCGAGTCCAAGAGTCATTAATCGGCAAGGATTGAATGCTAATCTTCTCTCCGCAAAGCTCTTTAGCTAAATCTTCATCACCTGGATTGACCAGCATAATTACCGGCTCATATTGGGCGATGGAGTTAGCAACCAGCGCGTAGGCTCGGCGTGCTTTATCCAGGCCAATTTTAGACCAAGTCTCTAGGTGACAAGGCCAAGCCATCCAGCATCGTTCATGTGGGTGCCATTCTGCGGGCATGAAAAAACCACTTTGTTTTGGTGTCATTATTTATTACTCCGTATGCTCAGCGTCAAGATAGGTTAGTTGAGAAAAAACGCTTCTTAATTCATTCAAATAAAATAAGATTTTTTCTCGGGATAACCCGGCTTGGATAAGTTGTTTCTCATAAGATTGACTCAATTTTTTGGTATCAAAATGAGCCAAATTCAAAACGTTAGTGACCGTATCCCCACTGACTAAATCATTTAACTCAAAGCTACCATCATCAAAAAGCTCCACATCTAAGGAGTTGGTATCACCAAATAAATTATGTAGATTACCTAAGATTTCCTGATAGGCACCCACCAGGAAAAATCCTAGCGCATAGGGATTAGTACTGTCATAAGGAGGTAGCATTAGAGTCGAGTTTACGCGTGAACTGCCTAAATACTCCTTAATGGTACCATCTGAGTCACAGGTTAAATCTTGTAAAATACAGTGCATTTCGGGCGGGACATCCAGTTGCGAAATCGGTGCAATGGGGAATATTTGCCCAATAGCCCAGGCATCAGGAATGGATTGGAAAAAAGAAATATTACAAAATATTTTGACTGCCAGATCCTCATTTATTTTTAATAATAAAGCTTGCTCACTAGGGTTATCTTCCGCTAAGCGTTCTTTAAGTTCCATGCAGATATTAGTGTAAAAAGATTCAACCTTAGCCTTCTCTTGTAAGCTAATTACCCCATGTTTAAATAAAGAGTGTGCTTCGTGCAGTGAATGTACGGCATAGTTATAGATTTCGATAGGTGAGCTGTTTGTGATGGCCTGATAAGTATCATAAATATCACGAATCACATGCGAGTCTTCTTCATCTACACCAGGTAGCACCGGGGATTTATCAATTCGTTCTATATCAGAAATATCCGCAATAACTACCGCATGGTGCGCAGTCAAGGCACGACCTGATTCTGAGATAATGTTGGGCTCGGGAATTTTCGCATCCTGGCATAAGTGTTTAATTGCCAGCAGAATGTGGGTGGCATATTCATTGAGGTTGTAATTCATCGAACAACCTTTATTTGCACGTGTTCCCTCATAGTCCACGCTAAGCCCGCCTCCCACATCAATCGTATTGATTGGCGCATTTAATTGGCGTAGTTCCACATAATAACGCGCTACTTCTTGCATGCAATGGCGAATATCATGAATATTGGCAATTTGCGAACCTAAGTGACAATGCATTAATTGCAAGCAATCCAGCATATTATGCGCTTTTAATTGGGAAATTAACTCCAGCACTTGCTTGGCATTAAGGCCAAATTTTGATTTGGAGCCGCCACTATTTTCCCATTTGCCAGCACTTTTGCTCACGAGGCGAATGCGTACCCCAAGGGTAGGTTTAATTTGTAAGCGTGCGGATTCTTTTAAGATAATATCGAGCTCAGATTTCTTTTCAATAACAATAAATACTTGATGTCCCATTTGCTGCGCGATTAAAGCAGTACGAATGTAGCTACTGTCTTTATAACCATTACAGACAATTGTGCTGGATTGGTTACTGAGCATGCCAATTACGGCCATCAGCTCAGGTTTGGAGCCTGCTTCCAAACCAATTGAGTTATTGGGCGATTTTAATAATTCTCGAACTACACTTTGCTCTTGGTTTACTTTAATGGGATAAACCAATTTATAAGAGCCCGCATAATCATTTTCGGCTATAGCATCAGCAAAGGCTTGATAGATACGATGTACGCGATCATGCAAAATATCAGTACAACGAATTAATAATGGCAAATGCAAGCCTGTTCGATGTGCGGCATCAACAATAGCTTGCAGTTCCACCCCCTTTTTACCAGGGGCCTGGCTTATTTCAATATTCCCTTTGGAATTGACGCTGAAGTATCCCTCACCCCAGTTTTCAATGTTGTATAAATTTGCCTCAATTAATGAATTGTTCATATATTTTGAAATTCCAAAAAAGATTAACGAACTTTAATGAGCTCGTGGTAAGTTTCCGGTTCACGCTGTTGAGCAAAAGGAAATAGGCGTCCCCATAATTCCCGTTGGCTGAAATCTAATTCCGCAACGAGTACCGCAGGTTGATTTCGTGGCGCTTGTGCTAAAATTTCTCCCATTGGTGTACTAATAAAGCTGCTGCCGTAAAATTCAAGATTATCTTCACAACCGATACGGTTAGTCGCGATAACAAAGGTATTACTCATAATTCCTTGCGCAATCATTACTTTCTGCCACATCGGTTGGCTGTCAAAACCAGGTGCGGTTGGTTCACCACCAATTGCAGTAGGGTAGGTTAAAATTTCAGCGCCTTTTAAACCATAAATACGGGAAAGCTCAGGGAACCATTGGTCATAACAGGTTGGCAAGCCCCAGCGATGTCCTGCTATTTCATGGACGGGATAATCTGAATCTCCTGGCTTAAAGTAAAAATCTTCATGGTATTTTTCGCCACTGGGAATGTGTTGTTTGCGCGTTATGGCAATAAGCTCTCCCTGATTATTGAATGCTACCGCTGTATTATAGCCAGCTTTTTCAAATAAGGAGGAAGTAATGGAAACCTTATAAGCTTTAGCGACTTTGCTAACGAATTGGGCAGTCCGGCCTGTATGAATATCTTCCATATAGGGTTTGCCATCAACATCCGAACGGGTACAAAAATAGGGGCTTAGGGTTAGCTCTTGCAGACAAACGACGGTTGCGCCTTGGTGTGCGGCAGCTTGAATTCCTGCTTCCAGCTGATCTTGGTGTTCTTTAGGATTCTCGTGCCATTTTTCTTGGACAAGTCCTACGGTTAATTTAGAGGCCATACAAATACTCCTAATATTACTGAGGTTATGGATCATATGAAGCCCTTACAATGTAAGGGCAAAGAAGTTTAAAAATAGGATTAAAAAAATAAATCATAGACTGTTACTGTTTGAATTTTCTGAAAATGGGGTAATTGTTGATGTTGGTGCTGTAGAACCCCCATACAGAGTGCTACTATTCGCCCCAATAGATACGCGTTTGGCGTTCATTTCTTTGGCAATTAACAGAAATGGATCGGTGCTATTAAATGCCGAGCTAGTTAAAAGTTCTAATTTGTGACGAATGTCTTGTCGTATTTCAAAGCCTTTCTTCGCTAGTTTGCTACCAATTTCCGCCTCATGTCCAGTTAGAAGCTTGGAGAGCATGGTGGAAAATTTGAGGCAGTTATCACGGTTAAAATCAAGATCAGTAAAAAATAAATCCGGTGTTTCGCCGAGTAATTGTCTTACCTGACGTCTTAAGGTAAACGCCGCATTGACCTCTTCTGCGAGTGCGCTGTTCGGAAAAATGTTATGAATGGTTCGCGCAAGCTTACTGCGATCTTCTTCTGGGGTTAACAACGCCAGGCGCTCGGCAATGGCAATTTCATTTTTTCCCAATATTTCGCCTGCTAAAACATTAAAGCGTTCTAGTAAGTCCGGGGTGTTTTCTTCTAATAAAAATGCATGAGGTTGTTTATTCTTATTATCTAAGATACTTAGAAGACGTATTTTTACCTGTAGGGCATCATCAATTACGGAATAAAAACAAGTATCGGCCTGTCTTGCTGAGTATAATGCTTTTGCTGCATTCTTAAGATCTTTTAATTTATCTTGAGGACAACTACTTACCAGTTTTACAGCAAATTCGAGTTGTTCGTCTTCGGATAATTCGTTATCTAATATATCTTGGTGTTCGGCGAAGGTGTCTCCAGCATCGACATCATTGAATAATTCATAAGGTGCTTTATGTTCTAATAACTCAATACGACTATAGGTCATTTAAATCTCCTTAATGTTAATGGTTGGAAGGTTTCCTACATCGCTACAGTGGTTTAATTTGAGGCTGTTTATATTTTGCCTTAAGCTTGCGAAATGTAAACAGCTCCTAAGTATTTTAAAGTTCTTTGGCGATAAATAAAAACTATGTCTAAACTTATAAAACATAGGTTTATGTGGTTTAGATCGCACGTGCATCAAGCATTTTAAATCTCCCAAAAACCCAAGATTTAAATTTGTACAGCTATAGTAACGGAATAAATTAAAGCTGTCATGAATTTAAGCTAAAGTTTTCTGAGAAAATGTCGAATAAGTTATTAGATGCACGTTTTGCCTTTTAAAATTACAATAACAACAAGGAGTGGGCAATGTCTAAAAATCATTTATTACAAGACCCTTTTTTAAATGAGTTGCGTAAAGAAAAGGTGCCTGTTTCCATTTTTTTAGTCAATGGAATTAAATTGCATGGCGTAGTGGATTCTTTTGATCAATATGTCGTAATGTTAAAGAATTCCATTACCCAAATGGTTTATAAACATGCTATATCTACAGTAGTACCATCACGAGCGGTAAAAGTTCCTACCGAGGATGGAACTGGTGGAAGCGAGGGAACTGTGGCAGACTAGGCATTTTTTAACAACATAAATTGGGAATACCCAATTTATCCTAAAAAAAGCAGCAGGTTTGCACTAAATATTCCGCGCTTTTTTTAGGTTAGTTGGCCTTTTTTGTCGGAGAATAAGTATTGTTTGAACGTCCGCAAGGTGGTGAACGAGCGATCCTCGTGCAATTGGCGCTGCCTGGGGTTGATGCTGAAAAAGCATTACAAGAATTTGAAGAGTTGGCATGTTCAGCAAAAGCTGAAGTACTGGATTGTGTTTTAGGCACGCGTGCAACACCCGAAGCCAAATATTATGTAGGCAAAGGTAAGGCAGAAGAAATTGCACAAATGGTTAAGGCTTTAGATGCTGAATTGGTCTTGGTCAATCATGAGCTATCTCCTTCACAAGAACGCAACCTAGAGCGTTTATTGGAATGTCGGGTGGTAGACCGTAGCGGTCTTATTCTCGATATTTTCGCACAACGCGCTCGTACCTTTGAAGGTAAATTACAGGTTGAATTAGCGCAATTACAACATTTATCTACCCGACTTATTCGCGGTTGGACCCACTTGGAGCGTCAAAAGGGCGGTATTGGTTTACGTGGCCCGGGTGAAACGCAGTTGGAAACCGACCGGCGCTTATTGCGTGAGCGGATAAAATACATTAACAAACGCCTGGAAAAGGTGCGTTGCAGCCGCGATCAAAACCGGCAAGCTCGCCGTAAAGCCTCTATGCCCACTGTTTCTTTGGTCGGTTATACAAATGCGGGTAAATCCACTTTATTTAATACCTTAACTGGGGAAAGCATTTATGTGGCGGATCAATTATTTGCAACGTTAGACCCCACAATGCGGCAATTAAGTTTACCCGGCTCTTCATCAGTTATTTTGACGGATACCGTAGGTTTTATTCGTGATTTACCGCATCATTTAGTGGAAGCCTTCCGCGCTACATTGGAAGAAACGCAACAAGCAGATTTATTACTGCACGTGATTGATATTTCCGATCCGCACTGGCGTGATACCGTATCCTCCGTACAACAAGTTTTGGATGAATTGGGGGTATTGGATGTTCCAGTTATCCATGTGTTTAATAAAATTGATTTAAAAGAAGATTGGGTGCCGAAAATTGATTACAGCCAGGAATGGTGTAAGGTTTGGATTTCTGCGGCGGCCAATCAGGGCTTGGATTTATTAAAAGAAGCCATTAGTACTCAATTGCATGGTGCGATATTGATTGAAGATATTCTCTTGAAACCCACACAAGCGAAGCTACGCGCTCAGCTCTATGAGCTTGGGGCGATTTTAAATGAATCGATTAGTGAAGAGGGCGATTGGTTGCTTAAAATTCGCATCACGCAGGCGCAAAAACAACGCTTGTTTGTAAGTACGGTTTCGTAATAAGTCTGGTTATTGTTGCTGATTCCCATTGGCAATTATCAATAAGAACACTGTTGTTGTAGCGAAGAAAATTAGCTGTTGGTGCAATTCGACTTCTTATCATAATGAACATACCTATAGACGAAAAAGCTTCAGCGCCACGAAAAATAATTCATGTGGATATGGATTGTTTTTATGCGGCTATTGAAATGCGTGATAACCCTTTATTACGTAACCAACCCGTCGCCGTTGGTGGCTTAGCCAGCCAGCGAGGAGTCTTATGCACCTGTAATTATATTGCTCGTGATTATGGGGTACGCTCAGCAATGCCTACGGCTAGAGCACAGCGGCTATGCCCTAAGCTAATTGTTTTACCGGTAAACATGGCCAAATACCGCGAGGTTTCTCAGGCGATTAATACCATTTTTCATCGTTTCACCGATTTGGTAGAACCTTTATCTTTGGACGAAGCCTTTTTGGATGTTACTCATTCTTCTTATTATCAAAACAGTGCTACACGAATGGCTCAAGCCATTCGCCAGGCTATTTTTCAGGAGCATGGGCTGACCGCCTCAGCCGGAGTAGCACCCAATAAATTTTTAGCAAAAATAGCCAGCGCTTGGCATAAACCGGATGGTTTGTTTGTGATTACCCCAGAACAAGTGCCGGAATTTGTTAAAACTTTAGCGGTTGATAAATTATTTGGTGTTGGTAAGGTAACCGCACAAAAATTACATCACTTAAATATTTTTACTTGTAATGATCTCTATCAATATTCATTGGCATTTTTAACGGAGCAATTTGGGAAGTTTGGCCAACAGTTATATTACCAGGTTCGGGGAATTGATAATCGTCCGGTGCAGCCTAATCGAGTGCGAAAATCCCTGAGTGTGGAAAAAACTTTGCTGCATGATATTGTGGAACCAGAGCACGCAATGGCAATCATTCGCGAATTATATGAGGATTTGCTTGTACGCATTCAAAAGCATGCTGCTGATTTAGTCATAAAAAATCAGTTTATTAAAATAAAAAATAGCGATTTTAAAGTGCTGTCGGCAGAGATTAAAACCAACCAGCCTAATCTGGAATATTATATGGGATTATTTCACAAGATAAATTTGCACCATCCTAAACCTATCCGCTTGCTTGGGTTAGGGGTGCATTTCCAACAACAACCGGTTGAAACTGAATCGTATTACCAAAAATCTTTATTTGATTAGCCATAGCCTTAATTATATTGCGGCATCAAGGCTATTTTATTAACCCATCATGGCTTCTTCTAAAGCCCTAACGTCTTGGCCACCATAGAGAGTATTCACCAGTTCACCTTGGGGGTTAAATACGAAAGTAACTGGAACGCCAGTGATATCGCCTAAACCTAAAGCAAAGGCGGGATCAGTACGTAGCGAAGGATATTGAATATTTAATTGCCTAATTAAGCGATGCTGCTTATCCAGCGGTAGCGCGTCATAATTTACGGCAAATAAGGCTACAGAATCATGCGCATGCTTGTGATAAAAACGGTTAAGTTCGGGAATTTCTTCCACACAGGTTTTACACCAGCCTGCCCAGTAATTAATGAGTACCCATTTTCCTTTCAATGAGGCAAAAGAAATTTCCTGTCCTTGAAGGTCACGCAAGAGTACATCGGCCTGACTTGCTGTAGTTATTGCCATTAATAAGACGGCAGATAGTAGCATTTTTGTTAGTAAACTCATGGTAACCTCAATTGCGGCAATCTCAACATGGGAGATAGTATAGTGAAATTCGCTATAAAAAAATAATACATTTTTTATAGTAGGTGATATTTTTTACAAAATAAGCGTCTATACTTCTTTATGATTTCAACATAACTAAGGAAAGTAATCATGTATAAGAAAATTTTAGGAATACTCGCATTAACTGTTTCTTTAATTCTTTGTCCAACTGCGTTTGCAAATTCATGTGGCGAAGGCATGAAGCAAATGTTGGAGTCTTTAAAACTGGATGACTCTCAAAAGCAAAAAATTAAACCTATTTTGGAAAACATGAAAACAACCATGCAACAAAGTGGGGACCAAATGCGGGATTTGAGTAAGCAAATCAACGATCAAGCTATTTCACCTAACATGGACCAATCTGCGGTGAGTGCTTTAATTGATAAAAAGACTAAACTAATTGGTGATATGATTAAAGCAAAAGTTAATGCTAAAAATCAAATTTATGCCGTGCTTAATGATCAACAAAAAACGCAATTGCAAGGTATGATGAAGAAAATGGAAGACAAAATGGCAGAGAAATTTAAAAGCTGTCATGACGAAGAATAATTTTCTATCACTCCTTAGAAGCACCCATCGTTATGATGGGTGCTTTTTTTCAAAACTAGATTAATTAAGTAAACTCAGCCCTTGAAATTATATTCCCAGCATCCATCTAAAAATACCTCAGTGGGAAAAGGATCTTTTTTGAACTATGCTTAAATTAGGCAGCCAATAAAGTCAATTTCCTGTTTGTACCGGGATTTTTGATTGAATAGGAGGTGGCGCCATGCATGATATTAAAGTAGAGCGATTAACTTATGGCATGATGGTGCGCGAAGGCGCAGGCGTTAAGTTGCATCGCTACATCGGTATTGAGCGAACAAATGAATTTGAGCCGTTGCTTTTACTGGATTATTTTGACAGTAATAACCCCATGGATTTTATGGCCGGCTTTCCCCCTCATCCTCATCGTGGTTTTGAAACCATTACTTATTTGCTTGATGGAAGTATTACCCATGAAGATAATAAAGGGCATAAAGGGACTATCGGTCCGGGCGATGTGCAATGGATGACTGCTGGTAAGGGAATTGTGCATTCGGAAATGCCTTCAGCAGAACGTGGGCGTTTAACAGGCCTGCAGCTATGGTTGAATTTACCTGCTGCTGAGAAAATGCGTGAGCCCCGTTATCAAGAACTTCAAAGTAGTGATTTGCCCTTAGAGCATCATAATTCTGGTGCAATAATTAAAGTGATTGCAGGTACTACCGACAAAGGAACTACCTCACCAATTACAGACATTGCCACGGCCCCTTTATTTTTTGATATAAGTTTGCCTCTAGGAAGTAGTATCCAGCAGCATATTCCCGCAGATTATCAGGCGGTGTTATTAGTAGTTTCTGGAGCGATTTTGGTTGGAGAACAATTAATACCACAAGGCGGACTAGCCAAGCTGAGCGCAGGTGATGTTTTAACTTTAAGCGCTGAGAAGGATAGCCAATGTTTGCTAATCGCAGCGGCGAAGTTGCATGAACCTATTGCACGTCATGGGCCTTTCGTGATGAATACTCCAGGAGAGGTCATGCAAGCATTGGATGATTTTCGCCAGGGTCGGTTTTAAATAAATTAGATCACCCAGGGTTTGGAGTAGGGAACCCTGGGTTGCTTCGCGGTATTCGCAATTAACAGTATTTAATCCTTCACCGTACATTAACCATTTGCCAACCATTGGCTCAACAATAACTCCATTGTTTTACGCGCTTGTTGTAATGAAGCTGAATCATTAAGCGATGGCCTATGCAAATCATCACAATGTGCTGCACCGAGAATTAATTGATAATTTAGATTTGAGTTGCTGGCGTTGCCATTTTTTTCTGCCAAGGACAAGGTTGACCAGGGGTCTTGTTCGCCATTGGTAAAGAAAATTTTAGATACTAAGGCGTCCATTAAGGGATAATAAAAGGTAGCATTAAGATTCGTGGTTTGCGCCGGTTGTGTCAACTGAAACAAACGCTTACATACCTGATGGTGATAATCTAAATTGATTAAAGTCGAGCGTGTAGATAACTGCGGATTCGGATGAGCATTTTGCCAGTACCCGTATTCCGTACAGGATTGATAATACCATTGCCGCATCGATAATCTCTGGACATCTGGATTAATCGTTTCATCCATCGCTCCCTGTGCGGTAAAATCAACCGCATTAAGCCCTGAGCTTTTATACAGGTCATGAGCTATTTCAGCATAACCAATCAGAGGGCTTGCACGGGAGGCAAGTGTCGCACAAAATTTTTCTTTTTCGCCATACTGTACAGCGCCAGCACCAATATCTGCAATTAGGTAGAGAAAATCGATTGGGTCTACCACGTTGCTTGCGCCAAAGAGCTCTTTTATTTGCGCCAATTGGCTTGGGTCATCTAAGCTTGCTTCTACGGTATGGACTACTTCTCGCATCAGTTCGGCACATTGAGGGCCGACTACCTCTGTAACATGCTGGTCATATTCAATGAAATCTTCTTTCGCCATTACAGGCGCGGATGAGGCTAGAGCCCCGGCCACTAAATAGGGGAATTTTAAGCGATAATAGGCAGAAAGAGAGCCAGGGTATGAACCACCAAACGCAATCCAACTTCCGGTCCAGTTTTTTTGTTGGCTAATGTGGCGTTGGAAATAAGCTAAATCATCCAATGCGGCTTCCGTAGTTAAAAAACGTAAGTTTTTAGTCGATAAGTTGGTAACGGGAATGCTGGCACCATAGTACCGATGCTCTAAGGCGATGAGTTTGGCATGAAATTTTTGCGCATAATGTCTAATTGCTCCGTTAAGGGCACTGGGGTTACAGGTAGCCTCTCCACAAATATAGAAAAATACCGGTGCATTAGTTTCTGGGCCGTAGTTTTCATCAATATAGTAGCGTTGTGAAAAGCTACCTCGGGCAGGATTGTTATGGTCAATCAATTGTTGGAAATGGTATTGCTGAATGGTCGCCACGTTATGGATGCTGTTTTTTGCTTCCAATTGCTGCTGCATGTAACGTTCAACAGGGCCTGCATGACTTAATAAACTCATGGCGTATAAACTTGCGCCGAGGGAAATAAATTTAGTATTAAACATCATCATCCTTAATTGCGTTCAGATCGTTTTTGTGGCATTATGTTCAAAATCTAATTAGTGAGTAAGATTTATGTTGAAAAAAATCCTTGGAATCACATTGGCTTGCTTTGCGGCCGATGCTTTTGCAACGGAAACTGTAAATTTATATCACGCTCCATTAAGTAATTTAAAGCATTTTCCCTTTAAGCAAGGGGTAAAAAAAATGACCGCTCGTTCCACGAGCAGCAATGCGACCCCCGACTCTACGAATGCCAGTGTTTTACAGGAAGTGAATCAAACCAAGGAAGACTCCCAGATCATTACCCGCTATCAGCAACTGTACCACGGCATTCCCGTAATTGGTGCCCAAGTGATGATTAGTGCTGGAACCAATTCCAAAAGCGTAACGAACAGCAATGCTCAAGTAAATGGACATTTGCTTGACAACATCCAGCTCAATACTCAGCCCACCCTAAGCAAGCAACAGGCCTTAGATGTCGCGAAAAAATCCTGGCTTACGTTTAATCCACAAACGCCCACTCAAGCCGAACAGGTTGAACTACAAATCCGTGCCGAGTCGGATACTGAGTTAAAGCTGGTTTATCAGGTTTCTTTTAAAAGCATGGAAACCAATAACAAGCCGGCCTGGCCCTTTTTCCTTGTCGATGCGCAAACTGGAGAGCTCCTTAAACAGTGGAATAATGTGAAGAATTTTGCTGACGTGGGTCCTGGCGGTAATGAAAAGGTTCATGAATATTGGTACGGCAAAGAGGGTTTGCCTGCATTGGAAGTAAAACAAATGGGGACTGTATGCACTATGGAATCTCCCATGGTGAAATTAGTTAATCTAAATTCCGCTTGGGATTGGAGTGGCAGGATTTCTACCCCATTTAGCTATCAATGTAATAATAATCAAGAAGAGCGCATCAATGGTGCTTTTTCACCAAGAAATGATGCTTATTATTTTGGGCATACAATTGTGAATATGTACCGCGATTGGTATGGGGTAAATGCTTTGCAAAAACCGGATGGTTCGCCTAGCCAGTTGGTCATGCGCGTGCATTTTGGTTCGCATTATGATAATGCATTTTGGGATGGTCAATACATGTCCTTTGGTGATGGCGCGCAAATGTATCCTTTGGTGTCGTTGGATGTAGCAGGCCACGAAGTAACCCATGGCTTTACGGAGCAGCACTCAAACCTTGAGTATTATGATCAATCCGGAGCCTTGAATGAGTCCTTATCGGATATGGGGGGGCAGGCTGCACGTGCTTACTTATTGGAAACGGCGCCACAACTGTATAATAAGGTGTATTTGGAAGCGAATGTAATTACTTGGGGAATCGGGGAAACGATTATGCGTGATGAGTTTGGCAAGGCGTTACGCTTCATGGATTACCCTTCATCAGATGGAAGCTCTGCCGATTGTATGGATAAGAATTTGGCACAAAGCAATGGTGCTTATTGCGCGATTAGCTATGAGGATGTAGTGAATTATGCGCAGGCAAATATTCCTGGACCACAAAACCAGCAAAGTTTTATTGTACATACCGCCAGTGGCATATTTAATAAAGCCTTTTACTTAATGGCGAAAAATATTGGTATTAAAAAAGCCTATCATATGATGGTGATTGCCAACAGTAAGTATTGGACTCCAACTACCAATTTTGAGCAGGGCGCTTGCGGTGTACTTTATGGCGCACGAGATTTAGCGGTTGATACCGACATGGTAAAAACGGTTTTTGGCCAGGTAGGTGTTCCAACTACCGCCTGTGCTCTTTAGTCACTGCTGTCTGCGCTGCGAATTCTTCCCGTATTACGATTTCGTCTAATACGGGTTACAGGCTAGTTTATTTATGACGCATTGAGCTCGTTTTTTGCTCTAAATGCTGTCTGCCAATCAATTTTTAGTGTATAATAATCTGCTCTTTTTCTTAATTTTTTTCTTTTTCAATCAGGAATGGAATGACTAACTTTTTGATTATCTTGGGTATATTAGTATTAACCCTGCTTTGTGTTGGCGTAATGGTCGTTAAGCTTTATCGCCAACCAGCAGAACCGCTCTCTCTGATTCAATATGTGAAACTTACGCTGAGTGGATTTATTGCTTTTATTGCCGATACCCTGGGGGTTGGTAGTTTTGCCGTTAACATTACGCTTGCCAAATTAATGGGCACTTTTCGTGATGATGAAATGCCTGCGGTGAATAATGGAGCGCAAGTAATTCCGGGAACGATTGAATCCTTATTTTTTATGCGATTAGTCGATGTGGATATGACGACACTACTGATCCTGGTTGGTGGCACCTGTATTGGAGGTTTATTGGGTGGTTTTGTGATGAGCCGTCTGAGCAAACAGGCGGTACGTTTAGCCATGATGTGTGCTTTTGCCGTAATTATTTTTCTATTAATCGCGCATCAATATCGTTGGCTTCCCATCGGTGGAGAGTTAACCGCGCTACACTCCTGGAAATTAGTTATTGGCTTTTTTGCGTTGATGGTCTGTGGGGCCCTCACTTCGGTCGGAGTGGGTTTATTTGTGATGGTTCAAGGTGTATTGTTTTTGCTGAACGTATCGCCAGCCGTTGCCTTTCCCATTATGACTACTGCTGGAGCCATGCAGCAGCCCTTAACAACCCTAGTCTTTTTACAACAAGATAAAATTCCTTTAAAGAAAACTTTGGTGTTAAGCCTTGCAGGATGTCTTGGGGTTTTAGTGACTATCCCCTTGTTTAAGCACTTAACGATTAGTTGGCTGCATTTATTACTTTTATGCATCCTTGTTTATAATTTTCAAGCTGTTACGCGTACTTATTTGCGCAATCGCCTGGGCAAACGTTACGCGCAAGTTTCCTCTTCAGTACCGCTAGCAGCTGCAGAATAACTTCCTCGCTAGTACCCAAGGGCAACAAGCATTTTGGAGTCGCTTGGGTATATAGTATAATTAGCCCCCATTTTATTAAAAAAGTATGTACTATGGATGAGCCAGTCAGTAAATCACAGAAAAAAAGAGATGCCGATTTTTTACAAAAAACCGGTGTGAAGTTTATCGATCTTAGTTTGGCTAAGCTGGATTTACTACCTCTTCCTGATAATCTTTACAAGGCAATTGTTGACGCGAAAGCCATTAAAAGCCATGGCGCCAAAAGAAGGCAGGCGCAGTTGATTGGTAAATTGATGCGGGCCGCTGATCATGAAGAAATTCTTGCTGCTTATGAACGCATCGTCGAGGAAGAAAGTTCGGTTACCGCGTCATTTCATGAGGTAGAAGTTTGGCGTGACCGCTTAATTAATGAGGGCAAGACCGCATTAACCGAATTTATTGAGACTTATAATCCGGAAGAAGTTCAACAATTAAGACAACTCATCAAAAAAGCAGTGGATGATCAGCAAAAGGAAAAAAATACCGGTGCTGCCAAAGCTCTTTTTCGCTATTTAAGGTCATGCATTCTATGAATTATTCCTTATTCGTAAGCTGCCCCCGAGGGTTAGAATATCTATTGGAGGCAGAAGTAAAAGCTTTAGGCTTAGCCGTAACTCGTGTTAGTCCGCAAGGAGTTTATGGCGAAGCCAGTCTCACCGTTATTTACCAAATATGCCTTTGGTCGCGAATTGCCAATCGCGTTCAACTTATTCTGTTTAGCGGCTATGGTAGTACGGAGCAAGCCCTGCATCAATTATGTACGGATTTTCACTGGCAGACAGTTTTTTCTCCAGATAAAACATTGGCTATTGAGTTTCATGGCAGCTCGGAACATATCCGCAATACGATGTTTGGCGGACAAGTAGTCAAAGATGGGATCGTTGATCATTTTCGCCGTTTGAAAGGAGAGCGTCCTTCGGTTGATAAAGAAAACCCGCAGATTTTAATCCATGCCTATTTGAAAAACGATCAAATTACCGTAAGTTTTGACTTAACCGGATATAGCTTGCACCAACGGGGTTATCGGACTCAATCTGGCAAGGCTCCCATTAAAGAAAATGTGGCTGCAGCCTTATTAATTCGTGCTAAATGGCCAGAGTTGGCAGCTCAAGGTTATACCTTACATGATCCGTTTTGTGGCTCGGGCACCTTGGTCATTGAAGCGGCCATGATGGCAACGCATGTTGCTCCAGGCTTATTGCGTCAGGATCAATCGTTGCAATACTGGGCTTCGCACCAAGAGTCTTTATGGGAAAAATTACGCTCTGATGCCTTGCAACAGGTTAAGCCTTTATCCGTTAAATTATTAGGTACCGATGCGGATCGTAAAGCAATTGAGCTTGCGCGTGCAAATGCCGAGCGCGCAGGGGTGGCTCCTCTAGTCGAATTTAATATGCTGGCAATGACTCATATTAAAGCGCCAGTAGGAAAGGGCTTATTAGTCAGTAATCCTCCTTATGGTGAGCGTTTGGGCGATACCACCCAATTAGTACCTGTGTATCAACAGCTAGGCCAGGCCATGCATGAGCATTATCAAGGCTGGAAAGCGGCAGTAATTACCTCAAGTCCTATTTTAGCCAAAGCAATAGGTTTACGTTCTAATAAGCAATATACCCTGTACAACGGCGCGCTAGAGTGCAAATTATATTGTTTCGATATTAGCGGTAGGAATGAGTTGAAAGGGGCAATGAGCAGCACCTTATCTGAAAATGCGCAAATGTTATGTAATCGCTTAGAAAAGAATTACAAGCACTTACATAAATGGGCGCAAAAAAATCATATTTCTTGCTATCGCGTTTATGATGCAGATTTACCTGAATATGCTTATGCAATTGATATTTACAATGATTATGCTGTACTGCAGGAATATGCGCCCCCTGCAAGTGTTCCTGCCCACAAGGCAGAGCGTCGTAGTTTAGAGGTATTGCAAGTTGTGCCCCAAGCTTTAGGTATTGCCGCAGATAAAGTGGTGGTGAAACAGCGTAAACAGCAAAAGGGCAGTGAGCAGTACCAAAAGTTAAGTCAAACTCGTCATACGATGGTGGTGACTGAAGGCCAAGCAAAATTAAAAGTAAACTTGTACGATTATTTGGACACGGGTTTGTTTTTAGATCATCGTCCAATTCGTTTAAGTTTTGCGAAATTAAAACCCGGCATGCGTTTTCTTAATTGTTTTTGTTATACCGGGACGGCAAGTGTGCATGCGGCATTAGCTGGGGCGCAAACAACGAATGTGGATCTCTCTAACACTTATTTACGCTGGGCGGAAGAAAACTTCCGTCTAAACCATTTGGATTTATCGCGCCATCAGTTTATCCAATATGATTGCCGTGAATGGCTACGTATTACACGGGATCGTTTTGACGTGATCTTTTTAGACCCACCCAGCTTTTCTAACTCAAAGCGCATGGCGGATACTTTGGATATTCAACGAGATCACGTAACGCTGGTGAAGGAGGCGATGCGCTTATTAAATCCGGATGGAACTTTATATTTTTCCACCAACTTCCGTCAGTTTAAGTTGGATCCACAGTTGCTGGAGAAGTATGCGGTGCAGGATATAAGTGCGCAAACAATCGATCAGGATTTTAAACGGAATCATAAGATCCATCATTGTTTTAAAATCAGGATGCGCCAGTTTGCATAAGCTGGATTGTTAAGTCCAGCGATATCTCTGTGTGTCTCCAATGCTGGGCTTAACAGCCCAGCCTACATCACTACAATTTATTTTCTTCAATTACCCCGCCATAAATTTGCGCCTGCAATGGTTTCATGTATCCAGCCATGAAAAAAAGCTCCGCCACTAGAAACAAAGGAGCAATTAAAAGTTGGGATAAATTATCCATAAACGCAGGTTTTTTGCCCTCAATGTAATGACCATAAAGCTGTAGGCCCCAACCGGCAACGAAGGTAATAATAAATGCCCAAATACCTAGGGTGGTTGGCCCATCGGCACTAAACCAATGAGCGATCCACAATAAAAACAACATAATGGGGGTAATGGCTAAAGCCAGCTGCCAATTTAAAAGAAAATAATAGACTAAAATGGCAATGGTCGCGAACCAGGCAAGATTACTGACGAAAACTCCGGGAATGATAATTTGAATGAAGCCCAATAAAATCATCAAAGAAAGAACAATCAGTGGAACTCCGGCAAAATGCGTATAGCGAGTCGTAGCGTTTTGGTGATAAGTTGCATAAAACTGTGCTTGTTCAACAAAGGATTTCATTTTAGTGTCCAAATAGTAGTTTTACTCTTAAAAACATAGCACATAATCATGAAAAGCAATAATAGGCTAGTTAATCAAAAGTATAAGTTCCTACCATGTAAAGCACATTACCGTTGCTTGAGGAGCCAGGAATATAAGCAGCTTTTAGAGATACTCTATGGATAAAAAATCCAGCCCAAGGAACAGCTCCTGGGAATGGAATATTATGCATGATGTCTGGACGTGCAGTGATTAGCACCGAATAACCTAATCCCGCTTTAATGTCTTTGTTGAGTGAGGCCACAAACAAGTGGGCGTAGCCAACTACGGGTTCCACATTTTTATGGGAATCGAGAAAAGCAAAAGCATAAAGACCGTGCCAGTTGCCCCGCTCATCAAAAAAGCCTTTGCCTAATCCACCGCCCCATGCCAATTCATTATATTTTTTCTCACGTATGCGCTTAGGGCTATAAGTATAGCGGTTGTGCCATGCGTATCCTGAAATGTAAAGGTCGGTTTTACCTTCGGTCCATATTTGGTGAAATCGTTGACAAACGGGTTTAAAGAATGTGAGCCAATGGCTGCAATTTTCTGTTTTTTCGGCAGAAAATGCGGTTAAGGAAAACAGCATTAGTATGCCGATAACTAACTTTCTCATTTAAATTTAACCTATAACCAGGCTTTTCAACTAGAATTAAAAGCATAGTCTTTAATGCAATGTGTAACAATAAAGCCATAAAACAGGGTGCATACTATCATGGACTTGTTTCGCAAAAAAGAGATTAGTAGCTCATTGGAGAGTGAATCGCAATTAAACAGATGTTTGACCGCAGTTGATCTTATTTTTTTCGGGGTGGGGGCGGTTATTGGGGCGGGGATTTTTATTTTAACAGGTGTCGTTGCGGCAACCAAAGCCGGGCCGGCAATCGTTTTTTCCTATGTGCTTGCGGGAGGTGCTAGTATTTTTTCCGCCTTGTCTTATGCTGAGTTGGCGGCAATGATTGGTGGTTGTGGCAGTGCTTATGGTTATGCGTATGCCGGCTTTGGTGAATTAATTGCTTGGGTTGTGGGCTGGGATTTGCTATTAGAATATGCTATTTCGGTATCTGCCGTTTCTGTGGGTTGGGGCGGGTATGCAAATGATTTTCTCATGGCCATAAAAATTCATCTTTCTCCCTTGTTTTTGCATGGGCCTGCTTATGGAGGCATTGTAAATTTACCGCCTGTATTCATTATTGCCTGCTTAACTGCACTATTAATTGCAGGTGCAAAATCCAGTTCGCGAATGAATAACCTCATTGTAACGATTAAATTATTAGTCATCCTTTTATTTATTCTTATCGCCATTAAAGAGGTGCGTGTTGAAAATTGGTCGCCTTTTCTGCCTTTTGGTTGGGTGGGGGTGATTGATGGGGCTTCATTAATATTTTTTGCCTATATTGGCTTTGATGCGGTTTCAACAGCGGCGGAAGAGGCCATTAATCCGCAACGTGATATGCCACGCGGTATCATTGGCTCTTTAGTAATCTGTACGGTCTTATACATCATCGTCGCGGGTTTACTCACTGGCATTGCTCCATACTCCTCCTTAAATGTAGCCTCTCCCATTAGTCATGCATTATTACATCTTGGCTACAAAGCCGCTGCAGGACTTATTAGTGTGGGCGCAATTGCAGGCTTAACTACCGTTATGCTGGTATTGTTTTATGGCTTGACGCGCGTTATTTTAGCGATGTCGCGTGACGGGTTATTACCAAAAAATATTGCAAGAACTACTGAAAATCAGCGTACGCCAGCACGAATTATTTTGCTATGTGGTTTTCTTATGGCCATTTTAGCTGCATTTGTTCCCATTGATGTTTTGGCTGAATTAGTGAATATCGGTACCTTATTTGCCTTCATTATTGTGTGTATCGGTGTATTGTATTTACGATATAAACACCCTGAGTTAGAGCGGCCATTTAGAACTCCAGGAATGCCTTACGTACCGCTTTTAGGTGTATTTAGCTGTCTGTATTTGGTCATACACCTGCCTTGGGTTACCTTGGTGCGATTTATCGTTTGGATGGCCATTGGCTTGTTCATTTATTTTATTTATAGCTATAAAAATAGTGTTTTAGCCAAGAAGAGCTCCGCAGAACACAAATTAATACCTTAGTCCTTGTTTACTGCACTCGATGCAAATTTTTATTTTTCAAATACATATCAGCGAAAATCTTTAATTGAAAAAGGCTTTAAAAGGGTACAAACTAAGGCCCTCTTTGGTTAAGACAGGAGTTGGTAACGAAATGGAACAGTTACAATCAGTGCATGCTCAGGATAATGCTATTGACAGAAAAGCAGAGAAAACGTTGATTACCATTGGGGATGGGTGCCGGTTGACGATTGCATCATCGCAACTTTTGACCCAGCAGACGACATCAATCGCTTTATCATTACAGGCTGCTCAATCTGTGGATGCAGCGTATCAATTTTTAAAAATTCATGTTGACTCTCGCGTACCTATTTATGGTGTAAATACCAATTTTGGTGATCAAGTACGTTATATTGACGCGGCTATTAAAGAAACGGAAGCTATGGATTACCATAGTGAGATTAATGAACGTCAAGAAAATATTATCCGTTCCTTATCTTGTGGTTTAGGTAGTATCGTATCTCCTCATATTGTGCGGGCAACGATGATGCTCCGTGCGCATTGCCTGGCTCAAGGTTATTCGGGAGTCCATCCTGAATTAATTAATGCTTTGGTGGATTTTCTGAATGCGGGAATTACCCCGATAGTGCGCTGTTATGGTTCTATTGGTGCCAGTGGTGATCTTATTCCTTTGGCGATGATTGCTGCTGCATTAATTGGGGAGGAGGTTGCAGTTAACTATCAGGGCCAGGTGATGATGGCGCCGGAGGCAATTCAGCGCGCGGGGCTTAAAGCATATAAACCGGTAATGCGCGATGGTTTAGCACTGATCAATGGCACCTCATTTATGACGGCAATTGCCAGTTTAGCCTTACATGATTTGCAACGGCTTTTTCAGCAAATGCTCGCAGCTATTGCAATGACGCTAGAAGCGTTATTGGTGATTAATAGCGCCTACCATCCTATGGTGCATCAATTAAAACAACAGGTAGGTGAATGCAACATTAATCAATTTTTTATTGATTTTTGGCAGGGTAGCCAATTATTAACCGATTTAGATGAGTTACGCGCCACAGACTATACGCACAAGCCCGTACAAGATTATTATTCTATTCGCTCCGTCCCCCAAGGGTTCGGCCCATTCCAGGAAAATCTGCAACGAGCTATTGTCTGGATTGAAAATGAAATGAATTCAGTCAATGATAATCCTGTCATTGATGTGGCTGAGCAAAATATCCATCATAGCGCCAATTTCATGGGCTACTATGTGACCGATGCTTGCGATATTTTGAAAATGAATATTGCTCAGGCCTCCACCTGGATCCATGCTCTGCTGGCCAATTTAGTACATCCACGTAAAAATCATGAGTTACCGGTGAATTTGGTCCCTAACCCCAGTAAGCATAATGGGTTTCGTTCCATGCAGCTCTTATCGGCGGCCTTGGCGGTACAAAACCGTAAGTTGGCGCAATCGCATCAAGCCTATACCCTACCTACGGAAGGCGATAATCAAGATGTGAATAGTTTAGGGACTCATGCTGCTTTGGATTTTCAGGAAGCAGTTGCGAACTTGGAACGGCTTACTGCAATCTTACTCCTTGCGGCCAGTCAGGCCTTGGAGTTACGAGGTATTGAGAAAGCCAGCACGAACGCGCAATCCATTTATAAGGTAATCCGCCAATATTCACCAACTCTAGAACATTGTCGTCCCATGTCGGAAGAAATTGCCACCATTATTAATTTATTAAAAGATGGAGTTATTTAATGTTGGCTTATATGTTTCCTGGACAAGGCTCGCAAAAACGAGGAATGGGTCATGGTTTATTCGAACAATTTCCTGAATATACGGCTCAAGCAGATGCATTACTGGGTTATTCCATACGCGCTTTATGCCTGGAGGATAGCCAGCAACAGCTTAATAATACCCAATATACCCAGCCGGCACTGTATGTCGTTAACGCCTTTTCTTATTTGCAGGCACTAGCGGAGGGGCAACCTAAGCCTGATTATGTCATCGGACATAGCTTGGGCGAATATAATGCACTATTTGCCGCTGGTGTTTTCGATTTTATTACTGGTTTGGCTTTGGTTAAAAAACGTGGGGAGTTAATGAGCCAAATGAAAGGAGGGGGCATGGCTGCAGTGGTTGGCTTATCAAGTCAAGAACTGACCTCCCTACTCGATGAGCACGGACTGTCAGGAGTTCGGATTGCCAATTATAACTCTTACCGGCAAATGGTTATTTCAGGGCCGCAGGCGGATATTCAACAGGCACAGTCCTTCTTTGCTGGGCTGAATAAGGTTTCATTTATTCCCTTATCAGTGAGCGGGGCCTTTCATTCGCTGTATATGCTCAGTGCGCAACAAGCTTTTGCCGAATTTGTGCAAGGTCTGGAGTTTGCTACTCCCTGCATTCCGGTAATTGCCAATGTCGATGCGGCTCCCTACCATCCTGCAGTGGTTAAAAGCAATTTAATTCAGCAGATAGCGCAACCGGTATTATGGACTAAAACCATTGAATATTTACAGGCTAAGCCTCATATTCAATTTCAAGAAATTGGTCCAGGAACGGTATTAAGTGGTTTGTTGCGCCGAATTAATAATAAGGCGTAGCAGTATGATAGGGTAGGTTGGTCTGACCAACCTACCAATTAACGACAATTGCCCACAACAATAACATTAGATACAATGAGTTAGATCTGTTTAAAAGGACGTTAACGTGCGACAATTCTCTCATTTATCCTTTGCCCTTGTTTCGTTGTGCTGTGCTTCTCAAGCCTTGGCCTCTGACTTTAGTTTGCCTTTTGTGAATTCAGCCGGTTTAGGGGTTGCCTATGCAGATTGGGCAACGGCCACCGATGATGCCAGTACGGCTTATACGAACCCAGCCGGCATGGTGAAATTGCCACATCAACAGGTGGTTATTAATGCTTTGGGGATTACCGGTACGGCCAATTTTACGGGTAGCGCACGTACGCCTGCTTTTCCATTTCCTGAGCCGATTGTGCAGTCTGGCGTGGCTCACAGTGGAATTAATGCCTTTATGCCTTCCTTTTATTATACCGGGCCGCTGACCCAGCGTGTTAGTGCCGGTGTGCATTTTACCACCCCATTTGGATTAGGTACGAATTATGGTTCCACCCCGGATGTAATCACACGCTATGCTGCAACACGTTCCCAGGTGATTGGTATGGATATGGGGCCAAGCCTGGCGGTTAAAATTAACGAGCGTTTTTCGGTTGGCGCGGGTTTTGATGCGTTACGGCTTGCCTTTACGTTAAATAATAAATATGGACCTCCTCTTTCTTCTGCGGGTGATTCAACCCTAAAAAATCATTTAACTGGCTGGGGTTATGGATGGAATGCTGGCGCTTTATTTGAGGTAACTGAGCAAACGCGGATTGGTTTTAGTTATAATTCGCTAATTTCTATTCACACTTCTGGCCATAGCACCGTTTATGCTCCAGATAATGGTCCCGCACTCTTTCGTACCTCAGCTCAAAAAACCGATGCCGCACTACCTGCTCGCGCTCAGTTAAGCGTGCAACATGATTTCACCACGCGTTGGACGGGGATGTTTACCGCATTTTATACGAATTGGAAAACATTTAATAAAATCACCATGAAGCACACGGAAACTCCATTTGGTATGCCTATGTCGGTGACTATTCCCTTCAATTATCATAATTGCTTTGATTATTCCGTTGGGGCGACCTTTAAGGCGACGAATAAGTGGTTGCTGCGTGGTGGGGTGCAATTTATTAATACGCCTTCTAATAACCAAGACCGAGGCGTTGCTGACCCGATAGGTAGTGCTACGGTTGCTGCAGTGGGGGCGCATTTTCAAGCCGCAGAGATGTTAGGTTTTGATTTTGGGGTGGGGCATTCCTTCTTTAAGCAAATGCCGATTAATTATGCCTCGCAATTGACAGCGCTTAAAGGGCATACAAATACGCAAACAACCGTAATTGGTGGTCAGGTGAATTGGAGTATTGGCTAAAGATTCCTAAAGAAAGATAGTTTATTTTTTGAACTATAATTAATAAGAACCCTTATAAATTTTTAAGGAACCAAGGAGTAATATCATGGATTTTAATCACCTAATGAGCCAAAGTCCTAAAGTCCTGACTGTACTTGAAGCCATAAAAAATGATCCTAATTTCTTAGAAGAATTAAAAGCAAGCCCTCAAGAGGCTCTGAGTAAAATTGGCGTCGAACTTGATGAAGAAGAATTAAGTTTAGTACAAAAATTAGAAAGTTTTGAAGAAGAGGCGGAAGGATTCTTCAATAAAATAAAAGGCTTATTTGGCTTTAAAGATACTCACTAAGACAATCTTAAATAGAGCCTGGTGTTTGCAGCCAGGTTTGTTTTAAAAGCTAATCAGATACCCATTCTAGGTTAATGGTTTTTTTATTATTTCTAGATGGCCTTTTTAATAAAACTGGTTACCAGCAATTATCCCATCTCTGCAAAAGTGACTACCGCATTACGGCCTTTTTTCTTAGCTGCATATAGGGCTTTGTCTGCTAATTCGATAAGCTTTTCTGTATCTTCGCTGTCGGTTGGGTACATGGCAATACCAATAGAGATACTTATGGGGCCAATGGGCTGAGCGCCATATTTCAGGCGTATTTTGGTTACCGCAAGTCTTATTTCTTCTGCTCGTGCCTGAGCATTTTTACTATCTATATCATGAAGAATAAGAACGAATTCCTCCCCTCCATATCGGGAAGCCAAATCTCCGGTTCTCGTGGCATGCTCTAATACGGAACCAACTTCTTTTAATGCCATATCGCCAGCATCATGGCCGAAGGTATCATTAATTTTTTTAAAATGATCCAGGTCAAGCATTAAGATGGCAAATGAGCTCTTTTCGCTTTTAGCGCGTAATTTTTGCTTAAAAAGCCCATCCTCCAGGAAACGTCGGTTAAATAAACCGGTTAATGGATCGCGTATGGATTGATGGCGTAAGTTATCCCGTAAGCGCACATTAGCTAAAGCTAAGGCGGTTAGTTCTGCAAAGGCGGTGATAAGAAGCTGCTGATCGTGACTTAATGTGAATGATTCTTTGGAACTTTCCATATACAGTAAGCCATAAATATCGTTTTGTGCCATTAGGGGTACACACATGATGGTATTTGTTATGCCATCTTCGAAGTGGAAATGATCACAAACCAGTTCATGATGGGATTTAACGATTTTATGAGGGCGTCCAAGCCTAATTGCCCAGCATTGTTCAGGGTTAAAAATAGATTCCTGCGCGGATGGTTTTCCCCAGCTGCCCACCATTTCTAAGAAGTTTTTTGAGGGATGCATAACATAAAGATAGCCACTGCAAAAGTTGAGTAATTGTTGGGCATACTTACCCATAATACTGCTTAATTCCTCCAAAGAATTGGTGGCAAGCATAATATCGCTCATATCAATCATGAGGGTTATTTGTTCGTTTTTAATCTCTAATTCTTTGATGCTGGCAGTTAGCTTTTTATAGGACTCCTCCAGTTCGGTGTGTTCGCGCACGCGATTAGTGATATCACTAACATTATGCACCAAGCCATGGATCTCATTACGATCATTAATAATAGGGCTGGAGCTTAACTCAAAAATATTCCTTTTTCCTTCGTGCTCAAATTCAAGAACCGTAATTTCTTTGTCGTAACGTAGAGAGTCCAGCCAGCATTGAGTCAATGTACGTTTATTGTCTGGAACATTGGCAAAGGCTTTTTCGAATGTCATCCCTTGGGTTAAAGAGCAATCAAATATTTTTTTAAATTGCGTTTGATACAATTCATTAAAAATTTGCACTTGGTGGCCTTCATCTAAAGCTGCGATACCATCACTGGTACTTTCAAGAATTTGTTTTAAGTAATTGCGCACATCGCGGTTTTTGTGCTCAATAATTTTACGGTTAATTAATTCAAAATTCGCCAGTATGAAGGGCACGACGAGTAGGACCATACTAAAAATACTACCAAAAATGATAAAGAGTTCGCTGGCATAGACGCCCTGCATTAAGGCGTCATTTCTATCTTTAAGCAAAACTTGTTCTATTGCTTTGATTTCTCCGCCTAAACTTTTTGCCTGCTCGGAAACTTCATTATTTTCATAAAAATTTGCCAAGCCCGCAGGCGTGTTAAATTGCTCTTTGCTTTTTAGTTCAGCTATCTGGGTAAGCAATGCAACGCGCTCTTCGGCTAATTTAATAAATTGCAGTACTCGTGCATTTTGCTCGGCATAGTCTCTGGTAAGGGTTTTGAGTTCATTTAAATAGTTATTCAGGGTTGGTTTTAATGCTTTTACATCTTTGAGAAAATTGTTGTTCTCGGTAATTAGATAAGCGCGTTGGGCTGATTCCATTGCGGTTAGAGTATACAAGGCGCTATCCACCTGCTCGATTACTTCATAGGTATGCACAACCCAGCGATTGGCTTCTGTTAAGGATTTAAGTTGCCAATAGGATTTACCACTAATCATCGCTAAAATTAATAAGGCGATAATAAATAAACTATTCAACATGAATTTGTTTAACTTAATTGGCCTTATTTTCCAAAGAAAGCTTGGCTTTCTTTGTTTGTTTTCATGCCTATCCATTGCTTAGCTCACAAATTTATGTGTACAAATTAAATTATAGCCACCTTTGATGCGTTTCTCGAATATTGCCCTAGAGGCTTGAGCCTGCTAGGAATATAAGTAAGTCTTATGTGCTATAGTAAAATCATGTACTCTGGTTGCGTACAATCAGGGCTTCTTATAAATGCTCAGATCTTAATCCCATTATTGAACGAATTACTGCCATTATGAAGGTAGCTTGCGAAAACTTACGGCCAGGCGATTCCAGCCATTAATGGCGATAATGGCCATAGTCAGATCTACTGCCTCCTGCTCATTAAAATGAATGCGCATTTCTTGGTATATCTCATCGGGTACATGGGTTTCTGATAATAAGGTAACCGCCTCAGCCCAAGCTAGGGCTGCTCGTTCCTGTTGCGTAAAAAATGGGGTCTCACGCCATACCGCAATGGTATTTAATCGTCTTTGTGATTCCCCTGCTTTAATGGCATCGGCGCAATGCATATCAACACAAAAGGCGCATCCATTGATTTGTGACACGCGCAGCTTTATCAGTTCGAGTAATAATTTATCTAAGGTAGAACCATTAACATATTTTTCAACACCCATCATCGCTTTAAGTGCTTCAGGCGATGTTTTATAAAAATCGATCCGTGTATTTGCCATTTGATGCTCCATGTGAATTCCTGCCTTTTTGCATGGGATTATTCCCCAAATCAGTAGGAAGAGGCTAAGCTTTATATTTAAATAAGGGTACTTATGAAAAAAATAGACGCAATTATGCAAAAAATAAAGAAGAAATATCATGCACGAAGGCAGATAAGTCGCGAGCCGGAAATAAGCTCTGCAGAAACGGTTGCCGGGGAAGTATCTATTATTAATTTAGCAGGGAATGATAAAACCATTTGCAAAGAACGGTTTAACTCATATTTCAATTCCTTTGCTAATGAGCGCGCTCATGCGCAATATATCGCAGCTATTTATCATTTAGCGACCAATCAATTAAGTACTTATAACAAACTTGCGTTAGCGCAGCTAATGGAAGAACAGGATGAATGCAGCACCTCAACCTTAATAATATTGGGCATTGCTTGTTTAAAGTCAGTAATGGCCGAATATGAGAAGTATTTGGGGCAAATAAAGGATAGGCTAGAGTTGCGTGTGCAAGAGCGTGATTTTTCAGCGGATGAGCATGAGTTATTTGCGGTATTTTTGCAGGATGTTCGCGATAAACAAAGTATTGGCTCTTTTCGTGGCCGATTATTTGCTCAGACAGAGAGGCGGGGTGGTGAAAAAAGCCAATTCAATGATATTAGTATGCAGACGGTAAATTATTTAGACCATAAATTTTGCACCTAATTTTAGGTGCAAAATGAGAGCAATAATCTAACCCTATGAAAGGCATGTATTGGTTGGTTGCAATCAGGCTTTGCTTCTTAGGAAACTAATATCACAATTTTACCAATTTGCTCATTAGATTCCATATATCGATGCGCTTCTACAATTTGCTCCAAGGTAAAGGTCCGGGCAATTTTAGGCTTAAAAACCTTATTGTTAAGCTGCTCATAAACATACTTCACACCTTGGGCTAGTGTGTGAGGGGCACTTGTTAGTTCGAATAAGGTATAACCACGAATAGAAAAGCCCTTTGCTAAAGCAGTAAATAAAGGATAAGGAGTTGGCTCACTGGATAAGGCCCCATATTCGAAGATTATCCCTTGGTTTGCTACTGCCGCGGCAAGCTGTTCAATTCCAGGCCCGCCGATGGGATCAAAAACAACACGGGCGCCATGGCCTTGGGTAATTTCTTGAACACGCGTTGGTAAATCTTCTTTGTCTGTGACGATAACATGGTCTGCGCCAAGCTCTCGTAAGGCCGATTCTTTTTTCGCTGTACGTGTGACGGCGATGCTAATCGCCCCTTGCGCCTTGGTTGTTTCAATGGCTGCAATCCCCACGCTACTACTGGCGGCAGTAATGAGAACATGGTCGCCTCTGCTGACCTTGCCATAATGGACTAGTGCACCGTAGGCAGTTAAATACTGCATCCAAATGGAGGTGCCTTCTGCAAAAGAAAGCGCTTCCGGATAGGCGGCAAGAGCGTATGCCGGCACAATGGCAACATCGCCATAAACTCCATATCGGCTCATATCAAAGCAAGGTATCGTACTAAATTTTTTACCAATTAGCTCTGCGTCAACCCCCATACCCACCGCATCCACAATTCCAGAGGCCTCATAACCTATTTTAGAGGGTAGCCTGGGATCAGCTAAATAGCGCCCTTTGCGAAACATAACTTCAGCTCGGTTTACACCAATAGCATGTACCCTTAAACGTACTTCACCAGGAGCTGGCTGAGGTAGAGGGTGTTCTTCAATTTTTAATACCTCAGCATCTCCTGTTGAATGAAAACGCACAATTTTAGCCATGTCAGACATTATTATTTCCTTATAATTTATAGTTCATATGCTACTTCATTAAAATGACCTAGGGCCTCGGTAATTTTTTGTATAACTTGGGTTCTTATATGTTGTTCTCTAATAAATAAATGCCCGCTATTAAACGATTTAAACTCACAACCTAGTAGAGAATGAGTGCTCCAGCCCTGATGGTCTTCAGGGCTCACCCAACTATCCTGCTGCCCTAAGAACACCGTAATAGCTAGTTGCAATGGGGTCTCAGGAGTATAAGTATAGCTCTTTACTATATTCATATCGCCGACAAAAATAGGCAGTAACACTTGAATAATACTCTTATTCATTCGCTCATCGCTATAATCCACAATGCCATTATCTTTAAAGACCCTGGCTAGGATGCTTAACTGTTGCTCATCCAATTGCCCTAAACGCTCCTGGTCTAAATCAAATAAGTTCACCTGCATTTGCTTTAAGGTACGCAGCAGGTTATCCAGGCTTTTGGAGGGCAGACGTGGATCGGGATAGGCTGATACAAAAAGATGTGCTGGCTGCTGCAGATGATTACGACGTAAATAACGTGTGAGCTCAAAGCCCAGGAGTGAACCAAAGCTATGGCCAAAAAAGGCAAAGGGCAAATCAAAATAAGGGTGTAACTGAGTAGCCAGTAGCGGAATTAGCGTATCAATATGGGTGATGGGTGGCTCATCCATACGATTTTCGCGGCCCGGCAATTGAACAGGGCAGACTTCAATAAAATCAGGAAATTCTTGTTGCCACTCTCGATAAATAGAGGCACCTCCGCCTCCATAAGGAAAGCAAAATAGGCGTAATTTTGCCCCCGCCTTTATTTTGCGACTGGCCAGCCACGGAGTATGCTCCTTTATGGCTCGTGGCGCAGCTTGCTGCTTAATGCCTTTATCCTGCATTATCTGCTCGACAAGTTCTTGAATGGAAGGACCTTGCATGATAAAGGGTAATGGATAGTTAATTCCTAAGTTTGCTTCAATGACGCGAATTACGGCTAAGGCCATTAAGGAATCCATGCCTAAATCATGTAAGGAAAGATGCACGTTTATATCAGCAATAGGCATGGCGAAAATAAGGGCGAATTGTTCTGCTAAATAGTGAATAAGTTGGGTTTTGCACTCTGCATAGGGTAGTGAAGTATCCCATTGAAATTGCGTTTGAATTTGCATCATTTTATCGATTTGTATGGTGTCATTTAACTGTGTCATCCATAAATCACTGCATCTCATTAATACTTGATACTGTGCATCCAACAAGTAGAAATCACCCCGAATGGTTTTGCCCTCTGGGTGCAATTCATTTAAAACGGTATAAATATATTTTGGTATGGCATGACGATGAACTTCTAACTGGCCTATCTGTGAAGCAATATAAGGTTTCATGAATTGTGGCGGTAACAGTAAAAAGAGCGTTTGAATACAGGCATCAAGAATCCCTGGATGCATTTGCAGGACAAATTGCTCACTGCGTTCAGTCGTTTTAGGGGGGCGTAGCTCACTCAGAAGTTGCCTGTTTTTGGTCCAAAATTGTTCCGTCCAACGAATGCTTGCACCTGCAGGCATGCCCATATTGATAATCCGTTGGTAAAAAGTTTCGGCTGTTCCATGATATTGATGAGGTAACTCCTGGTCCCTTATTGTCTGTGGTGATGATTGGGGCTGTAAGCTTAAGGTGCCAAGGGCATGTTTTATCCAGTCTTTTTGATTGTCGCTACTGTAAAAACTAAACCCTATGGACTGATTGTTACTGGTCGACTCCATAACAAGTTGGACCCATACGGTTTTACCTGCGAGTACTAATAAAGGCGATGAAAAGCGCAGCTCTTGGATGCGTATTTGTGCTTGTGGTGAGAGTTGTTTGGCAGCATAGGCAAGCATTTCCACATAATAACCTGAGTGTAAGACAGAAAATGAGTCTTGAATTTCCGGTAATATCTGATGATCGAAGATGAATTCAAATTGCTGCGAGGCTAAAGGAGAAGGCAGTAGTTTACCACGTAGCGGATAGCTAATGACGGGTTCATGTTGCGGTTCATGCCCGAGACGTGGCCAATATTTTTTATGCTGCCAAGGGTATAAAGGCAAGTCGAGGGCAGCGAAAGAGCGCGCACTCTCATATTTTACCCAGTCAATGTTTGCCTGATGCACATAAGCGGTTGCTAAAGCAGTTAAATCCGGAAACTCATCGATTTTAGTGGCATTGTTTATCTTTTTTGCCTCAAGGTTTATATAAATGTCAGCAATAGGTTGCTGAAGATTAATACTCAGAGCACTAAGCTTTTGCGATAGATCCGCAATAGAATTGCTAATAATGGCCAGCCGCAAGGGATAATGCGTGCGCCGTAAGTGGAGGTTATAGCAAAGTTGGCTAAGGTTAAGGCCGGCATTATTTTTTAAGTAAGTTTGCCATAGAGAAATTAAACTACGGAAGGCCTGCGTATCTTTTGCCGAAATAGTAAACAATTCATGCTGACCGCTAATTTCTGGGGCCGATACAAATTGCTCGCTTAAGGGTAATTCCTGCAGAACGATATGAGCATTTGCCCCACCAAAACCAAAGCCGCTTACACCGGCAATGGCAACATTCCCATATCGGGGTAATGGTTCGAGCTGTTGTGGGATGGATAAGTGATATTTAGCGAAAGGGATGTGGGGGTTTGGTTGGCGAAAATTGAGATGCGGCGGAATAATGCCATTTTTTAAAATAAGGGCAGTTTTGATCATGCTAATGATGCCTGCCGCAGGCTCTAAATGTCCCACATTCGTTTTCACCGAGCTAATCCAGCAGGGCTTTTGCTGTTCACGACTCTTGCCAATAACCTCAGCTAAAGCCTGTACTTCGATGGGATCACCCAGGAAGGTACCGGTACCATGGCATTCGATATAAGAAATATGAGCAGGGTCGGCCTGCGCATTGCGATATGCACTGCGCAATAATTGCTCCTGTTGCAAACCATTGGGTGCTGTAAGGCCATTAGTTTTTCCATCTTGGTTTACCGCACTGCCAGTGATAACGGCATAGATTTTATCGTTATCCTGTAAGGCGCGTGACAAAGGCTTTAAGACAATAGCCCCCGCGCCTTCTCCTTGCACGTAACCATCAGCTTGCGCATCAAAGGTATGACATTGCCCAGTAGGAGAGAGCATGGTGGCTTTGGCTAATACTGCATGAATGGAGGGCAAAAGGTTAATATTAACGGCGCTGACCAGCGCTTGATCACACAATTTGGCTTGCAAATTTAAGCATGCTAATTGCACGGCAATCAGGGATGAAGAGCAGGCCGTGTCTAATACCATACTGGGGCCATGTAAATCTAATAAATAAGACAGCCGATTCGCCCCCATGCTAATGGCGCCTCCCGTAGGAATCAGTAAGGCATCCATATCGGAATCAAGTTGTTGTAAATGGCTAAATTGACTGGCATATAAACTGGAGAATACCCCAGTATTTGAACCACTTAAGGCATCCTGCGTTAAGCCGGCATCTTCCAGCGACTCATAGGCGACTTCTAAAAGCAGGCGTTGTTGTGGGTCCATTCGCAAGGCTTCGCGAGGGCTAATCCCAAAAAAATAAGCATCAAAAGCATCGATGTCTGCCAAATAGCCTCCCCAATAGGCTAAATTGGGATCACGTTGCGCCTTTTCCTTGGTTTCTTTGAGTAACTCCCAACGCTCATCAGGGATGGGGCTAATAATATTTTTACCTTGGATTAATAACTGCCAAAACTCATGTAAATTCTGCGCTTGGGGCAGACGGCAACTCATGCCAATAATGGCAATCGGATCAAATAACCGCTCTTGTTGTTCCTGTAATTTCTTTTTCAGTTTTTTGATCATTAATAAAGCGTTTTTCAGGGTCGTCGTATCAGTCATAAGCCAACTCCAGCTCTTTTAATTCTGCTTCGAGAAGTTCATTCAATTGGGCATAATCCAGTTGATCCAAATTTAACGTGTCTTCTTCCTGAATCAAGGCAGGCGGCGGTGTTAAAGGAGGCTCAGCTTGTACCCGTTGTACAATGTATTTGGTTAATTGCTGTAGCGTGGGATAGCGATATAAATCCATCGGCGAGACTACATCTGGGAAATGAGTACCCAATTGTTCGGCATAGCTAATGCCTGTAATGGAATCCATTCCATACTGCTCAAACGGGGTTAGAACATCGATTTCATTCGCCTCCAGGGCTAAAACCTTGGCAAAGAGTTGCAAAACCAGAGCTGCAATTTGTTCAGGATTTAGATGCGTACCCATTGCCGTCTGTTTGCTGGTCGCATATTCGGCGGCAAAATGCGCAAAAAAGTCCAGTTGCTTGGCGCTAGCATTCACCTGGAAAAACTTTTTCCAGTGCATTTTACATACGGTAACTTCGGTTAAATTGCTGCGTAGCAAGGTATTCAATAGGCTAATGCCATCCTTAATACTTAAAGAAGCCATACCTACTGCATCCAAAAAGGCATCATGATTATGACGATGACTCATGCCTTTTTCGGACCAGGCCACCCAATTAATACTTAAGGCTGGTAATTGTTGGCTATGACGATGAAGGGCCAGACCACTGAGAAACTCATTAGCAACGGCGTAGGCGCTAAGTCCAGCCATGCCAAAATGCGGTACTGCGGCAATGGAAGAAAAGAGCACAAAATGGGTCAAGGGGGCTTGCAGAAATAATTCATGCAAAATCAAGGCTCCTTGAACCTTAACTTTGAGCACCTCACGCCATAAGCTTTCTTCCATTTCGGCAATTGGTACGTTATCAGTGGTGACTCCGGCTAAATGAAATACTCCATCTATGGGTTGTTGCCAGGCTTTTTCGGTGTCCTGGATAAGCTGGTACATTTTTTCTTTATTCGCCACATCGACAGCAGCATAGTTAACCTGGATGCCTTGGGCTTGCAATTGGTTTAACCAGGTATTTTTTTCACTAGTTTGTGCTGAGAGTTCTGTGGTACCGGTCAATAACACAAAGCGAGTTCCCTGAGCTATGAGATATTGTGCTACTTCATACCCTAAAGCACCTAAACCCCCGGTAATTAAGGCAGCCACAGGTGCCGTCCATGCTGGCAGCGCAGAGGGTAATAATTCTGTAGTAAAACGAATGCTATAACGCTCTTGATTGCGATAGGCAATATGGTTTTGATTTGCTTGCAGTACTCCAAGCTCCTTAATCAAATTTTGTGTATTTTGGCGTAGGCTGGCTTTGGCATCTAAGTCTAAGAGCAGGACCTGATAATTTGCCTGTTCAGCCGCAAAAATTCGAGCCATAGACCAAAGGGGATGTTGCCACATGTTGACACAATCGCTTTTATTTACCTGTTGCGCCTCTTGAGAGATTAAGGCGAATTTTAATGGCGCGGCCCAAATATGCTGAATCATCGCTTTAAATAAATAGAATAAAGCTAAAGTAGGCTCAACAGAGGCGCAATTACCTAAATAAATAACCCCTTGCAGTTGCTCACCTTGTTCTTGGTGAATGCTGGCAAACAGCCGCTGGTAATCTGCCTGTTGCTGAGGATTAATGTAATACACTTGCTCGTTGTGTTGGTGATAGTCTGTAGCAGCAAAACAATAAATACAGTTTGCAGCTCCTAGTTCATCTTGCACAAGTAAACCTAATTCTTGATCGCTAAAGATTAACCATTTTCCTGAAGGGGGCTGGTTGTTACTTGTTGGCAGCAGAGGATTTTTTTCCCAATGAGTGGCGTATAGCCACTCTTGTGCATCCAATGCGTAAGGAGCGGCTATTGCTGTCGGTTGCGATGAAGGGCTTACTGGAGCAACCGCAGCTACCTCTACTTCCACAGTAGGGATCCAACAACGACGCTTGGTAAATGGGTAGGTGGGTAAAGAAATGATTTGTCTTTGTTCTTGAATATATAATTGCTGCCAATCAATTTTAACGCCTGCAACCCAATGCGCTGCTAAGTCAGCATGTCGAGCCTCCTGAATTAATGCTGCTAAGTCGGCAGGTGGCATGATGTGGGTGGCTTGCAAATTGAGCCAGGTGTTAGGGACCGTTTGCGGATAACTGATTAAGGCTGCGAGCAATTCCGCTTTGTTTGCAGCAAGAATGGCAAAGCGTGCGCTCATTGCTTCCCTGCCTACTTGTAAGGTATAGCAGGCATTAGCAAGCCACTCCGACGTATCCGTATGTGGATTACTTTGCAAATATTGCTGCATTTGTTGCACGCGCGCAGCTAATCGATCCTCATTTAATGCGGAGAAAATGAAGAGATAAGGACCGGTGTTGCATGTCGCTGCTGGAGTTTTAGCTTGGTATTCTTCAACAATCATATGCACATTAGCACCACCCGCACCAAAGGAGCTGAGGCCGGCACGGCGTGGCGTATTATTCTCAGTCTGCCAGTCTTGCAATTGGCGTTGAACGTAAAAGGGCGAGTTTTGGAAATCGATAAAAGGATTTAATTGCTCGGCATGCAAGCTTGGCACCAGTTGTTGGTGACGCATTTGCAGTAATACTTTCGCGAGTTGAGAGACTCCTGCGGCTGATTCTAAGTGACCTATATTCGATTTAACCGAGCCAATCGCACAATATTGCGTATCTTGACTAAAGGTTTCAAAAGCTTCTTGTAAGCCTCGAATCTCAATGGGGTCGCCTAAGGAGGTGCCTGTACCATGCGCTTCAATGTAGGAGATGGTGCGCGGATTAATATTCGCTACTTTTAAGGCTTGCAGAATTACCGCTGCCTGAGCATTAGGATTGGGCACCGTATAGCCACTGGTTTTACCCCCATGATTCATACTGCTGCCTTTAATGACGCCATAAATCATATCGTTATCGGCAAGGGCAGCCTGCAAAGGCTTTAACAAGACGGAACCCACACCTTCTGAGGGTACATAACCGGTGCCGCCTTCGGCAAAACTAGTGCAACGACCTTGCTCGGACATAAAATTGAAGCTACCCAAGAAATGGTATTTGCTTGGGTGTAAGGACAGATTAACTCCGCCTGCGATAGCCATCGCACAATCACCGCGAAGAATGCTTTCACATGCTAAATGAATGGCGGTAAGGGATGAAGAACAGGCCGTATCCACCACAAAACTGGGACCATTGATGTCCAGGAAGTAGGAAATCCGATTGGCAATCGAGAAGGACTGAATATCTAAAGGTACCTGATTGCCTTTTTGCCATTCTTCGGCAATAAATAAGGGATAGAAATTATAGGTAACTCCGGCAAAGACACCTACCGCACTATTCGTGCTTTGTTTTAATTTTTCACGGGTATAACCTGCATCTTCTAAGGTGGACCAAACTGATTGCATAAATAAACGTTCTTGTGGATCCATTAATCCGGCATCTCGTGGGGAAATATTAAAGAATAAGGGATCAAATTTATCCACATCGGGAATGAACCCGCCATGAGGAAAATAGTGTTCCTTGCCCCCAATGACCACCGGATAGTGTTTATAATCCCAGCGATCACTGGGTACCTCACCCACGCAATCACGTCCGGAACTTAAATTTTGCCAAAATTCATCCATAGTGTTTGCCATGGGAAAAGTACCGCTTAAGCCAATAATGGCAATATCACGGGAGCTGGTGGGGATGAGGTTCGGCGTGGTTTGCTTTTCCTGGGGATTTGGTGTTGGCATTTCTAAATTAACGACCAAGCTCTCATTAGCGCCTAAGGCAATTAATTGTTGGCGGTGCTTTTTTACCAAATAAGCGGCTAAATCCTTAAGACGATTACGTTCATAAAGCAGGGTTTTGGGCAGGCTGCCAAAGTCTTTCTCCAAGCGGTTAGTAATTTCCAAACCAATAAGGGAATCAACCCCATAAACCTCGTAGGTTTCCTGGGCGTCAAGAAGCTCGGCAGGGCAACGCAATTTTTCGGCAAATATTTGCTTTAAGTAGTTCAATGCCCAGTCGTTTACATCGCCAGAGGCTAGATGATTTGCTCCTAGTGGTAGAGTTTTACTGGCCGTTGCTGTTGCTGATAATTCCAAATCATACCAATAACGTTGTTTGATAAACGGATAGGCTGGTAAGGAAGCAATACGTTGCTTGGGTTCATCCGCATAGAGGATGGACCAATCAATAGGGTAATGTTTGGTATATAGGTCTGCTAAAATAAATAGCTTCTGGCGATAGAGGCTTGCATCCTCAACCTGCTGCAAGGCATTGAGAGCAGCTTGATAAACCTCATGTAAAACGGGACCTTGCATGGAGTAAGTTTGCCCTTCATTTACTAGGCAAAACTCGGGAATTTCTTCATTACTTAAGCTGCCTAGGGCGGCTAATAATTCCTCTACGGAAGCAACGACTAAGGCACAACGATGCAAGAAATGCGCACGCCCCAAGTTGAGGGTAAAACTCAGCGCACTTAATGATACAGGGTTTTGCTGCTGCTCTAACCAGTGTTTTAGCTCTTTGATCTTGTGTTGTAAACTTGGTGCCTGCTTTGCGGATAGGGTAAGCAAATAATAAGATTTGCGCTGCTGTAGTTCTATGGATTGCTGATGCGGACGGCCTTCTTCTAATACCACATGGGCATTGGTGCCACCAAAACCAAAGGAGCTAACTCCGGCGCGCAAAGGTATTTCCTCGCCAGCAGTATTTCGTTGGCGCGACCATCGCTGTGTTTCTTGGGCAATGTAGAATGGGCTATCTGCCAAATTAATAAAGGGATTTAATTCCTGCAGATGCAAGAGGCCTGGTAATTGCTCATGGGTCATTGCCAGAATTAATTTCAACAAGCCGGCGATACCAGAGGCTGGCTCTAAATGGCCGATATTCGTTTTTACCGAGCCTAGACCAATGCTGCCAGGTTTGCCTTGTGTTCCTAGCAGGCTGGCAAAAGCTAGTTTCAGCCCTTCAATTTCAGCCGGATCACCCAAGGCGGTGCCGGTGCCATGCGTTTCAATATAGCTAATAGTCTCGGGGCTAATATTGGCCTGAGTGTAGGCATTGATGAGTAATTCGCTTTGAGCTTTAGCATTAGGTGCGGTTAGCGATTGCGCTTTGCCACCATGATTCACCGCAGAAGCCTTAATAACCGCATAAATATGATCCCCGTCCTGTTGCGCTTGAGCTAAGGGCTTAAGTAAGATGCTGCCAACCCCTTCACCTTTGACATAACCATTGGCGGCCTTATCAAAGGTCTTGCAACGACCATCGGCAGACAGCGCTCCTAATTGGCTCGTGACAATGAGCGTATCCGGGTTGAGCATTAAACTGACCCCTCCGGCAATTGCAACCGCGCATTCGCCATAACGGATGGCTTGCACTGCACGATGAATCGCTACTAGTGAGCTGGAGCAGGCAGTATCTATTGCCTCACTAGGACCTTGAAAATTAAAAAAGTAAGAAACTCGATTGGCCAGCATACTATGGGAGTTTCCGGTGGCAATAAAACCATGGAAGTCTGTTTGCTGTTTGGCAATGAGGGTTTGGTACTCGTTAAATTCAATTCCTGCAAAAACCCCAACCTTTGCCGTCCCAAGCTCTAGTGGGTTGTAACCTGCATCTTCAATAGTTTTCCACACGCTTTCTAAAAAAAGGCGATGCTGCGGATCCATTAGATTTGCTTCACGGGCGGAAAGGTTAAAGAAGGCCGCATCAAATTGGTCCATATTATGGATAAAACCGCCCCATTTGGAATTGCTTTTATCCTGGTGCTGGGTGCTATCCCCATAATGGGTACGCCAATCCCAACGATCCGGTGGTACTTCGGTGATCAGATCATGGCCATCCAGCAAATGTTGCCAAAAAGTGGCTAAATCTTCCGACTGCGGAAAGACGCCATGAATACCAATAATGGCAATATCATGGCTTGCCTCAGGCCGGAATTGGCGTACCTTCGGCGTATAAATCTTAGTGGTTAAGGACTGGGTACTTTGATGACTTGGTATCGGCGCCTGAGGAAATTGGCTCATAATATATTGGCTAATTTCCAGAATACTGCTATGGGTATAAAATACTGCGGGAGTAAATTCCGCGCCATAATGCTGGGAAATTCGTTTGGCTAATTCAATAAAGTGCACCGAGTCCATGCCATATTCGCCTAGATTTTTTTCTGCGATGAGGCGATGTGGGGCAATGTTTAAGAGCTGGGATACTTGTCGTACTAAAAATGCGTCTACTTTATCGCTTAAGCTGTCTAAATTTGGGACGGCTTGTGGTTCTGCTATTGCCGTTAATGGTTCTACATCACTGTACCAATAACGTTCTTTAGCAAAAGGATAGGTAGGTAAGGCTATTTTTTGCTTGCTTTCATGCTCATGTATCTGCTGCCAATCAAGTGCATAGCCTTCAACGTAAAATTTCGCTAAGGCAAGTAAATTCTCTTTATACTGTTGTCCTGAAGCCAATTGCTGCATCAGTATGGGAATAATTGTATTGCCGAATACTTCTTGTTCTGTTTTCGATTTGCCCTGCAATTGTATAAATAATTGGGCAGGTAAAGTAGATGCATCCGCTTGGTGTAGTAGTTGGATGGCTTCTTCAAGGGAGTTGACCACCAGGGCACAGCGACAATCAAAATGGCTTCTGCCGGCGTTTAAGGTATAGCTTACATGCTCCAGATTTGCTGTTGGATGTTGCTCTAGCCAGTGACGCAGATCCGCCATACGTTGTTTTAAGGCTATAGCGGTTTTCGCCGATAGGGTCAATAAATAATGCGATTTTGCTCTTGAGCTTAGGGAAGGTTTGTTCGGCGCTTCGGCAAGAATCAAATGGGCATTAGCACCACCGGCACCAAAAGAACTAATCCCGGCGAGGCGTGGTCCTTGCTGTGAGACAGGCCACTCACTTAAGCTTTGTTGTACTATAAAGGGCGTGTTTGCCCAGTCAATATTGCTATTTAGGTTTTCGGAGAAAATAGAGGGCACCAGACGCTGATGCTGTAATTGCAGTACTACTTTAGTCAGTGCGGCAATACCGGCAGCGGCTTCGCAGTGACCGATGTTCGCTTTTACCGAGCCCAGAGCATAGTGGTGTTGCCCATTATTCTTAAAGATCTTATTTAATCCGGCAATTTCAATAGGGTCCCCTAAGGCGGTTCCGGTTCCATGTGCCTCCACATAACTCACCAGGCTGGGGTCAATATTGGCTTGTTGATAGGCGCGTGCAAGTACCTCTGCCTGCGCATGAGGATTAGGTACGGTATAACCATTAGTTTTGCCGCCATGATTAAGTTGACTGCCTTTAATTACGGCATAAATGGTGTCGCCATCCTGCAGAGCCTGGGATAAGGGCTTTAATAAAACCGCCCCCACTGCCTCCCCGGGAACATAACCATCGCCACCCTCGCCAAAACTGCGGCAGTGCCCATCACTGGCTAAAAACTTACCATGACTGAGTAATAAATATTTATTGGGATGTAAAGACAGATTGACACCACCTGCAAGTGCTAATTGGCATTCGCCTTCGCGTAGACTTTGGCAAGCTAAATGAATGGCGGTAAGTGACGACGAACACATGGTATCTACAGCGATGCTTGGACCATGAAAATCGAAAAAGTAAGATACCCGATTGGCAATGGAGGCAAATACAGAATTAGTTGGTGTAAACTGTCCTGTGTTCTCATATTCCGCAGCAAATAATTGATATTCGCCATACATGACGCCTACATAGACCCCTACCTCTCTACCAGCCAACTGTTCGCGGGCGTATCCTGCATCTTCAATGGTTTTCCAGGCTGTTTCTAAGAACAAGCGCTCTTGTGGATCCATCAGTGCCGCTTCACGAGGTGAGATATTAAAAAATAAGGGATCAAATTTATCGACATCGCTTAAAAACCCACCCCATTTGCTATAGCTCTTACCCAGCGCTTCTTTATTAGGATCAAAATAATGCAATAAATCCCAGCGTTCGCGAGGGATTTCCGTAATACTATCTTTTCCAGCTTGCAAGTTTTGCCAAAATTCATCCAGGTTTTGCGCTTGGGGGAAACGACCGTTAATGCCGATGATGGCAATATCATCCTTGGCAGCTGGCTTTGCGGTTTTATTGCTTGGGAGCTGCAGACGTTTCGTAGCGATTGTTAACGGGACATTCTGTGTACTTGTTTGAACGATTGTTGTGGCAGCATTAAAGCGCAGCGCTAATTGTTGAGCATGATGCGTGACAAAATAATCGGTTAAGGCAGCCAAATTTTGGTGTTCAAAGAATAAGGTTTTCGGTAAGGCGCTAAACTCTTGCTCTAGGCGTTGATTTAATTGAATAATCATCAATGAATCAATTCCATAGTGTTCAAATGTCAGGTTTTTATCTAATTGTTCCGGGGCTAACTTTAGAGTTTCTGCAATAAATGTTTTTAATAAAGTCTCAGTTTGCGTGTGTAGCTCGGGGTTAGTTGCGATTATAGGCTTCGTAGCGTTCAAGGTGATGCGTGAATGACTCTGTAATGCGTGTAGTAATTGGTTTTGATATCCAGGCAAGACAATGCATTGGGTATCGGTATGCTCTAAGGCATATACGAAGGCGGCTAAGCCTTGGGCACTGGCAAGACTGACAATCCCTAAGTTACGCTCCAGCTCTTGCTGGTATTCGGGAGCGAGAGCCATCCCTCCCTCTTCCCAGAAAGGCCAGTTGATGCTTAGGGTCAGCCCCGAACAATGGCCCTGACTTCTTTGTTGCTCACGCTCATGGGCGAACTCATCAAGAAAGCAATTCGCATAGGCATAGTCACTTTGCCCTGCGTTACCAAAGATGGATGCAACCGAAGAAAATACCACGAAGAAATCTAGGGTCTCTTTGCTGGTTGCTGCATGTAAATAGCATGCTCCTTGAACTTTAGGAGCTAGAACTGCGGCTATTTCTTCCGTAGTTTTTTGGTTAATAAAACCATCTTTGCTAATGCCCGCAGCATGAATGATGCCATTAATGCCACCAAAATGTTGTTTTGCTTGGCGAATTAAGGCTTGTACCTCATCGGAGCGTGATATATCCGCTTGTACATAGAGTACGGAAGCACCATGTTGCTCCAACTCGGCGATTTGTTTTAATTGCATTTTAGTAAGCGAGGAACGTCCACTTAAGACCAGCTTAGCTTGTTGGTTGATGGCTAAATATTGTGCTAGAAGATAGCCTAATCCACCCATACCGCCGGTAATTAGATAAACTCCAGCCTGTTTTAGCCGTGGTGCTGGCGCTGCTGGAGCCAATGGAACGTAGCTATTAATATAACGGCGATTGTGTTGATCATAGCGAACTTGCACCGCATCTTGACCTAATTCATGGGTTAGCATCTGCAAATCATGCATCTCAATAACACGGCAAGTAAGACCTGGTTGCTCCTGGTGCAGGCTTTTAGCTAAGCCTGCCAAGGCACGTGCAAAAATAGACCCTTGCTTACTGATGCATAAGATATGCACCTGATGTTGGGGTTTTAATTTAATTACTTCGGTGGTTAAGGAATGGAGCAAATAATAGGTTTGCGCCAAATGCTTTTGGATCATCATGGCAATCGGTAGACTTGCCTCGTCATGCTCCTCCAAGGCTAACACAATGTATTCGGGTAAAGTCCCCACATGTGCTTTAACTTTGGAGACATGGTAATTTTCAATAAGTTGGGTGGTGGTTTGCGTTGACATAAATTGCGCTTGGATGGCATTTATGGTCGCTTGATTACTGCCCAAAATGAGGATGGACTTAGGTGCTTTGGTTTCATTGGCGATAAGCGGCGCCTCTTGCCATACCGGTTGATAATAGCCTAGGGTTGGTTTCGGCTTTATGGTATTTAGGGCACAGAGCGTAAAACCGGTAATTACTAACAATATGGCCCCATCCTTATTTGTAACTTGCAAGTCAAAACTGGGGAGCTGCTCCTCATCAGGCGGTGTGACTAACTGGGCATAGACATAACAGGTTTCTGGTAAATCCGCATAAATGTCCATTTGTTCCAGGGTAAACGGCAAATATAAAGTATGGCGATTTTTCAGTAATGCTTGCGTGCTGTGGAAAATGCCATCAAATAAGCTCGGATATAAGCCTAATTCAGCCGTTTTGGCGTTTGGGAGTGATAATTTTGCAAGTAAATGATTTTCTGCATAATATAATGCTTGAATCACTTGAAACTCAGGACCATAGACTAAACCAGATTGTTTAAAGTAGGTGTAAATCTCTTCTGTATTTTGTTGTTTGGGTAAGGTGAGTAGTAGTTGCTGCAGATCAAGGGTGGTCGCAGGCGGCTGTGCTTTTTCGGCCTGGTAATGGATTTGTCCACTGACATATTCCTGGGTTTTTTCTGGATTACTCAGCACAAAGGATATACCGTTGGCCTGCGGCGTTAAATGAATTTGCAATGATTGGGCCAGGTCTGCGGCTTTTATCGGTTTTTTCCAGAGTATTTGACTTAAATTAGTAACCACCCCTTGATTAATTAAGAGCAGATCTGCGGCTACGCGGGCCATTTCCAAACAAACTACCCCGGGTAATACGGATTCATTATGTACTTGATGCCCACTTAAATAAAACTCATTGCCGTTGAACTGCTTACTGAATGCGGGGGCGTTTAAGGTAGAAATATTTGCATCGATGAGCGGATGTAAGCTCGGCCGTGCTTTGCTTTTTTTCTCAATCCAATGGCTTTCTTTCGCAAAGGGGTATGTTGGTAATGAAATGCGCTTTTGATAGGCGCCATAAAGTTGTTGCCAATCAATGGACTGGCCTTGAAGATACGCATCACGCAGTTCAACTAAGGCCGCTGGATGTTTGTTTACCGATAAATGATGAGTCGCATCGGTATCCGCAAGGATAAATTGCAACAATTCGGTTAATTCCGCCACGTTTTCTACGATAACTGCAAAGCGCTTGTCGAAATGTTGTCTGCCTGCATTTAGGGTGTAGCTTAAAGCGGCGATACAGGGTAAAGTCGATTGACGTAGCAGCCAGTTGCGTAAATCCAGCATACGCTGTTGCAAGGCGACAGTGGTCATTGCTGATAAGGTAATTAAATAAGGGGCTGCGGGTTTTGCCGCATTAGGTTCCTGCAGTGGGGCTTCTTCCAAAATCACATGCGCATTGGTGCCACCAAAACCAAAGGAGCTGACCCCCGCACGCCTTGGGCTTTGGTCAGGCGTTTTTGGCCAGGGCATAGGTTTATCTATAATGTAAAAAGGGCTGTCGTTTATTTCAATATAGGGATTTAATTCATGCAAATGCAGATTGGCGGGCATTAGTTCGTGCTGCATGGCCAGCAACATCTTAATTATACCAGTCACTCCTGCCGCTGATTCCAAATGGCCAATATTGGTTTTTACCGAACCTAAACCGCAATAGCCTTGGGGAAGTTCCGCAAGTTGCTGTTCTGTGGCCAGTTGTTGGAAGGCCTTTTTTAAGCCGTTGATTTCAATCGGATCACCTAAGGGCGTTCCTGTGCCATGTGTTTCGATGTAGTTGATGCTGTTAACGGGGATTTGTGCACGTTGGCAGGCAGCTACAATTACTTCGGCTTGAGCATTGGGGTTGGGAGCGGTTAAACTGTTCGCATGGCCGCCATGATTAATGGCGCTTCCTTTAATCAGGCCATAAATATGATCCCCATCCGCAAGAGCCTGCGCGCGTCTTTTCAATAAAATAGCGCCTACCCCCTCGCCTCGGACATAGCCATTGGCTTGTTTGTCGAAGGTTTTACAGCGCCCATCCTCGCTGAGCATGCCCGCTTTTTGGGCGGAAATAAACGAGGTTGGCGTAAGTAAGGTATTTACGCCGCCAGCTATGGCAAGCTCACAATCGCCTTGAAGAATGGCATTAACCGCCTGGTGAACGGCCACTAAGGAGCTGGAGCAGGCGGTATCAATGGCTTCACTGGGGCCGCGTAAATTTAAAAAATAGGAGATGCGGTTGGCGATCATGCTGTTCATGGTGCCAGTAGTCAGATAAGCATCCATAACCTCATTTTGCTGTAGTAATTCCGCATAATCATGATTAAAGACGCCGACAAATAACCCGGTCTTTATGGCGGCAATCGCACTGCTGGTATAGCCGGCATCTTCAATGGTTTTCCATACGGTTTGTAAAAACAGGCGTTGCTGAGGGTCAATTAATTCGGCTTCGCGTGGCGAGATGTTAAAGAAGCTGGCATCAAATTGATCCACGCTTTCCATGAACCCGCCCCATTGGACGGTAAGATTATGCCAATCCCAGCGAGAGGCGGGTACCTCGCTAATGCAGTCTTGCCCTTGACATAAATTATCCCATAATGCAGCCACGTCCGCAGCCTTAGGGAAAGTACCGCTCATCCCAATAATGGCAATGTCCGTGCAGGTATCAGCTTGGGCTTGGCGCGTATTTGTTCCTGATGCCAGCGTTTGATCAGCTAAAACATCTGCGAAAAATTCTGCCAAAGTTGCATATTCATAGAGGGCTGCGGGGGATAAGTTTAATTGATAGTGCTCATTAAGCAGCGAAACTAATTGAATAATATTAATGGAATCAAACGCATAACGGCTTAAGGGAATATGTAAGTCGATTTGGCTGGGCTCAAGTTGTAATACCTTAGCCACTAAAGCGCTAAATTGCGCCTTTAACGCATCACGCTCCTCTGATGCGGTATTTTGGATGGGGCTTGTTTGCAATGCGGTTAAGGTTTTCGCCTCATAGGCTTGCTGGCATTTTTTGCGTTGAAGCTTCCCGCTATTGGTTCGTGGTATAGCCCCTTTAGGGGTTAAAAAAACCTCATAGGCATCCACACCATGTTGATGCATGAGACTATGATGAATGGCATCTTGGATTTTTTGCCACAAAGTAGGCTCGCTATGGGGATCCAGTTCTTGCACTACGATAATTTTCTCTTCTCCGGCAATTTCAGTAGAAAAGACAAGTTGCGGTAGATTAAGCTGGAATTGGTTGAGTGCTTCCGCAATAGTGGTTTCAAAATCCAGGGGGTAATATTTCTTTCCATAAATTACCATTACTTCTTTTAATCTGCCGGTTAGATAAAGTTCATTGGCGGTAATAAATCCTAAGTCACCGGTTTTGAAATAATGGAGTTTATCCCCAGGAACGCAGGCATTAAATACCATACTGGTTTCCTCCGGACGGCGCCAATAGCCTGGAACTACCGATTTTCCCGACAACCAGATTTCACCTATTTCGCCAGTGGCAACTGGAAGACCACGCTCTGGGTCTACGACGATGGCCTGCAATCCTCCGAGTAATTTACCGCTGCTTACACGTTGTTGCTGTCCATTAGCGGGGGGGCGTCCATAGGTCGTGGCAATTGCTCCGCTTACTTCAGACATCCCATAGGCCGATGCGAATTGGTTTAAAGAAAAACCACAGGCCTTAAATTTAGCAGCGAAGGCGCTTAGGGTTTTTTGTTGAACAATTTCACCGCCATTGACCGCGACGCTCCAGTGTTTGAGATCCAGTTCGTTGAGCTCGGCATCGTTAATGTCTCTGATGCATAAATCATAACCAAAATTAGGTCCGCCGCCATGAGTAGCGCGGTATTTGCTAATGGCTTTGAGCCATAATACTGGCTTTCGAATAAAGGCAGTGGGTGCCATGATAATTGCCGGACTGCCATGATATAAGGGGACGAGTAAGCCACAGACTAAACCATAAACATGCGTGTGCGGAGCCCAGTTTAAGGTGACACTCTTATTAGTGTAATGCCAAGCTTTGATGGTTTGACTTAAGCTATGTTTTAAATTGCCATGAGTAACGATTGCTGCTTTAGGCGCTGAAGTTGAGCCTGAGGTGTATTGTAAATAGGCAATGCTTTCATCGGTAAGGGAAGGGAGTGGGTAATTGTCTGCAGTGTTGGGGTCGATGGCCTCGCACGCCAAGACAAGGACCTCGTTGCTTACCACCGTTTCCAATGCCTGACGATAGGTTGCAGTAGTCAAAACGATAGTGGCATCGGCATCTTCGGCAATACTATGGAATAAGGCCAGATGTTTGTGCAAATCCTCCACATTGGGGCAGGGAACGGGAACTGCTATTGCTGCAGCATACCAGCAGCCAATAAGACTGAGTGTAAATTCCGTGCCGGCGGGAAAGAATAAAATGACGCGCTTTCCGACAATGTCATGATTTTGTAAATAGGCGGCAATGGCTTTGGCACGTTGGTCTAATTCGCCATAAGAGAGCCATGGGGTTTCATATTGGCCGTCTTCTAAATAAAGAAGCGCATGATGGGCTGGAAATTTATGTGCTCGGTTTTGGAGCACAGTAATAATATTGTGCATAACAAGTTCCATTTGCAAAACGATCCCTTTTGATAGCGCCATGCTACCAATACTGTTAAATAAAGTCATCCTTTGAATTAGGATTTTTTTTTGTCAGCTTTTACAATTAGTTACGTGGCTAGAGACCCAACATTATAGAGGCCGGTCTGGGAACACCGCCCTTAAGTTAAGGACTGGATTTGCCGGATTAATTTCTAGGTTAGGCTCCATGCTCCCAATAAAAAATCCAGCTTCATTAACATTATGTGGGGGTTTCGACTTAACTGCATGAAGAACTTAAGGGCTAATTGCAGGCATTTTACCCATGGCAAAAAAATAAAATAAGTCCTTTTTTTAACAAAAATTCCTATAATAAATACAAGCACACAATAAATTATTTAGGAATAGCCAAAATCACTAAAAATTTTCACTAAATAATGGATTATTTTAATTATTTTGCCTACGCTAAAACAGCACCCGCTCGAACTACTTAAGGCGTTTTTTATCAAAGGAATTGATAAGGAATAGATAATGAATATTTTGAAAATACAAGTAATGCGAGGCCCTAATTATTGGTCGAACTACCGTAAGCAATTGATAGTAATGACGATTGATTTAATGCAGTATGAAGAGCTGCCTACAAATTGTTTACCTGGTTTTAAAGATAAATTATTGCAATATTTGCCTGGCTTAAAAAATGATTTTTGCTCCTTAGGCTACGAAGGTGGCTTTGTGGAGCGTATGGAGGAAGGTACTTGGTTAGGGCATGTCATTGAACATGTTGCGTTAGTCATGCAATGCGAAGCGGGCATGGAGTGCGGTTTTGGCAGAACTTATGGGACTGATAACCGCGGAGTTTATGAGGTCATATTTTCCTATGAACTGGAAAAAGCGGGTCTTTATGCGGCCTATGCTGCGGTGAATTTGGTGAGTGCTTTGGCTGCAGGCAAAGAGTATCCATCCTTTGCCGATGATATTGCACATTTAAAAGAAATAAAAAGAAAAGAAGGATTTGGCCCTAGTACGCAAGCGATAATTGATGAAGCGCGTAAAAGAAAAATTCCTTATAAGCGCCATAATAATTCTTCTCTAATTACGCTTGGTTATGGGCGAAACCAACAAAAAATATGGACTGCTCTTACCTCAAAAAGCAGCTCGATTAGCGTGGATATTGCTGCAGATAAAGAGTTAACCAAACGCATTCTTGAAGATCATTTTGTTCCTGTCCCTCCAGGTATTACCATCGATTCAATCGAGGAGCTGCCACAAGCCATTGAGCAATTAGGTTATCCTTTGGTGATTAAGCCTTATGATGGCAATCATGGTCGGGGGGTGACTACCAAGATCAATGAGTATGAAAAAGCAGTTTTTGGTTTTGAATTGGCGAAGGACATTTCCGATAAAATCATCGTTGAACGTTACATTGCCGGGAATGATTATCGCTTTTTAGTAGTGAATTATAAGGTGGTTGCCGTAGCCCAAAGAACGCCGGCAATGGTTGTTGGTGATGGTTTATCCACCATTGAACAGCTTATCCATGTGGCGAATATGGATCCTAATCGTGGTGACGAGCATGAAAAGCCCTTAACCAAAATCAGTATTGATGAAAGTACACTTTTGATTCTGGCCCAAAATAATTTAACGTTACATACCGTTTTAGCGCCAGGACAAGTTGTTTATTTAAAAGAAACTGCGAATTTGAGCGCCGGGGGTACAGCTACGGATGTAACGGATAAGGTACATCCGCAAAATTTATTTTTTGCAGAGCGTGCGGCAAAATTGCTCAATTTAGATATTTGCGGTATTGATGTGGTTTCAGCAAATATCCAAATTCCGCTTAATGAAAATCATGGCGCCATCATTGAGGTCAATGCCGGACCCGGCCTACGTATGCACTTGGCCCCCACTTATGGCAAAGCAAGAAATGTCGCAGAGCCCATATTGAACATGCTTTACCCAACACCAGAGGCGGCAAAAATCCCTATTGTTGCCGTTACAGGTACTAATGGTAAAACTACCGTAGTGCGTTTGATTGAGCATATGGCGTGTCGTGCCAATTACTTTACGGGGGCTACCACAACGGAAGGAATTTATTTAAATACTCAATTAATTCACTACGGCGACTGCAGTGGGCCTTTGAGTGCCGATGTCGTGTTACGAGATCCAAGCGTTGATTTTGCCGTTTTAGAATGTGCCCGTGGCGGTATTTTGCGCTCTGGCTTAGGTTTTGATGAATGTGATGTCAGTATTATTACCAATATCGGCAATGATCATTTAGGGCTAAACGGTATTAATACCTTGGAAGATTTAGCTCAGGTTAAAGCGGTAGTGGCCTTGAGCACCAAAAAGTCTGGCTGTGCGATCTTAAACGCGGATGATCCCATGGTTTATGGGTTGCGCTCTCAGTTGAATTGTAAAATTGCCTTATTTGCCTTATCTGAAAATGCGGCAATCCAAACTCATTGCGATGCCGGCGGCTTAGCAGTTTATATTAAAGATGGTTATATTGTGATTCGTAATGGCTATAAGCGTGAAATTTTAGCCGAAGTTAAAAAAATCCCCATCAGTTTTAAAGGGACGGCAACGAGCATGATTCAGAATATTTTGCCTGCGGTTCTTGCTGGAGTTATTTGCCAATTTTCTTTAGAAACGATCCGGGAGACGGTATTTAATTTTCATCCTACACCGGACAATCTGCCAGGCAGGATGAACCTGTTCCATTTGCCGAATAACTGCGATGTTTTGGTTGATTATGCGCATAATGAAGGTGCCTTTTTAGAATTAAAAAATTATCTGAATACAATTTATCGCAAGAAAAAAATTGGCATCATCGGGGTTGCAGGCGATCGTCGCTCCGAAGATTTTCATGCTATCGGTTGTCATGTTGCAGGCATGTTTGATGAAATTATTATTCGTCACGATGTTGATGGACGTGGACGCACGAATGACGAAATTACCGAATTGCTATTAACGGGAATTAAGCGTTCGCAGGCAAAGCCAACTATTAAGATCATTTCGGATGAGGTTCATGCATTAGAAACGGTGCTGGATAGTAATTGCTCTGATACCTTTATATTTTGTGCTGTAGAAAATGTATTTAGTGTGACCGGCGTCATGCGAGAAAAAGTAAAAGACGCTTATGTACAAAGTGAGGCTTATGATGATACCCAAGGCTAAATTGCTTATTATTGGTGGAGCAGAAAATAAAGGTGATGCTCCACCAGATGTTTCAGAGCAAAGGAAAGAATTTAAGCGTTATGAAATTTTGAGTGAATTATTGCCTCCTTCAAATAAAAAAATAGAAATTATTACTACGGGTTCGGAAATTCAAAATGAAGTAAAAAAAGACTATGAAAAGGTCTTTCAGAATATGGGCTATGGCAATATTGATTTTCTACCCATTAAAAAAAGAGCGGAGGCTCGCGGAAAAGAGTACCTGAAACGGGTTGAGGAAGCGGGTGCAATTTTTTTTACGGGCGGGGATCAATTTCGCTTATCGACTATTCTAGGGGGAACACCAATAGTCGATATCATCCGTGAGCGCTATTATAAAGATAGTGAGGTAATTATCGGTGGTACCAGTGCTGGAGCAATGGTGATGTCGTCGGTAATGATTATGGGCGGAGGTTTATCAGAGGCCTTAATTTATCGTAATTTATCCACTTGCTCTGGGTTAGGCTTTTTACAATCTTGCATCATTGACACACATTTTATTAAGCGGGGGCGATTTAGTCGTTTAGCGCATGCCATCATTATGAATCCGGAACAATTAGGCATTGGCTTAGGGGAAGATACTGCCTTGGTAATCAAGCATGGTTCCGATGCAGAATGTTATGGTTCGGGAATGGTAGTCATTATTGATGGCAGAGAGATTAATCAAACCAATATTACCGATGTTGATGAAGGCGGGGCCGTATTTGTTGAAAACCTCAAGGTGCATCTTTTAGTCAAAGGTTGCCAATTTTCGATTAGTAATAGGGCGTTAAAAAATCCGGCAATTCCTACGGGAAAGGAATAAGGTTCGAGGGATATATGAACAAGATTGCGATAGCGGTACACGGTGGTGCAAGCGAAGACAGTAACTTTTTGCGTGAAAATCAGCGAGAGATTGAGCAAGGCTTATCTCAAGCAGTAGAGGAAGCTTATTGCGTGCTGGAAAAACGAGGAAGTGCCCTCGATGCCGTTGTCGCTGCAGTGCAAACGCTAGAAGATAATTCTTTATTTAATGCAGGCTGTGGCTCAGCTTTAAATTGTCGCGGAGAGGTAGAAATGGACGCCTCCATTATGGATGGGAGCTCACTCCAGGCTGGAGCGGTATCCATGGTTGAATGCGTTAAAAACCCCATCAGCCTTGCGCGTTTAGTGATGGAAAAAACTGCACATGTATTTCTTTCCGGTTATGGCGCATTAGAGTTGGCAACAGATTATCAACTTCCTTTGGAGCCTAAGTCTTATTTTATCAAACCGCATCAATATGAAACCTTTCAACGTTTATTTTTAAGTGAAAGTAAAGAAGAACGACGTACTAAAAAAATGACGGGGACTGTAGGAGCGGTTGCTTTAGATCTGTATGGAAATATTGCTGCTGGAACTTCAACGGGTGGCGTCAGCAATAGCCTTCCTGGACGAATAGGGGATAGTTGCATCATTGGTAGCGGCTGTTATGCTAATAATGAAACCTGTGCAGTTTCGGGTACCGGAGTAGGCGAGTACTTAATTCGTGGTGTCGTTGCGCATACTATTTCCATGATGATGGAATTTAATATGCCCTTACAACAAGCTTGCGATCATGTGGTGCATGAACGTAACCAGCGATTAAAAGGAGAAATGGGAGTAATCGCATTAAATCGTCAGGGTGATTTTGGTTTTTCTTTTAACTCTGAAATTATGAAAAGAGCATGGAAAAGTACAACGGAAGCATTGCAGGTAAAAATTGATAAGTAAGTCACATAGACATTTTACTTAACTAAAAAGGAGAATAACTATGGGTTATATTATTGGATGGTTGCTTGGTATTCCTGTTAGTATTTTGATATTAATTTGGCTTGTTTCTCACATTTAATCAAAATAAGGACTTAATCATGATTACGGATAATTCTGTAGCAGTAGTAGAAGAGCATAAAATAACCAGCATGTGCTGGACGGCTGTTATTGCTGGGGCACTGGTTGGATTTGGTATCAGCTTTTTATTAAATTTGTTTGGTGCAGCAATTGGTTTAAGCGCATATACCATGAATCAAAATGATGCCGTACTGGCTATTGGTGGCGTCATCGGTCTATTAATTGGGGTGATTGTCGCCATGGCAACGGCAGGCTTTGTTGCGGGGTATTTGGGGCGTTTCCATCATTGTTATTGCCATGGCGGCGTAGTTTATGGTTTTGTTACCTGGTGTCTGGCCTTGATATTTAGTGCCTTACTGGTAGTTCCCGCCATCCATTACGTGGGTTTTTATGCGGATAATGTTAATTCTGCGCTGATTGCATCAGAGTTTTCTAATGCTTCTGCTGGTGCAAATGGTCAGATAGCTCCCGGCGCGAACGCGACTAACCCGGTTACTAATCCAGCAGTAAATAGACAGACTGCATCAACTCCTGCGAATTCTATGGGGAATAATGGACAAGCATCTACTCACCAGCCGATTAAATATCCGGCATGGACTAGTTGGATATTGTTTATCTTATTCTTCGTGGGTGCAATTTCAAGCTGTATTGGAGCTTGTTATGGCATGCGTTGTAGAAAAGTACATCCTGTAAGCGAAACACAAATTATTAAATAAGAAAGTTGGCCATTTTTTAAGCCTTGATGCAATGCATCAAGGCTATCTCCTGCCCATTTAAGATTAGAGGCTATGCTTTGTCTTATGAATGCGCGGCCCTGTCAAATAATAGACATCTAGTGTATGCGCGCTTATACTCTGCCCAAAAAATGAAATGCAGTTAGGGTAAGGTTTAGCATGCTTGATCATTTACAGCTCGCGATTCTTAGTAAGCAAGTATATTACAAAAATGAAATCAAATTAGGCGATTGGCAACGCATTTTCTGGAGTAGTGCTAATGGACTGGGTGTTGCTGTTTACCAAAATAATAAAAATGAAATGGTTATTGCATTTCGTGGGCCGGATGCCAGTACTTTAAGTAATCTTATAGCGAATATTAAAACGATTATTCCTCTGCTTTGGGGCCGTAAACCGGACACGCTAAATAGCGCCAAGCAACTGGTAGAAGAAACGCGGAATCAACGCGGGGTATTTAAACGCTTGGGTGAATTTATTCGTACCCAATCGTATAATCAACTGTATTTAACAGGATATTCTGTAGGTGGTATGCTCGCGGGGCTTGTTGGCTATGAGTTGCTTAAAGAAAAAGGGAAGCATTATGTAGTCGTTAGTTTTGAAAACCCAGGTTATGCTCAATATATTGAGAAAGAAGATATCGCGCGTTATGCTCAGGACTTTCGCGAGCGATATTTTACCTATCTAACTAGTCCCAATTTAATTAATACCTTTAATGAACATATAGGCACAATTCGCCGTGTTAAGCTCAAAGCGTATAACAATAGTTTAGTTTCACAAGGAAACTATTATATGCAACGCGGTATGGAATGCATCATCGATGATTTCCTGCGGTTTATGATACTTGTCTGTGTTTTAAATGCGTTGGGAATTGTATTTTATGGGCAAGAAATAATTCCGTTGAGTTTTTTTTATTTGCTTAATAAATTAATTGCAAATGCAGGTAAGCTCTCACCTATTTCTGAATTGGATACCAATAACTTTCTTGCCTTATTTGTCAGTGTGCTGGGGGCGGTAAGTTATCGCGCTGGATTGAATCTTATCGATAAAATGCTTATGGAAATTTTAAAAAAGCATCCTTTAGATGGAATGATTCGCGAATTAGCAAAGATGGAAGATAAAAAAAATATTTATCCCATGGAGCAATGGCCGCGCAGCGGACAATACATGCGACATCAGGCACAACATCTTTTAACTTGGTTAAATCCACGGGGCCATTCTAGTGTGTTGAATTTGCCTTATCTTGAGCGAGTTGATGAGGAAAATATCCGTTGTATGCCCGGATATAAACAGCAATAAATTCAGAGGGATATATCAGTCCCAGATGGCCTCTTTAAGGCAGGCGTTATAGTCCAACCGGTGATCATTTAACTATTAACAGCTTTTCATGGGATCTCTTTGAATATTTTTTTAAAAGTTTAAAAAACTCTTTTGGTTCTAGAGGCTCACTGAAATAAAATCCTTGCATGATGTGGCAGCCGTTTTCTTTCAAAAATTGGACTTGTTCAATGGTTTCCACACCCTCGGCCAAGCATTTAATTTCCATACTATTAGCTAAGGCAATGGTGTTACATACAATATTACGGCTGTCGACACTGACATCAATATCTTGAATAAAAGACTTATCAATTTTTATCTGGTCTACTTTAAATAGTTTTAGATTACTAAATTCAGAATATCCCGTACCAAAATCATCAATTGCCAAAGAAATACCCATCTCCCGGAATTTATTAATGATGGGGATGGCTTCATTCTTAAAGGCTTCTGATTCAGTTAATTCCAATTCCAGATATTTTGGGTCCAAATCTTGGGTGGCTAGTATTTCGGCGATGCACTCGACGAGATTCTGCTGCGCTAGTTGCCTTGCAGATAAATTAACCGACATTTTAAAGTTTTTAAAGCCACTCTTTTGCCATTTTTTTAATTGTAGGCAAGCGGTGCGCAGTACCCATTCCCCAATGGGTATAATCATATTATTCATTTCGGCAATGGGAATAAATTCTACGGGGGATACATTGCCTAATATGGGATTTTTCCAGCGTAGCAAGGCTTCCGCCCCGCAGATTCTCCCGGTTTCCAAGTCGATAAAAGGCTGATAATTTATGGTTAATTCATTTTTCTCAATGGCACGATATAGTTGATTTTCAATATTGAGCTGCCGAGTTGCATCGGCGTTAATCATGGTACTGTAAATACGTACACTATTTCCCCCGCTTTGGGCTGCTAATACGCGAGCTGCTTCGGCGTTGGTGATTAAGGTATCTGCATCCCTGCCATTAATGGGAAAGATGCTCACGCCAATACTTGCGGTGAGTTTTAATTCTTGTTTGGCAACATATACGGGATCTTTGATGACTGCAAAAAAATCGTGCACACTGGTGCTAATATCTAGCTCATCCGAAATAGCGTCAATCAAGATAACAAAGACATCTTGGCGTAGTAAGGAAATGAAATATTGATTATTTTTGCCGAACAACAGGGCAAACCGCTGCGCGATACGATGAATAATGGTTGCGGCAGCTTGATGACCAATACTGTCATTAATTTTTATCATGCCATTTAGGGAAAAGCAGGCGATCGCAAAGCTATAATGCTTATTCAGCGCATTTTCAGTCGCGAGATGTATTTGTTCATAGAGTAAGCGCTCATTAGGCAATTCGGTTAATAAATCATGCGTTGCTTGATAGGTGACTAATTTTAAGGAGGTTTCTAATTCTTCAGTACGCTCCCTTACTCGTTGTTCCAAAATAGCATTCATACTGGCTAATTTCTCCATAAGTAATTCATTTTCATAGCCTAGGCGAACTACCTGGAGAATAATTTTATTACCAATAAAGCAGGCTATAGCCATGAATAGCCCAAGCATCAAAAAAGCGGCAGTAATAGGCATATTGATACGATGATTATCGGCAGCGCCTGGAAAAAGAAAGAAAGCTGCATAAAAATGGTAAAGAATCGTGGGTGCTAATAAGCAGGCAATGCTAGACAGCCCCATAGTTAAATCCATTGATGTTGAGAATGTAAAACAAATCAAAACGGCGGATAAAAATATAATGGTCGTAAGTTGTTGTTGAGGACCATCCATAAATAAGACGCCGATGCTACCCCAGATCAAGCAGATTGCTACCAGCAAATAGAGAAATCCTTTGCGACACTTATGGATTTCAACAAGTGTAATATGACTGTATTCAAAACGAAGCCCCCACATGACATTAAGCAAATTGGCAGCAACCAGAGTAAAGTACCAATAGATGCTTAATCGAGATTCTGGTGAGTGATATAAGGCCAGAATATAAAGGAAGGCTCCTATTATATTGGCAAATGCACCAAGTTTAACCATGCTATGAAAAGAGAAAGATGTTTCAAATGCTATTTTTTTATCAATTTCTCGTTGTTCGCTTAACGTTAACTGCGGTGTTTTAGTATAAGTATGTTTATTCAGGGGCTTAGACATTTGTGATCCTTGCCTCATACGAAAAAAAAAATCCATGAGCGCTGTTGGTTTAATCAACATAAAAAATTTATGCGTATTAAATCGCTTTTTTTAAGTATAGCGTAATCAGCAAAAAAGGAATAAATTTTGAAAATACCTTAATTTTGAGGAAGGTTATGGCCTTATTATTCTCATGGGAAAACCCGCTCATCCAGGCAAAATAGGTAATCCCTATATCCCTTGCAATATTAATGCAGCAGCAACCATACCCGCAGCAGGGATAGTCAATAACCAGGAAAAGAAAATACGGCGTATAACATGCCAATGCGCACCATGAAACCCACGTGTAAGGCCAACACCGGTAATGGCTCCAGTTACTGTATGTGTTGTAGAAACGGGTACCCCAAAATGGGTGGCGAGAAATAGGGAAACTGCCGCACCGCTCTCCGCGGCACACCCTCTCATGGCATTAAGACGGGTGATTTTAGTACCCATAGTATGGACAATGCGCCATCCCCCAAACAAGGTGCCCAGGCTAATGACAGCTTGGCAAGAGATAACTACCCATAAAGGAACATAAAAAGGGCCTTGAAGCCAAGCGTTTGAAAAGAGCAAAACGGCAATAATGCCCATAGTTTTTTGCGCATCGTTACTACCATGAGTCAAACTGAGTAAGGCGGAGGTGCATAGTTGTGCTCCCTTAAACATGCGCTTCATACTGGTCTTACGTTGGCGCGGGAAAAATTTTTTCACGCTATAAGTAATGAGTAGCCCCACTGTTAAGCCTAAGCATGGGGAAATAAAAATACCCGCAATAACCTTAGTAAAGCCTATTATTTTCAGTGAAGTGAAACCGCCTTTGGCAATAGCTGCACCCGCCAGCCCCCCGATAAGGGCATGGGATGAGCTTGAGGGTAGGCCATAATACCAGGTGACTAAATTCCAAAATATGGCACCAAGCAAAGCGGCCAAAATGACATGTGCGTCAATTACTTGCGGGTCAATTAACTCTTGGCCAATAGTTTTTGCCACCGTTAAATTAAAAACCAGGAAGGCAATGAAATTGAAAAACGCTGCCCACAAGACGGCTTGCCGAGGGCTAAGTACTTTCGTAGTAACAATAGTAGCAATGGAGTTGGCTGCATCATGAAAACCATTGATAAAGTCAAAGCTATAAGCGGCTAAAATGGCAATGAGTATAAGCACAGTGGTATGTTCCATATACAATGACGCTCCTGTTTTTTGCTGGGTTATATATGGTAGCTGCTGTGCGTCATCAACTTAGATACCAGACTCATTATCCGTTTAACCGGAGTGGGGAGTTCAATACCCCCAGATTCGATAGCTGCCGTTGCATGCTGCTCTTCATCTTCTTGCATTTGCTTTAGTATGGCTTGCGATTTTTTATCGTGTGTTGGCAATTTTTGCAAATGATGTTTTAAGTGCGCGGTTACTTGCCGCTCTGTCTCTGCAACAAAGCCTAGACTGACTTTGTCTCCGGCAAATCCTGCCAGAGCCCCCAGTAAAATAGAGCCGCTATACCATATGGGGTTAAGAATGCTGGGTTTGGAGCCTAGTTCGTATAAACGCTCTTCACACCAGGCCAGATGATCCACTTCTTCGGCAGCCGCATCACTCATTTGTTGCTTGATGTGTGTTAACTGAGCGGTTAAGGCTTGCCCTTGATAAAGGGCCTGGGCACAGACTTCTCCGGCATGATTAACCCGCATTAGGCCTGCGACATGTTTTTTTTCTCGCAAGCTCAGTGGGTGGTCTTCGATTTCTACTGCCGGAGAATGGCGATTACTAATCCGTTTACTTGGGGGTAATACTGTGCGTAGCGCATTGTCTACTTCAGATATTAAGGCATCAAGAAAGCTCATTGTGCGCATAATGGTCTTAGTTAAGAGAAGATGCTCCTATATTAGCTTAATGAAATTATCTTTTAAACTATTCCAAATCATCAACGCTTAATTAGGTTAATATAACGTTGAAAATAGGCTTAGGCTCAAGTTCTAAATCCCAATCATATTTGTTTGCACCGTTATAGTTTTCTTATCAAATTTTCTATTCAAATAATTGCGAAACTTATTTTCTAATAAATAATAAGAAGTAGATGCTATTGCTAATAGCGCGAAAAAGGCAACAGTAGATAAAACATAGGTATTGGACATGGCCGGAAATCTACTTACTATTGAGTCGTGTTTTGTTATTAGGGTCATAAGGACAAAGGCTTGGAATGAATAAAATGAATAGCTAATTCTGCCTAAATACAGGAAAAAACGATTAGTCATTAAACGGTATAACCAGCCTGACGAAAGCGAGGCAGCACTGAATAAAAGAAGACTCATCAACGGTACTGTAGCAAAATTATAAGCCATAGCAACAAATCCCAGGGTTGGGCCTAGTGCAAGAAACGCACATAATAAAATGGAACTCAGCATCGTCCCTAAATTTGCCCGAGCTATCCGTAAGCCTTTAGCAAATAGCAGCCCACAAATTAAACCGATAATAAACTCTGAGACTCTAAAAATGGGGAGAGAATAAAAAATTAAAGTATCAACTTTTTTATCGGTAAACAGAATCCACGAAATACCCGGTAACGAGGCAGTAATATATAAAATAAATAAGGCCACATACAATTGTTTATTACTAAGGTTTTTGATGTGGTTAATTAAAAAGGGAAAAAGAGCATAAAAAAACATTTCTACGGAAAGCGACCAGCTACCCCCTATATTCCACATAGTAAAAAGCTGGGGAATCCAGGCCTGAAGCATGACAATATTTAGTAAGATAATAAAACAATAGCGTAATGTTACTGAATCATAAGGGGCTAAAGAATAGGTGAGCCAAGGCAGTGTGACTAAAGCAGCTAAAAAATAAGCAGGATATATTCTGGTAAAGCGATTAAACGCATAATGTTTATAATTTTTAACCCCATTATAAAATCGATAACCGAGGACAAAGCCAGATAATATAAAAAACATGCTCATCCCGCATGAGCCTTTCACCAGGGCGCGAGCCAATCGGCCATGGGGGATGAGATGCCAGTAGATTTCTATATGAAATAAGAAAACATAAAATGCAGTTACAAAACGCAAGCTAGTTAACGGTAAAATTTCTTTAATCCTATTATCCATTTTATATTCCCTATTTATAAAGCAATAGAACCTTTTCGATGATGGAATATTCAAATACCGTTTAAATTCTTAAGTATTTTGACTCATAAAAATAGGCCTAAGCTACCAATATGAACAACCAAAATTAACTATTAAATAACCTAAAACTGCCAAGCGGTTATAGTAACTGATTTGCACAATAGCGAAAAGGTAAATAGATAATATTATTATTTATTATTGCGTGCTCTTTTTGGTCTTAAGTTTTACGTAGGATGGCCGCTTAAATTTTGATTTTAAATTAAGGGCTGCGAATTAAACCTGTACCGCCAGGAGTATGTTTTGCCATTTTGGGTATTATTGACCCAAACATTAAGAAAATATTAAGTGTTTTGTAGCTGTTTAATTTTAAATCATTTATACTAGGATACTCCGGACTTCTCCGCATCAGGATGGGCATGTTTTTTTGCGTTTTTTAGATTAATAGACAAAGGGTTAGTTCAATGAAAAACCTTAAGACCGCTTATGAACATAATATAATTGAACTATTTGAATCCAAGGTTCAGCTCATACCGCAACACCCAGCCGTTAGTGAGCGCGATAGACAACTTACCTATAATTCTCTTAATGAAAAAGCGAATCAATTAGCGCATTGTTTAAAGAAACACCAGGTGCGGGCTGGTGAGTTTGTGGGAGTCTTATTAGAGCCTGGAATCGATTTTATTGTCAGTGTATTGGCAGTTGTGAAACTGGGCGCGGCCTATTTACCTTTAGATGCTTTAGCCCCCCAAAATCGATTGGTAGAGCTATTAGAGGACGCTAAACCAAAAATGGTTATTACTAATGAGCAATATCTGTCTTTGATTAGCGATGATAAGACCACAGTGCATCTCATCAAAAATTTGCATATGGAGTCCATTAGCTTTTCACGAGAAAACTTAGCTATTCCCATAACAGCCGATGCGCCTTTGTATATGATGTACACCTCGGGCTCTACTGGAAGGCCTAAAGGAGTGATTGTCCCGCATCAAGCGGTGGTTAATTTGGTATGCGAACAAAATGATTTTCGGCTGCAGGCGGGAGATGTGATTGCTCAATTTAGTAATCTTGCCTTTGATGCCAGCCCTTTTGAGGTGTGGAGTGCATTGCTTAATGGTGCGCATTTAGCCATTGTGCCGTATGCAATGAGAACAGAGCCCTTCCAGTTTAAGCAGTTTATCGAAAAGAACCAGGTACGTTATTTATGCTTGCCTACTGGTTTTTTCCATCAACTTATTAAATCAGCAGCAAGCACCCTTGATGGCATCCGGGTTCTTATTTTTGGTGGTGAGCAAGTTAATGCCGGCTTATTAAAAAAATTCTTAGCCTATCGTAAAGAGCAAGCATTAGCGATTGAGCTGATTAATGGCTATGGTCCAACGGAAGCGACGGCTTATGTCTGCCGGCACCGAATAAGTGAGCATAGCGTGCTGTCTGATGATTTATTGTCCAGCATTGGTACGCCCATTAATAATGTCAGAATGTATGTTCTTGACGAAAATAAACAGCCGACTAATGAAGGAGAGCTGTATGTCAGTGGGATTAATTTAGCCTTAGGTTACCATAATGCGCCCCAGCAAAATGATGAAAAATTTATCATCAATCCTTTCTGTCAGACTGAACCATTCCAGCGTTTATACAAGACAGGAGATCGTGTGCGTCAACTTGCCTCCGGCGAGTATCTGTTTTTAGAGCGCTTTGATGATCAAGTTAAAATTGGTGGCTTTCGTATTCATTTGAGTGAAATTGAAACACAGCTCATGCGTTTTCCTGGAGTTAGCCTCGCAGCCGTTAAAGTGGAGGTAGGCGGGGGCTCGCATAAGATGCTTACTGCTTATATTGTCTTATCGACTCCAGAGACGGTGGTCAGTGCGGATGAGATTCGGGCTTTTTTAAGTGAGGTATTGCCTCTTTATATGCTACCTGCCAAGTACGTCATGGTGGAGGCATTACCGCTAACTTTAGTTGGAAAAGTTGATAAATCCAAATTGGACTCCCTACCTCATGTTGATTTGTCATTCCATATTGATACTTCCTCATCCAGCCGGATTGAAGAAACGATAAAAAAAATCTGGCAGCATTTATTAAACCGTAAAGTTATTGATGTTCATAAAAATCTATTCGAATTGGGAGCAAACTCACTGCTAGTCACGGATGCGTGCAGTAAAATTAATCAGGAATTACAATCGGAATTGCAAGTAGCCGATATCTTTTCGCACCCAACTATTTATAAATTAAGCTGCTATCTCGAGGGGCAAATTGAGGTGCCTACCGAAAAAGTAGTGCATGATGCGGGAGGCAATGAGATTGCGATTATTGGCATGTCCTGCCGTTTTCCTGGAGCTAACTCGCTGCAGGAGTATTGGGATAATCTTTGTTTGGGAAAGGAAAGCTTACAACGATTTGATAAGGAATCGTTAGCAAATAAATCGCGAGATGCGGAGAAACAGTTCGTTCCAGTACGAGGTATTCTGCGAGGAATTGAACAATTTGATGCTAATTTTTTTGGCTTTAATCCTGGCGATGCGCAAATAGCTGATCCACAGCAACGTATTCTTCTTGAATGCGCTTGGGAAGCCTTAGAACATGCCGCCATTGCTCCCGAAAAATTAGAAACCCAATCGATTAGTGTTTTTGCCGGAATGACGGATAGTACTTATTTGCAAGAAAACCTTTTAAAAAATAATTGGTTTAATAAGGAACATGATCTTTTACAACAGCGAATAGCAACGAGTGCCAGTATGTTAAGCACTCAGATTTCCTATCGTCTCAATCTTAAGGGGCGTAGTATCAATGTGAATACCTCCTGCTCTACGGGCTTGGCTACCGTTGATCATGCCTGCCAGGATTTACTTCTCGGATACAGTGACATTGCATTGGCTGGTGCGGCATCAATCATGGTGCCTCAGGAAGATGCCTATGTTTACCAACAGGGGAGTATCGTTTCGCCTGATGGGCATTGTCGCCCTTTTTCTGCTGCGGCCAATGGTACTGTTTTTTCCAATGGTGTCGGTGTTGTTATTTTAAAACGCCTAACGGATGCGCTTGCCGATGGCGATACCATTTATGCTGTAATTAAAGGACGAGGTGTTAATAATGACGGTTCAGATAAACTAGGATTTACTGCCCCAAGCACCAGCGGGCAAATGTCTTGCATTCGCGAAGCGTTGCGACAGGCTCAAATAAAGGCTGATGAGGTTGGTTATCTTGAAGCTCATGGCACCGCTACTGCTTTGGGTGATGTGGTGGAGATAGGGGCTTTAAGCGCCGTATATCGAGAACAAACAGAACGAAAACAGTTTTGCTTCCTGGGCTCCGTTAAAGGAAATATTGGCCATACGGATGTGACCTCAGGAATTGCGGGATTAATTAAGACCGCCTTATGCCTGTATTATCGTCAAATCCCTCCCATGTGTAATTTTCTTAAGCCTAATCCCGATTTGTTTCTGCACGACAGTCCTTTTGTAATCAATACCCAATTGCAGGATTGGGCGACGAGGGGAGGCCTACGTTATGCTGGCGTCAGTTCTTTTGGTGTGGGCGGTACCAATGTTCATATGGTATTAGGGGAACACCATCAAGAACCAAGCTTAATGGTTGCTAATAAAGAGCAATTAATTATTCTTTCTGCAAAAACCAAACGTGCGTTACAGCAAAATACAGAAAGACTAATACATTATTTAGCGGCAAAAGCACCTGCGATTAATTTGGCCGATGTTGCCTATACGTTGCAAAAAGGACGAGAAGATTTTTCCTGGCGCCGATTTGCGGTTGGCAAAACAGTTGATGAATTAATTCACAGCCTAACACAAAACCCTATTGATCAATGCCCTGAGCAAGGCATCAATGTGGTATTTATGTTTCCAGGGCAGGGGACGCAGTACCATTTAATGGCAATGGAGCTAATAGAGAAAGTCCCCTTGTTTGCGTTGTTAGTCGAGCAAGGGGCGCATCTTGCTAAGAATTACATTAATTGCGATCTGTTGGCGCTTATTCGAAATCCTGACGATGTTCGCCTAAACCAAACTCAGTACGCGCAGCCACTTTTATTTATTATTGAATATGCGTTGGCGCAATTATTAATGAGTTATGGGGTCAAGCCAGATGTACTTATTGGTCATAGTATTGGCGAATACGTCGCGGCTTGCTTGGCCGGGGTTTTTTCTTTTGAAGATGCAATCATTATTGTATGTGAACGCGGTTTATTAATGGCGAGCGCGGAGCGCGGGGATATGCTTGCTATTGAATGTACGGCAGAAGAATTCACAGCCTATCAGCAACTTATTCCGGTCGAGCTGGCCTTGCATAATGCCAGCAATCAGTGCGTTGCATCAGGCTCGGCTGCGGAAATTGCTGAGTTAAGCCAGTATTTATCCAATCAAGGTAAACGTTATCAAAAATTGCAGGTAAGCCATGCGTTCCATAGCCGTTTCATGGAATCCGTGGAGCGACCTTTTAAAGACATGCTCGCTAATATTTCTTTGTCTGCGCCGACAATATCGATAATCTCTAATGTTACGGGCACTTGGTTATCTACAGAGGAGGCCACGAACCCTGACTACTGGTATCGTCATATGCGTCAGACGGTGAAATTTTGTGGTGGTCTACGTACCGCACTTGCGGATGCGCGCTCGTTCTTTATTGAAGTAGGTCCTGGGCGTAATTTAAGTACTTTTCTCCGCGAAGTTGCCGGAAGCGATGCCTCGCGTATTGCGATGACCCAGGTGTTAGCTAATCGTCATGCCCCATTACGAGATTATCAACAGCTTTTATCTGCTTTAGGCGCGTTGTGGCAGCAAGGCATTTATATCGATTGGAACAGCGTTCATGCTAATGAAAAAAGGCAACGCATTCCATTGCCAACTTATGCATTTCAACGACAGCGTTATTGGGTTGAACCGGATAATGCAGTGCATGCGGCGGCCAGCATGGAGCAAATTTATGTTCCAGCCTGGTCGCACCAGCCCGCATACTTTGCGCCTTTAGCACTGGATAAAGAGGAAGTTGCGGCACATAGCTGGATTATTATTCATGATCAGCAAGGTTTCGGCTCACAAATTGTAGATTTCCTTTGCGCACAAGGAATCACCCCCATTTCTGTTGAGCCTGCTAAAGAATATATGGCCCATTCCGCATCCCGCTTTAGCATCAATGTGGCAGAAAAAACCCATTATGACACCCTATTTAAAACATTAAAAAATATCCTGAAACGGCCAATTATTGTGCATTTATCCTCCTGTGATAATAACTCCGTAGCTTTGCTTCGCAATGAGAAAGTTGCGCAGCAATTGGCCTTGAGTTTTCATAGTCTCCTTTATTTAACTCAGGCTTATGTGCAGCACATTGGTGAGCAAATGCCCTTGCAATGTGCGCTAATAACACGCGGTAGCCAGCAAGTACTGGGCACGGAGGCGATGGTCCCAGCCAATGCCAGTTTAATTGGGGCATGTCGGGCTATTATGCACGAGCACCCGGCTTTAAGGTACCGGGTATTTGACCTACATCCTGATGAGCTAGCGGCGAATAGCCCCTTGTTAGTGAATGAGCTTGTGCGTACCTGCATACAGGAGCAATGGGAACGCCATCGCCCCATTAGTGCTTACCGCCATGGCTTTCGCTGGGAGCTGGCCTATACTGAAAGTAAGGTTGCCAATGCAAAAAATCGCTTTAAGCATGGTGGGGTTTATCTGGTTACTGGCGGTATGGGAGGGGTTGCGTTAAGTTTGTGCGAGGCTATTGCTAACAATGTTGCTCAGCCTAAATTTATTCTCTTATCGCGTAGCCTGATTAGTGCTCCTTCAACATGGGCCGCTATTTTGCAAGACAGCCAACACCCGCTGTATGCTAAAGTAAGCCGCTTACAAAAATTACAGGATCTAGGGGCAAAGCTTTTTTGCCATCAGGTTGATGTAAGCCAGGAGGCGTCATTATGTGATGTTGTGGCCTATTATAAACAGCAGTTGGGTCGCATTGATGGAGTGATTCATGCTGCAGGAATTGCCGGTGGTGGGCTAGTGCAGCTAAAAACCAAAGCGAAGGCCGACGCTGTATTAGAACCGAAGCTTCAGGGAACTTATAATTTAGCGCGCGCGTTACAGGGAGTGACCTTGGATTTTGTGGTTCTAACTTCCTCCCTTGCGGCGATTACTGGAGAAAAGGGACAGGTGGATTATTGTGCGGCAAATGCAAGTTTAGATGCCTTTGCTTGTACCCGATTATTTTCTACTCGCTTTATCTTGAGTTTAAATTGGAATAGTTGGCGTGAGGTAGGGATGACGGTGGAAACGCAACGCCCGCATGAGGTTCGCTACTTGGGTCGGGGTAATGATATCTCGCCACAAGAGGGACAAAAATTATTTTTACAGGCAATGGAGCGTTCGCATGCGCAAGCGATCATTTCCAATTATGAGCCGGAGCGTTATGCCCTCATGCTATTGAAACCACCGGTGCAAACAGGAGTCATACAACCGAAAATGACGCGCCAGGAGTTGAATGTAAGAAATAATTATGAAGGACCTACCAATGAGGTCGAGTCGCAATTGGCACAATTATGGCAAGAGAACTTGGGTATTGATGAAGTAGGAATTCATGATGACTTTTTTGCTTTAGGCGGTTATTCCCTAAAAGCATTGAGTTTGATCGAAAAAATAAATAAAACCTTTGTGGTTTCGGTGTCGATAAATCATTTGTATACAGCGCCTACAATTAGACAACTTGCTCAATTCATCCAGACGAATCAAGAGTGCAGATAAGAAAGTATTGGGAATAAATAGATGAATATAACGCGACAAGAAATACCAAATTTTGGTAAAGCCTATGATCTTCTCAATGTTTCTTTTATTATCCTAAACCAACAACTGCATATTGATTACATTAATGCCGCGGCGCAGCATACCTTACACCTAACCTCCAAACAACGACATGATAATCAGTCTTTTTTTGCTTTATGGGCTGCCTTGAAGCTTCCTTCGCTTTTAGATGAGCAGGGCAAAATCATTAATCAAAGTCCAATGGAAGTAAATGGGGTGTTTCTTAGTTGGAAGTGTATTGCGGCGCGCGTTGATAATGAGAAAAAATTATTCTTGCTGGGTAAGGATGTTACCGAGAAAGAGCGGATGTTTCAATCAATGGAAAGTACCTGTGAACAGATTTTGGGTTTTAAATTTAAACAACGATACGCGCTGCCTTATTATGTTACCGAGGTATATAACTATTTAAATGGAATTATTAATAAAATCCCCTGCTATGTTTATTGGAAAAACCGCGACTTACAATATATCGGTTGCAATCAAATGGCAGCTAACTTCATTAATTTGTCATCGACCGAAGACATTATTGGCAAAACTGATTTTGATGTGTTTCATGATTGGGAGTTAGCAAAAGAGTATCGCGCCACAGATGAGCAAATCTTTGCGACAGGAAAAGCGGTCATTAATCAGCCAGGAGAGTTAATTAACGATGCTGGAGACGTGATTCATACTTTAGTCAGTAAAGTGCCTATTTTTAATCAGGCAGGTGAGATTATGGGGCTTGCGGGAATCTCGGTTGATGTAACGGACTTAACCAAAGCCCAGGTATCTTCCGAGTTGGCCAATCAGGTTAAAACGGAGTTTATTGCCAATATGAGCCATGATATCCGTACTCCCTTAACCGGTGTAGTGGGCATGGCTAAGTTGTTAGAAGATAACCTAACTGATGATACGCAAAAACAATATGCCCATTGGCTAGGCGAGAGTGGTACGCAATTACTTTCGATGCTTAATGGCATTTTAGATGTAGTTTCTGCAGATAACGTGAATGAAGCGGATGTACATGAAGAACCCTTTGATTTACGCCAACTGGTACATAACATCGAGCAGTTAGAACGCCCATCAACTTTGATTAAAGGATTGGATTTGGTGGCTCATATTGATGAGCAAATTCCTGCGTGTTTAATTAGTGATGCGACTAAAATTCACCGTATTTTACTTAACTTATTGGGTAATGCGATTAAGTTTACCCAAGCAGGTCGAGTGGAGATCAATCTAAAGCTTTTAGAACAGAATGAAACATGTTCACTCATTCGCTTTTATATTGCTGATACAGGTATTGGCATACCTGAAGAATTACAAGATAAAATCTTTGATCGTTTTTACCGAGGTACCCCTTCTAATAAGGGAACGTATAGTGGGCATGGGGTAGGCTTACATATTGCCCAGTCTTATGTGGCTTTGCTCGGGGGAGAAATTCAGGTAAGCAGTGAACTGGGCAAAGGAACGACCTTTCATTTTGATCTGTCGTTAAAAACTGGTGCCCCCGCGCCTAACTTAAAGCCTTCTCGCTTATCAGATGGAATGAGCGATAAAATAGCAGCAGCATCTGGTATTAACGCAACGGCGCAACCCTGTAAATTATTATTGGTTGAGGACAATAAAATTGCGTTATTTACCTTAGAAAACCTGGTTAAGCTTGCAGGTTATCAATCCACTAGTGTTATGGATGGTGAAAGTGCGCTGCATCTGGCAAAAACGCAAAACTTTGATTTAATTATTACCGATCTTGGCTTACCCGGGCTATCAGGCATTGATTTGACGCGGAAAATTCGTGAGTTTGAACGCGAGCTGTATAAAAAACCCATGCCTATTATTGGCTTAACGGCGCATTCTGAAGACAAAATAAAAAGAAGTTGCTTAGAGGCGGGGATGAATGAAGTATTTACTAAACCGATGACCACCGAGGTATTGATTGGGATTAAAACTACTTATTTTCCTGAAGCAGCGGTACCGGCGAATAATTCTGTTAAATCCCCGGTAAAGAATGAGGCACAAGGCCTCAGCCTTCCCGATAATGAGGCGCATTTGTTTCAATTAGAGGAATATAAGCTTTTTAATGTGCAACGTGCTCTAGAGGATATGGGGGGCGATATTAATCTCCTTAAGAGTATATTAACCTCAATTATCGATAAGGAAACTCCTGCTGATTTACGCGAGCTGGGGCATGCGCATAGCCAAAACGACTGGCATATGGTGCAAAAATTGGTACATCGGATAAAAAGTGGTTTTGTGTATTGCGGCGCGGAAAAATTGGTGCAAGCCTGTCAGCATTTAGAGCGCTATTATAAAGCCGGGCATACTTTTTTGTTAGAGGCCTTGTATAAGCAATTGCTGACCGTTATCGAAGAAACCAGAGAGACCGTGCGCTCTTGGTTGTTAAAAAATTAATTAAATAATTTTTCGATGTTCGTATGGATTATCCTCTAAAGATGCATGCTTTCCGAATCATCGTCCTCTGCTTCCTCGACTTTATTCTTGCCTACTAACGAAGACAATTTTTCTTTAAAGCTCATTGCGGTAGCAACAATGATATTAGGACGTTCGGGCGGGCGAATGGTGCTATTCAATGCCTGCGACATGGTATCGAGTCTTTGGATGCTATAAGCAAGCGCATCGTCCGGCTTTTGCCGTAAATAATCAATTACCTGTTGGGTTACGAAATTTAAATCTGCTGCCTGGTTTTTGTAAGCCGATTTTAAGGATTGGCTTTTATCCGGTCTAGTTGCCATAAAATTAATTCGGGCAGCATGCAGATCATCAATCAGCGCTTTCGCAGCAGGATCGGTGACATAGTGATTTAGAGCATCTGTTGCTTCATGGCATAATGCATTGACTTGTTGGCATACATCATTGCGCGCAGTTTTAGCCTTTATCACGCTCGAACTTGCTCGCGCTTCTTGTTTTTCAGTATAGCGGTCTTGATATTTAGCTCCTTTAGTAAGGAAATCAATACCACCACGAGTTGCAAAATCTAAAGAGCCTTCTAGCTGTTCGCTTTTTGCTTTGCTCAGATACGCTGTCGTCTTATCCGCATATTTTTCTTTAAAATCCATTATAGCCATATTCTGCATGCGATTAGTCTCAGGATTTAAGCGGGTAAAGCGTTGGTTATACTGTTCTAAGGTTTCCCCTTTCTTATTTACCACGGCGTCTTTCATCTCTTGATCAAGCCCCGCTAATGCAGATAAAGATTGGGTTGATCTAAAAATGCTGGCTATTTCCGGCGGGGTATCCTTAAATGATAACTTATAATGCCGGTAAGGATTTTTTGCACCAGGATTTATATCTTCAGTTTTGAGCTGGCCTTGCTCTTGTTGTAATTGCTGATGAATTGAGGGTAAACGTTGTAGCGCAAATAGTTGTTGTAAGCCAAAGCGAGAGCAACTTTCTCCATCTGCTTGGATCATGACGCCTCGTTGTTTGCCATCCACTGTTTTTATGTCCGGATAAAAGCGATAAACTTCTGCATTAGGAAACGCATTCATAATGACTACTGTCGCATTTGCGGTAGCGGAAGAAAACCCTGCTTCGGGAATAATTACACTGACATTACCCCCAGATATTTGCAGATCAACGGGATACCAGTGCTCAAGACTTTGCACCATAAGCTGTATTCTGGTGCCATCAGGAATCAAATGAATATTGGCGGCAAGCGTATCCATAAATATTTTGAATTCATTATCCCCATTTTCAGCATCCGTTTTTAGTGTAAACATATTCATGGTTACACCTTTTTGATTTTTTTCTTTTTTGACTGCTTCAACTACCGCCGTAACCGTCTCTAAATCCCATAAGTCAGTTTTCAGATTGGCTTTAATTTGTTCTTTTTTCGTAGACTCTTTTTTCTTAGGCATAATAGCGCTCTTAATAACAAATCTTATATTTAGAATTATAGTGTAAAAATTAAACAATTTTTGAATTATGTGAAAAGAGTAATCTGGTTACTACGATTAATGGGGCTTACTTATAGCCAGTATCCTAAAAGCACGTCATCCCTTGCGATTTAGGATGACGTGTTTTTCAAACTCCCTTTAATAAGGGCCTTAGTTGCTCTTGCGTGTTATTGCAAATTACATTCTACCTGGAGCAGGATGGGCATTTTCATTTGTATTCGTTGATGAAGATGGCATGGGGGCGCTACTTTGCAGTGATCTTTTATTATTGATTAGCAAGGTAGTAACAAAACCAGGTTTCTCGGCATCTGTTAGGGAGGTTTTAATCGCGGATATAGGCATATTCTCTTGCTCCAACTCTAAGAGTGAAAGTGCTGCCGCATAAGATGCTTTGGAATTCATAATCACTTCAAATTTATCTTGCAAATCACCATCGCAGGGATTGAGCAATTCCACGGCTAAGAGTATGGTATCGGGATGAGGATGATTAATCACTTGCTGTAAATTCTTTTCCCCCTGCTCACCGGTTAATAAACCCCATGGGCTGATACGCTGTAAAAGGGCTGCTACCGCTTCCGGATGAGTTAAATGCTGGGTTACCGCCTCTCTATTTTTAGCATTTAATAATGCTGACTTATGTAAAGTAATTAGCGCATGAGCAGCTTTATCTGGGGCCGTCAAGTGGTGTGCTACCGCGTTAAAATGTTCTTGCCCTTCATTTCCATGGAGTAGGTTGTGCTCATTTAGCTTGTGGATTGCGGCAAAAAGACGATTTGCTACAGGATGACTTAACAGCACCAAGGCATTTTCCTTGGAAAATAATCCGTTTGCGTTTAATAATTTACAGTTTATATAAAGACTGCTTTCCTTGAACTTGGTAATACATGAAAGCTTTAATAACTTAGTTGTTCTCATAAGTAGGCTAATCAGCTCGAATGCATTTTCTGCTGGATCGGTTGCTGTCGCATGTTGCTCGAGTAACTCTTTGATTGCTTGAGGAAAAAGTTTCTTCCCTAGCGCATTTAATTGCTTATAGTTCGCAATAAACTCATTGATTACCTGTGCATTTTTGATGGATAGGTTGGGCATTTTGTCTTCCCTGTGTTTGGATTGGTTGTAATTTGCTCAGAATTTTAGTACAAATTTAGTGCAAAAAGCAATATCTATTTTATATTTTATTTAAAACAGCGATAGAAAGCATGATCGGCATAATTGAGTAAAGCCATATCATGAACACTATCTCCATAGGCATAAAGCTCATAGTTTTCCCGAGCGGCATACCGTTTTTTAAATTCAGCAACTTTTTGTTGGCCGGTGCAATAATTATTCCGCATCCGCCCCGTACTTTTATTACTCGTCGCATCAAACTCTAGCTCCGTACAAATTACCTGCTGAAATTCATATTGTTTGGCTAAGGGTTCGAGATAAATATCCCAAGCCCCACTAATTAAAATACAGCGATGGCCTTGTTGTTGATGGAAGTTGAGACGCTCTATGGCTTCTTTACGTAGTTTTTTGATGAGTACTTGTTCGATGAACTGCATGGCCTGCTCATTAAGCTCCTGCCGGTCTCGGCCTTTTAAAATAAGAGCATCCAGATAATGATGCCAATTTATACACTCGCCGCCGGACTGTTTTCGGGAGGAGTAGGCGATACTCGACATAAGGCTACTGAGCATTTTCGGTAAGCCAGCTAAGTAGTTTAAAAAAAGTAGCCTACTGGGTAGACCTGTCGTTAATGTCCCGTCAAAATCAAAAAGTGCAAGTACTTCTTTATCCATAGTGTCTCACTAAAAAGGTAAGACCAATGAAGGATTAATGGTCGTAATTAATTTGGCAAATAAGTCTTTAATATTTTGCATGGCGGTATGGGTCTTTGCTTCAAAGCGCAGGGTTAAATAAGGCCCCGTGTTGGAAGCACGTACTAACCCCCAGGCATCGTCATGTGTTACTCTTAGCCCATCGATTTGTACCAGTTCTCCTCCTAGATACATGGGCGCATGGAGAATTAACTGTTTCATAAATTCTTCTTTGTGCTGCTCATCAATGTCAATTTTTAATTCGCTAGTACTTAAGGATTTAGGAAATTGGTCAAAAAACTGATGACTATCAAGTGCTTGCCCACTTAACATTTCTAGGGCTCGTGCGGCCGCATAAATACCATCATCATATTCTAACCAGCGATCATTAAAGTAGAAGTGCCCACAAAACTCACCGCCAATGGCCGCGTTATGCTCGGACATACTGGACATAATATGCGCCATACCAGTGCGCGTCATAATGGGACGTCCTTGGTTGGCGAGAATGTACTCATTTAAATGTTGGGTGCATTTAATATCAAATACCACGGCTGCATTAGGTTCTTTCTTGAGTAAAGTATCAGCAAAGGCCAGCAGCAAGTAATCTGAAGGAATAATACAGCCATTGTTATCCACTATACCTAAACGATCGCCATCGCCATCAAAGGCCACGCCAAGATCGGCGCGTTGTTCCACCACCATCTGGCACAGACTCATTAAATTTTCTTCTACAGACGGATCTGGGTGGTGATTAGGAAAGCTTGATTGCACGTCGCAATATAAAGGGATGACCTCGCAACCTAAAGCAGTTAATAACTGAGGAGCTACATGACCTGCCACCGCATTCCCGCAATCCACTACAACGCGTAGATTTTTAATAGTCCCAGTACGCTCTTTAACCAGGCGAATGTATTTATCAATCACTTGTTCCGAAGGATATTGAATCAGTTTTCCTCGGTCTTCGCGATCAATGATAAATTTATTCTCCATAATCCGTTGGTATAAGGCATAGAGCCTGCCTCCATAATAATTCTGGTCGCCTAAGGTAAGTTTTAAACCATTATAATTCGCCGGATTATGGCTCGCGGTAACCATCAATCCGGAATGGCATTGCAAATCCATCATCGCAAAATGCAATAAGGGGGTGGGTAAGCAGCCAATATCAATAATTTGGGTGCCACTTTCTAATAATCCCTTAATCAAGGATTCGGCAAATGCATCGCTACTTGCACGACTGTCACGCGACAATAATACAGTATGCAATCCATGTACTTCCTGTAGTTCACTGCCAATCGCCACGCCTAAAGTATAGTAAGTATTTTCATTTAGGTCTTCGCCAATTTTACTGCGAACGTCATATTCTTTGAATATGGATAAAGGGGGTTTTATTAGATACGACTTACTCATAGTGAGCTCCACAAATTAGCTAAATTGTCACATGTGCTTTCAGGTTTCTCGACAACCTCCTCAAGTATTTTCAGAAACTGGGTAGTAAGAAGATAAATAGTTTCACGCTCATATAAGTCAACCCGATACTTAAGATACCCAGTTAATGCATTGCGGTCATAATTAAATTTTAATGACAGTTTGCGCGGACTAGTGCCCCAAAGAGGAATCTTTGTGTCCTCCTGAGCTAATGGCTTGAGTTTAAATCCAGGGTCAACAGGCTTGAGGGCCAAGTGTTGGAAGTCGAAAGATACATCAGGGATTGGTAAATCAAGGGCGGCAATTTGCTCGGGTTGTAAATACTGATATTCAAAAAACAGAACTAAGTCATTTTGTAACTGCTTGGCCATATCAATGAAACGCATGGTAGGCGAAGAATGGATAATCAAGGGCAATTCATTGGCTATCTCACCCATAGTTGCCTGGAATTTTTCCATTTCACGTCCAGCACAAAGCAAGGTAATAAAGGCTTGCTCGGTTTTGCTAAACTGCGCTAACACCAGTCCATAAGCTGCTAATAATAAATTAGGCAGTGTAACTTGATTTTGTTTAGCTAAATTGTGCAGCTTATTCAGTAATTCTGCAGAAACGCTAATGGGCTCTTTTGCACCAAAAGCGGATGCATGCTGAGGTAGAGGCTTATCCGTGGGCAGCACTGGAGGGTGATAGTTCAACAAGGTATTTCGCCAAAAAGTAACATATTTTTCATAAGTACCATTGACTACATTGGTTAATTGCCACTCCACAAATTCTTCATAAGGTGTGGCTGTCGGCAAGATTTGCGTGGTGCGATTTTGATTGAGTGCATAAACATGCAGAATCTCTTCAAACAAAAGTAGGCTGCTACCCCCATCAACTAATAAATGACTCACACTGAAGGTCCAAATATAGCGTTCCTCAGCGTGTTGAATCAAATAACTTGCCAATAAAGGCGCTTTACTCAAATCAAAGATATGAGTGTTTATTCTTTGCAATAATTGCTTGATTTGTTGTGTTTGATCTTTAGATTCTAAAGCACGAAGATCAACATAATTCAATTTAAAATCAACCTGATCATGAAAAAATTGAAAAGGCGTTCCCATCGAACTATGAAAGCTACAACGGAGCATAGAATGGCGCTCAATAACTTGTTGAATGCTTTTTTCCAAAATCAATACATCCACCGGGCCATCAAGTTCGAACTGATTAGTGATCACATACACAGGATTCATGGGCTGAGCTTGAATATGATTCCACAGGCGCATTTGTTGCACCGAAAGTGGTACTAATTGGTGGGGCCTTATTTGAGTTAGGCAAGGGCCATCATCTTGCTTCGTGCTAGTGCCTATTTGCTCATTCAAAAAATCGACAATATTGTCTAGTGAGCGGTTCTCAAAGAGCAAGGCTTGGATGCTTAAATTTTCCAAGCCCAATTTGCATTGCAGTTGACGTACCAACTCCATACCAAGAATAGAATCCATTCCTAGCGCTAATAAATTGCTGCTCATAGGCAGACTGTCGCTTTCTTTTAAACGAAGAATCGTACGAATCTCTTTTATGAAGATATCTTTTAGCTCAGAGACTCGTTGCGCAGATTGTTGCTGTCTTAATTGAACAAGTAGATCTTGGCTCGATTGATGTATTGCCGCATTGACATGTGCTGGTTGAGCCTTTTGCGGCTCAGGAATAAGCTCAGTCAATAATTTTTTATAGGAACGTGGTAAGTGGGCCAACTGCGTTGTCATCTCATTAGGCATTAAACACAATTGAGTGAAAGAGCCTGACATTGCCCGTTTTAATGAAGCTAAACCTAACTCCTCACTAATGTTATGAATACCATAAGCCGACCAGGACTGCACTAAATCACGAGTCATACCTATTTGCTGCCAAGGGCCAAAATTAATGCTTACTGCAGGTAACCCTGCTTGAGCTCGGTAGTGAGCCAAGTTATCGAGAAAAGTGTTTGCTGCGGCATAATTTGCTTGTCCTGGGGTACCTAATAAAGAACTGATCGATGAAAACATCACAAAATGCTCTAACTCAGGGGTAAGCTCGATGCTTAAGCGGTGTAAATTATAGGACCCTTGAACTTTAGCCGCGAAAACTTGTTCAAAATCATTCCAGGTTAGCTGTGACCATAAGCCATCACTTAAAGTGCCTGCCGCATGAAAAATTCCTTTAATTGCAGGCAGTGTGCAGTGGATCTTGGTTAATGCCAACCGCAGTTGTTGGTTATCACTCACATCCGCTTGAATATAGTGGATACCCACATTATCAACACGCAATGAATTAAGCATCGCGTTTAGCTCATCATTTAATGGGCGCCTGCCTAATAAAATAATCGAGTTTACCCCTTGCTGAATCAGCCACTTACATAGAATAGAGCCTATTCCGCCTAGACCCCCAGTAATTAGATAAGAGGCATTTTTTACCAATGCTTTTTTAGGGACAACTGGAGGTATGTGTGCGGGAGTGATGCGTGGTACATATAATAAATTCTTGTAGTAGGCGAGAAGGGCTTCGTCTTGATAATGATTAATCAGTTGTTGCAGTTGGGTTGCCGTGCTTTGCATCGTTGTTTCCAGATCAACATCAAAATGATGGTAATCTAGTTCAGGGTATTCCAGAACCAAGGTTTTTCCCATACCTACTAGTGGTGAAAAAAAGGGTAAAGGAGGAGGAGCTATGGTTGTTGCTCCTCGGGTTACGTTCCAAAACTTGACCTGCTGTTTGTGAGCTATAAGCGCTTGCACCAAATGAAGTAAGCCTGCGCATGAATTTTTAATTAATTGGTTCATGTCATCACAAGTTAAGGCTTGTAATCGCGGTTCTTGAAAAAACTCCGTGTCTACTAGGCCCCATAAATAAAAAATGCCTTCAATTTTGGGGTGCTTGCTCAATAAGTTGGAAAAATGCTCTGGCTCATAAGGGTTAAGTACTGCTTCATCGGGAGTCAGTGTCATTTTTCTTCCAGGACGCACCACCATAATCACTGGTAAAAAAGTAGATAACAGTTTTATCATATTCTGACTTTCTACATCTTGATTCGCAAAAATCAACCATTTTCCTGTTACCGCTTGAGGCCTATTTCGCTGCGATGTCTTTGCTAATGGCTTCCATTCCATTTGATAAAGGGCCTGACTTGAATCGGAGCTGATAGAATTACTTACCGGCTTTTTAAATTCGTCTGTGAGCCAATATGATTGATGCTGGAACGCATAAGTAGGTAAATTGTGTGCATCGATTGTCAGTTTAAACGGTGCATTATAGGCCTGCCAATTTATGGTATGTCCGTTTTCAAAGAGTTGTGCTATAGCTTCGGAGAGGATTTGCCAGTCAGGGCGATTTTTTCTGAGCGAAGCCAACCATAAAGCCTGTTGTGAAGGGCTAGCCTGTCGAGCAAAAGCTAATAAAACCGGCTGTGGGCCCATTTCTATAAAAGTTTGATAATTTCCTAAAATTAATTCCTGTATTCCGCTACTAAATCGCACCGTAGCCAGGACGTGCTCAGCCCAATAATCGGCATTGATGGCAGCGATTTGCTTGCCACTGACGTTGGAAATTAGCACGAGTTTGGGCGGCAAATACTGAATGCTTGCAGCAATCTGCTTAAATTCAGCAATCATTGGACGTAAAAGTTCGGAATGGAAGGCATGAGACACTTGCAGCTCGGTGCTGCGAATCCCTTGCAACTGGCATTGCTGATTTAACTGACGAATGGCGGTGCTTTCACCAGCAAATACCACTTGATTCAAGCTGTTTACTGCCGCAATATTTAAGATTGCCTCTGGTGCCTGAGTTTGGAATTCCTGCAGTAAGGCTTGAGCTTGTGTTTCATCAACACTCACGCTAAGCATACTGCCTTCTTGCTGTGCTTGCATGAGTTTGGCGCGAGCGGCAATGAGTTTTAAGCCATCTGCTAAACTCATAACGCCTGCCACAGTTGCTGCGACATACTCGCCAACACTGTGACCGATAACCGCTGTGGGGAGAATTCCCCAACTTATCCATAATTGCGCTAAAGCATATTGAAGTACAAACAAGGCGGGTTGAGTATACTGAGTTTGGTTTAATAAGGAAGCCAGTTCAGGATCAAACATTACCTTAGTCAGTGGCACGGGCAAACAATCCGCCAGTAGCTGACTGCATTGATCAACTTCCTGCCTAAATAAAGGGTGCGTAGTATAAAGTTCCCAGCCCATCCCTGAATATTGTGAGCCTTGTCCTGTAAATAGAAAGGCTATTTTGTCAGTATTTAATGCTACTGCTTTATTGGTTGGGGTAATGGTAGTTAATTTTTCCAGTAATTCTGCGTGGGTTTGCACAGGAAAGGCCAGCCGATAATCTAAAGCACTGCGACTAAGAGCAAGGTTATGGCATAAATTGGCTAAATCCATAGGCGCATCGCGTTGTATAAATTCTGCTAATTGTGCTTGTTGTGCCGCTAAAGCTTCTGGAGTATGTCCTGATAGCGTGAAGACATGCACCGGTCTTTGGGGCGTATCCACCGCGGCATCCAGGGCATTTTTAGGGGGAGCTTCGCTAAGGATTAGGTGCGCGTTGGTGCCCGTAAAACCAAAAGAGCTAATGCCAGCATAACGTAGTTGTTTTTGCGCTCCAGCTTCCCAGGCTTGCAAGTGTGTAGGTACTTGTGCCGGGATTGAGGCTAAGTCAATTAGCGGATTAACGGTTTCAAAATGTAAATTGGCGGGAATTTGCTGATGTTGTAACATTAAAATGGTTTTGATAAGGCCTGCCATACCCGCAGCTGCTTCTAAATGGCCGATGTTGCTTTTTACCGAGCCGATATATAAATCCTTTTGCCGTGTGCCGGTGGCAAAAACTTCTTTCAACGCATTAAACTCAATCGGGTCACCCAGGCGCGTACCTGTGCCATGAGTCTCAATATAATCAATTAAATCGGGAGAAAGCCCTGCGGCATGAATGGCTTTACTAATTAAGTCCTGTTGTGCCTTGGGACTTGGCGCGGTGATGCCATTACTGTGTCCATCGCTATTCACTACAGCACTTTGAATGACTGCCAAAATAGGGTCTTTATCACGTTGTGCATCGGCTAAGCGTTTTAAAATGAGCACACCGCATCCCTCACTACGCACATAGCCATCTGCCTTAGCGTCAAAGACTTGGCATTTACCCTGAGGTGATAACATTCCCGCTTGCGAGAAACTTACACTTAACGAGGGATCCAGAATGCAGTTTACGCCACCCACAATGGCTAAGCTATAGCCTTTTTCATGTAAATCCTGACAGGCATTGAATACGGCAACCAATGAGGAGGAGCATGCGGTATCTACCGCTACTGACTCGCCATGCGTGCCTAAAAAGTAAGCAATTCGCCCCGCGGCAGCACTATGAGCATTACCTATCCCATAGTAGGCATTAGCATTGTGTTGTACTGCATCATGCGCTAATTGGCTATAGTCATTGGAAGCAATTCCAATAAAGATTGCCGCATCAGTATCATTTAAAGATAAAGGGGCGATGCCAGCTCGCTCCAGCGCTTCCCAGGTTAATTCCAGTAAAAGACGATGTTAGGGATCCATTGCTTCTGCTTCACGCCGACTAATGTTAAATAAAGCGGCATCAAACTGATCAACATTGTCAATAAAACCACCTTTAGAGGTAGCTATTGTGCCCATGGTGCCAGCTTGTGCTGTATACAGCTGAGAATCCCAGCGATTTTTAGGCACATTACCAACGCCGTCTTTAGCCTGTTGTAAGAGCTCCCAAAATTCTTGTGGGCTATTGCTGCTGCCCGGAAAGCGGCAGCTCATCCCGATAATTGCTACTGGTTCAAAGCGTTTTTGTGGCGTTGAATGCTCATTTGCGAAGGCAAGCGGGTCTTCTTCAGTGAGTAAATGCGCTGTTAAGGCTTCAATTGTAGTAAAAGACCATAACAAGCTAGGATTAATTTCCTTATTTATGAGATTTCCTAGTGCGGTAGTAAATTGGACCGCACTTACTGAATCCATACCGTAGTAAGAAAAATTTTTATGGACGTCAATTAGGTCTAATTGGAGCGATAAATTATCGGCAAGCCATTGTTTCATCCATAAGCTTAAGCTGTTTTTTTCATGTGCATTGGCTAAATGGGGTTGCTGAGGCATTGATTGTTTTGGCTGATGGGCTTTTCGTTGCCATTGGGCATAGATGTGTAATTCTTTGGCGAGAAATGCCTGCTTACAGCCGCTACGCTGCACTTTACCACTAGAGGTTCGAGGCAATGAGGACTGTTTTATTAGCACGATCTCGCTGGGCAATACGGGTAACTCTTGGGAGCAACAGTCTAATATTGCTGAAAAAATTTCATCGAATTGTTTCGCGCTGCGATGAACTTCCTGGACTAAGATTAACTCCGGTTCCTTATTTTCTTTGTCAACAACAAAGGCTGCTCCGCCATGCTTGATGAGCAAGGAATGACTTTTTTCAACGCAATGTTCAATGTCTTGGGGATACAGGTTTTGTCCGCGAATGATAATTAAATCTTTGAGGCGCCCAGTAATAAAAAGTTCGCCGTGGGGATTTAAAAAGCCTAAATCTCCAGTTCGCAGAAAGGGCTTGTCTTCAGAGGCTAAATTTAAATGAAAAATTTCTTGATTGAGTTTCGGTTTATTCCAATACCCTTTCGTAACCGAATCACCTTGGACTACGATTTCGCCAATTTTATTGGTGGGCAAGATCTCCAAACTCGTGGGGTCAATAATTTTTAAATTATAATTGTTATAGACAGTGCCACAGCTAACCAAATTAACATACTCTTCACCATCTTGAGCTTTCTGGATGATATTTTTTTGGAATGTATGCTTTTCCACACGCATGACTAACGTTTCCGTGCCTACTTCTTTGGTAGAGATCAATAAGGTTGTTTCAGCCATGCCATAGGCGGGGTGGCCGGATTTGGCGTTAAACCCGCATTCTGCGAAGGCATCACTAAATTGTTTTAAATGTTCGGCATTGACCGGTTCAGAGCCATTAATGGCAAAAAGCCATGAGCTTAAATCGAGTTCCTTTTTTTCATCGTCTGTAATCACTCTGGTGCATAAATCATAAGCAAAGTCCGGTGCCGCAGTACATTCAGCACGAAAATCACTGATTGCTTTTAACCATTTAAATGGATTTTTCAGAAAATCGGTGGGCGACATACTGACCACATGGCCATTATAGGCCAAAGGAAAAAGGGTACAGCCAATCATGCCCATATCATGGAAGGGCGGCAGCCAAGAGCAGAGGGTAGTAACTCGTTGAGCTAACTTATCATTAATGCATTGAACATTTGCAATAATATTCTTATGAGTAACCATCACCCCCTTGGGATTGCCAGTAGATCCGGAGGTGTACTGGAGAAAGGCTACGTCTTCGCTGTAAATAGGAGGCAATTGCCTTAAGGTAGTCGAGGTATTTTCTTCCTCCTCGATAATAAGGACCTGTGTTTTGTTATCTTCATTGAAGTCCAAACGATGAACCACCGCAGAAGAAGTAATAATCACCTGCACCGAAGCATCTTCAATAATCGATAATAATCTAATGTTATGGCGACTGTTGGTGGGAGGATATGCGGGAACAGCAATAACTCCAGCCAGTAAGCAGCCTAAAAAAGAGACCAGATAATCGATACCAGGATTTAATAAAATAATAGCTCGTGAGCCAGGCTCGGCAAGCTTTAGAATCCGGGTGGCAAAACGCTCCATTTGCTCTAGCAATTCTTTATAAGTTAAAGAAATATTCTCTTTTTGAGAGAGAAATGTTAAAGCAGCCTTACTCGGAGTATTTCGAGCATTTTCTTTTAAGAGGTCGATGATGGTTTGGGTGCTAAAGACATCTAGGCTCATTGTACATCTCTGTTATTGAAACGGTCTTGCTTTTTAAGGGTAGCACAAAATTTATACAATTATAGTCTATTTTTAACTTTATGTTGCGCTGCAGTAAAAGAAAAAGGATATTTATTTTTAAAATCAATATTTGTAAAGGAACAAAAATTACCGCCAGGTTGGTCTATAATTAATCAATTGCCATTTATTTGGTTTCTTTATGGGTAATTAACGTTCTGCATGGATAGGCGATTTAAAAACGGAATAAATGGCTTTAATTAGTAATAAAAAAAGGAAAATAATTATGCACCAGCCTATTGAATCTCTACTGGGTGAATTTTTACGAGAACATCAATTCGTAAATCCCATACTAATAAAAGAATCAGAAAATATGTTAGGCGCGCTTTATTTCGCGCGAGAGGAGAATGGCAAAATAACGACGATAAAAATAATCAATAAAGGTAATCTAGAAGAATTATATCAATTAAATTCTCTAGGGTTGATAAATTTTCTTACTCTGCATACCAGCTATGTGAATGATCTAACTAAGAAAATAGCATCTCCAAAACTAATTTCTATTAATAATACCTTTGTGCAGGAATATAAAGATCTTGTATTTTATATGATGCATTTTATTCCCGGCGAAAATAAAGAGCCTTTTTATTTAAATCTCGAGCAAAAAATACAAATTGCACACGTACTCGCTACCTTACATCAAACCCAGCCATTTAATTATGATAGGAATTTTTTTAATCTTAAATCATATTTTTTTGCCAGTTGCTGGAAAAATTTGGTAACAAGCCACGGGTTGGCCTTAGTGGAAAAACTCGCCATAAGATATCTGAATAATCCCTTAAAAAATTTATTACGGGGAGTGTATACCAGGGTCACTTACGATGAAATTTTACGCATAGGGCAAGCACCCACTTTAGTTATTTCTCATTCGGATATAAAACCGAAAAATGTTATTTGGAATGAAGCCGGTCAGCATTTTCTCGTTGATTGGGAAAACTTTTGTCTGATGCGGGCTGAAATTGATTTTATCGATACAGTCACCAGCTGGGTTTTGCAAAAAAATACCAACCAATACTATTTAGATATGGCTGCGGCAAAGTGCTTCAGGGATGCTTATGCATTACCTTTAGCGATTAATGATGTGGATATTTATATCTCGGCGGCAAAATGGATTTTTTGGGTTATGACCTGCTATTCCTTAGCCAATGAAGCAATGTTACGGGAAGGTTTAACTATGCTCGCGCTTTTGGAGAATAACCATCAGGCATTACTGCAATTGTCCTAGGATGTTTGGGAATGAATAGAAAGCAGTTCTTACAAATTTGGACAAACCATGGATTATTAACTGTTTTATTTAAAGTATTCAATTTTTTTATTTTGAATACTCTATTACAGCACTACATTACCTTGGAAGAATTTCCGCTCTATGGGGCGTTAATTTATTTACCCTCCGCGGTTTTGCTTTTTATTGTTCCTAAGCTGCTGGAAAATACTAACGTATTTACGGCCTTAAAACGTTGTCTGGATTTTATTTTAATCTTATTTCTCGGCTTTTGGTTCATTGTTTTAACCGAGAAAGCGCCACTGGATAATTTACTTATTATCTTAGCCTGTGTTGCTTTTTTGGCTTCAATGGAAAGTATTTTTTTTGATAAAGTAACCGCAACTTATTGTACTTATAAAGATTTGCCTTTTGTCATTACTACCACCAGGCTGGCTAATACTTTGGGGTATATTACCGGCCCACTTATTGGCAGTTTCTTTTTCAATAAATTATCATTTGTAAGTTTATTAGTTACATCTATAGTAATTATTCTAATTTATCGAATTTTTCTAGTGTTAATTCATTGGAATTTACAGAAAAATACGTCACTGCAGTCGCAATTTCGTTCGCAGGGAGTGGAGCTGACTGTAAGCAGGTCATCCATTTTGTATTTATACAGCTTAAATTTTATGTGGCTTAATATAGTGGCGATTATGATCATTCCCTTTTATTCTTTTTATTTTTCGGTTTCACAAATAGGAGTGATTCTTTCCTTTGCAGGCGTTGGCATGCTTGTAGGTAATTTATTCCCAATTGCATTATTTAGTTACCGGAAGCTTTTTCGTTTTGCAGCCCTAGGTTTGCTATTTAACTTATGTATGGTGGCTTTTTGGGGGAGCCATTATCTTTTTAGCTGTCTTTTCATTTGCTTAGGCAGTTTTTTTAGTTCGATTTGTTATGCTTTGGCGCAGTATTTTTCTTTAAGCATTGTGGATTCTGAGTCCTTATCGCATTTTTATGGTACTAGAAATCTTATTAATACGCTTATTTCCTTAATGCTATTTATTTTGTTATGGTGTTTAGTCAGTAGCTCACTAAGTGTTATTTTGCAGCATGCCTTCACTATTCAACAAGTCAGTTTAATGTCCTTGTTTTTTCTACTGTTAACATGCATCGGTATGGGATTTTATATTTTTATCTCCATTAATAGCCGCCAGCTTCAGAAATGCAAGGTGCATCCAAGCCAAATCTAAGGGCTTGGATGTATTGCAGTGGAATCTGGAGGCTAATGTAAATAACGCATCGGGACCAAACATAAATCCTATTGGGTAAATTGATTAATAGTGAGTGTTAATCGTTTCACTAATTCATCAATTTCTTCTTCGCTGATGGTAAGTGGAGGTAATAACCGTACGACGGTATCGGCTGTAACGTTAAAAATAATGCCATTGGCTAAACCAATATTACGCATATCTGTAGCTGGCCTATCCAGTTCCACGCCAATCATATAGCCTTTACCACGAATGGCTTTAACATGTGGATGCTCACCTAAGTTTTGGATAAGCTTATCCATCAAGAGCGCACTGTTACGGGTAACCAGTTCGCAAATTTTATCACGCTCAATGACTTCCAATACAGTTAAGGCGGTAGCACAGGCAAGGGGATTACCACCAAAGGTTGACCCATGATTTCCAGGCTTAAATAAATCCGTAGCTTTTTTGCTCATAAGGCAAGCACCGATGGGCACACCATTACCCAGGCCTTTCGCGGTGGTAAGAATATCGGGCTGAATACCATGGTGCATGCATGCATATAATTTACCGGTGCGGCCATTTCCTGTTTGGATTTCATCCAAAATCAGCATCCAATCATGTTGTTCACATAATTTAGCTACGGCACGTAAATAACCTTCTTCAGCGGCATAAATTCCGCCCTCACCTTGAATGGGTTCTAGCATTACTGCAACCACATCTTCGCGATTCGCTGCTATGGTGTGGATGGCCTCAATGTCATTAAAGGGGGCGCGGATAAATCCAGGTACTAAAGGTTCAAAACCTGCTTGTACTTTACGGCTGCCTGAGGCCGTTAATGTGGCCATGGTGCGGCCATGAAATGCGCGTTCCATAACAATAATAGAAGGTGTTTCAATACCTTTTTTATGGCCGTAAAGGCGGGTGAGTTTAATCGCCGCTTCATTGGCTTCTGCACCTGAGTTGGCAAAAAAAACTTGTTCCATGCCCGTCATTGAGGTAAGTTTTTCTGCAAGTAACTCTTGCTGTTTAATGTGAAATGTATTGGAGGTATGCAAGAGTTTTGCTGCTTGGTCTTGTATCGTTTTAGTGACATCGGGATGAGCATGCCCTAACCCACAAACGGCTATCCCGCTTAAGCCATCAAGATATGCTTTTCCCTGGTCGTCATAAAGCCAGACGCCTTCACCATGAGTAAAGGTTATAGGCATGGGATTGTAGCTAGTAATTAAAGCCATTATCTATCTTCCTTTTATAATCTCTTTGCCGTTTTAATGTCCATTAAAAACTTCTGGCGGCTGAAAAATATTGTAGGCTGGGCTTAGCAGCCCAGCCTACAATGACTAAGCGTTTATTTAATGGTAGTGACTCGGCAGTCCCATCACTTACTTCATATTATCAGAGACAAAGTCCCAATTCACTAATGACCAAAATGCACTGATATAATCAGGACGCGCATTACGGTAATCAATATAATAAGCATGCTCCCATACGTCACAGGTCAAAAGAGCGGTCAAGCCTTCCGTCATTGGTGTACCTGCATTGCTGGTACTCATAATCTTTAAATCACCAGCCTTATCTTGCGCCAACCAAGCCCAGCCTGAACCAAATGTAGTGGCTGCTGCTTGAGTAAATTGCTCTTTAAAAGTGCTAAAAGAACCGAAGTGTTTATTAATGGCCTCAGCAAGCTTACCATTTGGCTCGCCACCGCCATTAGGGCTCAAACAATGCCAATAGAAAGTATGGTTCCAAATTTGTGCGGCATTATTAAATACTCCACCTTTGGATTTCATGATGATGTCTTCAAGCGACATGGATTCGAATTCTGTTCCAGGAATTAATTTATTCAAGTTATTCACGTAAGCTTGATGGTGTTTTCCATAATGATATTCCAAAGTTTCTTTAGAAATATGAGGGGCCAACGCATCCATTTCATAGGGTAATTTTGGCAAAGTAAAAGTCATAAAGTTCTCCTTATTTGTGAGTGCCCTAAGTGTAGCAGGACAAATATGATATTCAATTAATATTTCCTTAAGATTCCCTGCCTATTATTAATGCAATAAATATTAATTTGGACGTTGTGGGTAGCTGCCATTTACCTTAATGAGTCGAGGTAAGGGGAATGAAATAAGTTGCGGCCGTGCTTGCTTTTCGCCATAATTAGCGTTTTTATTTATTTTAAAGGTACACGAGCGTGGATACAATCGAAAAAATTAAAAAGCAAATCGCAGAAAATACTATTCTGCTCTACATGAAAGGCTCACCAAAGATGCCTCAATGTGGTTTTTCTGCGCGTGCAGTACAATGCATCGAGGCTTGTGGTGTTGATTTTGCTTACGTAGATGTTCTTGCCAATCCTGATATCCGTCAAATGCTACCACAGGTTTCTGATTGGCCGACTTTCCCTCAGTTATATGTTAAAGGCGAATTGATTGGCGGCTCTGATATTATTGCTGAATTATTTCAGCAAGGTGAGTTAGAAACCATGTTACGTGATGCAATTGCTGTATAAAGGTTATTATATTTTGCGTTCTGGGTTCAAGTAATCGATCTTGCTTTGGGCCTTAGACCGGCGGAATATAAGCTGCTCTCGATAATAATAATTTGCGCAAGGCTCTCTCTTGCGCGCCAATGGAGATCATAGAATGAGTGTACTAGTCGGACGTAAAGCTCCTGATTTTACCGTAGCTGCGGTGATGGGCAATGGTGAAATTATCGATAAATTTAATTTGCATGAGCACATCAAAGGCAAATATGGATTAGTGTTTTTCTATCCTTTAGATTTTACTTTTGTATGCCCTTCTGAGCTGATTGCTTTAGATCATCGTATGGATGAATTCAAAAGCCGTAATGTGGAAGTGGTTGCTGTGTCTATCGATTCTCATTTTACACATAACGCATACAGAAATACTCCTGTAGAAAAAGGCGGAATTGGCCCAGTTCGTTACACTATGGCAGCGGATATGACTCATAGTATTTGCCAAGCTTACGGTGTAGAGCATCCTGCTGCTGGTGTGGCATTTCGTGGTGCATTTATTATCGACACTAAAGGTATGGTTCGCGCACAAATTGTGAATGATTTACCAATCGGCCGTAACGTTGATGAGCTTTTAAGAACAATTGATGCCGTTCAATTCTTCGAAGAAAAAGGGGAAGTATGTCCTGCTGGTTGGAGAAAGGGGCAAGCGGGTATGACGGCCTCTCCAGAAGGTGTTGCTGAATATCTTGCAGAGCACTCAGGCTCATTATAATGCAAGTTGGGTGGACGAAGGAGCCCAGAGTTACTTCGTCCGCACAATAACGGCTTTTTTATTTTAAGTACAATTTCTTATGCTGCATTAATAAAGGCTATATTTATATATCCTTTGCCTGGTTTTCTTTATTATTAAGCTGCAATCTTCGCCAACTATTGGTCATTTCACAAAAAAGATCCGCTGTTTTTTCCGCGTCATAAATGGCTGAATGTGCCTCATGCGTGTTAAACGGAATCCCTGCTGCTTGAGCGGCCTTTGCCAGCACAGTTTGTCCATAAATCAAACCACCTAAAGTAGCCGTATCAAAGCAGGTAAAGGCATGGAAGGGGGATTCTAACCCCGTTCTTTTTACCGCCTCTTTGATAAACAATAAATCAAACCAGGCATTATGACCCACCAGTACTGCTCGTTGGCAATTCTGCTGTTTGATGGCGCTAAAAATAGGTTTAAACAACTGTTCTAGAGCGATTTTTTCCTCTAAAGCAAAGCGAAGGGGTTGAAAGGGATCGATTTGATTAAATTCGAGTGATTTTTGGTCAAGCTCCGCGCCAGCAAAAGGTAAAATATGCTCAAAGTGGCTGGTGCCACGCTGTAAATTACCTTGTTTATCCATGGTGAGTAAAACAACACACATTTCCAGCAGAGCATTTTTCTGCGGATTTACCCCCGCCGTTTCAACATCGACAACTACTGGCAAAAAGCCGCGAAAGCGACCTTTCATGGTACTACTCAATACATTATCAAGAGGGGACATGAATACTCCATTGGATTGTTTCACCTGCAGCAATCGGTACGACTCGCTCTGTACCCAATGGCATTGTTTTTGGTAGGGTTTGTGGCGACTTAATCAATTCAATCTGCTGCTGGTTAATGGGTAGTTGATAAAACGCAGCTCCATAATGACTCATAAAATGATTAAGTTTGGCTAATTGATCTAACTCAGCAAATACTTGGGCGTAAAGTGCAAGAGCAAAGGGTGCGGAATAAATCCCTGCACAACCACACGCGTTTTCTTTGCTGTGGATACTATGCGGTGCACTGTCCGTACCGGCAAAAAATTTAGGATTCCCGCTGCATGCTGCTTGTTGTAGAGCCTTTTGATCGCGTTCATGCTTTAAAATAGGTAGGCAGTAATAATGCGGCCTAATTCCTCCCGCCAATAATTGATTCCGGTTATACATTAAATGGTGAGGAGTAATGGTAGCGGCAACTGTTGCTGGGGCTTCGTTGACAAAGTCGACTGCGGTTTTTGTAGAAATATGTTCCAGGATGATGCGCAGCCTAGGAAAATTAAGAATTAAAGGCTTTAGATATTCATCGATAAATAAGGCTTCGCGTTCAAAAATATCGCTATGCGTTACCTCACCATGAATTTGCAATACCAGATTTTGTTCCTGCATGACCTCAAGTAGAGGATACAGCGCCTTCAGGGACTTAGCTCCTGCTTCCGAGTTAGTAGTTGCTCCGGCTGGATAAAGTTTGGCGCCTAATACATAAGGTGAATTCGCTGCTTGTTCTAATTCAGCGGCGGTGACGGATTCATTTAAGTAGAACGTCATATAGGGTGTGAAATGATGGTTGCTAGGCAAGACCGCAAGAATCCTTTCTCTATAGGCACTAATTGCAGATAAAGTAGTTAAGGCAGGCTTGAGATTAGGCATTACTAAGACTCGGGCAAAATGTTCTGCGCTGGCTGCTACCGTATGTTCTAATACCTCATTATCCCTAAAATGAACATGCCAGTCGTCCGGTTGGCTGATAATTAGTGATTTCATAATTAAAGATTCTTAAAACAGTGTCGATATCTAAGGATAACATGAATTCAATCATGGGGATTATTAATAATGGAATTCAGTAATAATAGATACGCGTTTGTAAAACGCGTTGCAGTTAGCTACGCACTCGCTGTAAGTACAACGTTCGCAATGGCACCAATCAATTATGCCTTTCCAATGGGAGGAGAAAAAAGTTGGAAGGTAACTGGTAATCCAATCCGTTGTGGTCTATCACTAACAATACCTAATTACGGAATCGGGTATTTCGAACAATTTGCCGCGCAACCGCCCCATTTCGTTTTACGTAAATGGGATGCAGTGACTCGTCCTCTACCGGCGAGGCTTATCGCTAGAGCTCCCATGTGGAAACCTGATGGAGTGACATATAGGGTAGGCTCATTAACGGTAAATCCAGGTGCCTATGGAATCTTTTTAAAGCGGGATTCAACCTTGAAATTATTAACATATTTGTCCCAAGGCTATGAACCTACATTTAAGTATCGCTCGGATATAGGATTTGATGTTAGCGTGGCGTTGACGCCACGAGGTTTTCAAGCGCCCTATTCTCATTACCAGCGCTGCATTAGTAATTTATTACCTTTTGGCTTTGATCGGGTAAAAGAGAGCGTTTTTCATTTTGCCCCTGATAGCCGCGAACTGTCCGATCAGGATAAAGAGCAGTTACGTCGCATTGCACGCTATACTGCTGCCGATCATCAAATTAAAGTGATTCGCATAATTGGTTACGCCGATGAAAGTGGTCGCAAGGGTTACAACAATGCGATCTCGCAATATCGTGCACAGGCTGTACAAAATTATTTAATAACTTTAGGGGTTCCTGAAGAGCAGTTATCGGTCACATGGTTAGGCGCATTAAAACCAGTGGCTAGAAATGACACAGACGCTGGACGTGCCGAAAATAGGAGAGTTGTTGTCACTCTGATTAAAAAATAATGCCCGTGCCCAAAAAAAGTATCTTTATGAAAAATATTAATTTTTTTTTTGTAAATTTACTTGATTTATTAATTTTCGAAGCCATACTCATGGTGTTGCATGCTTCGAACCAAAGCGACGAAAGCATGCTGCTGGTAACTTTTAAATTGTAAGTTATCAAGTAAAAACTCAGAATTAATAAAAATAAAAATATAATACGGAGACTTAGCATGTTAAGTTTGAAAAAGACAACAGCAGCAGTACTCGCTTTAGGTAGTAGTGCAGTTTTTGCAGGAACAATGGGACCTGTCTGCACTCCAGGAAATGTGACCGTACCATGTGAGCGCACTGCATGGGATATTGGTGGTCAAGCCATTGATTTACAAATCGTTAACAACAACGATTTCTTTATTGCTGATGCCGCTGGGAATTTCCGCGATCACAGTCGTTGGAACTGGGGCTTCCAAATAGAAGGTTCTTACCACTTCAACACGGGTAACGATGTTACATTAACTTGGTACCATTTAGATGCTAGCAGACACCGCTTTGGTTTCGTTTCTGATTTTGATGGCGTCGTAGGTGTTCCTGGTTACGCGAATGTTGGTCGTAAGTGGGATGCTGTTAATGGCGAATTAGGTCAATTCGTTGATTTCAGCGCGAACAAAAAAATGCGTTTCCATGGTGGTTTCCAATGGGCTCGTGTTAAGACTGATCACGCAGTAGCTATCGGTAATGAAACTACAGTTGATTTTGATTCTTGGGGCAATACTCAATACAACGGTTTTGGTCCACGTACAGGTCTTGACATGAACTATGTATTTGCTGGCTATGGTTTTGGCATTTATGCTAAAGCAGCTGCAGCAATTTTAGTGGGTAGCTCTAAGTTTAATTCAGGTGCTTCTAACTTTGATATCGTAGGAACTGCTTATCATGGTTCTAAAACTTCTATCGTTCCTGAATTAGAGGCTAAATTAGGCGCTAACTATACGTACTCAATGGCTCAAGGAGATATTACTCTGGATGCTGGTTACATGTGGTTCAACTACTTCAATGCGTTAAGCAATGTTAGTGCTGTTACTAATACTGCAAGAACTATGGATTTCGGAGCTTCTGGTCCTTACGTTGGTTTGAAGTACGTAGGTAATGTTTAATTTGTACATGTTACATTTTGCTTAATCTCCCACTTTTTCACCCCATTTCTCAGAGAAGAGATGGGGTGATTTTTTAGAAAAGCACAAATTTATTATCCGCGCAAAATGAATTAATAACTCTCATATTGTATCGAATAGACACAGTAACCGAAAAAAAATCCCTATAAAGCTTAGTTTTTTTACCTAATTGTCTTGACTTATTTTCTCTCCGTATAGATACTGCTCACCTTTTCATGCTTACGTCAAATAACGGGCGTGCATGTTTTGTTAATAGCTTCTTTGTGTAAGTTACTAACAAAATTGGAACTTAATAATAACTTATATGGAGACTACGCATGTTTAGTTTGAAAAAAACAGCATTAGCGGTACTCGCTTTAGGTAGCAGTGCAGTATTTGCAGGTACAATGGGTCCAGTATGCACCCCAGGAAACGTAACTGTTCCTTGTGAGCGTACTGCTTGGGACATCAGCGGCCAAGCTATTGATTTGCAAATCGTTAATAGCAACCAATTCATCGGCGTTCCTGATGCAACTGGTAACTTCCGTGACCACACTCGTTGGAACTGGGGTTTTCAATTAGAAGGTTCTTACCACTTCAATACTGGTAACGATGTAACTTTAACTTGGTATCATTTAGATACTAAAACAAATCGCTTCGGCTTCTCTGGCACATTTGATGACGTTGCTTATAACGTAGCAGCTGGATCTAAGTACAAATGGGATGCTGTGAACGGTGAATTAGGTCAATTCGTTGATTTCAGTGCTAACAAAAAAATGCGTTTCCATGGCGGTTTCCAATGGGCTCGTGCTAAGCACAACGCAGGTTGGGCTGCTGTAACTCCAACTGGTCTTGCTGCTGTTGATGGTTACAGTGCTCAGTTCAACGGTTTCGGTCCACGTACTGGTCTGGACATGAACTATGTATTCGGTAACGGATTTGGTATTTACGCTAAAGCAGCAGCTGCTGTATTAGTTGGCAATAACAAGTTCCAATCTGCATTCCTTGAAACTGCTGAGCCTTTAGTTGCTTACCATGGTTCTAAAACTGCAATCATTCCAGAATTAGAAGCTAAGTTAGGTGCTAACTACACTTACTCTATGGCTCAAGGCGATGTTACTTTAGATGCTGGTTACATGTGGTTCAACTACTTCAATGCGTTTAACCATGTTTCAGCATTCAATGGTGCAAACTACTCTGCTGACTTTGGTGCTTCTGGCCCATACGTTGGTTTGAAATATGTTGGTAATGTTTAATTACTAGCTTTTTCATTACCCACCCCATTTTATCAATGGGGTGGGTTCTCATACTACCTTCCTGCATTCCTTCACTCACCTTCCTTTCCTTGACTTATTTTGCTAACCAGGCATGATCTTATCGCATTTTATTTGCAGCAACCTTTATCACTTTAAGTAGTAGATAAAACAGGATGAGATAAAAATAAGGAAAGAAGTATTATGTTTGGTTTAAAAAAAAGTGTTATAGCACTGATGGTAACGAGCAGCAGCAGTGTATTTGCGGGCGCTATGGGACCTGTATGCACTCCAGGGAATGTAACCGTTCCTTGCTCGCAAATGGCTTGGGAAATTGGTGGGCAAGCGTTGTATTTGCAATCCCTATACAATAAAGATTTTAATTTCGCTCCCAGCGCCTATGGTGAGTATCCCAGTTTAACAGGACGTTGGGGTTGGGGATTTGAATTAGATGCAGCCTATCACTTTAATACGGGTAATGATGTAACAGTGAGCTGGTATCATCTGGATGCAAGTAGAGCTCGTTTTATGGCTAGTGTGCAAGAGACAAATCTTCCTGCTAATCAACTGGCTTTAACTACCCAAAATAGATGGGATGCTGTCAATGGCGAATTAGGGCAAGTGGTTGATTTTGGCATGGATAGAAGCATGCGTTTTCATGGAGGTTTCCAGTTCGCGCACATCAAGCCAACCATTACTGCTGCTTCAAGTAGGGTAGCTTATGAATTGGGCTCCCAATACAATGGATTTGGACCGCGCACCGGTCTTGATATGCATTATGAATTAGGAAGTGGTCTTGGCGTTTACGCTAAGGCTGGCACCGCACTTTTAGTGGGTTCTTCTCAATTTGATTTAGAGGTAAGTCGAGTTACCAACTTACCCAGAGGCGGCTCTAAGACGGCAATTGTACCTGAAATTGAAGCCAAATTAGGCGCCCATTATGTTTATACCATGGCACGAGGAAATTTAACCTTAGATGCTGGCTACATGTGGTTTAATTATTTTAATGCGTTTAGCAACGTTAAAGTGCTTAATCTATCAAGAGCCCTTGGTACTTCAGATTACGGTGCTTCAGGACCTTATTTTGGCTTAAAATATGTAGGTCTGGTTTAAGTAGAATAACTGCCAGAGGCTTGTTGTGCCTCTTGGCAGCTTTCTTGGCCGTCAAGGGCTATCGATTTGATTTTCTTGACTTATTTCTGTGCCTTGGTAGATACTGTCCGCCCTTAAAGACTATGCACAGCCATCCGTTTATTGTTTGAACAATAAATGGAATATTCATAATATCTAGAAATACGGAGACCATGGATGTTTGCTTTAAAAAGAATAATCCTTATTGTACTCACTTTGAGCAGTGACGTGCTTTTTGCAGGAACCATGGGACCTGTATGTGCACCAAGCACTGTGACGGTACCATGCAGTCAAACTGGATGGAGTGTGACTGCTAACGCACTGTATTTACAAACGGACCTTAATCAAACGTTTTCCTATTACCCTCGTGGGGACAATGACATTTACAACGGACTTGGGGGGCAATGGGGATGGGGTTTTCAGTTAGGGGGATCCTACTTATTTAACACCGGTAATGATGTGACCGTTAATTGGTATCACTTGGATGGGGCGAGCGGAAATTTAAAATTTAACCCTTTGGGGGAATTTGACCCATTAAATATACGTTTAGCCCTGAAAACTCAGTGGGATGCAGTTAATGGCGAATTAGGCCAATTTGCAACGCTTACGCGTGATGTTAGCTATCGTTTCCATGGTGGTTTTCAATTTGCTAGGCTAAAAAATACCATGAATGCACGGCTTGCGTTTATTGTTCCTGCTGATTTTTTAGATTTGTTTGATGCCGACAGCCTGCCTGCCCCACATAACCTTCGTTATACCACCTCGTTTAACGGTTTTGGCCCCCGTACAGGTGTTGATATGGATTATATGCTGGGCAATGGATTTAGCATGTATGCTAAGACTGCTGCCGCATTGCTGGTGGGTTCAAGTAAAGCAAAGACTACTGGTTTAGCACAGCCATTAACTTCCGTGCAAGCTTCCTATTCGGCGATTGTTCCGCAGTTGGAGGCCAGTGTCGGGCTTAACTACCGTTATCCTACTAAACGCGGAGATTTCCTTTTTGATTTGGGCTATCTGTGGGTGAATTATTTTAACCCCTTAAGAAATCAAAATTTAATGGAGAATGTAGCAAATAATCAGTCAGTTACTACAGAAAATAGAACAACTGATTTAAGTATTTCAGGTCTTTATTTTGGATTCAAATATGTAGCAAATATTTAAGATTATCACTTAAGATATTTCGGTGATTATGTTGACTTTGCTAAAGTTGAACGGGATAATTTGGCGAGGTGCAGTGCTTTTATCGGGCGGAAATGTACCCTTGCTAAAAAATTTAGTTTCTAGTTAAAATGAGCTATAAACGGAAATTAAGCGGCTTTGTAAACAGGGCCTATAAGAAAGTGGAGATATGCATGTTAAACTTGAAACAAACAGCGATAGCTGCTTTTGCCTTTGGTAGCAGTGTGGTATTCGCTGGAACCATGGGGCCTGTTTGTACCCCTGGGAATGTTACAGTTCCTTGCGCCAAGACCGCATGGGATGTAGGTGGGCAAGCTCTCTATTTACAAACAACGGTAAACCACGATTTTGCTTATTATCCGAGCGCTAGTGATCCTAATGAATACCTTGATCAAGCTGGTCAATGGAGCTGGGGTTATCAACTGGAAGGTTCCTATCACTTTAACACGGGTAATGATTTCACTTTAAGCTGGTATCATTTAGATGGGGGTAATCATGATTTCCTCGTTAATCCACTCCCATATCTGGCTTTAGACGTCTTTTCCAAAGAAAAAGTCAGATGGGATGCAGTCAATGGTGAGTTAGGGCAATTTGTTGATTTTAGTGCCAATAAAAAAATGCGCTTCCACGGTGGTTTTCAATTTGCCCGAATTAAGCCAACCTCAAGTGTTGATGTCTCCAGATTGGATGTTTTGGGTACGCTCAACGTCGAAAATTTTCAAGTTGTTTCTGTATATAATGGTTTTGGTCCACGCACAGGTCTTGATATGGCCTATGAGTTTGGCAATGGCTTTGGTGTTTATGCCAAGGGGGCAGCAGCTGTTTTAGTTGGTACTGCTAAGTTTAATGATGATGGCTTCCATTCCGTATCAGGAGCCATTATTCCCGGTGTTACGGTTAGTCCATTTCGTTTTTCTACAACGGCAATTGTGCCCGAGTTAGAAGCTAAATTGGGAGCTAACTATACGTACGCAATGGCGCAAGGTGATATTACCCTGGATGCTGGTTATATGTGGTTTAATTATTTTAGCCCAAACAGACAGGTTAGCCCCGCATTGATTGCTGAAAAATCAGATTTTGGTGCTTCAGGTCCGTATTTTGGTCTGAAGTATGTTGGTAATGTTTAATTTCTTAATCGATTAAGATCTTAGGGTTTGTTTACATTATTATTCTCTTGGGCGTATCGCAAGCAGGTACTATGTAAATAGGCCTAGTGAAGCCCATCGCCAGTTGATGGGCTTTTTTTCAAATGGAGTTTTTATGCTAAAAAAGACAACTATTGCTGTATTGGGGTTAGTAGCAAGTGGCTATGCAGCTGCTGGCTCTATGGGGCCTGTATGTGCACCGGGAAATGTTACTGTTCCTTGTGAGGCGAGAGCATGGGAATTAGGGGCTGAAGCATTGTACATGCGTCCTATCTACAGTGCTCAAAAAAGCCTACAGTTCGTTCCAAGTTTGCCCGTAGGCACAGTGAGCTCAGAAGTTGCTGATGTGCGTGACAAGTGGAGTTGGGGTTTCCGTGTAATGGGATCGTTCTACTTCAACACCGGCAATGATGTAACTGTAAATTGGACTCATTTAAATTCTAAAGCGGACTTCAATAATATGGTAGCTCCTTTAGCAATTCCTACTGGGTCTATTGCAGAAGTTCCTGCAGACTACGTTAGCCGTGATCAATTTGATCAAGCGAATATTGTGTTAGGGCAACATGTTGATGTAAGCGCTAGAAAGAAAATGCGTTTCTTTGGCGGTATGCAATATGCAAATATCCAGTCTAATGCGACTAACTTTTTAAATTATCCCCTGATTCCAGTGCTGTTTGGTTCTACAGTATCTGTATTCGATAATACTGACTTTAAAGGTATTGGTCCTGTTGCAGGAATTGATTACTCTTATGCTTTATTCAATGGATTAAGTGTGACTGCTAATGGTACTGGTTCGCTCTTGGTCGGAACCTCACGTTATCATGAAGGTTTTGTTGTTGATGATCTTAATGCCATTTACGCTCAAGTTTATGCACGTAAAAAATCAATTGTTCCAAGCTTAGAAGCCAAACTTGGTTTGAGTTATGCGCATGATTTCTGGCAAGGTACTGTAAACATTGATGCAGGTTATCAAGTGATTAACTACTTCAATGCCCTGGCTACACAAGAATTCCAACAACCTAATGCACCAGTCCATGCAGTTAACTACGGCCTCTTTGGTCCCTACTTCGGTCTGAAGTATGTAGGTAACGCATAAATCATCAAACGCATAGCCCCATATTAGCGCAGTGTAATATGGGCTATGCCACCTTGTTCCCGCATTACGCCCCCTTGTCTAATACGGGCTATAAGTGCCAAGAATTCTAGTTGGTATTCAAAATCATTTACTACGCCTTTGTCAAATAGTCAAAATAAACCCCATCCCCTTAAAATTAGCCTGTCTATTATTTTTTCAATTAAGTTTTAATTTAGCTCTAGTCATCATTTAATTCACAAGATATACTTTCTGGCCACACCTTGTGTGAGGAAGTAAAAAATAATAAACAGGAGTAGCCGCATGAAGATTAAAAAACTTGTATTGGCTTTAGTCTGTTTTTCATCGCCACTCTATGCGGAAAATGATCAACAGTTGCAACGTGAAATAGAACGTTTACAAAAGCAAACACAACAACTGCAATCACAATTAATTGCTTTACAAGAAAAACTAGTAACCCATAAAACAAAACAGGCACCTGCGTCTCGCCATAAAAGAGCTGAGGTAACGTCGCAATCTTCAAAAGTTGAAACGTCGCAGGTTGAGAAGAAACAACAAGGACGACATTCTAAAAAGCTTAAGTTGATTAAATATCACTCATCGCCAATTACGATTCATACTCCGGATAAGCATCCAGAGTCTATCGGTTTTTATCCTACGGCATTAGTCGCTGATAATCGAGTAGTTACCTATATTGCCGGTACTCCAGTGGTTACTTCCCCATATCTAGGCTCGCGACCTGCATTTGATGGTTCGGATTATATCGTGAACATTTCAAGTATTAACCGTGACATTCGTTTAATGCAGCAGCGCCGTCGTTTATATGATGCGTACAAAAAAATTGGTTATCCCATACCAGAGCGCCCCATTATTGCAATTAGTGGTAAAGCTGAACCCATAGGCATGGTTAACTCTTCTTACATGGGGGAAACTAATACGGATTTAACTTTGGGATCTAACGAACTGGCTGTAGCTGCGGCACTGAACCAAAATGTGGAAGCCTACATGTCGATTGCTTATGATGAGAGTCCTCCAGAAATTGGTCCTCGCATCAATAATTCGGCATTTAGCTTAAATTTAGGCTTCGTGAATATAGGTAACTTAGATAAAACCCCGTTTTACTTTACTGCTGGGCAATTATATGCTCCATTCGGGCGTTATTCGAGTGCGATGGTTAGTGCCCCACTTACTATGAATTTGGCACGCACTAAGACACGACCATTTATTTTAGGGTATAAATCGCAAACCGATCGCGGGCCTTTTGCTGCAGTTTATATTTATCGCAGCGATACCCAACGAGGAAAATCAGGGGTGGGTGGTGCTAACCTTGGTTATTCTTTTGCAGTTAATAAAATTACTGGAGAAGTTGGCGCAAGCTACATTAGTTCTATAGCCGATTCATCGGGTATGCAAAATACGGCTGCAAATCCTGGAACTTTCGGCGGATTTGGCTCCTTATTGCATGGAAGTGAGTATGTACGCAAAACACAAGCGGTGGACGTTTACGGTAACATAAGTTTTGACCGCTTTAACTTGACTGCAGAGTGGGTTGGAGTAACTCAGGCATTTAGAACGCAAGATTTAAGCTTCAATGCGCGTGGAGCCAAACCACAAGCACTGGAAACCGAATTTGGTGTAACCTTTAAGAGCTTTAATCGTCCGTCATCGATTGGTATCGGTTATCAACGGACTAAGGATGCTTTAGCACTGAATTTACCACAGCAACGTATTATTGGGGTCTATAACATTTCTATTTGGAAAGATACGGTTGAAAGCCTTGAGTACCGCCATGATATGGATTACGGTAAATACAATTTTGCTAATGGTGCGGCTCCAGCCGGTGTTGTTAACGCGCCGACCCTGGGTACCGGGCGTTCTGCCGATACGGTGTCAGCACAAATAGGTGTATATTTCTAAATAGTTTAGCCCGGTTGCTGGTAATTAATGGCACTTAAAGTGTAGGCTGGTGCTGAGCATCGCGAAGCCCAGCATGGATGTGGCATTGAGCCTCGGCGCTGGGCTTCGTTGCACTCAGCACCAGCCTACTAAATATCCCTTAAGTAAGAGCCATTAGTTGCTGGTAACCAGGCTTTGAATGGCAAGGTCATCCCTCGCAGTACAGGGGATAGCCTCTTTCTACGAACGCCCCATGGTTATCGATATTAGGTTGCCCATGGCAACCAGGCCACCCTCTTTGTGCTATCTTTAAACATATGATCTCGCATAAAGGGATAGCTATGCGTTATTCGGGTTTAGCTAGAAAAATAATCATTATTCTCTTCAGTTTGCTTACTTTCACCACGTCGCTTTATGCCGCAAAAATAGTAGAACTAAGCATTAAAGGCCCCATAGGGCCAGCCACCGCCGATTACATTGTCCGCGATATAAAAAAAGCACAGCATGCTGACTTAATCCTGGTCTTGCTGGACACTCCTGGAGGGCTGAACGAGTCGATGCGAACCATTATACAAACTTTTTTAGGTTCTCATGTACCCATCGTTGTTTATGTAAGTCCTACTGGGGCACGTGCTGCCAGTGCAGGAACTTATATATTATATGCAGCGACCTTAGCCGCAATGGCGCCCGGTACTCAGTTAGGTGCTGCAAGTCCCGTTAATCTCAGTACGGAATTTGCAGGAACACCGCAACTTGGAGAGCATCCAGATACTATGGATAAGAAGGTGACGAACGATGCAGTGGCAACCATACGTTCTTTAGCTCAATTACGTGGGCGCGATCCGGTATTTGCGCAAAAAGCCGTATTAAATGCAGAAACAATCACCGCCACAGAAGCGTTAAAACAAAAAGTGATTAATTTTATTGCCACAGATGAGCAGGATTTATTAACTCAGCTCAATGGGCTTACAGTGACGCAAAATAATCAAAAAATCACTTTAAATACCAGTAATCCGCAAATAGAGCGAGAAAATCCGGATTGGCGCACTTATTTTTTATCTCTAATCACCGACCCAACTATGGCCTACCTACTTCTTCTCTTAGGCATCTATGGGATTTTTTTCGAATTAGTAAACCCGGGTTTTGTGCTACCTGGGGTAATTGGGGCTATTGCGCTACTTATTGCTTTTTATGCCTTGCAGTTATTACCCGTGAACTATGCAGGGTTTTTACTCATTATTGTGGGAATTGGTTTCATTATTGCGGAAGCTTTTTTGCCTACCTTTGGCTCTTTGGGTGTTGGAGGCACTATTGCCTTTCTTATTGGTTCAATCATGCTCATTGATAGTCCCGAGCATACGCTGCATGTGGCCTGGTCAGTAATTGGGGCAATGGCCGTGGTTAATATTATTATTTTCATAATTATTTTAGGCAGCATAATTAGAGCGCGCCATCAAAGGCTACGGCATGGGGTTGAGGTCTTCATAGGTAGTCAGGGGCAGGCGTTGGGCGATATTAATCTGAAGGGACAAGTGCTCATTCACGGAGAAATCTGGAGCGCTTCGGCTCGTCAATTTATTGCTGCTGGTAAGCCGGTTATTGTGGTGGGCTCTTCAGGATTAGTGTTGCATGTTGAAGAAGAAACGGGAACACAAGGAGAATGAGATGACACCTTTTCTAAGCGTACTATTTGTAGCTATTGTCCTGTTACTAGTCTCTGCTGTTAAGGTTTTTCGAGAATACGAGCGCGGGGTGGTATTTATGCTTGGGCGTTTTTGGCGAGTTAAAGGCCCAGGATTAGTATTAATTATTCCGATGATTCAGCAAGTAGTGCGGGTGGATTTACGTACTATTGTTATGGATGTACCGAGTCAGGATGTAATCTCCAAAGATAACGTGTCCGTGCGAGTTAATGCAGTCTTGTATTTTCGGGTTGTTACTCCTGAGAATGCCATTATCCAAGTAGAAAATTATTATGAAGCCACTAGCCAGTTAGCGCAAACCACATTGCGTTCCGTTTTAGGGCAGCATGAACTTGATGAAATGCTTTCCGAGCGCGAGCGTTTAAATAGTGACGTCCAAAAAATACTTGATGCACAGACGGATAATTGGGGTATCAAAGTGTCTAATGTCGAAATCAAACATGTTGATTTGGATGAAAGCATGATCCGTGCAATAGCCAAACAAGCCGAAGCTGAGCGGGAACGACGTGCCAAAGTAATTCATGCCGAAGGAGAGTTACAAGCTTCCGCCAAATTATTACAGGCCTCTCAAGTCTTAGCACAGCAACCCGAAGCGATGCAGTTGCGTTACTTGCAGACTTTAGCCGCAATTGCGGGAACTAATAATTCTACCATCGTGTTTCCTATGCCTATGGAGCTTGGCGATATTTTAGCGAATATGGCAAAAAAATGAGGACAAGACTACGAAGCAATTGCTTTGCAGCTTTTTGATGTTCCATTATTTTTTATAAACGTCATCTAAGTTGGCTGCACTTTGCTTTTCGTTTCCCCTTTCGTTTATTTGCTTTTTATGATAGAACTCCTTTTTTGAAAAAATTATGAGGTTTCATCGTGTCGATTAAATCAGATAGATGGATTGAAAAAATGGCGCTTGAACATGGAATGATTTCTCCATTCGAGTCGAACCAAATACGTGAAAAAGAGGGCGGGCGAATTATTTCTTATGGCGTATCCAGCTATGGTTATGATGTTCGTTGTTCCAGAGAGTTTAAGATTTTTACCAACATTAATTCATCTATAGTCGACCCTAAGGCATTCGATGAGAATAGTTTTGTGGATGTGGAGTCCGATGTATGTATTATTCCGCCAAATTCTTTCGCTTTAGCACGTACAGTAGAGTATTTCCGTATTCCGCGTAATGTACTGACTATTTGTTTGGGTAAATCCACTTATGCGCGCTGCGGCATTATTGTTAACGTTACTCCGTTAGAGCCTGAGTGGGAAGGACATGTTACCTTGGAGTTTTCCAATACTACCCCGCTACCTGCAAAAATTTATGCTCATGAAGGTGTTGCCCAAATGCTATTCTTGGAAGCAAGCGAAGTTTGCGCGGTTTCCTATCGTGACCGCGGTGGTAAATACCAAGGACAAACTGGCGTGACTTTGCCGCGTACTTAATTAAGTAAAGACCGCTTAGCAGGCCATTTTGGGATTAATTAAGTAAGGTTAATTGCAAGCGAAGCAACCTAGGCCTCCGTGCTCCGAACCCCTGGGTTGCTCTATTACCACGTTTCTTGCCAGCGGTCACGGTGTTGGCAGGTTTTTAAATTAAATAATGAAGTTTCATTGCGAACAACGTGAAGCAACCCAGTACAGGATTTTAACGAAGCATTATTCTGGGTTGCTTCACGATGACTTGCAATGACAAAATTTACCCGTGAACGCTTATTCTCATCATGATGAAATGTAAACGTTTACTCAAGGCATATGCTTATTAATAGCACTTTGCCTCTTTCGTGACCTATTCTTCTTCCGCTGGCAATTCATATTGTGAACGAGACATATCTACCCGCTCACGTAATTCTTTGCCAGGTTTAAAGTGCGGGCTATATTTAGCCTTAGTCACCACTTTTTCCCCTGTTTTCGGATTATGGGCATTACGTGGCGGACGGTAATGTAGCGAAAAGCTACCAAAGCCACGAATTTCAATCCGTTGATTTTTAACGAGTGCATCACTCATTAATTCTAATATTTTGTTAATCCCATCAGCTACTTGTTTTTCAGTAAGATGCGTCATTCGAGCAGCAATGTGTTCTATGAGCTCCGATTTAATCATACCCACCTCGTGATTGTCGCTTATTCCAAAGTCTGTCACCATTACAGATTTAGGTGCGGACAATGCCCTTGTTCTATAAGTATAGATCGGGTAAAAAATTATTCAATGTTTTCAAGACAGTTAGTATTTATTCTTTTTTCGAGCATGGATATAGGCAAAAACCACCCCCCAGCTCATTTCAATTTGCGTTTGCAGGATTACCTTAAAGTGCTTACTAGCTAAGGTTTTACTCGTAGTAATGACTGTTTGCAGCTGCGGTAATTGCTCAAGTCGCGCACAAATTTTTTCCCAGGTAGGGCTAAAAAATGAAGTCGAATTAATAAAAATAATAGTGGCTTCATCCAAATTTACCTCAAGAAAATCCCCTAAAATAAATTCAATTTTTTTTGATTGTTCCACATAATTTGGCAATTTAGCTAAATCATCAATGTGCCTACAGGCATTAAAATATAATTGTGGCAGGATTTCTATTCCTACACTTTTGTAAATAGGATAAACCATCGCACAAGCGAACACGGCTTTCCCCACTCCACAGCCAAGGTCGTAAAATACGGTTTGTTCGTTTGGATGTGCCAATGAAAAAAGGGCTAGGAAGGGTAAAAATTTAATTTCCCCATAAACATAATCGAGCGAATCGCCTTTTTGACGTGCCTGTTGGGATAACAAGAAGCCATTTGCATTATGAAACACTTGGTGAAAAACTCGCTCGTGCTTTTCAATAGCTAAGGATTTTTTCCAGTGCTCGATGTGTTTTTGCTGGCTACGGCGAAAAAAATAACGACCGCTCAAAACCAAGATTAGGATTAAATAAAAAGAAAAGACGATGAATAAGAGCAATGCTGGATCCTTATAATATGTTCCTAATCAGTTAAGAGCGTTTCATATAGGTTAACATCTTTGTCTTTTCTTCTTGGCTCAAATTGGGCCATATCTGTAATAACATACGCCCGGCTTGTCGTTCATTTTTAGCGACATGATGCATTTCCCAGGGAAGCTCCCCATTAAGATAAAGTACGACAATAAAAGCCGTTAAAATAGTGATTAACACTGCAAAAAAATTAAAACGTAGCTGAAAGCTTTGTAATAGCTTATTGCTTTTATGCACGGCATCATGAGCAGCTTGCTTCACCAATTCACAACTTTCATGAGCAATACGTTGAAATTGATCTGGAGAATAGGGACTTAATTGCTTGTTAAGATGTTGTATTAGTTGATCGCGATGCTGGGTAATTTGCGCTAAAGATTTGTCGGTTAATAGGCTGATGGATTCTTGTTGTTGCTGCAGGCGCAGCGCATGGCGTTCAATTTCTTGCCGCCACTCATCCATTTTTGCTTCAGCTAATTCAAAATAGGCAATAAATTCACGAGAATGCTGTAACAGTTCTTGGGCCCGAATCCAATTATCATCCTGATATTGTTCCATATTTTCCTCTTAGGTTCGGTTAATATAATTAAAATCAAATCAAACTGAGTAAACCCCAGGCAAATGGTCTAGAATTATGATGCTGACTTTTTATTTTATAGTGAATATATTCTTTTGGAAATCATGATTAATATATGAACAAACAATCCATTAGTTAATATTTCCTTAATTTATATTCATTAAAATGGACTTAAATTGATAATTAAGGGGCACGTTATGGTACGCGGTACTAGTGGATTCTTTAAAGCTCCTGTGGAAAATGCACAAAACCAGGGCAAAGAATACGAATATATTAATGTCGGAGGCGAGCAATTCCATGCTGTGGCCGTGGCATTAATTGATTATTTGCAAAATAACCTGCCTATTAATGATGCTGCTATAAAAAAAATATTAAGTCGATTTTATCAATATTTTCCTCAACATGTGACTAATGATGCTTATCTGACAACACCCAAAGAGCGGATGAGCCGATTACTTAGCAATTCCCGTAAGTCCGAATTAGTTGAATGTATGGCTTATGTATTACGCCAATTAACCGTTGATAAGTTATTTGAAGATCACTTAAATCTGATTTATCGCGATGTTTTTGCGAATTTGCCTCCAGATACGGCTAAAAGTTATTTACGTGATATGAAAACAGTTCTACCTCCAAGTTGCTTTAAAGGCTTTAGAGGATAGTTTAAACATAGCCATTACGTTCTCATTTAAAGAACCTGATCATGATCTTAGACGATGTGAGGGCGGGGCTGGTAAAGACCAACCAGCTCTTAGTTTACAAATACAAGGAAATAAATATTATCCTGAGGTAAAGCGCAAAGCTGATTTTACCTTTGTCGGGCAGTTAGCGATTAGCACGAAACCTACGCTAACGCCTCATGAGCAAGAAGGGAAAATGAATGATATTATGACCGCAATTTCTGCGGAAAATCGTGAACTTTTACATGCTTATGAGCAACAACGTAATGCGTTCTTAAGCATGGTGGCTGCTGGCGAGCTCTCTGCTACTCAGTTAAGGGATTTATATATTAGTTTCCTTCCAGAGCAGGAATATAATGCGCGCTTCATTACGCGCTTAGAGCAAAATGCACATCCAGTGATTAGCGCGGCACCGGTAAGTTCAGAAAAGCGAATGGTTCAATTATTAACCAATGCCTTGGCAAGCTGGGTGATCGCCGGCGCAGTTGATAAAGATAAGCTATTTGACCAGATAGAAAATGCCCCTGCGAGCAAAGTGGCCGTTCGTTCTCATTAATTATGAGGAATGGGTACCCGTATTAGACGAAGTCGTAATACGGGATATGGGAGCCAGCGTTAAATGAGCTATATAAATTAAAGAAAACCCTGCGCTTTCATCCATTCATCGGTGGCAAATTTAGACATGTAGTTTCGGATCGAATCAGGCAATATCACCAAGCATTTTTGTCCTTTTTTTAAGGTCTTGGCAGCTTGTAATGCACCCCACATTGCTGCGCCAGAAGACCCGCCAACTAATAAACCTTCATCACGCATCAGTTGTCTTGCTGTATGGAAAGAATTGATATCATTAGTTTTGATGTATTGATCAATTAACTCATTGTTTAATACATCAGGGAAGAAATCATAACCAATACCCTCTACGTGATAGGATTTAATTTCCGTGCCCCCACCTAGAATTGAGCCTTCTGGATCAATGCCGATAATTTTAATAGCAGGATTATATTCTTTTAGGCGCTTGGCGATTCCAGTAATGGTGCCACCCGTACCTACTCCGGCAACAACCATATGTAAGTCCATGCCGAAATCATCGATGATCTCTTGAGCGGTACCGCGATAATGAGCATTAGGGTTATTGACGTTGGCGTATTGATCTAAAATAAAGGAGTTGGGGATTTCAGCTTGTAATTTTTTAGCTAGAGAAATATGGCTGTCTGGATCATTGTAAGCAGCTTCAGTTGGAGTACGGTAGATCTTTGCGCCTAAACGTTCTAAAACGGATTGTTTCTCTTGGCTCATCTTCTCGGGCATAGTAATAATTACTTTATAGCCTAAAACTGCACCAGCCAGAGCAATACCAATGCCGGTATTACCTGACGTAGGTTCAATCAAGGTATAACCTGGTTTAATTACACCATCTTTTTCAGCATTAACGACCATTTCATAACCAATCCGATCTTTAACCGACCCCCCGGGATTAAAGAATTCACACTTAGCATACAGTTCACAATCTAATTCGTGGCCCAGGCGATTAATTTTTACAACAGGGGTGTTGCCAATGGTATGGAGAATATTCGGGTAAATCATGAGCGTAATCCTTTGGTAAGTGATAAATCTGTTCGATTATAGGGTGGTTATAAGAAAAAATAAAATCTTCTTATTTTTGGGTGGTGATTTTGACTTTTATCACTTATATTTAATAAGTTAATAAAAAAGCAGGGAGCAAATAATGATAAACTATAACTTAATTAAATGTGGTTTCTTGGGGGCTGCTTTAACTTTTGGTTTAACCGCATGCAGCTGGGATATGCAACGCCATGATCACGTAGATACTCGTTATGTGCCTATGGAACAACAGCATAAGAAAGTAGTACAACAACAGCATCGTAAGGCAAAGCCTGTACAAAAATCTTATGCCTCTAAAGATCCTACGCAAAAAGCAACACCTGGACCAGTGCGTAAAGCCGCACCACAAATTCCAGTAATTCAATAAGGCCTACCTTTAATGTTCCGCAGGTTGGCTGCGGAACGCTTCCAATTTAAAATTCCTTATGTATCAACCTTGTACTAAACTAATAATTAAATTGTATCAAGGAGTCTGCAATGGCGAATGTAGCAGAAGTATTAGTAGATACACTAAATAATGAGGGTGTAAAACGTATTTATGGCATTGTTGGCGATTCGTTAAACGGAATTACTAATGCTCTGCAACACTATAAAGACATTCAATGGGTTCATGTTCGCCATGAAGAGGCGGCGGCTTTTGCCGCTGGAGCTGAGGCCCAATTAACCGGAGAATTAACAGTTTGTGCGGGGAGTTGTGGTCCAGGTAATTTACATTTAATTAACGGACTTTATGATTGCCATCGCAGTAAGGTCCCGGTCTTAGCAATAGCAGCTCATATCCCTAGTGCGGAAGTCGGTAGTGATTATTTTCAGGAAACACATCCCAATATTTTATTTAAGGAATGCAGTTGCTTTTGTGAAGTTGTTAGTTCACCTGAACAAATGCCTCGCTTACTGAATATTGCCATTCAGACGGCTAAGGCTAAATCTGGAGTTGCCGTTTTGGTCATTTCTGGAGATGTGGCGTTGCAGCAAGCTCAATTTGAGGCCAGTAAAGAACGCATTGCCTGCGTGCATCCTAAAGTTATTCCTCCTGAACCGGTATTAACAGATATTGCTAACCGGCTTAATGCTGCTAAAAATATTACTGTTTTTTGTGGTATTGGTGCGGCAGATGCCCATGAAGAATTAATGCTATTATGCCATTCGCTCAAGGCGCCGGTGATTCATACTGTTCGTGGTAAACCATTTATTGAGCCGAATAATCCTTATGATGTAGGGATGACTGGATTTATCGGGTTTTCTTCTGGTTATCATGCCATGGAAGCCTGTGATACCTTACTTTTATTAGGGACTAGCTTTCCTTATCGCCAATTTTATCCGACTAAAGCCCAGATTATTCAAATTGATTTGCATGGTGAGCAATTAGGAAAACGAGTAGATATTGCCGTTGGCGCAGTTGGCGATGTCGCTTGCACCTTAAAGGCTTTAGCTCCTTTACTGGATACCAAAAATGACAGCAGTCATTTAGATAAAGCTCGAGCTCATTACCTTAAAGCGCGTCAAGGTTTAGATGCGTTGGCTACTCCTACACCGAACGATACGCCGTTACATCCGCAGTATTTGGCACATTGTATTAGTATGATTGCTGATGAAGATACCATTTTTACTGCCGATGTTGGCACACCCACGGTTTGGGCTGCCCGCTATTTAACTATGAATGGGCAAAGACGCTTGTTAGGCTCGTTTAATCATGGCTCTATGGCGAACGCGCTTTCCCAAGCCATCGGCGCGCAAGCCAGTTTCCCTGACCGCCAAGTAATTGCAATGTGTGGTGATGGTGGATTTTCTATGTTAATGGGCGATATTTTAACTTTAGTTCAGCATAAACTGCCAATTAAAGTGATTATCTTTAATAATGGGGCTTTAGGTTTTGTGGAAATGGAAATGCATGTGGGTGGCATGTTGGATTATGCGACCTCCTTAACAAATCCTAATTTTGCCGCCCTGGCCGAAGCTGTGGGGATTAAAGGGATTCGTGTAAACAGCGCTGAAACCTTAAGCAATGATTTACATACGGCTTTTGCTTATGATGGTCCGGTGGTTGTGGATGTGGCAGTACATCGTAATGAGTTAATTGTTCCTCCAAGCATTGAGGCTGCACAAGTTAAAGGCTTTAGCTTATATATGCTCAAAGCCATTATTAATGGCCAAGGGGATACTGTTTTGGATTTAATGAAAACTAATTTATGGCGTGGTGATTGAATTAAGAAACCGGGTGAACCCGTATTAGACTGCGCTAATACGGGCTACGCGTTTATATTCTAATCGCTAGCGATATTTGAGGGAGCGATTATCTTCCAATGGTTCCCGTAACAAAGAATCTTCAATTAATTCGTTGTTGGCATGTGAGCGTGATGTACGATTGCCAAAAAGAGTTGCTTTTTTGCCACTATTACGATGCAACTCATTGTGAGAAGTTTTGGCGTTCTTATCGTCTTTTTTCTCGACAGGTGTAAAGCTTTTTCCCATAATAAATCCTATAAAAATTAATATTAGTATCCTTTTTCCTAGCAATATGTAGCTAAGTCGAGCAACTATGCAATAGAACGATATTCAATTTCAAGAAATTTTTTAATTAGATAGAGGTCTGTCTCTAGGACGAATCGCTACGGGCGCGTATTTATCGAATTTGTAGGCCGTATTAGCACAAGCGTAATATGGCCTACGGCGTGGTGCGTCAAGCTACAACTTTCTTAAGTAAGAGCTATTAGTTGCAAACAAACCCAGGCTATGCATTACCTCAAGGTGCTACTCAGGGGCAATCATTTTTTCAGGTCGCACCAATTCTGCAAAACGCTCAGCAGTTAAATAACCTAGCTTCACTGCCGCTTCTTGCAAGGAGCAGTTGTCCTGATGTGCTGTTTTCGCAATTTTAGCTGCTTTATCATAGCCAATGTGCTGATTCAATGCGGTAACTAACATCAAGGAATGATGCAAGTAGTAATCAATCATGGTGCGATTAGGCTCAATACCTTCAGCACAAAACTCTTGGAATGAATGGCAGGTATCAGTTAATAAGTTAAGTGAGTGTAAGAAGTTAAAAATCATGACAGGCTTAAACACATTTAACTCAAAATTTCCTTGGCTGTCTGCAATGCCAATAGCGGTATCATTTCCCAACACTTGAGCACAGACCATAGTCATGGCTTCGCATTGCGTAGGGTTAACTTTACCAGGCATAATTGATGAACCAGGCTCATTTTCAGGAATAGTCAGTTCGCCAATTCCACAACGAGGACCGGAAGCCAGCCAACGAATATCATTGGCGATTTTCATTAGCGCGCAAGCTAGGGTTTTCATTGCACCATGTGCAAATACTAAGGGTTCATGAGAAGCAAGTGCTGCGAATTTATTTTCCGCACTAACAAAAGGCAATTTGGTGATTTGCGCAATATGCTCCGCTACCTTAGTGGCAAATTGCGGATGGGTATTTAAGCCAGTGCCCACTGCGGTACCGCCTGCAGCTAGCTCATATAATTCAGGAAGAACCTCTTCTAAACGTTTGATGCAGGCATCCAGTTGCGCCACATAGCCGGAAAATTCTTGGCCTAAAGTAATGGGTACCGCATCTTGCAAATGAGTGCGGCCAATTTTTACGATGTCTTTAAACGCCTCCATTTTTGCCGCAAATGCATTCCGTAAGTTTTTAACGGTAGGAAGTAATTTTTCATTCAACGCCACCGCTGCGGCAATATGCATTGCCGTTGGAAAGGTATCGTTTGATGATTGAGACATATTCACATGGTCATTAGGGTGAACAGGTGTTTTGCTTCCCATAACCCCACCAGCCATTTCAATTGCCCGGTTAGAAATCACTTCATTAGCATTCATATTTGATTGTGTGCCACTTCCTGTCTGCCAAACATGCAACGGAAAATGCGCATCTAATAAGCCTTTACTTACCTCATCCGCAGCTTTAACGATTAAATCAGCCTTATCTTGAGGTAACTTGCCTAAGTCCAAATTGGTTAGTGCGGCAGCTTTTTTTAAAATACCAAAAGCATGAGTCACTTCACGTGGCATAATGTCTTTGCCAATATTAAAGTGATGGAGCGAGCGCTCAGTTTGAGCTCCCCAATATTTATCCGCCGGAACTTCAATTTCCCCCATACTGTCTGATTCGATACGCATTGTGCTCATAGTATTCAGATTCCTCGCATTAAAAAAGGAAAAATTTTAACACAGGGATAATTATTCCGTATGTGGCTCTTGTAAAAAATCGGAAATAAATTAACTTAAGCGCATTATTAATGCCTTTAGGAATCTAATTAAAGTGAGAACCGTTCGTATTTATCAACCTGGCGATTATCAAAGTGGTCAGCTTTTAGAGTTATCGCCAGAGGCAAGTCAGCACGTGGGCATCGTTTTGCGTATGCAGGCAGGAGAGCCATTGACCCTTTTTTGCGGTGATAATCGCGAATTTGCTGCCACCATTCATACGGTGAAAAAGAAGCAGGTTATGGTCATGATTGATGCCATAGCTGAGGTGAATAAAGAGTCACCGCTACCCATTCATCTGGCGCAAGCAATTTCTAAAGGGGAGCGAATGGAGCTTGTCATGCAAAAGGCCGTGGAGTTGGGTGTCAGCAGTATTACCCCCATCATTACTGAACGTTGTGTGGTGAAATTAGATAAAGAACGCATGGCCAAAAAGCTACATCAGTGGCAATCTATAGTCATTGCTGCCTGCGAGCAATCTGGTCGTAATACGGTCCCTCAAGTTCATCAACCATTGAGTTTGGCGCAATATATTCAAGAAGTGCAGGCCGAATTGAAATTAATTTTGCATCCAGGTACTAGCAAAACCTGGCGGGATTATACCTTTGGCAAGGAGAATATTAGCTTGTTAATAGGGCCTGAGGGCGGATTAAGCAACGATGAAATGAGCATGGCCTGCGCCCAAGGATTCCAACCTTTATCTTTAGGACCAAGGATATTACGGACAGAAACTGCGGCGATTACTGTATTAAGTGTGTTGCAAGCTGTGGGCGGTGATCTATAATAGGTTGGATTAGGATTTGTTTTTGATCCTAAAGAATTCCAAATAACTGAGGTTTACACATGAGTGAACATATTAAAACGGTAACTGACGCAAGCTTTGATCAAGACGTGATTAATGCAAATAAGCCAGTATTAGTCGATTTTTGGGCTGAATGGTGTGGTCCTTGCCGTGCATTAACCCCTGTATTAGAAGAAGTGGCTGCAACTCATGGTGCAGATATTTCTTTTGCAAAAATTAATATTGATGAAAATCCACAAGCTCCAGCAAAATTCGGTGTAATGAGTATTCCTACACTGATTATATTTAAAAATGGCCAAGTGGAAGCAGTTAAAATGGGCTATTTATCCAAGTCTCAATTAAGTGCTTTTGTTGAAAGTCACGTTTAAATATTCATTATTCTTTATAAATAATGTTGGATCTTAATTTAAAGCTGTGATACTGTTTGTTTATGTGACATGCTGGAATATAGTCATGTTACATAAGCAGCAGAATCCTTAGCTGCCTTCTTAAACTATAAATTTTCTCGGATAAACCAATCTTAAACAACAAATCAAGTGAGAAGTATGAATCTTAGCGAACTTAAGCAATTGCCTATTGCCGATCTCTTTAACATCGCACAAGAGATAGGTGTCGAAAATCCTTCCCGTATGCGCAAACAAGAAATTATTTTTGCTATTCTTAAGGCTCATGCCTTAAAGGGAGCTGACATCCATGGCGATGGTGTTTTAGAAGTCCTGACTGATGGTTTTGGTTTCTTACGCTCTGCAGATGGTTCTTATTTGGCCGGTCCAGACGACATCTATGTATCGCCCAGTCAAATCAGACGTTTTGGTCTGCGTTCTGGTGATACAATTTCAGGAAAAATTCGTCCACCTAAAGACAGCGAACGTTATTTTGCTCTACTGAAAGTTGATGAAATTAACTATGATTCACCTGATAGCGCTAAGCGAAAAATTCTTTTCGAAAACCTCACTCCTTTATTTGCTTCCGAGCGCTTAGTTATGGAGCAGGGCAATGGCAGTACGGAAGATCTGACTGCACGTGTGGTGGATTTATGTGCTCCTTTTGGCCGTGGCCAACGTGGCTTGATTGTTTCTCCGCCCAAAGCGGGTAAAACATTAATGTTGCAAAACATTGCTCGTTCGATAGAAAAAAATTATCCAGAATGCTACCTCATCGTGTTATTAATTGATGAGCGTCCCGAGGAAGTTACTGAAATGCAACGCTCTGTTAAAGGAGAAGTGGTTGCCAGTACATTTGATGAGCCAGCCAACCGCCATGTTCAAGTTGCGGAAATGGTTATTGAAAAGGCCAAGCGTCTAGTTGAACATAAGCGTGACGTAGTTATTTTATTAGACTCGATTACTCGTTTAGCTCGCGCCTACAACACTGTGATTCCTTCTTCAGGAAAAGTATTAACCGGTGGGGTGGATGCGAACGCATTACAAAGACCTAAGCGTCTATACGGTGCTGCGCGTAACATTGAAGAAGGTGGTAGCTTGACTATTATTGCTACGGCTCTGGTTGATACCGGTTCTAAGATGGACGAAGTAATTTATGAAGAATTCAAGGGTACCGGTAACATGGAAATCCACTTGAGTCGTAACATTGCTGAGCGTCGTGTATTCCCTGCGATCAACATTAACCGCTCGGGTACTCGTCGTGAAGATCTCTTGTTAAGCCCAGAAGACCTACAACGTACTTGGATTCTACGTAAGATTCTCCAGTCTATGGATGAATGTGATGCAATTGAGTTCTTGCTTGAGCGCATGAAGAATCACAAGACCAACGCTGAATTCTTTGATGCAATGAAGCGTCAAGAGTAATTCATTTTATGTAGGTTGGGTTTTGGTCGAGGGTAAATTGCATTTAACCCTCTTCCCCGTTCTCTCCCGCGCAGATAGCGCCACGGTTTATGTTCCCTCGTTTGCGAAAGAAACTAGAGTTAGGGTTTGCTAATGATGCGGGAGAGAGCGGGGGAGAGGGTTTAGTCTACTCTACCCCTCAAGCCCCCTAATGCTTCAAGGGATTTTCCATGAAATACTCTGATCTAAGAGACTTTATTACTCAACTTGAATCACGTAATTTATTAAAACGTATCGATTATCCCGTTTCACCTTATCTGGAAATGACCACGGTAAGCGACCGTGTTTTACGCGCCGACGGTCCTGCTTTGCTCTTCACCAATACCAGCCATCATAAAATGCCTGTTTTAACTAATTTATTTGGCACTGTTGAACGTGTTGCCTTAGGTATGGGCGAAGAAAGCATCAGTGCGCTAAGAGAGGTAGGACAATTACTGGCAGCCTTAAAAGAACCGGAACCCCCGAAAGGATTTAAAGATGCATTTAATAAATTACCCTTGCTCAAGCAAGCCCTCCACATGGCTCCCAAAATGGTCAGTGGGGCTGAATGTCAAACCCATGTATGGGAAAAGGATGAAGTAGACTTAACCACTTTACCGATTCAAACCTGTTGGCCAGGCGATGCAGCCCCGCTAATCACCTGGGGCTTAGTTACCACTAAGGGTCCGCATCAAAGTCGTGAAAATATGGGCATTTACCGGCAGCAATTACTCAATAAAAAGCAATTAATTATGCGCTGGTTATCGCATCGTGGTGGTGCCCTGGATTATCAAGCATGGCAGCAAGCGTATCCCGGAGAGCGTTTTCCGATTGCGGTGACTCTGGGTGCAGATCCGGCAACAATTTTAGCGGCAGTGACCCCCATTCCGGATACTTTATCAGAATATGCATTTGCGGGCTTATTACGTGGCCAACGAACGCGTTTGACTCGTTGTATTGGTAATGATTTACATGTTCCTGCCAGTGCCGAAATTGTCTTGGAAGGCTATTTAGAGCCCGGAGTAGAAGCTCCTGAAGGACCTTATGGGGATCATACTGGTTATTATAATGAAGTACAGTCGTTCCCGGTTTTTACGGTCGAACGCATTACCCATCGTGAGCAGCCTATTTACCACAGTACCTACACCGGCCGACCACCAGATGAGCCGGCAATTTTAGGGGTTGCACTTAATGAAGTATTCATTCCTTTATTGCAAAAGCAATTCCCAGAAATTGTTGATTTTTATTTACCGCCTGAGGGTTGTTCCTATCGCTTAGCAGTAGTTACCATCAAAAAGCAATATCCGGGGCATGCAAAACGCATTATGATGGCGGTATGGTCTTTCTTGCGCCAATTTATGTACACTAAATTTGTTATTGTTTGTGATGACGATGTGGATGCTCGTAATTGGCAGGACGTGGTTTGGGCGATGACTACCCGCATGGATCCTGCGCGGGATACGGTAATGGTTGATAATACCCCCATTGATTATCTTGATTTTGCTTCGCCAGTTTCTGGTTTAGGTTCAAAAATGGGAATGGATGCTACCAATAAATGGCCTGGAGAAACTCAGCGCGAGTGGGGCGTTCCTATTGTGATGGATGAAGAAATATTAGCAAAAGTTAATGGGTACTGGTCGTTACTGGGGTTAGGTGAATGAGTAAAAATAACATCAAGGCCCAAGTCGAACAAATTACGCCTCTAACTGATAGTATTATGCAGTTGGTGTTAGTCCCTGAAAAATATGTGGATTATTATGCCGGGCAATATCTACAAATCATTCTTGGAAATGAAGCATTTAGTTACTCCATTGCCAATGCGCCCTTAGGGTCGCATCGCTATGAATTACACATTCGCCATAGTCAAGAAAATCCATACAATCAACGTTTATTTGCGCATATAAAAGAGCATGGTAGCGTTACTATAAACGTACCATTCGGAGATTGCTGTATTGAGCGTTTAGACAAGCAGCGACCCATATTATTTATTGCCGGAGGAACAGGCTTTGCTCCGATAAAGGCAATGATAGAACATTTATTGTCTAATGGAGACATACGTCCCTTTGAGCTTTATTGGGGGGCACGCCTGCAAAATGATTTGTATATGGATGAAAAAATCAATAGTTGGCAGAGTCATGTAGAGCGCTTTAACTATTTCTCAGCGCTTTCAGAGGAAAATTCGGATCCTCTGGTTTCTTTGGTTTTGTCCAGACATATACAGGATTTAGCAGATTGGCAAATTGTTATTAGCGGACCTTTTGATATGGTTTATAGCATCCGGGATACGTTAGTCGCGCGAGGAGCATCGCCCGAGTATTTATTTTCTGATGCCTTTAGTTTTGAAACGAAATAAGGAGAAGTTTCATGCAAACACTTTATGAGATTCTAGGATTAATTGGGGCTGGGTTGATTTTGTTCCTTCTCTACCGCTCAATCAAGGGTAATCCAGATCAGTTTAGTAGAGAAAATTTAAATAACAGTTTTTTTACTATGGGTGTGCTAGCGCTGGTACTCATAGGATTCATCGCCGTTTTAGTATTCACGCTACGCCATACGTAGCCTTGATGCACGTTAGTCTAATCTAAACCTTGATTAGCTAACGTGCATTAAAGTTTCAATACTAGTGTTTCGCATTAGGATGATGATACTGCCCTCCACGCTCTTTAAGATACATCGCCAAATTCGGATTATTAATCGGCAATTCACTGGTATCTTCCACAAGCATGCACTCCTCAACATAGGTCATTTGGTTACTATCATCCACCAATAAACGATACCATGGATTACGGGTGGTAAATTCCCGTTGTGGGGCTTGAGGGTTATAACGTCCTGAAGCTTGAAACAACGGATCTACATCAACAATAATCGCCCGATAGCGGCTGTGTTTGTGAATCACTAAATCCCCAATATTAAAGCGAGCTGTTTTATTCATTTGATGTCCCTTTTTTAGCGCCTTACATCAGATATCGGTCAAAATGAGTTTAACTTGAGTGCATCCTGGTTGTTTCCAACCAGGACTGATTTTTCCAGGAAAGCATAGCTTTTGGTAAGTAACCAAGCTACATTTAGCGGTTATACTGACGCGTTGCTTTCTCAGTTCTTTCGGGTTGCTCTTGATTGTTTCGTGAGGGTTGCTGCTTGTCTGCAAATAAGGTAGGTGATGTTCCCTGCTTTTGCTGCAAAATATTTTTTGCTGTTGCTAGTTCCTGAACTAAAGCACTGTGTTTGGCTCTGGCGCTAATGAGCTTTGCTCCGACCTCTGGCAAGAGTTTTTCACATGCAGCTTGGTGGTGAATTAAGTCTTTTCTTTGATTTCGTACACCGAGCTTATTCTGCTCTAGAATTACTTCCTCAAGCTCCCTGTTATTGTTTCGTGCTTCATTTATTTTTTGTTCATACAAATTAATGAGGCGGTCCATTGCAATGATTTTTCTGGGGGCTTTATCAATGACGATTTTTAGTAATCGATGCTCTTCGGCAAGACCCTGATAATAATCATCGGCGCTGCGGACTTGTTGTTCTAGCCGTGAAATTTTCTCATTAAGTTTTCCATCACTCATTTTATCACCAATAATTTGTCCAATTCATGATCAAATTATAGGCTAAAATCACCAAGTGAGTAGGCCACCATATTAAGTAGGTTGATATTTTAAATAAAATATATTGCCAAGATAATCCCCACCTCATAAAGCAAGCACAAGGGTACGGCAAGCATAATTTGCGAAAAAACATCCGGAGGAGTTAGTAACATGCCAATGATAAAAGCCGCTACAATGACATAAGGACGGATTTTTTTTAATGTATTCACATTAATGAGTTGCAAACGCACTAGCGTAAGACAAATCAAGGGTACTTGGAAACAGAGGCCAAAGAGCAAAAGTATTCGGGTGATAAAATCCAATGCATAGGCCATATCGGGCATATAACGTACCCCTTTAGGTAAGGCATGGATAAAAAATTGAAACATAAATGGTAGAACTAAATAATAACAAAAGGCCACTCCGGCGATAAACAGTAGAAGGCTCAAAATTAGGGCACTGCGCAAGGCTTGCTGCTCTTTTTGATATAATCCTGGACTAATAAAACGCCAGAGATGGAACAAGGCATAAGGTGCAGTTAAGAGCAAGGCGGCATCCGCGGCAAGCTTTAGCGGGGTAAACACCGGAGAGGCAATTTGGGTGGCAATTAAGTCATCTCCTGCCGAAAGCGTATGCAGTAGAGGGCTTACCAGTACTTGAAAGAGCTCATTTGCGAGGAAAAAAAAAGCGATAAAAAAAATAGCAAACCACAGCAGAATGAAAATGCTGCGACGGCGAAGTTCTAATAAGTGTGGCAGGATATTTGCTGACATAATTTGTGTAACCTTGCAGTAAACCTTGATAACGCTGCATCAAGGTTACAGGATGAATTATGCCTCTTCTAAGGCTTTGGCTTTTACCCCAGCACGCTCAGGGCGAGTTTCGCGAATCCGGTTAAATTGATCCACAAAAACTACCGTTGGATTTACCTGGGTACAATCTTCTTCCAAAACTTGTGAGAAGGTAGCAATAATGATTAGATCACCTGGGGTTACCAAATGTGCCGCAGCGCCATTCACACAAATATTTGTGGAGCCTGGCTCACCGGTAATTGCATAAGTTTCAAAACGTGTACCTGCAGTAACGTTCCAAACATTTACCGCCTCATAAGGAAGTATATTTGCCGCCTTCAGCAATTCAGGGGAAATCGTGATACTGCCTTCATAATCTAAATCAGCTTCGGTTACTGTAGCGCGATGTATTTTTGATTTTAACATTTTTCTATAGGCCATGATTCATCCTAATCTTATTCAGTGTGCTGAATTTTACTCCATATGGAGATTTATGCTAGGGTTAGGGCAATTAAATTGGCTAGGAAGCTTTAAAAAGATAATGTTGCCTGTCAAAATTTTAAGACAGCATTAGGAGCTGATCAACAAGGCCTCCGAGCGTTGGTAACGCTCAATATTGACCCTGTCCTCATATCCACTAAATGACTATCACTTTAGCCCATGTATTTTGCTCCTATCCCATAAGCAGGATATAATCCATTTTTATTTTTTTTGGGTGTCCTACAGTGAAGCACATTCCACGCAAACGTTTTGGGCAAAATTTTTTGCAAAGCCTGCATGTTATTGAGGATATCCTAGGCTCGATTAATCCACAGCCTGAAGATAATTTATTGGAAATCGGTCCTGGTTTGGGTGCGCTAACCATCCCCTTGTTACGACGCATTAAGCAATTAACTGTTGTCGAGATTGATACGGATTTGCAACAACATTGGTTGGATTACTCGGGGGCGGGTGGCCGCTTACACTTAATTTCTGCTGATGCGTTAACTGTTGATTATTCTCAATTTGGACCAAGATTACGGGTTATCGGTAATTTACCTTATAATATTTCCACTCCATTATTGATCCATTTGCTAGGTTTTGCCTCTTCAATAGAAGACATGCATTTTATGCTGCAAAAAGAAGTGGTGCAGCGAATGGCTGCTATTCCCGGAACCAAAAATTATGGACGTTTATCCGTAATGCTGCAGTACCATTGTGAAGTGGAATATTTATTTGATGTACCCCCACAAGCATTTGAACCACAGCCGAAAGTTGACTCTGCGGTGGTTCGTTTAGTACCACATCCAGTATCGCCATTTGAACCTGTTGCGGTGGAACAATTGGAGCGCTTGGTGGCTAGTGCCTTTGCTATGCGTCGTAAGACATTGAATAATAATTTAAAAGAGATAATATCCGCGGATCAGCTAAATGATTTGGGCATAGATGGAAGTAAGAGGCCAGAACAAATTTCCGTCTCTGAATATGTCCAACTAGCGAAATTTATTTCCAATTAGTGTAAAATTAATAATTAGGAAAAAAGATTTGTAATTATTCGCCATACTATTTGGGAATTAATACTTCGCTAAAGCTGAATAGTTACTTAACTTAAAGTATGGAGTCATTAATCATTATGGAGATGGCTTTGTTTCATCGAGAGCGTAAAAATTCTTTGTCTTTGCAAAGAAAATCTATAAAAGATTTAACCCGCATTGTAACTGCCGGTCAGTTTTTAGCTGAGGAACGTCGACAAGTATTATTAAAAAAAATACGTGTGCTTACTCATCTTGAATTGTCTCGTTATGAGAGTTTGTGCACCCGACTCCTTGAAAATTTAGTTTATTATTGCCAAAGCTTACCGGAAACGGCAAACAGCTATTATTCACAACCTGGCGGCTTGGTTGATCATGCGTTAAATCGAACTGAGGCAGCGCTAAGCTTGTTCCAGGAATTTATGGTGCAGGAGCCAATGGGTACTGTATCTGAAGAGCAAATGCTTTGGCAATATGCTTTGTATTCTGCTGCAATTTTACAAGGGATCGGGAAACTTTTTATTGATTATCGCGTTAACTTATTTGATAGCAATGGCCAATTGTTACGAGAGTGGAACCCACTGCTAGATAGTATGGGAAGCGTGGGGCAATTTTACTCTTATGAATTTCAAAAGGAATCAGAGGTTGAGCTGCGTCGCCGCATTAATTTATTGCTTGCGAGAGCGCTCATGCCTACCAGTGGTTTTTCCTGGATTGCCTCGAATGGAGAAGTACTTGCTGTCTGGTTAGCTTTATTAAATGAAGATGAGCGTTCAGCGGGAACTTTGGGTGCTATCTTGATTCGTGCAGATGCAATTGCTATCCAGCGTTATTTTACCGAGCATATGTTACGCACTAGCATGCAAAATCCCTCAGGCCGTTATGGACGCGCAGGAACTTTTAGCGGTGGTGTGCCTGAGACGCTTTTAGAAAAAGAGCAAGCTGCAGGGCTGGAGTTTTTAGAATGGTTCATTAAATCCTTAGATGAAGGTCGTATTATGATTAATAAAGCACCTTTGTTTATGGTTCCTGGCGGTATGTTGATGTGTCAGGAAATGTTCCAGCTCTTTGTGCGTGAGCATCCTGAGTACAAGAATTGGCAGGCAATACAAAATGGTTTTCTTTCTTTAGGCCTACACAGTCGTAATGCCGACGGTAGTGTGCTAAATCGCTTTGAACAAATACAAAATCAGCAAATGCAAAGTGGCATCGTCTTTTCTAAATATACCATTGCATTACCTGGTTCAGTAAAGGTCCAGCATCTATCTGGTAAAGTAGAAACTATGTCGGCGATGGAATTAGTTAATAAGGCACAATATCATACTCATTTGACCCAGCAACAAAATGCTGCAACAGCGCCTGCGTTACAAAAGTTAAATGCAGCAGGCCAATGGCAAGTGGTTGAAAATATGGGAAATGGCTTACGACCAGGAGCAAAAAACGGTGCCTGATTATGCCATTGGTGACATCCAAGGATGCTATGACCCTTTACAGCGACTCTTGGAGTTTATTGATTTTGATGAAAAAAAAGATCGTTTATGGTTTGTAGGGGATTTGGTAAATCGTGGTCCTCAATCATTGGCGGTATTACGTTTTGTCAATACCTTACCTTTAGCGCCCCGGATAACTTTAGGCAATCATGACTTACATTTACTAGGCTCTTTATTTGGCGAAAAGCCTTGGAAGGGCCATGATGATACCATCCAAGAGGTTTTAGATGCTCCGGATGGAGAAGAGTTAGGACATTGGTTAAGGAAACAGTCGATCTTATATTATTCGGCGGAACTTAATTTGGTCATGACTCATGCCGGCATTGCTCCAATGTGGAACTTGCCTAAAGCCATGCAACTGGCCCATGAGCTGGAGGAAGTGCTTGCGGGAGATAATTATCAAGAATTTTTGTCGCAGATGTATGGAAATAAACCATCTATTTGGTCTGATGACTTAAGTGGTGTGGCACGTTTGCGGGTGATTACCAATTATTTTACCCGCATGCGTTTTTGTGATGCAGAGGGTGGGCTTAATTTAAGCTATAAAGGGACAGTTGCTGCAGCCCCAGCAGATGTTTATCCTTGGTATGCTGTGCCTAACCGTCAGGAGCTTGATGCCGAAATTGTTTTTGGACATTGGGCTGCTCTTATGGGGCAATGCCCTAATCCTAACATTCACGCCATCGACACGGGATGTCTTTGGGGAGGACAATTAACCGCTTTACGTTTGCAGGATAAGCAGCGATTTGCCGTTTGGAACAAGAATAAATGAGTAAACCAATGAGCAGATTCTCGTTATTTTTGTTAAGTACATTACTTAGCCTCCCCATTGGTGCCGTAACAACTATAGGGGATAAGCAGCAGCTAAAGCAGGCCGAAGAACGTTTAGAACAGGCCATTGCCAGACCTGAGTTTATGCTTAAAAATTGGATTGAGCTACCGACCTCTCCAGCGGCACGTAAGAAAGCGATTCACCGGTTAAGCCTGCGGGAAGCCATTCTGCTTGCTTTGCGCTACAACCCCAATATCCGCAATGCAGAGTTGGATCGAGTGGTACAGCGCTATCAATTACGCTTAGCCAATAATGAGTTTGAAGTCCAATATGCTTTAGGGGCTTCTGGAGTAATCCAAAAAAGCCGATTTAGTGGTATTGGTTCAGATACTACGCATAGTATTATCGCCAGTCCTGAATTTAATTTACGCAATAAAGTGGGTACGAAGGCCAGTCTGAATATCGACAACAATGTGTCTAGGGATAACAACTTTAGCCCTGTTTTGAATTTTTCCCTCACCCAACCTTTGCTGCGCGGGTTTGGTCGAGAGGTAAATGAAGCGGCATTATTAAATGCACTTGATACCGAATGGTTAAATAAACTTAGCCTCCGGCAATCGGTATCGGATCAAATTACCCAGGTAATTATGGCCTATCGCTCTTTGATCCTTAGTGGCAACAATCTGCAAAACCAGCGTTTGCAATTAAAAGAAGCCCAAAAGTCGCATGAAATTAATGAAAAGAAGATTGAGGCAGGACAGTTGGAACCTACGGCTAACATTCAGCAATCTTATCAAATTGAGTCGTTGAGCTTAATGGTTGAACAAGGCGAGAATGATTTTCAAACCGCAACTCAGGATTTATTACAGGCGATAGGCCTTGATCCGGAAACGCATTTGTCGGTGCCAAGTGATGTGGTCATTGAGGAAATTGTGGTTCCTGATTTAAAGAAAACAATCGAACAGGCGTTGGCGCATAATACGTTATATTTAGCACAAAAGCTGGCCCTGCGCGCGGATGAGCGAGCCTATAAAATTGCAAAAAACCAACAGCTTTGGCAAGTGGATTTAGGAGCGAATGTACAAACCGGTACAGTAAATGATGTTACTGGAAAAGAAGGGGGCTTTCGCGGCCTTTACAATGGACATAATGTAACGGAGGCGGCACGTTTGACCGTGACCGTTCCTTTAAATGATGTAAGTCGGCGTAGCCAATTAATTAATGCGAAAATACGCCTGGAAAAAGATAGGCTTAATTTAATTGCTGCTCGAAGAGCCTTGATTACCAATATTACGAATGCCATTAATAACATTAGAAGTCTAGCCAGACGCTACCAGTTAGCGCAAAAGCAGGTGAAATTAGCGGAACAATCTTATGCTTTGGAAAAGAAAAAGCAACAAGCAGGAATTGCTACTGCTTTGGATGTTAATAATACGCAAAATCAATTAATTCAGGCGCAAGTGGGATTAATTAATGCCAAAGTTGCTTATCTTAATCAAATTTCAGCATTACAACGTACTCTGGGAACCACATTGGAACACTGGAATATTAAACTTAGGTATGGTGGATGAATAAATATTTAAATCTATGGCAAATTGCCATCTTAATCATAATTAGCCTAGTTCTGTCTGCTTGTGGCCATCAGAAACAGCAAAAAGCAGACAGCACTCATCGTTTTGAAGTCAAAACGCAAACGCTGCATAAAAATTTGCATTTTACGGGCACCATTCAGCCCTTACATGAAAGCACCATTACTAGCCCCATGGAGGCGGTAGTAGAAACAATGGATTTTCATTATGGGCAAATGGTTAACGAAGGCGAGGTCATTTTGACCTTAAACTCGATGGAGCTGCAAAAGCAATTTAATGAAACCTTAACTGATTATTTAAAAGCAAAAGACAGTTACACCATTGCTAAGGCCAAATTTTCTGGTACTCAAGACTTATGGGATGCGGGTTTATTGGCTAAAAATAATTATCTTAGTGAAAAGTCCAATATGGATACCGTGCGCGTGACGCTCATGCAGTCGACGCGTAAGCTTAAAGAGATGCTAGAAAAAGTAGATGAACGCAATGCGAAAAAAATGTCGGCTTTAAGTTTGGCGAATTTTGACAAGGTACGTGCGATTTTAGCAGCACAGCATAATTTAATTCGTTTGAAAGCGCCAAGTAAAGGCGTTTTACTGTACCCGCCGAAAACGGGCGAAGATAAAACCACTCGCATTACTGTAGGGGCTTCAGTTAAAGCAGGACAAGTAATCGCCTTGATTGGAGATTTATCCGGGATTAGTATAGAAATTGAAGTCCCCGAAATTGACATTTCTCAGATCCATACTGGCATGAAAGCCAACATTAGCGGCATTGCTTTTGGAAAGCACCCACTCCAGGGAGAATTGGTTGCTGTTAATGCGCAGGCCTCAAATACTAGCAACGGCTTGCCCTTCTTTACTGCCGTAGTGGAGGTAAAGTCGCTGACCCCAGAGCAGCAACGTTTGATTAAAGTAGGGATGAGTGCGTCAATTGAGCTTAATGTGGATGGTGGTAAGCAGTTAATTATTCCCATTGCCGCCATCAAAAGAGAAAAAGGCCAAAATATAGTAATGGTGCAAAACAGCGCCTCTGGAGCTTTAGAAAAACGCATAATTACTACAGGAGCCGCGCAAGCTGATACGGTTGTTGTCGAAACTGGCTTAAAAGTAGGGGACGTGGTGGTTTATGAGTAGGCAGTCTTCATCGGCAAAGCCTTTAATGAGTCTGAGCAATATTGTAAAGACTTATCACCTTGAAGGAATTAGCTCAACCGTACTAAAAGAAGTTTCCCTTAGTGTTTCTGAAGGGGACCTACTTGCCATTGTCGGGGCTTCCGGCTCAGGCAAGTCGACCTTAATGAATATCATTGGTTTATTAGATAAGGCGGATGCGGGAACTTATTTGCTTAACGAACGTAATGTATCGATATTAAGCGATGATGAATTAGCGAATGTACGTAATCAGCATATAGGTTTTGTGTTTCAACAATTTAATTTATTACCCCGTTTTAATGCCATGCAAAATGTGGCTCTGCCTTTAATCTATCGGGGCACTCCCAGCACGGAAATTAATGATAAGGTTTTAGCCGCTTTAGAGCATGTGGGAATGGCACGTTATGCCCACCACCGCCCGTCGCAATTATCAGGTGGGCAGCAACAGCGGGTAGCGATTGCACGTGCGTTGGTGACGGAGCCGCAGGTAATTTTAGCCGATGAGCCTACCGGGGCTTTGGATTCACGTACCGGTACGGAAGTGATGAATTTATTTTTAAATTTGCATGCCCAAGGTCGCACGATCATTATGATTACCCATGATGAACACATTGCTTCTTTATGTGCACGGCAAATTACTATAGCTGACGGGCAAGTGGTGGCGGAGCATTCGCAATGAACTTAAAGCGTCTATTCCAACAGGCGGTGGTTAATTTAACTGCAGCAAAATTACGTTCCTTTTTAGCGGTTTTAGGAATTTTAGTGGGCACTGCCGCCGTAGTTGCTTTGATCAGTTGCGGGCAATTAGCCACAGAAAAAGCCCTAGCGCAATTTAAAGCCTTGGGAACCGATTTATTAGCGGTTGCTGTTTATCAAAAGGAGCCAAGTAAATCTCCAAGCCATGCAGATACCTTATCAATTGATCAATGGCAACAGCTCTCCGAGTTTATCCCTTATATTAAAGACATTGCCCCCTACAGTACGGCGTTTCAGCCACTTAGCTTTCAGGGGAAAACCATGCAGGGAGCGCTGATTGGTGCGGATGAGCATTTAGCGAAAATAATTAAAATTAAGTTGGCTCAAGGACATTTTGTCTCTTTTGTGGAGTCCTTTGAGCATTATTGTGTGATTGGTGATGGTTTGGCTCAGCAAATTAAACAAATTAGTTTTGATAATCCAATTGGCAAACAGATACGCATAGGCCATTCTCTTTATACCATTATTGGGATTGCTGAACGTTGGAAGGAAAATGGTTTTTTTAATGAAGATGTGAATCAGGCAGTGATTATTCCGTTGGCAGGTATGAATTTAGTGAGCAAAGATGCCAGAATAAACAATGCAGTATTGGAGTTAAAAGCCGATAGCCCTATTGATCAAATCATTAGCGATATAAAGCAACTTATTAACTCATTTTCCCCCAAACTTAGTGTATTTCCACGCAGTGCCAAACAAATTATTGCGAGCATGGAGAGTCAGGGCCATATTTTTACGTTATTACTTGGCGTTATTGGTGGAATTTCTTTGTTGGTTGGGGGAATTGGCGTCATGAATGTCATGCTGGTTTCCGTCAGTGAGCGCAAAAAAGAAATTGGTATTCGCAAAGCGGTAGGTGCGCGCAATAGCGATATCCAAGCTTTATTTTTAGCCGAATCAGTCATGCTTTCTTTAGTGGGAGGCATTTTAGGGGTGCTGCTCGGTTTAATTTTCACCTGGATTGTTGCCTATTTTAGCGCCTGGAATTTTACCATCTACATTTTACCGCCTTTGGCCGGCTTTATGGTTTCGGCCGCCACTGGCATTTTCTTTGGTTTCTATCCCGCACGTCGTGCCTCCAAATTAGAACCCGTAGTCTCCTTGCGCAGTGAATAATAGAGCCAGCTGGATAACGCTTACTTTATCGGAAGGGTAGCCGTATTACGCTGCGCAATACGGGCTATGGCAGGTGCGCCAAGCTGCAATTTTCTCTGAAGTAGGTTTTTTTAAACAGCCAGCAAAGCAGGTAACAAACAGCGGTTCTTTTTGCACGTTGAATTTCTAAACCAAGTATTCTATGATAAAAAAACTCTTTTTATCATAAAAACGGACTTTAGATATGTTAAAGAAATCTTTAGGATTGGTTGTGCTCACAGGCAGTATTTTTTCGGTCTCCTATGCGGATGCACCGGCAACCGAAGCACCGAAATCCCCTCCCAGCAATAATGTTCCCTCAAGCTACCTGCCCGTAGATATTCATGAATCCTTTCAAAGTATTTTGCAGCGTATGAGTGCCGCAAAACAAGGGATTGAGGCCAAGCAGCAAGAATTATTAAAGCAACGCTACGACTTGAGCAATAAACCCTCACCCACGGCAAAAATGTCTAATGGCAAGCCTGTGCAAGAAGGCGTGCGCGTTAAACTACCAGCAGGGATGACTTGGGAAAAATTAAGCCAAATGAGTCCAGAGAACATTAAAAAGCAAGGCTTATTCCCAGCCGGATTCCTCCCTTTACCACACCCGCATCATGCCGAAGGTGGAATGGTATTTCCTAAATTTGCTATTGATGAAATTAATAAGCAAGAAAATCGCGATTTAACTCGCTTCGATTTAGACTTTGATATCCCGGATCATTTTCTACCGCCATTTCCTGCGCCGATTTTTTTAACAACGCATCCAGAGCTTGGAGATGTATCGAAGGGTAAATTAGTAACCATTGAAAACTATTATGAGTTATTCAATGGAATTTTGAATCCCAAACAAATAGAAGGTTTACGGCTTTTACTCACGCCATTTCCTCAGCAACAATTTAACCAAACCGAAGATCGACGTTCAGTAAAACCAAGCCGTGGAGTGGCATGTTTTGACTGCCATGCGAATGGCCATACCAATAAAGCAACACATTTGACCGGTGATGCACGCCCACAAGAAGTCCGTCACCGTGTGGATACACCAACTCTGCGTGGGATGAACATACAACGGTTATTTGGTTCACAACGTGCTTTAAAAACCGTAGAAGATTTTACTGAGTTTGAACAAAGAGCTGCTTATTTTGATGGAGATCCTGTTATTGCCACTAAGAAAGGGGTTAACATTTTAGAACGCGGCAGCCAAGTTCATTTTATGTCGGAGTTTCAGGAAATTCTCGATTTTCCTCCTGCACCTAAATTAAACTGGGAAGGAAAACTTGATCCTGCCAAAGCAACGCCTGCTGAATTACGAGGTCAAGAATTATTCTTTGGAAAGGCGAAATGCGCGACCTGCCATGCAGCACCGTATTATACCGACAACAGCATGCATAATTTGCAAACTGAAAGATTTTATCAGCCACAAATGGTTAACGGAATGAAAGCTGTAGGGGATGGGCCGATTAAAACGTTCCCTTTAAGAGGTATCAAAGATTCTCCGCCATATTTACATGATGGCCGTTTATTAACTTTGGCTGATACGGTTGAATTCTTTAACCTGGTCCTGCAATTAAAACTGACTCAGGAAGAAAAAGCAGATTTAACTGCGTTTATGGAAGCATTGTAACGATTGCAGCTTAAGAATGTAGCTTATGACCCAATAGGAAATTACCACAAGGGACATTGGCTACATTCGCATCCACGTGGTTGTACATACATCACGTCATCTTATAGAATACATTTTTAAAGAAAACCGAGGGGAAGGGCTATGAGAAAGTGGTGGCTAGTCGCAATAGCAAGTATTTTGATGCATCAAGTGGCCTTTGCACAACAGCAAAGTTGGAATCAATGGGTTGCAGAGGTACGTACTGAGGCCTTAGCTCAAGGCATTCCCCCTGAGGTTTTTGATCGGGCTTTTGCTGGAATTCATGAACCGAGTCATACCATTAAAGGACTTTTAAAGTCACAGCCTGAACATCGGTTGACCTTTATGAAATACCGTAATACCCGTGTAGATAATTATCGCATTGCCATCGGTCGCAAAGAGTTCAAAAAGAACCAGGCTGTACTTGAAGACGTTGCAAAAAAATACGGTGTAAACCCTTGCTTCATCGTTTCCTTCTGGGGAATGGAAACCAGTTATGGTACTTACATGGGAAATTTCCCGGTGATTAAAGCCCTGGCTACCTTAGCGTATGATTCAAATCGCAAGGAATTCTTTCGTAAAGAATTATTTATCGCATTACGTATTCTCAACGAAGGCCACGTTAGCTTAGCTGATTTCAAAGGGGAGTGGGCCGGCGCTTCCGGGCAGCCACAATTTTTACCCTCGAGTTGGGTGAAATACGCGGTGGATTATGATGGTGATGGTCGACGTGATATCTGGAAAAGCAAACCGGATGTCTTTGCTTCCATTGCCAACTATATGAAGCAAAATGGTTGGCAAACTGGTGAACCTTGGGCAGTCCAAGTTAAGCTGCCTAAGAATTTTGATCGTGCTTTAGAAGGTAAAACAACAGTCAAACCCGTGACTGAATGGGCATCTTTAGGGGTGCTAACCGAAGATGGTAAGCCCTTGCCTTATCAGCACCTCAACGCCAGTATTGTGGAACCTTATGGTGGCCCAGCATTTATGGCATTCCCTAACTATAAGATGATTTTGCACTATAATAATTCTATCTATTATGCCGGAGCCGTAGGTTACCTAGCAGATAAAATTTGTCAGGGACAACCACGATAAAATACTATGAGCGACTATCTTGATAAAACTGCCAGTCTAACTCCTTTAGCGAAGCGGGTAATCTGTGACAAAGCCACAGAATATCCGCATACAGGAGCATATAATCAGATAGCCACCCAAGGTACTTATTTATGTCGACGTTGTGGTTTGGCACTCTTTCGTGGTTCAAGTCAATTCAGTTCTGGTTGCGGTTGGCCGAGTTTTGATGCAAATATTGTGCAGGCGGTGAAGCAAGTTCCTGATAGCGATGGCAGGCGTATGGAGATTCTTTGTGAGCGCTGCAATGCGCATTTGGGGCATGTGTTTACTGGTGAATACTTTACCCAAAATAACATACGCCATTGCGTTAATTCAGTGTCCATTGATTTTGTTGCTGATGATACAGTTCTCGATACTGAGGAAGCAATTGTTGCTGGCGGCTGTTTTTGGGGCGTTGAGCATTTTTTAAAGCTAATTCCTGGAGTATTAAAGGTTGAGTCTGGTTATACGGGCGGTGTAACCTTAGACCCTAGTTATGAGCAAATCTGCCAAGGCAATACTGGGCATTATGAAGCCGTACGTGTTGTTTACGATAAGGCGAAAACAGATTATCACCAAGTGTTAAAGCGTTTTTTTGAAATTCATGATCCAACGCAAAAATCAGGTCAGGGTCCTGACATTGGTCAACAGTATCAAAGTGCCGTGTTTTATTATGATCAAGAACAATTAGATGAGGCTAAGCTTTTGATTCAAATATTGCAAAAGCGAGGTTATCAGGTGGCAACTCGGTTATTGCCCGTGCAAACATTTTGGCAAGCAGAAGATTACCATCAAGATTATTACGCCAAACATCATAAGGTTCCTTATTGTCACCAACCGGTAGAACGTTTTTCCTAAAGCAATTTATCATCCTCCCTCAGGCAGTGGAAAAATTGGATTATAATTAACCATAGATAAGTAATCAAAGGAAGCACTGCCATGCAAGAACCTAAAGAAACCTCTGAGAAAACTACCACTAAAAAAGCTGAGCAGGAAGATGAGCTTTTCTTATCTCCACCTCAAGAAACAGAAGGCACCGATATTGCCAAGCAAATGGGCGCTCAATTGGACGCCGAGGAAAATGCGAAGAAAAAACAAGTATCCATACAAAGCGACCAGATTGAGGCTATATTAAAGGCATATAAAGAGCGCTTTGCAGATGATGATTGGTATAAGAAGCATCCACCGGAAATGGAAGAGGATGGCAGTGTCACGCTGCACTTCAAATCCTTTGACGATCTCGCAGATTTTAGTAAAGAGCAGGCTGAGTCTGGAGCATCCTTTACGATAGTGGATAAAGAAACAAATAAAGTAATGGCCTATTCCAATGGTGATGGCAAATTATACAATGGTGATGGTACAGAATTTAAAGCCGGGCAAAAGGATTTCATCGCTGGCGGTGATTTTAAAGACTTTAAAATGCCTTTACCTGTTTCCCGTGCGGAAGTGAATGAGAATGATGGTCCTGATGAAGAGGCAGAAGAAGAGCAGCAGATTAGACCAAAATAAATATTTACTTCAATAACCTGGTTGCTGCCAAGCAGATTTCTCTTAAGCGCGGCAACCAGAATAATTCACGCACCAGCCTTATATTGACTTTTATCTTGCTCCCCGGTAAATTTTTTGCTCATTATTTTGGCTGGATGAATTATGCCCCATTATCGCAAACAAGCAGCTCTTGAATTTATAACCCAACTTTCGCTATTGATGCAACGTGATAAATTAGAGCCTAAGGAGTATACACCTAATCCTCAGGTTACTTGGGATAAAATACTGATGGCATTAGGCCAAAGTGAAGCCAACACAAAAAACATCTATCAACGTCAAAGCATATTTAGCATTCAAGTTTTTAGCTATTTTTATCAGTATGCATTAGCCCTTTTGCTTGCAGAAAAATATTTAAACCTCAAAGACAAGAATGCGATTCATAAGCATTCAGCAGAGCGAAGAGAGTTGTTGCAGAAACATGCCCATTATCTAATTGAGCAATTCACTCCTTATAAAAATAATATTGCCGAGTTAAGCGATTTTGTGCTTCCGCGCCCTTTAGCGGAAAATCAAAAAGCGATTAATTATGAAGCGAAGGCCGCTACTCAGTTATATAAAAATTATGTGCAAGCTTACAATAAGACCAGTGGCTCCAAGTTAAATGGCGAGGTACCTACTTATTACGCATGGGCTGATATTACCGCGGGTTTGGAAGAGGCTGAGAGCACTTTGTTGCATAATCTATATGATAAGCAGCCATGTGCAGTATTTTGTTATCGTTATTTGCAGATTCTTTCGGGCGCTGAAAAATATATCCAAGATGCCAAGAAAAATAAACAGCAAAGGCTGGCTTTTATCCATGAGCATTTAACCTTTGTAATTGAAAAGTTGCCCCTAATACAAGCCCAAGTACCTGCGTTAAACCAGGTAGCAATATCGTCACACACAATGATTGGTACGGTAATGAGCGCCTCATCCTCAGAAAAAAAACCTTATACTAATATGAAATTAACCCCAGTCCTCAAGAGGATAGAGGATTATGCGAATTTCCTAAAAAAGGATCCTCGCAATCATACTTTTTTTGGCACCAGCCTGCAGGTTACTAATAAAGGGAAAATGCTATTAGACTTTGTAACAGATATACACAAGGCATCTGATTTAAAAGAAATAAAAAAGATCCTGCGTGATTTTGATTTACAGCAAGATAAGTACATTCATCATAAAGCGATTTTTGCATTAGGGCAAAATGCAACCACACGTTACTTTAATTCATTTATGAGTAATATCGGTTGTGCTACACGGCTGCGAACGACAACTATTACCTTAATCGATGAGCTTCGAGAACTGGTTAATGAACAGGATGATATGTCCTTAACTAGCACCCGTAACACTTTTAATTAAACCATAGCCTCAGTGCTTGCATGGCACGATGCCGTAGCCCGTATATGCTTGCGCTAATAGGGGCTACAGTTCCGAAATACCTTAAGTACGTGTCGGCAACTGGTGTTTTCTTAATGCCATGTTAAGCCCGCAGATAAAGCTGCTCAAAGCCTGAAAACGATAAACTATGATGTTTTCGCAATGCAGGTCTTTGCGTATCTAAGGTTAAATGGGGATAGCGCTCCAGTAAGGTTTTAAAAATATGACGCATCTCCATACGCGCAAGTTTGGCTCCTAAACAAAAATGACCGCCATAACCATAACTGAAATGCGGGACTTTTTTATTAACAAGATTAATGTCATGAGGCAGATTAAAATAATGCGGATCACGATTAATCGCATGCGTAGAAATAAAAATAACCTTACCCTTCTCAATCAATTGCTCACCCAGCAGGGTGTCCTTTTTAGCCACCCGAAAAATAAAGGTTACGGCAGGATCAAGGCGATTACATTCTTCAATGTAGCTATCAAGAGCATGCATATTTTCTCGCATCTCACCCCATAAGCCGGGAGTACTTAATAAGATAAAAAGATTATTACATAACTGATCGGTGGTGGTAACTTGTCCGGCAACCAACATCATAATGGCTTGTGAAATAATCTCTTCGTCATTTAAAGCAAAATGTGTTTGATATTCTAATAGAATGCTCAAGAAATCTTTACCTGGTTTGCGGCGTCTTTGGGTAATTAATTGGGCAAAATAATTATATAAGCATTGAGCACTGTGATTTACCTTTATGCCATCCGCATCCAGATAGCTAGTTGATCCGCCAAAAAATTGCGTCATGTTATTTGACCAATGATAAAAGTCCATACGTTCCGCATCCGGAATGGCAAAAAGCTCGGCTAGGGTGATGGAAGGGATTTGCTGTGCCAGTTGGCTCACAAAATCAAAATCCTGCAGTTTTTTAAATTCACTTAAGCAGCGGTCAATAGTGTTTTGGATCAAGGGCTGTAACTGTTCAAGAAAATTAGAACTAAAACCATGGTAACAAATCCGTCTTCTATCGACATGTTCTGGCGCATCACTCATCACCATCATTTTGCTGACTACCTTAAAAAAATCAGTGAGCAAGGACAAGTTCATTTCTGGCATGCGTGAAATAAAAAATGGACTGCGATCGCAGCTAAAATCCTCACTCATTAATGCTTGTTTTGCCAATTGATAGGAACTAATAACCCAGAAATTACCAGGAGCCCACCAAAAAATATCTCCCATCTCCCGTATTTGATTACTGAATTGCTCAGGAGTTGAACTTTGTTTTAATTGCATTAGTGTAGGGGTAGTCATAATATTTGAATCCTTCGTAAATGACGTGGGCTGTGGCGCTGAAAGGCATTGCGTCCATGCAGCAACGAAAAATTATCGGCAATCAAAAAATCACCTGCCTGCCATTGATGCTGATACATGAATTGCGGCTGACGCAGGTACTGGCTTAAGGTGCTTAGAATATGCTGCGATTCTTCCTCGCTCTTGTTATTGACGCGCACCGTTACTGGATTTAAATAATCTTCACCTACGGGCTCGGCAAAACGCAGAATAATGTGTTGAGTGTCTGGGTGATAGTTAATTAAGTCGCGGGTAATCGAGCCACCATAATGCGCTAGTTTTTCCGTATGAAAGCTAAATGTGTAAGAACGCCATTTCTCCTGTTGCGCGGGGCTTGCCGCTTGCCATGCGGCTTCGGTATTAATAAATAGGGTTTCGCCGCCATTGCCGGTTGCAGGTGCATACAGACAATTAAAAAACAAGAAGCGTGGTTCTTGATGAAATGCTCCATCCCAATGCAAGGGTACATCTCCTTCAGTGAAAAGATAATTTTTGGCATCGCTATCTACCTTCATTTCCATGACTGGACCAAAGTCCCAAGAAAGCAAGCGAGCCTGGCTTTGGCAGTAATTTACTAGTGGTTCACGTGCTAAGGGATGAAAGCCACGCAAAAGTACTATTTTATGCTTGGTTACTTGATTGAGAATAGCCTCAAGCGAAAGCTTGGTAAGACAGTGTGGCTCTCTGGTTTGAATGATGTATGGGCGCATTAGCTTGCCTCCAAAACGTAATGGTCTTCATTTAATCTGGCCCCTAAACGTTCAGCTTCTTCACGTTTGATTAGTTGCCAACCTTGAGCATCTTTTAATAAGACATTATGCCAAGGGGTACACCAGCGGTTACTAGATGGTATAAATTGAATCCCCATTTTTTCTGAACCGCAGGGCTGTGGATGAATCGATAGGCGGATGGATTGCGAAAAATGTTGAGCGATTAGTGCAGACCATGCATTGGAACGTCGCATTACTTCATAGGTTATTTCTTTGGCTTGTTGGCGTATCTTATTTTTGCTTTGCTGCGGCTTTAGTGCTAATTGATCTTCACTGATAAAACGATGAAGACCATTAAATTGATAACGCCAATGAGGTTCTTCGATAATTCGTTGCTTTAAGCTTGCTAAAGATTGGCCAAATTCCTGCAGGAGTAATTCGCGCATGTTTTTATAATTATGGCTGGGGTATACCTCATCTAAATTAAAGATTGTTAAGTGATGCAGTTTATGTTCTGAGATAATGTTTTGAATACCCTGCTGATATAAATCCACATCCGCATCACTGACCAAGACTAGATCATTAAAAACCCGGCCGTCAGAGCATATAATTAGCTTTACTCCTGGCAGATGAATTTTTTGCATGTTATGGCATAACTGATTAAGTTGAGTTAAACCCATAACCTCGCCGCGATCAGGCCGGGCTGATAGAGTTTTTTGCCGGTTGGCGGATTTCGCCGGAAAGGCAGGCAGAATTAAAGTTAGCATCCGCTCATCGCGAATTGCCTGCTGAATTTTCACTCGTGGAAGTTTGCTGCACTGGTTACATGTAATCCCCTGACATGTTTTTTCAGCGGCCTCACTAACACGTCGTTGACTCATGATTAAGCTCAGTAGCTGTTGCGTTGTTTCTTCCGTTGCAGACATAATTTTCTCCCTATATGTGTTAATAATCAGATTAGAGAAAATCCCTATAAATTGATAATATTAAGTTTTTATAAACTTAATAAATAAATTTGATGGATATTGATTTTGATGCGTTGCGTGTTTTTATTACGGTGGTTGAACGGGGCGGCTTTAATGCCGCGGCACAAGCCTTATTTAAAAGCCAACCCGCAATTACTGCGGCAGTTAAAAAATTGGAAGAGCAGCTTGGCATGTTGCTTTTTGACCGCAACCAGTATCGTCCGGTGTTAACGGAAGAGGGGATTAAATTACATCAGCGTGCGCAGTCGCTTATTGAGCATTGGCATAATGTCAGTCAATTTGCCGTGCAACTGCAGGCTCAGCGAGAGAGTGATATAACCATTGCGATAGATGTATTTTTCCCTTTGCCCAGCTTGAAAAACCTCTTGCAAAGCTGGATCAATCGGTTTCCAGGCACGCAATTTCATTTTCTCTCTGAATCTTTGGGGGGCGCTTGCGAGCGCTTATTGCGGAATCAGGCAGATATCATTATCAGTGAAAATTTAATTATGAAAAAAGCCGTAGAAGTTATTCCTTTACGAGCTGAACCTTTGGTCGCTGTAGCCGCGCCTGAGTTTATTGAGCGCTACCAAAAACAATTGGGTGATCTAGATACACTTTCTGAATGCATGCAAGTGATTTTACGCGACTCATCGCAATCAGATTTTTCCTTCGGGGTCATCGAACATGGTCGCCACTGGACCGTTCGTGACGTGATGGCTAAAAAGGATATTATTGTTGCCGGTCTTGGCTGGGGACGATTGCCCCTGCATTTAATAATCCAAGAGCTCGCTGATGGACGTTTACACTATTTACAAGGAACTCATTTTGACGAACGCCTGGTGGTTTTAGGCGCGATCCGCTTACAAAAACCAGCACACGGACCAATAGCAGAATGTTTATGGGCTGATTTAAATTTAAGAAAAATGGAGGTAGCGGCGAAAACCCCAAACCATAGCAAAAAGCTTTAAGTGAATTATGAACATGGAGAAGTACCTAGGGGTTCGTGGCAGAAGTGTTTCACTTTTTAGAAAGTATTTTCGTAGCCTCTTCATCAAGTTCACAATAATAGTACTTCTCTGCAGTAGCCGTAATTTCTAGACATTTAGCAATACTGGACTCATAGCCACTGGAAAAGTTGCTGAAAAACAAAACTTTTTTTTCCGATATATTAGCGAGCGTGCTTTGTAATTGCTTCAATGATTCAGTTTGCTGCAGGGCCTTAATTAAACGTAAGGCATCATTGGTTTTACGCATGGTTAACACCGGGTTTCTGAATAAACGAGTTACCCATGAGGGTTGAAATTCTTGATTGGCATTTAATGAACCCCTGGAGTTAATATAGCGGTGTAATTCACGGATGCAACTTTTCTTAATACTTTCCAAGTTAATGGTTCTTTTAATTAACAAGTTATCCAATGCTTCTGCAATACGAGTCGATGAAGTAATTTTTTGTTGAGGGCCAAAAATTTTTTTGTTTTCGCGCACATGGAGCTCATAGGCTATGGCTAAATTTCCTCTCAATTTAGGATCATCTTTTAAAAAACTAGCATCGTAAATATCTGGTCGATAGAAGCGTATAAAGAGCAACGCTTTAATGAGGCTTATAGTTTTAGGCTTATCTTCACGGTGATTGGCAAAAAATGGTCCATAGGCTAAATATTTATCATCCCAAGTCATAATACTGTCCTGACTCAGTCTTTTTGCTTTGGGGTGAGTTAAATAAGCCTTTTCTCTTTGTTCTAATTGCAGGGCCATAGCAACATCAACGCATACTAGCGTCCCCTCCGTAGTCACAATAAAATTCTTCGTGGATGTTGCATCAACTACTATTCTGCCCGTGCGGTTAAAAATATCGAGCACCCCAAGCATCATTTCCTTATCGCTCGCTGCACGGCCATGCACATAAGGACAAACCCAACCTAGTCCATGAATACTCTGCATCGTCTGCGCTGGTGGGGATAAGTGAGGATTAAGCTCATTCCATAGACGCACAGAACGCTCTGGAGCATCTGCGATGCTATTTCCTTTCTGAATCTTAAGAACAAGCGAATAATCTTCATTATGAAAAACTCTATTGTAACGCCCTTGCGCAAATTCAGTCCAAAGCATAGCTATCTCATAAACCTCATCATAATTCTTGATAACGCTTATCAGCCTCTTTTGCTTTGCGCTGGTTTTCCTGCAACTGATACTCATTGAGTTGCTGCTGCCAAACAGTGTGTGCCTGGGTTTTCCATTGCTGTAACTGACGTATTAACAAGCCCAGATGAGTAGCCAGCATAGGTAGTTTTTTAGGGCCAAACACGATTAAGGCAACAATAAAAATTACCAGCAGCTCCATGCTCATAATGGTTTATTGTCCTTTGGGGAGTTATCGTTGGAATCATCATTTAATGCTTTGCGAAAATTTTTAATGGCTTCGCCTAGATCAGAACCAATGTTTTTTAATTTGGAAGTACCAAATAGAGCAATAATAATGATTAAGATTAATAATAAAGAAAGGGGGCTAATACCACTGAGTCCCATATCAATTCCTCATGTTACGGTTAAAAAGAGCAAACAATCCGCTCACGACAAAACCACCCACGGTAATTGCAGTAAGCTGTTGGTGATTAAGCAGATGAAAGTAATCCAGTAAACCAACTAATAAAAAGGCCAGACTTGCCCCTACGGCAATATTACTTCCATTAAGAAAAACCGGCTCTTTCTCTTGCTTGCTGCTTGCTTCGCTCTTCTCGGCAAGGAGTTGTTCTTTTTTTAGTTCAAGAACATCAAAAATTAGCCGGGGCATGTGCGGCAACTGCTCAGCAAAGAAAGGTAGATTTTGTTTTAATTGCTGGAAAAATGCCTTGGGCCCAATCTGATCTTTCACCCATTGTTCTAGAAAGGGTTTGGCTGTAGTCCATAGATCCAGCTCAGGATAAAGTTGGCGGCCTAAGCCTTCAATCGCCAGTAAGGTTTTTTGCAGTAAAACCAGTTGAGGTTGCACTTCCATTTGGAAACGTCGGGCTACTTGGAACAGGCGTAATACTACTTGCGCAAAAGAAATATCTTTTAATGAGCGCTCAAAGATAGGTTCACAAACGGTACGAATAGCGCTTTCGAACTCATCAACGCGAGTATCACGAGCTACCCATCCGGATTCAACGTGTAATTGCGCAACACGGCGGTAATCACGATTAAAAAAGGCCAGCAAGTTTTCGGCAAGATAACGTTTGTCATTATCATTTAAGGTACCCATAATGCCAAAATCGATGCAAATGTATTGCGGATCTTTAGGATGCTCATAAGAGACAAAAATATTACCTGGGTGCATATCGGCATGAAAAAAACAGTCACGAAAAACTTGGGTAAAAAATATTTCTACGCCGCGTTCCGCGAGTTTTTTCACATCAACGCCTTGGGCTTCTAATGTACTTAGATCAGAAACCGGGATACCGCGAATGCGCTCCATAACCAGGACATCAGTACGGGTATAGTCCCAATAAATTTCTGGAATATATAAAATATGAGAACCTTCAAAATTACGGCGTAGTTGTGCGGCATTAGCGGCTTCTCGGGATAAATCAAGTTCATCAAGTAGCGTATGCTCAAATTCTTTAACGATTTCTCGTGGCTTTAAGCGCCGACTTTCCGGCCAATAACGATCTGCCCATCGAGCAATGGTATGCATAATGCTTAAATCATTTTCAATTAGACGTCGCATGTTCGGACGAAGAACTTTAACAATGACTTCTTTACCGGTTTTCAGCGTTGCTGCATGTACTTGGGCCATGGATGCCGAAGCTAGGGCTTGAGGATCAAATTCTGCAAAGACCTCATAGGGTGATTGGCCATAGGCTTGCGCAATGATCTGCATGGCTTTTTCACTGGAAAAGGGAGGAACGCTATCTTGTAATTTGGTCAATTCCAACGCAATTTCCGGAGGCAGTATATCTGGACGAGTAGATAAGGCTTGGCCAAATTTAATAAAAATGGGACCTAGCTCCTCCAAGGATTTACGCAATGCTTGACCATGGGTTAAATGTTCTTTACGAAACCAATTCCACGGATTTAGATAAACAATGAAACGAAAAGGAGCAAAAAGTCTTAGCGAAACTACGACGTTATCGAGGCCATTTTTGGCTAATATATAATTGATGTGCAATATGCGAAAGAGTTGTTTAATCGATTTCATGGCGGCTTATTAAATGGTTTACATGGGCTTGTAAGCGCTCAGTACTTAATGATAATTCATCAACTTCCTTATAGAAGTCTTCCAGTTCATTTTTCGATGGCAGGATGCGTAATTCTTCTTGTAAGTATTCCGACATATTCTGCCGCATTGATTCGTCAATACGTTTGGTAAAGGATAAGCTTTTGCGTACAAAAGAACCCAGCTGATGGGCAACTACATCACCGGTAAAATGAGCTAAATGCCCTTCCCAATCAATATCCATCTCATCAAATAATTTTTTAACGTGTTGGCCTAACTCCATATTACCAGACATACGAATTTTATCGTTAAATAAGGAGCGTGCTTTGGATGCAGGCAACAAACTTAGGCGAATTAAACCTAGGGGGCTACTGTGAATTATGGTATCCGCCTGCCCTTCATAATGATCCAGAAGCTCGACTGCGCCCTGATTAAACTGAATAAAGAACCGGACATTCAATGGCGCAATAATCATTTCTAGAATTTTGCCATTTAATGCCTGCAGTTTGGATGGCATTTGCTCATCTAAGGAGATGGCAGTATTTATTGCTTTTTGTAAGGCTTTTAATGAATATTTTTTTAACATAATCAACTCAATACTTGTAAGCAACGTGTAAGGCCACGATCCCACCGCTTAGATTATGATAGGTACAATCTTCGAAACCGGCGTCTTCAATCATTTTTTTCAAAGTTTGTTGATTAGGATGCATGCGAATTGATTCAGCAAGATATTGGTAACTGGCCTCATCTTGCGCAAAGAGTTTACCTATTTTGGGTAAGATATTAAACGAATACCAATCATATACTGGTTTTAGACCTGGAAACGTAGGGGTAGAAAACTCCAAAACCATCACCTTTCCACCAGGCTTACAGACCCGATACATAGAGCGTAAGGCTTCATCTTTATCGGTTACATTTCGCAGCCCAAAACCCATAGTAATGCAATGGAAATTATTATCTATAAAAGGCAAGCATTGGGCATTGGCCTGAACAAAATCAATGTTCTTGTATAGGCCTTCATCCAGCAAGCGGTCGCGCCCTACATTGAGCATGGCTGAATTAATATCTGCCAAAACGACTCGTCCTGTATCGCCGACTTTTTTGCATAAGAGGCGGGTAAGATCACCACTGCCGCCCGCTAAATCCAGCACTACTTGTCCGGGACGCACATGGCTTAATTCTATGGTATAGCGTTTCCATAAGTGGTGAATGCCTAAGGACATGAGATCATTCATCCGATCGTAGTTTTTTGCTACCGAATGAAAGACCTCAGCGACTTTCTTCTCTTTCTCGTCCCAGCCTACCGAGGTATAGCCGAAATGTGTAGTTTTCTTTTGATCGCTCATAAATAGGGTGGATTTATTAAGAAAGGCTACATGTTAACTGATCTTCAGCAAGATACCCAGTGTTGTTAAGAATAAATTCGTTGTGGTTAATCGCATGCCGCTGTGCTCCATAGATTATTTATAAAAAAAAAGCCTTTATGCATAAGCGGTATCATTTAAAAATTTGAGGTTTTCCCTTGATTCTGTAGCCAACATCAGCAACTGCATAATTAATTGACTTATCATGGTCTAATTGTTTACAATGTGTGCAATTTGATTAATCCACGCTTTCCTTAATATGGTTTCTCCTACCGCGCTCTGTTGAGAATATCAATTAAGTTATGAGTATAAGAGAGAAAAAACATGCTGTTAAGTGATGATAAAACGGTACTGGTCAAAGTTACTAAAGCAGACATCAAACCAGATGGTTCTTGTGATATCCCCGAATCAGTGACGCGGATTAAGTCGAAGGCATTTTTAGGGCGCGATTCTTTAAAGATTATTACTATTCCTCCTCGAGTTACCGCGATTGGCGCTTATGCGTTTAAACGTTGCATTTCTCTCCATATTATCCAATTTTTGGCAACAGATATTAAAATAAATGAGAATGCTTTTTTAGAATGCGAGGGCGTTCATAGCATCGTAATTTCGGGTGATGACGAATCACAAAAACAAGTTATTAACCAATTGCCTAAGCCATGGCATCATAAAATTGTTTCAACAAAGCTTGCACAGCAAGCTTTACAATTAGTGGATGAACAATTATCTAGTGTAAAGCTGGTGCCGGAAATAAATCCTTTGCACCTGTTTTTAAGCCATGATGCCCCTACTACTAAGGCCAAGATAAAAAACAACTGTGAGCACGATGTAGTTATAGAATACAACCCAATTCCTGATGACCTCTTTCATTATATCAACACCTTTCTTGGGGATGATAATATCTATTATCGACGTGCGGCAATGTTGATGTACCGCGAGCCTCTTCCCAGAAACGATGCGGAAAGAGAGACATACCAAGTTAAATTGCAACACCTCATGCATGAAGCCATTACCGAGCCCTTGGAGTTGCAGGAGCATTTTACACAGCAGCTAAAGGACATTTTAGCATGTGAAAAAGAGCTTAGAACCGTGGGGCATATTGATGCGGCCGATGCAATGCACGCGCTTTTTCAAAAAGTATACGCAGGGTATAAGGTTAATTATTCCAGCAATATCATTGGGTTTTTAAAAGAGAGCTATCAAGCAATAAATGAAACGCGTACACGATTAAACGAGAATGCAGCCTTAAACTATCCAGCCGCAATAGTAACTTTTTTTGGCGGCGGGGCGGTTAGCCTTTTTAATGAAGGCTATAGGCAGATTACGGGAAGGCGCCACCATTTTTTCCAATCAGTGAGTAGCGAAAGCCTTGATGCACTGGAAGATGGGCTAGGGCGCATGGCAAAAATACAACCTCATTAACAATTAATAATGCACCAGGTCAAAGTAGCCTGAATGCAACGCAGTGGATTTATAACTTAGATAAGGTTGCTAGATACTCTTGTTCATCCGGCGGGAAATTATTTTTTTGAGCGCGCCATAAGCATTCAGCTAATTGCTCCATCATTAAATGTTCTACCGTTAAAGGATCCGCGTATTTTTTTAATAAAAGCTGATAAATAGCATTAATTCCCGCGGGACGGTCAGTGGCTATTTGCTCGCGAATTCCCAAGTGCAATCCCATATGTAAAAAGGGGTTAGTTTCCCCAAGCTCAGGATAATAAGTTTGCTGTTGAAACTTATTCTGATTTTCAAGCGTCTTATGATACTCAGGATGTGCCAAAATAACCTGTACAATTTCATCCTCTAAAGGCGTCAAAGGCTTTTTCTGCAGATATTTTTCCCAACTGTTAAAAAACATTTGTCGGGTTTCTTGAATGGTATCGCCGTAAAACATAATGCTATAACCGTGATGAAAAATCCGAGTGTAACGGAATAAAAACAGAACAACAATGATTGTTTGTAGAAGAGCTATCGCTGGTGATCAGGCCATTTGTCCCATTTCATGCAAATAATTGTATTGTTTTTGGCAAATAAGTTGACACTAATCGGTGCTTGTGAGATATTCACCCTGCGAGGTTGGACTTGCTATGTGTCATTCCACTGGGTCAATTGGCGACACACTGATTGGCCCTTTCTACTTTACTGCCGTTCTAATAATTCTAAAATCAGTTTTATCCCATCAGCACCTAATTTAATACCAATGGTCATCATCAAGAAACCACTAATTAATTCAATGCCTTTCCATACAGTATCTCTGGCTAAAACGTCTGAAAAATATCGCGCCGTAAAGGTTAATGAACTAAACCAGACGAAGCTGGAAGTAATTACCCCCATTAAGAAATAAAGTTGTTGGTCAGGATATTCACTGCTGCCTCCACCGATGATGACAAGGGAATCGATAATTGCATGCGGATTTAATAGACTAAAACCGAGCGCTAAAAAAATGATTTGGGTTTTATTATGCGGTTGCAGCGTATGCTCCGTTGTTTTTTGCGGTTCAACAAAGGCATTTTTTAAGGCCTTCAATGCGTAGAATAATAAGAATGCACACCCAAAAAACATCATCCACACCTGTAAAATAGGGCGTAGTGAAAGTAACTCATGCAATCCCGTAATACTGGCGCAAATTAAAATCAAATCGCAGATAAAACATATTACCGCCGAAAGCAGCGCATGGTTTTTACGGACCCCTTGTTTGATTAGGAAAACATTTTGAGGACCCAAGGCGATAATTAAAGATAAGCCCAAAAGTAGGCCATTAAGGTATACAAACATAGTAAAACGAATTAAATAAACAGGAAGATCGCGATTATAACATTGCAACTTGTCCGTTGTAGAGTATAAAATGCGTCGGTTATTCTATCTCCTTATGAGAAGCGTGCAAAATAAGAACAAATAGGAGGGGGCGTGGGCTCTTTGTTACTAAGAAAGCTAACTGTTGCTGCAACTGCGGCAGTGTTAGGTATGATGGGTCAATTATTACAAGCTGAAACTGTGACTGCTTCGCAGAAGTTATCGGTTATTGATGGTTATTACCCTGCTTATCCACCTACTGCTCCAGCTGAAGGTGTTCAACAAGAATTAGTTAAGAAAGGGGAATACCTTTCTAAGATGGGCGATTGTATTTCCTGCCATACCAATGTGCACGCAGGAACACCTGCTTATGCCGGTGGCCTACCTATAGAAACGCCTTTTGGTACCTTCTATAGCCCTAACATTACTCCAGATAAAGAAACGGGTATCGGTAAGTGGACAGAAGAAGATTTTATTCGCGCCTTGAAAGATGGGCATAACCCTAAGGGTGAAAACTTCTTCCCCGTGTTCCCCTACTACTATTTTTCTCTGGTTACTAAGGAAGATGCTCGTGCCTTATATGCTTATTTTATGAGTATTCCGGCCGTGCATCAAAAAAATAAGTCCTTACCATTCCCGTTCAATGTTCCAGGCTCCCGTCTTGCGTTAACCGGATGGAACTTATTGTTCTTCTATCCGGAAAATCATGAATTTGTCTATGATAAAACCCAGTCCCCAGAGTGGAACCGCGGTAGATATATTGTGGATGGCTTAGGTCACTGCAGCATGTGTCATACCCCATTAAATCCATTTGGAGCTCCTAAAAATAAATATTACTTAACGGGTACGTTTATTGACGGTTATTGGGCTCCTAACATTACCAAGTATGGGTTGGAATCAGCAACGCATGAAGAGGTAGCTGACGTCTTTAAAAAGAATCAGCTGATTAATAATGCAGGCCCTGTGGCTGGACCTATGGCTGAAGTAAATCATAACAGTCTGATGTACTTGACTGATGCCGATAGAATGGCGATTGCGACCTATCTTAAAACTGTAGATACAAAAGATCCACTAGGCGTACCACCTTCTAACGCAGCGCCAACTCTCGAACGAGGCAAGAAGGTTTATTTGTCTGCTTGTGTGATTTGTCACCAAAATGGTGAAATGGGCGCGCCACTTTTGGGTGATGCCTCAAACTGGTATTCACGGTTGAAGACGAGTGGTTTAACTGGCTTGTATCGCCGTGCAATTCATGGATATAACTCCATGCCGGTTAAAGGTGCTTGCGTTACCTGTTCAGATAATGATGTCATTTCTGCAGTAGATTACCTCCTTAATGAATCACTAACGCGTGCAGAATTAGCCGATCTAAAATCTGGTGGCACTACGAAGTATCCAGCTAACGGTGCGGATATTTACAATGAAAACTGTGCGACTTGCCATAACGAAGGCAAAAATGGGGCTCCTAAAATTGGTGATAAAGCTGCATGGAAGCCATTAATCGCTAAGAATATGGATGTATTGATTGAAAATACCATGAATGGGAAAAATCATCCTCAAAATGGTGGATGTAAACAATGTACTGGCGGCGAAGTAATTGAAGCCATTAAGTACATGATCAGTAAATCTAAAACTGAAGGTAATTATTCATTGTGGTAGAAATGAACTCGTGAAAGGGCTTACTGCTTAATCTCTGCCGGCATCTCGCGAGGGGTCGGCGTTTAGAGGGTTAACTTAATAGCAGTAGGTACATTACCGGAGTAGGTATTAAATTGCCAGGCTTGCTTGGCTTCTTGACAAGATGAGGAATTGGGATGTTAAACAGACCTATCTGTAGATTAATAGCAATGCTTGGGGCATTGATAGTTGGTCAGCCAGTTTTTGCTACTGCAGCAAACAATTGGCAGTTAAATATGAGTCAGGGTGTGACCCCTATTAGTCGGGATGTATACAACCTGCATATGGTGTGTATGGCGGTTTGTGCCGTTATCGGGGTTGTGGTATTTGGTGTGATGATTTATTCATTAGTTCATCACCGTAAATCCAAAGGCTATAAAGCTGCTTCATTCCATGACAATCCAAGACTTGAGCTTATTTGGTCAATCATTCCGTTTTTAATTCTTGTCGGATTAGCGATACCTGCGACGCGAGTTTTAATTCGTATGGATGACACCAAGCAATCGGAAATTACGGTTAAGATTGTTGGCTACCAATGGCGTTGGCAGTATGAATATTTGGATCAAGGCATTAGTTATTTCAGTACTTTGTCAACACCCTTAGCGCAAATCCAAAACAAGCAAGATAAAAGTGAGTGGTATCTTTTAGAAGTTGATAAGCCACTTGTGGTGCCCGTGCATAAAAAAATTCGTTTTCTAGTTACCTCCAATGACGTAATTCATTCTTGGTGGGTTCCTGACTTAGGAATTAAACGTGATGCCATCCCTGGATTTATGTATGAGGCATGGGCAACCATTGAGAAACCGGGTGTATATCGTGGTCAATGTGCCGAGCTTTGTGGCATCAATCATGCCTTTATGCCAATAGTTGTCGAAGCGGTGAGCCAAGCGGATTTTGATAAGTGGGTCGCTGCGCAAACCTTAAAACAAGACAAATACGCAAGTGAAGAGGCGCAACCAGCCTCCCAAAAAGTGATGCAGCGTGATGAGCTTCTAACCTTAGGAAAGCATAAGTACGAGCAATTATGTGCTGCCTGCCATCGTGATGATGGAAAAGGCTTACCACCAATGTATCCAGCGCTTAAAGGCAGCTCGGTAGCTGTAGGTAATCCTATTTCACGCCACATTGAAATTATTTTAAATGGTGTTCCAGGCTCTGCAATGCAAGCGTATAAAGACCAATTAAGCGATGATGAAATCGCAGCAATTGCAACCTACGAGCGTAATGCTTGGGGCAACAATACAAACGATGTTATCCAACCTGCAGAAGTAGCTGCAGTTCGGCAGAATGCGAATAAACAACCAACCATGGTGAATAAAGTTAACGCTGGAGGTTTAAAATGAGTTATACGATAGCGCATGACGATGATCATCACGATGATCATGGCCCTGAGCAGGGTAAAGGTGTATTGGGATTTATAAAGCGCTGGCTTTTTACCACAAACCATAAAGATATTGGTACTCTTTATCTGTGGTTAGCGTTATTCAGCTTTTTCGTTGCCGGGGGAATGGCTTTAATTATTCGCGCGGAATTATTTCAACCTGGTCATCGGTTTGTTGATCCGAACTTTTTTAACCAAATGACTACCTTGCATGGATTGGTGATGTTGTTTGGTGTGGTGATGCCAGCATTTACGGGGATGGCAAACTGGCAAATTCCCATGATGATTGGTGCGCCAGATATGGCTTTACCGCGGTTGAACAACTGGAGCTTCTGGATTTTACCATTCGCCTTCGCGTTGTTATTCTCTACTATGTTTCATGCAGGCGGTGGACCGAACTTTGGTTGGACTATGTATGCACCGTTATCCACTAAATATGCTCCACCAAGCACCGATTTCATGATTTTCTCCATTCATATGATGGGACTATCATCGATTATGGGTTCGATTAATATTATTGCCACCATCTTAAACCTACGTGCTCCTGGCATGACCCTGATGAAGATGCCAATGTTCGTATGGACCTGGTTGATCACTGCATTCTTATTGATTGCTATTATGCCGGTATTAGCGGGTGCGGTTACCATGATGTTGGCAGATCGCCACTTCGGTACCAGCTTCTTTAGTGCTGCAGGGGGTGGAGATCCAATATTATTCCAGCACGTATTCTGGTTCTTCGGGCATCCAGAGGTTTATGTATTGATTTTACCTGCTTTTGGCGTTATTTCTGAAATTATTCCTACCTTCAGTCGTAAGCCATTGTTTGGTTATCACTTCATGGTTTATGCAACCGTAAGTATTGCCGTGTTGTCATTTATTGTTTGGGCTCACCATATGTTTACCTCCGGGATTCCTTTGGGGGCAGAACTATTTTTCATGTACACGACCATGTTAATTGCCGTACCGACAGGTATTAAGGTCTTTAACTGGGTAAGTACCATGTTTAAAGGAGCAATGACCTTTGAAACTCCAATGTTATTTGCCTTAGCCTTTGTGTTTTTATTTACTATCGGCGGATTTACTGGTCTGATGTTGGCGCTAGTTCCTGCGGATTATCAATATCAGGACAGTTATTTTGTGGTGGCGCATTTCCATTACGTCCTAGTCCCTGGGGCTATCTTTTCGCTGGTGGGTGCTGCTTATTATTGGTTGCCAAAGTGGACTGGGCACATGTATAACGAGTGTCTTGGTAAATGGCATTTCTGGCTATCAGTAATTTCGGTTAACTTGGCATTCTTCCCAATGCATTTCTTAGGTTTAGCGGGTATGCCTCGCCGAATCCCTGATTACGCCTTACAGTTTACCAACTTTAATATGATGGCAACTGTGGGCGCCTTTATTTTTGGATTCTCACAATTACTGTTTTTATACAACATTATTGCAACAGTAAGAAAGAAAGGTACGAAGAAGGATCTAGCGACTTCACAAGTTTGGGAAGGAGCACAAGGCTTAGAGTGGACCTTACCTTCACCTCCACCATACCATACATTTACAACTCCGCCTCAGTTGAATGTATAGTTTTATAGAGTAAAAGTTGTATGAGTAATGAACGTAATCATCGTAAGTTACTGATGATTTTGACCGCAGTTGTATTAGGCATGTTTGCTTTTGGTTTTGCACTAGTGCCTATATACAACAGCCTATGTCAGACCTTAGGGATTAATGGCAAAATTAAATCAGAAGCAGTGGCTTATGATGCGGCTACGGCAAAAATTTCTAAAGATCGAGAAGTTTTAGTCGAGTTTGTCGCAACGAATAATAGTGCCGTTCCTTGGGCTTTTTATCCTAAGACTCGGAAAATAAAAGTACATCCAGGCGAAATTGCTAAACTGGATTTTTATGCGGAAAATAAAACGGATCATCCAATGACCGTGCAGGCAATTCCTAGCGTAACTCCTGGGATTGCAGCGAAATATTTGAAAAAGACTGAATGTTTTTGTTTTGCACGGCAAACATTGAATGGGCATGAGGCAATGAATATGCCCCTATTATTTCACCTGGATATAGATTTACCCGAAAAGATAAATACGGTTACGTTGTCATATACTTTATTTGATGTGACGGATAGAGAATAGTTATTCGCGAAATTTAAAATAAAAACGGCCGTCATTGCGTTACCCTATTTGCAATGGCGAACAAAAGTAGTGCTGTACTTATTGCACACCAGTTATAACGAATTATTGATACAGGAGACGTAGATAGAATGGGAGCACACGGTACTTATTATGTCCCCAAGCCCAGTCACTGGCCTTTGGTTGGATCATGCGGATTAACCACTTTTTTGGTGGGTGCAGCGTCCTGGCTTCATCATGACTGGTATGGACCATACATCTTTACCTTAGGTTTGGCGATTATCATTGGCATGCTATTTGGTTGGTTTGGCCAGGTTATTTATGAAAATAACAAAGGTGTTTATGACCTGCAGGTTGATAAATCCTATCGCTGGGGTATGTGCTGGTTTATCTTTTCAGAAGTATGCTTCTTCGGCGCATTTTTCGGAGCGTTATTTTATGCGCGTATCTGGGTTATCCCCTTGCTTGGTGGGGAAGTTCATCCTATAACCAATTATACCTTATGGCCTAATTTTACTGCGGCCTGGCCATTGCTGCAAAATCCAGACAATCAATTATTTACTGGTGCTCATGAAGCCATGGGAGCATGGGGTTTAGCTGCCATCAACACGCTGATTCTTTTAACTTCGGGAGTAACGATTACCTGGGCGCATTGGGCTTTAAAACTAAACAAGCGTAGACAACTTTTAGTAGGCATGTCCTTAACGATTGCTTTGGGTATCCTGTTCTTAATTTGCCAAGCGTACGAGTACCATGAAGCGTATACGCATCTGAACCTAACTTTATCCTCAGGCATTTATGGCACGACATTCTTTATGCTTACGGGTTTCCACGGTTTGCATGTGACTTTAGGTACCATCATGCTAATTGTTATCACCGTACGTTGTAAACGCGGTCACTTCACCCCAGAGCGCCACTTCGCATTCGAAGGTGTGGCTTGGTATTGGCACTTCGTTGACGTAGTATGGTTATTCCTCTTTATTTTTGTTTATTGGTTATAATAAGACTAGGCTGGGCAAATTAGCCCAGCTTACACTCTCATCAGGGTTTCCCTGGTACAACTCCAGCTTCTAATCGAGCCACCCAAATCAGCACGCACAATACCAAACCAATGAAAACCAGTCCAATACCCACATACTCAGGAGAGGTATAACCAAATCCTGCGGCAATAGGTAATCCCCCCAAATATGCCCCTAAAGTATTTCCCATATTCGAACTAGCCTGCACCATTGATGATGCGAGCATTTCCGCACCACGCGCAGCCTGAATCATTAACATTTGCATTGCCGGAACTACGGCAAAAGCAACGGTGCCGGTAACAAAGGTTATCACCAATGCGGCTAGCTTATGCTCTGCAACCATTGCAACTGTTAGCAGACAAAGCATCATGAGGAAGAGCATAATTCCAGTAACTCGTAAGGGGGATAAGCGGTCAGCAAGGCGTCCTCCCAGTAGGTTACCAAGGGCCATACCACTACCTGCAAGCATCATGATGAAGGTAACCATATCATCGGGAAACAAAGTCACATCAGTCATTAAGGGCGCAATATAACTGATCCAAGCGAATAAGCCCCCTGTTCCAATTGCTGAAATACCAATAATAAGCCATATTTCCAGGTCCTTAAAAATTGCCAAGCTTTGACGAAAATCGAAAGATTGGTGGAGAACTACATTGGGTAGCCATTTGAAAATAGAAAATAAGGTGCCCAACCCAAATGAAGCAACAATAAAGTAGGCGATGCGCCAACTGCAATGGTGGCCAATAAAGGTGCCTAGAGGCACGCCAATAATATTAGCAAGGGTAAGCCCGGTAAACATAATCGCAACGGCACTAGCACCTTTTCCTGGCTTTGCTAGCTGGGTTGCAACGACGGCCCCCACCCCAAAAAAAGCACCATGAGGTAACCCGGCCATAAATCGGGTGACTAAAAGTAAGGAAAAAGTTGGCGCCATAGAAAACAAGACATTAAATACAACAAATAATAACATCAATAAAGCCAGAAACTTTTTCGGCGGATAATTTTTGGCAAGTGCAATCATCAAGGGAGCACCAATCACCACACCAAAGGCGTAAATCGCGATAAGATATCCTGCACTAGGGATAGATATAGACAGTGAGTTAGCGACATCAGGCAAAATACCCATCATTAAATATTCTGTCATTCCAATACTAAAACCGCCAAGTGCCAATGGCAGTAAACTTTTAAGCCAGTCTAAATTTGATTGATTTGCTACTGATACATTCATTGGACTAATTTTCCGGCGCTATATATGTATATAAGCGTAACTTTACCTTGTTTTAAAGGATTAATGAAATGCAGATCTAGGATTTACTTTATAAGCGTGTATTAATGAGTAAACCAGGCTGGAATTGAATTTCTTCAATATTCATTTGATAAATAAAATGAAGTTTGGAAAAGGTAATTCCTTGGATGCTCGCATGACCACGAAAGAATTTACCATGAAATGATACATGCGTCTCTTTTTCAAAATAATGATTGCTCTTTAGCTCCAATTCACTATCAGAAAGGCTGAGCATTTGACACATATAATCTTCCTGACCTAATTTTACCACAACAAAAACGGGCTCTACCGGTTGAATCAACACATCAATCTCCATGATTGTGCGAAGCAAATGATCACAACTTATATTTATAGTTTAGTTCAAATAACGCTAAGCATGTATTGCTGATGACAATTGTTATTGCGTGTTGATGCGTTCCATAGGTACAAAAAGGAGTTCAATTGATATTTTTGGACTCTCTATGTATAATATTTGTATGGTTAATCGGAAGCTACGTTGACCATTAGGTTGCCTAGAGTTTATCTATGTAGCTAAGAGAACTACGGTATGCAAGCATCTGATGAAGTCCTAAAAGAACAATTCCATAAGTTAAACCAGCAATTTCAATATTTCAAAAAAAACAATAAACATACTGCAGATTTTGAACAGCAATTTATAGAGTTGGTTAACTTCTATGAGAAGGAAAATGGGGAACATACAGATAAGTCTTATGAGCAAGCATATAAATTGCTCGTACTATTCGGACGTAAAGATTTAAAAACAATGACGGATTCCCTTAAGCGATATACTAAAAACTTCAATTTTAAAGATAAAGAAAATTACTTAGATGAAATAGTGAATTTCAATCTACCTGTTTGTCCCGATAATCTTGATTTACAAGCTTGGCGGGTAAACATCATGAAAAAAGGTCCTAAGGCAGCAAAGTTATTTGATTATGCTGCGGTGATTCAACATATGCTTGGCCACACACCGAAAACTTTTGAGGAAATAAAAAAAGCGGTGGTGCAAGTAAATTATGCTCGGTTTCAAGAAAATCCGGAACTTGCTGAATTATGTTTTGAGCATGCACTTGGTGAAGACGTGTTTCATCGGGCACTAGAATATACACCGAATCCGGATAAGCTTCCTGATGTGGTAATCAGAGGTACGGGGAATGATGAGAATTATTATTTGGTAAAATTATCCTACGACGACCCCCGTGCTTATGTGCTTGGTAAAATTGTAAATTGTTGTCAATACGTAGGAGGAGAAGGGGAGCTTCCTACTCGCTCAGGAATCCAGTACGATACCAACGGATTTTATGTTTTACTGAAAAGCAAAAAAAATAATGAGCAAGAAGCGCCGCTTACAGATAAGGGCATAAATTATGAAAAATTTAATATCGTTGGTCAGGGATTAGCCTGGCTTAATGACGGGGATAATCTCACTATTGATAGTTGGGAAAATTTACGTGATACAGATAACCCAGTTGCCGTACGGCTGTTAAAGGAGTTTGGGCAACAGGTTGTCAATACCAATTCTCATATCATGCGCGTTACTGTTGGCAGTGGTAGTAAAACCCCACCAGAATGTGGGGAAATAGTTCCTTTTGCTGAAAGCATGTTAAATGGGAAGCAATATAATGATTCATGGCAGCAAAGACTTATAGCTTTAGATCAAAACGAGGTTGAGCGTATTAAGAAGGAATTAAGTAATGCGCCTTTTCGGCATCAAGCAGAAAAAAAATTTAAAAATCTACAAAAACCAGAAGAGAATAATTACATCTTCAAGCCTAAATTTTTAGATTGGCAGGGCAATTTTCTAGATACCTATGTTTTTAATGAAAATTTTTATTCTTCAGCCGAATATCCCCAATGGGTAAAAGGCGTCTTTGAAAATCCTAAAGCGTTGAAGGCTTTAACTACCCTGCTTTCGGATAAGCAAAGCTATGCTAAGTTTTGTGATTATTTAGCCAAGCGGGGTCCTGTAGTTTGGAAATCTCTAGACATGCTGGTAAAAAACGGCTTTGATCTGGAAGACATTTTTGAACAACAATTTAGAGGTATTTCTACTCCTAATGTTGCTGATATTGCTCTGCCATTAGTTGAATTAAAACAAAATGGCGTACTGAACCATCCTATGTTTAAACGTAGGGGGATGTTTGAAGATTATCTGCGACTTTTTTCCGAGATAAATACCTCTAAGCATCTAAAAAATTCCTCAGAAACACCGAGAGCATTAAGTAGCGCATTAATTGCCTTACATAAGACTGAGAAATTATTTCAAGATAAATATATAAAGGTGTTATTCAGCTCTCAGAACTATGAGGCTTGTGCCCAGGGAATGATACGACTGGAAAAGGCAAATCTTCTCGACAAGTATTTTGAATTAATAGATAAAAATACTGCTCGTGACGTTATGTGGGCAGTAGGTAATTTACATGAATACAATATTCTGGATAAATGCGAGCAAGTTATTAGGAATTGTACTCAAAACAAACATTTTGCGATGAGTAATGCTTTAATCAAATTACATAATCATGGTTTATTAGATGCCTATCTTCCATATCTTGAGCAGTACTCAGATAAAGCCAATCTTGTTAGAGTTTGTAATGTACTGGTTAATCTACACCAAGCTCCGGAAAAAGCAATTTTAAGCGAGGATTTACAAGTTTTTAATAACCCCAATCTGATTCATGCCTTTAAGGAGCTGCAACGTAGTGGTATTTTAACAGATAAGATTCAACAATTAATTTTATTTAATCCCGAGCATTGCAAAAGTATTACTGAAGATTTGATTCTTATACAAAATAATCCTGAAACTAACCAATTAAAACACCCTGAGTTAGTCGATTTATATAAGCATTTAATTTCTAGCAACACTGAGCTGGGCAGCATGAAACAAGAGGCCCTTGATGCGATCCTTGCTAATATCAACACTAAACTTAACGTAAATGACCTGATAGAACGTACACACAGAATACAATCAGAAGCTCAGGTTCAGGTTGCAGAATTAACTGTGGAGGAGCCTGAGTCTAACCGCACTCATTTCTTTGCTAACCTTTGGCAAAAGATCAAAAATGTTATAAGTAAGTTCGCTGCTTTTTTTACCTCTTCCTCTACGGATAATGATGGACCAGCGCCAACGGAGTCAGTCCAAGAAGCTCAGGAGGTAAAAATAGCGTGCAGTTATTCGCGGATGGCGAGGCGTATTCCGGCGAATGAGGCAGGCACTGCGGAAATACCGCAGCCGAGGAATAATACCCCTACGACAGAAGCAATAACAGAGGTAACCAGTATGGAGAACAATGCTAATGCTCTAGAACAAGACGCAGACCAGCCTGAATCGCCACGAATCCAAACTTTCTTATAGGATCTCATAAGCGTTCATAAGGCTGTAATTGATAACTTTACTGCCTTATGAGCCTAAGTTAGAGAAATATCAGAGTTATTGTGCCTAATAGGACTAACCTAATAACTGCGCCATAATTTTTTGCAAGCCATGAGCATCGTCATAATGAATAACCAACGACCCTTTTCCTGACTTACCAGGCTTTAACTTAATCGTGGTTTGCAACTGTTGCGCTAAATTATTGATCTGTTCTTGATAATGAAAAGCCACAGGCTCATTGCCGGGAATGTTTTCTGTTGGCACTTTGCCTGCTTTAACGCGCTCCACTAGCTTTTCTGTTTCACGAACAGATAAATTCTTCGCTACAATTAACTGTGCTACTTGATTTTGTTGTTCTTCCTCAAGCATGAGCAAGGCACGTGCATGTCCCATATCAATGTCGCCATGCTCCAGTAATTTTTTTACAGCCGTTGATAATGCTAATAGACGTAAATAATTGCTTACTGCGGTACGTGATTTACACAAGAGATCAGCAACTTGTTGATGGGTAAGTGAAAATTCATCGGTAAGACGGTGCATCGCTCGTGCTTGGTCCATCGCATTTAAATCTTCCCGTTGTAAGTTTTCAACTAAGGCAATCGCCATAGCGGTTTCATCATCAACTTGCTTTAAAACGACTGGAACCTCAGTCAATCCTGCAAGCTGACTGGCTCGCCAGCGGCGCTCTCCGGCAATAATTTCATAGCGACCATCGCTAAGTTCGCGTACGACTAGCGGTTGTAAGAGTCCTTGTTTTTTAATGGACTCAGCCAATTCAGTTAGGGCCGCTTCCTCCATCTCGCCCCGAGGTTGATATTTTCCTGGTTGCAAGCAATCCACTGCTAGCTTAAGGCCATCAGCTGGTGGTTTTTCATTTAAAAGACTGCCGCTGGGCTGGCTTAATAAGGCGGATAGATTACGTCCTAAACCACTACGTTTCACTGTCATAAGTACCCCAATTTACCCCATTACGGTCTGTTTATTAATCAACTCAGAAGCAAGCACCATATAAGCTGCAGCTCCTGGCGAAGTTTTATCGTAGTGTAACGCAGGCATACCATGACTGGGTGCTTCTGCCAGTCGTACATTGCGTGGCACTACTGTTCGATAAACCTTAGTGGGAAAATGTTCTATTAATTGTTTGGACACGTCGGAACACAAGCGATTACGCGCATCATACATAGTTCGTAGCACTCCCTCGAGATGCAAACGCGGATTTACCGAGGCTTTAACTTGTTCAACTGTCGATAATAATGCGGCTAAACCTTCTAAGGCATAATATTCGCATTGCATGGGGATAAGTACGGAATCTGCTGCAACGAAGGCATTAATGGTTAATGTATTCAATGCAGGAGGACAGTCAATGAGTATAAAATCATAACTGCTTTGTAACGGTTGTAAGGCTTTATAAAGAAAGGTCTCGCGATGGTTTCGCTCCATAAGGCTGACCTCGGCAACCGTTAAATCATCATTACCAGGGATTAAATCATAGCCACAGGCAGTGGTGAGGCAGGCTTGTTCTGCCAGACAATCATGCAGCAAGACATCATTGGTGGTATGTACCAATTGATTTTTGTCAACACCACTACCCATGGTGGCATTTCCTTGGGGATCTAAATCGATCAATAAAACCTGTTGACGATTCGCAGCCAGGGAGGCAGATAAATTAATGGCAGTAGTAGTTTTGCCTACACCGCCTTTTTGATTGGCAATGGCTATGACTTTCGCCATGATATTAGTTCCTTGATTTTGTGTTTTCGATAAGCACGCAGCAGCGTTCACCCTCAACACCTTCAACAGTATAGTGTTCTACTTTGCAGTTTTGCTCTACTTCTTGGAGTTCGGCATCTGGATAACGTCCTTTCATTGCCAACCATATTCCATCTTTGGCTACGAGATGCTCTGTCCAGTGAATCATTTGCGCAAGGCTGCTAAACGCTCGGCTTATAACTGTATCAAAACCTTGAGCCGGGTGGTAGTTTTCGACTCGAATTTGTACAATTTCCACGTTTTTCAAATCAAGCTGTCGCTTTACCTCGTTAAGGAAGCGCGTTTTCTTACCATTGGAGTCCAATAAAACAAAACTTTTTTCTGGATGCGTAATGGCCAGAGGAATTCCTGGCAATCCTGGCCCAGTACCTACATCAATAATACGCTCGCCGTGTACCCAAGGCACAATACCCAGACTATCTAAGAGATGTTTGTTAACCATGGACTCCAGATCGCGAACAGCGGTCAAATTATACGCTAAATTCCACTTTTTAAGTAAGAATAAATACTCTAATAAGGGGGCACTAATTGCTTCAAGACCGAATTGCCTCAACCCTTGTTCAAGCAAATGTTTAATTGTTAAATCTTCGCTCATGCCTCAATCCGTTGTTTCTTTAAGTGTACGAGTAGTAGGGATAAGGCTGCCGGAGTTACTCCCGAAATACGGCCGGCCTGAGCTAAAGATGTGGGCTTTATCTTCGATAATTTTTGTACTACTTCTGCTGACAATCCCACAACTTCGGTATAATTAAGCGATTCAGGTAATACGGTATTTTCATGTTTCCGCATTTTTTCAATGTCTTGCTGCTGTCGTTCAATATACCCTGCATATTTATTTTGGATTTCTATTTGCTCACTGACTTCTGCGGGTAGCTCGGGTAAGCCCAGCTCTTCAAGCATTAATAAATGTTGATAAGTTATTTCTGGTCGTTTAATAAATTCAGACGCCCGATTATCATGTTGCATTGGGTTTTGCAGCACATCCTTAAATAGATCGTTGTGCGCCACCCGTACCCAGGAATTATGTAATAATGCTTGAGTTGATTCGATGGCTTCGCGTTTGGCAGAAAAATGGTGCCAGCGCGCATCGCCGACCATGCCTAATTCTCGACCTTTAGCGGTTAAACGTAAATCAGCATTATCTTCGCGCAGGAGCAAGCGATACTCTGCGCGTGAGGTAAACATACGGTAGGGTTCTTGAGTACCGCAGGTAATTAAGTCGTCAATTAATACCCCAATGTAAGCTTCATCACGACGCGGACACCATAATTCTTTTTCTTGTACCAGCAAAGCTGCATTCATCCCGGCGATGATGCCTTGCGCTGCGGCTTCTTCATAGCCTGTAGTTCCATTAATCTGCCCAGCAAAGAATAGGTTGGCAATGGGCTTGGTTTGCAAGAATGAAGTTAAGCCCCGTGGGTCAAAGTAATCATACTCGATGGCATAACCTGGTCGAGTGATATGCGCATTTTCAAAGCCTTTGATGGTACGCACAAATTGCACCTGCACGTCAAAAGGAAGGCTGGTGGATATGCCATTAGGATAAATTTCTTCAGTGGTTAACCCTTCAGGTTCTACGAAAATTTGATGTGATAATTTATCTGCAAAACGGACAATCTTATCTTCGATGGACGGGCAATAACGTGGTCCCACACCTTCAATGACACCGGCATACATCGGTGATTGATGTAGATTGTTGCGAATAATTTCATGGGTTGCTTCAGTTGTATGCGTAATATGGCAAGAAACCTGTTGTGGATGATCGCTTAAGCTACCCATATAAGAAAACACTGGTAATGGCGTATCACCAGGTTGCTCAGTCATTTGACTGTAATCAAGAGAGCGACGGTCAATACGTGGTGGCGTTCCCGTTTTTAAGCGACCTACAGGTAAATCCAGATCACGCAAGCTGTGCGCTAAGGCTATTGCTGGAGGATCACCAGCACGGCCACCTGCATATTGACTCATGCCTACGTGGATTTTGCCACCTAAGAAGGTTCCAACTGTCAATACAACGGCACGTGCACGTAAGGTGTAACCCATTTGAGTTACTACTCCAGTTACTTGTCCACCTTCAATAACCAAATCATCAACTGCTTGCTGAAATAGAGTCAGGTTCGGTTGTGATTGCAATTGTTCACGAATGGCCTGGCGATATAAAACCCGATCCGCCTGGGCACGAGTCGCGCGTACCGCTGGCCCTTTGGATGCATTTAAGGTACGAAATTGGATACCGGCTCGGTCTGCTGCTTTAGCCATGGCTCCATCAAGGGCATCAATTTCTTTTACCAAATGCCCTTTGCCAATACCTCCAATCGCGGGGTTACAAGACATTTGTCCCAATAAATCCATATTATGGGTTAGCAATAAGGTTTGAGCTCCCATCCGCGCAGCAGCGAGAGCTGCCTCTGTGCCGGCATGGCCACCGCCTACGACAATAACATCATATAATTTTTCAAGATTCATAATCTGGTCATTAATTGTGTAACAAAATGAGCAATTATACACTTTTTTTACAACAAAACGTAGCCTGTAGTCTTATTAGTTGAGAATGAAAGGGGAATTCATGTCATCGCTGTCATTAAGTTAGGTATTTACCCTTTTTGCACAACCAGAATCTATCGCCAAATGTGTTCCATGCAAGAAATGGACCTCTTGCCTGTGCGCGATTATTTTATTTTAAAATCCAAAAATTAATATCCAGCTACACTTATATATGAATAATAACATTTAGGAATTGGTATTATGGCCATTACTACCGGCTTATCAGGAAATGAAATATTTTGTCTGCATCTGAAAAATTATGCCCCCGGCTCTATAGTTGTTGGTAATAGTGTCCATTCATTAGGCTTTCTTGGCAGTATTGGTTCTGGCTTTAAAGCGATGTTAGGTGGGGAGTTACAACAGATTACCTCGCTTATTGAAGAGGGACGAGAAACAGCCTTTCAACGTATGCTCCAAGAAGCAGAAGCTAACCATGCAACAGGGATTACAGGTATTACCAGCCAGCTTATTTTTCATGGTGCTAATGTTGAGTTTTTATCTATAGGCTCGGTAATTCATGCATGCAATGATGCGAATAAAGCAAAATTTACTACATCCGCCGATGGCCAAGAACTATATGCACAGCTTGATGCTGGATATCGTCCTATTTGTTTTGCTTTTGGTAACGTGGCTTATTCCATGGGGATTGGCCGTGGTCTTTTAGGTGGGTTAAAAACCTTAGGCCGCGGAGAAATTAAAGAATATTCTGATATTTTTAATAAAACCAGGCATTTGGCTTTAAGTCGTATTATTGCTCATGCCCGGCAACATCAAGCAAATGCTGTATTAGGAATTAAGACGACCGTACTTCCTTTCGGGGGAGTTAATGAAATGCTAATGATCGGCACCGCCTCGCATCATCCTCAGTTGTTTACGGATGCTAATAATGAGGTGATAACCAGTGATATGACTAATATTGAGATGTGGAATATGGCACGTATAGGTTATGCGCCAATGAAGTTATTATTAGGAACTTCGGTTTATTCGCTTGGGGTAGTTGGCGGTATTACTTCGGCTTTGAAATCCATCTTCAGAGGTGAAATTAATGAATTAACTCGGATGATTTATGCAGCTCGTGAGAATGCTCTGGCACTTATTAACGATGAAGCACGGGCTATTGGGGCGGATGATGTTGTTGGTGTTAAAACTTATGTGTATCAGCTCGGTAATGGCTTAATTGAATTTTTAGCTATTGGTACAGCGGTTAAGAAAACAACACGTATTAAAACGGAATCAGAACAATTACCGCCCCAGGCTATTGTTGTTGATAAAGATACTTTTTATGACACCCAAACTTTTGGAGATTTTAGTGTGAATGTTAATGCGGGGGCAAAGCCAATTAACAAAGGGAGCACCTTTTTGATCCCCGCAATTATTCTTCTGTTCTTCCTTATGCAAATTATCTTTGCGTTTCTTCGCTCATCATAGCCTGCTTTTTAAGCAGGATTCATTGGCGGCAAACTGGAGGCTTTATTTTCTTTATTTTTAGGAGCAGCATAGGTCCCTTTTAAGTTGGTCACGCTGCGCCATAATTCGTCTCCATGCCATGCCCCCTTTTCATTCTCTTGATATAAGGCTTGTGATAAAACGTGCACTTGCTTTTTAAACTGCATATCGGTTGAGAGACGTATTAAGTCGGTTAAATTTAGTATTACTGCATCGGGCCAATGTAAATTTGCCCATTTCAATAATGCATCACGACAACGGTGAGGGTTATTTTGGTGGCAAGCGTCATGGAGGTTTTGCAATGCACGCTTATAAGCTTTTTTTCCTGGAGCATGGCTGCGTCGTTGCCATGCCCATAAGCTTAAAGTAAGCAACCATGCTAGGGCAAATAGAGCCGCAATAATCCAACCCCAATTGTTAGTTGTTGCAGAACCCGATGGGGCTGCTACAGCTTCCGCGATACTTTGTGGTGCAAGAGCCTTATCCTGGTTAGGTGAAGATGTTTTGGAAATGGTGGTTTTCGATGGCACAACCTCAATACTGCGTGGTGCTAAAACGGCAATTTCTTCTTTGCCGGTTACAGTATTAAACCAAGGTAGTTTTAGTTCAGGAATGGTTATTTTACCGCTTTTATTAAATAAATACGTTACCTTAATTTCTGAGCGGCTAACGATTTCACCTTGGTTCACCTGATTTTTTTCTTTTCCTTTTTCAGGATAAACCTTGAAGGCATCGGAGTCTGCGAAATGAAGGTTCGGTAATAATTGCGCAGGAATGCCAACTCCCTCTAGTGTAATGGTACGTACTAAAGTGCTGCCTTGGTCTATGGTTTGGCCAGAATTTTCATAGCTGTCACTCAACTGGATTTGCTTCGCCGGTAGCCAGCTCTGCCCGCTAAATTGAGGGGGAATCGGTTGGACGTCCAAGGTGATATCTTTCGAACTTGCTTTAATGCGTTGAGGATCAAAGCCATAAATCAGCGCGGTAAACGCAGGTGAGGTGATTGTTAATGGACCACTTTTTTGCGGAAAAATAGCATAACTTTGCTCTTCAACCAGATAGGTAACGTTATTTTTTTGAGTCTGATAACGTTTTTCATTACCCAAAGGAATAAGTAGCGCATTGTCTACCTTCGGTCCTTGATAGCTGGCATCTAAAAGCTGCTTGGAATTATATAAGCGCACTTTGTAGGTAATTTGTTGATTGAGGTAGGGTTTCTTTTCATTAACTTCGGTAGTTAAAAAGATATCTTGTTGTTGATCATCATTGCTATTTTGTACAGATGTGTCCTGAGGTGAAATATTAATTGTTAGCGGACTGCTTTGCTCCCCTCCCATTTTTATAGCGGGGATGGTTACCGGACCGATTTTTCGCGCCTTTAGATTGATAATCCAGGTGCTAGAGGCTTGGGTTTGCCCATTGATAACAGAGTAATTAACGCTACGTTCGGTACCTAAAATAATAAAATCTTTGCGTAGGGGCGTTAAATCAGGGATGCCATTGGCTGATTGCAAACTGGGTTGGGTTAATAATAAGCGAAATGATTCGCCTTGGCTGATCTCGGGAGGATCGATTTGAATTTGTATTTCGGCATGCGCCAAGGTATTAACTAAATAAAAAAAGCTAATAATTATTAATTTTTTCATTGATACCATCCACGTTCTCTTCTTAAGTGGTCACGTAAAAACTTTTCTCGTAGTAAGCCCCCAGGATCATCAGGAATTAAGCGTAACCATTGTTCTTTAGCCTGTTTTTTTTCTTGATCATCCTTATTATCTTTCTTAGTTTGGCTTTGCTGATCCTGCTTCTGCTGATCCTGCTTCTGCTGATCCTGCTTCTGCTGGTCCTGCTTCTGCTGGTCCTGCTTCTGCTGGTCCTGCTTCTGCTGGTCCTGCTTCTGCTGATCCTGCTTCTGTTGGTCCTGCTTCTGCTGGTCCTGCTTCTGCTGGTCCTGCTTCTGCTGGTCCTGCTTCTGCTGGTCCTGCTTCTGCTGATCCTGCTTCTGCTGGTCCTGCTTCTGCTGATCCTGCTTCTGCTGGTCCTGCTTCTGCTGGTCTTGCTTCTGCTGGTCCTGCTTTTGCTGGTCTTGCTTCTGCTGGTCTTGCTTCTGCTGCTGTAATAGCTTTTCAAGCAACTTACGATTATCAATGGCATCCTGATTTTTAGGATTTTTGGCTAAGGCTTTATCATAAGCGGCAATTGCCTCTTTATATTTACCTATGTGAGCTAAGGCATTACCTTCGTTATAAAAGCCTTGCTCGTCCTGCTGTTTTTGATAGAGCTCGCTGGCTTTCTGGTAATCCCCAGCACGATAAGCTGCTGCGGCTGCCCAGTCATTTCGTTTAAAGGTAGCACCTGCTTCTTTATATTGCTGCTGACTCATCAATTCCTGCCCTTGCTGATCTGGAGTAGACCATAGGTCTTGCCATTGCCAGGCTTGGGCCGCTAAAGACAAACAGGAAGTAAATAAGAAGATTAAATAGCGCATCATACAACGATCCTTTGTAGCCAGCCACGTTGAAATACTGGTAGCAGTAGCAATAAAGCGGGGATTAAAAACCAACGCCCCTCATCCCGCCATAATGGAATATCATCCTCTTTACTCAAGGCAAATTGTTTTTGCGCGCTAGTATCTATCCACTGCTCCAAATTACTACTGTCCGCAGTATACTTTAATAATTGACCATTTCCTGCGTCAGCAAAACGCTGAAACAATGGATTTAAATTAGTATCTGCTCTAATTGGCATAATGGAGGTAAAAATTCCGGCTGCCGCTAATTTTTTAACCTCAGCGATTGCATCTGTCGAGGGCGAGTCTGCAGTAAGCACGAGAATTTGCCCATGATTATAACCTGCTTGTTTAATTAATAAGCTTGCTTCGGCAACCGCGCTTTCTAAATTATTGCCAGTTACAGGCATAATGTCAGGAGTTAATGAAGATAATAATGAGCTAATGGTCTGACCATCATCCGTCAGCGGGGAAACCACGAAGGGTTCGCTAGTAAAGGCAACTAAACCAAATTGGCCAATGTCTTTACGGGAAAATAAATCGCGTAGCTTAAATTTGGCACGGCTTAGACGATTAGGACTTAAATCCTCTTCCATCATATTATCCGACATATCCAATACTAAGACACGTGGCTGTATAGGCTTATAGGTGGGCACGGGTAACTTATGCCATGCGGGTCCTGCCATACTTACAATCATAAAGAGAAGGCTAAGCAATAAGCAAAGAATTGCCCCCATGCGTCGTCCTTGTCCTTTCTTTTGCAATAAATGGTTAAGCAGGTGAGGGTCGCAAATTTCAGCCCAAGCGTGTAGTTTCGGGCGTCGCCGCCAACTAGCAAAGGCAAATCCTAATAAAGGGAGAATCATAAGTAACCACCAGGGTCTTAAAAAGTGAAAATCAGTAATCATACTTTAAGAGTCTCCTGATCTACTGCCATTGCAGATGCTTTGATGCGCAAATCGGCTTTACTTGCCAGCCAATAGAGGCAGAGCAAAAGAGCTAAGCCAACAAACCAGGGATAATAGTCTTTTTGTGGTCGGATGGTTGTTTGCTCCTGAGCTACTTTTTCTAATTGGTTAATGGTTTCATAGATTGTATGTAAGGTTTCTATATCCGTAGCGCGAAAATAACGTCCGCCTGTCATTGCTGAAATTGCTTTTAAGGTGTCCTCATCTAAATCTGCGGAAGCATTTTGCATCAGAAAGGCATTGGTTAGCGCTCGAGGATCGGCCGCAGCGCCTAAGCCAATGGTATATATTTTTATTCCCTCATCTTTGGCCAATTCAGCCGCTTTGAGTGGTTCCAGAACTCCAGAATTATTCGCGCCATCGGTTAAGAGAATAAGGACTCGCCCTTGTTGCGGTACTCGCTCCAAGCGTTTGACTGCTAAACCAATCGCATCTCCTATGGAGGTAGTTTTTCCCGCTAAGCCCACGGTTGCATCAATAAGGCGCAACAAAACGGTTTGCCGGTCATAAGTTAAAGGGGTTTGCAAATAGGCGTTACTGCCAAATAAAATAAGACCGATTTTGTCTCCGGTTCGTGCTTGAACAAATTGCTCCGCGGCATTTTTGACCACATTAAGGCGGCTGGCTGGACGTCCATTTAATATCATATCTGGTATTTCCATGCTACCTGATAAATCCAGGGCCAGCATAATGTTATAACTTTCCCGTTCTATCGGTTTGGGCTCGCCTATCCAGCGGGGCCCTGATAAAGCAAAGACGAGTAATAGCCAGATAAGGGCTGGGATTGCTAAAGAGGATTGGGCGCTAAGTGAGCGTTGTTCTTGGCCAGCAATTCCTGCCATTACTCCAAAGAAGGGTACGTTTAAGGCTGTAGGCAGATGAAGCTTAGCCTTGGGCATGATTAGCCAAAATAATAAGGGTAAGGGAAGGAGTAATAATACCCAGGGATTGGCTAATGTGAACATGGTATCCCCCGTTGTTTAATCCACTGCTTGGCATGGTCAAACAATGGACGCAAATCGATGCGTGTATCGGCTGCTTTAAAAGGCGCATCTAATAGCAGTGTGCGTACGCTATCAAAATCTATACCCTTGCTGGTTTGCTTTAAAAACTGCAGCCAAGCATCACCATATAAGCTCGCAACTTCAGCTCGTGGGTAATAGACTAAGGCGACTCGGCGCAACAATTCCGAAATTTGCGCGCTACTTATGGGCGCATTATGTTCTTTCTCATAGCTTTCCTGGTACGCGGCTAATAAGACTAAGGCTTGCTTTTTAGCTAAGGCATAACGCCAACGCCGCCGCAGGTAGAAAGCCAATATCAAAAGAAGTAGCACACTCAAGAGCATAACCGCATACCATCCTGGTGCAAGGGGCCACCAGCCAATGGCATCAGGCAAATGGATGTCTTTAAGCTGCGCTAAAGGATCGTTTTGATTAGCCACGAGACCTCCTGGGAAAAGTACGGCGTACCAGTTGCGTTATATCAAGATCTGCGGTGGTCTGTACGTATTGAATATGTAAGCGTTTAAATTGCTCCTGCAATTGATTTATTCTTCGTTGACAATACTGTTGATAGGCCTCATTTACGGAGCGTACGCGTGTATCAAATAGCAATTCTTGCTGTCCATTCGTGATGGCATATTGTTGTGGCTTAGGCGATGCTAATTCCACGCGGTCACAAATGTGGTAGGCGAGAATATCATTATGACTGCGTAAACGGTTCAAATGCTTTTCACATTCCCCATCCATCGTATAAAAGTCGCTGATCAACACCAAGATACTTCCTGGCCGCACGACACGGCGCAATCGTAGGAGTGCATCACTTAGCAAGGTGGGGGCGGCTGTACGCTGAGCTTCCGTTTGCTCGGTGTACTGGCTTAGAGCGGCGAGCATAGGGAGCACCCCTGAATCGCGTCCCCGCGGAATAAATTCGCTGTGCTCTGTAGCCGAGAAGAAGACTCCGCCTACGCGATCGCCTTGTTTAATAACTGTCCAGGCCACCATGGCGGCTAAGCGGGCGGCAACGACTGACTTGAAGGCGACGCGGGTACCAAAAATCATAGAGGGGTTAAAATCAGCAAGGATCACTACGGGACGTTCGCGTTCTTCCTGATAGATTTTAACATGAGGCCTGCCTGTACGGGCCGTAACGCGCCACTCCATGTGACGAATTTCATCACCAGCTTGATAATTGCGTACCTCGGCAAAGTCCATGCCGCGACCACGTAATTTGGACAGATGATTACCCGAACGAATAGCTCGTCCTTCGGGGCGATAGTGAATTGACTGCGCATAACGGCGCAAGTCTATCAATTCATTTAATTCTGCAATAACTCCATCAGCCATAAAAACCTCATGTTACGGAACAGCGACTAACCGTAATAGAGAATCAATAAAGTCATCACTACTGATTCCTTCAGCTTCTGCTTCAAAACTTAATAAAATACGATGGCGCAACACATCATGCGCAATCACATGAATATCATCAGGCGTGACGTAATCACGACCCGCTAGCCAGGCATGCGCTTTCGAGCAACGATCCAGAGCAATAGTGGCGCGAGGGCTTGCACCAAAACGCAACCAGCGGCCTAATTCTTCATCGTATATGCCAGGGTTACGGGTGGCAACCACTAGTTGCACCAGGTAATTCTCTAATGCGTCACTGGTGTGCACTTTAAGCACTTGTTTACGGGCTTCAAATAAGGTAGCTTGGGGTAACTTTGGAAATGCTGCCTTTGGCGTAGCCATTGCAGCACCGAGTGCTTCTCGGCGTGATAGTGCTAAAATATCTTGTTCCACTTTGGCATCTGGATAGCCAATCTTTACATACATTAAGAAACGGTCTAATTGCGCTTCAGGTAAGGGATAGGTTCCCTCTTGCTCAATCGGGTTTTGCGTTGCCATCACCAGAAATAACTCAGGTAGAGGGTAGGTTTTACCACCAATAGTTACTTGTCGCTCAGCCATCGCCTCCAGTAAGGCCGATTGTACTTTGGCAGGCGCACGGTTTATTTCATCAGCCAACAAGAGGTGATGAAATATGGGGCCTGGTTGAAATACAAAGGAGCCATTTTGCGGATGATAAACATCAGTTCCGGTCAAATCGCCCGGTAATAAATCAGGGGTAAACTGAATGCGATGAAAGTCGCCTTCAACCCCATCAGATAACTCTTTAACCGCACGGGTTTTTGCTAAACCAGGAGCACCCTCTACCAATAGATGGCCATCTGCAAGTAAGGCAATCAACAAACGGGAAATTAAGCCTTCTTGCCCCAAAATTTGCGCATTAAGATGCTGGCGTAGCTGCGCTATTTGTTGTTGTACCGAATTGATAATTGTATGGTCTTCTACTTGCTCCATGGCGATACCTATCGAGGTTTAAAAAACTTAATCCTAACGTGAAATTTAAGTGATGCCAAGAGGTTACAAGAAGTAGCTTGATGCAGTGTCCCATAATCAAGTTTTTTCCAGCCCTGAAAATCCCTTGCTTATGCGGCATGCATCAAGCTCACTTCGCTATTGGTAATCGGGATGCAATTCTAAAGGCATCATTAATTGTAATCGTTGATACAAAGAAATAATTTCTTCACAAAAGACATGCTGCTGTTGCTGATTTTCCCAGAGATTATATTCTGAGCCTTTGTGAAAGGCTTGTTGCCTAGATAGCGTTTTAAGTAGATCAATTTCTTGGCGAGAAAAGCCTAAATGGCTGTTTAATTCGACTAACTCCATTAGTTTTTTATATTCTTTAATAGGGCGTTGCTCATGCAGGCAATATGCTTTTAGGGTTAATTGAAAGGCATGATACATTAAGGAGGTAATTGGCGTAAGCACAAATAAGGCTCTATGGGAGCCTATGGCCTCATAGTCGAGTTGTTGTAACAGGTTATCTGCAGCATAAGCATGTTGAGTCGCAATATTGAGTAATTCCAAGGGGGATAAATAATGTTTGTCCATAGTTAATACATATTCCTGGTTAGTTCGATTTTTTGCTGAATAATGTTAAAATTATTGTCATTATAGCTTTGAATTAATTTGATGCACGCTTTTATTAATAGTCCTTTGCAAATAGGCTCACTTACTCTACCTCACCGTTTAATTCAGGGGCCATTGGCAGGGTATAGTTGTGCGCCATTTAGAACCTTATTTAATCGATATACTGCCCCAGCATACTGTGTAACGGAAATGAGTTCAGCAATGGATGTGGTGCATCGTCATACTACAAACTCACGTTATATTTATCGTGCGCCGCAAGAACAGCGCTTGGCCTATCAAATCTCAGGAACAGAACCAGCCATTTTGGCGCAAGCGGCTGAACGATTACAGGCTTATGGTGCGGATCTAATAGATATTAACTGTGGCTGCCCTAAGCCGAAGATTCGTAAAAAAGGGGCTGGCAGCGCATTATTAGAAACTCCTGAGCTTTTAGAACGTATCGTGAAGAGTGTACGCGCCGCCATTACGATCCCGCTGACGGTTAAAATTCGTATCCAAGATTCTCCGGATGATATAATTTTGGCGCAAAAAATTGAAGCAGCCGGAGCTGATGCGCTAATTGTGCATGGCCGACGTTGGGTAGATGATTATGATGTGGCCGTTAATTTTCAGCAAATTGCGCAAATTAAGCAGGCGTTAAAAATTCCGGTAATTGCTAATGGGGATATAGGGTCTATTGCTAGTTTACAGCAGGCTGTGGAATTTAGTGCCTGTGATGCATTTATGATTGCTCGTGCTGGCAGTGGACGGCCTTGGTTGTATCAGGAATTATTGGAGCAGCGCGCAATTAATGTGAGTGGTGCGGAAAAGGCTAATTTATTTATGACGCATTTACAGGATTTAGCGGCATTAGAAGATGAGTTTAAGGCTATTTTACAGAGTAAGTCTTTAGTGCGGTATTATTTTGGGAAAAATTTGGATACTGATTGGTTGACGCGCTTTTATCAATTGGATTCTTTGAAGAAGATTGAAGTGTTTATCGAGCATATCTGATAAGCCGTTCTTATGACTTGTAGGTTGGGCCTATGGCCCAACATTGAGTGCGGGTGTAGCTCGATGCTTTTGTTGAGCCATGGACCCAATCTGCAACCTATGTAAAACAATTAATGCAAACTTCGACCCCCATCAACGCGCACAATCTGTCCAGTAATAAACGGATTCTCCACTAACGCCAATACGGCCTGGGCAATAAATTCCGGAGCCCCATGTCGTTTTAATGGTGTTTCCGCAATAATTTGCTGCTGTATTTCCAGGCTTAAACTATTTTCGTTTTCTGGCCAGGCAATTGAACCCGGGGCTACGGCATTAACTCGGATTTCTGGGGCAAGTTCACGCGCCAGGCTTTTTGTCTGCATTTCCAAAGCTGCTTTTGTTTGGCAATAAACTGAGTAGCCGGAAAGCGGTTTTTCCGCATGAATATCGGTAATATTGATAATCACTCCAGAGTGTTTGGCTAATAGTGGCCGAGCAGCAAGACTTAACAAAAAAGGTGCTTTCACATTCGCATTAAAAAGGAGATCCCAATTCTGCTCTTCATTTTGATGACAATCAGTACGTATAAACGCAGAGGCATTATTCACCAGTACATGTAATTGTCCTGCCCAGCCATTAATTGCTGCTATAAGATCTGGAGCTGCCTGAGCTTCGGTTAATTCTTTTTGTAAAACCAGGGCACTATCTGGACGTTGCTCATTTAATTGGTCTGCAAGCTGTTGCGCTTCGGCCAAGGCAAAACGGCAGTGAATTGCTACGTTGTACCCCGCGCCATGTAGTTTTTTCACAATGGCGGCACCAATACGCCGGGCTCCTCCAGTGACTAAAGCTACTTTTGCTGCTTGTTTGTTTATTGGATTCAATGTATGTTCCCCACTCTAGAAAAATGTCAAAAATAATTGGCAGTATTTAACGAAATTATTATAAAGTTATGAGTATACAACAAACATTACAAGCACTGCTTCGTGACGGTCAGGCGCTTCCTTTTGTGGAATTCATGCAATTGGCCTTGTATGCGCCGGGAGAGGGTTATTACAGTTCTGGTTTACAAAAATTAGGTAAACATGGTGATTTTATCACTGCTCCAGAATTAACCCCGCTTTTTGGGCAAACCCTGGCGAACCAATGTCAGCAAGTTATACGGAGTTTAGCATCGCCTAAGATTCTTGAGTTTGGTGCTGGCAGTGGGGCGCTTTGCGTGGCTTTATTGGCCCATTTGGAAACACTTAATTGCTTGCCGGAACATTATTATATTTTGGAAGTGAGTGCCAATTTACGTTATCGACAGGCAGAGCGTATCGAAGAAAAAATTCCCCATTTGGCTGATAAAGTGATTTGGTTAGAACAATGGCCGGAAACCCCATTTAACGGGGTTGTTTTGGCTAATGAAGTTTTGGATGCCATGCCGGTGCATCGTTTTATGCTTAGCGACGAAGGCCTTTGCGAAAGTTATGTTATTCTAGATGAGCAGCAACAATTAAAAGAAGTATTTAAACCCTGCGCTAATACACAGCTACGCGATTATATCCAGCAACGATTAACCATAGAAACGTTGCCTTATCTTTCTGAGGTGAATCTGTTTATTGATGATTGGATCTTAAATATTTACCGCAGCTTGAATCAGGGGATTGTGTTATTAATTGATTATGGTTTTCCGCGTCATGAGTATTATCATGCGGACCGCCGTCAAGGAACATTAATGTGTCATTACCAACACCAAAGTCATCCTGATCCTTTGCTGCACCCAGGAGATCAGGATATTACGGCGCACGTAGACTTTACGCATGTAGCGGAGGCAGCACAACAGGCAGGGTTTCATGTTGCAGGTTATACGGACCAAGCTTCTTTTTTGCTGGCAAACGGGTTGCTGGGCTTAATTAATACATTGGATAATGAAGTAGAACAAGTCAAAGCAAAGCAAGCGATAAAACAGTTGACCTTACCTAGTGAGATGGGAGAGTTGTTTAAAGTAATTGCCTTAAATAAGGATATGGACATCGATTTAATTGGGTTCCAACTATTAGATAAACGAGTGAGTTTATGAAGATAAAAAAATACCTGACTACGGTCGAGTTACAGAAAGAATCAATGAAGTTTTCAGCAGGACATACTACTATTTTCTCTGCTACTGAGCGAGAACCTTTGCATGGTCATATGTATGGTGTATATCTTGCGCTAACAACCTGGGTTGAAGAAAATGGCATGACCTTTGACTATCGCTATTACAAAGAGCGCATTCATAAATTATGCCGCCATTTGAACCAAACTTTTTTGATGCCGCAATTTTCGCCTTTTTTAGAATACGCTGAAGATGAAGAGTATTATTATTTTACATTTAATCATAAGAAAATCCCTTTTTTAAAAGAAGATGTGACCTTATTACCCGTAACCAATATTACGGTAGAAGAATTATCCCGTTGGTTTGTGAATGAATTAATTAAAGAGACAGAGGAGTTAGACCGTCATCGCATTGATAAAGTGGTGGTGAAGGTATTTTCTGCTCCCGGGCAATCTGCAAGCCATGAATGGCATAGGCCGGCATGAAAACGGTTTATCAGGTTTGTATTCCTCATACCAGCCGAGATTTTTTTGATTATGAAGCCGAAGAAGGGCTTAGTCCCTGCATAGGCGGGCGGGTATGGGTACCTTTTCGCCAGCAGAAACGCTTGGGGATAGTGATAGGCAAACTTGAACTAACAGAAATAACTACGCCGTTAAAAAGCATTAGTGAGGTGATTGACAATGAACCGTTGCTCCAAGACGATTTATTGACTTTATGTACCTGGATAGGAACCTATTATCAATCCGCCTTATCGGAAGTATTGCCTTTAGCCTTACCTAAAAAATATCGTTTAGGCCAGACCTGTCACCTACCTCAAGGGGATTTTTACCAATTAGCGCTCGAAGTTGAAGCGGCAAAAAAAATAGTACCCGCACGTGCGCGTAAACAATTGGAGTTAGTAGATTTCCTTGCCATGCAAACGGAGCCGGTAAGCAAGCAGTTGCTGGTGCAGCAGGGGTTTACTTCAAGCCAACTACATAATTTATTGGCCGGAGGGGTATTGGTTTTATCCCAACAGGATATCTTGCCGGCTCGAAAGAATACGCCACCATCGCCGCCGCTGCCGCTAAATCCTGAGCAAGCTGTTGCCGTTGCTGCCGTGAGTGAGCAGCTACATCATTATCAATGTTTTTTATTGCAAGGGGTTACTGGCAGCGGTAAAACGGAGGTATATTTACAGATAATTGCGCAGGTTTTAGCACAAGGTAGGCAAGTGTTAGTGTTAGTCCCTGAAATTGGCTTAACCCCCCAATTACTCGCTCGATTTACCGCACGTTTTAATGAGCCCATTACGGTAATTCATTCGAATTTAAATGAGACGGAGCGGCAAGTTGCCTGGCAATTAGCTAAAGAAAATAAAGTGCAAATGGTTATTGGTACGCGCGCTGCCATTTTTACCCCCATGCCTAAATTAGGCTTAATCGTGATTGACGAAGAGCACGATGCCTCATTAAAACAAATGGAAGGTGTACGTTATTCCGCACGTGATACCGCACTTATGCGCGCGCATTTGGCGAATATCCCCATTATTTTAGGCTCTGCAACCCCAAGCTTAGAAAGTGTGTACAATGGCAATCAGAATAAATATCAGCGTTTACGTTTGACCCATAAAGCGCTGTCGGCAACCCCGCTGCATTATCAGTTGATTGATCTGCGAGCACAAACCTTACAACATGGTTTAGCCACGCCGACACTGCATGTGATTAGAGAACATCTACAACAGCAAAATCAGGTTTTAGTGTTTATTAATCGTCGGGGCTTTGCTCCGGTTTTATTATGCCATCAATGTGGGTGGATGGTGGATTGTCGCGCCTGTGATAGTCATTTAACCCTACATAAGCATGCAGGCCAAATGATTTGTCACCATTGTGGATTGACGCAACGCACCCCTGACCAATGCCGGAGTTGCCAAAGCCATGAGTTGATTCCGGTGGGGGCGGGAACACAACGGGTACATGAATTTTTAAGTGCCTATTTTCCAGAAACGCAGGTGGTGCGCATCGACCGTGATGCGGTGCGTAAAAAAAACGCTTTAGATGAGCATCTGGATATGATCCAGCGTGGTGACGCGCAGCTCATTGTCGGTACGCAAATGCTGGCCAAAGGGCATCATTTCCCGCGCCTTTCTTTAGTGGTTGTATTGGATGCAGATTCCGGATTATACAACCAAGATTTTCGTGCTCTAGAACAACTAGGCCAATTACTCACCCAGGTATCTGGACGTGCCGGGCGAGCCGAACACGCGGGGCAGGTACTCATCCAGACGCATTTACCGGATCATCCTTTACTGAATTTATTGATTCAGCAAGGCTATGATCCTTTTGCTGATGCCTTACTCAAAACCCGTCAGCAAGCACAACTTCCACCTTATCATTATCTGGCGGTAATTCGTGCCCAAGGGAAGGTCTCCAATAATGTATTAAAATTTTTGCATGCAGCGAAGGAGCAAATGCTCAATTATCCATTGACCATTATGGGTCCTGCACCGGCGCCTTTACCGCGTAAGGCCAATCAATACCGCATGCAATTATTGATTAAGTCATCAACACGAAAAGTATTAAAGAGTTCTTTGACACAATTGCGAGAGTGGTTAACAATAAATAAATTAACCAATGGCATCCGCTGGAATGTGGATGTTGATCCTATGGATTTATCATGACTGAAAATAAAATTACCGTACACGAAAAAACTTTTTCTATTGCATGGGGTGATATGGATGCTTTAGGGCATGTAAATAATGCACGTTATTTCGATTATTTTCAGGAGGCTCGTATTGAATGGCTGCGCGAGCTTAATATAAAGATGACGGAACAAATGGGGCCGGTAGTTGTACAGGTTGCATGTACCTATTTGAAGCCAGTGGTGTATCCGGCAACCGTGGTTTTGCGCTCTAGAATATATAATATGGGTAATTCCAGCATGATGATGGATCATGATTTATATCAAAATGAAGTATTAATGGCTCAAGGCAGTTGCAAGGTTGTATGGGTTGACTACACAAAAAATAAATCCGTGCCCTTGCCTGATAGTATTCGTACTTATTTTGCTGGTACGTCATCCTGAATATTATCCTGATACTAAGGATGACACCTGGGTTTACGAGTTGCCCCTTAGTTTGCGTAGCCTAAATAATCCATTTTTCCCACGTTCATCCCACAATGACGCAAAATATTGTGGGTAGTTGTGAGATGGAAAAATATATTAGGGAGCACCATTGACAGTAGGTAGGTACGGGCGCTGAGGGAAATGGTTTCCTGGTGAACTTTAATTTCTATAAGACGGTTAACATCCCCATTTAGCAGTTCAGGCTTAATATCCTGCAAAAAATTAGCAGTTTTCGTAAGACGCTCTTTTAATTCCCCGAAAGTTGCTTCCGTATCGGGAAAGCGTGGAGTCGGTATGTCTGCTAGTTTGGCAACCCCACCTTTACAATTATCGCTAAAACGTTGGATTTGCCCCGCTAAGGGGAACATGTCAGGCGCCAGACGGGCATTAATTAATACCGAAGGCTCAATTTTTTTTTCAACCGCATAAGCAGCAGCCTTATCCATATATTCAGAGAGGATACCCAAATTGCGTAGCATCACTGGGACGGTAAGATCATACATCGAAAACGACATGTTCAACTCCATTGCTAATCATATTCGTATCCATCTTATTAGAGCAATCCTTGCTTGTAAAGTTAACCTTGGCTAGGGCAATCTTTGCACTATTCCCCGCGTAGTAAAATAATTTAACCATGCGGTTTCAATATAGGCTCTAACATCGCGTTTTCTTCGATATGCTATAATTTAGAAAAAGCTAAAGGAGCCGAGCATGGAAAGGGCAGAATCAATAAAGCGCAACAAAATGGATGTGATGGATGCTATCTATAATCGTAGAGCAGTGCGTAATTATTTGCCTCAAAAAGTTGATGCAGAGATTATTAATCAACTCCTGGATGCAGCAGCCCATGCCCCTTCAGCCCTTCATGAGGAATCGCGAGCATTTGCAGTAATCCAAGATAAGTCCTTATTAGATCGTATTTCAGATAGTGCTAAGTTGCTAACCAGCTCCAGAGAGCATAAAGACTTACAAGAAGAACACATTTTGCATGTGGTGCAACAAAAGGAATTCAATATTTTTTACAATGCGCCTGCTTTAATCGTTATCTACAGTACCTTTAAGGGCGAGTTTGTGAGTGCAGATTGTTGGTTGGCTGCCGAAAATTTAATGCTTTCAGCGCTTACTTTTGGCCTTGCCTCCTGTGTTATAGGTTTTTCCGTTCCTGCATTAAATTTACCTGAATGGAAAAAGGAGTTAAACGTACCTGAAAATATGACGGCGGTCGCGCCCATTATTCTGGGCTGGCCTGCAACCCCCACTTTAGCAACTGCTCATAAACCACCATTAATTTTAAAGTGGGTCTAGTTGCAGGAAGCTTTAACCTATTAGCCTTCTCATGGTGCTCGGTGAGATGTTCTCAAAAGCCTAAGAGCTGAACTCATTGAGGTCAAGTGTGGCTATTTATAACCATATTGATTTTACAATTATTATTTGTGCCCATATTTTTTTCTTTGTGCTTTTAATTAGAAAACATATAAAGTACACTCCGCGTTTTTAATTAACGCTATTTATTGAATTTATGCTATCAAAAAGAGAAAAAAGAAAACAGGTAAACTTTGAACCTATAGTTAACACCAAGGAATTTATACATAATGTATACAGAAATGTAAAAAAGTACACTGCAGAGGATATAAATCGAGCAGAGGCTGCTGCGCAAATTAATAAGGCATTTACTACATATCTTGCTCAGTTAGATGAAGACTTTCCAACTATCGTATATGATGAGAATGATGCGAAAAAGGTGAAAGAACTTGATGCTCGTATTATTGCTTATTATGTCTTGATGAGTAATTTAGCCAAAAATATTGCTAACTTACCGGTTTCCTATCAAGGGCATGCATTGGAATTTCATGTTAGCGGCTGGCCCGTGGCTCCCGATAATAAGTCTTTTGCCCAATGGGGAGCTTTTACTAGAGACGCAGCTGCAGCATTTTGCAAAGCATTTCCAGAGGTCCATTTAACCGCCTGGGCGGTTCCCATGCCCAATGAGTTGGTGGAGGTGGATTCTCAGGATGAGCAAGAATCGACTCCAACAATCACCTTGCCCCCTAAAGAATTAGAGCTTGAGCAAGACTCTATAAATATAGATTCTGCTTCTACACATTTAGAAACTACTCCAGGTCTACAGCTTAACCAAGAAGAAATGGAGAATTATGATTTTGATACGTGGCAGGCGCCTAAAAAACTAACAAATTTACTGATCAGCATTAAGGCCATGCATGCTTATGGCTTAGGGTTAAAATCCGCATGTCCTGAAAAAGCAAAAGCGGCGATGCACTTGGCTATAGAATTGGCTAATGATTTAGAAAGTTATTTTACCTTTTCGTCTGAAGAAAATAAGGACGTTTTTGCCGCGCAGTTTCATAAAAAGCTACATTCTCAAGATGCATTAATGTCTACCCATCGCCATTATTCAAAAGTAATCTTGGCGAATATTATTATTGCGTTAACTGGCCTTGGGTTACTGGCGGTAGGTGCTTCTTTATTGTTTCGTGGGCATGGCTTTTTTAATACGCCTCAAGGCCAAAATAAGGTTAATGATATTAATCAAGAATTTTTCCATGCGCTTAAGGTAATTTAGTTCTTGGGAGCTACGTTATCTGTCTTATCTTAGAGGATTATTTTTATGAATATATTCGAAATTTTAAAAAAAATTTTTTGTTGTGGAAGCTCAACAATCCCTTCGGAAGCAGAGCCTATCCTGCCTGCGAAAAATTCTAGCCCTAGTATTCCTGCCTCAGATGCGTATCTCAACATAAGTGGTGCGCTAGGAACTTTGGGTATAAACACAACCGTCTCTGCTGAGCCGCAGGGAACAGAGAAAGAAGAAGATGATGACGCTTATTCTCTTGCCAGGACGCCAACTAAAAAATCGGTAGGAACTGGAAGCACTCATTCTTCTCCAGGCTTTTCTTTGGGGATAAATACGCCGATAGATTCTCGCGCACAACATCGTCGTACGCCTTCCTCTCCAGGTTTTTCATTAGGTATCAAAACGCCAGATCAATCGCCTGCGAGAAGCACTCATTCTTCTCCAGGCTTTTCTTTGAGCAGAGCTTGCAATGAAACCGACGATAATGAGGTAACGATTAAACTGCAATAGGCGCTTTAATTGCTGGATGAGATTGGTAATCAATAAACTCAAAATCTTCATAAGCATAATCAAACAAGGAACTTGCTTTGCGCTTGATACGCAACTGAGCCAAAGGGAATGGCTCCCTGCTTAATTGAGTACGTGCTTGCTCCAAATGGTTTAAATACAAATGGCAATCACCACCTGTCCAAATAAACTCGCCTACCTCCAGCCCACATTGTTCTGCCACCATGTGTGTAAGCAGCGCGTAGGAAGCAATATTAAAGGGTACGCCTAAAAAAACATCCGCGGAACGCTGGTATAATTGGCATGACAGGGTGTTGTTGGCTACATAAAATTGGAATAGGGCATGACAGGGCATTAATGCCATGTGTTCAAGTTCCCCTACGTTCCAAGCACTGACAATTAGACGGCGGGAATCAGGATTCTTTTTGATCTGCTCCAGTACTTCGCTGAGTTGGTCGATATGACGACCATCTGCTGTGGGCCAGCTACGCCATTGCTTGCCATAGACTGGACCTAAATCACCATTACTATCTGCCCATTCATCCCAAATAGAGACGCCATTTTCTTTCAGGTAGGCAATATTGGTATCTCCTTTTAAAAACCAGAGCAACTCATGCACAATGCTACGCGTATGTAGTTTTTTGGTGGTGACTAAAGGAAAACCTTGGCGTAAATCAAAACGCATTTGATAGCCAAAGACGGATAAAGTTCCAGTACCCGTACGGTCTGTTTTTTCAGTTCCGTGTTGTAAAATATGCTCTAATAATTGCAAGTAAGTTTTCATCGTTCAGTTCGCCACCATAACCAAAGACCCAATAATATCATAGGCACGGATAAAATTTGACCCATAGTCAACCATCCAAATGCAAGATAACCTAATTGTGGGTCCGGTTGACGGAAAAATTCCGCAATAATCCGACATACGGCATAGCCAATAAGAAATACCGCAGATACGCGTCCCACAGGGCGAGGCTTGCTGGCATAGCACCAGACTAAGATAAATAAACCAATGCCCTCTAAACCAAATTCATAAATTTCTGAGGGGTGGCGGGGTTGCTCATCAACATGGCTATAGACCATACCCCAAGGAACATCAGTCACTCGTCCCCAAAGTTCGCCATTAATAAAGTTACCAATACGCCCAGCACCTAGACCGATAGGAACTAAGGGCGCAATAAAATCACCTACCTCCCAAAAGGGACGTTTGTATTTGCGTGCAAACAGCCATAAAGCCGCAATGACACCTAATAACCCCCCATGGAATGACATGCCTCCTTCCCAAATTTTAAATAAGGATAAAGGGCTCTGGATTAATACGGGGAAATCGTAAAAAAGCATGTAGCCGACACGACCACCAATGATGACTCCCAGGGCGGCATAAAAAATCAAATCACTAATTTGGTCGGAATTCCAATCCAATTTATAATGCTTCATGCGCCAATGAGCCAGAAGCCAGGCACTAACAAAACCAATGAGGTACATTAAACCGTACCAATGTACTTGGATGGGGCCTAGTGAAAACGCAACAGGATTAATGTAGGGATAATGGAGCATAAGCAATAAGTTCCTTTAAAGAAGCATTTTTAATGAGGTTAAAATAAGCAAGACGATAAAGCCATACTTTAATTGGTGAACCGGTAATTTGTAGTGCAACTTAGTTCCTATGGGCGCGAATATACTGCTTGTTGCTCCTACCAAGAGAACGGCAGGCCAGTACACATAGCCTAGGGTATGGGGGATTGTCCCTGTTTCCTGAAAACCGCTAATAATAAAAATTAAGGTACCAATCAGGGCTATAGTAAATGCACAGGAATTGGATATGCCGGCAATTTTGCGTGGGGGAATGCCACAGTACGCCATGAAAGGAACAATCAAAATTCCTCCGCCTACCCCAAGCAGTCCTGAAATTAGGCCGATAAAAAAGCAGGTGGTAATGATTATCCATTGCTTAGGAAATGATGCGGAATGCTCGTTCTGTTTATCGAATAGCATTTTAAAGGCAACAAAAAGCAAAAACACAGCAAAAAATGTCTTTAGCCATGCATTGGGTATTTTTGCTGCAAGGAGAGAGCCTGAGATAGTCCCGGCAATTAGGCCAGGCCATAATTTCCACAATACGGGCCAGAGAATATTGCCTACTTTATGATGTGAGTGGACTGCTGAAAGCGAGGTTATAATCATTATCGCTAAAGAGGTACCCACGGTAACATGCATGATTATATTCTGAGGAATCACCGCCATTTGTTGAAAAACAAAGACGAGGCTTGGAATAACCACTAAACCACCACCAATTCCAAATAGGCCTGCAATAATTCCAGTAAAAGCACCTATTACTAAGTAAATGATGGCGTGTAGCATGGTAATTGCCACTATATGGACTTCCCAGCTCTGATTAAGCCGCCTAAGCCTTCCGCCTCCAATGCTTTTTCTAAATGCAGACGAATTTCTGCAGGATGTTCTAATTCCAATACTTCAGCAAGAATTTTACGCGCATTAGCAATGGCAAAATTACGAATCACCCATTTTACACGGGGTAAGCTGGCTGAGTTCATACTTAAGGTGTCAAAGCCCATCGCGATTAATAAGATTACGGCGAGCGGATCACTAGCCATTTCACCACAAATACTTACTTCAACTCCTGCTGCATGTCCTCCTTCGACTACTTTAAGTAATACGCGTAACATGGCAGGGTGCATGGCATCATAGAGGCTAGCCACGCGCGCATTATTTCTATCTACAGCTAAAAAGTATTGGGTTAAATCGTTACTGCCAACGGAAATAAAATCAACCCGCTTGGCGATCTCACGCGCCAAATAGGCGGCAGCAGGCACCTCTATCATTACCCCTAATTTGGGTTTGGCAATATTACATCCTTCTTCCAACAATTCCGCATACGCTTGGTCAATCAGATAAGTTGCTTCTTCTACTTCGCTAAGTGTCGTGACCATCGGCAGCATAATGCGTAAGTTATTTAATTCTTCGCTAGCACGCATCATTGCTCGGACTTGCATGAGGAATACATCGGGATGATCAAGGGTAACGCGTATACCGCGCCAGCCGAGGTAGGGGTTATCTTCTTCGACCGGGAAGTAGGGTAAGACTTTATCGCCACCAATGTCTAAGGTACGCATAGTTACCGGGCGTGGAGCAAAGGCTTTTAGAGTTTGACGATAAATAATAGTTTGTTCATCTTCAGAAGGGAATTGATCCCTACTCATAAATGGTACTTCAGAACGGTATAAACCAACACCCTCAGCCCCTACACTCATGGATAAACCGGCATCCATGGCAAGGCCTGTATTTACCTGTAAAGAAATCTTATAACTGTCCGTGGTTTCTGCTGGTTTATCTCGAAGACTAACCAGACTTTGGTTTAGCGCCTGTTCTTCTTGTTCTAAGAGTTTAAATTCGGTAAGTACGGCTTTCGAGGGCGAGACATGTACTTGCCCATAATAGCCATCCACAATAATTGCGCGGCGGTTCACATACTCTAGTTTTAAACCACGAACACCCATTACCGTAGGTACGCCTAATGCACGGGCCAAAATAGCGACATGGGAGTTATTGGAGCCTTTGGCGGAAACAACACCTGCTAAACATCCTTCGGGTACTTCAGCAAGGGCTGCTGCAGTGACTTCATCGCCAATTAAAATAGTGCGGTTTGGATAAACTAACTCTTCATGTTGTGACCATTGCAAGGCAGCCAATACGCGTCGGCCCAGATCACGAAAATCACTGGCACGCTCTCGTAGATAAGAGTCTTCCATGCTTTCAAATTGAGCCACGTGTTTTTTGATTACAGTGGCTAAAGCAGCCTGCGCACTGATTTTTTCTTCACGAATGACATGGACAACTTCCGCGCCTAAACTGTCTTTGTCTAAAATACGTAAATACACATCAAATAAAGCATGCTCCTCTTCGGCAACCACCGCCTTCATACGTCGCCCTAAGCGCAGCATGTCTTCGCGAGTTGCTTCTAATGCTTCATAAAAGGTGCTGATTTCCTCATCTAAGGTTTCTACTGGATGTCGCGGAACAGCATCAATATCTGCAGGGGGATATACCACAACCGCCGTACCAATAGCGATACCAGGCACCGAACCGATCCCTGCTAAGGCTGTGGGGCTGGGTTCAATTTTTTCTACACCACCCAGGGGCTTAGGTTGAGTTAATTCGGCTAATTCACCAGTAGCTTCCGCATGGGCAATAATGCCGCCAAGCTGTGCTGCGAGCGTAATTAAAAAGGACTCTTCCGTATCATCAAAACAGCGTTGTTCGGTTTGCTGGATAATTAATACACCGTAGAGCTTCCGATGCTGAATGATAGGTACCCCAAGGAAGGCTTTAAAGCGTTCCTCGCCTAATAATGTATGATGATAAAAATCCGGATGAGAAGGGGCATCTTCCAAGTTAATCGGTTCTTCGCGTCGTCCTACTTGCCCAATCAAACCACTGTCAAGGGCAACGCGCACTCGAAACTCGGCTTGTTTGTTTAAGCCTTCCGTTGCAATAAGGACGTATTCAGCATGTTTGGTATCTATAAGGTAAACGGAGACGGCCTCGGCATTAATGGCTTTATTAATTTGTTGCACCAAAATGCCAAGGGCCTCAGAGAGCTGCTGGGCTGCGGTGACTTCTTGAACTATTCGTTTTAGTACCTTAAGCATCTACTCCAATGATTACCTCTTTTTCCGTTTCATACCGTAGGGAGTACGACGATTTTTTTTTAATAAAGGTTCTAACTCTTTTAAGGCTTGAGAATAAACTTGGCGCTTAAAAAAGATAACCTGCCCTTCTGGCTCATGAAAATCGATCCAACGCCAGCTATCAAATTCTGGTGAATCACTCAAGTCCAGTTTAACTTTTTGCTCACTAGCAACAAGTTTTAGTAAAAACCATTTTTGTTTTTGGCCAATTACTAAAGGCTCACTGCCATGACGCAGATATTGTTTGGGAAGTCTGTACTTAAGCCAACGCTTAGTAGAGCCAATTATTTCAACATCTTCTTTATCTAATCCTACCTCTTCATGCAACTCTCGGAACATGGCTTGTATTGATGTTTCCCCAGCAGCGAGTCCACCTTGTGGAAATTGCCAGGCATCATGTCCACTTCTTCTTCCCCAAAATACTCTGTTTTGGTCGTTGACTAGGATAATACCTACATTCAACCGATAACCGGCACGATCAATCACCATGATGTCACTGTTTAGACTAAATCGCTAATACCTTGATTTTTCCATAAACTGCAAGAACTTGGCAATTAAATCTGTAATTATTATTAAAAAAAATATAGTAGCGGTTAAAATATGAAAACAATTCCGCATAATTAATGCGCCGCTGAGTTCTGCAGGTTAATAAACAAAGAGAGCACTTTGCTTTAACCTTGCCCATGATAGATATATAATTAGGATAAATACTAAAATTTAAAGTCTGATGAATAAACATATTTTAATTATCAATACCGGTGGCACGATTAGCTGTATCAAAACTGAAAATGGATATGAACCTGCACTGGGATATGTTGCTTCTGCTTTAAAGCAAATTCCACTATTCAAGCATCAGGACTTACCTCAGTACACGATCAAGGAATATCATCCTTTACTGGATTCATCGAATATGACCGTAAGCGATTGGAATCGCATTGCTAAAGATATTGCCGATCATTATGATGCCTTTGATGGTTTTATTGTATTTCACGGCACGGATACAATGGCATATACGGCTTCGGCTTTATCGTTTATGCTGGAAAATTTAGCTAAGCCGGTAATTATTACCGGCTCCCAGATTCCCTTATCTGAAGTACGCAATGATGCCATTGATAACATAGTTACCTCGCTATGGCTTTGTGCGCATCAACCGATTAATGAAGTATGTATTTATTTTAATCAGCATTTATTACGTGGCAATCGCACGCAAAAAATTAGCGCCCAAGGATTTAATGCATTTGGCTCGCCCAATTACCCGCATCTAGCATCAATTGGAATTGACATCAAAGTTCATCAGGAACTTTTATTGCCACCCGGCGCGAATCCATTTCGCTTGCAAATGATTGAGCCCCAATTTATTGCTAATTTTCGCCTATTCCCAGGTTTTGCCTCTGATGTTTTGGCTTATATTTTAAATCAACCTTTATGTGGTTTGATTTTAGAAACTTATGGCGCGGGAAATGCGCAAAATAATGATCCCCGTTTTTTAAGTTTACTTAAAGATGCCTGTGAGCGTGGCGTCATTATTATTAATTGCACTCAATGCCAAGAGGGGCGAGTTGAGATGAATCAATACGCAACGGGGCATACCTTAATGCAGGCAGGGCTTATTAGCGGCCACGATATGACTCCTGAGGCTGCACATTGTAAGTTGCTTTATTTATTAAGTAAAAAACTGGATATTGCACAGGTGAAAATCATGATGGAAATGAACCTGTGTGGTGAATTGCTTCCTTAATTGAGCTCTCAAATCCTTAGTCATTGCTAATAAAATGAGCAATCAGGGTTCTGTGCTTCGAATTTCTATGCTATTTCGTCACTGCGCTCTTCGCAGCAATGACGAAATAAAATTAAGATTTAGAGTTCGCTACTCAACTGAAAATCATATTGCCGGCATTGCTAATGACAGCAGTTTTTTAATAGAATACATACAGCGTGAACGCGTACACCCAGTTCGCACATTTCTGGTACCTCACCGTTATATTCTCGTAATAGAAGGCATTGATTTTTCTATTATAGAGTTGCAACCACTTTGGATTTGTTTTCTGCGCACAAATCTTTTATATCATCACTCGCATTTTCCATCGCGACTCTTAAACGTCCTCTGCTTGGTTTTATCGGTGAAGCTTTAACATTAAGGCCAAGCCCTGAGAACGATACGATGGGAAGTGAGGCAACCGGCTTTGACTCTTCACAAATTTCTGCGTTTTCTCGCATAATAGCTTTTATCGCGTCGGTAACAAAAGTTAGGCAAAGATCGTCATACTCCTCATGCTCGGTATCTGAGCCATTGATTTTTTTCTTACAATCGATAAGGTTTCTGATTAAACAATCCTCTTTTTGAGCTCTGATCTCAATGGGGGAGGAGGAAACTTTGCTCGCAAGCGCGTCAAGTGCCTTAGTAAAAATATCCTCTTCCACTGGACACATAATATTTTCACCTAAATAATAAGCGGCATAAAAGCAAAGAATATTAAATGGCTCATCATTATCTGCTACGTCAACAAGTTTGAAGGTTTTACTGGAAATTAAATTATAAAAGCGATCTAACGTAGAGCTTATACCAGTTAATGTTTCATTGAGATGACCACGAGGCCATTTTTTGAGTTTGCGCTGCTCTTCTACAATAAGGTCGGTGTCCGTAATCAGTTTTTTTAACGCCGCAAGGCTTTGACTATCAGTCTCTAGACCGTTGAAGGCATCTATTTCTTTTTGTAATGATCGAGTTAGCTCTCGTTGTTTGTCCGAAAGCTCTTTATCTCTAAACCAACTAAAAACAGTTTTTTTATCTTCGGCGATGGAGTCTTCAATCGACTTAAGTAAAACTCTATTAATTAGATCTTTAGCTGCTTTAACAAATATCGTCATTGCTCTACTCCTTTAAATGCAATTTGTTTATCATAAACAAAACTTAATCTACTGATAACGTAAATACTGCTTCATTGCATACCTGTTATTGTTTTTTAACCTAGGATAACAAATCTCATGAATCTACACGTTGTAATATTAGCTGCAGGCCAAGGTAAAAGAATGTATTCCAATACCCCTAAGGTGCTTCACCAAGTAGCCGGAAAGCCCATGTTAGTAAGGGTAGTAGAAACTGCACAGCAATTAAACCCTGATGCAATCCATGTTATCTATGGTCATGGAGGTGAACAAATTAAGAACTCACTCCCTGACTTACCGGTGCATTGGGTCCATCAAGCCGAACAATTAGGTACAGGGCATGCATTAATGCAAGCACTGCCTCATATTCCACCACAAGCACAAGTTCTTGTTTTATCTGCTGATGTACCTCTCATTCAAGCCGACATCCTTCGATCGTTAGTTGAATGTAGCAAACCAGCGGATATTCATCAATCCGTTTTGGCACTTTTAGTTGCCTACCTTGAAAACCCCTTTGGTTTAGGACGTATTATTCGAGATGTTCAAGGCAAAGTTTATGCCATTGTAGAAGAAAAAGATGCAAATGAGCAAGAAAAGAATATCAAAGAAATTTATACAGGCATTTGTTGTGCAAAAGCAGAGGACTTAGCGCATTGGCTGCCTCGATTGGGCAATAAAAATGCACAGGGGGAATATTACCTAACCGATATTATCGCCTTAGCAGTAACAGATCAGGCAATGATTGCTACGTTGAAGACGAAGGATGTATCGGAAATTAATGGCGTGAATAATCGCTTACAATTACAGCAATTAGAACGCATCTGGCAACGCCGTGAGGCGGAGCGATTGATGTTGCAAGGAGTCGCCATTGCTGATGCTCAGCGCTTTGATCTGCGTGGGGAGCTGATTTGTGGTAAAGATGTTTTCATTGATGTGAATTGTGTTTTCAATGGAAAGGTAGTTTTGGGTGACGGTTGTATAGTGGGACCTAACTGCGTATTGACTGATGTTACGCTTGGGGCCGGTAGTGAAATTTACGCGAACAGTGTATTGGAAGGCTCTTCTATTGGTGATGATTGCGCAATAGGACCTTTCGCGCGTTTACGCACTGGGACGCAATTGGCAGCAAAGTGTAAGATTGGTAACTTTGTGGAAACCAAGAAGGCGCAATTTGATGAAGGCAGTAAGGCCAGTCATTTAAGTTATTTAGGCGATGTGCAACTAGGGAAACACGTTAATGTCGGTGCAGGCACGATTACCTGTAATTACGACGGGGTGAATAAACATAAGACGGTTATCGAAGATGGTGCGTTTATTGGTTCGGATACACAATTAGTGGCTCCAGTAACCGTTGGTGCTAATGCAACTGTAGGGGCAGGCAGTACCATTCGTAAAAATGTTCCACCTGGTGAATTGACCTTGACGGAATCCAAGCAAAAAACAATTTATGGCTGGAAGCGTCCCATCAAAAAAGATTAATTGCAAGCTGGATACAGCGATACTAAAGCCCGTATTATGCCGCGCTAATACGGGCGATGTTTTTAGTAACGCTTTTTTCAATTTGATGGCAAAACCTAAGGATCAACGGCAGCAACAATACCGTGATAAACAACTTATATTGCCAAACATTAACCACTAAATTAATAATTTGATCATAAGAATAAATTCCACCAAACAATAAACTGTAATCAATCAAACACAATAATGAATTCGCGCAGACATTTGCAATCAAGATCCGTAAAGGACGTTGTATTCCATGAAGCTTCAAATAATGCAGTAATAAGGCATTACTCATAAAAGTGGCTGATAAGGTTAGGAAAGTTGCCGGCAATCTCCGCATCATAATATATTGATAGAACGAATCTGAGTTACAAAAGCAAGGCGAAGGAAGAATAACAATTACTGATAATAAAATATCAAAAATCACCTGGGTTGCGATAATGATAAGACTCAATTTTAAATTGGCTTTATAGCCCCATAATTCGCCAATTAAGGTACTAATTGCTAAGGTAACTGGAAAGAACAAGGCGCTGGCGGCTAAAATCCAATGGCGGTTAAATAAAGTAACAATACGATACTCACAAGCCAGACAAATCAACATAATCACGAGAGCGATACTACTTAAATAATAACAGAGAGGAAATAACTCATTATCACGTTGTAGTGCAAAGGGAATCTGTAAGTTTTTTAAATAAATAATGAGATAAATGATGCCTATAAGCAGCAGCAAGGATGAGGCGATCATTAATGAATCAATCATCGTTTGATTAAAATTATGCAAGTGTTCATCTACAAACAAGAGGAAAAAATTTAAAGTAAAAAAGCTTAAGCCGCCGAATAAGGCTAAAAGCATACAGTATTTAGGCGATGAGAAAATCTTTGGTGCTTTAGTGCCAAATAAGAGATGGGGCACATAAAAACTGAGGACGAATGAAATGGTTACGGCGAAGAATTTTTTAGGAAGATCATTAAACACAATTTGATAGACCGGATTTTCACGCATGTGTCCTACGCTGGGCAAATTGATTAATACATAAACGCCCAGACAAAAGGCATATAAGGACATGAGCGATATATTCAGTACGTGCCGTTGTTCTTTCAGCGTACATTTCCGCAGGGCGATAAGATAAAACCCCGCAATTATTGGACAGATAATGCCATGAATTGAAAAGACCAATCCCCTAAGAACAATTAGTTTGAATGAAACATTAATGAGCAAGGTCAAAAAGGTAACCATACCTATAGTTACACAAAGAAATCCTGGTGCTTTTGGGGTGGACAATATTCGATTCATATTCCGATTATATTGAAAATTTGTATTTTAATGGACTAATTCGCGCGCAAATATAGCACTAGAGTACTTTAAATAGCAAGGTGTAAGAATTTATAGGGTTGCTCAGACCTTAAGTGTTTTCCTTTTCAGGGAGGGCTTTAAAAAAGGTTTTATCCTGAAAAAGAGGTCATTCTGAGCTGATGCATTCTCTAATACTTTTTTGAGCACTTATTTGAATTTATTATCAAATACACTGATTCATATTGGATTAAATTGTTATTCCCACGAAGGCAGGAAATTTATTCATCAATGGGGCCTAATGGCTAAATAATGATGGATTCCCTGCCTTCGTAGATATGTTAAAAATAATAGTTTTGGTCGTTACCCAATGTCTCTGCGGTAGTAGAATCAGGCTTTGTATCTCTTCTTGGATTAGGTCTTCGATGAAATGCATTGATGTTTAATTCCCGTTGCTTTGGTTCCGTGTTAATTTTTAAGTCTACTTTGGCTTGGGTAGTTAGAGCCCGTAGCGGTTGCTTTTCTTTTTTCTCATCGAGCATCGTAGGAGAGGTTTCTTGAGACTCATATAATGAAGACAATTGTGAGTCGCTAGCGGTAGCTAAAGGTAGAGCTGCACGTAAATCATGGCGTTGTAACCATTGCTGCAATGCTTGCACAAATTTCCAAAAATCTTCATCAGAACATAAATTAATAAGAAAAGTAGTGATCTTTGGGGAGATACCGTAGCGCTGATGCAGCAATTCGGGTACGGCATTTCTTATGGCTGTAGCAACTAATGGGATATGTGAGCGGGTGAGATTGGCCACAGGAATTCCGGCAGCTTTTACTATTTCGATAATATCGAGGCCCAGCTCCTGCATGTCTGGCCAGAAAATACGAAATACCGGATCGTTAATGGCCGCTTTGGAACTGTAATAAATGCTGGGAGTAATTTTTTTGCCTATCATTTTTAAAGGGCCAGGTTTAGGTCTGTCTAATCGTTCCAAATCACTATTTAAAATATGAGTGAGACGTTTTAAAATATCGGGCACCGAAATTAAGGGTTTTTTATTAGGTTCGGGTTGAAAGAGTCTGGCAATTTCTGCTTTGGAGCCAGAAATAACGATGTCAGCCAAAAAGCCACTGGCTTTTCCATAGGCGACGACAGGGTCTAATAAATGATATTTTCCTGGCGCAACATAGTTCATTTTCATATGGGTTGCATTATTAATGAGAAATAGCATTAACATATGACGCATAGTTCTATGGACTGGATAAGATGGTATGCCAACAGTCGATTGCAGTGCTTTATCCATAAGCATTTCCATAATCACGTAGACTGCACCGGAAGACCATAATTTGTAGCGTTCTACGGAAGTGCGGTGGCGTTCGCAGTCATCTATATTTGCGCCACGAATAATAAAATCACCAGCAAACCCTATTTTTAATAGTAAAGCGAATATTTCTCCGGCATAAGGCAAATAGCTTACCCCTCCAGTTAATAAGTCATTTAAAATTAATATAAAAAACTCACGAAGAGACCCTTTCACTTTGCGTTTAAAAGTACATTTTTCTATTTCACAGCGCGAGGGCTCTTTCGATTTGGGTTTTGTCGTATTAAATGCGGCAGCGCCCATGGTATCAATGGCTAAGGTTTGAGCAAGAAGATGGGATGAGCGTTGGGTAGTCCATCCCCAAACAGCCCAATCAATGACTGTAGCGGCAGGAATTACCATCGCATTATATAAAAGGGTAGCTTCTTCTTCATTTTCTCGCCCTGTTCTAACCGCTGTTTGGAGGGTCGTATTTGCCATATTGATGAGGATTAATGGTACAATATGATAAACGGTGATATTCGTTGCTGCCTGAACTATTTTATATGACTGCGCTGAGCGAAGAGCGGGAACAGATGTTTTTAACGCTTGCACTTGCTCTAGTGTCGAAAACACCATATTTACTGCAAAGGTAGTGATTTTGGCAGCAGGGGTATAGGTCCAATCCCAAATCCATTTTGCTGTATCAGTAACAGCCTCTTTGGCGATCTGTGCGCCATCTACAATTGTATTCCACCATCCCATAATATTTCTCCCTGAAACATCGAGATTTTATTCTAGGGGCAAAAATTGCGGAATGCTATACCCTAAAACAATCATTTTTACATAGTGTAGAAATTTCATGAACGAAACGACAAAATAGAGGCGCTAAGGTTTAATTTTAGGCATTGGCGGAAGATTTTTATCGGTAAATTCGCAAAGATCTTGAATAAGACAGGTTGCACATTTAGGAGCGCGCGCGGTGCATACATAACGGCCATGCAAAATTAGCCAGTGGTGGGCATCCTGTAAAAATTCAGCAGGTATGTTTTTGAGTAGTCCTTGTTCAACAGCCAAAGGTGTTTTACCTTTAGCTATTCCAGTACGGTTGGCCACACGAAATATATGTGTATCTACAGCCATAGTCGGCTCACCAAAAGCAGTATTTAATACCACATTTGCTGTTTTACGCCCAACACCCGGTAAGGCTTCGAGCGCTTCGCGTTGCCTGGGTACTTCCCCATGATGATGTTGAATTAACAAGGCACAGGTTTTGATGATATTTTGTGCTTTACTATTATAAAGCCCAATCGATTTTATGTAGTCTTTTAATTGCTCCAAACCTAAATCTAAAATACCTTGCGGGGTATTGGCTACCGGAAATAATTTTGCGGTAGCTTTATTTACACCAACGTCTGTTGCTTGCGCTGAAAGAATAACGGCAATTAATAACTCAAATGGCGAGTGATAAACCAACTCAGTTGTTGGATGAGGATTTTGCTCACGAAACCGTGTAAAAATTTCTCGAATCTTTTGCTTATTCATGCGTCTTCTTGGCCTTAACGCGCGCCAGGGCTTGTTGAATATAATCTTGTTTGGCTTTGATATCCTGCGATTGATTGGCAGAGTTTTTTGTTAACAGCCGTTTTTCGCGATAAGCTTGTTGTTTGTGATGCTCATCACGTAATAAACGAGTTTGCTTGTTATTAAAGCGCTGACGGGCCAGCTCTTTATCATAAGCTGGCGCATCGAGCGTCACCATCTCAATACAATCAACAGGACAGGGCGCCACGCATAAACCACAGCCGGTGCATTCATGACTAATAACGGCATGCATTAATTTGCCACTGCCAATAATGGCATCAACAGGGCAGGCCTTAATGCATTTCGTACAGCCAATACAATCTGCTTCACGTACAACGGCTATCGATGGTGCGCGAGTGTTGGCGCTTGCCTCTTCAAGATAGGGGCTTGCATCAAGGTTAAGTAATGCCGCGAGTGCTTTAACGGTTTTAACGCCACCTGGAGGGCATTTATTAATCGTGGTGCTGCCTTGAGCCAAGGCCTCAGCATAAGGCAAGCATCCAGAATAATTGCACTCGCCACATTGAGTTTGGGGCAAAAGAGCATCGATTTCTTTAACTGTGGGCATTAGTCACCTGTTTTGATTGCTCGAGCATGGCGTCTATTTTTTCTTTTTCAACACGAGTTATTAAGGGCTGGAAGAGATTAAGCTGATGGTTTAACAAGGGAGTATCAATTGCTGCCCAGGTTAAAGGCTCACAATTTAAAAACTGTTCTGCCGCTTGAGCCATCATCGGTAATACCGGTTTTAAGTAAGTCATTAGGATGCGGAATAAATTAATACCCATGGTGCAAATATCTTGTACTTCTGCCAGGCGGCCTTCTTCTTTAGCCAGCACCCAAGGCTTATGCGTATCAATGTATTGGTTTACTTTATCGGCACAATCCATAATGAGACGAATAGCACGGGCATAATCACGAGTGACAAAGGCATCAACCACTGCAGGACGCATTTCCAATAATTCTGCATATAATTGCGGCTCACTTAAGGTACTACTTAAGCGATTTTCAAAACGTTTATTAATAAAGCCCGCGCAGCGACTGGCAATATTCACTACTTTTCCCACGAGATCAGCATTAATGCGGTTGGTGAAATCTTCAAAATTTAAATCCAAATCATCAACACGACCATTGAGTTTGGCTGCAAAGTAATAACGTAAATACTCTGGATGCAGATGATCCAAATAGGTGCGTGCTTCAAGGAAGGTTCCTCGAGACTTAGACATTTTTTGCCCATCAACGGTTAAAAAGCCATGGGTATATACCGCTGTAGGCAGCCGATGATCACTCGCGGCAAGCATCGCAGGCCAGAATAAGGCATGGAAATAAACGATATCCTTTCCTACAAAATGATAAAGTTCGGTTTTAGAGTCTTTATCCCAGAATTCGGCAAAGGAAACGCCCTGCTCATCGCAGTATTTTTTGAAACTAGCCATATAGCCTATAGGTGCATCCAGCCAGACGTAAAAATATTTATCAGTAGTTCCTGGAATTGGGAAGCCAAAGTAGGGTGCATCTCGAGAAATGTCCCATTGTTTTAAACCTGCGGCAAACCATTCATCAAGCTTATTGGCTACTTCAGTTTGCAGATGACCATTTCGGGTCCATTCTTTTAATAAGTTTTCAAAACGAGGTAAATCAAAAAAATAATGTTCGGAGTCTTTTTCTATAGGCTTAGCACCAGATATTGCTGATACCGCATCAATAAGATCGGTTGGCGAATAGGTGGAGCCACATACTTCGCAGTTATCACCATATTGATCTTTCGCACCACACTTAGGACAGGTTCCTTTCACATAGCGGTCAGGCAGGAACATTTGTTTTAATGGATCAAAGGCCTGGCGGATGGTTTTTTTAACAATGCTGCCACTTGCTTGTAGCTTTTCATAAATAGCAGAAGCTAAGGCCTGATTCTCAGGGGAATGAGTGGTATGGTAGCAGTCGTAACCAATGGCAAAACGCTTAAAATCATGCTCATGACTTAATTTAATTTCTGCGGTTAAGGCCTCAGGGGTAATACCCATTTGCTCTGCTTTTAACATAATGGGGGTGCCATGTGCATCATCGCCGCAGACACTAATGCATTGAATACCTAGCATTTTATGAGTACGAACCCAGATATCGGTTTGAATATGTTCTACCAAATGCCCTAAATGTAAATGTCCATTCGCGTAGGGAAGGGCACTAGTGACTAACATTTTACGTTCTGTATGGTTTATTGACATGTTCAATGACTCCTCATCACCCATAGTATGTCCTAGGTATAAAAGCGTCCGATTATAACGCAAATGGGGATTAAATGCTGCAATAGCGGAGATAAAAAACGCGGCCTGAGCCGCGTTTGGAAAGATATTTTGGGGCTAAGCACTCTTCTTGAGGCTATTCCCATTTTCTTCAGTTAAGGTTTCTTCTTCTACCAGTTCATCTGTAGGTTTTTTATACACATTTGTGGTGTGTGTAGGCTCTACGGTAGTCTCTACAGTAGTATTGTTCTTTGCTGTAGATGGCTTAGCATTTAAACCCTTCATCAATTTTCTAGGGCTGTCCGTAGTTAGAGATTCCTGTTGGGATGGAGTCGTTTCCTCTGGAGTCTCAGGCTGCGGATTACATGCATTTTTAATGGCAGAGATAAAATTAGCCACTATAGCTATCGCATAGGTTGCTGCTGAGGTCGCTGTAAAAGCTAAGCCTGCGGCAAAGCCCATTTGCAGGAGTGGCTCCGTACCAACAAGGCCCGCGATGGAATAGCCATAAATAGCATAGTTAGCTACGAAAGTTAGTGCTGCAGGCCATGCGTAGAGAGCTAACCCAACAAGACCACCAACACCTAACGAAGCCCAAAAAGCGAAAGATATTGCTTTTTTGTGGTTTTCAACGGAGTTAGAGATCCCTCTTCCCAATGCGCCAATACCGCCTAAAACTAAACCTAAAAGGCCAGGAAATACGCTTGCTCTGCCTTCTTTGTCTTTTCTAACTTTGCCGTCTTCATATTTATTAGTAGCACCAAAGACTAATTTGCTTAAACCAAATAACATAGTCCCAGGAATTTCTAATACGCCAACGGCAAAGTCTTTTAAACGTCCCATATCTTCACTCCATGATAGTTATAAATCATCACAAATCATAACAATGATTCGTAATGGCGTGAATCAAAAATGTTCAATTTGTTGTAACAAAAGTGTAAATACCACATTCGTCACAGCGCTGTTCGCCAGCGAAAGAGCGACGTGATGGGTCTATTGATACAACGTTGGATCATTAACATTAGCCCCGGAAAAACCACGCTTCCTGAAGGTACAGCTATCACAATGACCGCATGCTTTTCCCGCATCATCTGCTTGATAACAGGATACAGTCAAACTGTAATCAACTCCCAATCCTAACCCTAATTCTATAGTTTTAACTTTGTTTAAATGTTGTAAGGGAGCATGGATGGTAAATGGGTTTCCGTTGGCTCCGGCTTTAGTTGCTAGATTAGCTAAAGTTTGGAAGCTAGCGATAAACTCAGGACGGCAATCTGGGTAATGGGAATAGTCTATGGAGCTTGCGCCAATATAAATATCTCGGGCGCCCATTGATTCCGCAAAACCTAAAGCCATCGCTAAGAAAATGGTATTGCGCGCAGGAACATAGGTAATTGGAATTTCAGAACTCTCTTGAAAATCAGGGACAGCGAGCGAGGAATCGGTTAAGGCAGAGTTACGGAATAATTCTGTGTCTATGTTAACGATTTTATGGCTTGCTACTTGATAATGTTGTGCGATCCGCGCTGCAGCACGCAATTCAGCAGTATGCCTTTGCCCATAAGCAAAACTCATCGCATGGCATTCAAAACCTTGCGATTTCGCTAAGGCAAGACAGGTTGTTGAATCTAAGCCACCAGATAATAATACAACCGCTTTTTTCATAATATATACATTCTCGAACTAATCAGTAATTGCTGGTTATTTTACCATAGTTCCCAAAAAGTGGTTGGCTTTTCTTAAGTGATAGAATGTTTTGTCCCTAATATATGAAAGATATTGCAAATTTTAGTATCAAATGTGTAAATCGGCTTAGGATTCGCTTGTTACCAAAATGATTGCTATGTTATAAAAAAGAGCATACTTATTTTTTTTACTACTATTATTAAAAGAAAGAATGAGTCGCCAAGTACTATCCTAACTTTTGAGGTGACATTATGATAACAAGCAGCGGAATTCTTCAATCCTATCTTATTGAATCGCTTAATGCGAAAAATAAGCTACGCCATGAAGAATTGCTGAAACGTCACCGTGAGGAATTACTTAAAAAGAATCTCTATGCTGTTGATGGTGGTTTTCTTACGCCCTTAAATTTTTATGCAGGAATTTTAGCGGATACCGATGAAATTTTGATTTCATACATGAATCCTAAAGATAAAGCTCAGCGAGCCCAGGATTTGCAAATTGCATATCTATTATTACTCGCGCAAAAGGAATATGAGCTATTGCATCAAAAAACAGAAAATAAAGCAGATTATAACGAGAAGATCAAACGATGTGAAAATATGTTGGATAAACTTAATCCAGCATGGCAGGAGCGCATTGATAAAGCGCCAGAGCAAGCGTGTTTTACTGATGGCAAGCCAGTTAAATACTTAGGTATTTTTTTGGGTGAGGAGTTTGCCCAGCAATTAGTAGATTCCGGAAAATGCAAAACCATCAGAGACTACGTCGGTGCTTTAAATGGCAAGCGTTTGTATTGGGTATGGGGTTCTTCATTTTTAAAAACCATGCTGAGCTTGGTGCCAGAGGGTTTTTATAATGCAGAGCAAGCAGGAAATGTCGTTAAAACTCCTGATCCTTATACTGGTTGTTTAAGTTGGGGCTTATATTATTTCCGCTTCTCAATGAATTTCTTTTTACTGCTCAAACATACCGTTGCGCATCCTTGGATGAGTCAAGATGAGATGGATGAGGGTTGGCGTAATCGTTTCAAAACCCAGTGGACGCAGCGCAAATTTACTTTATTAAATGATTCGCTTTGGGCAACGGCAAATTTACTGTGCTTCTTTTGGTTGACTGGCAAAGGCATATTGGGGACTACCGGTGATGCTCTAACCGTCGCGTTATTATTATTCGATACCAGTGTGGCCCTATGGGATTTTGTCGAGCAACAAGCCTTGTATGAGGCACAAATCCGACAGTATGAGCATGACATACAAAAATTAAATACGGAAATAAGCAAAATAACTGGTGAAGATGAAGAAAGTAAAGCTAAAAAATTGCAACTTGAAATGCAAAAAAACACATTGGAACGCGATAAAAAACAATGCATCAGTAATTGGACACTGCAAAAAATAGGTTTATACACCAATATTGCTTATGCTACGGGTTTAATGGCTGCTTTTGTGGTCATGACCATGCCTTTTGTTCCGATTGCAGCGGGATTAGCATCTACACTGGGCGTCGTTGGTGCTGTAGTTTGTTTTGCCATGACGGTTATCAATAACGCAGTGCAAAGTGGTATTGAAATTCATAAGACTAAGTCTGGATTAAAAGATAATGAAGATGATTTTATCGCGCAGGTAAACTTATTGAAGCAGCAAGTATTTCTGCAAAAACGACAATTGCCTGATGATGCAAAAAAGTTATTGTTTTTAGAGATAAAACGACTTGATGCAAAAACAGAACATCAACAACAAACAATTAGCTTGCAAATCGCGCATTTAATCCGCTCCATTACCTTGGAAGCATTTATACCTGCGGCAATTTTTTCTTGCTTAGTGTTTATGCCCTTAGGTATTGGTTTAGGAGCTCTTGCGGGTGGATTAGCTTTGGCAATGGCTTCTAATTTGCTAATTAACGCCTCATTTGCCCCTGATGAGAAAATGCTCGAGGTAAAACCCTTTGATTTAAAAGAATACAATGAGTTTTGTGACCTCTTACAAGAAGATAAGTCTCCTAAGGAATACCATGCCTTTTTTAAAAGCAAAGGGGCTGCTTTAAAGTACGAGACTCAATCGTTAACTACAAAGGATGATGTTTTTCTTGATGGAGATATTCGCCCTATTCTTTGAATATAAATCTTAGCCTAGGTGATTTATGGGCATCTAGGCTAAGGATAAAACCCTCCCTTACCCTCATTGCAACATGTCATAACTTAATTGCTGGCTCATACTAAGGAATTTACGCTGCTGGCAGGCTATACTATAAATGCCAATATTTCAGGCCCCAAGTTTAAAATTTTATCATTTAAAATCATAAGGTTAGTTAGTTTTAATAAAAACTGGCTTTCAAGATAGTCTTATGTATAATTGCTGCATCAAGCTCTTTCGGAGGTTAGGCAATGATAAAATCTGGCGTTTTCTGCTTGTTTTTTGTTTCATTGAGTGTGAATGCCTCAGGTGGTTGTGATATGAACGCCGGGCTTTCTGATTCCAATGTTTTAGCTCTTAGTTCCCAACCAGGTTTTTGTCAAACTTATGGTTACGAGGCAGGTAAACCTGAATGTACCCATTTATCTAAAGAGTCATACCAGGCACGCCATCTCACCTTGCATGGCTTATGGCCTAACCAGAATGCCTGTGGGCAAAGTTATGGGTTTTGTGGTGTTACTCAACGCAATAATCATTGCGATTATGCCCCCCTGGATTTGTCGAATGTAGTGGCTGAAAACCTACAAACAATGATGCCCAGTTATAAATATGGGAGCTGTTTGGAACGACATGAATGGAATAAACACGGTAGTTGCCAAGCATTAACTGCCGATGAGTATTTTTCCTTAGCGATGCGGTTGGCCAAAGAAATGGATCAATCCAGGTTTGGGAGTTATATTAGTGAAAATACAGGGAAAACGGTAAGCTTAGTATCCTTACGCCGAATGCTTGATGAATCATTGGGAAGCAAAAATTCAGGAAAAGTCTATTTAGGGTGTAAACGAGGGGTATTAGTCGATATTTATATTGAACTTCCCGCATTAATTCCTGCAGATGAGTCCCTGGAATTCTTAATTGATAAGGCTCCCAATTATCATTACCATGATTCATGCCCTGCAAATGTAAAAATTTCTGATTTCACCAAAGGCACTATTCTCTCTTTGACCGGCGAAAAAAGAATTAATGTAGGTTAGCGCTGAATGTCCCGTCATGCCAGCTGCGTGCGGGATAACGGTTAGCGGGTATATTAATTTTTCGTAATAAAAACAGTAACAAAATTGTAGACTTAAGCGAATTTACCGCCTTGCACATTGAGAGAACTTCCTCTAATGTAGAGGAATTATAAATCCAGGAAATGATGATTATGTTGAAGCGGTATGGTTCATTGATTTTAATGGCTTTTCTATTGGCATCTTGTGCCCATCATGGCGTTAAAAGAACACCGGTGGCTGTTGCGCCTATAATTTATAAAAGCACAACTCAATATAGGCCAGTACCAGGTTTTTCTCAGGTTGAAGCTCAAGGACAAATCAATGTAACGTTGCATACTGGCTATCGGAAACCCCAAGTCGTATTAAGAGGGGACCCTCGTGATTTAGAGCAAGTAAAGGTATACGTATCCTTAAATACGCTTCACGTAGTTCTAGGAAAAGGGTTCCCACATCATGGGGCTGTTCATGCTGACATTCAAGGGCCGTATTTGGCTCGGTTTAGCTTTAAAGGTGAAGGAACCATTAATGGCAGTCAATTACACACGGGTTCTTTAGATCTCTTTATAGCCAATACGGGAACTACGCGATTAGGTGGCTCCATAGGGTTGCACCAGCTCGTGGTTGCCGGTAATGGTTTTACCGAAATTAGCGGCGTTAATAGTTCAAACGTGCAGATCACATTCTTACAAGGTGCCCCCAAAGTTCAACTGTCAGGTGTGGCCAATATTACGAATTTAAATATGAAAAGCGATGCTTGGTTCAGCATGTATTGGCTTAAGAGTGATAGCTTAACTATTCGTGCCAAAGATAGAGCACGTATCCAATTAGCAGGTACGGCAAATCGCTTAGATGTGGAGTTATGGGGCCGGGCACATTTCAAGGGTCGCTATTTACGTGCGCAGCGTAGCTTTGTAAGAACTCATGGCCATTCAATTGCGGAAATTTCTTCGGTGAATCATCAAAGTACTTTAGCAACTGATGCCAGCGATATTTTTTATTATAACTTATCTAACACACGCGCAGATTTTATGGCCTATGATGGCTCTGTATTAGATATGCGGGAATGGGATCGGGTGAACCTACGCGACTTTGATCGTTATAATAAGCAATTCCCCTAGAGCTTAATAAGGAAAACCTGGTTGCAGGCAACCAGGTTTTCCTAAGTGGCAATCATTATTTTTCATTAACGCAAGCAACAATTTGCCCAAGGTCATTATCCAAAGGCAATACGTGGGCTGAATTTGCTAACCAATGTATGGATACATTGGGTAAATCATGAAACATACGTTCCACAGCCTCTGAAGGCACAACTGCATCATGGGCACCCAAAAATAGATCAACAGGAGCATTCGGCGGAGTCCATTGATGTTGTAAAACGAGATTAAACATTTGCTCAATCGCGCTAAGGGGCAAACGTCTATAAGAGATTTCTGCATGAGCATTGCTCCGTAAGTTACCTGCAGCCCCACGTAACTCTTTAAAGCCTAAACCTTGCAAAAATGTGGCCAATTTTAAGCTGGAGCTTACATTCATCTTAAGTTTTAAAGCAGGCGCTAAAAGAAACATATGATTAAATGCAAATCGTTCGCTTAGCTTGCACGCAAGTAAACCACCGAGTGAAAATCCCATTACATCAACTTTTTTATAGGTTTTAAATAACTCCTCACACGCGTTGGTTGCTTCGGCAATCCAATCAGCAGAAGTTATTTTGGATAAGGCATCAATACTTATTCCATGACCAGGAAGAGCTGGGCACATAATCGCATCATAGTTTTTTAATTGCGGAATGAGCAGTCGGTATACCGCGGGGGTAGATGAAAATCCATGTAAGAGTAAAAGGGCTCGTTCCTGTTTGCTGCTACGATGATAAATGGGCTTAAGAAGAGAAAAATCTTCATCTTTTAAATCATTTACTTGTTTCCCCTGGCTAAAATAGCGAAAATCATTTTTATTCATAGAGCCTTCATTGCAAAATTAATGTAAAAATAGGTTCGAAGAATTTATCTTAAGGTTAATCTTGATATTATCTTTAATATTATAGTAGCCGAAAATAAAAGATAGGGGTTATTTCTTTCAACCCGCTGGTACATTGTTGTTCAGTCTGTGCTATCTTTATATTAAGGCGGTTTATCGAGGGTTGATGAAATGGGTACTGGAAAAGATGAAATTATCAAAAAGCAAAATGAAGAATTAGAGACTTCTGCTGATATGCTTGATGAAGAAGAGGCAGAAAATGAAGCCTTCGAAGCCATGAACAATATGTTTGAACAAGCAGAAAAAGAGGCCGCGGAAAAGGCAGCACAACAAGAAGATGATGCTAATCTTGAAGCAGTAGCGAATATGTTTGCGCAAGCAGATGAAGAGTATGCGGCTAAAGAGGCTGCAGAAGAAGCAGCAAAAAATGCTCCGGCTGAAGATAATGATGAGGAAGAAAAGAATACCGCCGAGGAAGATAATACTCCCAAGCCTAAACCCAGTGATGATGACGACAAAAAGAAAAAACATAAAGACCCAATGATGGAACTCGTAGAGGAGCTGAATGATTGGGTTAAATCAGTCAACGCGCAGATCACTGACTTTGCTAAAAGCCAAGGTAAAGATGCGTGGGATGCGTTGAATAATACCCAACCCATGAAAACTTTAAATGGCGCTATGGATGAGTTAAGCCAGTTTGCCAAACAGAAAGTTGGTGATCAAGTTGATAAGATAGCCAACTCTGATGAAGTTGATCAGGCAAAAGAATTTGTTAAAGGTATGCAAGATGTAGTTAACGGTGCTTTTTCCAAATTGATGAATATGGCCGCAAATGCAGTTGCGGATGCCGTTAAAGGTATTACCTCCCCATCGCCTCAAGTGCAAACGCCAACGGACACAGCAGATGATACCTTTACCAATGATGGTATCGATGAAATGGATGAGTTAGATGCTCAAGACGAACTTGATAACAGCGACGATGATGACGAGACTTTAGAAGCAGTAGGTAAAATGTTTAACGATGCCGAAGCTGAAGTCGAGGAAAATGAGACTTTAGAAGCGGTAGGCAGAATGTTTAATGATGCCGAGTTGTCTGTCCCAGAAAATTCAGCAACTGGTGAAGAACCTACTAACGATTTAATGAACGCAATGAAGGATATGCCGGATTCATCAGGCGAAGGCATAAACCAAGGAGTCGATTCTGATCTTACTGAAGAGGCTGGTAACGCACTGTCCATGTAATGAGCCGAACAACCCAGACGGAACTTTCGCACTGGGTTGTTCGTCTAATGAAAAATTACTACAACTACACCTCAAATAACTTATGCGGCAAACTCTCAATACGACCTGCTTGTGTCACCACCACATAATTTAATTTACGTTGTAATTCGCTGATTGTATCAGCACCAGCATAAGTTAAACCGGATCTTAAACCACCAACAATGTCGCCAATAATGACATCGGCATTTTCTTTGTAAGGCACTTCTGTCGCAACACCCTCTGCGGTTTTCCATTCGTGCATTTGTCCTAAAAAGTTTTCTTGGGCTTCTTTGGATGCCATGCCACGATAACGTTTTACCTTGGTACCATCTGCTTTTTCAATAACTTGACCTGGAGTGGGGGAGGTACCTGCTAACATGCCACCGATCATGACAAAATCTGCACCAAAAGCTAGGGCTTTAACGATGTCCCCAGAGGTTTTAATCCCGCCATCAGCAACAATTGAGCGGTCTGAACGTGAGCAATCTTGAATGCAGGTTAGCATGGGCACCCCAAAACCGGTTTTAATACGGGTGCTACAAACAGAACCACCGCCAATACCTGCTTTAATAATATCCGCGCCACAAGATGCTAAGTAGTCTGCACCGGCGTACGTTGCGACGTTTCCAGCCATAATGCAACGATCTTGCAGCATTTGTCTTAAGCTTTTCAGTGTCTTACCTACATATTTGGCATGCGCATGCGCTACATCCACACAGAAATAATCAGCACCAGCATCACGTAATGCTTCCGCTCGTTCCAATTCAGCCGCAGTACAGCCAATGGAAACAAAAACTTTCCCGCTGCACTTTTGGAATTCTTTGATGTTGTCTTCCACGCTCATAAAGCGGTGTAGGGCACCCATTCCCCCTTTGCTGGACATAAAATTAGCCATATTACTTTCAGTAATGGTATCCATATTGGAGCTGATTACTGGAAGTTCTAAGCTGAGTTTAGCTAGGCGGTCGGTGCTGGTTGTGTCCACCACGCGTCTGGACTCGTGGTGGTTGTAAGAAGGAACAAGTAGAACATCATCAAAGGTGATGGCTTGATCGGTCATGATACATCCTCGTAAAACGTATACTATAAATGCTCTGCGGCATAAAATGCAAGTCTTGAGCGCTCTCCTCGAGTTAAACTCATATGGGCACTATGCTCCCAATGTTTAAAGCGGTCTACGGCAAAGGTTAAGCCTGAGGTGGTTTCACTTAAATAAGGGGTATCAATTTGCTTAATATCTCCCAGGCAAATGATTTTGGTTCCAGGACCTGCCCGCGTCACCAAGGTTTTAATTTGCTTAGAAGTTAAATTTTGTGCTTCATCAATAATGATGTATCGATTTAAAAACGTGCGTCCACGCATAAAATTGAGTGAACGGATTTTAATTTTATTTTGCAATAAATCTTGAGTCGCACCGCGCCCAAAACTGCCGCCCACTTGTGAACTATGCAATACTTCTAGGTTGTCCATTAATGCGCCCATCCAGGGCGTCATTTTTTCTTCTTCGGTTCCGGGTAAAAAACCTATGTCTTCGCCGACAGGGATAGTAACTCGCGTCATTAATATTTCGCTGTAGCGATTTTGATCCAGAACTTGTGTAAGCCCTGCTGCAATTGTTAATAAGGTTTTTCCGGTTCCTGCAGGACCTTGCAGGGTCACAAAATCAATATCAGGGTCGAGCAATAAATTTAGAGAAAAGTTCTGTTCTCTATTTTTTGCATTAATACCCCATACTGAATGTTTTGTTTGGGTGTAATCGCGGACTAATTGAATAATCGCTTGGTCTTTGTCCAGTTTTTTCACTATGGCCTGGAATTGGTTATCTTCTGTACTAAGACAATCATTAGGGTTCCATTGGCTAATTAAAGGGCCGGCTACTTTATAAAAGGTTTTGCCGCTTTCTTGCCATGAGCCCATGTCTTTTGCATGAGTATCCCAGAAATCATTATCTAAAATATGGAGACCTCGATGTAATAAATTAACATCATGAAGTACTTGGTCATTGTAATAATCTTCAGCAGGGATGCCCAATATTCCCGCTTTAATACGTAAATTAATATCTTTAGAGACAATAATGACTTGTTTACTGTCATTATATTTTTTTTGCAATCCTAGTGCCGTTGCCAAAATGGTATTATCTACTTTATGCCCAGGTAGGGTTGTCGGTACTACCATGTCAAACTCATCGGTTTGGAAGTAGAGCTTACCACTGCTGGATTTTTTATCTGAATTAATATAGCTGGGAATGGGTAACCCAGAGGCAATCTGCGCATGAGAGGCATTACTCATCAGCTCAACGAGCATGCGGTTGGTTTGTCTGACGTTACGTGCGACCTCAGAGGTACCGGTTTTATGGCTGTCTAACTCTTCCAGAACAACCATGGGCAAATAAATATCATGTTCTTCAAAATGATAAATGGCGGTTGGATCGTGCATTAAAATGTTAGTATCAAGTACAAACAGTTTTTTTTGTATGTCGCTAGTATCCATGATTCACCTCAGTTATCAACCAACTGTTTTTATAACAACGCTACAGCCCAAGAACAAATTTTCTTTTGCCTTCACTCTCATTGTGCTAAGGCTAAGTACTTGAGTCAAGAACAATATTTTTATTTTTAAAATAGGTTCCTGCGAACGGAAATCTGGTCTAAACTTAAAGTTCTGATGTGCTATGGATTTAATGCACGCAATACTTCATCAACGTGTCCTTTCACACTAACCTTGCGCCATTCATGGGCTAATTTGCCTTCTGGGTCAATGATAAAAGTGCTGCGCTCAATGCCACGTACTTGTTTTCCGTACATGAATTTCATCTTGATTACATCAAAGAGTTGGCATAATTGCTCTTCTGCATCGCTGATTAATTCAAAAGGAAAATTTTGTTTGGCTTTAAAGTTCTCATGGGATTTCAGGCTATCGCGAGAAATGCCAAAAATTTGCGCATTTAAGGCTTGGAATTGCGGATAAGCATCGCGAAAGTCTTGACCTTCTGTTGTGCATCCGGGGGTGGAGTCTTTGGGATAAAAATAAAGGACAACATATTGTCCTTTATAATCATGCAGATGAGCCTGTAGGCCAGAGGTTGCGCTAAAGGCAAAGTTTGCTACAGAGTCACCTATATTCATTATTCTCTCCCTGTCTTTTTCATAATTCGCGAACGGTCTCGACTCCATTCGCGGTCTTTGATGGTATCTCGCTTATCATGCTCTTTTTTACCCTTGGCCAGAGCAATTTTGAGCTTAATTTTATTGCCTTTCCAGTACATGGATAAGGGGATAATTGTATAGCCCTGACGTTCGACGCTGCCAATCAAGGTATTTAATTCTTTCCTATTTAACAAGAGCTTACGGGTACGCGTTGGATCTGGAATTGAATGTGTTGAGGCGGTTAACAAAGGTTGAATTTGGGCACCCAATAAAAAGGCTTCTCCATATTTAATGATTACGTGAGAATCTGACAAATTAATCTTGCCCGCACGCAAGCTTTTGACTTCCCAGCCTTCAAGAGCAAGCCCTGCTTCGAACTGTTCTTGAATGAAATAATCAAACCCTGCTTTGCGATTCATCACAATTGTTGAATCGGATTGTTTTTTACTGGTCATAATTTAAGAGCCCGTACTATTCCTTGTCTTTTTTATGTTCATGTTTGTATTCTAATGGCAGTTGAGGATAAACGCGAGCCAAATTCTCGTCAACCGCTACTCGATTATCGAATACGAAACATTGGCCTTCCCAAAGCGATTTTTCTTTAGGCATGGATTCAATATAGTGTAAAATTCCATCTTGTAAATGGTACACCTCAGGGAAGCCTAAATCTTTTAAGTAGGCCGTTGATTTTTCGCAACGAATACCACCAGTGCAGAACATGGCAATTTTTTTATCTTTTTTATCCAGCAAATGCTGTTCTACGTATTCGGGGAAGTTTCTGAAATTCTCCGTATTAGGATTAATCGCATTTTTGAAGGTACCTAAGTCATACTCATAATCATTACGAGTATCAATAAGGATAACCTCCGGATCCTGGATTAACTCATTCCATTCTTCTGGAGAAAGGTAGGTGCCTACTGTTTTTAACGGGTCAACATTGTAAATGCCCATAGTAACAATTTCTTTACGCAGCTTTACTTTGGTCTTTTCAAAAGGATTTTCTTTATCGATGGTTTCTTTGAAGCGTAAATCGGCTAAACGTGCATCCTGACGAATATATTGATAAAAGCGATCCATATCTTCACGAGAACCACCAAAACTCCCATTAATCCCTTCAGAGGCTAATATAATCGTTCCTTTAATACGATGGGCAATCATTTGCGCTAATAATGGCTCACGCAGTGATTCATAATCGTCCATAGGAACAAATTTATAAAATGAGGCGATGATTATTTCTTGCATTGGACTACCTGAGATGTAACTAAAATAATCGGCGAAAAGTAACATTTAATCACAATTTAATCAATAGGCATCAATAAAACACATACAGCAAACATAATTGGAGCATGGCGTGTAAGAGGTACTGATCCTACGTTACAGATAACATTCACTCTTATAACTAACCACATTAAAAATTGACCAAATGCGTTGACAAAAACTAACCAGTGATCATACTGTTATATACAAAGACAAATAACTTCTTAAGCAAATTGGACCTGGCATTGGAATGCCAAAAAGAAGTTATCAGGGACATCTGTATCCATGGTGTGCAGATTTTATAAGGAGATAATATGGTTAATTATACTCGCGTGTGCCGGTGGTTTTTTGCTCTTATTTTGTGCCTTCCCCTCGTTAGTTTTGCTGCCGCCAAGCCGGTAAAGTCTATAGTACTTTTTGGCGATAGCATGTCAGATATTGGTAATACCACTCATTTACTTAAAAGTCTTCGCCAGGAAGATGACCCTGCATTCTTAGTTGCTCCATTTAAGACGTTTGTTTTAAATAAAATGGTTGAGTTTGCTGATGAATATTATGTGCCACAAATGGTTTTAGAATCTGGAATGGCCGTAGTAACCGAGTTTTTTGACAAAGAACTTGCGCCTTACATTGCTAATTTAGTTAGTAAAATTAGATTAGTACCTATTTTACCAGGTCAGCCCTATTGGAATTCCAGATTTTCTAACGGTAAAGTGTGGAATGAATATTTAGCGAAGATGATTTCTATAAATCAAGATGACGAAGATGTTTATTTAAACCGTTCTTTTGCAGGAAGCTGGGCTGTAACTTATGACTATCAATTAACTGTTTGGAATTTAATTCGCCATCCAATTGGTACAATTAAAAACTTAATTGTAGGGAAGTTAGTACCACCAAGCCTTGGTTTGACCATTCAAGCTTATTTATTGGAACATCAAAAGCTGAGCGATGAAACCGTATTCTTTCTTTTTGCCGGAAGTAACGATTATATTAACGTTTTATTCTTCGAAGATAATTACAATACAACTGTAATGAGCACCTATGTTGACAATGTTCTGTCGAGTCTAGGTTCTTCAGTGAATAAATTAATGCAAGCCGGCGCACGTCGTTTTGTTATCATGGGAGTCCCCCATATTGGAGATACGCCACGTGTGGTCAAAACTACCGATCGTGACGTGTTAAATGCTGCGGTTGATCAACATAATGAGCGCTTACGTACTCGTATTCAAGAATGGCAAAAACTGTACCCAGATGCTGATTTCATGTTCGTCGATATGAGTGAATACTTGCAGCGTGCGTTAAATGATCCAGAGACTTATGGATTTACTAATACTACTGATGCCTGTATTGACGTGAAATTACCAATGTATCATGCCTTCAATAATTCACCTTTTGCGAATAACTTTGTTTTACGCTACGTACAAGTATTAAAATATAGAGATAGCAGTTTTGCTGCAGGTGATAAGAACTATACAGTATGTGATAAACCTGAAAGTTATTTATTCTGGGATGAGATTCACCCCAGCACTCGGGCGCATGCTTATCTTGCCTTTGAAGTATGTAAAGAAATGAAGTATCACGGTTATGGTGTAACCTGTAAAAACCCGCTTGATTAATTCAGCGGGTGCCACTTAGGTTAGGGTAAACGATGTCCTAGCCTGAGTATTATGCTGCAAGTGCTTCCAAAAAATTGGCTTTTTTATGGATTAATTCTCATTCTGTTCTAAAATTACCCGTATGATGTAAATCCGCTTAGTTCTTTTTGGAGATGTTTGTGGCATAATTCTGGTCTTTTTTCTACTTATCCCCAAGATACTTTATAATGCTTGGTCGGGACTGTTTGCCACATTGGACTTAAAACACAACCGCATAAGAGTCTTTGGGAATATTATACATTAGCAAGTATTAACACGAGGAGCTGGTGATGTGCGGAATTATGGGTGCTGTTTCTGAAAGGGATATCAGTAAGGTCTTATTGGAAGGTTTGCGACGTTTGGAATACCGTGGTTATGATTCTGCAGGAATCGCGGTAATTGATGGCGACTCTCATTTAAAGCGTGTCAGGATTCAAGGAAAAGTGCAAAACTTGGCGGATGCTATGGTAGAAACGGCTATTTCAGGAAACACCGGAATTGCACATACCCGCTGGGCTACTCATGGTAAGCCTTCAGAGCTAAATGCTCATCCTCACTTATCGCATGGTGAAATTGCGCTTGTTCATAATGGCATTATTGAAAACCATGATCATTTACGCCAGGATTTAATGGCTAAAGGCTATGTGTTTACATCAGAAACTGATACCGAAGTTGCCGCTCATTTAGTTCATTACTATTATCTTAAATCGGAAAATTTATTAGAAGCGGTACAAACTGCCGCGATGGAAATGCATGGCGCCTTTGCTCTGGGTGTTATCCATCAACAGCGTCCCTTTGAATTGGTTGCGGTGCGGAAAGGTAGCCCTCTGGTGATTGGCTTGGGTATCGGTGAGAATTTTATCGCCTCAGATGGTTTAGCGTTAAAATCCTTTGCTCAATCGGTCATGTACTTAGAAGAAGGCGATAGTGCCTTCGTTACTCCCAAACTAGTAACTATTTATAATACATCTCGGGCTCCGGTTGAACGACCAACTCATCTATTAAGCAATGATGCAGAAATTGTAAGCAAAGGTCCATACCGTCATTTTATGCTTAAAGAAATTTTTGAGCAGTCCAAAGTGCTAACCGATACGGTTGAAGGGCGGGTAAATAGCCTTGAAGTGCTGCGATCAAGCTTTGGTGAGCGTGCTTCCCATGTATTTCCCTTAGTGAAACAAATCCACATTGTTGCTTGTGGAACCAGTTACCATGCAGGGTTAGTTGCTAAATATTGGTTGGAATCTTTGGCCGGTTTACCAACCCAAGTTGAAATTGCTAGTGAATATCGTTACCGCGAGGTTGTGGTCCCCAAAGATACCCTTTTTATTACTGTATCGCAGTCAGGAGAAACCGCAGATACGCTGGCGGCTTTAACCAAGGCAAAATCTTTAAATTATCTTGCAAGCCTGGCAATTTGTAATGTGGCCACCAGTACCTTAGTACGAGAAGCAGACTGTGTCTTTTTAACGCGTGCAGGCATTGAGATTGGTGTGGCATCGACCAAAGCATTTACTACTCAGTTAGCGGCATTTTTGATGTTGTCTGCAGCTCTTTGCCATGATCAGCGTGCAGAAGAAGTACTCGCGCAATTGCAAGAATTGCCACGATGCTGTGAGCAAGTATTGCAAATGAACGACGAAATTGAAGATTTATCCGCCTTATTTGTAAATAAAGCCCACACGCTATTTTTAGGACGCGGGGTGCAATATCCTGTCGCCTTGGAAGGAGCATTAAAGCTCAAAGAAATTTCATATATTCATGCCGAAGCCTATCCTTCTGGAGAATTAAAGCATGGGCCTTTAGCGTTGGTCGATGAAGATATGCCCGTTATTGCGGTTGCACCCAATGATGAGCTTTTAGATAAGTTGAAATCTAATTTACATGAGGTCAGCGCGCGTGGCGGTCAGTTGTTTGTTTTTGTAGATGGGGCACATACCTGGAAGGCGAATGGAGCACGTTTAATTAAGGTTTCTCCTTGCGGTTCTTGGATTGCACCTATAGTGTACACAATTCCGTTGCAGTTATTAGCTTATCATGTTGCTGTTGCCAAAGGTACGGATGTGGATCAACCACGTAACCTTGCCAAATCGGTAACTGTTGAGTAATAATGCTGCGATTTTTTATCATGATTTCGGGGATGTAAATGACTCAAGAAATGTTGACGTCAGCGTCAATTATTGCGCAAGAACTTAAGGTTAAAGTTGCGCAGGTTGAAACAGCGATTCGTTTGCTGGATGAGGGAGCAACGGTGCCTTTTATTGCACGTTATCGTAAAGAAGCTACTGAAGGATTAGACGATTCGCAATTGCGTTTCCTTGCTGAGCGTTTGCTTTATTTGCGTGAATTAGATGAGCGTCGTGAAGTGGTTTTGCAGTCCATTCGTGAACAAGAAAAACTAACTCCAGAGTTAGAGAAAAGCATTCTTGCCGCAGACACTAAAACTCGCCTTGAAGATTTATATTTGCCTTATCGACCGAAACGTCGCACTAAAGCACAAATCGCAGTGGAAGCAGGTCTACAACCTTTAGCGGATGCATTATGGAATGATCCAACCCTAGATCCTGAAGCACATGCGGCACAATTTATTAATGCTGAGGTGGGTATCGAAGACGCCAAAGCTGCTCTTGAAGGGGCTCGCCATATATTAATGGAACATTTTGCCGAAGACGCCGATCTCATTAATGAATTACGCGAATATCTATGGCAGCATGCAATTGTGAAGTCCGTGGGTAGTTCGAAGAAAAAAGAAACGGTAAACAAGTTTGCAGATTACTTTGAGTATGAAGAGCCCATTAAGAAAATACCATCTCATCGCGCACTGGCTTTATTCCGTGGCCGTCGTGAAAGCGTCTTGCAAGTCAGCCTGACACTACCGGAGACGGATTTGGCTTACGGTGAAACGAAAGTCGCAGCTCATTTTAAGATTACTGATCAACAGCGAGCCGCTGATCCTTGGTTATTAGAGACGGTTCGTTTGACCTGGAAAGTAAAATTATTCACCAAATTGGAGTTGGAGTTATTAACTCGTTTACGTGAAATGGCTGATGAAGAAGCCATCAAAGTATTTTCGCGAAACTTGCGTGATTTACTTCTGGCCGCTCCCGCAGGACCACAAGTTACTATCGGTCTTGATCCGGGGATCAGAACTGGGGTGAAAGTAGTGGTAGTGGATGCCACTGGAAAACTTCTTGATTTTTCTGTTATTTATCCATTTGCACCACAAAATGAATGGCATCAGTCAATCACCGATCTAGCTAAACTTGCTGCAAAACATCAAGTTAATTTAATTAGTATTGGTAATGGAACAGGCTCACGAGAAACAGAGCGTTTAGTCGCTGATTTAATTAAAATGTATCCCGATTTAAAACTAACCAAAATTGTAGTTAGTGAGGCCGGGGCTTCGGTGTATTCTGCTTCGGAAATAGCAGCTCAAGAGTTTCCTGATCTTGACGTCACTTTACGCGGAGCTGTTTCTATCGCGCGTCGTTTACAAGATCCTTTGGCGGAATTAGTAAAAATTGAAGCGAAGTCCATTGGCGTTGGCCAGTATCAACATGATGTAAACCAAGCCCGCTTAGCGCGCAGCCTCGAAGGGGTTGTTGAGGATTGTGTAAACGCAGTTGGTGTGGATGTTAATACCGCTTCTGCGGCACTGTTATCACATATTTCTGGTTTAAACGATACTTTAGCGAAGAATATTGTTCAATATCGAGATGAGCATGGTGCATTTAGTAACCGTATGCAATTGAAGAATGTTAGCCGTATGGGCGAGAAAGCATTCCAGCAAGCAGCAGGGTTTCTACGCATTATGAATGGCGATAATCCTTTGGATGCCTCCTGTGTTCATCCTGAAGCTTATCCATTAGTAGAAAGAATCATTGCAGATAAAAAAGTCGCCATTTTAGAGCTTATCGGCAATAAAGAGGTCTTAAACAGTGTGAATGCGGCACAGTTCGTTGATGAGCAATATGGTTTACCAACCATTCGCGATGTTCTCCGTGAATTGGAAAAGCCAGGCCGTGATCCCAGACCCGAATTTAAAACAGCACAATTTAAAGAAGGTGTTGAAGACATTACCCATTTACACGAAGGAATGATTCTGGAAGGTGTAGTGAGTAATGTGACTAACTTCGGGGCTTTTGTGGATATTGGCGTTCATCAAGATGGCTTAGTTCATATTTCAGCCATGACCAATAAATTTATTACCGACCCTCGCACTGTGGTTAAAGCAGGTGATATTGTTACCGTCAAAGTGGTGGAAGTAGATAAAGAGCGTAAACGTATTGGTTTAAGTATGCGTCTGGAAGAAGAAGCTACCGCGCCCGTCGTTAAGAAGAAAGCGAAGGCTCCAGAGGTGAAAAAGCAAGCTGAAGGAGCTCGACCAGAACATCGTAAAAAACCGGAGATGGCTAAAAAGGCCGAGCCAGTGAAAAAGACGGTGTTTAATACAGCGATGGCAGATGCTTTAGCGAAGTTAAAGCGTAATTAAAAACTAGAACATAGTCTCTATTAGCCTAGCGTAATACGGGTCTATGTGCCCACAAACCCGTATTATGACTGCGTCTAATACGGGCTACTTGAGGTAGACCTAATGACCTATTCCCCAAAAGGCGAATTAACTATCCAAACTTTAGCAATGCCTGCCAACACGAATGCAAACGGAGATATATTTGGTGGTTGGATCGTATCGCAAATGGACTTAGCCGCAGGCGTTTTGGCTAAAAAAATTGCAGTTGGACGGGTAGCTACGGTTTCTATTCATTCGATGTCATTCTTAAAACCTGTTCATGTAGGTGATTTAATTAGTTGCTATGTTACTCTAGTCAAACAGGGAACTACTTCAATGACCATGAATGTAGAAGTATGGGCTTTGCCTGCAACCCAAAGTGAACCCTATCAGGTGACGGAAGGAGTTTTTATTTTTGTCGCCATTGATGAACACGGAAAATCAAGACCGGTGCCTAAAAAAATATGACCAATGATTCGGTAGAATTGCAACGTTTACTTACAGAAATGGCCACATTAATTGAGCAAAAGGCGGACCCCGATCCTCAATTATATATGCTGTTTTTTCAACAACCTGAACTCTCGTTTAAGCTTGTTGATATTATTAATAACCTTGATGAAAATCTGGAAGAGGGGCTTGCTGTTTATTCGGCTTGCGTTTTTGCTTTAGATATTTGCGTAGCGCAATTGCAAAGTGCCGCGGAAGCCAATAATAAATTAAGTGCAAAGGCCTTATTTAATTTAATGGACCATTTAGCAGAACTCATTTATTCACAAAAGCACAGTTTAAGCTTTTGGCTGCCTATTCTAAATTCTTTCTATGAGGCCCATGTTGAATTAAATGATGAATTAAAAAATGCATATTTTGATTTAGCAAATCAGGAGGAAGATCGGGCTGAGGAGGAATTACTTAATGGCGAAGAACAGCCGTCACATTTAGATGCCATTCGCGATTTAATTCATGAATTATCTGATCTCAGCGTTTTTGAAATCGCGGAAAATTTTTTCGCCCAAAGTTATGCAATGCCTGCTGATTTTTTTACTGATTTAATTATTGATTTATATAGTATTGAAGAAGGGGCTGATATTGCTCTGTTCACTCTGTTGCATCCAAAAGCTGAGGTAAGAGATATTGCGATTACCACCTTGGGGCAAATTATTGACCAGGTTACTTTTTCCTCTGCCTCATTATCCCGATTACAAAATATAATGTATTGGTACCCGGAGCGTTATCATCCGTTATTTAATAGCTGGATAAAAATTCAACGTAAAAAAGGAGTGGTGTTTACTCCAGAGGGTGAAAAAGCTACGGTGAACATTAAAGCAACGGAGGTCGATGGTACCGGAGCTCAAGGTATTTTTATTCATGCACGCAAAAACCGCAAAAACCGACTCTGCGGCTTGCTTTTAAAGTACAATGTTGGAATTAAAGATGCATGGATGACCCCAACCGTTAGTGCGAAGGAAGTAAAAGACTATTACGGTCAGGCTTTTGATGAAAGTGTCACTTTACGTGATGTGGATATAGCATATTTCACGATGATGGTTGAGCATTTCCTTGCCGAAACGATCGCCCATGATGATATTCCACATGTACATTTTTTAGAAATCCAGGAGCTATTAGGTTTGCGCTTACGTCCTCGTAAGTTGGATTTAGATGATTTATTTGCACAACTTAGTGTGCAAATATCGCCATTTACGCCAGAAGCTATTGCTGAATCTTTGCAACGCTCTAAATCCTGGTTAAAAAGTAAGGCTTTTACGGAGTCTTGGTATATAGAGAATCCTCTCGTTGATAAAATAGTGAATCACAACAGCAGCTTTGTTGATGGTGTTCGCGTCTGTAATTTAGAAAAGGCAATGGCCGAAGTATTTAGCGAAGAAATGGAGCATCATCGGGATAGATGGCAGTTCCATTTTCTTTGGATTGCATTATGGATGAAATCCAAAGAGCGAATGAATGAGAAGATATGGCGAGATAGTTTTCTCATCGCCTATTCTATTCACGATGGAGCGGCATTAGCAGACATTCCTGTAATGCAAGAAATTTGTCGCCAGACAGTAATTAATAGTGTGGAAACCATGCATGAGCGCAGGACGCATTTAAGTCAGGAATAGTTTGGTCACGACGCTCAATTTGCAATGGCATGTAGGTTGTGGGTCAAGAGCAAAAATTGAGTTCTGATATGGCAGGCGCGTTTTGTTATGCCTTGGCTTAAGACATTTCCTTAAGCTTTATTTATTATGGATTAATCATGTTAAATAATAAAAATAACTACTTAAGTTACATTGATGGGCTAAGAGCATTTGCTGTTATTGCTGTAGTTTTATTCCACCTAAACGTTTCCCACATCACCGGCGGTTATGTGGGAGTAGATATTTTCTTTGTCATTAGCGGATTCTTAATCACGCGTTTAATTATTAATGAAGTAGAGCAAACAGGCACATTTAGTTTTACCAATTTTTATTGCCGTAGAATAAAACGTATTTTTCCGGCCCTCTTTTTTACCCTATTTTGCAGCCTGGTGGCGGGACTCATTTTATTGGCACCTAGCCATTTACGTGCCTTGGGACGCTCAATAGCCGCTGCGGCCTTTTCCGTATCCAACGGCCTTTTCTTATTTGAAAGTGGTTACTTTAATGCCAATGCCATTTATAAACCTTTATTGCATACATGGTCCTTAGGGGTTGAGGAGCAGTTTTATTTTATTTGGCCATTTATTTTATTTATAGTAGCCAAATTAAACAAACGCTTTTTACCTTTGACGATTCTTTGTTTAGGCTGCATCAGTTTTGGCTTAAATTTGCTCTTCCAAAAGAGTTATCTTACGGCCTTGTTTTATTTGATGCCGTTTCGATTTTTCGAGTTTTGTATCGGCGCGCTTATGGTCTGGCTTATTAAGTACAAGCCTAAGCGATCGGCTTTTGCTGAACTGGCTTGTTTTTTGGGGCTGGGAATGATGTTGTACGCCATACTCACTTTTAGTAAAGATACGCTGTTTCCTTCTTATAATGCCTTAATTCCAACCTTGGGGGCTGCTTTAGTTATTTATGGCGGCAATGCTCCGTACTTGGGGCGAATTTTTAGCAACAAGATTGCCGTGGGCTTAGGATTAATCAGCTATTCATTGTATTTAGTTCATTGGCCAATACTTGTATTTTATTCTTATGTGAGCGCCACAGAAATTAGCACATTCGATGTTCAGTTATTTCTCGTTTTTTGCTCATTACTGGCCGCATTATTCAGTTATTATTTTATTGAAAAACCATTTAGATATACGCCTACATCTGGACTAAAAGCACAACGCGCCTTGATTTTAAAATGGATCCCAGGCATTGCGTTAACGGCCAGTTGTGGATTTGCTTTGTATTTAAGTCATGGTTTGCTATGGCGAATCCCCAAACTTGAGGGGCCACAATTTAGCCCTGGGCAAATTGCGTTAGATTATCATAAGGCTCATTTTGGTGGCCAAGGCTTCGCTTACCCGTTTGGCTGGACCTATAAAGCAGAACATGATGCACCCGACATCGTTTTATTAGGAGACAGTCATGCGCAAATGCTGCAGTATGGATTAGCGAATGAAATCGCAAAACCTTATCATAAATCGGTTTATATGGCCGGTTCGAGCTGTTTGATTCTTCCAGATTTATCACGTACTACTCCAGGGGATGATTGGAATAAAATCTGCCCCAATGTATTAAAGCAAGGTTTGGCGCAATTACAGAAAAGGCCCGACTCAATTTTAATTGTGTCTCAATATTGGTTATTTCAAATTTTAATGGCCAAGGAGTTAAGCAAACAACAGCCATGGCATATTGATTTAATGAGCAGTCAGAGAAAAGACTACCAACCATTGCTGGTAAAGCTTGGACAATTACGGCAACTAATTGGGGATAGAAAATTAATCATCTTGGGCGATGTGCCAGGGGCTGGCATCAAAGATCCTTTTGCCTGCCTAACACGTCCTCGGATATCTAAAGCCAATTGCCTTGCAAAAATTGATACTACTGTTCAGGCAAATATTAAGGCGCGTCATATTAATAAGGTTCTACGGTATTTTGCCCAACATAACCCGCAGACTTATTTCTTCGATCCTTATTCGGTATTTTGTAATGAAACAACGTGTCATTCTTTAAGTGCCCAAGGTGAGCCGTACTATAGTGATGACAATCATTTATCCGAAGTGGGCTCAAGTTATTTATTTGCCGCACTAAAACCGCAATTACTGCCCATAATTTCATAAGAGTAGTCCGACCCCAAGCAAAAATGGCACTGACACCCTTCAAAAGCTGTAAGTAAGCGCCATTTTTGCAGGCAATCAGGCCACCGGAAAAAAAAGTAAATAAAACACCTATCTACACGCTCGAACTGTATGAAATACTTGAGCTCCTTATGCTATGATAATCACATTTTTAATGTGGCTACACTGTTTTGCGCATTCTTTTGCTCACAAGGCTAGAGAGTACGAGTACGTTAAGGATGGTTGAATGAAAGTTTTGGTGACTGGTGCCGCAGGGTTTATTGGGTTTCATGTAGTACAAAAGTTATGCCAGCGTGGAGATGAGGTTATTGGGATTGATAATCTAAATGATTATTATGACGTAAACCTTAAAAAGGCACGCTTACAAAAACTAGCTGATTATTCGCAGTTTAAATTTATTCGCATGGAACTTGCTGACAGAGAGCTTATTGCGCAGTTATTTGCAGAGCATGAATTCCAACGTGTTATTCACTTAGGAGCGCAAGCTGGTGTACGGTACTCGCTAGAAAATCCTCATGCTTATGTTGACAGTAATCTGGTGAGTTTTGTAAATATTTTAGAAGGTTGCCGACATCATCATATTGAACACTTGTCTTATGCCTCTTCAAGCTCAGTTTATGGCGCGAACAAAACATTACCGTTTTCGGTCCATGATAATGTGGATCATCCATTAAGTTTGTATGCAGCAACTAAAAAAGCTAATGAATTAATGGCGCATACCTACAGCCATCTCTACCAACTACCAACAACGGGGCTACGCTTTTTTACCGTTTATGGACCTTGGGGGCGGCCAGATATGGCAATTTTTAATTTTACACGCAAGATTCTTAACGATGAACCTATTGATGTCTTTAATTTTGGTAATCATCGCCGTGATTTTACCTATATAAATGATATTGTTGAGGGTATAATCCGCGTCCATGATCGAGTAGCCCAAGCAAATACTGAGTGGTCCGGGGAATCTCCTGATCCTGGATCCAGTGCTGCCCCTTGGCGAGTTTACAATATTGGCAACAGTAGCCCAGTACCTTTGCTTCGCTACATTGAAGTTTTGGAAGAGTGTTTAGGTAAAAAGGCAAAAATGAATTTATTACCTATGCAACCTGGCGATGTGCCTGATACTTATGCCGATGTCGATGCGTTAATGCAGGATGTGGGATATAGGCCAGGAACTCCAGTTGAAGTGGGTGTAAAGCATTTTGTCGCGTGGTATCTTGATTATTATGCAGTATCTAAGAGTCAAAATATAAAACAACAAGTCAACATAGAAGTATGATGAATTAGGGGCAACCCTTAAAAAGAATGGATGAAATTTTGATGTTAACATCGGTGGATGAACGAAAACTTGCACTAATCGGTTTAGGCTATGTAGGTTTGCCATTAGCAGTTGAATTTGGCAAAGTACGCTCAGTTATGGGCTTCGATATTAATGAAAATCGCATAAATGAGCTAAAACAAGGGCATGATAGCACTTTAGAGGTGAGCCGTGCGGAATTACTTGAAGCACGTCATTTATATTTAACGGCTAATATTCAGGAAATCGCTTTTTGTGATACCTATATTATTACGGTGCCCACCCCTATAGATGAGCATAAGCGCCCAGATTTTACTCCCTTAATTAAAGCCAGTGAGTTGGTAGGCGCAATAATACAACCAGGAGCGATCGTTGTTTATGAATCTACGGTTTATCCCGGTGCTGTTGAAGAAGTCTGCGTACCAGTTCTTGAGCGGATGTCGGGTTTGAAATTTAACCGCGATTTTTTTGCAGGTTATAGCCCCGAGCGTGTAAATCCTGGAGATAAACTGCATCGGGTCACTAAAATTATGAAGGTGACCTCTGGTTCTACACCGGAAGTTGCTGAGATAGTGGATGGGCTCTATAAGCAAATTATTGTAGCAGGAACCCATAAGGTAGACAGTATTAAAATTGCGGAGGCAGCAAAAGTTATTGAAAATACCCAGCGAGATTTAAATATTGCCTTAATTAATGAGCTAGCAATTATTTTTAATAAGTTAGGTATTGATACCGAAGCAGTACTTAAAGCTGCGGAAACAAAATGGAACTTTTTGCCCTTTCGTCCAGGCTTAGTGGGAGGACATTGCATTGGGGTCGATCCTTATTATTTAACGCATAAGGCTCAGGCTATTGGCTATCATCCTGAAATCATTCTGGCCGGACGCCGCTTAAATGACAGCATGGGGGCTTATGTTGTTTCGCAACTGATTAAATCCATGGTTAAAGAGCGTATCCATGTTCAAGGCGCCAGAGTGTTAGTCATGGGCTTAACTTTTAAAGAAAATTGCCCCGATATCCGTAACACACGCGTTATTGATATTATCAATGAGCTTAAAGAATATAATGTTGCGGTTGATGTGTGCGATCCTTGGGCTGCTGCGGAAGATGTGACTCATGAATATGGTTTAAGCCTGCTTGAACAACCAGAGCAACAAGCATATGATGGAATTGTCATAGCCGTTGCCCATCAGCAGTTTAAAGATATGGGAATCACTGCCATTCGTTCTTTTGGTAAAGCGCAACATGTGCTGTATGACTTGAAATATTTATTCCCTGCTGACCGCAGCGATTTACGTTTATAGGAGCAAGATGAGCGAGCGACGATTGTTGTTCATAGTTAATGACGCAGCATTTTTTATCTCTCATCGTTTACCTTTGGCAATTGCGGCTAAGGCAAATGGATTTGAGGTACATGTCGCTACTCCCGAAGCTCAGGCGAGTGCTCAAATTAAAGAAATGGGATTGACGTATCATGCGATCCCTTTATCTCGCAGTGGCAGAAACCCCTTTGTGGAATTAAAAAGCTTATTTGCTTTTTATCGGTTGATGCGTGAAGTAAAACCTGATTTGGTACACCTAGTTACCATTAAGCCAATTTTATATGGTGGTTTAGTTGCTCGCTTGCTAAAAGTTCCGGCGGTGGTGGCGGCTGTTTCCGGTTTAGGCTATTTATTCACCTCGCAGCAAGCTAAGGCTAAATTTTTGCGTCAGGGGGTGCGACAATTATACAAACTAGCCTTAGATCATGCCTATTTGAAAGTAATATTTCAAAATCCGGATGACCGCCAAGTCTTTTTGCAAAATGCGACTTGCACAGCCGAACAAACCGTATTAATTCGGGGCTCGGGTGTGGATCTAAATATTTATAGATCCTCTCCTGAGCGTAGGGATAAAGTTGTGGTTGCCATGATTTCACGCTTATTAAAAGATAAGGGTGTATTGGAGTATATGGCAGCAGCGAAGGCGCTTAAAGCCGAGGGCACTAGGGCACAGTTTTTGTTAGTTGGAGATGTAGACGAGGGTAATCCTGAGTGTATTGATAAAGAACAATTAGCACAATGGCGTAGAGAGGGGGATGTTGAGCTCCTTGGGTTTCGTGATGATATTGCCCAAATAATAGAGCAAGCGAATCTGGTCGTATTACCCTCTTATCGAGAAGGGCTGCCTAAAGTATTAGTTGAAGCAGCTGCCTGTGGACGTGCCGTAATTACCACCGATGTTCCCGGTTGCCGGGATGCAATTGAGCCAAATCAAACTGGTTTACTAGTGCCGGTTCGTGATGTTGATGCTTTGGCAGTAACAATGAAACAATTAATTGAGGATCATGATTATCGCCAGCAATTAGGCAATGCTGGGCGAGTATTGGCCGAGCGCGAGTTTGCTATAGAGCGTATCGTCGATGCCCATCTTAATATCTACCAAGAACTTTATTTATCAACCCGAGGATGCACTTCATGATCTGGGATTTACCCAATTTATTAGTATGCTTGATGATTATTTTTGCTGCGTACTTATTAGGTAAAATTAAGGGTTCGCATGCAATTTGTTTGGCCCTTATCAGTTTTGCTCCCTATTGCTTAAATGGCGTGTTATTTGATCCGCACTATATGCCCGATCAGTTCACTTATTGGCGCATGCTAAGCTCTATAAGAGATTTTAATTACAATTCTAATTTTTATAATTCGCGGGTTACAGAAGCTGCTTATATGTATGCTCTTTTTCCGTTGCCCTTTGTTGAAACAGTAAATAGCCTAGGCTTTTTTAATAAATTTTTAATGATTTCAGTATTCATTTGGGCCTCAGCCGCATTAAGGTTACGTGGTTGGGTTTTATGGTTTTTATTATTTTACCCCAGTCTGATTTTATACAGTTCGTTAGGGCTGCGTGATATGTTGATTTGCACGATGATGCTCATGGCCTTATGGACTTTGATGCGAGGATGGTACTTATTTACGGTAATCTGCCTTATTTTGCTGGTGCAGATAAAAATGCAAAACGCATTATTAGTGGTACTCTTTTCTGGTGCCTATCTTTTTGATAAGTACAGCAACCTGCATTATACGCGAAAACAATTTTTAATATTGTTTGCCATCTTTGGCACATTATTTTATCTAGCATTTCCTTTTATTGTTGATAAGATTGAATATTACCGCATACGCATGTATTTAGAAGATGGCGGTAAACTGGCTGATTATCATGCTATTGTTAGTTTAGGCGATTGCCTCTGGCAGATAGTATTAGGCCTGTTTAGAGCCTTATTTTATCCTTTGCCTTGGGCAACAAATTCTAAGCTGCAATTAATACAATCATTGGAAAATATTGCTGTAGTTGGGATATTGACGGTGTTTACTTGGCGTTCTTATCAAGAGCTTCCCAAACAGACACTGATGTGGTTGTGCTTTTTCCTTTCTGGCATGTGTATGTATGGTGTAATCGTTAGCAATGTGGGTACCATCGTTCGTTATAAGCTCCCTTTTATCGTAGTGTATTTAATTTTTCTTAGCTACGAGCGTGTTCGATATAACCCCAAACAACTACGTCCGCATTCTTATGCGTTGGCTAGTTAAATGCGAATAGGGTATATATAGGATATATAAATGACTACTCCAAATAAGATCATCCATATTATCACTGGCTTAGAGGTCGGTGGGGCAGAACAGATGCTCAAACGTCTTTTACTGTCTGATCCTCATTCTATAGATAATGTATTCGTTATTTCACTTAGCGGTTTGGGTACCATTGGTAAGACGTTGCAAGCCCAAGGTTTTACGGTGCATGCGTTAAATTTTAGTCGCTTATCGGCGATTCCTGCTAATTTTTGGGCATTGATTAAATTATTAAAAGCTCATAAATCATCAATAATTCAAACCTGGATGTATCATGCTGATTTTTTTGGTGGTTTAGCTGCTCGTATGGCAGGTTGTCGTAATGTGATTTGGGGAATTCGTAATACATTTGTACCCCAAAATAGCCGGATGACTTATGTGCTGATGCGCTTTTGTGCGCTGCTCTCTTATACAATACCTAAAAAAATAATTTGTGTTGCCGAAGCGGCTAAAAACGCCCATATATCTTATGGTTATAGTGCTAAAAAAATGCTGGTTATCCACAATGGTTTTGATTTTGCACGTTTTGATGCGCAACAGATTGATGCAACCAAAGTACGGCATGAACTAGGTTTAGGGGCGGATGATTTTATTGTTGGCTGTGTGGGCCGATTACATTTGGATAAAGGGCAGGATGTGTTTATTAATGCGGTTGCTTTTTTAGAGCGAGTGCATAATCGAAAGGTTCATTTTTTGTTAATTGGCCGAGGTTGCGATTACGATAATCAGGAATTGCTAAAACAACTGGATTCTTTTGGTTTAACCTCCTCGTTTCTTTTACTGGGTGAGCGTCATGATATTCCCGAATGTTTAGCCGCCATGGATGTATTTTGCATGCCCTCACGTACCGAAGGTTTTCCCAATGGCTTAGGAGAGGCCATGTCTATGGGATTGCCTTGTGTTGCTACTCACGTAGGCGATGCCAAAGTGTTAGCCGGTGATGCTGCGGTGATTGTCGCCGCAGATGATCCGATGGCACTGGCGGCTGGATTAACTAAGGTCATATGTATGCCTGCAGAGCAGCGTCGGTTTTTAGGTGAAAAGGCAGCTATTCGTGTACGCGATCAGTTTTCTATAGACAGAGCCCGTGAGCGTTTTTATGCTTTATATCGGGATATTGCGGAGTTATCTCATTAATGTGTGGATTTTCAGGAATTTTATCTCGAACGGACTGGGCATCTGGTGCAGAGCAATTATTGTCTGCAATGTGTCAGTCTATTGCACATCGAGGCCCTGATGATCATGGAACCTGGTTTGATGCACAAGCAGGCATAGGATTAGCTCATACACGTCTTGCTATTGTCGATTTATCTCCAGCAGGACATCAGCCGATGGTTTCCTCCAGTGGTCGTTTTATGATTGTTTTTAATGGTGAAATTTATAACCATTTAACCCTTAGAGAAGAATTGGCTTTGCACAATTGGCGTGGCCACTCGGATACTGAAACTTTGCTGGCAGGTTTTGAGGCTTGGGGTATTGAAAAAACTATTGAGCGCAGCATAGGGATGTTTGCTTTTGCCCTATGGGATAAGCAATCACAGATATTAACCTTAGCCCGAGATCGGGCTGGGGAAAAACCGCTCTACTACGGATGGCAGAATGATGCCTTTCTTTTTGGCTCGGAGTTAAAGGCGCTTAAGGTACATCCTGATTTTAAAAAGGAGCTTAATCCCGATGCTTTAGCTCTATTTTTACGACATAACTATATCCCTGCTCCCCATTCAATTTATAAAAATATTCATAAATTAGCGCCCGGATCTTTTTTACAGCTCTCTTTAAACAATCCACAACCGGTAGTGAAAAATTATTGGTCTGCAACTCAGACTGCATTGACGGGTTTTTCTTCTCCGTTCACAGGTGATGCACAGGAGGCAATTGATGAATTAGAGCGTCTGGCAAAAGATGCTATTGCTCAACAAATGATTGCGGATGTGCCACTGGGGGCATTTCTTTCTGGAGGGATTGATTCATCAACGGTAGTGGCATTAATGCAGGCGCAATCGATGCGACCAGTACGCACTTTTTCTATTGGCTTTCATGAGACAAACTATAATGAAGCGAAGTATGCGAAAGCGGTTGCAGACCATTTAGGAACCCAGCATACAGAGCTTTACGTTACTATTGAAGATGCTTTAGCAGTAATCCCCAAATTATCGACTTTATACGATGAACCTTTTTCCGATTCATCACAAATACCTACCTTTCTCGTTTCGGAGTTAGCGAAACAGCAAGTGACCGTAGCCTTAAGTGGTGATGCGGGTGATGAATTATTCTGTGGTTACAATCGTTATACAATGACTTCCAAGTTGTGGAATAAGATCAATAAGGTGCCTCTACCTGTACGCAGGGGAGCTGCAACCGTTATGCGCCAGATATCACCACGTACCTGGGATCGGGTTTCTTCCATTTTGCCCATATTAAAGCATTATTCACAGGTAGGTAGTAAAGTGCATAAAGGTGCATATGTCCTAGCCAGCGCTACCGTGAATGAAGCTTATCGTCGCTTGGTTTCTCATCATGACAAGCCTTACTCATTACTAGTTACGGAAGGTGTTGAGCCTAATGTGTTTATGGATCAGCATCATGCCGACTTGTCCCAGTTGGATGATGTGAATCGGATGATGGCAATGGATTTTGTTTCTTATTTACCGGATGATATTTTAGTCAAAGTAGATAGGGCCGCAATGGGGGTATCTTTAGAAACACGCGTACCTTTTTTAGATCATCGTTTAATTGAATTTGCCTGGACTCTGCCGTTGTCAATGAAATTGCGTGAGGGGCAAAGTAAATGGCCATTACGCCAATTATTAGACCGTTATGTTCCTCGCTCCTTAATTGAACGCCCAAAAATGGGTTTTTCCATTCCGCTGTCGGAATGGTTACGTGGTCCTTTACGAGATTGGGCTGAGGTTCTTCTCAACGAGCAACGCTTACAAAAAGAAGGGATTTTCAATTCTGCGGCCATACGTTTAATGTGGCAACAACACCTACACGGAAAAGGAAATTTTTCCGCATTGCTATGGAATATTCTAATGTTTCAAGCCTGGTGGGAAGCGCAGTAACTCATCACGCTGTCTATCCAATGCTTAAGTATTCAAGTAGGCTGGCTGTAAAAGTCGGCTTACAATCACGAAAGCAGAGGGAGTCACCAACCAACGAGACATCCCAACTTTAAGATAAAGTCGAAGAGGAATGTTTCTTAACGCGAATCTTCGAATCAAAAAACTTCCGCAACACTCCAGCCACCAAAGGAAATTTAACCAACAATAAATTTAACGCTACACAACTCACAGAAATTATGCCAATTTTCACAATCCAGGTTAACTTATTATCTGGCGTCGCAATCAAACCGTTTAATGAAGCCACGGTTAGCAATGAGAGCAATACAATGGGTAGTAAATCAGCACACAACCAACGCAGATGTGTATTTTTTATAAAGCGGCGATGCACAAAGGCGGTCCAAATAAGAAAGAAACTAATATTCGCTAAAAACCAAACCTTGGCTGCACCAATCATTCCAAAATGCAATGTTGCGGCGATAATGGATGGAATAAGTAGTAGAGCAAAGCAAGTATTACCAATTAAATGCAAACGCATGGTGCCATTAGCATATTGTAAATAATAAGGGAACGTTGTAAATGCCAATGCCGCATTGCCCAGGGCATACAAGCGCAAGACTGGCGCTGTTGCATTAGCGACACTAAGATTATTCGTCCACAACCAAAGCACCTGCTCGGGAAAAAATGCCAAAACAATACTGGCGGGAATGGTAATTGACGCCACAAATTGAGTTGCCTGCCGATATAAAGTAAGCAACTCCTTATCCTTCCCCTCAGCCTTCAACTTAGCCAAACGCGGTTGTAGTACCATGCTAAATGGGGCACTAAAGAGCATAACGCCACTAGCAGCGAGCACTCCTAAGGTAAAATAACCATACTCTGTAAGCGATAATAATCTGGAGAGAATCAATTTATCGGTTTGGGTGATGACTATCCAAATAGAGGAGGTGACTGCAATGCTCAATGCAAAGGGGAGGATAGGTTTAATACATGTCACCAAATCTATCAGTTTCCAGGACAGTTTTTGCTCCTGAGAAAGGACAGGAAATTCACGAATGGCTTTGCTGGCAAGAAAGGCTAGCTCAAAAGCAGAAATAATGATTTGGTAAAGAAAAAATAAAAAAGGTGTTGTTCCAATATAGATTAAAACCAGTAAGACGCCTAAGTACCGTAATGTAGTAAAGACCCAAGTATAATAACTTAGCCAAACAAAGCGCTCCGCGCCGATTACCGTTGCGCGATATAAACCACACATCCAGCGTAAACCGATACTGGCCGCCATTAATTGTAAGGCTACTTGGATTTCGTGAGCCGGAATGGTTTGAGCTTGTAACCAGGAGTGAGAAATGTATGGTGCCAGTAAAAACAGCACTCCAGTACCAACGAGCATAATAATGAAAAACAGTAATTGCAGGACTCGTAATAGTTCACGGTAATTTTGGGCGCTTATTGCGCCAGCGCGCATTCTTGCAGTTTCACGGGAAATGCTAGGACTTAAGCCCAAATCAAGTACATTAAACCAGCTTTGTAAGGCGGTAAAAAAACCTACTAACCCATAAGCCTCTGCCCCCATGTATTTAAGATACAAAGGTAAGATGAGGATGCCTGCCAATGTCATATAAATCTGACTGGCATAATTAGCAATAAGATTTTTTTTAAAGCTCACTTCGATCCTGGCTTGCGAAAAGTCGATTACATACTGCCTGCACTAGGGGATGATAATACGTAATTTTTATTTTCTGTCAACAACCTCTAAACCCTATTCTTTGACAAAGAAGATATTACTATTTAGTATCCAGCCTATATCTTTTAAGTTAATCCATAATTGGAGTAGTTTACGATGCAAACAGAAGGTATTGGTGGTGTTAACCATGATATCAGTATGATGGATATGTTAGGTATTTTTTACCAAAATAAAGTATTGATAAGTTTATGTACCTTATTGGGATTAGTCTTAGGTTGCGCTGCTATTTATTTTAGTACCCCAGTTTATGAAGCTAAAATTAGGCTTACTTCGGCAAGTGAAGGGGATATTGCTGAGCTTAATCAAGGACGTTCCTGGGACAATTCGCCATTAAAACCACTAACTGTCAAAGACGTTAATAATGTGTTTAATGACGTCTTACTCTCGGAGAAAGCAAAACATTATTTCTTTGAGCATTATTACCTCCCGGCATTACCGGCAAGCATAAAAGACGGGCGCTCCCTTACCCAGCTTTATAAAACTTTTTCTTACGCATTCGCGATCGTCCCTAATCCAAAGCAAACGAATGACCAGTTTATAAAGTATACAGTTGCAATTCGTGGTGCAGATGCTAAGCAGGTAGCAATATGGCTCACGCAATTTATTAGCGTAGTCAAATCGCAATCTCTAAATGCTTTATTGCACGATATGCAGCAACAAAATCAAGTATTGGTAAATAATTTACGCCATCAAATAGACATTGCACGCAAAACGGCACGTGCCAAACGCCAGGATCGTATCGCACAATTAAAAGAGAAAGTACGCACAGTGCAATTGGCGAGCGCACGTACCTTTTGGGATGACGAAGCAATAATGAATGACGCCCATGAAGCTCCTTTGGAACGAATGCAAGCGGAAATAAAAAATTTATCCAAGCGCGCTTCCGATGATGCGTTTACGCCAAACCTTCGTGATCTGCAAGCAAAACTCGCCTATTACCAATCGTTTAAGATTGATGTGGATAAGGTTGCAGTCTTTCATGAAGACGGTGTTTTAGCGGCACCAGTCGATCCCATTGCGCCACAAAAGAGACTAATGCTTATAGTGTCCTCGGTTTCGGGAATGTTTATAGGAATACTCTTGGTTATGCTACAAATCGCTTGGCGTAAAAACGCAGCTCGTGTTCGTGCCGCGTAATAATCCAGGGGTAACCTGGTTGTCGCAACCAGGTTACTAAACGAGACTTTAGGGTGATATTTTAATAATTTCCATACTATTAGTACCTCCTGGAGTACCAATAGCCGTACCACGCGTTAGTAAAATAAAGCCCTTTCTTTCAAGATACTGAGCCGCAAGCAATTCGTTAATCACTTGCTGGTTTAAATTGTCTGTAGTAAATCGATGATAGTCCATAAAGACGGGCACTACATTCTGCACCAAACTCAGACGGCCTATAGTGCGTTTATTTGCTGAAACCGCAATAATGGGCACAGTACTTTGCTGTCTGGAAATCCAAACGGCGGTGTCTCCAGACTCAGTAAGGGTGACAATCGCTTTAATTGGAAAATGATTTGCTGCGTGCATGGTGGCCATAGCAATTGCTTGGTCTGCGCGTTGATAATGGCAGGTCTCAGAAGTACTGTCATAATAAAAACTCGCATGCTTCTCCGCACTTAAGCAAATTTTATTAACCATCGCTAATACTTTTACGGGAAACTGGCCGCTGGCTGTTTCTGCTGAGAGCATTACCGCATCGGTCCCATCTAAAATGGCGTTGGCCACATCAGAAACTTCAGCACGAGTAGGTTGAGGATTACTAATCATAGATTCCATCATTTGCGTCGCCGTAATCACTACTTTATCCAAACGGCGTGCTTGACCAATAATATGCTTTTGAATCGCCGGTACCTCTGCAGCACCTACTTCAACTCCCAAATCACCACGCGCAACCATGATGGCATCGGATTCCTGAATAATTTCAGTTAAATGCGCTAAAGCTTCGCTACGCTCAATTTTGGCAATAATAGGAGTGGGAAGCCCGCCAAACTCCCGCATTAAAGCTCGAGCATTGCGGATGTCTTGTGCATCTTTTACAAAGGACAGGCTAATGTAATCTACTTGCGCTGCTAATGCAGTACGCAGATCTTTTATATCTTTTTCGGTTAAGGTACGAGCAGCTAACCCGCCTCCTTTTCTATTTAAGCCTTTCAGATTAGTTAAAACGCCACCCTCAATAACTTTACAGTGGATTTTTGAGCCATAAATTTGCTTTACTTGTAATTCAATTAGACCATCGTTAATCAGTAAAAAATCATCTGGGGCCAGTTCTTTATCTAAATTAGGATAAGCTACGGAAACCCAGCTTTCATCCCCTAATTCCTCGGTATCCTGGCAGTCCAAAGTAAAATCTTGCCCTTCATGAAGAGTAATGGATTGATTTTTAAAACGACCTATGCGTATTTTCGGTCCCTGTAAGTCGGCCATCACCGCCAGCGGATGTTGCAACTCCTCAGCAATTTGACGCACTAAGGCAATTAACTCAATTGCCGAAGCATCGGCATGAGAGAAATTGATACGTACCACATCAACCCCAGCAGTTAACATGGCACGAAGTGTTACAGGGTCCTTACTTGCTGGCCCTAAAGTGGCAACGATTTTAGTCTGACGTAACATGTTGAGCGCGCTCCTGCAAAATAGCAACGGCGGGTAGTGTTTTGCCTTCCAGACACTCCAGAAATGCCCCACCCCCTGTGGAAATATAAGAGATTTGTTGATTGAGATCGTACAAGTCAATCGCAGCTAAGGTATCACCACCTCCGGCAATTGAAAATGCATCGCTTTCGGCAATGGCAATTGCTAAGGCACGTGTGCCATAAGCAAATTGGGCAAATTCAAAAACACCAACCGGTCCATTCCAAATGATGGTTTTGGCTTCATTGATTATGTCCACATAGTCACTAACGGTTACAGGTCCAATGTCGAGGATCATATCGTCAGCGGCAACGTTATGCAGTGATTTGTTGTAGGCTGGGCAGGTTTCACTGAAGGTTTTGCCTACTACAACATCGGTAGGTAAGGGAATTCGGCAACCTTTTTCTTCCGCTAACTTAAGAATCGCACGAGCTTCATCCAGTAAATCTTCTTCATAAAGCGATACGCCAATTTCAAAGCCTTGAGCTTTAAGGAAAGTATTGGCAATACCACCTCCTGGGATTAGGTAATCAACCATGCCTACTAATTGCCGCAATAGGGTCAATTTAGAAGATACTTTGGCACCACCAACAATAGCCACAATCGGCTTTTGCGGAGCTTCAAGCACTTTTTCCAGAGCATGGAGCTCTTTAACTAATAAGGGTCCTGCTACCGCAATGGGTGCAAATTGAGCTACTCCATAAGTAGATGCCTGAGCTCGATGTGCCGTACCAAAGGCATCCATGATGAATACATCACACAGGCTGGCTAATTTTTTAGCCAGTTGTTCATCATTGCTTTTTTCGCCGGGGTTAAAGCGGACATTTTCACAAATCACTAATTCACCAGGATGAGCATCTACGCCATTGAGGTAATCAGTCACAAAATGAACAGGGTAATTTAAGTTTTGCTTTAAGTATTCAGCAACAGGCGCTAAAGAAAAGCGTTTCTCAAATTTGCCTTCTTCTGGTCGACCAAGATGCGATAAGACCATTACTGCAGCGCCAGCCGCCAAAGCAGCTTTCAATGTAGGCAAAGCTGCTTGCAGACGTTGATCGCTGGTAATTATCCCTTCTTTGATTGGCACATTCAAATCTTCACGAATTAGTACTTTCTTACCAGAAAGTTCTATATCGCTCATTTGGATCAGATTCATTATTATCTCCGCAAGGGGTTTAGCAGTTCATCATCTTATGTGCAGTATCTAACATACGATTGGAAAAACCCCATTCGTTATCATACCAAGCCACTATTTTTACCAACTTGCCAAATACTTTAGTTTGCGTGGTATCAAAAATAGCTGAGGCAGGATTATGATTGAAATCAGAAGAAACCAAAGGCTCATCATTGATTTTCAACACATCACTCTGTGCTTTACTCACAATAGCATTTACTTCATCAACAGATGTTTCCCGATTGGCAGTGAATGTTAAGTCAATTACTGATACGTTAATAACTGGCACACGCATTGCAAAGCCATCCAGTTTGCCTGCTAATTCGGGTAAAACTAATCCCACAGCTGCCGCAGCACCTGTTTTTGTCGGAATGATATTATGCGCCGCAGCACGAGCCCGGTGCAAGTCTTTATGACTACCATCTAAAAGTACTTGGTCATTGGTGTAAGCATGCACGGTATTTAATAATCCATGCTCAATACCTAAAGCATCATTTAGGGGCTTAACTACTGGAGCTAGGCAGTTTGTGGTGCAGGATGCATTCGAAACCACTAGGTCGCTTGCTTTAAGCAGGTGGTCATTAACGCCATACACTATAGTGGCATCAACATCTTTCCCTGGGGCAGAAATTAACACTTTTTTAGCCCCGGCAGTGATGTGCTTCATTGCTGATTCGCGATCAGTGAAAAAGCCAGTACATTCAAAAACTAAATCGATATTTAACTCGCGCCAGGGCAATGCTGCCGGATCGCGCTCAGCAATAATCTTGATCGCATGGCCATCAACAATCAGCAGATTACTTTCGGTTTTTACATCATAAGGAAAACGACCATGGGTTGTATCATAACGAGTTAAATGGGAGGTTACTTCAATCCCTGATAAATCATTGATCGCAACAACTTCAAAATCATTTTGTCGATTGTACTCAAAAATAGCTCTTAAAATACAACGACCAATGCGGCCATAGCCATTAATCGCGACACGTATAGTCATACTACTTCTCCTTTGCTGCCCTTTAAGCGCAGCGGTTTACATTATAATTAGTTTGAGTTTGCAGTTAATGTTTCTAATGTTTTAACGATTCGTTCTACGGTAATCCCCAGGTAATGATAAGCTTGTGCTGCTGGAGCAGAAACACCGAAACGATCTAGGCCAATGACAGCACCATTTAACCCGACAAATTGATACCAATAGGCGGGGCTCGCCGCTTCAATTGCAATACGTGTTTCCACATCTTTTGGCAATACCTGGTTTTTATAACCAACATCCTGCGCTAAGAAACGCTCCGCACAAGGCATGGAAACCACTCGGATTTTTAATCCTTGTGATTTTACTTGTTCTGCCGCGGCAAGCGCTAACTGCACCTCTGAACCGGTTGCAATTAAAATAACATCAGGACGCCCCTCACAATCAACAATGATGTAGCCGCCTTTTTTAATTAATTCGACAGCATTTTCCTGGTGCGGTAATGCCGGTAAGTTTTGTCTGGAAAGCAGTAATGAACTTGGGCCATTATGATGTTCCAAAGCGGCTTGCCATGCTACCGCTGTTTCCATCAAATCAGCAGGGCGCCAAACCGTCATATCCGGAGTCATACGCAGCATTGCTGTATGTTCCACAGGCTGATGGGTGGGGCCATCTTCGCCAAGACCAATAGAATCATGCGTAAATACATAAATTACACGCTGCTTCATTAGGGCACTTAAGCGTACGGCATTACGGGCGTAATCAGCAAAAACTAAGAAGGTGCCTGCGTAAGGAATAAATCCGCCGTGAACTGCTATGCCATTCATGATGGCAGCCATAGCAAATTCACGTACGCCATAGTACAAATAATTGCCAGAAAAATCTTCATGGCTGATGGCTTTACTTCCTGACCAATCGGTATTGTTGGAGCCGGTTAAATCAGCAGAGCCGCCTAACATTTCGGGTAATAAACGTGCAAAGTGCTCAATGCACTGTTGTGATGCCTTACGCGTTGCAATCGCTTTTTCATTTTGCAGACATTGCGTTAAAAATGCCTGACTATGACTTTGCCAATCATCGGGGAGATCCCCATTAATGCGGCGTAAAAACTCTTGATGCTCCAGCGGGTGTTTTTGCTGGTAGTCATGTAATAGGCTTAACCATTCTTGTTCATCACGCTCGCCTTGTTCCACATGGTTCCATTGCTGGTAGATGGTTTCTGGAATAACGAAGGGGGCATGGTGCCAATGAAAGAATTCACGGGTTTTTTCGATATCTTTAGCGCCTAAAGGAGCGCCATGTGATTTTTCACTTCCGGCAACAGAGGAGCCAAGGCCAATGACGGTGTTACAGATAATCAGAGTTGGCTGGGTGGTATTAGCGCGTGCTTGAATAATTGCATGTTCAATGGCTGCCATATCATGGCCATCAATGGCTTCAATCACTTGCCAATTATAGGCTTTAAAGCGCGCTGCGGTATCATCGGTAAACCAGGAGTCAACTTTACCGTCGATGGAAATGCCATTGTTGTCATAAAACGCAATAAGTTTGCCTAGTCCTAGAGTCCCCGCTAAGGAACAGGATTCATGGGAAATCCCTTCCATTAAACAACCATCACCTAAGAAAACATAGGTATAATGGTCAACCAGGTCATATTCGTCTTGATTGTAATGACTGGCTAGCGCTTTTTCCGCGATTGCCATACCTACTGCATTAGCTAAACCTTGTCCCAGCGGGCCGGTTGTGGTTTCTACCCCTGGAGTATGTCCCCATTCTGGGTGACCCGGGGTTTTAGAGTCTAATTGACGAAAGTTTTTAAGCTCTTCGATAGATAGATTATAGCCTGTTAAATGCAACAAGGAATAAAGCAACATCGAGCCATGGCCATTAGATAAGACAAAACGGTCACGGTTAAACCAATGCGGGTTTTTAGGATTATATCTTAAAAACTTTTTCCATAATACCGTGGCAATATCAGCCATACCTAAAGGCATTCCAGGATGGCCTGACTGGGCTTGCTCAACTGCGTCTATACTTAAAATGCGGATGGCATTTGCTAATTCTTGTGACACGTTCATTTGCTCTCTTAAATGCGCTGGGTTTGGTGCGCTATTGTCGCTCAGAAGACATAAATCGGCAAGAAAACACACTCATTTTTTATGGACTGTGTACAGTTATGCGGTGAGTACTACTTAAAAGAATAGTTGAAGTAGTACCAAGATCTAGGTTATAAGTGTTAAATGTAAGTACAAATGACAATTTAAGAGACAGGGGAGTGTATTTATAAACATGTTAATTTTACTTATTGTGTAATTTTTGATACAATCGGAACACATTTTATCTTGCTAGCGTACTTTTATGCATGATGATTGTGCAATTATTTGATATCCACTAAGTTATTTCGGACATCATGACTCCTGCTATTAGACGATTAAAAAATACACTGTTTGCTAGATACTCACTTGGGATTGATGATCCCAACCCTGAGAATTGGACCTTCTCTGAGTCGATTCAGGAACTTGGGGTCGATTTTTATCGCGAAATTATTCCCTCTCATCTTATTTTAAATATGGAATACAGCCTGCTTGGACAGCAGATTCGTATTAATTGTGACAAAAAGCTTCTTTCAGAGCAAAAACTTGCAGAGCAAATCATAGCAGCTATTTTCCTAGCCGAACTACTAGAGCAGGTCTATGAGCATTATTTAATCGTGCCCCGCGAAGTAAACCGTTTGCGTATCCAACAACAGCTTTATCATGAGCTCTTAGCTGAGCTTGGACGTCCCCTACCTAAACGTTTATGTGAAGAGAAACCTCCAGTAGATGTAGGCTGGTCTTTTTCCCAACAAGTACGCGATCGCACCCTTAACATAAATTTATACCGATTGCTGTTAGTCCGCTCTAAACGCGCTTTAGATTTAATTGCGGCCTTAGATTGTAGTGCGGATTGGTATCGTCGTATTATGGGCAATTTTGCTCGATGCACCGACCCATTCTTACCTCATTTAGCCTTCCTCTTTTATGCACCACGTTTAGCCGTCAATTTAGGATTGCTGATGAAGCATCTGCTTCCTGGGCCTTGGATGAAACAGCCTGAAAGAGATTTAGGCTATCAAGTTCGTCTGCAAGGTCAATTATTACGGCGTTGGTTTGAGTTAGGTAACGATATTGCCTGGGTAGGTTTGGGCTATGTTAATGGATACCTTTTAACCGGAGCTTATGCGCCGGTCGCGGCTTATTTGTCTATTGCCTTTTTTGGTTATGATGTAGTCTTGGCTGCAATACGCGCATACATTGAACTTAATCGTGTATATGAGATGCGTAGCCAATATCAAAAAATGCGTGATGATGCTGAAAATCCCGAAGCACGAGCAGAAATAGACCAGCACTTACAGACCTTGGAGCGACAAATAAATTTTGAATTACTGCGCTTTAGCGCACACGTAGCGGCCACTACAGCTATTTTCTTAGCTATGGGTTGTGGCGCTCCCTTATTTGCAATGAATCCTGCGATTGCTTTAGTTGGGGCAATTGGCTTAGTGGTGATTTGTTTAATCAATTTTGCTTTAGTGCCGGTTATTAACCAGCAAAGACCTAAAGATATCGTTGAAGTACCTACCGGTGGTATAACCAAACTTGGTTTTTTCGCTAAGAAAGAGGAACCCTCTAATTTATCAGTAGCTGAAGAAGCGAACACTCATAATGTTTACCCTTCTCAACTCTAGAGCCTTTATCAATTGAATGCTATGCTTTTGTTACTTACATTAATTTTAAAGGTAAAGCATGTCAGCGCCAGTTGGATTACCACAATTTAGCCACATTGATACAGACCGATTTAAGACTCATCTCGATGGGATGTTAAAAAACCATTTAGAGCAAGTTGATTTACTCCTCAAGAATAATCATTACTATACTTGGGATAATCTAATGTACCCCCTGGAAGATATGGATGATGAGTTAGAGCGTTTTTGGTCGCCATTTTCTCACCTGCATTCAGTAATGGATTCCCCAGCTCTCCGTGAGTGCTACGATGAATGCTTGCCTTTACTTTCCGCCTATGAGGCGGCGATGGGGCAGAATCATGATTTATATATGGCAATTAAGTCCATTGACACGCATGCTTTAAATGCCACCCAGAAAAAGCTAATCGCAGACAGCTTGCTTGATTTCGAGTTGTCAGGGGTTGCTCTTGAACCACAAGATAAAAAACGCTTTGAAGAAATCCAAACGCGTTTAGATGAGCTATCTAACAAATTTGAGCACAATATTTTGGATGCCTCTCAAGCCTTTACTATACATATTACCGATTCTCAACGTGTAGCGGGAATCCCGGAGCATGCATTAAATACTGCCAAAGAATTAGCGGCAGAAAAAGGCCTTGATGGCTATATATTCACTTTAGAGGCTCCAAGCTATCAAGCCATTATTACCCATGCTGAAGACCGCGCTTTACGCGAAGAAATATATCAGGCCTACGTAACTAGAGCATCAGATCAAGGACCTAATGCAGGTACTTTTGATAATACCGCCAACATGAATGAAATACTGGCTTTGCGTCATGAACAAGCTAAGCTTTTAGGATTTAATAACTATGCGGAATTATCATTAGCCACCAAAATGGCTGACTCCACTGACCAAGTCATGAATTTTATGAATGACTTGGTCAAGCGTGCACACCCTCAGGCAGAAGGTGAGCTTGCAGCCCTCAAAGACTTTGCATCAAGCAAATATAATTTTGAATCGGTACAGCCTTGGGATATAAGCTATTTATCTGAGAAAAGAAGACAGGATTTATTTACTTTATCTCAAGAAGATTTACGTCCTTATTTTCCTCAGCCTAAAGTAATGCAGGGCTTATTTGATTTACTGAAAATCCTTTATGGGATGAGTGTTCAGGAGGTTAAAGGCGTTGACGTCTGGCATAAAGACGTACAATGCTATTGCGTTGTTGATGAGCATGGACAAGTACGCGGTTATGTCTATACCGATTTGTTTGCCAGACCCAACAAACATAGCGGTGCTTGGATGGATTCCTTACAAAGTCGTAGAAAATTAGAAGATGGCAGCATTCAACTACCCATCGCCACCTTAACCTGTAATTTCGCAAAAGCATCAGCGAATAAACCTGCAATGCTATCTCATGACGAAGTAGAAACCTTATTTCATGAATTTGGCCACTGCTTACATCATATGCTAACTCAAGTTGATTATCTTGGTGCTTCGGGAATTAATGGAGTGGAATGGGATGCTGTCGAACTACCCAGCCAATTTTTTGAAAACTGGTGCTGGGAAAAGAATGCGCTCGATAGACTAACTGCTCATGTAGATACTCAAGAACCTTTACCCGAAGTTCTTTATGAGCGTCTAATTGCCGCTAAGAACTTCCAGTCAGCAATGGCAACGTTACGGCAAATGGAGTTTAGTCTATTTGATTTTCGCATCCACCGGGACTACCAAACCAATAACGCGTCCTTTGTTAATGATGTTTTAGCAGATGTTCGCTCTAAAGCCTGCATCGTACCCGTAGTTCCCTATAGCCGCTTCCAACATAGTTTCAGTCATATTTTTGGTGGAGGCTATGCGGCAGGTTATTATAGTTATATGTGGGCAGAAGTACTATCCAGCGATGCCTTCTCGCGCTTTGAAGAGGAGGGGGTGCTCAATCCAAAAACAGGCCATGATTTCCTGCACGCCATTTTAGAAGTAGGTGGCTCCAAAAAAGCAGCAGAAGCCTTCCAGGATTTTCGCGGGCGTCCTGCAACCGTTGATGCTTTACTACGGCACAAAGGCATTCAAGGCTAACAATCGATTCACGCATCCTGGCAAACCGAAATAGCCTGGATGCGGCGAAGTACAATGATTACATTATTTAAAACCAAGCTCTTAGGTTTATTGCGCTATAAAAACAAATTTTTTTATACTCTTAAAAGATTTTGCTAATCTCGCCATATTTTATGTTATAATTAAAGTGTACAAATTGGGGGCGACCTGGCTTCGACGTGGGTTGCAAAACCAGAGGTGCATGCCGAGAATGAGATCTCTCGTAAAACAGGCTCAACTAAATATAAATGCAAACGATGAAAACTTTGCTGGTGCTATGGCTGCCTAATCCGTAGTTATAGTTCCACTGTGTACTGGCCTATAAACCCGGTATCCCGTTGACCGAGCTCGCTTATCGGTATCGAATCAACGGTCATAGAAGATAAGCTAGTGTCTTAGTTTCTCCCGAATTAAGATTGCGAAACTCAGGGAATCGCTGTGTAGAATCCTGCCCGTCGGAGAATGCACAGTTAAATTAAAAGACAAGGCTACGCATGTAGAGCTGAAGGCAGAGGGCTTGCGGACGCGGGTTCGATTCCCGCCGCCTCCACCAATTATCAAAACTATTCCTGACCAACAAAAGACAATCATAAATCAATGATGGAGGGGATTTTGGGTTTGGTTTTGGTTTTCTATCATTGCCTACAAAGCCTCAAACTTAATTTAATGTCCTAATAGCCCAAAAAAGTAGGCGAGAGCAGGCATTCTAGAAGCGCACCGCATAAAATATAATTATATTCACAGTATTTTCATCATGAGAATTGTTTTGCACATAATTTAAATATGTTAGATAATTTTTTATATTCCAGTGACCTTAAAAAATGAAAACATTCACTTTATTTTGAGATCTTTATGAATATTGCATTAGTCTGGTTTCGGCAGGATTTAAGATTAAACGATAACCCTGCATTTATCAGGGCTTGTTCTCAAAATCAGTTTGTTATTCCTCTTTACATTTATGATGACAAAAATAGTGTGCTGGGTGGAGCACAAGCTTGGTGGCTTCATCACAGCCTTACTTCTTTAAGCCATTCATTAGAGCAACTTGGTTTAAATCTCATTCTTCGTAGAGGGGAGCCGTTAGAGATTATTTTAGAGTTGCTCAAAACTACCTCTATAAGCGCAGTTTATTGGAATCGTTGTTATGAGCCAGCTGCCATTTCACGTGATAAAAAGATTAAAGCCACTTTGTTGGCTCAGGGCATTGAAGTTCAAAGTTTTAATGGAAGTTTGCTCCATGAACCATGGACGATTAAAAATAAAACCGGCGATTATTTTAAAGTGTTTACTCCCTACTGGAAACACTGCAGACAAATGCTTCATATGCAACCGGCTATGCATTTAGCACATCGACCAGCAGGAGTGGAAGTACAAAGCGATAAGATTTTGGAGTGGAACTTATTACCCTCGATCAATTGGGCAGTACGATTTCACGATTATTGGGCTCCAGGAGAGGATGGAGCTCAATCCAAACTTGATACGTTTATAGAGCATCAACTTAATGGGTATAAAAAAAATCGTGATTTCCCTATAAAAAATGCAACCTCGCGTTTATCTCCTCATTTGCATTTTGGTGAAATCAGCCCATGGACTATTTTAAGAGCAATTGAATTTGCAAAACTCAATGCCAGCTGTGATTTATCCTCTGCAGAACATTTTCTTTCAGAGCTGGGATGGCGGGAGTTTTCCATGTATTTACTTTATCATTTCCCCAAACTTTCGTCTGAGAATTTCAGGAGGGAGTTTGATGCATTCCCGTGGCACAACGATGAGGAGTTATTGGCTTTCTGGCAAAAAGGGTTGACCGGTTATCCAATCATTGATGCGGGAATGAGAGAATTATGGGCAACAGGATACATGCACAATCGTGTGCGGATGATTGCTGCGTCATTCCTGACTAAGGGTTTATTTATTGATTGGCGTTTGGGTGCCGAGTGGTTTTTAGATACTCTGGTGGATGCGGATTTGGCAAATAATAGTGCAAGCTGGCAATGGGTGGCGGGATGTGGTGCAGATGCAGCACCTTATTTTCGTATTTTTAATCCAGTGTTACAAAGTCAAAAATTTGACCCTGAGGGCAGTTATATTCGTCAATGGGTTCCGGAGCTTTCTCAATTAGACAGCCAGTCAATCCATGCGCCTTGGGAATCTCTTGGCTCGGAGAGGTTTTACTTAAATACACGTTATCCCATGCCGATTATTAGGCACCATGAGGCCAGAGCGAAGGCTTTAAATTATTACAATGAGTTAAGGAAGAGCCTAAAATGACCCCCTCTTTTTTTATATTTGGCTTTGGCTACACGGCTAATCGGGTGGCTCAGAGACTGATTCAGCTGGGTTTTGACGTTATTGGAACAACACGCCAAAAAAGCAATGACTCATTCGGAGAAAATCACTCTTATTGATTTTGAGGCTGCGGATATAGAATACTATCTCAGCCAAACCACCCACTTACTAATTAGCATCCCACCTGATGCTCATGTTGGTGATCTCGTGTTGTCACATTATTCAGAGTTGATTAAGCAGCATGCGGCACATATTGATTGGTTTGGCTATTTTTCTTCTACGGGCGTCTATGGTGATTATCAAGGAAATTGGGTTGATGAAGGAAGTATTTCTAGGCCGGAAAATGCTTCTGGAATTTTACGCTTGAAAGCAGAAAAAGCCTGGTTTTCTTATGCAGAGAGCAACCAACTTCCTTTACATATTTTCAGACTGGCAGGAATTTATGGTCCACAAAGAAATCCACTGGAGCGAATTATATCGGGGAAAAAGCATAGTGTTTTTAAAAAAGGGCAGGTCTTTTCGCGTATCCACGTCGATGACATTGTATCGGTGCTTCTTGCTTGAATAAAAAAACCACATCCTTTATCTATCTATAATGTGGCTGATGATGAGCCTGCTGCCTCACATGAGATTGATGCTTATGCGGCTTCGTTATTGAAACAATCGCCATTGCCCTTAATCCTATTTGAAGAAGCTTCATTATCACCAAGGGAGCAAGAGTTCTATTTGAGTAATCGTCGTGTGTCTAATTTCAAAATAAAAAAAGAACTTAATATTGTTTTACGCTATCCTTCATTTCGTGAGGGGCTAACCCAAATATGGAGAGAAGATTTTGCACAAAGACAACCTGATTAAACTGATTGTTTGGATTTTATTTTTTGAGATGATTGGATTTCTCTTAGGTTTATTGACCCAAGCGAATATCCACTCTTGGTATGAAGCCCTGCATAAATCAATTCTAACTCCTCCAGGTTGGGTATTTTCCGTTGTGTGGTCAATCTTATATACATTTCTTGCCATTGTTGGTTTCACCTTGTGGCAAAATCGACATAAGCCCCAAACTAATATTGCCTTTAATATTTATCTAATTCAACTCATTATGAATTGGATATGGACACCGCTTTTTTTTCAATTGCACTGGCTGGGATTTAGTTTTTTATGGATAGTAATCATGGTGTGTTTGAATGCAGTCCTTATTTTAATAGCCATGAAAAATAAGGATAAAACAACTACATTGCTTATAACGCCCTATTTTCTGTGGCTCATTTTTGCAAGTTATCTCAATGGGATTATTTGGATTTTTAATACATAAGCCTAAAGATAAAATTTCTTTTTTGCTTCCAATTTTTTGCCCGATGCATGACGCAATATTGGAGCTAGGATTGAAGGGGCTTGAGTCTTGTTTTTAGTCAAAATGGATTTGTGTTATAATATTTGCACATTAATTTATTCTCTTTATATAAATGCTCGCAAAAAACAAGCGCAAAAGAATCTTAATTGACGATGTCCCTTCTCAGAAGCAGCCCAAAAATCACTCCATCTTCGCCTGGAATTTCTCTGAAGAGAAAGAAAACCAGTTTGAAGCAATAGATAATGAAGACATTGATATGGGGAGCGAAGAGGAATCGGACAGCGATGATGAAACGGATGATGAATCTACCACCATTATAATGAATGGTCCTTATAGTGAGCCGCATGAATTGCAGAAAGAATACAATAAAGCAAAAGATTTGCGCGGGGAGGTTTTTTTTATTTCCACGATAGGATATGAGAGTGGGATTAAGCCTAAAATTAAAGCAGAGCTGGAGGTATGTGGCGGTAATCTTTATGCGCTTTTAATGGGCGAGAGTCAGCCTAACTACTTTGTTGGTCAAGATAATAACGAAGCTTATTATCGGCTCAGCTCTCCAGTTAATTTTGCGGCTGAAGGAGAGGATATTTTTAAGTTTCATCAGCCAATAAATCGCTTTATTTTTTCTTTAGTAATTAGTTATTTTTTAGGTGATAACGACATAAGTAATATTGGTGTGGTTAAGAGAGACCAACAATTATTAGTAGTTCGCATCGATCCGGAGTGTTGTTTTTCAGATTTTTTTTTGCATCCCTTTCATAATCAATTAGAGCAAGTGCTGGCTGAATTAAATTTTTTAAATCAATTAAATATTGATAACACAGCAAACAAAGACGTTTTAGGGCAATTTTTAGAAAAAGAAAAAAATGTAGAGTTTTTTCGTAGTTGTTTTAATCATAAACTGCTTATAAATAAGGCAAGTCTTGAACTGCTGAGTTCTTCCGCTAAAAATATAGAGCTTGAAGACGCATTAAATACAATTATTAAAACCCCCATTGGGGATTATGAGGGAATTATAGATAGGACAATTAGCGACTTTAATAAGCGTGATGAGATAAAGAAAGCGTTAATAAACCGAGTAAAAATTTTTACAGAAGCTTGGAGTAGTATGCTCAAAAAGCGCGAAGAGCGTTTGGGAGAGAATAATCACCCTCATCGTTTGTTTTCAGCCAATCAAAAAACTAATTCTAGAATATCATTTGATGAGCCTTACCTGGCGAGAGGGCCCCTTTCTTAAAATGGGGTGAAAAATACCTCTCCTGAATCGTGCCACATATCAATTATGCCGCATTCAGGAGTTAGGAGGATGCTTCCTTCAAAAAGCCTTAAGTAACTGCCATTAGAAAGACCCTAGTTTACTGTTGTGCCAATGGGTAACTACAGCAGATAATGAAGTCTCTAGACCTAGAGACAGCTTTTCCAGTTTCCGATTTCACCAATAAAATAAAAATAATTACCGCTTATTTATTTTTGTATTTCCTGAAATCTATAATGGTTCATTATGTTGCAATATAAGGCAATTACTATGGACAGTAAAATTGAAAAGCCATTTACTCTTACCATGTTAGGAACCCTCACGGAATTTACCCCTGAGTTAAAACAAACAGCCAAAGCTACTCCTTATACGCAAGGAGACAAAGTTGCGGATTATCCCAAGGGGGAAACCTTAAGTATTGTTTCCTTTTTAATTAAAACGGCAAGTCCTGCGAAAATAATAAAAAATGTCCAGATAGTAAAAGAGGGGAAAGATAATTATCCCTATCAAGCAGATGAAATTGCTGTAGTTAATGGGCCTGTTACACATGGTGGAGATGTAGGTGAAAAAATTGCTCTCGGACTGGCAGCAACATTAAAAGCAATAGCTCGCGGACAAAATGTAGTTAACATTATTGCCCATAGTAGAGGGGCTGTAGAAGCTATTCTCATAGCTCATGAATTAGAGTCAATACAGAGTTTTATTGGAACCTGTCTTAATATTGAGAATATATTAGAACGACTAATGAAACAGCAAACTAAAAGACACAAAGGTCCACCAAGCAATAATACTCCTGATATTATTGAACCGCTAAAGTCACTACTTAATCTTCCCAAAGAAGAACAAAGGCAATTGCTCAATGGGTTAAGAGATTACCTGCCGGAAGCATCGATAAACTTTTTTGGTATCGACCCAGTCCCCGGAGATTGCCCGCCTATCACCTGGTATGATGAGCGCTATTTTGTATTACCTACAATTATCAAAAAAGCAGAATTAATTTATTACGCAAATGAACGTTCTAGCTGGGGTTTTACTCCTATTTATCCAGAAGCTGTTTCTAAAACAGAACAAAACTTAGTTTATTACTCTATGCCTGGACATCATGGAACTGGTTCAAGTGGCAATAATGGTTCTCAGCGGGGAACAATAATCTCTTCTAAAAACCATAAAACTACTCATGTGCAAAAATTATTGATATTCAAATTACTTCGTTTTTTAAATGGGCAGCATGTGGAATTTAATGATGCCAGTCAAATATTCCATAAGTATGCTGGCTTAGGTCGAAAATATATAGGAAATTATGAGGAGGCTAAAACCATTCCAGTACAAGCTCTTGATTTCCCGACCATTTTACGAGCTCTTTATGCAGTAATTGTCAAAAACCCAGAAGGCTATAATGCCTATAACTTCACTCATTATCCTTATATGGGGCTTACGGAACAACGCAAAATTTTACATAAAAAACATGTTTACGGACTTTTCAACGTGATTTTTACGCCCTATGCAGGCTACGTTAATGAAGAGCATGCTTTATTAATGCAAACCCATTTTTTTGAGATTTTTGGTCTAAATGCGCCTATAAAAAATCTTGCAGAAATGCTCAATGATACAAGATTAGTGCTAGAAGAAAACATTAATAAAATTGGCACTGCACAAGAAACGGTTCTTAATTATCCTGACAGGCGTAAAAGTGTATTGGAAACATTTGGCATAATGATTGGACATGCCAGTCAATATTACTTAACTAGTGATTGGAGCGAAAAACAAAAAAAGAATTTGCAACAGGCGATTATCGATATCATCTCTACGTTCAAAGAATTATCTGAATCTGGTAATTCTACGATTAAAAATTTTGCCACGAAGTTGTATTCATTAAGCTTTACCAGTATCAGTAATGTTTTGGTTCTGCAATCTACAAAAATAGAAGAAGATTTTAATTACTTGCATGAATCTATAGAGAACCGGTTAAGGCACTTTTTTAGAACACTAATGCAATTAAATGGGATTGAAAATAGCTATGTAGTTATTTTAGAAGAAATTATAAACTCTGAAGAATATAAAAAACTGCCTAATCATCCTCCAGGAATTAAAACAGCACATGTATATAAAAATCTGCCGGTGAACGGTCTGGAAAAATATAAATATAGTATTGAGCAGCTTACCAAAAGCTATGAAGAGCAATACAGTGATACGATTAAAGATTTTGCAAAACTGTATCAGCAAATCTTGCTACTTATCTATTATGCAGTCATATTTCGCAAAATTTTTCCTGATCAAGCTCTAGAAATCAATGAGCTTAGGCTGAATAATTACGCCAATGAATTAATCGCTATAGCTGCCGAAAGGTTTTATAAAGGCATCCCACAAGCTCTTTCCCCTAGTACAGAAAAGGATTTATTTATTAGGTTGACCGAAAAATATGCCCTTAAGTTTTTTGCCCTGGATGAGCAGCAAAAAGAAAAAAATAAAAGCCAGGAAATAAAGCCCATGGTTAATAGGAGTCAAAGCGGTTCATCAAAAAGCTTTTTTTCCTTTTGGAGTCCCTTATCGGCAATGATATATGGCTCTAAAGCATCAACATCGACTGATCAAGAAATTCCTCTTAAGGACATGAGTATTAATAAGTCGTCAAGTTAACTAGAAATAAGTTTTCGCTCCAAATATTGGAAGGCCCCAGGGGATATTGGCAATTTAATAAGTTGAGTAGAGTCATTCCCTTATAAGCCCTCTGTTCTCTTGAGAAGGGATGGTGGACAGATAAAAATGTGTTAAAATTATGACCATATTAATTTAATGGCTGTAACCTATGAATTTTTTTTTAAAACAAAAAAAGATTAACCCGGCAATCGAATACCTTCGGCAGTTACAAAAACTCCCTCCTACACCTCTATTGCAACAGTTTTTATCCGCTTTTGCTGAACCAAAATTAATTACTTATGATTGTTTTGTGGAAGGTGTAAAGCGATTTATTTCATTAGCGAACTCTAATCCTTTTGATGGAAAAAGTAATAGAAAAGCATTCTACGAGAGTATTTATTCAGGCCTTCATTATAATAATGATTTAGTAAGCTTATGGAATACCGAACACCCTACCCAAACTATTACTGCTGCGGAAATAACAACACTTAGCCCCTGGGGATGGGATTCTATTTTACAGGATGGTTTTATCACGCTTATTTATAAAGGACAGCAACCAGCCCAAGCATTAGACGCTTTAATAAAAGGACCAACAGTTATTGATTGTGGCATGTTTACTCAGTTAAGTTTATGGTTTGGAATTCGATATATGCTTGGTAACGAGCGCTTTAATCAATATTTTGGACGTGCTCCATTTTTTATAACACAGTGTGTTTATAATAAGATTGAAGAGAGCAACAAACCTTTTTCTGGAAATCCACTCTACTCCTTTTTATCAAAAAAAGAGAGCGTAACCACACCTTCACTCACGGTTAAGCACCTTGCAAATACTCCCTTATACCCATTAAAGCATCCAGGTGGCAATTATGGCGGGGAAAATTGCATCGTCATTGATAAGTATTATTATATTTTTGATCCGCATTTAGCAGATAATCAGGGAATTACTGAGGCGGATGTATTGGAATTACTTCGTGAGGCATTTAATGAAGACAGAAAATCTTATGATCTTGACCGTTTAGCCTTATATGCGAAAACCCCAGAACAATTTCATCCTAAATTCCTGCAGACCTATAGTCAATTAATTGAGGCAGCTGAAACCTTACATGCTGCTACGCTAACAGCAGATGAATTTGCTTTAGTGGAACAAAGCCCCGAGCTGGAGCTTCGCTTTGATATGCATAAGTTTTCCATTTGGTTACAACACATGGAAAATGCCAGAGACCCTGACCCCATTGCTTACGTACCGCAACCTATTGATTATTCTCTTATACCTACAAAGTTACTGCAGGTGATTCCATTTGAAAATAGCTCCTCTATGGACTTTTTTAGGTTTAAGGAGAGTTCCGCCCAGCAGAAAGAATTAATGAAATTGAGTAAGCAATTTTGTCAAAGCATCATGGCTGACGAATCGAAGCTGCTTATATTAACTGGAAAAGCTGGGGTGGGTAAAACGGCATCAGCTGTATGTGCTGCAAAAGAGTTAACGGCAAGAGGAAAGAAGGTAGTTTGGATTTCGGAGGTACTCGTCAAAGGATGGGCAAACCAAGCGAAAAGCATTGCTGATTTGGATAATTGCGCACAGGAAATCGCTAGTCTATTAGCTCAAGACCCGGATGCTGTATTTTTAGATGATGACAATTTGGCTGGTTTTAGCGGCCATTTGTTGCTTGAAAAAATATACTCTTGGTATGTGAGTAATCCTGGAAAAGGATTACTTATTACTTCTAATGAAGCTATTCGATTCAATGAGTGCTATGGCTATAAGTTGGATGGAAAATATTATTATCCACCTTTTAATGAGTATTGCTCGCCACAGTACATGAATTGGCAATATAAAACAGATTTGGCAGGGGAAAGCCTTCGTTCTAAGCGCGATGGGCAATCAATCGGAGCCATAGTGAGTGATTTATCCTGGAAGGCGCATGAGAGCAATTTGGGGCCGATAGAGCTAATCCCTGGTTTTGACAACGAGGAGGAGTTAGTTCCTATTCGTCAATCATTACGTAGTACAGGCTCTTTAGATTGTCCTGCTTATAAGAAATTACGTCCTGTACAGCAACAATGGCTCCATGTTCATGAGGCAGGAGGAATGTATGAATTTATTAATGGTCGTTCTCATTATGAGGCCCCTTATCTGACTGCAAATCCGTCTCAGTTTGAAAAAACTATTCATAAAACAATAGCACTTGAATTAAGAGAATATAACTCTTTTTTCTCAGAAAAAAAAATTGATTACTATTCAATGGAGCAGTTAATTAATGTGCTTAATTATGCTCATGACCGGGGCGGACGGCGCGTTATTTTAATTAATCAAACCAGTTACAGCGCTGAGGAGCTTCTAATGCAAATTAAAGCTCAACTTCCGAATGCTGAAAGAGAAAGAACCTGGTCTCGTTTACTGTTATTATTATGTGAAACGGAAAATTCTATTTTCCAATATGCTGAGTTTAATAGCCACAGTGTTAGTACTACTACCGAGAGCGAGCGGCTAGCCCCTTTAGCTAGTCATTTTTTTACCGGTATTTGGGACCTTATTTTAAAGGATTTTGGCGTGCAATCCCTCTTTTCCAAAATCCAACTAATATTTTTAAGTGCAGAAAAAGCCTCGGCCAAATCCCCACCTAGCGAACTACCTACATCAGAAATAAGCATGCAAAGATTTCCTGCCATGCATAGATTTTTATTTGAACCTCGTCCTGATGATAGAAAAATGCTATTGGAGGAGCCAGACAACCAACACAGGATAAATTTTAGATAGGAAGATTAGGGGCATTTTCCCTAAAAGTGGAGGATATTTTTCTTCCCTCGTTTTCTTAGTACGAATGACACTAAGACTGCATAAAATGCAGTCTTAGTTAAAAAAGCATATTTTATTCGCAAAAGGTCCAACCACGATGTTGTTCGCAATAGGTAGTGTAATGATCTTTATGTTTTGAATAATAATTATGCCAAACCTCTTTATGTGTAGGATACCATTCTTCAAAATCAGCATGATATTGATCAGGGTGATGCCACCAATGAACCTCTTCGGTATCAGCAAAAGCAGAAGAAATAAAAGATAAGCTGGAAACTAACATATATGCGATAAATATTTTTTTAATCATAATTAATTCCTTTTATTTATGAAGCCAAAAAGTGTAGCACAGCCATATAAGGAGCTTTATTGTGGTTTCTGGGGATATAAAATTAAAAACCTGAGTTCAGGGATTGAGCTGGTAGAAGGATAATCTTATGTTAAGATGTACTATCTAATTAGCATCATGGATTGATACTATGGGAAAACTAAAGGATAAGATTATTTTAATTACCGGAAGCACTAAATCGATTGGCCTTGCGATTGCCGAGACCTTCTGCAAAAAAGGTGCTCAAGTAATTATAACCGGCAGATTAGCAAAGACTGAAGGAGAAAAATTTGCTCAATCCATAGGAGCCAGCGACTATTTAATTTTAGATGTTCGTTCGGAACAAAATTGGCAAGAGGTAGCAGAGTATATTAAAAACAAATACCAACGGCTCGATGTGTTAGTTAACAATGCCGGCATTGATTCTGCGCCAAAATCAGATAAGCCTCAAGATATAGAGCATTGTTCGCTTGAAGACTGGCGTGCGGTGCATGCGGTTAATGTGGATGGGACCTTTCTAGGGTGTAAGACGATGATGCCACTTTTGAAAAACAGTCCCAATGCCTCCATCATTAATATGGGGTCTAGGTCGGGTTTAGTTGGAATTCCTTCTAATGCCGCTTATGCGTCAAGTAAGGCAGCCATTTTGAACCTCACCCGAACCGTAGCCATACATTGTGCTAAAAATGGTTACCCAATTCGCTGCAATGTAATTGTACCTGCGGCAATTTTAACCGAAATGTGGGACTCGGAGTTTGGCTTGGATGAAGGACGGGAGCAGCGGATCCAAGAATACGCTAATACAATTCCATTAAAACGTATGGGGCAAGCCAAAGAGGTCGCAAATTTAGCTGTATTTTTAGCCTCTGATGATTCTGCATTTATCACGGGCTCTCAATATAATATTGATGGTGGCATTATGGCGGGTACCGGTTCTTATGGAACCATAAAAAATATGACTACACCTCGATTTTTTGGTTTGCCAGTACCAGATAAAATTGAAGAAAAGACGCCTCCATCGCAACTATCTGCCAAGCCCTTATAGAGTAGGCGTACTAACTCGGAAATGCGATTGTAAAAAATAATAAGGCCATAGGAGACATTAATATAAGGATTGGTTATTCTGCTATAGATTTATGTTCATCGATTCTATTTCAGACTAGTAAAAGGAATTATCATGAGTAAAGTACTCGTATTATATTATTCAAGCTATGGACATGTTGAAACCATGGCTTATGCTGTTGCAGAGGGAGCTAAAGAGGTCCCTGGTGTGGAGGTGGTGGTTAAACGTGTACCTGAAACTATGCCAGAAGAGGTTGCTAAAAAGGCTGGAGTGAAACTTGATCAGCAAGCACCGATTGCCAGTCCTGCTGAGTTAGCAGATTATGATGCCATCATTTTTGGCACTCCGACGCGCTTTGGTAATATGGCAGCGCAAATGCGTAATTTCCTGGATCAAACAGGCAGCTTATGGGTGCAAGGAAAGCTCATTGGGAAAATAGGCAGCGTTTTTATCTCTACTGGTACTGGGGGCGGAAACGAAACAACTATTACCTCTTTTTGGAATACGCTTGCCCATCATGGAATGTTAATTACTGGTGTGCCTTATAGCGAGTCAAGTTTATTTGAACTAAGTGAAATGCGCGGAAGCTCGCCTTATGGGGCAGGTACCATTGCTGGTGCAGATGGCAGCAGAACGCCTTTAGAAATAGAAAAGAAAATTGCCAGAGCACAAGGCCGCCATGTTGCGGAACTCAGCAAAAAACTAGCTTAATATATGCTGAATTGATGGTCCGTGTGGCATCGCAACCGCACATACATCGCAGTATATAAGCTTAAGTAATCTTTAAAGAGCAACGCCTGCGCATCTGTTCAGGCTTTGTTGCATTTATTGAGGTCTTTATTTATGTTTTCTCTTATACGAATGAGCTTTTTCTGTTTGTTGTTACCAAGTGGTATGTTATTTCCTGAGCAGCTTCTAGCTCAATCCCAAACATCTGCTTGTTTATGCAATAAAACACCGCATCGCTTTGCGGTTAATGCAAATAAACCTAAGGCCATTGCTGCATCAAAACATGCGCTGGTTAACGGCATGGTAAAAATTCCTGCAGGCACTTTCATGATGGGAGGCGATAATAGCCAGGCTCGGGCGGATGAATTACCCAAACATAAGGTAAGTGTCAGTAGTTTTTGGCTCGATCAGTATGAGGTTACGAATGCGCAATTTACGGAGTTTGTTAATAAAACCCATTATATTACCACCGCGGAAACAAAGCCTGATTGGGAGCTCTTAAAAAAACAGCTTCCTCCTGATACACCGAAACCGGATGAAAGTGTATTAGTTCCTGCATCTTTAGTATTCTCTCCACCGAACCATTCAGTACCTCTGGATAATTTTACCCAATGGTGGACTTGGACGCCTGGAGCTGATTGGCGTCATCCCCATGGGCCAAATAGTAAAATAGAGGAGTTACAACAGCCCGTAGTCCATGTATCCTGGGATGATGCGGATGCCTATTGCCGTTGGGCTGGTAAGCGTTTACCAACTGAGACAGAATGGGAGTGGGCTGCGCGCGGTGGTTTAAAAAATAAAATTTACCCTTGGGGGAATGAACCAATTGACGAAGGTGAGGTAAAGGCAAATACCTGGCAGGGGGAGTTTCCCTATAAAAATACGCTACGTGATAAATATTATTATGCTGCACCTGTTGGTTCTTTTCCTCCCAATGCCTATGGTCTGTATGACATGGCTGGAAATGTTTGGGAATGGGTTGCTGATTGGTATCATGTAAATTATTACCAATCAATTGCCATGAAGGAGGTAATTGACCCTCAGGGGCCGACAAGTAGTTATGATCCTGATGAGCCTACGATGCCTAAACGAGTGTTGCGAGGAGGTTCTTATTTATGTAATGAATCCTATTGCTCAGGATATCGGGTCGCCGCACGCATGAAATCATCTCCAGATACGAGCATGGAACATATAGGATTTCGTTGTGCAACAAGCATTAGCGAGAAGAATAAATAGATATCGTTCAAATGACCAGCTTAACTTAAATGGATTTTGTATGAAAAATAAGAAATATGGCCTGCTACTTTATTTCCTGTTGTGCTTCTCTTGCTCAACAGTATATGCAGATGAAGGCGGAATTAGTTTTTGGGTTCCGGGTTATTTTGGGACTTTGGCCGCAGCTCCATTACAACCAGGGCTGTCTTTGGCCTCCGTGTATTATCATTCTACGGTGAGCGCCGGGGCCGAGGTTGCCTTTGCTCGTCAAGTTACTCTAGGAAATATTCGCAAACGCTTTACCGGAGAGCTTGATGTTGATCTCAATGCAGATGTGGATTTATTTTTTGCAATTCCTAGTTACACTTTTAAGAAGAAAATATTAAATGGTCAAGCGATGGTTGCTATGGCTATTCCCTATGGGCGCAGCCAAGCGGCAGTCAGTGCAACTTTTCTCGGTAATTTAGGGATTGGGTCTGGTTTTGTCCTGGGAAAATCGCTTAGCGATTCGGTAACTTCTGTTGGGGATTTAGCGCCCCTGGCAAGTTTGCGTTGGAATCATAAAGCAAATAATTTCATGATTTACATTGCAGAGAGCGTGCCGGTAGGCGCTTATGATGCCAAAAGACTTGCCAATTTAGGAACAAACCATCCAAGCCTTGATAGTGGTTTGGGTTATACCTATTTCAATCCTGAAACAGGATATGAGTTTTCTTCCGTAGTCGGATGGACTTATAACTTTGAAAATAAACGGACCCATTATCAAAATGGTGTCGATATGCATTGGGATTTTAGTGCGTCTAAGTTTTTTGCTAAAAAAACCCAATTAGGAGCGGTAGGCTATATCTATCAACAATTATCTTGTGATCGAGGCAGTGGCAATTTTGTGGGGTGTTTTAAATCGCGAATATTTAGCGCAGGGCCACAAATTGGTTATTTAAACGTATTTAAACAGGTACAAGTTCTACTTAATCTCAAAGGCTATAAAGAGTTTGATGCACGGGCTCGAGCCTCGGGTTGGAATAGCTGGTTAACTCTTTCCCTTTCTCCTTCTCCAAAGAGTGGGTAATAGGAAAACTAATTCTAATTTAGAATATTTATCAGGCATCGATAAGTGCTATGCTGCCGAAAAAAGCTTGTTTTTATTTATGGTGAGCTTGAGTAGTTACCATTTATTGAATAGGATATGTTAATGGCATTTTTTAAATCAATAATTAATGGGATTGGCACCGGCGCAGGTGTGGCATGGCCACTATTTGGAATTGTCTTTAGTGTTGTTGGCGCATCAATAGGTGGTTTACTGTCATTTACCCTAGGTGGAATTGCGGTGAGTCTTTTTCTCACGACTTGTGCTACAGTATTTTATTTATCCTATCAACAATCCCAAAAAGAGCAACAACGATTTCAAGCCTTATTGCAAAAAAATGAACAAAAATTAATGGAGTTCATTAATGAATACATTCACGTCATGAATAAAAAATATCAGCTAACTGATAAAACTATCGCCTTTGAATCTTATTTGCTTTTACAACTTAATCAACAGCTTTTAGATAGCGCTAATGATAAGACGCAAGAGCCCTTACATCAGTCGTTAACCGTTATAAAAATAATGATTGAGCGGCGATTATTTAAAGAAAAGTCCATTCTACCTTTAATTGAGGGAGAGTTACTTAATTTATCTGCAGTTCCTTTGTCAAAGGCAAGTCCCCCGATGTTTTTTGCTTTTGCAGGAACCTTTGGTTCGATAGCAGGTTGCAGTGCCGGAATGTCGGGGTTACTAACAGGGTTAGGATTATTTAGTAGTTTTGCTGCATTCCCAATTCTTGGTTGGGGAGTTCTTGCCGTAGCCACTTCTATGGGTATTTGGGCAGCGAATAATGCCTTGATTGAATCACAAGAAAATTATAAGAACGAAGGCTTGAATCAAACGGTCAAAACCATGTACCAACAGCTAAAAAGCCAAGTGTATCTTTGGGCTGCCAGTGTGCATGCAAATCTTCCTAATTTTTTAACCAATAAACCACCCAGAAATTTTCCAGCATTATTCTTAGGGAAGGATAAACAAGATACTGCACAAAGCAGCTTATCTTTAATGGAAGAGCCTAATGGCTCCAATGTGATTAAATAATCAGCATCATACTCTGTACAGTTTGGTAATACTTAGGCTTACATTTTATTCAGCAAGTATAAAACAATAATAACTGCTGTAGCTCATATGGCACCTTAAATTTCAGGACTTTTGGCTTCTGACAATAGGTTTCTAAGACTAACTAGGCGATAACGGAAATGCTTATCAAAAATAAAATGCGTAAAGTTTCTAATTTATTGATTTTGCTGTTCATCATTTTTTCTCAAAACTCCTATGCAAATAAAAATGCAAATATAGATTTACAAGTTTTTCAATACATAGATAACAGTTGGGAATTATTAAAACGGGATAGTTTACTTCAATCGAGTATGGATCCTAAAATTTCCAGTACCGAATCTATAATTTATATACCACCCACTGAAAATATTGCTGAACTCCAAAAAAAACAAATCCATGCTCAGATTAAATTAGCCTATCTACCTCAAAAAACTGGGGAAATTAAGATACATGGATTACTTTATTTACCTCACCCCTATATTGTTCCTGGCGGGCGATTTAATGAAATGTATGGCTGGGATAGTTTTTTTATTGTGCTTGGGCTATTGGAAAATAACCAATTTAACTTAGCAAAAAATATGATTGATAATTTTATTTATGAAATAAATAATTATGGCACCATCTTAAACGCAAATCGAACCTACTATTTAGGGCGTGCGCAGCCACCCTTGTTAACAGAAATGGTATTGGCTTATTATGAGAAAAGACCGGATAAATTATGGTTAAAAAATACCTTACCTGCCATTAATAAACTCTATCATTTTTGGACTTCTGCTCCACATGCCATACCTGAAATTGGTTTATCACGTTACTATGCTCCTGGAACTGGACCTACTCCCGAAGAATCACCAATTTATTATACAAAAGTATTAAATTATTTTAAAAACTATTCAGGAAAAGAATACGATATACGACTTTACTATGATAAAAAAAAGAACCGGCTAACGGATCTTTTTTATACCGCTGATCGAACTTTACGGGAATCAGGCTTGGATATTTCGGCTAAATATGGTCCTTTCGGTGTAGAGATTTTAGATTACGCTCCTGTCGATTTAAATGTTTTTTTATATAAAATGGAGTGTGACGCGCAAAAAATAAATGAATTGTTGGGCAATGTTAAGGAATCAATTAAGTGGAAAAAAAGAGCCCAAGCACGAGCGGATAATATAAATAGTTATTTATGGAATGAGGCGACAGGTTATTATTTAGACTATAACTTTAAAAAGAAACAACAAAAATACTATCCCTATGCCACTACCTTTTACCCTTTATGGGCGGGGGTTGCTTCAATAAAACAAGCTGAGGCCGTGAGGAAGCATGTGCCAGACTTATTATTGGAAGGAGGCATAGTAACGAGCACTAATTATTCCGGATTACAATGGGATGCTCCATTTGGCTGGGCCCCGATGCAATATTTCGCTGTATTGGGACTTGACCGGTATGGTTATAAACAGGTATCTAGGGAAATTGCTCGTAGATTTATAAAAACTGTAAATCTTGGTTTTCAGCAAAATCACGCAATTTTTGAAAAATATGATGTACGTACGGTAAGCACCTTAACTGAAAATAAAATTAAATACAGTTATGCGACTAATGAAATAGGATTTGGCTGGACTAATGGGGTGTATCTCGTTTTAAATAACTATATAAACAGTCAAAAAAGCTTGGCTGCAAAAGTAATTCTAAACGGTAAAATAAACAAGCAGCAGATACATGCAGAAACCTAAGTGTCTATAATGTTAATCTAGCTGGGAGTAAAGCGTGCATCCATTAATACTATAAATGGCTTGCAGAAACACTAGAAAAGGAGTTCTTTAATGGAAAATAATAATGTGCTGCATCCGTGGACCGCTCGGTTTATTGTAGGGATAGCCATACTTGTTCTAACGTTCATCGGATTAATTTTAACGAATATGAAAGCCGCCGGAGCGTGGCGGTTTTGGCAAATCACTACGGTGATTATTGCTCTGCTTGCTTTGGGCTTAAGCTTTTATCTTAAGCATCTGAAGGCTATATCAACACCTGCATTGATTTGGCATGAAATTTTGCATTGGTTAGGGTTGATTGGTTCAGTTTATATTATGTCAATTTATGTTGATATAGGCATCATAAGCCCTTTTCTAGGCACTTTAGGAGTAATTACGTTACTTGCTCAAGCGATTTTTTTAGCCGGGATTTATATTGAGTCCACTTTTCTTTTTATTGGAGTTGTGCTGGGCTTATTCGCCATAAGTGTCGCATGGATGGAAACTCATATATTTCTTATAATTGTACCTATTTTAATTATTGCAATTGTTGCTTTAGGCTTTTTTCTGCGCCGCAAGCATTTAGCCGCAGTGCCAAGTTCAAACAACCATGAGGCATAAAAAGCTAAAAATAAGGAAGCCTGGTTGTTTCCAATTTAAGGGATTTTGTAGGCTGGCGCTGAGTGCAACGAAGCCCAGCACCGAGGCTCAATGCCACATCCATGCTGGGCTTCGCGCTGCTTAGCACCAGCCTACACTTTATGCTTGAGCTTAAGTAAGTGCCATTAGTTGTTTACAACCAGGCCTTTCTTGCTGTAGTTAGGCTATAACGCCTAGTTCCAGCCAGGATATAGGGTCCTGCTCTTCATCATAAATTGTTTTAAACCAAGAGGGTATTTGCTTGGCAAAGCAGGAGGGGGTATTAAGATTTTCTTGTCTCGGCAGATAGCTATAAAATAATTTCTCTAATGCCTGATTATCATCAATCAATGAACTTATTTGGTTCACTAAATAATAGGTTTCTCGCGGTTTAAGTTTTGTTCCCTGCCCATTTTGGTCAAGCCAGCGCAAGGAGGCTAAACCAATAAATAAAGACCAGGCACAAAATAAACGGTAGGGGCGTCCTGCAAGAATAGGAATGCTTTTGATATAAGCTAGGGCATAATGAGCATGAATGGCTAAATTCTCCTGGAGATTTGTTCCTGGCGCAATTAGATAACGCCCATTTGTTTCATCCTCAACTTTATCTTTTAAAAGATTAACCTTTTGTAAAAAAAAGCCAAAATGGATTGATTGATTTAAGAGCTCAGGTGTCCATTTAAAATCAGCAAGTACATAAGTAAAAATTTGTGATAATAATTTGCCAACGATACCTGCAACAAAAAAGCAATATTGATTGGTGGTCGTTAAGGACGAAAATATAATTTTATCTTCAACCCTATAATGATTAAGAAAATAGTGCATTCCATCAGCCATTTGCGTAATCGTCTTTAACATGGCGTTTTTTATGAGCTCAGGCAGTTTATCCTTATCGTCTAATAGAAGCGGGAGATCCCGAAGCAATAGTTTTTCTTCCACGGGTATTTGTGCTGGAAAACGAGCAAGCCATGTAGTGAATTGCTCATCAGAGGGCTGTTTTATTAAAAATGATTTGAAGGTTGCAAATGAGTTATTTTGCGCATGCTTATCATGCCAATGTGCATCTTCAATGCAATCAACAATTCGCAAAAACAAATAACTCAGTGCCACCCATTCTTTTTCGGGAGAAGTTAATTGACTAATACAAAAGCTAAAACTTCTACTTACACGTTCTAAGTGCTGGTAATAAAAAGAAAACTGCTGCATAAAGGTTAACCAACAGGTTCTTCACTTTGCGGTAGATTCTTTCTTATCCTACGGTAACTGTCTTCAATGCTTTTTGCTAACTCATCATAGGATACATAGTTTTTCCATACATGCATTAGGGAAAATAAATAAAGAAAGCCAAACTCCAAATCATTTTCTAAGAGCGTATTGCTGTACTTGATAAATTTATCTAGGTTTGAAAAGGGTCGTGATAAGGATTTGGGTTTAGCTTGTTCCATATCTGTAAATAGTTGGTCAAAAGCATCTTGCATGTAATGGGGTAGCGGAATATTGCCATCAAAGACGCGGTGGTCAACACTTAAGCCTACAGGTAAGATATCTTGAACTTCAAATTGCTGGGTTTTTTTATTCCAAACCTGTTTCTTTTCAATTTCGGTTAAGGTTAATTTAAAGGTTTCACTGGGAAATAAGGGAGAAATGGCAGCTTGATAGCCCCAATGACCAATGTTACTCAATGAAATAGCTGGTCTTGCAAATAAGAAATCACGGTAAACACGTTCATGACGAGGTGTAAGAAGGCGGTTTACCACCTCATTTAAATAGGGATGCTCTTTTTGTAAGGCTTGGGTTTTTTTATAACAATAAGTCATGATGCTCATATCATGTTGAATATGTTGGGCTAACTCCGCCATAGTCATTTCATGACAATTTTTAAACTCAATTGAGCCTAACTGATCACTGCCAGGAATCTTTACTGCAAGGGCCACATGACTGTCATGCGAATTATACAACTTATGATTGAAGATATAATTTCGTGCCTGAGGATTATCAAAACATGCTTTACTTAGCGCTTGCAGCATTAGACACGTGATGGTTTCCGGTTTAAATTTCTTTTCGAAAAAACAAACAGGGCTAACATTAATGCTAAAAATAGCTGACTCAGTAGGTAATTCCGGATCATTCCATAATGCGGACAATAATTTACGCACATTAGTATGTTCAACAGGCGTATCCTTTTCATAATCATGAGAAAGATTTTTCAGCAATAAGGGCATGCTCTCCATAAACAACTGCCAATGAACAGAGGGGATGATACCTATCTGTTTCAACATGGAATGTTGCTTCTGATTAATATTGTTCATTAGCTTTAATGAACCTTCTTTGCCTAAAAGGATGCCAAGGGTTGTAACGTATTGTTCATGAGCAAATACGGTATTAATTAATTCATCTTCGAAAAGGGCTAATTTTTTCTTTAAATATTCTTTATTAGGTAAGCCAATCTGGCGGTATAAATCATATTCATCCATGTGCCGGCTTTCATCCGCCAGAACGGCTTCAAAAACAGAAACGGCAATGTTTTTCTCTTTCATGGCAATACACAATTCTTCCACCCAGCCTTCGCCAACAAGATTCACTAAAGTTAATGAAGTTGCGAGATCATCTTCGCTTTCAAGCGAGGAAATAAAATGATTGATGCTTTTTTGATGTCCAAGGGGCAATGCATAAGGAGCAGAAAGCTGGAACGCAAGTTTGGTAAACAGGGTGGCATGGAATATTTCATCGGTAATTTGCTGGCGCATTTGTTGATATAAGTCGGTGCCGCGAAGTTTATCAAGCGATTTTATTAGGCCTCTTAAACCGATGGTTTCTAATTGGGCGAATAAGGAAAATAAATGAATGTAGATAAGCTTATCATGCTCAAGTTGAAATGGTATTTCATTATAAAATATCTTATCAATTCGGTGCTGGATGATTTCCTTTTCCTCGGCAGTTAGTACTGACCATGCTTTGTTTAAGGCTCTTTCTGCACTCCACGTTGGTTTGATCAAATCATTTAATTGAGTCATAAATTAATACCAGTCCATTAGTTAGCTAATACGCGCATACACTCTACCATAGTTGAAGAGTTGTAAACATATCTCCGAAGATAAAAGAAATAGAAGTAATTTAGAAGAAGTCCGGCCTGCTTAATAAGCAAAAACATAGCCCGTATTATGCTAGGCTAATCCGGGTTATGGTTAAGTTGCCGCCACAATTGCATTTCTATACTTTATTATTTTAAGATGGCTTCTGCGGGTTCCAGGGATCGCAAGAGGTCTTCAATATAGCTTGATCTATTGCAAAAACAAAGGGCAATTATGACAACATTAGAATGGTTAACAAAACTCGTTGCATTTGATACAACTTCGCGTAATTCCAACATGCCGCTAATTGATTATGTGGCTAATGCCCTTCATGATAGGAAGATCGAATCAATTTTGATTCATGATAGCAAAGAACCTAAAGCAAATTTATTAGCTACGTTGCCAGGAAAAAATGGTTGCCATGAAGGCGGTATTATCTTATCGGGGCACACGGATGTAGTCCCTGTCGATGGACAGGATTGGGCAACCGATCCCTTTAAGGCCACAGTAATTGGCGATAAAGTGTTCGGGCGTGGTACTTGCGATATGAAAGGTTTTATTGCGGTAGTTTTAGCTCTTATTCCTGAATTGAAAGCCAGAAACTTTGATTTTCCGATTCATTTTGCATTTTCTTACGATGAGGAAATAGGTTGCCTGGGGGCGCCGCATTTAATTGAAAAAATGCTTGCGCTTAATTACCAACCTAAGGCGTGTATTGTCGGTGAACCAACCTTAATGTTGCCGGTTATTGGTCATAAAGGAAAACGCTCTTATCGTTGTCAGATCCACGGAGTTGCTGCTCATTCATCATTGACTAATCAAGGGTGCAATGCGATTGAGCACGCTGCAAGCTTCATTAGTTACCTGCGCTCAATTGCCCAATATTTTAAAACGCAAGGGATCCAAGATAATGCCTACGATGTGCCTTATACCACGTTAACAACTAACTTAGTTAAAGGCGGGAACTCGTACAATACGATTCCAAGTTTGTGTGAGTTTATTTTTGAGTTTCGAAATTTAGCCCAAGATGACCCTGATGCCTTGCACCGGAATATTTTGGCTTATGTTGCCGAACAGCTAGAACCTGCACTGCATGAGGAGCAAGCTATAGCAAAGGTCGTTCTTGATACCATTGCGAATGCTCCCGGCTTAGATACACCTCCTACAGAAGTACTCGTTCGCGCAGCGCAAGCAGCAAGTAACAGTCCAGAATTATTAAAAGTTGCCTATGCCACTGAAGCAGGGTTATTTCAGCAAGCACACATCCCGACTATTGTTTGCGGGCCAGGCAGTATCGAACAGGCGCATCGTGCGGATGAATTTGTAACACTGGAACAATTGCAACGCTGTGAGCAATTTATTCGCGATATACTTCATTCACCTTTTTTAGGATCTTCTGGAGAAAGGCAATGCTAAATTGCTTTTATTTCCACATGTTCATGTAAAAAGTCAGTTAAATCCTGCTCGGTTAAGTGCATCACATCCTTAATGATGTTTTGCGTAATTAATTTTTTGACCTCCTTGTTAATATGTTGCAGTATAAGCCCATTCATATGTGGGGGGGCAATAACAGTAAGGTGGTTATAGTCTTGGGCAGTTCTTCCTTTATCTAATTCTTCTGCTATGTGACGTGCGAAATTATCTATTTCAATTTCCTTGGGGGCTGATTGCTGGGTAAATGCTCCATGACTCCCGTTGCTGGTTTGATAATGACCCGATTTATCTGCGGTTAATTCTACGTCTCGCAGTTTACTTGCAGGATGCTGAATTTCTTTGACTAACAGAGCCTGATAAGGTTTTTTATTTACTTGGTATAATTTACACCTATTGCTATCTGCAGTGAGAATCCATGTCGTATCCTTCATTATGATACTCCTTTTATTAGGCAAGATGGCCGGTATTTAATTGCAATTCTTTTTCCAGTAAAAATTTAATCATGCTTAAATGCTCCTCCTCTTCCTCTAATGCAATTTGAAAATCCTTGGCAATTTTTTCTTTTTCATTTTTTAAGGCTAGTTTAATGAGTAATTCCCAGGCTGCATTATCTGTTAGCTCAACGGATAAAAGCGCGTTCAACATTTGGGTGATGGTCGTACGAGGATCAGTAAGTACTTGTACAAAGCCTTGTCCTAAAACCCCAGAAAGATCTGCGCAAGGAGTCATTTCTGTGGGATCTTCATTTATATTCTTTAAAGTGTTCATTACTAAAATCATATGCTTCGCTTCTTGCTCCTTAATATGCATTAATTTTTTGCTGAGGTCGTTGCGTTTATGTGCTTTAACTTTGGCTAATGCAGCCTCATACAAGCGTACTCCCGTGCGTTCATAAGCCAATCGCTCGCCTAATTTATCAATAAAAACGCGCATACTGTCTGTTTCTTTCTGAGATGACAGCGTTAGGGTGCCTATAAGTTCGGAGTTCTGCGTCATCTTGATTCGCTCTGCAGCTAAATCAAATTGATCGCCTTCAATATCTGCTGGATGCGATTGTACTGCAGATAACATCTTGCGTTTATTGCTAGGTGATAATTGCACACCAGTACAGTTTTTAGCGTCAGCATCAATACGTTCCATAATAGCTCCTTAATGAGGATTTAGTTCGGTTCCTGGCTTCCAATCATATCCGGCGGATATAATTTCAGCAGGAACCCCCTCGGAATTGAGATGTTTCCTATAAGAAAGAGAGGCGGCATTTTCATCTTCTTTATCAACATAGTTTGTTTCTGATGCCCGTAAGTTTAATTCTTTATCTAATACTTTCCGGATAAATGGGCGCTGGCTTTTAAACTCCACCATTTTGGGGATAGAGCCTTGCAATAATTCTTGGGGGTCGCGGCGTTCATGTTTTTTAAATAATTTACAAGCAAGATGCATATGGCCTAATTCATAATCTAAAAAACGTTCCCAAATTGCCTTAATTCGAGGATTAGTTTCTTGCTCCAGGCAGCTTAAATAATTATAAATTTCTGCGGCTTCATGGATAAGCCATTTTTCCATTAAACTTTCGCTAGGATCCATAAGTGAACCATATTGAGTAACATGCTGCTCCTCGACAGACGCAATTTCTGCATAGAGCTGTCTTGCTACTGGATCAGCAAAGGTTGGACCGATATTCATGTAATAATCATGCGTTTGATACTCCGCGCCAGTTAGCATCGCGGCATGAATTTTGGTGATAAGTGCCGCCTCATTTTTATTGTAAGAGTTACGCAAATCATCCTCAGGGGCACGGTGATGCTCGCTGGTTAAGCGCCCAGGAATAATATCGGTATACCCTTGTAATATATTATTGGCATCTTTTCCTTCCAGCCTATCTAACAAAGCTGAGTAGCGGTAGAGATGATCGAAATCCTCCAATAGGCCAAAGCGATAAGTTTGCGCTTGGTACGAATCAGGTTCCGTTTGCGCGATGGCAGCAGTTACTTCTATTGCCACTTGCTCATAAGCAATGGTGGTCTCAAGGGGGGAGTGATCGGCAGATAATAACCAGTTAATTAACGTTGCCTGATGCTGTTCCACCCGTCTAATCTCTGCTAAGGGAAGCTGTAACTCCTTATTAAATCGCGCTAGAAAATGTTTTAACCTTAAGGCATCCAGTTCCAGACCATTCATTAAAATAATCCGCACACGAGTAAAGGCATCATCATCTAGTTTCGAAATAGGTTTGCCTGCCAGTTCTTTCCAAGTGAACTGTTGCTTATGAAGAGGAACGCCTTTATTTAATAGAAGATCGGAGAAATTTATACTCATAATAATTCCCTTTTCATGTGTAATTGCATTGAGTATAAGGCACAATATTTCTTCCATATTTAAATTTGGAGGTTTCTCCTAATGAAATTAAGGAATGGTTTAGGTAAATGCTAAAAACGCACTTGGCATTATTCTGTAGAAGAACGTGTTAATAGCCAGTTTCCTTTTTTAACCTAGGGGTTTCCTTTTTTTGCATCTATTCATAATGCCATTTTGATATGGTTAGATTAATGATATAGAAAATTTCTAGGGAGAATTATGCAAGATGAGCGTTTAATCGTTATAGGGGCTTCTGCTGGAGGAATACCCGCATTATCTCGTCTAGTCTCGTTTTTCCCGGCTGATTTTAAGGGCATAATTCTTATTGTTTTGCATCTTTCACCCGCGTATAAGTCGCGTTTGCCAGTCATTCTGCAACGCCATACTTTTCTTTCGGTGCGCACTCCTAAAAAATATGAAGAAATAGCGGCTGGGCATATTTATATTGCCCCTCCCAATGTTCATATGTGTTTAATGGATGGGAAAATCATGCTGAGGCATGGCCCTAAGATTAATAACACCCGCCCCGCGATTGACGCCTTATTTTATTCAGCCGCCCTGTCTCATGGCCCTTTAGTTATTGGCATCATTTTGTCAGGTATGCTCGATGATGGTAGTGCAGGCTTATTGGCTATCAAAAAATGTCAGGGAATAACTATTGTTCAAGAGCCCGAAGAGGCAGATTTTCCCAGCATGCCGGGTAATGCCCTTAAAACTGGAGTTGTAGATTATAGGCTTCCTGTGGATAAAATGTATCCGGTAATTCAAAAAATTATGGATTCAAAACCTCCTGAAAATATAAACACAGAATTCTGGGATGCCTTAGAAATAGAATCGCAATTAAATTATACAGAGAATTTATTGGGTGAAGACCTTCTTAAAAAAATTAGCACGCCCTCTCAATTTGCCTGTCCTGAATGTGCGGGTGTTTTATGGAGAGTTAATGACGACAGCCTGCCTAGGTATCGTTGTCGAGTAGGGCATGCATTTGGCAAGCCTGGGTTAATAAAATATAAGAGCGATGCCATTGAGGAGTTCTTATGGAAAGCCTTGAGAGGTTTTGAAGAAAAGGAAGAATTATTAAAATCAGAGCAAAATGGGGATATAGAAAAAGAGCTTAATCAATTAAAAAAAAATAAAGAGTATTTAAAAAAAATCTTATCTACTATCACCTAAAGTCATAGTTTTGAGGCAGCACGGCATAGTCAAGGGTTTCTGCTACAAACACATAGAACTAAACCGCGCTCAAGAAAGGCTAAGCTATTTACGCTTAGGCAAAGCGACATACAATGAACCCGTATGATTAAGCTCATTTGCTTCGACGCCAGCTCTTACTCCCTCGCCCTTATAGACATCAACATGGGCACCCATGATTGCACCGCCCGCATCTTGGGCAACACACCATGAAGTAGCTTTTTTGCAGTTATAAATAAAATTCATGCCAATAGGAATGACCTTATGATCGGTTGCACATGAAGCATGTGCCGTCAGCGAAATATTTTCTGAGCCATAAGGTCCACCATCTTCTTTCGCAAAAAATACATAGCTTTGATCACGATTTCGCAAGTTATCTGCTTTAGCACGATTTAGCGGATTATCTAGATATTGCCGAATTTGCTTTTCTGATGCCGCACTTTGTCTAATTTCTTTAGACACATTACAACGTAATTTGGCTTCATCATGACACTTAGGATCTTTAGCACAACGTTCAATGTTATCCAGGTTACCGCCACAGGTCGGGTCTTGTGCGCATTGAACTATACGGCCAAGCATCGTGCGCGGTCTGCCATTGGCGCCATCATAATTGATATGATACAGCTTGCCATCAAGTATTAATGAACCAGAACCCTCAAGCATTAAAAAGGCTGGGTCGTTTGGGTCTTTAACATAGCCAATGATGTATTTAGGATCTAAGGCACCATGTTCAATTTCTTCGCGGTCGGGCACAACAGAGTATGTGCCATTGGCATTTTTCATACAAAAACCACGTGGTGTTTTAGTAAGTGGGTCAACACCGCAAAGAGGTCCTTTTAATTTAAGCCTTTTGCTTTCGGCGGCTGCATTGACAATACCTGGATTACCATAAAGCGGGTATAAAAACGCACCGCCACGTTTACTACGTGCTTCAACCGCAGCTGGTGCGTAATAAGCAGTAAATTGAAATTCACCCTTTTTAAATCCCGCATGATTTTCTGGCCAACCGTCACTCTGATACCAGTCAAATTCATTTTTGAGGTTTGTTAAATAGTGTTGAAAATCACCACGAGCCGCTTTGGCAAAAGCAAGTAGCTTTTTATTGGTGTTAATGCACCATTCTTGGCGGGTAAATCGATGCCCGGCAATAGTGATTGTCTGATATTCACCACGATTTTTAGTGCAGTTGGCAATTTGGTTCTTTAACGCATCAATAATTTCCTTCATATTGCCTACAGGGTTATCCAAGGGAAGCTCAGCAGGGGATATTTTGTGAAATTTAAAGCGCAATACCCCAGGCTCCTTGGCCGCCATTTTTTGTCTGGTGGTAAAGTCTGCGAAGCGCCTAACGTCCAAACAACGCTGAATTGCATCTGCAGGCAGGGCTGCTTGCGCAATAATGCTAAACGTCATTAACGCAATAATGAGAGCTGATTGAAACATGTGTATCCTTTAGCCTAGCTTGAGTTGGTACCAAGATTATATAGGCTATTGCTCAGCCATCAAAGGTATGCGCTGAGTAATTAGTTGAGTTCCTTCATCATCAACAATAGGCCATCACTCATGAGTGATGCACTCAAGGACCAATCTTAATCTTGACGTTTTAATATAAATTATCTAGAAGAAGTGAGTTTAACGTTATAAGATTAGGGCATGTAATCTGGCAGGACTCGAATAAATGATTTCAATGTTTGGTATTCCTAATTGCGATACGGTAAAAAAAGCACGTACCTTTCTCGAGAAAAATAAAGTGGCTTATGAATTTATCGACTTTAAAAAAATCCCTCCAACAGTAGAGCAAATAAAACAATGGAGCGATTTCGCAGGTGAGCTTCCTGTTAATAAAAGAGGAACTACCTACCGGAAACATAAAGATGCCTATGAAGCTTTAAGTTTAGAGGAAAAAGTAGCATTTATTATTGCCAATGTCTCACTTATCAAAAGACCTGTTTTGGAAGAAAATGGTAAAGTAGTTGCTTTGGGTTTTGATGAAGAACATTACCAAGAGTTAATAGGTTAAGGCAATTAGGAGACTAAGCGGAATATTAACCAGGCGCTACCAATGAGGGTTATACCTCCTGTAATATAAATAATCGCCTCTATAAATGCAGAGGGGTTATCTAATTTGCATCGTCCCAGACTCATGACCCGTAGTGTGCATTTCCCTATGAAGTATATTATGGAGTCAATAATATGCTCAAATAAAAGATAATTGGTAAACCATCCAAAAAATCGAGCAGCCGTTCGTAGGAAACCGGAAATAAGTTCATCTAACATTTGTGCAACAATAGTGAAATTTTTGTTTATTTTAACACGCTTGTATACTATTTTCTTGCTTGCTGCATGGTGAGATTTTTTCTTCATCATTATCAATCGGTTACCGATTATTGTAAAATGCTGGCTCACATTATAGGACTAGTTGCTAACCTGGTTGCGTACAACCAGATTTTCGATAAAGGAAGAATCCTGGGGCAGGCAACCAGGTATCATAAGGGACGAACAATATGCTGCATTTATGTAAAAAGGCGCTACTTTATGTATCGCTCATTTCTGCTGTAACTAATGCCTCAGCCACATCATTTTCTGGCTTAATTGGTGTGGATTATCAACCCAATCATTATTCCAATGGCAATCTACTTAATTACCATGATGTATTTTATGTGGGCACCAATGCTACGGGCCAAGCCATTACCAACGTCTATGCGGAGTTGGCACAATTAAAAGCAGCAGGTTTTACTACGGTGCGCTCTTATCAAACAACGGATTATTCTTGGGTAGATATCATTAATCAGGCCAATGCCTTAGGTATGAAGGTCATTTATGAAGCAGTCATTCCGCAACAGCCTGCCGATTCGGCATACGCAGGGGGATGTCCTACTCCACCGGTTGCGCAAAATTACATTCCTTGTGCGCAGACAGTACTGAATACTGTAATTAACACGGTAGGCACCCAAGTGTTTAAAAACACAGTAATTCTGGTTTTTGCAGGCCATGAAAACTATTGTCAGGCGGGAAATACCACTGCACCTTGTAATAATCCTACAACTTCAAATGTAAATTATCTTACCTCGGCTGTGACTGCACTGCAAAGTACCTTAACTGCTGCAGGGCTAACCACCCCTGTTGGCTCAGCGTTGATCAGTGGTAACCTGACAACCCCCAGTCTGGCTATTTCACAAGATATGGCCACTTTAATTAATAGCTATTCTGCCACTGCCCCCTTAGCATTTGATCCTTATCCGTTTCAATGGGGAGTAACGCCCACATCTGCCGTTTGGACTAAACCATTAACGACAACTCAGTTAAATAATTCCTTAGCTTGGGATTACTTGAGTGTTATTGGTTCAACGAATCCCCCTGCAAACCCAACAGCCTCGACGCAACCTTTTTATACGCCGTTAGGGCGTACGCTTTTATCTGCTGAAACCGGTTGGGCAACCCAGGGAAGCACTTCAACTTATGCCTGCAATAGTCCAGGGCCCTGTGCTCCATCGGTTGCTAATGCGGTGACCTATTATCAAGCTCTTTATCGGCAAGCCAGTGCTAATTTTGTGACCAGTTCAGGATATCCAATCGGCGTTTTGGCATTTGAAGCCTATGATGAGCCAATGAAAGGCATAAGCTCTGCGGAAGGAAATTATGGTCTTTTTGATAGTAACTGCAATCAGAAGGCGGCAGGTTTAGTTCCAAATAACGTGATGGTTACAGATAATGGCTGCAAAGGATTTTCTGGTGGTGCCCTATTAACCATTGTCGGTTTTGGTACTCCATATACGTTACTCATTACGCAAACTAACCCTGTTACTGGTAAAAGCGCCAACATAGTGATGGCAAGCACGGGCAACCAAGGTCCTTTGGTTGATGCCCCATGGCCTGAGTATTTAGTCTTTCCTGGAGCAAAAATCACTATTAGAGGAAACCCTTCATGTACCAGTACGGTCCAATCGATTAATGCCGCTCAACAAATTACTTTTTCTGGCAAATGCAATTGCCCGAATAATAATGGCAATAACTGTTATTTCTAAAATCATGTAAATGAAATAGCCGAATAGGCGGCAATTTCTCTGGAGATTATTGTGAAGCAGCTTAAGTTGTGTTTATTTGTATGGGCTTTAATGAGTTCATTTACCTTTGCGGGCACTTTAGGGAAGATTTCCACGAAACCCAATAATCAAACCGGACTTTTCATCGGGCTGGGGGGCAGTTATAACTTTATGCGTTTGAATGCAAATTTATCGGGAGCGCTTAATGTAACCGGTGGCGTTCCTCCACTAGGAGAATTTACTGGCAGTAGAGGTTTTTTTCATAATCAGGCACAAGATTTTTCTCTTGAAGCACAAGCAGGATTTTTTAAACATTTCCCCCAAAGTGAATGGTTGTGGGGGCTTGAGTTTTTATACCAATACACTAATTTGAAAATCAAAGCACCGAATTCTATATCTGCGATTGATGTAATAAATCCTGGAGTAAACATCACCGATACCATAGGTTTGGGCGCCATAGAGGCTAAAGTGAATGATACCCTGATGCTGCCAGCTTTTATTGGCCATTCCTATAAAAATAGTTTTATTTATGTAGGCATCGGTCCCGCATTATTTAATAACCAACAAAAAGTTTCAGAAATTAAGGACACTGAATCGGCCTATTATCTTGGCACTATAGATGGCATTTTCAAAAGTACATGGCTTTGGGGTGGGGCAGTACAGGTGGGTATGGCCTATTATGTGGCATCTTCCTGGTTCTTCAAGTTAAATTATACTGGTGCGTTCACCGGTTATTATTTATTAAACAAAACGAGTCCCTTTGCCCCAGAAATAAACCAGGGATTTAATTCGGGCTCCTTACATTTTCATAGCCGGCAAAACCTTATTAGCCAAGAAATAGCTTTGTCGCTCAATAAAGTATTTACGTTATAAGTGGAGTTGCATGGATATACGGATTAGAGCTTAAGAGGTCATAATCCGTATATCGATTGTTTCTACATCGAGTGAGTATTTTGTGATATGGGAGGATTATTGGTAGGCGTAGCAGCCTTAATATCTACAGGAGTACCCGTAAGTGCAAAGAAGCCTGATTCACTTACTTTTGATGAGGATGCTTTGTTCTCTTCGCGTACTTGTCTTAATTGCTTATGTAATGTTTTGAATTGAGCACAAAGCTGCTTTTCTTCTTTTAAGAGTTCAGATTCTTTTTTTGTAGGCAACATGGCTTTATTCATGGTCTTAATACAGTCAGTATTACGTGTTAAACCATCATAATCTAAGCCGTAGCCGATAATAAATGCATCCTCTGAAACAGTAAATCCACCAAAGTCAGGATCTATGCCTCGTTTTTGCTTTTTATCAACGAGAACCATTAGCTGTACTTGCTTCGCGCATTCTACTTCTTCAAAATGACTTTTTATTGAGCCAGCCGTTTTGCCCGTATCGCAAACATCATCAACAACGATGATTAAGCGATTAGTTAAAATACCCTTAGGTTCGGTAAAGCGCAATGCGCCAGACTGCATGCCTTCATAGCTAGTCGTTTGCATGGTTGAGTATTGGAACCGATAATTACGTTTGGTCAATTCTGTATATAAGGCAGCAAAAAATGGGTGTGCTCCATCCATTAAGCCAACTAAGACAGGAAATGCATCAGGATGTTTTTCTATTAATTGTTCTGCGAGCCGTTCAACTGCTTTTTGAATATTTTCTTTGGAGAGGGGGGTGCCGCTAACATCTTCGCATACCGCAGAATTATCCCAAAAACGTGATTCGAGCGCTTTTTTTAGGTTGGTGATCTCTTCTAATTTTTCCTGAATCTCATTGAGCTGGGCAAGAATTACTTGTTCTTTCATAACAACATCCTATTTAATTAAAAAGTACATATTAAAACTATTGGCAAGAATAGCAGGGCTAATAAATAAATTGCCAAAATACCCTGTAATCAAGTAACTTAAGCCTAAATGGTTCTTAATGTGTGTATAAAACATTAGTCAAAAAGGCGCGCTATTCTCCGCAATTTGCAATAAAAATACAAGTATAATAATGCTGCTAACAGCGCGTAGAAATACAAATGGACTCTTGTGAAGCGCGTTTAAATATGCATGAATAGAGTAAAAATAATTTAAATAATGACAAATGGATTAACTAGTGTATGAAAATCAAATTATTGGGGATTTTAAAGCTAAAGAATAGCTTGTATGGATTCTGCACATTGTTGCTTTCAGTGAATTGCTGGGCGGTCAATGCAGAGGCAGCTCTGGCTAAAAAAATTAGGGATATTGAAAAAAAATCACATATAGTAATGGGCATCACGGCTATTCATATCGAAAAAAACCAAATAATTACCCATAACAGCAATCAGCGCTTTTTTATGGCTAGCACCATTAAATTACCTATCGCCTTAGCTTTTTTACATTTGGTGGATCAAAAAAAGGAATCATTAAATCGTATGATTAAACTGAGCACAAAAAACTCGGTTCCAGGCTCTGGATATTTACATCATATATTTGAAAAAAAACAAATTAACATCTCGCTACAGCAAATACTTAAATATACGCTGATTAATAGTGATAACAGTGCGAGTGATTCACTCTTAAATGCGGCCAAAGGGCCGGAGGCCGTAAAAAAACGGATGGCTGCTCTGGGATTTAAAGATATTCAGATTAATCGTTCCATCAAAGAAATGTTCGTAGATACCAATCATGTAGATCATGCCTTATTAAAAAAACAACTTCCTGTATTAGCCTGGGAGCGTGCCTTTGATCGAGTGTCTCTTAAAGACAAGCAAAAAGCCTGGGAGCGTTTTGAAAACGACTCCCGCGATACGACAACCCCAAATGATATGGCCAAGCTCTTAGTAAAAGTATATAAAAAACAAGCACTTTCCGAATCCAGCACTCAATTACTCATGAAAATTATGGAGCAATGCCGAACCGGTCGAAGCCGCATAAGAGGCCTTTTACCTCCTGGAGTTAAAGTAGCGCACAAAACAGGTACTTGGTCTATTTATGAGCCAAAATATTTAAACTATCCTGGTTCTAAGAAACTATATCGTTTTGTTAGTGATGTGGGAATTATTACCTTACCTCATAATAAAGGGCATATTGCAATTGCAGTTTATGTGAAATCCCAATCTGCCAGTGATTATCCTAGAAGCCGGGCAATTGCTTTAGCAAGCCGAGCTATTTATGATCATTTTATGAAGTCGTAGTGGAAATGGAAATTCTCTAAGCTTCTCTTTTTTGCCCTGCGACTTGCCCGTAGGGCTAGGAATTTGCTTCTAGCTAACGTTATGGTTATTAACCATCGCCCGGTTTCGGCTTATCAAGTGCTGATTCCTCATCTACAAAAACCTCATACCCATCCAGGCCAGTTTCGCTTTTAAATAATTTTGACTCCGGAGTTGGTGGGGTAAATAAAGACGAGTAACCACTAGGCGGAGCGGTCGGGGTTTTAGTTACTAGCTCCACAGAGGCAAAGGCTTCGGCTAATAATTGACGTAATTGTTTTGCGGAATTACTTATAATGGCATCCAGATCTTGAGAAAGATCTTGTGAACACAGAATTGTTAAGGCCTCAGATGGAGTTAGGCGCTTGGTATAATCCGGATTTAATAAACCCAACAACGATTCTGTAACTTCATTTTCATAGCCAAGCTCCTCCATTTTTTCACTCAATTCACAGTGAAAGTCTTGATATTCCTGCAACCGTGCGTGATGAGAAAGCGAAGCGTCCAGCGGAAGATCGAGTAATTCTTGAGTTATTTCATAAATTTCTGGATGAATAAATGCTGCAATAGTAAAGCCAAGTTTCCAGGAATCGACTAATTTAATTCGATCTTCTTCTGTATAACTCTCTGGAATAGGGGTGAAGGAGGTATCTTTAGGCGAATGTTTTATAAACTCAGGCGGATTATATTTTGCATCGCCATTAGGATATGCTTGTACTTTGCCCTGAGCACCATACATTACTGCAGAACCAAAATCCGCTACAGTGACTTCATATTGAGAGGTTATGAGTATATTTTCAGGTTTTAAATCGCGGTGATAAATATGATGCTTATGAAGATCAGCAAAGGTTTTGGCTAAAATTAAGAGGAGATGCGGCACCAGCTCTTTATTTTTTTCTCCGGAGTTAAAGGCAATGTGTTCAATATAGTTAATACCATCTCCACGACTGGCTAGCGGGAAAATTTGGTATATGGTTTCTTCATTCGTACTGCTTACAGTACGAATCATATCTATAGCGCTCAACGTTCCCTTAATATTGTGCTGTTGAATTGCCTCATGTATTTCTTGTTCTATCTCTAATTTATCTAAATCTGCGGAAGTCAATTTGACCTGCGCTTTAGAAGGTTTTATTTTTTTTACCACGAGAAATAAGCCTGAGCTTTCATCTTGAGCCAGGCGCACAGTACCAAAGTTTCCTTGGCCTAAGATAATTTTATTGATGGTTTTCCCTTCTTTTTTTATACTTTCTTGCTGGGCATAATGTTTATACTCTTCTTCCATTAAGGAGCCCATTAATGTATAGGAATGCCCACCTGCTGAGTGTAAACTGCTATGCGCCTTTCCTGATTGTCTTTTATCTGTTCGCTGCCCTTTATGTTTAATTTTCTCGGTTTTCTCATCAGTCACTTTGGGCACCTCACAGGCACATACATATTAGTTTAAGTATAGAAGGGGTTTTTGTTTGTTCAATTTTTCGTCAAATTGTTTTTCTAGCTATTCTCCAGAACTCTATTGCTCAGTCAGGTTAATTAACAAATAAGGGTGGTCCGTATTGGATTTTAGTTAACGATTATACAGTGTCATTAGATAATGATCATTTAGTAAAGTGCAGAAAAACTACTGCCGCTCAAAAGAGTATTGATGATATCTTGGAACAAATATATGGCTTAGAATAGATGCTAAATTTGATCTATGCTTATTGGATGAATAAGCATTTCTTGTTAAGAAATTATCCTAAAAAGGACTTTATAAATGAGCACTTCAGAGCAAAAAAAACATTCTTTAAAAAACGATAGCGTCGTTGAAACCAAACTCACAGCATATGATTTATTAAATAACTCTTTATTAAACAAAGGTACGGCCTTTAGTAATGAGGAGCGCGATATTTTTTCCTTACATGGCTTGCTGCCGCCTCATATAGGCTCTTTGGATGATCAAGAGCGGCGCCGTTATGCCGTTCTTTCTGAGCTACCAACTCAATTGGAAAAATATAGCTTTTTACGCGATCTGCAAGACACTAATGAAACTTTATTTTATTCTTTAATTGCTCATCATATTGAAGAGATGTTGCCCATTGTGTACACCCCGACAGTTGGGGAGGGTTGTCAAAAGTTTAGCGAGGTATTTCGTAAACCACGAGGGCTTTTTATTAGTTATCCTAATAGAGACAAGATTGAGCAAATTTTTGCACATCCTCGTTACGATTCCATTAAATGCATAGTGGTTAGCGACGGGGAACGTATTTTAGGGCTTGGCGATCAAGGGGCCGGAGGAATGGGCATCCCCATTGGTAAGATGGCCTTATATACTGCTCTAGCCGGCATTCATCCAAAATATTGTCTGCCTATTTTACTTGATGTGGGCACCGATAACGAAGAGCGACTTAATGATCCCTTATATATTGGTTGGCGAAACAAGCGTATTCGCGGTGCAGAGTATGATGAATTCGTTGATACTTTTGTTTCAGCTGTAAAACGACGTTGGCCGCATATTCTTCTGCAATGGGAAGACTTTGCTGGGGTAAACGCGGCGAAGTTTTTAGCTAAATACCGTAATCAGCTTTGTACCTTCAACGATGACATTCAAGGTACGGCAGCCATGGCAACTGGCACTTTATTGTCTGCGCTTAATGTTACTGGTATACCTTTGCGTGAACAACGCGTCGTGTTCTTCGGCTTTGGTGGAACAGGACAGGGGATTGCACAGCTAATTCGTGCGGCTATGGTTGAAGCAGGATTAAGTGAACAAGAAGCCTGTGCGCAGATCTATGCGGTGGATCGTTATGGTTTGTTGGTTGAAGGAGGAAAAGGTCAAAGCCCATCCCAAGCCCCCTTTGTGCGTAAACGTGCGGAAATTGATGGATGGCAGCTTACAAATACTGAGGAAATCGGATTACTTGATGTGATTCGGAATGTAAAACCCACAGCGCTGATTGGAGTTTCTACGCAGTATGGGGCCTTTACCGAAGAAATTGTAAAGGCTATGGCACAAAATACGGAGCGCCCGGTTATTTTCCCCCTTTCTAATCCAACATCACATTGTGAAGCAACTCCAGAGGACTTGCTGCATTGGACCGATGGCCGAGCTCTGATTGGTACCGGAAGTCCGTTTGCACCGGTCACCTATAAGGGCAAAGAATACCATATTGACCAGACCAATAATTCCTATGTTTTTCCTGGTCTAGCTTTGGGAATAATGGCTTCACAGGCAAAACATGTTTCTGATGGCATGATTAAGGCGGCAGCACTGGCGCTTGCCGAATGTTCCCCTGCACGGAAAGATAAGACAGCAAACCTCCTGCCTCCACTATCCGAATTACGCGCTATTAGTTTTGCGGTAGCAAAAGCAGTAGGGAAACAAGCCATTGCCGAGGAACTGGCTCGCATCAATGAGGCCGATTTTGAGCAAGAGCTCGCAGCAAGTGTTTGGGAGCCAGTGTACCGCCCCTATGTGTTAAGTAAATAGTAGAATAGGAGCCTAGATTAGCAACAACTTTTCAGCAGCATAATCGGAACGCGATGGGCACCCTAGTTGCAAGCAACTAGGCTATGCCCCTACGCGCTTAAAGGCGCGAGTGCCTGCACAAACTCCTCAAAGCACTGCTGAACCTGTTTAAAGCAAATGACCCAAGGGCAATGGCCTGCATCAGGGATAAGCTTATTCATAATATTGGGGCTTTGAAAACGTTCATCATTCAGAAAAATTTGGGGTGGGCAAATAAAATCGTGCTCACTTGCAATAGTCATGGCGGGAATGATTTTAGGGCTCCATTTGCATGTATAATCGGTATAAAAGTGCTCCACTGCATAGTAGTATGCTGCATTATTAAATGCAAAAAGGGGCATCATTTTTTCGCCTTCGGAAAGCTCCTCTGAGGTAAAGCAATAATGTTTGTAGGTATGCCAAAATTCTTTATAAGTTTCATTGCAAGGGTTTAAATGATATTGGCCTGCCGCAGGCACCAGATCAGGTAAATTATGCCTTTCTTGCATGGCGCTAATGTGCGGAAAAAAGGTATTTTGAGTAGTGGTGTTCATTAACACTAAACCGGATAAATGCTGTTCCAGCTCAGGCATCGTTAAGACGAGCATTCCTGAAAAACTATGAGTAACGAGTATGGGATCAGTAAAGGACTTGAGCAGATCCTGAAGCCCTGTTTTCCAGCTTTCTAACTCCAGTTTACCATGAGCTGTATTGGTTCCATCCTGAGGAAAGTCTAGAACGAAAATAGCTCCAGGCAGTTGTAATTTTTTACAAAATTCGACTAAATATTCCGAACCCAAACCAGGCCCGCCTGGCAAAAAGAGCCAGCTGGGACCTGAGTCTGCGGTAATTTGATTTATTCTATAACCATAATCAGTGTAATTCATCGTTACTCTTTGTTGTTTTTCCAGGCAGCGAAAAACTCTTCGGCATTTTGTTTAATTTGCTCATTGCTTAGATCAACCGTATGGGTTGCTATCATCCAACTGTATCCAAAGGGATCTTTAATTTGGCCTACACGATCTCCCCAAAACATATCGGCTATGGGCATGGTTTCTTGAGCACCGGCATCGAGCGCTTGTTTAAATGCACTGTCAACATTATCTACATAAACATACATACTGATAGGAGTATGGCCCAATGTTTCTGCACTTTTAGCGCATTGTTCATTACCGGGCATTTCATCACCCATCATGATCATCGAGTTACCAATCTTTAGTTGAGCATGCATTGTGCCTTTGCCATCGAGACTGGGCATGAAGCTTATTGTTTCCGCATTAAAAGCCTTTTGGTAAAACTCAATAGCTGCTTTGCAACTTTTAAATGTAAAAGAAGGCGTAAGGGTATGAAATCCATTAGGAATAGCTTGAGTCATTGTTCTCTCCATATAATATTGACGTAAGTTGGTGGACAAGGATCACCTAAAAATTTTGATAAATCAACCCTAGTCTGGCGTATTAATATAAATCCCTATTTGTTAGAAATACGGTTCTGTAAATTTTAGCTTCTATTTTTCAAAAAGTTACCTTTCATTTTTGTGCTATATTTTTTTTATAAGCTTAGGGATAGGGGGTGAAAATGTATGAATATGCAGGTGTACTTACTCGATTTCTTCGTACTGATGAGCGGTTCATTTTATCAAATGAACAGGAAATGCCCCTGGTGATTGAAGCTAAGGACATAAATACAGCGGCTTTCTTACATCAGTTTTTAGCGGCTAACGCCGCCCAGTTAGTTGCCGATATTGCTAAATATGGTGCGGTACTCTTTCGTGGTTTTGATATTCACTCAGATCAACAATTTGAAAAAGCGATAATGAGCATTCCTGATTTTCATGGCATAAGTGAAGCCTTTATGTCAGAAAATGGACGCACCCATGTTGAGGATCTGAAATATGTTTTGCATACAAATTCAGTTTATAAAACTGGTGGTACCTTATATCTTGGCGGTTTTCATACGGAGAATTATTATTCAGCGGATGTTCCTAGCTATATTGGCTTTTTTTGTATGGAGCCCTCTACTTTGGGAGGTGAAACAGGCATTATTAACACAGAAAAAATTTACCGCCAGTTGCCAGATGCACTGAAAAAAAAGTTAGAGGATCATGCCTATTTTGTCTCTAAATGGTTGGTATCGGAGGTGGCCGAGCGCTATCACATTACGGAAGAAAAGGTAGAGGAAATTTGCACTTATTTCGATCTTCCTGTGGTGGGAGAAGGAGAGGAGCGCTTTGTTCTAATGTATAAGCCCAGTGTTTTTGAGCACCCGTTAACCAAAGAAAAAGCCATGCAAATTAATCTTTTTGAGCTGCCTACACTAAACGATGAATTGCGCAAGTGTTTTATGCATGATTATCAAGGTAAGGCCTGGTTCTGGCATCGGTTTTTTTGGAAATTACCTCGCCCGGTTTTTCAAGCGATCGAATCTATGGCTATGGGGGCGATTGCTTTGGCCAAATCCCCTAAGAACTCTTACCAGTTTGTAAAAAATAAGGCTTATGAATTTATGGCCCAAAGAAAAACAGACTTATCTTCTGTTGATGAAATAAAGGTAGGAAGTTGTTTTAATAAGCAAGAAGTTAAAGAGCTTGCTAAATTGATGCGAGCTAATTATTCATCATGCTTATGGAAAAAAGGCGATATTATGTTGATTGATAATCGCAAAGTGATGCATGCAGGAATGCCTGGAGTAGGTCCGAGGGTTATTCGCGCTATTATTGGCAATCCTGTAGACATGCACTATAGCGTAAAAGAACCAGGCTGCATTTGTAGTTCCGAGCGCTGTACCGATACAATAGGCAGTTGCATGGCTTCAGCAGGAATTAATTCTACATTTAATAGCCAAACTCCAGTTCATTAAGAACTGGAGTATAAGCGGGCACCTAATCAGGATACCACTTGAATGCTAAAACATGCAGAGGAGGTATTACTGCCTTTAACTTCAATTTGAACCGGTGGGTTAATCGGGAAACCACTCGCAAAAAAGGTTAAGGTATCCGAAGAATGGGGAGGGATGCTGGCAAGACCTGTTTCTGGTGATTGGAAAATATCATAGGAACTGATAAATGCCTGATTAGTCGTGACATTTAAGGCTGTCATGGCTGAGTTATTAGTGATGGTCAGCGTTCCAGATAAAACGGAGGGAGTAAAGACCATGGTGCAGGAACTAGGGACACCCGCAGCGCAATTTCCCTGTATTTTCTTAGGGCATGGACGACTGGCAACTACACCATTATTAATGCTTATCGAATCAATTGACAATTCAGCTAGTTCCTGTGCCCAAGCTCCAATGCTTGTGGTAAAGGCCAGAGCCATTAATAGGGTGTTTTTGTATGAAATCTTATTCATTTATCTATCCTTAGTTAGGTTTTTTATTTGTACAATGCTTTTGCACCAGAAGGACGGTTTTAAGCGTACCATTACGGGATGGTATCTGTGGAAATAATGATATTAGCAGTACTATTAGTAAGTGAGCAAGCAGGCTAACTACAGGAGAAGAAATCAAACTATAATTAATAAACATTATCTTATGGAACATATAAGGAATTAATCATGGGACTTTTGGTTGATGGAAAATGGCAGGATGTTTGGTATGAAACCGATAAAAGTAAAGGCGCATTCAAACGTGAGCCCACACAGTTTCGTTCAGCAATTAGTCAGGATTCTAATGCTCGTTTTCCAGCAGAAAAGGGGCGATATCATTTGTATGTTTCTTTAGCCTGCCCTTGGGCGCACCGAACCTTAATTTTTAGAAAACTGAAAAAACTTGAAGAATACATCGATATTTCTATTGTGCATCCACACATGCTGGAACATGGATGGGAGTTTAAAACAGGAATGGATGCCACAGGGGACCGTCTTTATGGGTTACGTTATTTATATGAGCTTTATCTTAAAGCACATCCTGATTATACTGGGCGAGTTACTGTCCCAGTCTTATGGGATAAAAAGGAGCAAACAATTATAAATAACGAGTCTGCAGAAATTATTCGCCAATTTAATGAAGCATTTAATCAGCTCACTGGAGATACTCAAGACTTTTATCCCAAGCCCCTACGCGCTGAAATCGATGCATTAAATGATCGTATTTATAATGGTATTAATAATGGAGTTTATAAGTGTGGTTTTGCGACCACTCAAGAGGCTTATGAGTCTGCTTATTATGAGTTATTTAGCTTGCTCGATGAGCTCGAGTTGCATTTAGCGAAGCATCAATATCTGATTGGTGATCAATTAACTGAAGCCGATTGGCGCTTTTTTACCACTCTAATTCGTTTTGATGCAGTGTATTACAGTCATTTTAAAACAAATAAACAACGCATTAGTGATTACAAGGCTATTCAATCTTATTTGGAGCATTTGTATCATTACCCTGGTATTCGCGAAACGGTTAATTTTTTACAAATTAAGCAACATTATTATTACAGCCACAAAACCATTAACCCAACCCAAATAGTCCCCGTGGGACCTAAATTGCCGTTTGCTTAATCGCTAAATTGTTTGCAACTAATGGCACTTACTTAAGCTCAAGCAGGCTGGTGCCAAGCATCGCGAAGCCCAGCATGGATGTGGCATTGAGCTTCGGCGCTGGCTTCGTTGCGCTCAGCGCCAGCCTTGTGTCATTAGTTGTTGGCAACCAGGTTTCCATTAGCGACAATTAAATCAGAAATAGACTGCTCTGTTAGGCGGGGAGTCCCTATTTTTTCTTTAAATCCTGCTTAACCCAATTAATCAACCCACCTAATTCCAATAATTCCTTCTGTCGAGCAGAAATACTTTGCTGCACTTCGATGTCTTTCCCATTAATTTTTATGCTGAATTCTTCTTTATCCAGAATGTCAGGCAGGCCGTTAATTTCCACCTCATCATCTAATTTAATCGCATCATAATCTTGGGGATTTTTAAATACTAAAGGCAAAATGCCAAAATTAATTAAATTTTGCCAATGAATTCGCGCAAAGCTCTTTACGATTACGGCTCGTAAGCCCAAATAACGTGGTGCTAAAGCCGCATGCTCTCGGCTGGAACCTTGGCCATAATTCTCTCCGCCAATAATCACATGACCATCCTTGTGTTTTTTCGTGCGTTGGACGTATTCAGAATCGACATGAGTGTAAGTAAATTCGCTAATTTTAGGAATATTACTGCGATAAGGTAGTACTTTGGCACCCGCGGGTGAAATTTCATCAGTAGAAATATTATCTCCTACAATTAACAATACCGGGATTTTTAATGACTTAGGTAAGGGAGTTAATTCGGGTAAAGAGACAATATTTGGTCCTTTCAGCAACGTGATTTTTTTTGCCTCAGATACAGGCAAGGGTTCTTCTATGCAGGCACGATTTACTACGCTTTTACGCGGTAAGTCTACTTTGGGATAAATCATATCTAAGGTGCGTGGGTCAGTAATGACCCCCATTAAAGCGGAAGCGACAGCAGTTTCAGGACTACAGAGAAAGACTTTGTCCTCCATGGTACCAGATCGTCCCGGAAAATTACGGGGAACCGTACGTAAACTATTTTTATCGGTAGCTGGGGCTTGTCCCATACCAATACAACCATTACATCCCGCTTGGTGGATGCGAGCGCCGGCATGAATTAAGCTTCCCAAATGTCCTTCTTGTGCTAACTCTTCCAAAATCGTACGAGAGCTGGGATTAATATCTAAAGAAATATTAGGCTTTAATGTTTTGCCCTTTACTATTTGTGCTGCAATAGCAAAATCACGATAGCCGGGATTGGCTGAAGAACCAATATACGATTGATAAATTTCTTCGCCAGCAATTTCTGAAACTGGAACAACATTACCTGGACTGGTGGGTTTGGCAATGAGAGGGACTAAAGTCGATAGATTTATCTCATCATTTTTATCATAGGTTGCATCGTCATCTGCTTTTAGTTCTGACCAGTCTTGTTCACGTCCCTGGCTTTTTAAAAATTCTTTAGTTATTTCATCAGAGGGAAATAAAGTGGATGTAGCTCCTAATTCTGCTCCCATATTGGCAATCACATGCCTATCCATGGCGCTAAGATGTTTTACGCCTTCGCCATAGTATTCAATAACATAACCTACACCACCTTTAACGTCATAGCGGCGCAACATTTCTAGAATGACGTCCTTGGCGCTGACCCAGTCAGGAAGCTTCCCGGTTAACTTAACACCAAGTACCTTTGGCATTTTGATATAAAGAGGATAACCGGCAATCGCCATTGCTACCTCCAGACCGCCTGAGCCTATGGCCAACATCGCCATAGAACCTGCGGCACAGGTATGGCTATCCGAACCAGTTAATGTTTTGCCAGGTTTACCAAAATTTTGCATATGTACTGCATGGCTGATGCCATTTCCTGGTCGACTAAAGTAAAGGCCGTAGCGTCTAGAGGCACTTTCAAGGAAAAGATGGTCATCGGGGTTTTTATTATCTTCTTGAATTAAATTATGATCGACATACTGCACTGAAACTTCTGCCCTGGTGCGTTCTAGGCCGATGGCTTCTAATTCAAGCATAACTAGAGTTCCTGTTGCATCTTGACATAGGGTTTGATCTATTTTTAAGGCAATTTCTTTGCCGGGCTCCATTTTTCCATCTAATAAATGAGCATGAATTATCTTTTCAGTGATGTTCATAGTTGATCCTTCCTTGTCGCAATCTATTGTTCAAATATAGCACATCGGTGATAGGCTAAACTTTGTGTTAAGGGATGATTTCAAGGAGCCTAAATGTGAACTATGCGAATAGGCTGCAAGCCGGACAGGTTCTTGCTGATTTGCTGCATGACTATGCAGTAAAAGAGAATACTATTATTTTGGCATTACCCCGAGGAGGGGTGCCGGTTGCCTATGAAATGGCCATCAAACTTAGATTGCCGATGGACATTTTTATTGTGCGCAAATTGGGGGTTCCAGGACATGAAGAATATGCTATGGGAGCCATTGCCTCCGGCGGTATCGTAGTTTTTAATGAGGAAGTTGTTAATGGGTTATACATCAAGAGCGCAGCAATTGATGAAGTATTACAAAATGAAGAGCATGAGTTAACACGACGTGAAAAAGTTTATCGGGGTAATCGACCACCTGTACAACTTGCTGGAAAAACAGTGATTTTAGTGGATGATGGAATCGCTACTGGCTATACCATGCGTGCTGCCATCGCCGCATTAAAACAAAAAAAGCCCGCAGAGCTTATTGTAGCAGTTCCGGTTGCCGCAAGGTCTACTTGTGTAGAGATGGCAGGCTTAGTGAATAAAGTTATTTGCCCATTACAGCCGGTTAATTTTTATGCCGTTGGGTTATGGTATGATGATTTTAGTCAGACTTCTGATGAGGAAGTCATGCATTTTATGTCGGCATTAAGTGCCTAATTAAGAACAAAACGCTTATCATAATTTCAGATATGCAGTTAAGGATCAGAACCCATGAATTTATTAGAGAATAAAATTATTTTAATTACCGGTGCTTCAAGTGGTATTGGGCAAGCTTGCGCTCATTATTGTGCTGGCCAAGGAGCGCAAGTGATTTTAGCTGCTCGGCGCACCGAACGTTTAGAGGCATTAGCGCAACAATTAACTCAAGAATCAGGTAAGGAACACTATGTATTAGCTTTAGATGTAAGTAATCATGAACAAGTGACACAGCAGTTATCTTCTTTACCTAATCAATGGAAAGCTATAGATGTTTTGATTAATAATGCCGGCTTAGCGCTAGATACCTTGCCTTTGCAGCAAGGGATTGAGGCGCATTGGGATACAATGATTGATACGAATATTAAAGGATTACTCTATGTGAGTCGTGCTGTTATTCCGGTGATGATAGCTCGTAACAGAGGCCATATAGTTAATATTGGTTCTATTGCCGGTCATGAGTGTTACCCTAACGGCAATGTTTATGCGGCAACAAAACATGCCGTCCATGCTATTTCAAAATCGATGCGTTTGGATTTATTAGGCAGCCCAATTAGGGTTACGGAAATCGCCCCCGGTGCGGTAGCAACCGAATTTAGTGAGGTGCGTTGGCGTGATAAACAAAGAGCCAAAGAGTTTTATAGTAGTTTCCATCCGTTGGTAGCTGAAGACATTGCTGATGCAATTTTATATTGCATTACTCGCCCCCAACATGTAGACGTCGAACAAATGATTATCATGCCAACAGTGCAAGCATCCGCCAATCATCTATTCAAATATCCAGAGTAAACCAAAACTCACCCGTATTCGGTTAGGAAAGTACGGGTTTTATACTATCATCCAGGTGGTCAAAATATTTACAATCACGGCATTGTTGGTCTATTATTAAACATATGGGTGATGACTCAACCTAACTGAACCATTAATATTTACAGGTTGGGAGGGTAGTTTGATGGGTGGTGTGCCAGCCTACATGAGCCATAGTAGGACGCCTTAAGCTCAGCATAAACCTCCAAAGTATATTCAGTAGCGGCTCAGGATTCGGTAAGTCGTTACCTGTATTATTCCATGAAGTCTTTTGGAATAATGTTCTTTTTCCTCTCTATCTGTATCCATGTTATTTGAAGTAAAGGTCTTTTTGCTAAACATGGAATCTGGTTGTATAATAAAAATACAGAAGGGGGTGTTACTTGGAGGTTATCATGAAAAAGATTATTTTCCCTTTGGTTATTAGTTCACTACTCCTGTTTGTTGCCCCAGGATTTGCGGCGTCTAGTTCCTCTATGTATAACCCTGAATTACGCTCCAACAGCATGCCCGTTACTAATTACAGCAATTTAGATAAAGCTGGAACTAATTACGCTGATTGGCATCGTCATCATTGGCATCACAGGCATTGGGATCGATGGCATCATCATCATCACCATCATCATCAACACCAACAACATCAACACCATGGTCATTGGTACTAATAAAGTTAAGACACCACAGAAATAGGATGGAACCATGAAAAAATTAATTATTGCTTTAGTTATCGTAACGCCAATGCTCTTAGTAACGGGTTGTGTTACCACTGAGACGGTTTACTATACGCGTGCATATCCTACGCGCACTGTGTATACCGTGGGATATTATGGTGGGCCCTACTGGAATGATGCATATTACTACGGTTATGATGACTTAGGTGATGTGGGGTATTGGGGTATGTATGACTCTTATAATGTTTATTAGGGTCTATTGTTCCTCGGATATTTCTACTTCAGCTCATCATTGCGAATGAGGTTTAGCAGCCGGGGTTCATGTCGAACTCCTGGCTGCTGCAAATCTTATTCTTTAGCGCGAGAAACGTATTCGCCCTTGCGTGTATCTACTTTAATTAATTCGCCTGTTTGTACGAATAAAGGCACACGGACAACAGCGCCTGTTTCAAGAATAGCAGGCTTTCCACCACCACCAGAAGTATCGCCTTTTAATCCAGGATCGGTTTCGGTAATCGCAAGAATAACGAATGTAGGAGGCATTACCTGAATCGGCTCGTTGTTCCACAGGGTGACAATACAAATGTCTTGCTCTTTTAACCAAAGGGCTGCATCGGCAAGAACTTCTTTAGTTAGGGCATATTGTTCAAAATTATCAGGAACCATGAAATGCCAGTGCTCGCCATCGGTATAGAGGTATTGCATTTCCATATCAACAACATCTGCAGAAGGCAAAGACTCATTTGATTTTAAAGTACGTTCTACTACTCGGCCTGTTTTCAAATTACGAATTTTAATGCGTGTAAAGGCCTGGCCTTTTCCAGGTTTTACGAATTCACAATCAAGGATGCTGCATGGAGCATCATCGACCATTACTTTTAGGCCATTTTTTAATTCATTGGTGCTATAAATTGCCATTAGGACTCCACAGTGTTGAGATTTTTTCTGGTTTTAGTTAAAGTTCGCACAGTTTATCAAGTCTGTGTAATTAATGCGAGATACCTCTTTAAGTTGGCAAAAAAAATTAGCACAAGGTTTTTCTTCTGTGGCTGATTTACTCACCTATCTGGAATTACCCCTAGCTACTGGAAGCTTATCAGCTGAAGCGCAATTCGCCAGTCGAATTCCTTTGGGATTCGCACAGCGGATGCAAAAGGGGAATCCTCAGGATCCATTACTGTTGCAAGTTTTAGCAACATCGCAAGAAATGAGTTCACCGGCAGAATATAGTGTTGACCCTTTGCATGAGAAAGAGAGCAATCCGCTAAAAGGTTTGATTCATAAATATTATGGACGCGTTCTACTTACCTTAACGGGGGTATGTGCTGTTAATTGCCGGTTTTGTTTTCGGCGACACTTTCCCTATCAAGAGAATAATCCTGGACGCCAGGGTTTTAAAGAAATCTGTGAGTACATTGCCAAGAATACCAGTATTAGCGAAGTAATTTTAAGCGGGGGTGATCCGCTGTTGGCGGCTGATGTTGTTATTATTGATCTGTTGCAGCAATTAGAACAAATCCCGCATATACATACCATACGTTTTCATACTCGTATCCCCGTAGTATTTCCTGAGCGTATCGATTCAGGCTTTTTAGAATTATTAACCACCAGCCGTCTTAAAAAAGTAATGGTATTGCATTGTAATCATCCTCAGGAGTTACAGGATGAAGCAGTAGGACAGGCACTTCATGACTTGCGACAGGCAGGATGTCATTTATTGAATCAGTCGGTGCTGCTGGCCGGAATTAACGATGATGCCCAGGTTTTAGCCATGTTAAGTCAGTCTTTATTTGATTACGCGGTGATACCTTATTATTTACATACATTAGATAAAGTAAAAGGAGCTGCGCATTTCGACCTGCCTTTTACTAAAGCTCAAGCAATCTACCAACAGCTACAACAATTAGTGCCTGGGTATTTATTGCCGCGTCTGGTATGTGAGGAGCCTGGCAAGTTGAGCAAAACCCTTTTAATATAGTAGGATGAGCTTCTAGCAAGGTAAAAATGAAAACACTACCGATACTTAAATCTGGCGATTTGGTTGAATTAATAGCCCCAGCCTCTCGTTGCACTGATCAGCAATTAGAGGAACTAAAAGAACTAATGAGCTCCTGGCAGCTCAATTGTCTCGTTAAAGAAGATATTTTTGCCGCAGACTTATTCTGTGCCAATAGTGATGAACAGCGTTTGCAACACTTACAAAATGCTTTGCTTAATTCGAAAGCGAAAGCGCTTATTTGCGTGCGAGGCGGTTATGGCGCCATGCGTTTAATTCCAAAATTAGCAAATCTACAACCTCCTGTTGAGCCCAAAATTTTTGTAGGAATGAGCGACATCACTTCGTTGCATTTGTATTTACAACAGCATTGGGGCTGGGCAACAATCCATGGTGGGGCTGCACCCGATAAATTTTCCGCACCATCGATCGCTGCCTTGAAGTCTTTGCTATTTGCTGAACATGCAACAGTTGATTTTAATGGTTTAAAGCCGTTAAATCGCTCTGCCCAAGAATGCCGTATTATTGAATCCACGGTAGCTGGTGGTAATTTAACCTTGATCCAAGCAAGCATAGGGACTAATTGGCAATTAGATGGCCGCGGTAAGATTATTTTATTAGAAGAAATAAATGAGCGTGGTTATCGTGTGGATCGTATGTTAGAACACTTGCGGCAAGCGAATATTTTCCAAGGTGTCGCCGCAGTCCTTTTTGCTGACTTTCTGGGGGGTGAAGAGCCAAACGGCACCTCGTTAATTCAACCCGTATTACAGCGTTTTGCGAATGAAAGCACTATCCCTGTCCTACAGATGGCAGGCATTGGACACGGCGCTACAAACTTTCCTATTCCCTTGGCCACACGAGCGCATTTACAGCTGGGTAAAGAGGCTCACTTAACCTGTTCACGCTAATAACCTGGCTCCTCATGCCAAATCTATTGGAGCCTCGATGCTGCATCGCGTAATTAGGAAGCTATGAGTATAGTGAATTGATTAAATATCATTCGTCTCATCTTTATAAAGCGTAATTAATTTTTCCTGCGCAGAAATATGTCCCTGAGTCAGCGGCTTATAACTACCATCACTTTGCATTTCCCAAGTATTGCTATTATCTTTAAGGTAGTTTTTGATTATTTCCTGCTTAATACGCTTTTTACATTGCTCATCAAGAATAGGAAACATAATTTCGATGCGATGATATAGGTTACGTTCCATCATATCTGCACTGGCACAAAAATAATGTTCCTCATTATCAATACGAAAATAAAAAACACGATGATGTTCGAGAAAACGTCCAATATAGGATAGCACCCGTATATTTTCCGAAACTCCCGGTAATCCTGGCTTTAAACAACAAACGCCGCGAACAAGTAAATTAATTTTCACCCCGGCTTGAGAGGCCTTATATAAAGTTTGAATCATAGCCTTATCGGTCAAGCCATTTACTTTGATTAAAATTTCTGTTTCAACACCCGACTGTGCCGCAGTAGCACATTGTTCAATGTATTGCAGCAAAGTTTTTTGTAAGGTAAATGGAGAATGGCTTAATGCTTTTAGTTTAACTACCTTACCTAAGCCAGTTAATTGCTGGAAAATAATTTGCGTATCAGCAGTAATAGTTGGCTCGCAGGTTAAAAGCCCTAAGTCCGTATAGCGCTGAGCCGTTTTCTCATGATAGTTCCCTGTACTTAAATGTACATAGCGTTTTAACTTGCCATGAGTTCGACGCACTACCAGAGTCATCTTCGCATGGGTTTTATAGCCAACCACGCCATAAAGCACCAATACACCTGCTGCATGTAACCGGTTTGCCAATTTTAAGTTAGATTCCTCATCAAAACGGGCACGAAGCTCAATCACTGCCGTTACTTCTTTTCCTGAGTGTGCCGCATCAACTAAGGCATCGACCATAACAGATGCGGAGTGGGTGCGATAAAGTGTTTGGTTAATTGCCAATACGTGAGGGTCAGCTGCTGCTTGTCGGAGAAAATCAATGACTACTTCAAAGCTTTGGTAAGGGTGATGCAATAAAATATCCTGTTCATCAATAACATTAAATAAATTACGTTCTGATTTGGGGAAATGAGGGTATTGGGCTGTATAGGGTGGATAATTTAGATCAGGTCTATCGAGATTATTAATCGCAGTTAAAAAGCGTTGAATGTTAACTGGGCCATCACAATAAAATGTATCTTCATGACGTAAGTGATATTTTTGTAATAAGAAATCAACAATTTTTTCCGGACAGTTTTTTTCGATTTCCAGACGCACCACATTTCCGTAATGGCGCGAAAAAATCTCCCGTTGTACCGCTTTAGCTAAGTCATCTATTTCTTCTTCTCGCAGAAAAAGATCGCTATTACGCGTGAGACGAAACGAAAAACAGCCGCTAATTTCCATTCCAGGAAATAGGCTATTGACGTGCGTATTAATGATTGATGATAAATAAACGAAATAGTCAGCTCCACCACAAAGTTCCGATGGCAGATGGATGACGCGAGGGATCGAACGAGGCGCGTGCACCACCGCATAATTAATATTACGATCGAAGGCGTCTTTTCCGCTTAAGGAAATAATAAAGTTTAAGCTTTTATTGATTAATTGCGGTAAAGGGTGAGCCAAATCCAAAGCGATAGGACTCATCACTGGCTGTATTTCATGTTTAAAATAATGCTTAGCCCACAGATGAATATCATCGGTCCATTCTTCTAATTCCAAAAAGTGGATGTTTTCTTTGCGTAAAGAGGGAAGCAGTTGTTTATTAAATGTTGCATATAACTGGTCGATTAGCACATGCGTTTTTTGGCTAATCGCACTAAATGCCTCATCGGGGCGCAAACCATCAATAGTGAGCTTCCCGGTTGATAAAGCCATTTTTTCCTTAAGGCCTGCAACCCTTATTTCAAAAAACTCATCCAAATTACTGCTGCAAATACTAAGAAAGCGCATTCGCTCTAATAAGGGTACGCGCTCATCATTTGCCAAAGCAAGGACACGCTGGTTGAAGGCAATGGCCGAAAATTCTCGGTTAATATAGTACTCAGGGTTATCCAATACTGTATCCAAAAGGAAACTCCACTTTAATAAGGCGCATCTTTAATTATTACTCAACGCACCAGAAAAAAACAAACAATGATAAAGCCTAAAAAACCGTAAAAAGGTGATAAATTCCAAAAAGTTAAGGCTAAAAAAAACAAAATGCAGCATACGGTAATAGGAATAGAAAAATACATGCCCACAACACCCTGAGCAACGGAATAACTTGCGGCTGCTAATAAAGCCAAGGCACCGTATTGAACGCCAATCATAATTTTGCGTGTGGTCGGAGTATTATGGCTGGTTAGCCATTGATAACCGATGACGGTCATAATCAATCCGGGTAAATTAAGACAGAGCACTGCGAGCAACAAGCCGGTTAATCCAGCAGCCTTGTAACCGATTAGGGCGGATAATTTTACAGCGGTTAAACCCGGGAAAACAAAGCTTGAGCCAACCATATTAATGAATTCCTCTTGCCCAATCCATTGGCGATAGTTAACTGCTTCATATTCCAATAGCTTCAACATGGAATTACCACCACCTAGTGAGATGAGCCCAATTTTGCCGAAGCTGTAAATAATGTCTAATAGTGTTTTGATCATAGGTGCAAAATATTTTTTAAGAAGGTTACATATTCGCAGGAATTTTGTTTTCCCAGCAATAGTCCAGCGAGTCGCTCCACTAAAAATAATGATTTACCTTCAATACACGCACTTAGATACGTTTGATTTTGCACTTCCAAACGTGCCAGTTCGAGCTTAACGGTAGGGGTGGTTGCAAATTTATAGATAAAAGCCACTTTTTTAACGTAGACCTCCACGCCTTGTTGCGCAACGTGTTGAGCGATTTTTTGCAATTGAGGATCTGCCGTCGGGTCTTTAAGGTCATCAAGATTTATTTTGGAACCAAAAGCAATGGCCTGATCTGTGCGCTTTAACAGAGGCTTATACAATAATTCATTACGGCGTCGTTTGATGTTGTAATTGCTGTCAGTGAGGAGATAATAATAATCTTCTCGGGATTTTTGCTGGTACTTGGCTATGTCTAATAATGAATTATCAAGAGTATTAAGCACAATGATTTCATCATTAGGCCAAAAGAATCTTATCTCCCACTTTAGCTCTTCAGGCTCCTGTTTTATAAGGAACTCCGCGGGCAAGCTTGCCGTTTGTGAGGTAAATTCAAAATTCCAAATCAATCGTTGATTCATGCTCCAGCAGGCCATATGTTATTGTTATAAAAAGAGTATATACTATATGCTTATCCTGCAATAATAAAAAAGAGCAAGGGAAGGTATTTTTATGGCTATTCTATTTTTCTTAGTTTATTTAGTCTTTACGCTTATCGTTCTTTATCGCGCAATGAATCCCTTAGTTTGGGAGTTAGGTAGCGTATTTTATTTATTAGTCGCGACCTTTGCCATCGGCTTACCGTGGATTGTAGGCTTTGTTTTGTGGGCCGTGATAATTATTGCCTTACTGGTGGTATACATGGAGCCTCTGCGGGCCTGGATTGGTGATTATCTCTATAAAACGGCAGGCAAATCGGTTCCTAAACTTTCAAAAACTGAAGAAGAAGCCTTAAATGCCGGTGATACTTGGCTTGAAGAAGATATTTTTCGCGGAGTTCCTAATTGGGAGCGTCTATCTAAGGTAGTTACTGAACTTTCAGCAGAAGAGCAGGCATTTCTTGATAATGAAACGCAAATGTTATGCGGCATGCTTAACGAATGGCAAATTAGCCAAGAGCATGATTTACCAGAAAATGTTTGGACATATCTCAAAGAAAATGGCTTTTTTGGCCTGGTTATTCCCAAAGAATATGGTGGAAAGGGTTTTTCCGCTCGCGCACATTCTGATGTAGTACAAAAAATTGCTACTCGCTCAGGAGTTGCCGGAGTTACTGTAATGGTACCTAATTCATTAGGCCCAGGTGAGTTAATTAATTATTATGGAACCGATGAGCAAAAGAATCATTACTTGCCACGGTTAGCCAAAGGTATCGATATTCCTTGTTTTGCACTCACAGAACCAGGTGCTGGTAGTGATGCTACCTCCATACAATCGGATGCTCTGGTAATGCAAAAACAAGTGGATGGGAAAACCATACTTGGCTTGTCAATTACTATAGACAAACGTTGGATTACTTTAGCACCTATTGCCACCTTGATTGGTTTAGCCGTTAATGTTCGCGACCCCGAAGGTTTATTGCAAGGTGAGGGCGTGGAAGGAATTACCTGCGTTCTTGTTCCGCGGGACACGCCCAATCTGGAAGTAGGTAATCGTCATTTGCCTGCAGAACAGCCTTTTATGAATGGTACTATCCGTGGAAAAGATATCTTTGTACCAATTAGTGCAGTTATTGGCGGCCAAAAACGCGTAGGTGGCGGATGGCAAATGCTCGTTGAATGTTTATCTATTGGTCGCTCTATTTCTCTGCCTGCCATGGGAGCTGGTTCTTCCGCTATTTGTTATCTCACTTCAGGCGCATTCGCTCGGATTCGCCGCCAGTTCAATGTGGAAATTGCACAGTTTGAAGGGATTGAAGAAAAACTTGCTGAAATTGCAGGCTTAACTTATTTAACCAGTGCTACGCGCCTACTTACGGTGGCTGCAGTTAATGAACATAAAAAACCCTCTGTAGCGTCTGCAATTACCAAATACTTCAATACAGAGCTCGCCCGCACCACGATTAATAATGCGATGGATGTACATGCTGGGCGTGGTGTGGTGGTTGGTCCACGTAATTATTTAACAGGTTTCTATCAGGGAATTCCCATATCCATCACTGTAGAGGGTGCGAATGTTATGTCACGTAACTTATTGATCTTTGGTCAAGGTTCTATGGCATGTCATCCGTTTATCCGTGATGAGTTTTATGCGGTGGCTAAAGAAGATAAAGCTGCCTTTAGAGAGATAATTTGGAAGCACATTCAATACTTCATGCAAAATTTTGCTCAAGCGATGTGTACTGCATGGACTGGTGGATTATTAATAAGTGTTCCTAAATCATCCATGAAGCGAGAATATCAACGTTTAACTCGTTTAAGTTATGCCTTTGCTTGGTTCGCTGATTTATCGTTAATTTACTTAGGTGGTGACTTAAAACGAAAAGAACGCTTATCTGCACGTCTTGCTGACGGACTTTCTTATCTCTACATGGCGATGGCAGCATTACGTAGTGTACAGTTAAACGGCGATGATAAAGATGAGCAATTACATGCACAATGGGCAGTATCTTATTGCTATTACCATGCGCAAAAATCATTGCTGGCTTTATGCCAAAATTTCCCATCTCGGCTGTTAGGTTTCATCATGCGCTTTGTGGCATTTCCTTTGGGACAGACTATGCGTTATCCCAGTGATAAACTAGATAGAAAATTAGCCCTAGTAATGACTGGAAATAACCATTTCCGTGAGCGTTTGAAGTCCTTCCTTTATTTATCAGGGGATCCAAAACAGCCAGTGGATCGAATGGAGCATGCGTTACAGTTAATTATCAATGCCGATGAGCTATCTAAGAAAGTAAGCGATGTGAAGCGAGTTAAATTTGGGCATTTAAAAGCTAAGCTTGCGAAGAAGCTTGAAAAGAACGAAATTACTCAAGAAGAGATGGATCAATTGCTGGCCGTAGAAGCTGCTCGTTGGGATGCTATTTTAGTGGATGAGTTTACCTTTGAATCGATGAAGCAAGCTACATTTAGTTCAGTAATTGATTATGTTAAATCGCCATTCATTTAATTTTTTACAAACGCTTAACACCAATTGCAAAATTAGATGTCAACTCGTTGGCATCTAGTTTGCTATAATTTAGGGCATGCGTTATAAATTTTTGTGAGATTCGAATTATGGTTGACAAGCGATTTCCAACCACTGAAGAAATTAAATCTTCAATGGAAACAGCAGGGGCTACAATTGAAGGTGCGGAATATCTCGCTTCGCGGGTGAGGGAATTAGCAACTAAATCTAAGTTTCTCAGTAAAAATCCGGAATTAAAAGATAATATTATTGCTGCAGTGGATAAGTTTGTTGATTATGTTCGCTTTAAGCTCACTGTAAATGGTCAACCTTGGTCTGGCCAGCAAGTTGAAACCTCTGACTTGAAAAATATGCAGAATAATCTTGCTGAGGCTGCGGTGAAAGAAATGGCTGGCAAGGTATCTGATGTCCGAGTCGATTATGCCATTAGTGCGGATGGGCATTATGTTCGTGGTTATTCTTCCAGTGATGGTGCCGTCCCCCCTGAGACGGTGAGTAATCTTGATAAAGTATTTAACGCATGGCTTGCCTCTAAAGATTACGTAATCAAAGGTGGTTACATTTACAATGCTAATGATCAGGTGCAAAGCGAAAAGACACGCATTAGTCCAGAGGAGGTTAAAAAGCTGATGGATGAGGGCGGATTAAAAGAGTACATGGCTGATAAAGGGATAAATATTCAAACTAGAGAACGTAACTATCCTGGAGAAGAAAAAGCCGCAGAAATCAAAAAAGATGCGGAACATGCTGTTGAGGTTGTTGCTAAAGCCAATCAAGATGAAGGCCTGGAAGGCCCAGAAGTTGATACTGGTCCCGGAGTTTCTGCCCACTAATGTATAATGGAATAGGGATCCTGGTTGGCTGCAATCAGGATCTACTTAAACGGCAAAAAGAGCAATGCATTAAGCATTATTTGCCGCACACAAACGATCAAACGAACCAATATCAAACCAACGTCCGCGATAAACACTGGCTGTGGCCTTTGCTAAATCTGCATAACGTCTGATCAATGGAGCAACCGAATACCGACCCTGCGCGCATCCTGCAAACACTTGTGGATGATAACAACAAATACCCGCCAGAGTATATTCAGGGTTTGCATTCGTTAATTGTTGCTGATTAACCAGGCCAAAATCACCATGATGATTTAAAGACGGATTATTATTGACCAGTATGACATGAATGGCATTGGTGGCATGGGGTTGCAATATACTAAAATCGAAATCAGTATAAATATCTGCATTGACAGTAATAAAGGGTTGGTCACCCAATAGAGGCAAGGCATTAACAATGCCCCCACCGGTTTCTAATCCACCAGGAGGCTCGGCTGAATAAATAATTTGCACTCCCCAGCGTTCACCATTTCCCAAATATTGGCGAATTTGCCCGCCAAGATAGGCATGATTTATTACTATTTTTTCATAGCCAGCCTTCGCTAGATTAATCACATGGTGTTCAATTAAAGGTTTACCTTTAACAACACATAACGCTTTAGGTTTTAATTCGGTTAACGGTTTTAGACGTTCTCCACGTCCCGCAGCGAGTATCATGGCAGTGTTCATGGTAGGTAAACTCTCGTTTGTAAAAAGTGAAGCAATGGGTGAAGCTCTGGATAAATTTCCGTACATTCAAGAACATAATTTAATGTCAGGGGAAGGTCTTTTAAATAGCCTGGTTTATTATCTCGTAGATGTAAGCGAGAAAATACACCTAATACTTTTAAGTGTCTTTGTAAGCCGCATAGATCAAAAGCACGAATAAACTCAGCAAGAGTGTAGTGGTTGTTTAAGCTACTTTGCTGATAAAAAAGCGCTACCCATTCAAGAACTTGAGTGCGAGGCCAAGAAATATAACAGTCTTTAAGCAATGACACTAAATCATAAGTACAGGGGCCAATCATGGCATCCTGGAAATCGATAACTCCTAATTCGAGCTTTGATGTATCAGGTACCAGCATTAAGTTGCGGGAATGATAATCGCGATGGATGAATGTTAATGGTTGTTGCGCAACTTCGGAGGCAATCCAATCGATGGAACGTTCTAATAACGCTGTTTCCGTCTGGCTAAGTTCTAGAGAAAGATAAGCCTTAAGAAACCATTCAGGACAAAGATTCATTTCTTTAATCATGAATTGGTAATCAAATGGCGCAAGCCTTGGATCATCGATCGCACAGCGTTGGATTTTAAAAAGAGTGTGTATCGCTTGCTGGTAATAATGATGAACTGTTTCTGGATTAAGCACATTTAACAGGAGTTGATCGCCCAAATCACTTAACAATAAAAAGCCTTGTTGTGTATTACTGGCAAGAATCTGGGGGGTACATACTCCGGCTTGCTCTAATGTCTGAGCAACATGCATAAACGGATGTAGATCCTCTTTACCTGGAGGTGCGTCCATTATTACCTGGGTCAATCCATTATATTCTACCCGGAAATAGCGTCTAAAGCTGGCATCTCCCGCTAAAGGGGTTAAAACAAAATCTTGTAGTTCAAGCACTTGCATAAGCCACTCTTTCAGTGCGTTTTCTCTTTCATGCATGGTATACTTCCCGACATTATTTTTGGCATGTACCAATTCGCCATGCTCTTTTGAGCGAATTGTTACTTGATTTTTAACTGTGTTAGCACGCAGTATATAGTTTTTGTGTGCATAATAAGGCATTTTATTACCTGTGAACAAGATTTCAGTTAAATGGTTCTTGATGGGAGGAGGAACAATCACCTTAACTACGCTTATGGTGATGCATCACTCTTTGGCTCATGCTGATCCCGTCTATGAACCCGTACAAGCCTGTGTGGTTGCACGTGATGCAGATTTATCCATCGTCATAAGAAATAAATTAGCTCAATGCTTAGGTTGGCAAAATGATCGCAGTTCGCCTGTCTGTTTAGGCGCGTATAAACCAATTACCGTAATGCCTCTTGCCTCACCAGACGAGTTACGCATTATGGCCAATAGAGTATCGTTTTTCCAGGATAAGCCCTCGACCTTATCCGGAAATGTAGAAATCCGCCAAACTCAACGCGTTATTAATGCAGAAACAGCCCATGTGTATCGGGATGCCAAAACAAACCAAATCACCCGGATTGAATTTTTAGGAAATGTGCATTACTTAGAACCTGATAAGTTAATGATTGCACGTAAAGCAAGTATTAATCCCCAAGATAAATCAGGGCAAACGGAAGACGTTATCTATCGCTTTAATACCAATAAAGGTCATGCGCTATTGCCCGCTTGGGGGCGGGCGAGCTCCATGCAGCGATTTGCTAATTCCGATTATTTATTACATCAAGCAACCTACACTACCTGCGCACCTCAGGATAAAGCATGGATGCTGGAAGCTAAATCCATAAAAATTGATGACAAGAAGCAAATGGGGGTGGCTCGTAATGTAAAATTACGTATTCGCGAATGGCCCGTTTTTTATATTCCTTATTTGAGCTTCCCCACGAGTAAAGAACGCAAGTCGGGCTTTCTCCTACCCGTTGCTGGATATTCTAACGTAGGTGGTTTTGATTTTGGGCTTCCTTATTATTGGAACATGGCTCCCAACTATGATTTGACCTTGACGCCACACTTATATAGTGAGCGAGGGGTGATGTTAGGAGCGGATTACCGCTATTTAACAGAAAAAAGTAGCGGCATCATTAGTGGTACTTTTTTGCCTCAAGATGCGGCCTTCCGTAACTTTTTGCACAACCATGAATGGGAGTTTCCTAGATTAAGACACAACTCAACGAACCGTTGGTCTTTGGGTTTATTAGAATCAACCCAGTTAGCTCAAAATTTACGTTTTAATGCAACAGTGCAACAAGTTTCTGATGACTATTATTTCCAAGATTTCAGCACCAATTTGGCATTCATTACGCAAAGGCAATTATTACGCCAAGCCGATTTGACCTATACCACTGAGAATTGGATCTTTCGTGGGATGGCACAAAGTTATCAAACTTTGCATCCAGTAAATGAAACTCCTATCACTGACCAATATGAGCGTTTACCGCAAATCGCAGCCCGTGGCTTTTATTATGACCTACCAGCGCATGCAAATTTAAATATCTTGGGGCAATATGATCAATTTTTCTGGCCCGGAACCAAGTGGGAGGGAGCTCAAATCGGCGTACCTCGCGGTCCTCGATTGCATTTTAATCCGGCTCTTATCTTACCGCAGCGCAAAGCGTGGGGATACATTACACCATCTGTGGAATTTGTAGAAAACTATTATGAAGTAAGTAATAATTGGGGACCTAAACATACAGATTACAACCGCTTTATACCTCGTTATGATGTACGTGGTGGTTTATTTTTTGAACGTAATTTTAATTGGTTTGGCAACGGCTATACTCAAACATTAGAACCTAGCTTGTATTATTTATATGTTCCTTACCAAGATCAAAGCGCCATTCCTATATATGATACAGCCAATATGATCTTTAATGTGGATCAGTTGTTTAGAACCAATCGCTTTTCAGGCTTTGACCGCATAGGTGATGCCAATCAATTAACTTATGCGGTAACTACGCGCTGGTTATCTGAGGAAACGGGATTTGAGCGTGCTAATTTCTCTATTGGACAAATCAAGTATTTTACTCGCCGAAAAGTGCAATTATGTCGTAGCTTGACTGGTCCATGTTTTGGCAACCCCTTAGAGATAGGTCAGTTATCTCCTTTTGCAAATTTCTCGCCAATTGCTTCCCGAGCAGTCTATCATTTGAATCCAGTTTGGAGCATCACTGGAGATTATGTATGGGATCCTGCTACTTCAGCCACGAATAACGGAGATTTAAATCTGCGTTATCAACCTGCTCCCAATGCCATTCTTAACTTTGGTTATACCTACTTAGTTAATGGTGATGTGACTTCGGTACGGAATAATGCGAAAAGCGATAATGCATTGCATCAGGCTTTAGTTGCCTTTTCTTTGCCTTTAAATGCAAAGTGGAGCACTATTGGCGCATATAGCCATAATATTAGTAAAGATTACAGCATGATGTCTTTATTGGGCATGCAGTATGATAACTGTTGTTGGGCTGTTCGTATCTTAGGTGGAAGGACATTTAAAAATTTAAATGCCTCATACCAACCGCAGTATAACAACAATGTATACTTGCAAATACTATTAAAAGGCTTAGGATCAGTAGCTACAAGTGATCCAAGTAGGATCATAAATACTTATATTCCAGGCTATAATGATCCGTTTCATCGGTAATGGTAAAAAATTAAGCAGGACTGCTTGTATTTTGATTAAAAATAACTTAGTGTGACGATAATTTTAATATTTTCGAGCTGCTGCAAGGAACGCACACAAACTGCTCGAAAAAGGTTAAATAAGGAAGGATTTTGTATGTGTAAAAAAATAGCGCTTGTTTGTATGCTGTTTGCAGCAGTAAGTACAACTCAAGCAAAGCAATTCTTAGATAAGGTCGTTGCTGTAGTAAATAATGGAGTGATCACTTCCAGTGAGTTAGATAAGCAAGTGTCTTTAACTAAAAAACAGCTGCTTGCACAAAGAATGCAACTTCCTCCAGATAACGTACTACGCAAACAAGTATTACAACATTTAATTGATGTCGATTTGCAAATGCAAATGGCAAAACAAAATGGCATTACTGTTGATGATACTGAGTTAAACCAGGCGATTGAGCGAATTGCTACAGCAAATCATGCAACAACAGCACAATTACGTGCAGAAATAACCCGTCAAGGTATGGGATGGAACGAATACCGCGAGAGCATTCGTAAAGAAATGGTTTTGTCTAATTTACAACAAAAAGCAGTCGGTCGTGATGTCCGTATTACAAATGAGCAGGTCGAACAATTTTTAAAAACTGAAGGCGATCTTCCCGTTGATCGCACCAACCTTACTTATCATGTACAAAATTTAGTCATTCCATTAAATGATACGCCCACAGCAGCTGAAGTGCAAAAAGCGCAAAAAACTGCTGAGCGGTTATTAGCAAGCATCAGAAAAGGGGCTGATTTTAGCCGTCTTCCTTTTGACAGTTCCTTAAGTAGCTTAGCTTTAGAAGGAAGTGATTTAGGTGAACGCCATCTTGGAGAACTCCCAGAGCTTTTTGCGAAAGAAGTAATTAACATGAAAGTTGGCCAAGTTGTGGGGCCATTACGTGCAGGTAATGGTTTACAACTTATTAAGTTAGTTAGTGTGGGAGGAGCTGCGGCGAAGCAGCAACATATTGTGACTTTAACTCATGCACGCCACATTTTGTTAAAAACTGATGCCAGCATGTTGCCTGAAGATGCTAAGAAACAAGTCAATAATATTTACCAACAATTAATCGCAGGGAAAGATTTTGCGACTATGGCAAAACGTTATTCTCTAGATACCGGAAGTGCTGTAAAAGGTGGTGATTTAGGATGGATTAGCCCAGGGGAAACAGTACCTGAGTTTGAAAAAGCAATGAACAAGTTAGCTTTAAATCAAATAAGTAAGCCAGTAAAATCTCAATTTGGCTGGCATATAATTGAAGTTTTAGGCCGCAAGCAACAAGATGATTCGGTTGCCTTTAAGAAACAACAGGTACGCCAGTTTTTACACCAACGTAAATTTGCAGAAGCAGTACACAATTGGCAACAACATATTCGTTCTGATGCCTACATCAATATTATTGAAAAGGATCTAGCATGAAGCCACTGCTAATTAGCAGCGGCGAACCAGCAGGAGTTGGGCCCGATTTATGTTTGGCCCTTGCTGGTTATGATTTTCCTCTAGTCATTTTGGGTGATCCCCAAGTGCTTGCCTCTCGAGCTAAAGAGTTAGCTTGTGAGGTTCACTTTAATGAATACCAAGCTGGTCAAATCGTTACGCCAAGACCTGGGCATCTAACTATTTTACCCATTTCTTGCCCTGCTCCTGTAGTCAGCGGCCAACTTAATCCCGAAAATGCAGCATATGTACTGGAATTACTAAGGCGTGGTGCAGAATTATGTGGCCATGGGCTGTTTTCTGGAATAGTTACAGCGCCAGTACATAAGGCCATTATTAATAGCGCAGGATTTGCCTTCACGGGGCACACCGAGTTTTTTGCCCAATACTTTCAGGTTGATACGGTAGTGATGATGCTTGCATGTACTCAGATGAAAGTCGCTTTAGCCACCACACATCTACCGTTACGAGAAGTACCTGATGCACTTAATGTGGAATTAATTATTGATGTAATTACTAAGTTGCATCACTCTTTAATTAGAGATTTCCAGATTACTAATCCTTGCATTAAAGTCGCCGGTTTAAATCCCCATGCGGGAGAGTCAGGTTATTTAGGGCGAGAGGAAATCGACATAATCACTCCAGCATTAACCCAATTAAAAGAACAAGGTATTAATATACAAGGCCCTATGCCTGCAGATACAATGTTTATTAAAGAACATTTAAAAGACTGCGATGCGTTTGTGGCGATGTATCATGATCAAGGTTTACCCGTTCTTAAATATGCCGGTTTTAATGAAGCAGTTAATGTCACCTTAGGATTACCTATAATAAGAACTTCCGTTGATCATGGCACGGCTCTAGAGTTGGCAGGAAAAAATTTACTAGATACCGGTTCTATGCTGGCTGCTGTTGAGATGGCTAAAAATATGGCCCTTTCTAGAGACTGCTAAGCAAACACCCTCAAAATCTAAAGTAGTGCAATCCGGGAATCCGAAGCTGGGTGAATTCTTACTACTTTGGACAAAA
>NZ_LN901322.1 GCF_001465875.1 Legionella saoudiensis | reverse complement strand
GCCGCCGAACGGAAATAATCCGTTTTTGCGCAGGCTTATTTTTGAACACATGATGCAAAAGCGCTTTGTATCGATTACCAGGTAAGCTTTGAGATTCAGTAATCGTTACATCGGTATGTCCTAGCTGATTATGATAGCAATAAAAACTCGAAAGACATCCTAATATTACATTGATTGTTGCAGGCTTGCGTGCGGAACGATCCTCGGTAATGTCAATTACCATAGCTTCTTGCTCACTTAGCTCACGCAGCCAACCAACAAAGGCTGCTAAACCTGATAACTTGATTTGTGTCCAATCAAGCTGCTTAGCATCTAAAAACTCCCAGTAAAGCTTTAAATGATACGCATAGCTTTTCACTGTAAATGGAGATTTATCTACATTATTTAAGTAACGAATAAATTCGGTGATTGGTTTGATAGGCAAATGATTATTATCTAATACCAGCCATGAATAATCATAAGCACTTAATTTAATTCTTTGAACTTTCATTGGGTATTGCTCCAACGTAGCGGCCAAATATATATCATATTTATTACGTTGTACACGTTGTTTACGGTTTTAACCTACGGTCTGATTATCACAGTAATCAGACTTAATTTAAGTATCTCCTCCGTCCTTGTACTCTCCTCCCTTAGATTTGCGCAAATAAATGAAAACTTATCTGATGATTCTTACAGCCTGAATGCTTTATAAAATTTTGTTCATTTCACCACCAGAATTGATTGATTTTAATTGGAGAATCAAATTATTATTCGCTCTTTTTTTAAAAAAGAGTTTTTGTGAGTGTAGATATATATAGTCCCGGGTTTTTTTCAATGTCTCATAGCGCCAAAAGTTTGTTGCAAGATTCAATAGCAAGAACTTCTAATGGATATCAAGGATTATGGCAAAGACGAGTTATAAGTGGAATCGCTCATATTCTAATGGCGCGATTAGAATCTGTTGGAGCATTTGCGCTTGTTACCCTATCTACCATCCCTCTAATGATTGGCTCAATTATCTTCAGCCCTTGTTTTCTGGCCCTTCTTAGCATCTTAAATCTTGGTTCTCGAATCCCTGGAATTTCATTATTTCAACAAGTAAGAAATTTCACACAAGAAAGTAATCAAGCTATCTATAGAATTCTTAGATTTAATCTTATTTTTCTTCCTGTGACATTATTGTTTTTATCTGCAGCAGCGATTAATGTCATTCCAGGGATTTTAAGCGATCAAAATATATTTTTTAATGCAATCAATTGGCTAGTTGAATCCCTGGGTTTATTGCAAACAATTTGTGCCGTAGTACCTGGAGTTGGTCGTTATAAAGGAACAAAAACACAACTATCTCCACTTGCTGATGCAGAAGAATATCTTCGCGCCTTTTCTACTGACAATGATTTGAAGGAAGAAAAGTTCAGCTATATTACTTACCATACGACGGTTTATCGATAAGAGCATAAAAGTACGGCCAGTTAATAATGACATCTTCTTTTTTAACTTAAGGGTTAATCTTTGTTAGGATATCGGGGCGTGAACCTTTACAAATACTTAGCGAGAGCTCTAGACCTCGCGATCAAGTCGCGGGGCGTTAGAGAGGCTTTACATTTAACCTGACAATAAAGGGCTCCGTTGCAAATAAGTTTAAGGATTCAAAATCTGAGTTTCAGGCCTAGTTCAGCAATATAATCCAAATTTTTCATTAATAAATGAGATTTCAGTACGGTTACCATACATCCAGATATTAAACTGTCCTTTTTTAAACATACGCATGATTTCAAAGCCCCTGATGCTTGCATAGGCGGTTTTCATTGATTGAAATCCCCTGACTGGATTGATGAGGCGTTTGAGCTTACCATGATCAGCTTCGAGCCGATTATTGCGGTATTTTATCCTGTAGATGGCTGACGCCTGAGGCCAGACTTCCTTCCTGCTTTAGTTCTTTAATGGCCTGACCATAGGCTGGATTTTTGTCAGTATTGATGACACGAACATCACAGGTCGGATTAGACTTGATGAGCTTCTTCAAGAAGCGTTTGGCGGTCTATGCATTCCTGCGATGAGAAAGGTAAAAATCTATGGTATTGGCCCGTTCATCGATTGCACGATACGGGTATTTCCATTCACCTTTTATCTTGATATAGGTTTCATCCAGGTGCCAACGACTGGCGTAACGTTTCTTATGCCAGTCAAGACGCTTCTTTAACTCAGGGGCATAATGCTGAACCCAGCGATACAGGGTTGTATGGTCTATTTCAAGGCCACGCTCCGCCATCATTTCCTCAAGGTCACGATAGCTGATTCCATATTTACAATACCAGCGAACACATTGTAAGATTACTTCACCATGAAAGTGACGCCACTTAAAGGCTGCTGGTTTCGTTGAGCGCACCTGGAATCCCGTTTAATAGTTTTACCTGCAAGTATAAACTATCATTCGTTTTTGCAACGGAGCCGCTTTCCCTCCTTCGGCAACAGTCAATTTGAGGCAATTCGGACGTACACAGTAGGCTCTTTAGTTAATATTTACTTAACTATTTTCGTCTATACTTTAGACATCTAAAATTCCAAAACTATAGGTAACTTGATGCCGTGTACTGATGTAAAGCAAAAGAAGATTGATAACTTACAGATTGCAGCCCTTAAATTAATTAACTTAATTAATGGGTCATTAAATAATACGGATGGGGTGCCAGAAGGTCTTTTTAGAATTTCTGCATCAAAAAATTTACTTGAAGCAAAGTTGGCAGAAATCCAAAAGAATCAATTCGCTTTTAATAGTATGGATCAGCTTCAACGTGCTGACTTACTTAAAACAGTTTTGCGTGAATTACAAAAAGAAAAAGTACCTTTATTTAGTTCCACGCAATTTGACCAATTAAATAAAGCTAAAGGGGATCAAGCCTCATATGCTGAAGCAATTAAGCATGCATTGGATGACTGCGCAGAAATGAATAAGAAAATCGCATTCTGCTTATTTTCGTTATTAAATAATGCATCAAAGAAAGCAGAGGCAACAAAAATGCCTCCATCAAATTTAGCTTTAATGATTGCACCTAACGTATTTGAGCCCTCAGAAGATCCTATGAAAATGATGGCAAATCTTAATCCCCAGAAAGAGATTATTTCTGATTTGATTACCAGGGCTGCTGAAATTGCAAAAGTCAAAATGCATTTACAGAGCACTCATTATGAACATGAAGTACAGTCTGAAGCAGAAAATAGATTTCATGTACTTAGTGTCAGCGGAGAAAACTTAAAGGAACAATTTCAAGGTTTAAAAGGAGATTTATTAAAAAGTAAAATTCTTTTGAATTTTAAAGAAGAACTTGAACAAGCCACATCGGACAATATTGAGCAGATTGTAAAGAGTATAAAAAGTACCCAGGAATATAAAGTACTTGAAAAAAGCCAAGGTTTGGTAACTCTATTTTTTGGGCTCAAAACCTCGTCTGTAAAAGCTTTTGATGAGATGGTAGCTGAAAGGAAAAATGATCTTGAACTTGAAAAGAATTTTGGATTAAATTAAAAAAATCGAACTGATGAAAATAGGCGCAATAAGAGCATAACAGATTATATTCAATACGACTCATTGTTGTGCATTAATTTCTTTTTGAGCTGGTTCGCTTTGTGCCACAAGCAATGTGATAGCAACCAATGCATTATCATTAATTTTAGACTCAGCATTTAGCTTCATCCTCTAACAGAGCCAATTTTTGCGAAAGGTATAGCTCATTCCATAATACAATTGCATTCTGGATTAAGCGCTGGCAACCAACAACCATTTCTTGTTCCTCCTTGCTGCTGTATTGAATTTCCTGTTTGTTACCAAACAGAATGGCTTTTGAGAATTTAATTGAGCTTTGACGCTTTCTTTCTATAGACCTAGTCTATTTTCAATCTCAGCAGGTTCTGTGATATTAACTCTAGTTCCCGGCGGTAAGTCTTGATTGAATTGCGATTTTTCACGCGTTTCTCTGCCACAATAAATTGAGAATTTAATTAAATGGCTATCCGCTACAACTTTGCGAGCGGTAAGGCTTGAACCAGCCAAACCTAAATGACAATCTTCGTGTATAAGAGGTGCCATTTCAGCTGGTGCTTCAAAGTCCATCTTTAATGTATGTTCATGACCTTCCAATACAGAATAGCCATTATAAGTTACTTCCCCTAATGCTGATGGTTGCAACATCCACATACAATCATGTGCTAAATCCTTTTCTGCTAATATGCCTAGCGTTAATTTGTCCCCTGATTTGGCTCTCTTGATGGACGTATTGTCTACTAATTCTATTGTACTAGAGGCTTTAAAGGATGTGCCAAAAGTTTCAACAACCTGAAAAAGCACACAATTAAGTTGAATATACTCACCTGTTAATAGTGTATGCTCACCTTGGTTCTTACATTCAAGTAGAACTACTCCTCGATCAACATTATTTTGATAATCAAGTAGCTCAATATCACGATGAGCAAAACCAGAAAAAAAACAGAACAATTTATCATTGCTTCTTGGCATAAATCATAACCTTAAGAAATTTGCTGATATTCGCTGGGGTAATTATGTATTATTTAATTTGAACATAACAAAAATGCTACTCTATTGTTCAGAAATAATTCTCCTAACTAGTTTTATCAAGCAGCCATAAAAGAGTTATAGCGCATAATTTTTATAAATCTCTTGGATTTGAACAAATTGGGAAGAGTTTTATTGTTCCCATAGCGCCATTAGTTAAAGATGAAATATATGGTGCCCTAATGCGACAATAATTCATTGCCAGTTTGGGCTGGATATGCGGGCGCGACACGAGGTCGCTTGAAGAGTTGCTCCTTACTCTCAGAAGGATTTAGGAAGGAGCCACCTGTGCTACCAGGTGAACCTAGGGGCTTGAATAAAGAGCAGCCCTGACAATGTAACGAAGTGCATCTGCATGGGGTATTTATCGCAAGAAAGATACCTTTCTGGTAATCATAAACCGGGTAAGTGCTAGGTAGTGGGTATGGTGAACATATGTGAATCTACGTAACGATCGTCACTAGCAACAAGCGAAAATGATTGATACGCTTAAGACAAAAGGTATCAGGAATTGGAAGAGCGTCTCCGCCTTACATCTTCGTAGCCACTGAAGCGATTTCTTATTCATACTCTAAATATTTTACCCAGTCAGCAAAGGCCTCATCCTCAAATTGGTAAGTACCATAATCAACTTTGGTAATTAAATTCTTTTTCTCAAGCCTTCTCAATGAGTTCTGAATGGTAGTCTTATTTACATTTCCACCGACCCCCAGAGATTCACCCAGCTTTTTTATGGCATCTTGACTATATAAGTCCTTTATTTCAGCTGCAATCATTGACAGAACAACCATATCGGCAGGTAATAATGCACTCCACTGTTTCTGGAAATTTTTATCACTAAATACTTTATTTTTTGTATTTTCAATAGCTGATTGCGGGCCTTGCTCTGGATTACTTAAATAATACTCTATAAATCTCCGAAAAAATTCAGGCGTTCTTTTCAATTGCTCAAATGCATCAATTGCGTCATTATTAGCCAAGGGAAATTTAGAGATATTATTTATCTTTTCTACCATAGCATTCACAAAATCATCCCCCAAAAGTTCAAATGGCTCTAATGGGGCCCAATTGTAAAAGGGCTCTGAGGCAACACCAAACATGCGTCTGAGCGTCGCCTCAGAGCTCCCTGCAAATATTACTTTAATGCTTTCTTTTCGGACATCCAAAGCAGCTCTTAATGCATGAGCAAAATGCGAATTCTCTTCATAAGCTAAAACTTGGGCTTCATCGATAATTAATACCAATTTTATTTTTTTGCGATCATATGAATCCATTGCCTCCATTAACAATGTACCCGTTACCTTCTTAGGGTCCAGTATATCTGCTTCAACAAAACCTTCTCCAATACCAGATATTTTTCCAGAGGCTTTAATCTTTTTGAAATTTACTGCTTGATTTATTTTATCCCAAATTTTTGCAAATCCTTTAGGCTCTATCATTTTATAAAATTCTGATACTAATGCAGTTGCAGGATCTATTTCCAACTCCCATAAGTTTGTATATACAACTATATAGCCTGCTTTTTCTGCTGCAGGAATGAAGTCTTTTTTCAGAAACTCTGTTTTTCCCATTCGTCTTCTTGCAAATAAACCTCTAGCAGAGGTTAAGCCTAACTCAAACAAATCAAGATATTTTTTTGCTAATGCGGGTCTAGCATAATGCCAATTATTTTGAATCATTATTATCTCATTAAAAGGTAGTTTCAATTTTACTACCTATTATAGATTAAGCCAATCTTTTTACCAAGCAAACTTAGTAAAAGTTACTAAACAAAATACTACCTTTTACTAAGTTTATTAGAATAAAATAAACGGGGATTTGTTTTACCTCGATTAATGAATTCCAAAGGTAACCCAAAATAAATGCATCTTAGTTAAATAATCGAGTTAATTTTTCATAGTTAAAATATATCTTAATATAATGAGATATTTTAATAAATGACGTTCCTCCAACAATTAATCATACGCTGATTGCACAATAAATCTTTGTCATGTCACATTCTCTTGATGTGCAATTTCATCTATTAACATTAGTCTATAATTTAAAAGGAGATTGTTTATAACTTAACCTACATAATATTTGAATAACCTTTTGAATTGGAAAAATTATGGATGGCTATTTTCTATGTGTAGATATTCTTGGCTTTTCTGAAATTGTTAAAAATCTGAGTAAGGTTAAATCTAAAAATAAAATTAAGGAGTGGGTTGATTTAGTACGGACATCAGCACAAACAAATAATATTAAAAATTACCAACTTCTCTCTGATACAGTCTTTGCATCTGTACTTAATAAAGATGAGCTAGGGAATTTAATTTCATTTGCAAGAACCTTACTTGAAAAAGGTATTGAAAAATCGATACCTATTCGAGGGGGGATATCTTATGGAAGTTTTGAGTGGAGCGATATCTTAATATATGGACCTGCCGTGATTGAGGCACATATCATTGAACAGGAACAACAATGGATAGGAATATCTTTCTCTCCAAAAATACAACTGAATGAAAAAGTTTTAGATGAACATAATTTAGTTGTTTATCCAACCCCTAAAACAAATGGATATATCCAACTACACACTGTTATTGCATGGTCTGTCCCAAAATACTCTCTCCTATCGGGATACCTAACATCAAGTGGACTAGGGGGAATACCGGGAAAGGGTAAAAATTTAGATTGGAATTTTGGTTATAAAATTCAAAATACTATTATATTTGGCATTTATTTGGAGTTTTTAAATAAAACAGGAGACACAGCATTTAAATATCACGGTCATAATCCTATACAATTTCTAGATGAGCACTATCGTGGAAGATAAATTGTAAATTCGAAGAGTCTATTAACTTATAAGTTAGGAGAAATTAAGAATTGTTACTTACATTTCGTTTATAAAATCGCTTTCATCGACTTAGTAGGCAATTCTGTCTATTAATCGATTTTTTGAATAATACCATGTGTTTTTGGGACACTGACGAAGCATATCTCCTACAGCAGCAACAGATTATGTGTCGTTCTAATTTCGGCGCTTACGAATAGCTGATACCCATTTCTCCAATTCATCAATGTCAGTCTTTAAGACATCCGGTTCCGGTAATTCAGCTCTCGCTGCGGCTGCCTGATCATGGCCGGGCAACCATTTTGAACATTTGGTCATGGCTGCGCTTAAGATTTTACAATCTTCTTCTGTTATATCCGCAACCTGTTTAACTTGTTGTGTCTGGATACTAGGGCGATATCTTTCAACTACACCACCTAAAAGAACTTCTTCAAGTGCTCGCTCCCATGCTTCCCGAAGCATGCCGTAGACGTAACTAGCTTCCTTTTCATAGGCTGTTTGGTGCCCTTCTCGGTATAGTTTTTCTGCATCTTGATATTGTTTTTTCAGGAAACTAATCTTCTTCTTTATCGGTAATGCAACCCAAGGTAAGTCTTCAGCACATACGCCAGCGCCTATAGAAAGTTGTCTTATATGTTGATCGAATTGCTCAACGCCTCTCTCTTCTGAAACCTGTTTAAGTAGAAGTAAAAATACAACATCGTGTGTGAATACAATAACTTGTCTTTTTTGTGATTCTATAACAAGTCGTTTGGCAACTCCTTCACGCCATTTATAATCTAGAGATGAAACAGGATCATCAAATATGATGCCTGAAAGATCATCGGCTGTACTAAGTTCCGCAAAGAAAGCAGCTATAGATAAACATCGCTGCTCGCCTTCACTGACAACGCGCGGCAATTCAACCCCCGGCGCGCGAGTAAGAGTAAGCTTGTGATACTGGACACCTTCAGCTCCACCTGCTTCACTCAATTCAACCTCGACATGACGAAAAGCCAAGTTATCCAATTCGTCTCTAAAACTCTTTTTCAGTTTACTGGTAACAGAGTTTTTTGTAACAGAAGTGCTTTTCTGCGTAATTGACTGCGTCTTCGTGTCGTTTAAGCATAGCTCAAAAGCTGCCAGTTTCTTCTTTCTCTCAATTTCATCCAATACAAGTTGTACATGCTCAGCCAATATTTTCCGTGCACGGAACTCTTGCACCTCCAAGATAATGCGTTTTTTCTTCTCTTCATCTTGAGCACTATTACTTAAAGTCTTAATTCTTTCTTCAAGCTGAACAGCTAATGCTTCAACCTTAATAGATATCAACTCCAATGGTGGACAATCTGAAGAAATATCCTGATTTTCATTTAAAGCAGTTAAAATCTTTGTACGTCGGCTTTCGTTATTATCTAATGCAGTAGAAAGAGAGTCCGCCAAATCTTCATCCTCGATACGAATTTCCTTAAGCGTATCTTGGATTGTTTCATTTTGGATCTGTAACTCAACTAATAATTTTTTTGAGTGAACGTATTCATCACGTAATTTACGAAGTTCACGTTCAGTTGTAGACGCAACAAAAGTCTTAAACTGCTTGAGTCGGTGGGCTGCGGCATGATCTATGTTTTGTTGACATAAAACGCACTGCGCATCATTTTCGACAACAGGAAATTCTTTGCCTTGATAAGCCAACTCGTCAGAGAACCGTTGTGCAGCCTCCCACATTTGCGACCAGATTTCCGAGCCTGTTCCTTCAAGCATTCCTTCCGGAAATGTTACTTCGCGAAGCCTTTTCGCTTCGTCCCTTTTACGGATTCCCTCCATTCTGGCATCAAAGACCGCAGATACAGCCTTTTCCGAAAGAGTTGTTTCAATTAATTGAAGATGCTTAGTAAAAGATCGAATGCGTCTTGCACGAATGAACATTTGCTGAACTAACTTCTCTGTATCCTTGGCCTGTAAATCCTGTAAAGATTTTTCCAACAAAGAAAAATTTGATTCTTCTTCCAGTGAGAATTGCGCAAGAGACTGTACGTCTTCTGGTTTCGTTAATGATGAAATGTGTGATAGAAATTTCGCCACATGCGATCCATCTGGAACTCGACTCAGTAATGAATATAAGCCATTTGTACTAATAGCACTTTTTTCTTTTTCCAAATTAAGGCGAATGGCTTTACATGCTTTCACAAGTTTGTCGAATAGATCCAATCCGAATGGGCGAAATGCAACATCCGTTTTTTCTGTCAGATAAACAGCAGCAGACTGAGTGTCGAAAACACTTACACGAGAGATATAATCGTCGTCTCCTTCTCCAGCCCATTCATGTAAATTTGATTCATCTCCGACTTTGTATTTTATTGAGACAGTTGGGGTGTAAGGAGTGCCACCAGATACGACGTTACCAAGTATTTTTTCTTTTCCTCTAGCACGACAGGCACTTTTTAAGATCCTGATATATCCTGTTTTACCAGCTGCATTATCTCCATAGACAACCGTTAGTGAAGAAGAGAAACGCAAGGTTTGACGTTCGGCTAATGCATTGACTCCACGGTGATGATAAATTGAATCGAGGACAACTTTAGATAGTGTTGTATCGAATGAAGGTATATGATCTTTCATCAGTGGCAAAGTATCCTGTTGTTCACTCAGACCATGAGCGCTCTTGCAAATTTCTCCTAGTTCTTTTAGGTCGTCCTCAGAAAGCTCATCATTAAGAACAAGACGACGCAAAGCATCCCGTTGCCAATCCGGACGCTCCTGAGACCATTCGAGTATTTCCTTCAGGACAGACATTATTTCCTCTCAAATCTAATAACCACTCATCCCTACACATTCATTACAATATTATTAATTTTTTCTATATTAAACATCCAAAACGTCTTCTGTTGAAGAATTTCTAATAAACACCGTATGTTTGGGTTTAATTCTATAATTTCCAGCTGATATAGGAACTTGTCGGAATTTTAAATACTTATAAAAAGTAGCCCGGCTAATACTTAATTGGCTACAGATCTCAGAGACACTTAATTTTCCTTCTTTATATATTAATTCAGCTGAATGGGCTTTAGCTTGTGCTTCTTTAGAAAGACCAGTCGGCCTTCCTCCTTTTTTACCCCTAGCTCGGGCAGAATCCAAACCTGCAATAGTTCTTTCTTTAATTAATTCTCTCTCAAACTCAGCAAGAGAACCAAATATGTTAAAAATTAAACGACCATGCGCTGTTGTAGTATCAATGTGATCATTTAGACTGCGCAAACCAATTCCTTTTTCAATAAACGAGTTAACTAAATTTATTAAATCCTTAAAAGAGCGTCCGAGCCTGTCTAATTTCCAGATGACTAATACATCGTCTTTGCGTATGTCCTTCAATAGCTGATCTAATGCTGGGCGATTAATTAATGAGCCACTTATTTGATCTTGATAGATTTTTTCACAGCCTTCTTTTTTCAGTGCATCTAATTGTAAATCTAAATTCTGACTGCTGGTTGAAACTCGAGCATAACCTATAAGCATAATAATTAGTTCAACTAAACGTTTTTATTATAATAACTTAAACAATATTTATATGAAACAGTTTATTAAACGAATAAAAGTCATCAACGAATAGTTTTTATACCATTCTAAAATCGTTCATTTAAACGGTGGTTTTTATAAACAGAAGTTTCGATAACCAGGCTATTTGAAATATAAGAGACAATGTCTTATATACTGGGTGTAAGATAAATTCTTACATTAGAGAGGCTGTTATGGCTCGTACTATGACTGTGGACTTGGGTAACGAACTTCGTCGTTACGTTGAATCACTAGTAGATTCAGGAGATTATAGAAGTAATAGCGAAGTATTAAGAGAATCGTTGCGCTTACTTCGTGAAAAGCAAGCAAAATCAAAGCTAGAGCAACTACGTCACCTTATTGAGGAGGGAGAGTCTAGCGGCGACCCCCTAACATGGGATGCACATAATTTTCTTAAGCGAATGAACAAAAAATCCCATGACAAATAAAACCTACCGTCTTTATCCTAAAGCAATAGAAGATCTTGAGTCTACCTATTTATATAGTACGCGTGAGTTTGGCATCAAAAGAACAGAGGATTATATTCGTCCAGATTTACGCGCATTTAATGTTGGTTCTCATATTATTTTTTTCAAAACTACCGATTATGGCATCGCTGTTATTCGAGTACTGCATCAATCTATGGATTTTAATAGACACCTGTAATTGAACAGTATCTTTTTTTTAAAAACATGTATTAACTTATGACGAGAGAATCTATTAGATTAATACTATTAGACATTCGAAATAAGGCAAATTTGAATGACTATTATAAAGTAGCACACATGTATAATTGATAGGTATCCTGAACCTACTATATGGTGAAGAAGATATCATTAGGGTAGGTCCTATTGCCACTTAATGAAAGCTTTGCACACGCTTTGTGGCTAATCTTGAATCGAAAATGCCCCAAGGCCTGTGCCGATGTATAAAAAGCTCTTCGCTATTTAACCCATCCCTATACTAAAAGGTTTATCCTCTTGCGAATATTGAGATTCTATTAACTTAACCACTTGGGGAATAAGGCTTTGGCAACTATCAATTCGCTCTCCACCGTTTAAATTGGCATCAAAAAAACGGCAGGTAGAGCTCTGTCTACTTTTCTTTCCTAAATAAACCTCATGAGCATCTCTTTGTTGAGGAAAAGTAATTAACAGATGCTGATTATCTTCCAATAGATTAGTAAATTGTTCGGAGGTCAGCTCATTTTTTTTAAAGGTTGCGTCAGTATGAAAGAGATTATTTTCTTTAAAAGAAAAATGATCGATGTCCCTCTCCCCAGCCTGTGTCGCAAACAACTCTTTATTTTCCTCATGAATGGATAATGCTAAAAATTCTTTATCGTCTGCTAAATATTCCGTTGGGTTTTTTTCTTTTAAAATAAGATCTAGATAGGTATTACTCATCGGTCTACACATTCCCACCAATTCACCATTATCATTAATGCCTTGATCATATTTTTCTAAGATTTCACGTTGGTTAGTGAAAGGAGTCTTCTTCTGGGTATTAATCCCTGAAAAAAGAGTATGTAATAATTTCAAAGCAATTCTCCTCGTATGCATTTTTAAATTTTCTCAAGTTTTCTTTAATCCTCTTAAAAAGAAACTCTAACCGTGTTCACGGTTAGAATTTAAAAAGAGGTTAAGATTGCCATAGCGACTTCGGCTCTTACTTGCAGTTACGATAGTAATCCATAGTGACCCCCGTAGCGAAATCATCTTCATGAGCGGTATAAGCATTTTGAGCTGCCTTTACTGCACCAAACAGAGTATGGGCCAATACACCCACACTAGCGTACACCTTTATTCTGGGATCAGCGTGAGCACCTTTTAGTGTTTCATTCGTATATTCTTCATGAAATGAGGCTGCAATTTTCGTTTCATTTTTTATGCTTTTAGCGTTTTTAGTGAAATTATGAATATAGGCACACTCATTCATAGGTAAGGTGTGAGTATCTATATCAGATCCTCTTTTAAAATGATCAATGTGGCCTTTATGTAAATCAATTCCTTCTTTATCAAGATACTCATTAACTGATTGGACATGAGGGGGGACCTGATGATGCAAAGTTTCTCGAGTGGGGAAAGTATACTTATAGTCTGATTGCACCCTTGGCAATAGTCCAGCCTTGATCACATTAACAGCCGCACTGAATAGGTTTGGAGCTTGATTTGTTTGCCCATTATTTTTAGACATGATTATTCTCTCTAGTGGTTTATAATTTAGCTTAGAGACTACAGAATATACAATTGGACTTAAGTGGATCTTAGGATGCAATGAAAGAAAATACTGTGCAATTCTTATGCGGAATAAGCTCTCAGGACTGAAAACTACCTCATCAGCTGTAACTTAAGGTTTTACTGCTATTATTTATTAAAAGTAAAAGGTTTTAAGGAGATTTACGATGGATATCGTAGAAATCAAATCGTTTCTCGCTGTAGTCGAATACCGCTCTTACACACTCGCGGCCAAAAGAGTGTATGTTACCCAATCGACTATGAGTAAAAGAATTCGTAGGTTGGAAGATGAATTAGGCTCTCGCTTGTTTATTATGGATGGCGCGCGTCTGATTTTAACCGAGGCTGCCAACCATTTTATTCCCTACGCCCGCCAAATGGTGGCCGCGTATAATAATATGCTCAAATCGTTTAAAGAACAGTCTCAGTCTTTTGAACACTATTTATTAATTGGCGCGACCGTCTTTGTATCCCATTACGTATTACCTCAATTTATAAGCTTTTTAAAAAATACAGACTCCCACTTACAAATTTATATAAAAACTATGGCCGAATATGATGTGGAAACTTATTTAAATCATAATTTAGTCGATGTGGTAATTAGCCCAGAAAGAGAAATTTCCGATGCGTTTACTACAGTCTACCTATGGAATGAGACTTATGCGCTTAAGGTAAATAAAACCCATGATTTGGCAAAACGAAAAGAAATCATATCGCTTGCTGATTTAGCACCTTTTCCTGCGGTGTTAAATGAACAAACCACCTCTTTACGCGATAAAATTGAACTGGTATTTCAAGAAAACTCCGTCGATTTAAATATAGGTTATGAAATATCAACTGTAGATGGCATCAGGGCAATGGTGGAACATGGCTTAGGTTGGAGTTATTTACCTGAAAGTGTAACTTCTAACGAGCTATGTGAACTTAAAATAAATGAAATAGATATCAATCTTAATTTTAACGCCCACTTTCAAAAACGTAGAAGCCATGAAGTGAGTATTCAGACCTTTCTTAATTATTTTAATAAATGGCAAAAAAACATAGCCTCAGTATGATTGGGAATTGACAACCGAATTGATTGGTGACAACCTCCTGTTCTGCAAAAATTCCATCAATAATTCCTCCTCTAAATTTCTTTTTTGTTTCGATAACATTATGTAACTCATTGTGTAATAAGCTCTTTTTATCTGGTACCAATAACAGATACAATGAGGTGGATTGGCAGGAATAGACCATTCCTTTGATACTCATAACATTGAAAAGCAGTATTGCTTAAGGACTTTTATGAAAAATTCTTTTTTATGGCGCGGGACGCTTGCTGGTGCAAGTATGTTTTTGTTATCCACTGCCTATGCTGGGATACCTTTGTGGAGCTTTGAAGCCCTAACGAGTACTAATTTTGCACTTAGTCCGACAGACACAGCAACGGTACAATACACCGTTTATAATCAGTCCCAAAAAGCAAAAACTTTAGTCCTTCACTCCTCCCTAACACCCGGTGTACAACAAACAAGCCCTTGCATTTTGACTCCTAAAAGCCAACAAGGAACTTGCTTATTAACACTGAAGATCAGTGGTAATGCCTTACCCGCAAATGGGATTCATGGTGGACCCGTTCTGTGTCAGGCAAATGCTGATGGAAGTCCCAATCCAAACCAATGCTTCCGACCTAGTCCAGCCTCTGCACTCAATATACAAAAAGTAAATACTCCAGACCTTGCTTCTTTAGCGGTGAGTTCACATGCTTTGCAACTGCAAACTTTTGGTTCCGCACAAACGATAACGATTACCAATCTCTCAACAAATATTACCGCAAATAATGTTAATGCTCTTTTTATCGGTACACCTTTAGAAGGAGCGGTGACTGCAAGTACCTGTACTTCTATTGCACCCCAGGGTAGCTGTACGATGACATTTACCCCAACTCGCATCGCTGTGGCTCCATCCACGTTCACTATTCAAGGAGCGAACACGAGTGTAGTTAGTACTCAATTAAATGTTCGTGAATCATATGTTTATGTAACAAGGAGCGATGGTGTGTCCCGTTGTACTATTGAAGACAATGCTGCTCCGAATAACTGTGACGAGATGACAGGAGAATTTAATCTTCCTCAAGGAATTGCATTTAATAAAACCAAAACATTAGCCTATGTGGTAAATTATGCTACTAGTGATGATACTCCTGTTGTTAAGTGTACTATTGATAATGAGGGTAAATTTGATACCTGTAGTTCCGCGTGGAATTCGAGTACGCAAGGACTTGGAGGTATTGCCTTAAGTGCTGATGGCAGTAAAGCATATATAACCCAAATAGCAGGGGGTACTGGTGGAACTACCATTTGGAATTGCGATGTAGCAGCTGATGGCAACTTTAACTGTAATGATCAAGCAATTAGTATGAGTTATTCGCCTAATGGCATTACGCTTAATAAGAATAATACACTTTCCTATGTCGCCACACTTGGACTGTCTGGTAATGATCAAATAGGCCTTTGTCCTATCATTAATGGCTCTTTGAATAGTTGTGAAGGAACTCCGCCAACCTCTTCTGGATCTACTCCATTTTTAGGCGCTCACAACATTGCCTTGAATAATCAAGAAACCATAGCTTATGTTACTAACACCGGGTATGACGTTCATACTGATCCTGCTAACCCAGGATTTATCTCTGTTTGTTCGATAAACAATGGAGGCGCATTTAGTGTATGTGATTCAATTACCAATCCATATACTCCTGCATCCGGTTCAATTAACCCAACTGGTTTGGCTTTAACGGTCAGTGAAGCCTATGCTTATATTGCGGATTTTGACGCGAATATTTTAGTTCGTTGTCAGGTAGAAAATAACACTCTAGCTAATTGCCTCTCCTCATCTCAGATTGAAGGAGGTGGTGGGTTAGTTTATCTTGCTTTAGGCTAATTTTATCTTCTGAAGGAGCGCTATAGCGCTCCTTTAGAAGTTAAACTAAGCATGAAGTGTTTTTTCCTGATATGCTCCTTGATGTTCCAGTTGTTTTCTATATTCTAGCACTCGTTTATCCATCACGAAGCGCCAGAGCGGGGGAATTAAGGCAAGCACGATCATGCCTAAATATCCCGATGGGAGCTGAGGACTTTGTTCCATATGACGTAAAATTTGATATGGGCGCGCCCCGTAGGTGTGATGATCTGAATGACGTTGCAAATGGAATAAAATACTATTACTTAACCAATGATTGGCATTCCATGAATGGTAAGGACTGACTTTTTCATAACTGCCATTTGCTAATTTTTTCCTTTCTAAGCCATAGTGCTCTATGTAATTAACTACCTCCAAGGTCATTATGGCCATGAATGATTGCAATAGAAAAAAGGCGAGGGTCCCTACTCCTCCGAAGAACAAACAACTAAAACTGATTGCGAGAGGAATGCCGATTATCCACCAGAAATTATTGTGAATACCCCATAACGAGAATTTTTTCTGGGTAAGACGCTTTTTTTCCAGGTGGAGTGCTGATTTCAATGAACCTACCAATGTCTTAGGAATAAATTGATAGAACGTTTCACCCAATTGCGCAGTAGCTGGATCCTCTGCTGTGGCAACGCGAACATGATGGCCTTTAACATGCTCTATAAAAAAGTGCCCATAACATACACTTACCAATAAAACTTTGCTGTAGAATTGCGCTACAGGATTATTTTTATGCATCATTTCATGAGCTAAATTAATACCCGCCCCTCCGGATATTAAACCTAGGGACATAGTAAAACCTAACCATTCATTCCATAATAAATGCCGCGTACTCACGATATAAGCGCCATAAGCCAGGATGAGTATTTGGGCAAATACATAAACATAGGTTAAGTATTTGAAATAATTATCATTGACTAATTGCTTTTCCTGCTCTTTGCTGGGATTCGAAGGATCTATAATGAATGCATCGACGAATGGAATAAAAGCAAAAACGATAAGAAAGGGAAAAAAAGTAAACCATCCCTGAAAATGTAAGCCAATAAGGGGAAGGATTAACAATAAATAGATCAATAAAAAACTATACTTTTTCAATAAACACATGACAATGACTCCTAGCCTGAACTAATTACTTGCTTTATGAGTGTCCATGTCGTTTCAATCTGGGACTTACAAATTTACGGGCCTATATGTATCGTCTGCTCATCAGGAATCACACTGAATCCTGATTAAAACTGCAGGCCACATTGTCTTCGAATGGTTTGACAAGATCCTGTCCCTAATTTTGAGACTTTCCAAGTAAAAACTCAATCCAAATAGCCATGAAATAATCGACAAGCCTATTCCATTTTTTCGTTTGCCAATCGCGCCTCCAACCATCTGTTGCAAAAATATGCTATTCAAGTCTATTAAATAACTGTCACACAATTGGCATTTTTTTATTTTCCTCCCTGGTCTTCCCTCCTATGTCCCCAGCACACTTCTGTGGCAGGCTCCTCGTTCTAAAACCTAATCCTAGAAACCTTTGCATTGAGTTGCGAACATTTCAATACTGGGGGCCCAAAGCTCCCCATTCTTTTCTAGCCCATACCATTCCAATTATTCAAAGCGGCTTAAGCCTGCCAACAGACTGGGGCGCTATGATTAAAATAAGAAGCTTATTAGGAGAATGACATGAATGAGCAAACAAGAGGAATACACTCTGCTCTTAAACAAAAAACAGAGGAACTTGCAGAACAAATTTCCAATGCAAAGACAAACAAAACTCAAGGAGCCCATTTACCAGGAGAGGCATCTACCACTCCAGTATCAGAAAAAATTCCTGGCTTTATTGGTTTCTTACATTCACTCACGACGCTTGGAAACGGATTAACCTCAATTGCCCAATTGAAACGTCTTCCTAGAGCCACTAATGCGGGTAACACATTTAGCATTATTGATGCAGCCTTATCAGGCATTAACTTTATTAGCATGCCACTTATTTATTTTTCCTCTCTACTGGCAGGAGAGAAGCCTTCTTTTCCTATATCAACCCCAATGAAGTGGGCTTATTCTGGTGTTGTTTTTGGTTTAGCACTTGCAGGAATACTAGCCCCTGCAGTAGCAGGATTGCCTATCGCGTTAACAGGAGCCAGCTTAGGTATCGCTACAAGCCTCCTTTTTTTAGGACAGGATATCTATAATCGTTATAAAGCCTCACGCGAAGCCGCTGAGTTAACGAGCAAAATAGAAGCAACAACAGAAGCTTTAGAAAACAACCTCAAAAATAACCAGGAACTGCTTGCTCAGCTTGAAGCCCCTGGACTTGAGGAAGCTCAAATTACAGGCCTCAAAACAAATATTGAAAAAAATAATGAGTCCATGACGCAGCATCTGGAAACCATGAAACAATTAAACGAACGTAAACAAAACAATGAATCCGTTTTATCTGAATTAGGAGTCTCTCGTTTTATTGGAAACACTGTGGGAATAACCTTATCTCTGGTGGCTTTGGCCGGACTTGTTTTAATTCCTTTTTTCCCACCAGCAGGTCTTGCTCTGCTTGCAGCAACATCAATTACCGGGGGCTTATTAACCGTTACTCCAGCTTGTGTTAAGGGAGCAAGTTTTATCTATGAAACAATAAAAAACCGCATAATAGGCCAAGCTTCAGAACCAGATACGCAGGCCAGCACTAATAATTCAACAGCACAAATGCTCTCTGCATTGACCAACACCGCCAGTGTAGCAGTCGCCAATAGAGCCGCGGTGGAAACAACCAATGACGCCAGTACTGTAGTAACCAATGACGTCATTGCAATAAAAGCCAATCAGGTTAATATAGACGAAGACGATGATTATTTAACTCATTGTGCTCCTTCACTATAAGAAGCCATCACGTTGAAGTAACTCCAGGATGTATCTCTAATAAAAATGAGATACATCCTTTCAATCCCCACCGTTCACAATATCCCTACTCAAATATTCCCTAATCCAAAAAGTATTTTTGCAAAGAGATTGAATAAATCAATTGCCAATTCCCTATTAAAAATCATCATTTCAAGCAACAAAAACCAATCATTATCTGTTGTAAAGATAGTTTCTTCAAACTCATGCAAGAAAAAGAGGACACTTTAGTATGTAGCGCCTACAATTAATTCTTCTGGATGAATATCATAAGTGTGCCCCTATAGTAGAAAGATAGGTAATCTGGATGCCCCACAACGGAACACCAGCAGTGCCATCTCCTTCCTAAAATGATGTTACTCTATTCTTTTAACTTGGGGATGCCCTCAATGGTAAGCTCCATGTAGGAGTTAGTGCAGGCAATTTAAATTGCGATGACTCCTAGGTTAATCCAGTGCTTACTTTAGATCCCCACAACTCAAGATCATCTCGGATTTGGAGATACAGGTACTTTAGCGAAAAGAAAAGTGATCCCCTGCAATACTTTCGGACACTCGGTTAAGTTAGTAAAATAATAAACCGAGGTATGATATGAAAGCGAAAAGACCACATAAGATTCACACACAAGAGTGCAAGCAAGAAACCGTAAATTTGGCTGCGAAGCAAGGTGTCGGTAAAACCGCAAAAGAACTAGGTATTTATGAATCACAAATCTACGATTGGCGAGCCAAACTGGCCAAGAAAGCCAGCACCAGCGAGCGAGAAGCGTCACTTGCAGCAGAAGTGGTCAAGCTTAAACGGCAATTGGCCGAACAAGCGGAGGATCTAGCCATTCTAAAAAAGGCGGCCACCTACTTCGCGAAAAACCAAAAATAAATCGATTTGAGTTTATGTTTGAGCATCAGCATTGTTTTTCTGTAAAGCGCATGGCTATGGTGCTTCGGGTATCACGAAGTGGGTATTATGATTGGTGTAAAAATGGCTCTAAGCTGAGTAATCGGGCATTAAAGCAACAGTTTAGAGATATAAAAATTAGAGAGTTATTTGATGACAGTAAAGGACGTTATGGCGCTACTCGAATTCAGAAAGATCTGATTGAAGATGGCTCGCCTGCGGCGATAAAGACTATCAGTGACAGCATGCGCAGACAAAAGCTCCTTCCTAAAGCGGCAAAGAAGTTCAAGGTAACTACTGATAGCGAACATCAACTTCCTATCGCGGACAACCTGTTAAATCGCGACTTTAGCGCGGATGCACCCAATCAAAAGTGGGTTCAGGATGTTACTTATCTTTGGACCAGTGAAGGTTGGCTATACCTTGCTGTGGTCATTGACTTATATTCACGCGCAGTCGTTGGCTGGTCGATGAATGAACGTATAAATGCATCCTTGGTAACGGATTCTTTAACCATGGCAATGTTTCGTAGGGGAATGCCCAAAGGCGTTATCATTCATAGTGATAGAGGCAGCCAGTATTGCTCATATGCTTACCGGGATTTAGCTAGAGAGCATGATTTTAAAATAAGCATGAGCCGTAAAGGTAACTGCTGGGACAATGCTGTTGCCGAGAGTTTCTTTCATTCTCTAAAGGTTGAAGCAATCCAGTTTGAGCCGGTTATGACTCGTGCCGAGATGCGCCAAGCTGTATTTGAGTATATTGATGTTGACTATAATCGCAAAAGAAGACATAGTTCAATTGGCTATACAAGCCCTTTTAATTTTGAACTGAAAAACATAGCTTAACTGGGTGTCCAGAATTACTGCCTAGGATCAGAAAGCCCTTACTTGCGTAATATAAAATTGAACTCTGGGAAGGTAAATTCCCTCTCCCAGCGCGATGTGAGATTTTAATTGGTAATTTTGCTTAATACAGAAAAATAATTTATTTTTGAGGTTCCTATAACATACTATTTTCTACATTTCCAACTAGTATTCCAGAATATAGCTTTTTTGAATCTGGAACACTAGAGAATATGACAGCGCCAAGAGTTATGGTTTAAAAGTGTCACCATATATATCATCATCATCATGGTTTTCAGATAATTCAAGTACATGCTCCTTATCGAAACCAATAAAGCCTTCTTGCTGCTTTTTTTGCAAAGGGGTTGCAGCAAATAAAGTTAAAGGCAGGTTGCTTAGGGAGCTGGCTTTGACTGTTTGTGGAAATAGTTCTTGCTTTAGCTGATCTATCTTCTCAATAGATAAATCGAACAAATCATTCGATGTAAGATCATTTGCAGCCATTACTCTTTTTATTTGCTCATAAAAAATAGAGAAGTATAGTAATTTTTTATTCTCGGTTTTAAGGATTTGAGTTAAAGAAATAGTTCGATCCTCCAAGAAAAATCCTAATTTTTCACCACTTAGACGCAAAAAAAGGTCATTTTCTGGATATGCCTCTATTTCCTCACTAGTGATATACCCTTTTTCCAACCAAATTAAAAGCAGATCTTTTCTTTCTTTTTTAAAATTCCGCATTAAATACACTCCTAATGTTTTTGGCTCTGTTGCCTGCAAAATTGCCTTCCTGCATAATGGGCTTACACGGTTCAGAAAATGAACAGCTCTTAACCCACCAATAATAAATAATTTAACCAATAAGGCTGAAAAATTATATTATTGGAACTTCTTCAACCCTTTGGTTTTCCTGAATGTTTAAAAATTCACTAATTATTTTACATGTATGTTTCAATTGTTCGGATTTAGCTTTTAAATGCTCCATATGAATACTATTTAATGATTTACCAGACCAAAGAGTACCGAATGAATTTCCCATGTTGCATTTATTTGAAATGATGGGATCGAAATAAAGCGAGGAAAAAATACTCATACAAAATAATTTTAGTAAGCTGGAAATAATTTCGACAATATTTAGAGTATTGTGATCCTTAAGAGTTTCCAAATCCGTTTGCGAGATTAAATCACTTAACTCTGTGACTAATTTTAATTTAAACCGAATCGCTTCCTCAGTAGTATTGCATTCAAATTTTTTATTTCGAATAGTATTTAATTTTTCTAAAAAATTTTGTCGTTCAAGGATGTTATTCTCTCTTGTAGGTACGTCATTTGAATGAAGCCAATTTGTTTGTCTAAAGATTTGTTCATCAAACATAGAAAAATAATAGTCAAGAATCGCATTAAAAAGAGTTTTTTCATTAATCATTTCTTTCCATTGGGAATCTTGGACTGCTGTATAAGCATCAATCTTATTTTGTCTTAAGATAGAATGCACTGCAAAATATAATAGTTCGTCATTAAAATTATGAGGGTATATTGACAAAACTTTTCTTGCTTCTATCATTACCTGTTTTGCCCTTTGATCAAAATCTTTGGCTTCTTCTGCATAAACTTCCCATAATGCCATATCACTTATCCCTCAAAGTTAATTGTAAATAAAATAGCCATATTGTATATTTTATTTGAATTTATTGCAATAAGATCTCTATGCTGAAATATTTGATAAACAATTTGAGGGAAAAATAAAGAAATCTACGTTATATAAAACAGCCACGCAGATTGGTAAATAGTATTATGAACTACACCGAAATCCATTTGAGCTCTTATTTTCTCTAACTATACGAAGTTTCCCTACAAGTTGAGACATTAAAGACTAGATCTTAATCCAAATTAAAGCCAAAAAAATTTAATATTAGAAAAACAGCGGCGAATAATAGAAACGATATAAATAAAATTATTAAAACCAACCTAATATTTTGGGTAAAATTAGCTTTAAGAGAAAATGAGTAAGCACCCATGAAACCACAAAAAGCACCAAGGAACGCACCACCTACCACATCTGAGATCCAATGCACCTGCAAGATAATGCGGGAAATTGACTCTATTATTATTAGTAAAATTACAACAATTATTCCCAAACCTTTCTGCTTTATCTTAGGAATCATCAATGCGAATAAAAAAGTAATATAAGCTGAAAATATAGTCACATGACGGCTAGGAAATGCATAACTTTTTAATGCAGTACCTACTAGCTCGGGTCTTGGAAACGCAACTGAATTTTTTAATATGGAAGCCAGTAAGGTTGCAATAATAATTACACCACATAAATGTAAAGCCAACCATTTTTGCTTCTTTAAATAGAGAAGAAATCCAGTTGTAGCGAACGTTGGTAAAATAATGAATTTATCACCAAATAAAGAAATGAAATTACCTAAGTAGAAGACAGGTGCGTTTTGAATTTTCTTACTTAAAATATATATTTCTTGATTGATTGAAAGATACGGGCTTTGAATATATACAGCATAAACTACCATAGAAAACAAAATTAAGCACAACAACCCACAGGATAAAAAATAAAACGAACTTTTTTTACAAGGCATTCTATAAACCTTTATTTTTAATTCAACAAAAAAATTTCAATAAAAATAGCACTTCTTGATCTTGAGAATCAATAACGAGATTAAAAGTTAAAAGATTTATCTTTATAGAAATAAGTATAATAAATTGGCTTTATATAAGAGTTATTCTCTGTAACATAGAGGGTTTTAGATAAATCATATCGCTGAGCCGCTCCAGTTGTACAAGGCTGAACCCTTCGGACACACTTCGCTGGTCTTAACCTCTGTTCCACTTAAATTAAGGTGGAAAAGGAGATTTTTCTGTTGATTTTATTATTAAGATCTCTAATTACGCAGTTAATTTCTTCTAAAGCTTTTTCGTAGCGTTCTTGTGATGTTGAATTGGAGGCAGCATCCCTTCCTTTATTTTCGCGAGAGTATTCAACGATTTTTCTTTTGTTTTTTCAATTTCTGATCTACGTTCTTTTTCAGTAAAGTTTCACTGCTCTCCTTGAGTGTTTTGTATAAATTTTAGGGAATAGGACTGGCTATTATGCCTTTGCCCTAAATTTTTCGCTTTAAAGTAAACTATAATTAAACTTAGTAGTCCTTATTTATTATAGATCCTTTGTTTTTATCAACATCAATATGGAAAAGAAATGGAGTGTTTTTATGGAACAAAATAATGAAATTGAACTTGAAAAAACATATGGCTCATTAGCTATTGCTAATAAATTACGAAGGATTGCAGATGCTATTGAACAGAATAGAGGTTTTCAAATACAAATAAACAATCAACGCTTTTATGTACCCGTAGATGTAGAGGTGGAATTTGAGTATGAAGAGGCGAATGGAGAAAGCGAGCTTGAAATTGAACTTAAATGGAAGAAATAAAAGTCGTTAGCTTTCCCAAAGAACTTATCTACAATGATATTAAAGAGTTATGGCCGAACCCTTCCTAAGATTTTAGGTAAAAAGCTAGCTACTCCTTCTTCTTTTATATAACATGGACTGTAGAATCATTTCCTTTAGTTATCCACGATTTTTTACTAAGAATAACAACCAGTTGATCATTCCTTTTAAAGAGTGCACCCATTGTATTAATTAAGGGAAGAAAGATGAGGTTCTTTAACTTACTTTTCTCCTAATAGGATTTCATTTTTATTCAGCATAGTCAAAAATATGTCTATTACAGATTAATGTGAAAGAATTATCTTGCTGGAAAGTAATTCCTTTCTGCTAAGCTTAAAGCATAAATCAACAGGATCAAAGGAACCACAATAGGAGCATATTTATGGATAAAACTGCTTCAGAATTCATTCCCCAATAAGTACTTTGTCTTGGAGCCACCGCTGCAAAATCATTAATTAATCCCAACTTTCACTTACAAAAGGAACGAGGCCATTTGATACAAGGGCCTTCTTATCAAATCATGGCAACTTATCATCCCTCAGCAATTTTGCGAGCTAAAATGTTTCACAAAGACAAGGAAATTCGTGCCACACTAAAAGAAGATCTCTTACTGGCTTATGAGACAGCCCATTAGTTTTATGATTGGAAGTAAATTACAGGATAGTCATAGAGGTTAACCCTTATAAGCATAAGGTAAATCACTAATTTTCATCTGTAAGTCTCTAGAACATATAAAAGTCCTTTTTTATTAATCGCTTAGCCACTCCCAACCATTTAAAGAGCAGAAATAACTTCCCTAGAAGCTACGAATGCAGCTTGGGTTAGTTAGACAGGCCTTAAGCTAGCTCCTAGAATTAAATGAACAAGAACTCACAAAGAAGAGCTAGGATTAAACCCATCCAAATTTGCCCTTCTCCAGAGATGAGGCAGAAAAAGGGGTGGAATCAAATACACAGCAAAAACTGCACGAATACAAAGGAATGATTTATGGGCCTTAGTCAATATCATAAAAAAAGAGACTTCTCGAAAACATCCGAGCCTAAAGGAAAAGTCAGTAAAGAACATCCTCGTCTTTTTATAATCCAAAAGCATGCAGCCAGCCACCTTCATTACGATTTTCGCATCGAGCTCCATGGTGTCCTAAAAAGTTGGGCCGTTCCTAAAGGACCGTCCCTCGATCCGAAGGTCAAACGCTTAGCCATGCATGTTGAGGACCATCCCATTCAATACGGCAGTTTCGAAGGCATTATCCCCAAGGGACAGTATGGAGGGGGTACGGTCATGTTATGGGACAAAGGAACTTGGGAACCCCTAGATGAAAAACCCTATGAGGCTTATGAAAAGGGCCATTTACGTTTCCTACTGCATGCAGAAAAGCTCAACGGTCGATGGGATTTAATTCGCTTTAAAGATGAAAAGCATTGGTTTTTAATCAAATTTGATGACGAATTTGCCCAAAGCCAAGAGGAATATGACATTACCGAAACCCTTGATCGAAGTGTTATTTCTGACTACACCATGGATGAAATTGCTACCCATTATGATCGCATCTGGAGTTCTTCTGGAGAACAAAAAGTAAAACCTAAAAGAAAGCGTAAAGAGCCAGCCATCAAAAAGCCTACGATTACTTTACCTAAAGGGTTAACGCAAAGCGAATTCCCCGGATTTATTCCACCCCAGCTTGCTACGTTAGTAGATAAGCCCCCTGTCGGTGAACAATGGTTGCATGAAATCAAATTTGATGGATATCGCATCCTGGCTTATAAAAATGGTTCTGAAGTAACGTTAAAATCACGAAATAATAATGACTGGACCAATGAGTTCCCATCCATCGTGGAGGCAGTAAGCCGTTTACCGTTTAAGCAAGTACTCTTGGATGGCGAGGTAGTCGTTTTGGATAAGGACGGACGCTCTGATTTTCAATTACTGCAAAATTCCTTAAAGAATAACACACAGAGCCCCTTGGTCTATTTTCTCTTTGATCTGTTGTATTTTGAGGGTTATGACCTAAGGGAACTACCATTACTTGAGCGAAAAGCGATTTTAAGTAATTTGCTGTCGGTAAATATCCCGGTTTTACATTACAGTGATCACATTATTAAAGAAGGCGATGAGCTCTATCACTATTCGTGCAGCCATGCCTTGGAAGGAATCATTTCCAAACTCGCGACAGCCCCTTACCTCTCCAAACGAAGTAAGAGCTGGTTAAAAATCAAATGCCTGAAAAGACAAGAGTTCGTTATTGGGGGCTATACCTTGCCCAAAGGAAGCCGCGCACATTTGGGCTCCCTTTTTTTAGGGGCTTATAATAAGGACGGCACCCTGGATTTCACCGGAAATGTAGGAACTGGCTTTACTGAAAAATCCTTAAAAGAAATCAACACCCTCTTGCAAGAAAATAAAGCAACCAAAAACCCCTTTAATTGCAAACCTCCAGGCTATACGACCGCGCATTGGCTAAAACCAACCCTGGTATGCGAAGTAGAATTTACCGAATGGACCAACGATGGCCACATTCGCCATCCAAGTTTTAAAGGTATACGCTTAGACAAGAAAGCCACTGAGGTTAAACGAGAGGTAGAGACTCCATTAGACGAGATAAAGAAGGAAAAAGCACCTTTAAAAAAAGCCGAATCTCCTTTTATAATTACCAACCCAGATAAAATTCTTTATCCCGAAGATAAAATTACCAAAAAAGATCTGCTGACTTATTATGATACAGTCAGTGATTATATTTTGCCTTATATTTCGTTAAGGCCTTTGACCTTAGTACGCTGCCCATCTCAACACACTAAATGCTTTTATCAGCGTCATTTTAATGAATCTACTCCTGACGCATTAATGCCCTTTGAAGATCCAAGCGATGAAGAGCATGAGCGCTATATTTACTTGAATAATCGGGAAGGACTGTTAAGTTTAGTACAAATGGGTGTATTAGAAATTCATCCCTGGGGTAGTCGCATTGATCACATCGAACAACCCGACACACTGGTGATTGACTTAGACCCAGCCCCCGATGTTCCCTGGAGCAAAGTGGTATCCGCCGCTCTTGAAGTACGCGAGCATTTAGGTCAATACCAACTGCAGTCTTTTGTCAAAAGCACTGGAGGTAAAGGGCTCCATGTCGTAATCCCTATTATCCCGGAATACGATTGGGATACCATTAAAGAATTCACTCATGTTTTTGTGAAGTTTTTAGAAAAATTAAAGCCTAATGAATACATCAGCACCATGACTAAATCCAAACGCACAGGGAAAATATTCATCGATTATTTAAGAAATCAACGAACGGCTACTGCGATTGGCGCCTATTCAACCCGCGCTCGCCCTCATGCTCCAGTGAGTACACCGCTTGCCTGGGATGAGTTAAGCACAAACATTAAAGAAAACAGCTATACGATTAAAACGTTGCCCAAACGGCTTGAGCAATTAACCGAAGATCCCTGGAAAGATTTTTGGTTAGTGAAACAGTCTTTACGATTGGATCAGCTTTAGGTGGTATCTATTATTAAGAGAGTAACTCTTCGTACTTAGGGAGGCATCATGGCGAAATCAATTTGGAAAGATGACATTTCTTTTGGGCTGAGATCTATTCAGAAATTGTTTTCTTTTTTGCAACGAAGCCCCCAATTAAGCCAATTTATGCATTCCTATTTCCCTTAAACTTATTCTTATTAACCCCTATGTTTTTGGTTTATATTGGCTTGCGATTGCAACAGCCCAGTGCCCTACAGGCTTTTTATTCTATGGGGTTTTTGCATACATCATCAAATTAGCATGATGTAATTGTTTTAGCTCTTAAAACAGTCTACGCTAATAATAATTAAATAAATCAAATACCTGAATGAGCACTTACGAATTAAAAGAACTGGTATCTTTTTTAAAAAAAAACCATTTGAAATTAAGTACCGCCGAGTCTTGTACGGGAGGCTGTATTGCTCATCTTTTGAGTAAAGTACCTAAAAGCGGGGAAATTTTAGATACAGGGTTTGTGGTGTATTCTGCAATGGCTAAAGAAAAAGTTCTGGGAGTTAAAAAAAGTACTATAGAACAGTTTAATTTAACCAGCGAAGAAGTCGCCCGGGAAATGGTCCAGGGAGCCTATAAATTATCCAACTCAAACGTTATCATCGCGACTACAGGACTAGTAGGCTCGAAATCCATCGATGGAATAACTCCAGGTACTGTCTGCTTCTCCTGGTTATTTAGTAGAGAGAATCAAACTTTTTTATTTTCCGAAACCGCTATCTTTTCTGGCTCCAAGCCTCACAAGCAAATGCTCGCTGCGCTGCATGCCTTAGAACGAATTCCTTTTTATTTTAACTCGATACAGGGATGATGCATGAAAGTTCCTAAAGTATTTCGTAATTTGGGACCTGGATTAATTACAGGAATTTCTGATAATGACCCATCAGGAATTGCCACCTGTGCTCAATCAGGTGCCAAATTTGGGTTTGGACAATTATGGTCCGTTTTGCTAATGCTGCCCTTAATGATAACAATCCAAGAAATGTGTGCTCGGGTTGGTGCGGTAAATAATAAAGGTGTAGCAGGAGTTATTAAAAAATATTACGGCAATAAAATATTATTTCCTTTGGTGTTGAGCCTATTTATAGCCAACACTATTAACTTAGCAGCGGACTTAGGGGCCATGAGTGCTGCCTTAGCGCTTATTTTTCCTATCAATATAAATCTGGCATTAATAGCGTTTACCTTGATTACCCTTATTTCTATTATTTACTTTCCCTATGATAAGTACGTTCGCATTTTAAAATGGTTGTGCTTATTTGTTTTAGTTTATCCAATTTCTCTTTTTATTGTGAGTGCACCTTGGTTAACATTGTTGAAAAACACCTTCGTACCGAACATTACATTCACCAAAGAATATTTTTTTCTCCTCACCGCCTTATTTGGCACGTCCATTTCTCCTTATATGTTTTTCTGGCAAGCGTCACAAGAGGTCGAGGAGAATCATAAAAAAAATAGAACACCTTCACGTAAAATTACACGAGAAACGGTCGTTAGAATTTCTTTACTGCGAAAAGATAATTTTTTGGGAATGTTATTTTCGCAAATATGTACTTGGTCAATTATTGCTGTTATTGGAATTACCTTGCATATGCATGGGATTAAAAACATTAATACTGCTGCAGATGCCGCCAAGGCGCTAGAACCTATAGTTCATGGATTTTCTCATGCAGGCTACATAGCGAAAGTTATTTTTTCTATAGGCATTATAGGGCTTGGATTAATCAGTGTGCCTGTTTTAGCTGCCTCCTCTTCTTATGCGATTGCTACGCTATTTAGATGCAAGAATGGGCTTTATTATAAATATCATCAAGCAAAAAGTTTTTATGGAATTATTGCCTTATCGTCTTTAATTGGCTTAATACTCAACGTATTACATGTCGATTTAATAACGGGCTTAATTATAGCTGCGGTAATTAACTGCATTGTAGCATTACCTCTTATTTACATGATTATTCTTATCACTAATAATAAAAAAATTATGGGCGATTTTAAAAACAAAAGGCTTTCCAATGCGTTTGCTTGGTTTACTTTAATTTTAATGTCTCTCTCCACATTAATCATGTTTTATTCTTTTTTTGTTTCTGCTTAATCAAATACTAATATGAGGCGGATGTTATATAGCCTAAGTTAACTTATTAGGCATTTTTTATTTGTTCAGCATAAATCGCTTCATAAATGGATAGCGTTTTATCCAAGTGATGTTCAGAAATTAGTTTCCTGCTTTCCTTACCCATTTGTTCTCTTACCTCTAGAGGCAACTGAACCATATGCATTATTTTATTAGCCAAATCATCGCTGTCGCCAGGCTTGAATAAATAGCCATTTTTATTTTCTTTTACTAAATGAGGCAATGCTAATGCATTAGCCACAATAACAGGAAGTGAAGCCGCCATGGCCTCCAACGTAGCAAGCGATTGTAATTCGGCAATACCTGGCATGCAAAAAATGGATGCCCGCATATAAGCCTGGCGCAACGCTTCATCATCAACGTACCCTAAAAATTTAATTTGCTGAGACTTATTTAATTGCTTAACTAAGTGACGAAGTTTCTCCAGAATTTGCCCCTCACCCACTATTTCCAATGTAACATTCAGAGATTCAGGGATTTTTGCAATGGCTTTAATGAGCACATCTATATTTTTTTCATGAGAAAGCCGGCCGACGAAAAGAACGATGAACTTTGCACTTTTATCAATAAAATCACTTTCCTTCAATTCATAAAAATTCGGATCAACTCCATTGGAAACCGCAATTATTCCTTGGCGTTTTAAATATTTATTAATATTCTGAATAGCCAATTCGGTGGGCGCGGTGATTGCATTAACCTTACTTAAAACCCGATCTGCATCACGCCATAAATAATCAATAAGAGCTTTTATTACCCCTTTTGGTAATGGAAGAAAGGGGATTATATTATCAGGCATCACATGGAAGGTAGCCACAACAGGTATATTATATTCCTGTGCCATTTTTACGGCGAGCCGGCCTAAGGAAAAGTGGCATTGAATGTGAACAATATCCGGACGTTTTTCAGTAAAAAAATCTTTCATTAACTGCTTAATTTGCCAAACAAAACAAAGTCTTATCGTTGTATGGGTGATTATTGAATGGGATTTTAAACGATATTCAGTAACCCCATTATTATGAGTTACATAGCTTTCTCCCCTGCTTGGACATGGTGCAATCACATAAACCCTATGGCCTCTTTTGCTCAATCCCTCAGCTAATCGTTGCCCAAAACGCGCAGCCCCATTTATCTCTGGAGGATAGGTTTCAGCAATAATGGCAATAGTTAATTTTTTACCGGTAGACATAACATTCCTTCGTTGCGTTAACATCGCCCATAAATATCATTAAAACGAACAATGTCGTCTTCATCAAGATGAGCGCCACACTGCACTTCAATTAAGATTAATCGCTCATCAAAAGGATTTTCCAGTTGGTGTTTTGCACCTATAGGAACATACATAGATTCATTAGGATTGAGATAGACTATTTTTTCATCAAGGTACGCTTTGGCTTTCCCGCTGACCACCACCCAATGCTCACTGCGATAATTATGCATCTGCAAGCTAAGCGATGCCTGTGGATTTACTTCAATATGTTTAATTTTAAAACCAGAGCCTTCATCAAGGATGGAGTAAGAACCCCATGGCCGGTAAACAGTGCGATGGCTTTTATGAGCCTCATGGTTGTCTTTTTTTAATTGCTGATAAAGAAGCTTAATATCCTGGACTTGCTCTCTATTGGAAATCAACAGGGCATCCAAAGTATCAATAATAACTAAATTATTTAATCCTATGCCGGCAATCAGGCGATTATTGCCCCGAATATAGCAGTTGGAAACATTCTTTAATATCGCTTCGGCATCAATCTGATTATTCTCTTGATCGGCAAGGGTTAAATTGGCAATTGAATCCCATGAACCCAAATCGCTCCAACCGATATCACAGGCCACAACTGCCATATTTGCAGACTTTTCTAAAATAGCATAGTCAATACTTTGATTGGCAATTTGTTTAAATGTTTCCTTATCCAAAGAAAGCTTATTATAATCCTGGGAAGAAATTACCTGGGAAGCTTCGAAACAGTTTTTAATTGCGGCATATATCTCTGGACAGTGTATTTGTGCCTCATCCAGTAAAGAGCCCGCTTTAAAACAAAACATGCCAGAGTTCCAAACAAAATTACCGGCATTTAAATATTCTACTGCTTTTTCATAAGCAGGTTTTTCTATAAATCGAAGCACTTCACATCCCTTCGCCTCAATGTAACCATAGCCAGTATGAGGCTCCGAAGGTTTTATGCCAAAAGTAATTAGGCTACCCTGCTCTGCTAAATCAGCAGCATTTTTTACTGCCTGGTTAAAGGCTTCTTGATCTTTCACTAAATGATCGGCTGGCAATACCAACATTAGCGTATTTTCATCGTACTTATGAGCGATAAACAATGCAGCAGAAATAATTGCCGGGCAAGTATTGCAGGCATGCGGTTCTAAAATAAAGGATAATTCAATGCCAGAATCATTAAGTTCTTGATAATTATCTAAAGTTTTAAAAAGTAACTCATGATTGGTTACCGTAAGAATCTCATGTATCGCTCCAATATCTCGCGCTTTTAAAAAATTTTTTTGTAAAATGGTATAACCATCCTGGAGTTTTATAAAAGGCTTTGGGTGATGTAGTCGGGAAACTGGCCATAATCTGGTTCCTTCACCACCAGACAAGATTACAGGTACTATTTTGCTTAGAGAATTCATTCAATAACCGATAACGCTCGCATTTATAACTAAGTATAGGTCGTATTGATATATAAGCAAAAATTGCTGCATTATCAGGTGGTGGCAGGAATCGTTACTAACCATTTATTGATGATGCGCAAATCATCAGGAGATAAAGTCCCCGCATCGTGTTTGAGAGCCACTAAATTTTGGATGTAAGTATATTGATCTTTATTATGGCGTATACGCGCCTTCATGACCTTCTCTTTTTGATTGAGCACGGAAAGCACATCCGTTCTTCCTAATTTATATTCTTCCTTGGTAGCCTTTAACTGCTTTTCTTCTAAAAGCACAATTTCTTTATTCTTTTTGATGCGGTTTAGATCAGCCATTAGCATCGCATAATCTTTTTTCACCGAATAAGTTAACTTTCTGATAAAATACAAGTATTCAAGCTTTGCCCGTTGACCAAGACGCTGATACTTTTTAACAGAGGCCGTAATTAATCCACCACTATAAATAGGCACGGATACGTTAAGAAAAGCAGCGGCATTGACTTGTCCGCTAGTCCCCGCAGCCATTAATAAGCTTCCATTTTTTATATGAAATTTTTGCGGTTCATATAAAACCTCCGCATTGATCGAGGGTAAACGGTGTGAGGATTGCTCTTTAATTTTTTCCAATGCCGATTGTATTTTTAAACGATTAGACACCGCATTCCAATTTTGCCGTTTTGCGGCTTCAATCCATTTGTTAACATTTTCTGGTTTGGGTGATGTTAATGCAATTTTATTTTTTAAAGGGGCCAATCTCTCATTATCATTTGCGATAATTTCTGCGAGCTTTTGTCGATGAATAAATAATTTTATTTGCGCCTCTTGGCAATCAATTTCTGCATCGTTTAAGGCCGATTGCACATGATCCGCATCCATACTGCTGGCCTTACCTAAACGGTGTTTTTCTTTGACCTGTGCCAGCTGAACGCTTAAAAACTTCTTATTTGACTGATAGTACGCCAGGCTATCTTCATAATACAACACATTAAAATATGCTTTAACCACACGGGCGATTAAATTTTGATACTCAGCATTTAAAGATGCAGCAGCGACTTTGGCATCTAATTTAGCGGCAGCCAATTTTTTAAAATTTGCTAAATTAAAAATGGTTTGTGTAGCAGATAACCTGATATCTATAGCGCTAATGACGTTATTTGCGGGTTGTAAATTATCACTAACAATAGCGCCACTTGATGTGAGGTTATTGACCAAGGGTTGACTAATAAAATTAATATTAGGCAACAAATTAGATAAACTAATCGCTATATCATCTCCAGACATTTGCGTGTCTATAATTTTTTGCTGGTATATTTCATCATTTTCAAGTGCTTTCTCAAATGCCCCCATCAAATCCAAAGCCCAACTCTTTGAGAAAATAAAGAGCAAGCTCAAGACCGCTATCCTTTTACCCATATGTTTCCCTGCAATAAACAGCAAAATAGCCTAACCCTACTATAATTACTAAATAAACCGTTTTCAATGATACTACTATGGGCAATGGTCCAGCAAATATTGCGCGCCAAAATACGACTACTATTTTTAACTCCATAACGCACTATTGGGAATATGGTAAAGCAACCGCCAAAGTTACTATTATTTTGATCCATGGCTTCAGAGGAGAGCATCATGGATTGGAACTCATAGCCAAACGACTGGGTGATTATCGAATAGTTGTTCCAGATTTACCGGGCTTTGGTTTATCTGAACCCCTCATCAATATCGAACATAACACTTTTTTTTATCATAAATGGCTAAACGAGTTTATTCTAAATTTAAAATGCCAAGGAAAAGTCGCGCTTTTAGGACATTCTTTTGGAACTATCATCGTCAGTGCTGGAGTAGCCGCAGGGCTTCCTGTTGACTACATAATCTTAGTGAATCCTTTGGCAGAACCATTACTTAAGCAACGCGATTTTGGCTCACAAATAGTTTTAATCTATTATTGGCTCGCAAACCATTTGCCGGCTCCATTTGATTTATCTTTATTGCAAAGTCGTTTAATCACCCAATTTATGAGTATACTGATGACCAGAACCAGTAATAAAAAATTAAAGCAATGGATTCATCATCAACATTTAACCTATTTTTCTCCAGTAAAATCAAAAAAAACGCTTATAGAAATCTTTAATGTAATAAAGAATGAATCAGTTACCCAGTATGCTAAAAAAATTAATCAGCCTACCCTGCTCATTGTCGCGGAGAAAGACAATGTTTGCTCTATAAGCAAACAAGAGACCTTACAAAGTTTATTTATTAACGCACGTTTACTCGCAATTCCCAAGTATGGGCATCTTTTACACTATGAAGCCCCTTATAAAGTCGCTAATGCGACCAAGAAATTTTTACGCGACATGGATTAAAATGGACCAAAATAAAAAAATTATTATTGCAGCAGATACCTATCCTCCAGACATTAATGGTTCTGCTCATTTTAGCGCTCGTCTTGCTCACGGCTTAGCGAATAAAGGCTATGAAATCCATGTCATCGCGCCATCGCCAATAAAAGGGCCTAGTTATTCTAGCTCGGTGGATGGCCTCACTGAACACCGTCTGCATTCCCATGCGGTTTCTAATCATCAAACCTTTAGACTCTGTTTACCCTGGCAAATTAAAAAAGAAATACGGTATTTATTTGATACGATTAAGCCTGACGTAGTACACGTGCAATGTCATTATCTCATTGGTCGTCTGGTCGTAAACGAAGCCGTATCCCGAACCATTCGTCTTATCGCCACAAATCATTTTGTACCTGAATGCCTTTCCCCTTATCTGCCGTTTCCACAATGGATAAATAATAAAATTGCACAAATTTCCTGGCGTGATATTGGGAGAGTATTTAAAAAAGCAGATAAAGTCACCACCCCATCTAGCCTCGCCATTAAGCCATTGGAAGAACGCGCAGGCCTTGCTGAGGTAATTCCTATTTCAAATGGGGTGGATCTGAGTAAGTTTTATCGCCCAAATGAACCGCGTATCAAATCAACAACGCCCACCATTCTTTTTGTTGGCAGGCTGGATCCGGATAAAAATATTCCTATCCTGCTTGAGGCCCTTAAACACCTGCAAAATGAACTTATTGTACATTTAAACATTGTCGGCCATGGTTTAATGCGTAAAGAACTTGCAGATAAAGCCGTTGCCATGGGGATTCAACAGCAGATCCATTTTTTAGGCTCAGTTAGCGAAAATGAGCTGCGGGAGGCATATCAACGCGCGACTGTATTTTGTATGCCAGGAGCAGTAGAACTGCAATCTATTGCAACACTTGAGGCAATGGCCTCAGCGTGTCCTGTCCTCTTAGCAGAGGCTATGGCTCTCCCTTTACTTATTGATAATAACAAAAATGGATATTTATTTAATCCGCAGGATAGCCTTGATTTAGCAGCAAAAATTAAAAAAATAATGCAATTGCCCTCGGAACAGCTAGAGGCTATGGGAGATGCAAGTTATCAATTAGTGCAAAAGCATCATATCGAGAACACATTAGAAGCTTATGAGCGATTATATTTTCCCAATGAATTTATATAAAAAAATCATTATTCCTAATACGTTAAACCCAAAAGCGCCTCCAGCATTAAGAACATAGCGGTCGTTAATCCAAGGTTTGGCGATAAGAGCGATCGCCGATTAGAATAATCATAAAAGTAAAAACAAGAATAGGCCACAGATTAGGCCAAATTGCCGCAAAACCAGCCCCTTTTAACATCACATCACTAGTAATCCTTAAAAAATACGTAGGCGGCAGTAAATTTCCAATCCACTGCGCCCATACTGGCATTGCAGCAAAAGGAAACATAAATCCACAAAATAAAATAGCCGGTAATGCATAGGTACTAGCAATGTTTGCAGCCTGGAATTGCGTTTTAGAAAGACTTGAAGTCACAATACCTATTCCTAAATTCGCGATGAAAAAGGGTAATGCGATGATAGACAATAATAGGACGCTGCCATAAAAAGGAACATGAAACAGATATCTGGCAATAAACAAAGTCAGATAAAACAAAATATAACCCAATATAATATTAGGCACTATTTTCCCAAACATTACCTCTAATGGGTGAATCGGTGTAACTAATAGCAACTCCATAGTTCCTTCTTCATATTCTGTAGTGATGGAAATTGCCGTCAACATGGTGAGCGAGATAGTAATAATAGATACAATTAATCCGGGTAAAGTGTGGTATTGAGCTTTTCCCGCTGAATTGTATTTTGCGTGCCTGTCAATAATAAATGCAGGCTCTTTGGTCTTAAGATAGCTTAATGGCCCAATAGCATCTCTTTTTAGTGCCTCTAAAGCAATCGTATTCAATGCTGAAAAAGCATTCCCAATCAGCATGGGATCAGAACCATCACCCTCAATGAGCATATGGGGCTGCTTGTTCCTTATCAAATCATGAGTAAATTGTTCGGGAATATAAACAATAAATTGAACCTTTCCTGACTCCATAAGCTGTTTTGCATCATTATCCGTATTATAAATGGCTTGTATCTTAAAATACTCTGAATTGCTGAGGGAGTGGATAATACTATTTACAAAAGGCGAATCATCATGCTTAACCACGATGGTTGTTAGATGCTTTGCGTTGCTATTAATAATATAGCCAAACAAAATAACCTGGATTAAGGGAATTAAAATAAGGAAAAAATAAGTTCGTTTATCGCGCAGCATGATAATAAACTCTTTCTTCTGAATCGCAATAAATCTTAACTTCATATCCTTTAAGTTTGACATATTGATCAATCATCCAATTGATGTACTAATTTATATTTTCGCGTAAGCCAAATAAAGATATCTTCTAAGGTAGGATTTATTTGCCTCCAGGTTAAATAACCCAAATTTTTATAAGGTTTAATCGCTTGCTCCAATTCCCCTAGGTTTTGCCCACTCACATGCAGGGTATCAAAAAATGTAATGACTTGCTCAACTCCCTGGCATACTTCTAATTCTTTAGCTAAAGGAATTGTATCCTTTCCTTGCACTTCCCAGGTAAACAAATTAGCTTGTTGCTGAATTTCCCAAGGACTACCCTTCATGATCATTTCACCATGAAACATGTAAGCCAGATGACTGCAATGCTGCACTTCGGCCATGTTATGGGTGCTCAGTAAAATAGTCATACCTTGAGAGGATAAACTCCGTAAGAGATCCCAAAATATTTGTCTTGACTCAGGATCAACATTTGCTGTCGGCTCATCAAGAAACAATAAGGAGGGTTTATGAATAATCGCACCGGCTAAGGCTAAACGCTGCTTCCATCCGCCCGAAAGAGCGCCAGCCAGTTTATCGCGATATGGATACAACCCCAATTCATACATTACATCTTTAACGCGCTCCTCGCGATTCACGACACTATAAAGCTCCGCCATCAGCAAAATATTCTGGCCAATGGTCAATCGTTTATATAGGCTAAATGCTTGGGGGACATACCCCACTTGCTTTTTAATAAGCGCCATTTGTTTTTTTAGATCATGCCCAATGCATTCACCGCTGCCCTGATCGGGAGTTAAAAGACCACATAACATGCGTATTAACGTGGTTTTACCAGAGCCATTAGGCCCCAAAAATCCAAAAATTTCCCCATACCTGACTTGCAAACTGATATTCTTGACGGCAGCAACATTGGCAAAACTTTTAGCTAAGTTTCTTACATCTATAATGAAGTTCGAAGAGCTCATAATCGATACTCAACTATAAAATAACAGTTATAGGTTGCCCCGGGTGTATGGTCAGTGTTTGCGAAACAGGTTCTAAAATTGCCTCAACACGAAAAACAAGGCGTTCTCGCTCTTCATTGCTGTAAATCACTGGTGGATTATATTCAGCCTTAGGCGAAATATAGGTTATTTTCGCTTTGGCTGGCTGGGCCTCCATATCATGACTGACATTAATCAATTGATCTAATTTAATTTTTCCTAAAGAGGCCTGCGGAATAAAAAATATAATTTTTATTTGAGAAGGATCCAGTAAAGAAACTACCGTTGAGCCCGCCGCAACCTCTTCTCCTTCCGTATAAAATGTATCGAAGACAAGTGCGGTTTGAGGTGCCTTTACTTCCTGTTGATTTGAGTCCCATTGCGCCTTTTGTTCCTGAGCTTGCAAAGAAGCCAGTTTTGATTGAGCTATTTTTTTATTTTGCAGTGCCTTTTGGTAATTAAGCAGGCTATCCTCAAATGTTTCTTTAGAAATAATGTCTTTCCCTAATAAAATCAAATCTCTATCTTTTTTAATTTTTTGCATCTTATAAATAGAATTAGCGTTGCTTAATTCATCACGAGCTTCCTGAACATTTGCTTGCGCAATGGTTAAATTTTGAGCTGAAGTTTCACGCTCTAATGTAAATAATAATTGTCCTTTATTAACCATTATGCCTTTAGTTATATGATAAGATTTTAATGTGCCTGATATTAACGCCGTGATATAAATGTATCGGCCCTCAACATATCCGGTCAATTGAGTTTGAGAAGCATTCTTACAAGAATTTAATAAAAAAAGTAAAACGATGAGAATCGCGCAACCAGCAAAGCCAATTAATTTTTTTATCTTTGCTAACCAATTCATATCTAATATATTTTTATAAGCTTTAAAAAATTATAGTAGCTCTTCTTCCAAAAAGAAAATCAGCTTCAAAAAAAATGTCCTTCCTAATTTGGTGCTATAATTAATAGTCCAAATTGTACATTTTGGATGAATCACTTGGAGCAAGATAAATGAGTTATCAAGATTATATTAGTACGCACTTAAGACCAAGTGAATCGGATTTATCAGCATACCCTTCCCCACCGTCAATTGCATTAAATACCAATGTTGCTCAAGAGATTTTAAGCTTGCTAAACTATGCCTGCCTTAACCGATACGACTCTGGTTCCCCAGCAGAAACCTATGCGCTAAACACATTCAAGTTTGCCCGAAACTTCGCCCGCACAAGCTCTATAGATAAGGTTACTTTTGATTGGGACAATACCCTGTACAGCTCTCTTATTATCCAAGGAGCCGCTGTTTTTCCAGCACAACTATATAAAACAAAATTACCAAAATACTTTTTAAACAAATCATTAACCGCCATTGAATCTCCTCGTCCTTTTATGGAGGAGTTTGCTTTTGGTATGATGATTGGTTTTGCGATAAAACAGGGCTTAACCAAATTTACCGAGTGGGAAAGTTACAAACCTGAAGTGGGGATTTTAACACTTACCTGGCCACAGAGGCTCGCTGGCTTAGCTAAAAGCTATGTTCCCCTATTATCATTAATAGAAGGCCATTTCCCAGGTAACAATGAGGTAGCAGAAGAAATTCTGAAAAATAAAACTCGCGCATTCGTGCATTTATATGATTTCATTAATTATATTTCTGACCTCTTAGATAAAATGGAATACACTCATTTTAAAAACTTACCTCATCACCAACAATTTGATCTGCAGGCATGCTTTCAATTAGGCAAATTGCATAAGTTAAAATTTCCCGAAGTGTTAGAAAATAAAGATTGGCTTGGTAACAACCATTTGCATTTTGATGATTGCCTCTTGACCTTAAATCATCTTGAAGCATACCGCGCAAAAAAAATATCTACCATATATGTAAGACAATCTCAATCTGATGCCCTTAACATCCGATCGATTGATAGAATGTATATCCCCTCACTCTACTCTTCTATCCACAAATCCCGGAAAGAAAGCATATCTCGCATTGCTCAAAAAGAATATTACAATTGTACTCTTCAAAATATCATCAAGGTGTTGGAGCAAGAAGCGGGTTGTCCAATAACAGCTCCAGAGTTACACCAACGTCATACCATTCCAGCCGGAACTCAATTGGCTTTTTATGAAAGTGCGACTACAGTAAATAAATTTTGGGAAAATTACATTCAACCAATAAATGTACTCCAAAAAAAATTACGTAGAGCAAAAAAACTCGCTCTCTCTAACCCAAATCTATGAGTTCCGGCAAAGACCCTAACTGCTAGGTCAATGCCTAAATGAAGGGCATTATTTTTTTACGCCAGTCGTTCCAGTGCTGGTGTTATCATTACTGGGATTACTTTTTGGCATCTCTATCGTCGTTTTAGGGGCTTCTATTTTTGTAGTACTGGGGGTATCTTGCGCAGTCGGGACACCATTATGATTAAAGAAGTAAAACGCCACAATAGCGACAAAAAGGATAATTACTACTATAGCAACTATAGCTACACTGTTACTTCCATCATTTCTTGCCATGATAATCTCCTATAAGCAGTAATCTTTAGATAAGCCAGACTGCTACGATGTCATAATTAGAAAATAAAAAATGGAATCCCTTATATATTAAGGTAATCCAGATTTTTTTATTCACAACTCGATTTTGAATAGCTTCAATTTATTGTAGAGAGCTATTTTCTATAGAACAACCTAAGGTTTTCCTTGATTCACATATCAACCTTTAAACGCTCTGTTATAAAAACAATAAATTCAACCGTCTTAATCCTATGTCTTACTCAGATAATTCCTTAATTAATGCATGAGCAATAATATCCATAGTACGGTATAGCGTTTATTTGGTTTAACATCAAACCTTAAATTAAATTCTATTGCGAATTTAATTAGTGGCATTACGCTGTTCTTTTTGTTATCATATTGAGCGTTTTTTAAATTTTTAGAGCAATTATCATGAGTGGTATTTTTTTCCAAGACATATCAAAGGTAGATGAGCTTTTGGCGTTAATTCGTGCAAATAAAGACCCCGAAATTGAGGCGTGTCGAAGAAAAAATGGCCTTTCACCCAATGTTATGGCACGACTATTTGCGCGGGCTGGAAATGAGCAAAAAGTCAGCGAGCATTTAATGAAACACCCTAAAACGGTGCACCAAGTTGCCAGAGGTTATGCTGAAGCCGGTAATTTTGCAAAAGTGGAGGAATACCGTACTCGTTATAATGCTTCTATAACAGAAATCATTAAAGGGTATAAAGCTTCTGGTTTTGATAAAGAGGTCGAAAACTATGCATATTCTACTATATTTGGATCTCGAATTCAGAATTTAATTATTAGAGAGCTAGAAGGATATATTCATAATCAAAACCATGAGATGGTGGAGCTTATCCGGGATAAACATCATATTCCACTGACCTGTATTCAAAAAATGTATAGGTCTTATCGTGTGCCGCTACCTGCACAATTTAACCAATTGATTCCCGAACAACCTTACAACCAAGTCTATTTCCAAGCTGATGCAAAAGAACACGGCGAGGTGTATGTTCAAGGGCATGATCAAGCCTCTTCTGAAATGGAAGCACATGCTTATGCTCAATCTAGTGCTCCTGTTTCAAAACCTCCACAGCCAGCATTTTATCCTGCTCCACCACCTGCTGATATGATAAAAGGTGGAATTCATACAAAATACATTATGGGTAAACCGCATTCACGATTGCCTAAGGCTTTACCCCCTCAAAATTATACGGTTTCTCCTTATCAGTACCTAGATTTTGCCCAAGTAAATGAGCACCACAGCACGCTCTCAGCTTATTATTTATTGGATATTTCCACCGATTCATTCAGTGCAACGCTATATACGGATAGTCAGAACATCACTCCTGATGCATTTAATACATTCATCTGCGCGGGGCGCGTGCAAAATGCCTATATCCCCCCAGGAAAAAGTATTTTAATTTGCACGCAAGAAGAGGTGGAAGCCTTGCGTCCTCATATATCACCTCAGATTAATTTATTAGTCGTACATAAAATAGAAAGCCAATACAATGGTGCTTATACCCAATTAGGGAGTGTGACCGCACGACGCCTGGCCGCCTTTTTATTTGCCTATCATTTCAATTGCCCACATTTCACCCTTTTGGATGATAATATTAAACGCCTTGCCATTAATCCCGCATCGGTGCGCTCATCTTCTTGGGATAAGGTTTTTGATTTTTTGAGCGTTGAAGCGATTCAACAAGCCAGTATCAGTGTGGGTACGTTAATGGGTCGTAAAAAAGCGCCTAATGAGCTGGGCTCGAAACTCTTCTGGATTAATATGGCGATTATTCGCGAGAAGCTTAAAGGAGCAGAAGAGCTTTTTCTTCTTTTTCCTAACGCGGCGCAAGCGCTCAAATGGGGCGAGGATTATTATTTTCAGATTGTATTACATTATCTATTTGAATCTCAAGGAATTGGTGGGTATGGAATAGTTCCTATTGAATCGATGGGACTACTTCGCTCGAAAAAACATCAAAATGTTTTTGCAGCCAGTGGTAAAAAAGCTGAGCCCTTTCATCTTGAAAATCAACTCAATCTTTTTCCACCGTTTTTACAACACGTCCTGCAGTTATCTATCAATAAATTAAATCAAATTATTGCCGATAATTACCGCGTGCATGAGGCACTCGAGGAAAACATCCAACAGGCTGATTTGTCTTTATTACATGCTCAAGCAAATAACCTGGCAGGAGTGTCAGCACCTCTGTTAACGCCTAGTAGTGACTTAGAGGAGTTGGAACTATCTCCCACATTAAGCCCACCAGAAGAAATGTTCAAAACACTTTGGGCTGAGTCACTTAATAATTATGATTTTCATTCCTCGATGATACGTGATTATCAAGCTGAAGCTATTAAATCCGCTGCGGGATATAAAGAGCCCTCGCGCCTGGTTATGGCTACTGGCAGTGGAAAAAGCCTTATCCAATCAACTTGGGCATTAATGGCTCATCAAGCTGCCCTGTCAGCTTCTGTTTTCATAGTAACTCCCCATATTGATCTTGTTCATCAATTTTATGTAGATTTACTCCGTTACAACGACTCTCTTCTAGAAAGAAACGATCTGCTTTGGGTCTTACCCCAAAACATTATTACTGTCTCAAGTCACCAACAAAGCATTAGCGTCGATGCGCTAATGCAAAATAAGCTTTTTCCGCAGCAAAAACTTATTATTATTATTTGTGAAGACAGCTTTAAAAAGCTTTTAGATGAAGCATCCCCTATGGTTTCTACAGCTTCGCTTATTTTGCTGGATGAGTATCATTATTATTCCAAAACGGTAAAACAGTTAATTGAGACACTACCTGATGAAAATAAACCAATGATTATCGGAAGTAGCGCGACCCCTCCATTGCAGGATGTTCTTAAAGAAACTTTATATACTTTAAGTTTAGAGCAGGCTTTGAATGGACGGTATCATGCACCAATTATCGCCGAGTCCTTGGGCATCCCGTATTCTCCTGAAAATGCAGACTTAATAATTAATGATTTACCTCGTTTGCTCAAAACCCACTATCATCCAGGATTTCATGAAGGCGCTACTTTGGCTGAGACCAAGGGAATAATTTATTTAGCAAGTATCGAGTTATGTCGGAAAGTAAAACAGATGTTGCTTGACGCGGGTATTGATGCTTATGAGATACACAGTAAAAACCCTCAGGATGAGGAGCAGTTAAAAGAATTTGTACAACATAGCAAGTCAGGTGTTTTATTGGCAGTAAGAAAACTTCGCTTTGGTTTTGATTGTCCTGATTTAGGCTGGGAACTCATTTTACGCAAGCCAGCAATGGGAAATGAAAAACAAGATATAGAACAGATGATTGGACGAGTAATTCGTCTTTATCAAGATAAAATTGGTTACGTAGTTACATTTTCGGATATTCATGAGAAATACATTCAACCCTTAATTAAGAATCAAAATAAAATCTTTGCGTTTTCGACTGATTATTTAGCACAAGATATTGATGGGGATGAAGATAAATCCATAGTCGATATGGATACCGATACATTACAAGGGCCTTTGAATAGGACGGTTTCTAGCACTTGGGCTACTCTTTTTTCTGCAAATAATCCAAATAAGCGAAAAAGAGGAGATGAAACTCTTCTAGAATCTAAAGAGTATCGTAGGTTTATCGAATTTTAGACGAAGGAGCTCAATTGCCGTCAAATTTCTTTAGCCTTTTGAAATGATGCTTCGTTCCTGACTTTTACCATAAGCGTAATTGTATTAAATGTTTATTGAATATTACTGCTTCTAAACCAGCAGTTAAAACTGTATCCTTAGTTTTAACTGCCATGCTCGCTTCTCTGAGCTGCTTTTTTAGCTACCTCAGGCCTATTTTTTCAGCGTATTGATAAAAGGAAACATAGCGTATGTCAAAACATATGGTACTTGGGTTAATGTAAACATTTAAGTCATCACGAGAAATGATTATATCAATCAAATTAGATGACTTTGTTAAAAAACCGATAAGTGAGAATTAGTTATGCCTGAAGTAGATGAATTTCGAATAAAAACCTTTAAAACACCTCAAGAATTTTCAAATTGGCTTGAATGCAACCATGATACGGAGACTGAGTTATGGATAAAAATTTTTAAAAAAGGATCTGGAGAGCAATCTATCAATTGGAAAGAGGCGGTAATTGAAGGATTATGTTGGGGCTGGATTGATGGTGTTAAAAAATCTCTTAACAATAAAGCTTACCTCCAACGTTTTACTCCAAGGCGTTGGGACAGTAACTGGTCAAAACGCAATACGGAGCATGTGGAAAGCCTAATTAAAGAGGGTCGAATGAAAGAAGCGGGCTTGAAACACGTTCAAGCGGCCAAGGAAGATGGACGCTGGGAGGCTGCATATGCACCACCTAGCGAAATGGTGGCTCCATCTGATTTTTTAGCAGCACTTGAAGCCAATTTAACGGTTAAAAAAAATTTTGAGGCTCTAAGTAAAACCGAAAAATATAACATTTTATACAGCCTTCACACTGCGAAAAAAGCGGAGACAAGACAAAGACGATTTAAAAAATTTATTGAAATGCTATGTAAAAATGATTGAGTAAAAACAACCATTTTAATCACAGCTAAATATTTTAATCTTTTTATTTATTTTCTCATTTCTAATGAAAGTTACAATATAGATAAAAATAGCAAATTAATTTTTTAAGCGCTTTATTTCTTATATAATTCGAGGCCCATAGTTAACAAGGATAATTAACATGCCTCAGTTTTTTAAAAAGAAATTGGTACACCCAGTTGATTTAAGCCCTATAGTTCAACCAGTGCAGAACTATATTATTGAAGAAAAAGCTATTGTTATTAAAGAAGTGGATAAAATCAAACAAAAGCTACACAGTTTATCTGTTGAAATGATAAATGATGAAATGGTGCCTGAATCAAACGAGCATACTAAAGATATAAAAAAATCTGATAAAAATCATTACGCTCCTCAGTTTAATGAGATATTAGAATTATTGAGAGAGTTTTCTATTATCTTGAAAACATATAATAAGGTAGTGCTGAATAAAATCGATAACATTTGCGAAGAGTTACCTGCTAAAATTGACTATATCAAAAATCACCATACTGTAGAGGCCTTAAGGGCTGTACATGACTTTTTAGTCGAATCACAAATGTTCATTAATAATGCCGCTCGTCTTTTATTAGTAGACAATGGCAGAGAATTAGTTAGACTACAAGAAATTGAGCATGCTCGTTCTTCATGTAATATACTCTAAGAAATCATATCATAGCGTCAAATTATGAGGGTAATTAGCAAATTACCCTGACCCCATAACTTCCTCTTTACCATAAGACGGGAGGATACTGATCCCCAATTCGATTTTTAATCTTGCTGTACTAATGTCACTTGCTAAACGCTATTAGCTAAAACTTAGGGTATTCTTAAGCTTTAGCTAATAATTCCAGTTTATAATATGTGCATGTTAACTTTTAAAAGAATTATTATGAAGGTCATTCACATAGCTCAACCACAAACCGTCAATGCATGTACCCTAATTAGTGTTGCCGTCATTAACGCTATTCTTAGGGCTAAAGATGATTTAAGTATGATACAGGCAGTGGCAAAAGCACATAATGATAGCCAAGCCCAATTCATAGAGTTTTTGAAAAATAATACTAATGAAGATGTCGGGGCAGGTATGTTAGAAGTAGAGGCATATAATCAATATTATGCGGATAGCTTTCAGGCCCCAATACAGGATGAATTATTTGCCCCAGCCAGTAATATTGATATCGATGAATTTATTAGAATCCGAAGCACGTACGAAGATTTTTATGAGTTTTTAGCATTCAATCTCGAGAAAATAGAGGCTCTTCAACGAGAGGATAGGGAAGGAAACTTGCAGGAGGTGAATTGGGAAAGGGTCACCGCTGAGGAATTAAAGAGACGAATTCCAGCAAGCAATACGCCCTCTATAGAAGAGCAATTTCGGCAAAAACTTAATCAACTCAATTCTGCGGGTATGACAATAAGAACCGAAGGTCATACCATTTCTGTGGTGCAACATAAGGAAACTTATTATAGTTATGATTCGCTGACAGGTGATTTAGTGTCAACAGATGATGCTGTTGAAATGGCTAATTTTATTGCAAAAAAATTAGCGAATAATCAAGCTCAAAGCGCGATTCTTTATACTTTTTCCCCTGGTGTTGTCCTCGATGTTGTGCCCGATATTGCCCCCGTTGATGACATGGTGTCCAAGCGTGAACAGAAGGCCCGCGCCATTCATAACAAATTAACCATTTTAGATAATAAAGCTAAAAATTTATACGCTCGTAACTATGAAGGTGCGGCCCTCGCTGCAGAGTTTCTCATTGAAGATTTAAAAGGCTTAGTCACTAGGTATCTCCAGAACAATTTAACTGAGGAAGAGTTAAATGCGAGAGCAGATGAGATTTTTGAGGAGCACCGTAGGGGTCTGGAAGAGTTTCGTGGCTGGAAACTAAAGAAAGGTGGCGAAATTTTAGCTAATTTGGCATTATTAATAGGGACTTTAGGTGGAAGCTATTTAATTACGGGACGTTTTACGGTGTTTAGCGTAAAAACGGATTCTGCTGCAATAGTTTCAGATGTTGAGAATGAGATTAAAAACAAACTGGTGTGATTAGGTAGTAAAACCTAAGTAGTCCAAACTTGATCTGACAGTTTCCGATTTTCTAGAGGCGTCTGTCAGGTCTAGCCTATAAATTTTTCCTTTCAGATTTGTTTATCATCAATATTTGTAATGCAGTTCGTTCACAGCACATTTTTCCTTAATGGGTGCGCTTATTATAATGATCTTTTAATAGACCAATTTTATGTTTAATATTTTTAACTGTATTATCTACCAAGAGTTTTACTCTGGTTTGTTTAAATCTCGCATTTGTATCAAAACCTAAATGCGATCATCTAAAAAAGGGCGTCCCCGAATTAATCCTTTTTAGATCTTTCAGAGCACTGATGACATATTTTTTTATATCTCTTTTCTAATTCTTCCAGTTCTTTATCAGATAATGAGGCTAAGTCAATCGATAAATTATCGGCGCGTTGATGCGATTTAATTAACTCATCCAATTTTAAATTTATAATTTTAGTATCTCTGTTTTGAGTATTTTGAATCAAAAATACCATTAAAAAAGTTACAATTGTTGTACCTGTATTAATTAAAAGCTGCCAGGTGTCAGAATAGTTAAAAATAGGACCTGTTACTAACCATACAACAATTAGCAAAAAAGCCATTAAAAAAGAACCCGCTCTCCCACTCCATTCTGAAACCCACTGTGCAAATTGCGAAAATAACTTTTTATTACCTGTATGCTCTTCCATATAGATTCTTTTTGATATTTTCTAACATATAAAATATATAGCTTATACCGCTTAATTCTACAAAGAAGTTTAACTAAAAAGCATTTATTTAAATGCCTTTAGTAAAATTATGAGCGTTTAGAAGCCCAAAAGGTTCATTATGTGATTTTTTATTATCCGCTTGAACTTGTGGCAATTTAACTAGCAATAAAAACTACTTCAGCTAATGATTTAAAGTAAAGTATATAAATTACTTAGCAAGCTATTTTGATTGCATATAGCACAAATTGTCTATAATTAACCATGAGAAGCTTACTTCTATAACATTTTTAGCTTCTCCGTTAGGGAAATCGGAATATTTTAATTGGCACTTGGCAATGCCTATATGCCGATTCATATAGGGAGTTCAAAATGAATCTTACTTTAATTGTGTTAATCATTCTTCTACTTGCTGTCTTACCTACCTGGCCTTACAGCAGCGGGTGGGGATATTATCCCAGTGGTGGAGTGGGGCTATTATTAATTGTGTTGATCATTGTGTTACTCACACGAGGTGGTCCTTAACCGATGGAGACAAAAATATAAATGTTCGACAATAGGTATATCTTTTTGCGATTGCAGTAAATAGTAACTAGACCTACTTTCAATTCTTTTCACAATTTATATAAGTTCTATATGCTCCTTTCGCTTAAAAGATTTAGCAAGTACTAATGAGGATTTTAAACTCTAAGGAAGATTAAATGAAAAAACTTATTGGAGGTATGCTACTTACTTTATCTTTTTCCTCTGTTTTTGCGGAACGTGTTATTAATACGCAAACCAACACCTGGAAAAGTGTTCCCATTACAGTAGATGAAGAGAATAAAACATATACCACATCAAAAGGATATCTAATGCCAGAGGGCAATTATTATTATACATTCTCTGGATATCGATGTCTTATGAATAAAACCGAAGGCGGTGGCGAAGAACCTCTGGTACTCAAACCAGTAAATACAGGAGAAAAAGAAATTTATTGCTATAAGGAAAATTAATCTATCATGCCTCACCCAAGCATAAAACCAGTGGATGGCTTTGTGATGAAAATCGTTTGATGAACCAAATAGATTCACTTAAGAGCCAGTGAGAGCAAGGAATCGACCAATAAAGGAGTGAGTTATGGACGCACATAAAGACATGCATATTACTACCGAAGTATTTAAAACTCCAGAAGCTGCTGAAAAAGCATATAAAGAAGCTCTGGATGCAGGCTACTCTCCTCAAGATATCACCGTAATGATGTCCGAGGATTCCAGAAATAAATATTATAATTCCATTCTGGTTAAGGAAGGCTCTAAAGCCTCAGAGGGATTGGCTGTTGGAGGAACCACCGGAGCCGCCTTAGGTGGAATTGTGGGAGCACTAGCCGCCTTAGGTACAAGTCTTTTAATACCAGGATTAGGTCTTGTAGTGGCTGGCCCTATTGCAGCAGGTTTGGCCGGTGCTGGTGCTGGAGGCATCACTGGAGGCTTAGTAGGTTCCCTTATTGGCTGGGGAATTTCTGAAGATAAGGCTAAAGTGATTGAAACAGAAATTCAATCCGGAGGAATTGTTTTAGGTGTTAATGAAACCTTACCTAATAAGGATTTGTCTACACGTTGGGAAAAATACCATAATTCTTAATAGCCAAATGCTACCAGTTTCTAGAAACTGGTAGCATTTTCATAGTATTTTCTCTTAGACTCAAAGCTGCTACTTAACTATCATTGCTTCCATATTAACTCCAGGAACAATTATTAGTGTGGAATAAAGCTTGAATCTCCATTATCTAGCTCATCTTTTTCATTCGCTGGTTCCTCAGCACCTACTAAAGGCTCTGTAATTTTTTTGGTGTTTTCGTTCCAGGGTTTATTATCAATAGCCACATTTTCTATTTCTAAATTGCTGTTAGCATTAAAATAGGTTTTAAAGAAAGTTACAATTTTTTGCCAAATAGAGGTTTGATTATTTTGTAAAAATCTAAAAGCTTGCTCCGCTTCGGGACTTTTACCTATTTGTGTCACATTAAAATTATAAATAGCAATTCTTTCCGGCGTTATATCAATTTCAACTCGAGCCTGCAGAGAATCTTCTCTGGGTTCTACCATAATATTCTGCCAGGTACCATTGAAAACCAATTTGACATGATTTGGGCTTTGAACCTCAAATTTAACATCATAATTGGGGCGCATCAAAAAGTTATGCCCATTTTCTAGCAACAAGCCGTTTAAGATGTTGCCCATAGCAAAATGCATTCCTGCTTTACATTGTAACAGCATTGTCATAGCTTTATTCTGCATGAATTGGTCGACAACGCCGCGTGAGCGCAGCCCTTCGCGCAATGCAGCAAGTGTAATTTTTTCACCGCTGTCGAACATTGTCTGCAATTCAGGAAATACTGCATAGGAGTCTCCACGACCTACTTCATTTTCGTCTGCGGTTCCAAAGTCATTGATAACACCTTCGGATTTAAATTTAAATACTATGCCACCAATCTGTTTGATTTTACCAAAAAAATTTAGCCGCTCTGGAGAGGAATAAATTAAATTTAAAGTCTTACCCATAATTAGCACCATAACATTACAAATATAATTCTTATTATACTGGTTAATTATTATCAAAAAATTAAGAACATGAATAATCAGTATGTAGCTACTGCCGAATGCTACTGAGCTGAATTGAGTAGAAGTTGCCTTGTTCAAATAAAATCTAAGTCTAACATAGATCTGGCTGTGCCACCGATTTTTCTGATAGCCTCTAAGCAACCTAACACATTAATTTTACAAAAGAAAATGCCAGTAAAGGCGAGGTACTGATTTTATAATTGCGAACAACAACTAAGGAAGTTAAGTACATGAAAGAATCATTTTTTCGCGCAAGGATGTGCAGCAAATTTATCATATTCCCTATTCTAAGTGAGTTATATTCCCCTGGATTACAAGCCGCCTGCGTCAATATATCCATTACAAGTGGCACCCAAACTATAACGGATCCCCAATCGACAATAGTGGATGCAGTGATGCTAGTGGTATCGGATATAGTGCGGCTACTGGAGGAATTTTAATTATTAATAACAATTCGGGCTCCGTTGCAAAAAAGAAAAGCGGTCCAAAAAAACAATTTCTGAATAGATCTCAGCCGTAAATTCCAAATTGTTCATTAATAAATGAGCTCTCAGTACGGTTACCATACATCCAAATATTAAACTGACCTTTTTTAAACATACGCATGATTTCAAACCCTCTGAGGGTTGCATAAGCAGTTTTCATGGATTGAAATCCCCTGACGGGATGGATGAGACGCTTAAGCTTTCCGTGGTCTGCTTCCAGTCGGTTATTGCGGTATTTTATCTGCAGATGACTTACATCAGAAGCCAGACTTCCCTCCTGTTTCAATTCTTTAATGGCCTGGCAATAGGCTGGATTTTTATCGATATTGATGACACGAACATCACAGGTGGGATTAGACTTGATGAGCTTTTTGAGGAAGCGTTTCGCAGCCTTTGTATTCCGGCGATGGGAAAGATAAAAATCAATCGTATTTCCTAGTTCATCAATGGCACGATACAGGTATTTCCATTCACCTTTTATCCTGATATAGGTTTCATCAAGAGGCCAACGTCCAGCATAACGTTTCTTATGCCAGTCAAGTCGTTTTTTTAATTCAGGAGCATCATGCTGAACCCAGCGGTACAAGGTTGTATGGTCAATTTCCAAGCCACGCTCCGCCATCATTTCTTCCAGATCACGATAGCTGATTCCATATTTACAGTACCAGCGAACACACTGTAAAATCACTTCTCCATGAAAATGACGCCATTTAAAGGCTGTAGGTTTCGTTGAGCGCATTTAGGAGCCCGTCCAATAGTTTTATTTAAAGTATAAACTATCGTTCGTTTTTGCAACGGAGCCCCATTACTCTCCAAAGACCCAGTTCCTATATTTATATTGATAGACTGTTTTCAAGGTTGATATAATCATACTAATTTTTAGAAGGGAGTATGAATGAGAATTCACTGGTTTTTTAAAGAAAAAGAAGTCGACTCAATTAAAAATATAATTGATAAGCTTGGTACCGATCTGACACTATTAGTCAATTTTTATGAGCAAACATTGAAGCAACATCCCTCGGTTATGCCCGGTATTTATAAAGCACCGGATATATTAATTAAAATTATGCATCGAATCCATGTTGTTTTTAACGAGCAACAGGAATTTAAAGAGGCCATAGACCAAGAAAACAAACTATGGTGTAAACCTTGGGAAAAATACCCTTCGTATAACTCCTTGAAGGCTTATTTAGATTTTCTAAAGTCGATCATATCTCCCAGCACTGATATTCTTCTCACAACAGATGATGAGTCAGATGATGAAGCAAATCTGATGAATTTAAATGCATAAAATATTAAGTCGGAAAATACACAGTGGGTTGAAAAGTCCTTTTATCTAAAAAGTTAAGAATTAAGAGTTTTTAAAAATGAAGAGAGCGAATACACGCTTAATTTCTAGTATTGAATCCAGACTTGCATTAGATTTAAATTATATTTACCCAGTGCTTTTTTATAAAATCCTATTAGTACTAGCATCTATGTGTCCGCAATACTCCATATCGCCCGCTATCCAACAATAACCGAAACCCGTTTGATAAAAAATACCAATACCATCTTGTTACGATGCATATGACGGTCCTGCCAAAATTACTCTTTTAGTCAAATAGTGTATAATATAAGTACAATTATATTGTAAGTTGAGCAGAACGAATTGCGGTATTATATAATATGGAGTAATTATTAATGAAAGCTAAATTCTTTAAAAATGTATCTAGGCCTCAGCCAGAAGGTAAATTGTTAATTACTGTTTTAGCCTCAGAATCTGATAATAATGGAAAACTTTATATAGACCTACCACAATTTACATTACGCCATGGTGTAAATTATGCCGAAACCTATAAAAATAAAACCAGCACTATTTATGTAGGTGATAATGGCTCTTATTTTGATTTAAAAGAAACTTTAAATGAGCAATTAATATTTGGAAATAATGCCTTGGAAGAGGCTACAGAGAAATTAAGAGACGAGTCCTTAACTTTATCTGAAGATGAAAAATTTGATAAGGTCTTAATTATAGGAAATATGTTAAGATTATCACCAGAAACTGCAAATACACTAAAAAATTTGTATGAATCAAAAGTTCGTGAAGGAGGATTGATTCGTGTTCAAATATGTAATTTTTGTGATAGGAGAATATTAGATGCAAACGCCAATGAAGGGAATTATTTTGTAGATGAAATTGTACCTACCTTCTGCCGTCTTAGTATTCCAGATAAATATAGTTTTATATCGGATAAAGATACTAGAGCTATTGATGCAACTGTTGATGAGAAAGAATTTAATAAACTGAAAACTCCTATAAACAAACTATTAAGATCTAGTAATTCAGAAAAGTATATTGAACATGGAGTAAATACTCTTTTGAAAAAATTAAACATTGATAACATATCAGATATCAGTATTGTTGAATTAGATGGCCAACGAGTTCCAATAGAAAACAGCTCGGGATTGGGTATGAGAATGGAATGATTGCGGTTAATCCACGAAACGATTTAACAAATAATACAATGTGTAGTCCTATGACCCTTGTGTGACATAGAATTATTCAATTTTGATGGCGCTTAGTGATTTCTCATGGGGCGAGGGAAATCGAGCTGAGCTTTGATTTTTCACCAGTTTGCGAACAAAAATATATCTTTGACATCTATTTTCGTAACTTCATTAACTAAATTTCTCAAGTCAACCAAATTACGAACCATCCTATCCATGCTAGGTGAGAAGTAATTTGTCCGGCACGGAAAGTTGTCCAAAAAAAGCCAACTATAAGTGTTGATAAGCAAACAAAAATTAGATTTTTATATGAATGATTTTTAGTCAAAGCCTCCGAACAAAAGCCTGATTAATTTTATAATCTATATTTAAAGACACTGATTTAGCGGTGGCTAAATCAATTGATTTTTGTCGAATTTAAAATAATATAGGGCCAATATAAAGGGAGATTTATATGCCTAAACTTAACTCGGCTCAAAAAAAATTAATAGCGGATGTTGTACATATTTTTTTCGATGAACTATTAAGCTATAACCCTTCAACTTCTTTAGTAAATCAGGCCTTACAGTCATTATCCAAGCCAATATTGTCCTTTACTGAAATTAATTACTTTCAGACAGCTAACATATGGACAGCCTTATATCGTATCCGCTCTATTTTGGCGCATCCTTGTCCTCAAAACCCCACTATAGATGTACTTCCGGAAGAGCTAGCAGCTTTAAATATTATGGATAATTTTCCAAGAATTTTACAACGTATCAAAGACAATGAAAGTGAATTAGAACCACGCGAACTTAAAGTAAAAATACTATGGGAGCAGAATTATAAGGTGGGTGAATACATTAAATTTTATCTTCAACATCGTAATGAAAATAATGTCATTATTTATAAAGGCCTTTGGAATTACCAGATTCTAGAAAAAGGTTTATTAAATCTTACACCTTTTGATAGAGAACATTATCCTATTAGTAAGCAGGACTTGATAAAATATTTATTCGTATTAATAGGCGAAAAATATCAACAACTCTATTGCCAAAATTTACCTCATCCAACTGTTTATGCAAGCCATGGCGCCATTAAAGCAGAACCCTTTGCAGAAGAAGGGGTGCCTGTTTTGCATAAATGGGCCAGTTCAGAGCATTTTCTAAAAAAAGTATTTACTAATGAGGATGGCACTTATGCGACATATACTGATAAAACCTACAAAATTTATGGAATATCATTGTTCCATATAGAAGATGATAAATTAGGTTTTATTTTAGAAAATAATCCTGAGTTTTATGAACTATTAATAGAAACACTGGCTCCCTACAAATCTAAAGATCTCATTTCAGCCTCTAAAACCTCTATATTTTTAAGAGCCATATCAACTAGCGAATTACCTGTGTTTTTAGAAAAACTAATAGAAATTGAACCTTCCATTTCATTGCTCCAGCCTACAATTATGGCTAAGGCACAACAATCCTTTATTTATTCCAGCTATCCTTGGCAGACGAGCCTTGGTACTCGTCAAAGGGGTAAAGGAGCTGCCGAATTAAGCTACCGGAATTTGCAATTTTTTATAACTGAAATGCAATTATTTTTTAAGAAAGAAGGAGGTATAAGTTTTGATTTAAAATTTAATGGTATTTATACCCATACCTTTGGAATTTGTTTAAAAAATTTAAGCTACCCCTTACCTTGGTTTTATAAAACCTCAACCGGGAATTATATTATTGATTTAGCGAATATTAATCTTTTAAACGATTTTCTCGATACACTTCATCTCTTGGGACTATTTGATGATGAAATGTTACATGATCTGAAAATCACTTCCGAATTGTATTTAAAATCATTACTCTCATTAAATGGTTGGCACAAGAAGGGCGATTTTAATGAAGATTTTTCCTCTGGGGCACTGTTAAATCGTCAAGTAATTTATACTAATTTGTCTCGCAGTGGGAAAATAAAAAAACTTGACCTACGTAGTTATAAAGACGGTGATGTGACTCTCGTCATAGACATCTGCTCCGACGTAAAAAATAATTGGCTCTTATTACTACAGGCACATAACTTTCATGCAAGTCGCCTTGGTGATAATTATTTTAGCATCTCCGATCATTCCTACTTAAAAGCGTTTTTAAAGCTGCTGCAACAAAATGATTCTACAGTAACAAATGAGCTTATTGATGACTTGTTGCAAGGATATGCAAATACTAACTTGGATAGAAAAGAACAGACGTTTTTTTATCATTATGCGGAAAGTCAATCAGCTCTATTTTTTAGTAAAGCGACCGAGAAAATAGCGGCAAAAGAATCGAAGCGAAGTAAATTAAATGAGATGTCCAACGATCCAACGGTTGAGGAAAATGGTGAGTTTGCTCAAAAGCAATTAGACCATGCTTCTTACAAACAATGAGTGAAATGTGGGACTAGGCTGGATTAATTTTCATATAGGTCAAAGAAACTCTTAGCTCAGTAAAATTGTATTGGGAACATGGGTCAACAACTCAGAGAATGTGCGCTATTAGTGATTAATACGCCGCCCTATATGCCAATATAGTAGAAACCCCCGTCCTATTAATTTCATGCATCGACACCAGTTTATTAATTATCCCAAGGAAGGTGGCATTTTTCAGCGCCATGAATGCACCCAGACCGTATTAGGATCTGGGTGTTGCGGTCCATTAATTAGTAATGAGACGGATACAGCGAACATGAGCATTAGAAAATTTGTCGTAATAATTCTGGCTCCCAACGGCAGGGAAAAATTGATACCATGCCTCATTCGCGCTCTGTTCAGTAGAGCTTGCATAACCAATGACTGTATCAAAAACACTATAACCCTGCTGACTTAAAGTATTATAAAGATTAGCATTGGTAGTGCCACAGCCTGGATCTGAACCTGAGCCTACATACCGACCACCAAGCTCACAGATAGATGGTAGATACCAATTGCCCGCCTGATTTGAACAAGCTTGCGCTGCAGGATATTGACCTGGAGGTGTGATTAAATTCATGGTATTACTCAATCCATCAGTGAAGCTGGTCGCCCCTGTAACTCCATGCACTGTGGACCAGGGGAAAGTAGAAACACCAGGACTTTGCTCCTCATCTGCTAATGCAGCAATTTTGCCAGCAATACTTCCTGTATTCGGCGTTATATCATCAATAGAGAATATAAGTCCTCCCTGATATAGACAACCATATCCGAGCACAAGGACATTAATATTTATTGATGATGCATTATCAGCACCGACTGTTATGGTGGTGGGGATGGGAGCGGTACTGCCTACAGTAGTACAGGCATTATTTCCTGCATCTAAACTCGCATTGGCGCCCGGGGTAAGGGTGATGTCGCAAGTGGCTCCGGGGTTAAGCGTTGTCCCAGTACATGTCTCGGCAGTAATTGATGTTCCATTGGGAAGCGTGCCTGAACTTATACTGAGATTACTTGCGGGTAAGGAGCCCGTATTTTGTATCCGTATGATTCGAGCGTTCCCTACTAATGCGGGATCAGAGACTGGAGCACCCGGTAAAGAGCTATTTATTGATAAAAGTAAATTTTGCGTTAATGGGGATAAAATGGCCTTGCCGAATATTACGGCAATAGTATGGTTGGCTTGAATGTTGCTCAACTGATAGCTGGTACCTCCCGTTTGCACCACATTTCCATCCAGAAGCCATTGCACTACAGCAAAACCCGCAGCTGGGGTCGCAGTAAACGTCAAATTACTACCTATGTTAACTACTTGTGGGGCGGCAGGAGAAATCACACCATTAGGACTCGCTGAAGGGGTGATTGTAAATTGGGGTATTGGTGGCTGTTCTGCAAGATGAACACGAAGTGCATGATTAGAGCTAGGTTGATAACATTGTAAGTCATTACCCTCTTGACATAAAATTGGCCCGCCAATTACATCCCCTGTTAATCCCGAACCAATTATATTGAGTGTTAAAGTGCAACTTCCTTTAGCTGGAAGCTTACAGGGGGCACTTTGATTAATTCCGGTAATAGGTTTTATTATCAAGGATTTCGCTTGTAGGGATTGGTTTTGCACGGTATAGACGACTTGAGCACTGTTTCCTTTCACTACTGTAATTTCTGTGGCTGTATTCGGCGTAAATATCCATAACGGTTTCGAAGCGTATGCATGTGTTCCAATCAGACCAAATAAAAGCATTGCGAGTAAAGCATTCTTATATTTTAGTATGGTTTTTTTTATGTTCATTGAGCCTCCTTTGCGTTTATTTATCCCCATTTCCTTAGAGTACCATGCCAAATTTTTTTCTATTTCGGGTGGTGCAAGTAAAAGACTAATCCCTTTCAGTAAATAACACATGAAATAATCATTATTACTACACGCCAATCCCATTTCCAATGACGTACAACCATGATCAACCCTAATATTAAGGTTAAAAATCCAGATAGGAATACTACAGCGGCTCATTAATTAAACTTTTAACATTAATAAGAAATCGCTCCATATCAACAAACATGGTAACAGTAATTATTATTAAATAAAGTCTAATTACTTAAAAATTTGGAGGTGTTCCATTCTACACTCTCCTTTGTTATTTTTCTTGTTTTGTCTGCAGCGGGCCATTTTAATGGCCCACACACGTGGGGCTTCCTCATTCAGTTTAAGGCCAATTACGTCCATATTTCAGATAAATAATTCCGTCTCTATGCATTATATTTATTTAAAATCGTTTCTTGCACTTCATTTTTTGTAAGGCCTGTATACAACAATGCACCCAGTAATATCTTTTGTTTCTCTTCATCACGCATAGCAGGATCGCTAAATAATATAGAATGAATATTTTTTAAAAATTGGACTCGTTTTTCTTCTTCTTTAATTTCTGGTTTTTGGGTAAACATTTTTGTATAAGCCATAAACATTCTCCGAAATCGATATTAGTAATATTTTCTGATAATTCCTAAAAACAACAAGTGGAAAATTAGAGACGAAGTCTAATTGGGCGAAGAGATTATAAAAATGGGCAACTATTCTCCATTTTAGGCTCTCCTATGCTATCATAAGCACTATCTCATCGTGATTAAAATATCTCCTTTTAATTTGATGCACTACCTCTTCTTATTGTTGTAATGAAAACATATAACTTATCCGTGACAGAGCTCGCGCTTCCCTCTCCCCGAGTAGGAAGTATTGATACCTATTCTGGTTTTAACCTAACCTCCAAACTTGCCATTAAAGCGCATCAAAACCTTCAGTACAAACTACTCAAATTACATGACAACTACACACCCGAAGTCAATGTCGATCATCAGCTTGCTTATAAGCAGTATTTTTTTAATATTTCAGGGCGGATGGATGGTATTTACCAAGAAGACACCCTACGAATTGAGGAAATTAAAACGGCCTTTGACCCTCAAAAATTAATTGATGTGCTTGCAGACAACTATTTCACCCATCCCTACTGGCTGCAATTACAAATCTATGGCTATATTCATTGGTTAAAGACCAAAACCGCTCCTAAATTAAATTTATTAATTGGTTCCTTACGCAATAAAAAAACATACCCCTTAGTTTTAGAATTTAATCAAAAGGTTTTTGAAGAATGGTTAAATCGTCGCTTAGAAGAGCTCGTGCTAGAAATCAAAGAATCCACAAAGCGTATTAAACATCGAAAACAGCAAAGCAGCCTACTTCGTTTTCCTTTTACTCAACCACGTCCTCATCAAAAAGAATTAATGGAATCTGTTGAGTCCTCCATGAAGAACCAAAGGCCCATGCTGATTCAAGCCCCTACAGGGTTAGGCAAGTCGATGGCCTATTTTGTATCCCACACTCAAGGAATCACTAAGCCGTGGACAAAAAACGCTCTATTTAACTCCTAAGAACAGTCAACACCATATTGCTTTAAATGCCGTTCATTTGCTTCAAGAAAAAGGTTCTGCATGTTCTTCGCTAATGCTTACCGCTAAAAAAAAATTATGCATGAAAAGTGAACCTATTTGTACGAGCAAACAATGTGAATTTGCGGAAAATCATTACACAAAATGCAGTAGTAATGACGTCTTAAAGAAGCTTCAAAAAAAGCAGAACTTAGATGCGGCAGTGTTTCGAAAGCTCGCAGTAACTTATCAAGTATGCCCTTACGAACTGCAGATGCAGAGTATTGCCTTTGCCGATGTGGTTATTGGCGATTACAACTATGTGTTTTCTTCAACGACTACATCAGGGCAAGTAGTGGACATGAAGCTTGGCGAACACGAGAAACCGAATTTGCTCATTGACGAGGTGCACAATTTACCAAGTCGGGGTATGGATTATTTTTCTCCTGTCTTAGAAGTAGCCTTTTTTGAGCGCTATTTAGACGCTCTCGATAGATACCCTCACCCCTTTCAGAAAAAACTTACGAAGGTAATCCATCAATGCATCTCAATCATTGATGATTGCGCGCTCCCAAACGTCTATGAGCCGCACATCACCAAGGCCCCAGAAGAAGCGTTTAAAAAACAGGAAGAAAAATTAAATCAATTACTTACTGATTATTTAGAATTAGATTTAACCATTGAAAGCGATGATCCAATATTAAAATTGTTTAATTACTGGTCCGACTTTACCGCAGCACTGGAGTTTGTAAATCAAGGCGGAGAGGAATTTTTTATTTCATTCCACCCCAAACATCATGCCTTAAAAATTAATTGCTGTGATGCCTCCAGTTTCTTGAAAGAACACTATACCCATTTTCAACAAGTTATTGGTTTCTCGGCCACCTTAAAACCTTTTGATTACTACAGCCAGCTCATTGGATTAAATACCTCATCTTTACATACAGAGGAATTTTCTTCTCCTTTTTCACCTAATCATCGTAAATTACTTGTTATCCCCCAGGTCTCCACCAAATATCGAGATAGAAAATCGAATAGTCATAAAATAATTGAGGTCATTGTTCGACTTTCCATGTTAAAGTCCGGCAACTATTTTGTATTTTTCCCAAGTTTCGAATTTTTAGAACAAATTTATGCGCAAATGCCTAACACGCCCCACTTTACATTAATTCGACAAGAGCGTCGCATGGACGCATCAAAAACTAAATCGCTTCTCATGCAACTTCATCAAAAAAATAAGAATCATTTATTTTTTGCTGTGCAAGGAGGAATGTTTGCCGAAGGAATTGATTACGTTGGTGAGCTCGCTATCGGGGCGTTTATAATAGGTCCTCCCCTTCCGTCTTTTGATTGGGAACGTGAACAAATGAAACGCTATTACGATACTCATTATAAGCAGGGTCAAGAATACGCCTATACTTATCCTGCGATGGCTAAAGCCATTCAATCAGCGGGAAGGGTCATTCGCAGTGAAACAGACAAAGGCTTAATTGTGTTACTGGACAATCGTTTTCTTCAATACCCATACAGCCAATGCATGCCCAAAGATTGGTTTTCTGAAAAACCCCAAGAGCTGATTTCCACATCCATTATCAAAGATGTGCAATCCTTCTGGGATCAAGTCTCTCCTAATAGTCATCTGGAATCGCACAACGAAGAAACTCAGTCAGAGGCATTAAGTGCCAATGATTGAGCTCTCACATTATGGGGAGGAACAGCTTAGCGCGGAACAACTAAAAAGTGCCTGGCACTTTTTTTAAAAATGCATCATTTAGAGCATCTCACCCTAGAGCAACTAAGCATACGCTGCTGCTAACTATTGGCTACATACTATTAAAACAGTTTGAACGAGCTTATGGAAAAGATGCTTTTCAAAAATGGTGGGCTCTATTTTGCTTCATAAAAAAATCGCTTTTTATGCGCATTTTTCAGCTTAATATTTTTTCTAGATAATCAGTGTAATAAAAATTAAGGTCAGGCTTAAATAAGCCTGACCCTAGAAGGCTATTGGTTATTAATAGTATATTGAATTTCACCTATTTTTCGTTTTTTTTCTACTGCATAATCACCTTTAGGTGAGTTATCAGTATGTTCACAGTAAGCTACTTTATTTTCTAAAGTATACTGAATTATTACGGTTTTGCTGGGTAGTGAAATGGTATGAAGAGCAAACTCTCCTTTCATTGGTAAATCTGGGGTAGTTCGATTAATCGTAAATACTTGCTCTGATTTATGGTTTAATTTTTCAAAAATTCCAGGCTGAATTTCTGCCCCATTTAATTTAATTGAGGTCACTAATAAATCATCAGCAAGATTGTTTTTTAATCTTACTTGAAATCCTTCGCAAGACGAAGATGCAGAGGCAACTCCCGCCACAAAAGCTGATGCGATAATAACTAATTTTATTTTTTTCATTTTTATTATCCTTTTTTGTTACAGGGGATTTGATTTTTAATCTTTTTCAATTAAATGTCAATGTTTTTTTGACGAAAAATGCTTATTGAAATAATTTTTAACGTCAATTTTTTATTGACGGAATTGTTTGCGGCACAATTGCATCTTAACTAAATCTTTGGCCATAGAAGCTCTTCGATTTGCATCCCTAACAGGATAGAGCTATTTTGAACTCATAGCTGCAGTTAAATGCATTGTGGATTTTGACTAGTAACCGACCCAAAGCGTTCATCAGCATGAATTCATTGCCTAGAACCTTTTTACTTTCCCCCTAATACTTAACGTGTTATAAAATAATTTCATTCTATGCAAGAAAGAGCTATGCCTTTATTAAGAACCTACAGTTATGAAAGTGCGCAAACCAAAGTTGAATCGCTAAAAAGAAGGGGATATCACCTAATCGGCGAACTTCCTCACGGTGTGCCCATTTGGCCTACTTTAAAAAGCGCCTCATTTTTATTTACGAATAATGGTGATTATTATCAATGTAATGCGAGATATTTGTTAACTGATAATTTGCCTCCTCCTGCGTTTGATGAGAACAACCGCCCCTTACTGAGTAAAAAATTTAAAAAAATACTTAGTGAAAATTTTATTTTTGTGATTCACTTTTCCGCAGGAAAAGCGCTACTGCTGCTTAGAGAAAACACTGCTCTTAGCGGACATAGCTTTTTAATAGAGCCGTATCAGGTCAGAGAAGGCACTATTGTAGGTGGGGAAGTTTATTATAATGGAGGACAGATCTCCTTAATTAATCACAAATCAGGTAGTTTTCGTCATGAGATCCCCGTTGCATTACCCATTATAAAAGAAGTTTGGGGAGATAAGGGGATAGAAAAATTTTATCCCGCCCTTGAGAAGGAAGAGGTTGCTCGGGAACTTGAAAAAAGACTCGCCCCATTGTCTTCTCCTATTTCTTCTTTATGTTCTTCACTGGGGAAATTAGAGATAGAAGGCGCAGAGCAAAAAAGTTCGACTTCGACTTCACCTTCCTTTTTTAAGAAAGCAGACAATATTTCGCAACAGGCTGCTGCTGCATTTATGCCAAAGCCTTGATCATACTTAAAAAAACGCACAACTGCTGTCCTCACCAACGAAGGCCAAATTTGAGTGTTGGAATGACTCGTTAGAAGAAATGATGGGCCCTGTAAATAAGGATGACAAAACGCCTGATATTCGTTGTAGAAACAGAGTCCATCGCAATAAGATTGAGCTTTTAAACGCAAAAATAAAAAGGCTTTATTTAGAGATAAAAATAGAGGAATTGATGTAGATAAAAAAGTAGATTTCGTGGAGAAAATATCTTACTCAAGATATCAATGAGAACGACTCTCTGACTCCACCACCAGATTCAGAGATAAGCCATGGCTCCCTTAACTTTAAGCTAAACTAAATGCCCTATCAAGGGTATTTAGCTCAATTCCGAGAGGACTGCTAGACATAGGAGGAAAAAGACCATGTCTTGCTAAGGGTGAGTGGGGAGTAAGGGGCAAGGAGTTGATAAGTTCACTAATAGTATTAGATGCCGACTCAGAAGCCCCACTCGTCGGAGACATATTACTTATACCATAAATATGATCCTGGTATTCTTGATAGGTTACAATTTGGTTGTCCAGCAAGCGATGTATTTCCTCCCTTGAAATTAAACCTTTTGCTTCTGCATTAATTAATAATTGGTGTAACTCTTTTTTTACCTGTAAATTAGGAATAATAAATTGCAAATTGGAAATATTGATATCGTAAACATGGGTAGTGGTAGGCTTATCCCAATTTGATGCGGTCATAAAAATAGGCCCATGTTTATATGCTGAGGTATCCTGTAGGGAAGGAGTAATTCCACCTAAGAATCGAACTTGGGCTTTTTGATCCAAAATTATGTGTAAGACATTGAAAATACCACCCTTAGTAGCGCTAATACCTGCAAATTTAATCTTACTGCTCGAATGAGTTTTAAAATAGTTAATTATTTCTATAAAATATGGATCCTCTAGATATTTTAAATGATTGCTCAGGCAGGGAGAATCTATATTATCAACTGGGGTAAGGGCTTCCGGAGAGGAAAAAACCTGCTCAAATAAAGTGTCATCCCTGTAGTAAGAATTCTTACACATAGGGAGATTTTCTTCAGAATTAATATTTTTCTTAATCAACGGAAAAGATTGGAAATTATATTGCCTTAAAAGAAGAATATCGCGTCTGTATAGACTGGACTTATAGAGTTCCTTGTTTGTATTGGAATTAACCTCTTCATCATACCCTGCTAGTAATTCAGCCAAAACCTCATGAAATAAGCGTATCCCCTCAATATTGGGTAACACGTCTGTGAAATGCGTAGGGAGATAATTATTAGTATCAATTAGCCACTGAATCCAATCCGTATTTACGTTTATGTTAAATTGATCCATTAAGTTATCTAAGAAGAAATCACGAAACTCTTTTATTTGAAAAGTCTCTACTGCGTTAAAAATTTTTTTAAAGAGGGTGATACTTGAAGGATTCATGGAGTGTTGCATTGCTTAAAATGAGCTGAAAAATAAATTGTACAAATATTTATCAATATAATCAAGGCATTATTTCCCGAAGACGCGTTATCCCACTGATTTAGACGGTCCTATAGCTCTTTGTGAGTATCAGACTTGTCACATTGAAGAAATCCTTACCAAATTTGAACTGCCAATAAAACATAAGGTTAATTGGAAAGATGTGATTTTTTTAACCCTTTGGTTAATCTAATGATTTTGCTGTAGTAACCCCCCTCTCGCACGCCTTAAGTATCTGTATATATTTTGCACATTTTTTGCAATGAGATAAGCACTGATTGTTAGTTAATCAGCTAAAATCAAAAATATGGTTCGCTTTTGTCCAGAGCTAACTTGAATAACACCTATACCAGCAAAGAGCTATCCATTCATAGCGGTGAATATATTGATGTGTGTCGCCTAAGATATTAAAATTTTTTTTCTACTTATTTAAATGACCAATGTGATTTAGTTGAAGAAATTGGGGGAATCCCTTCCTTGAAGCCCTGCAAGTATGATAATCACTCTATAATTTTTGCAGTTTATAATAATGATAACCAATGTATCGGTTCCATACGTTTAATTATTCGCGACAGCACGCAAAACCATTTTTTGGAAATTGAAGAATCAAAAATAAATAAACTTAAACCTTTTGTGTATAACAGTTTGAAAGTAGCAGAAGTAGGAAGATTAGTAGTTGATAAAAGATATCGTAATCAAACTAGTGTGGTTTTTATTTTATTTAATTGCATTACCCAATATTCTTTACAAAAACGCCTTGATTATTTGGTATGTGAAGCACCAGCACACCTATCTAAACATTATGTACGTATGGGATGGGAAATTATAGATGAAAATATACCTTGGCCTTTAAACAAACAAATCATATTAAAACACTTGTTTTTTGATATTAAAGGACACCGAGTAAGAGCCAAACTTTATGGCCATATCATGAATATTTTGGTCCATAAACCCCATCTTTATAAAATTTTCTTTCATTATTAATTCATCAAAAAATAAGCGCAGTCCGCTTAAAAATCGGCTTTATCACTAATCAGATGGCGTAGGAAAACTCCAAAATAACGCCCTGCCCCAAAGTAAATTTTCGCTCGGAATCGCTATTGTTTTGGTGTGTATCTAATTTTAAAAAATACCATCTACTAATAGCTAATCTGCTACCATTTTATACAAACTGGTAGCAGATTCTATAATGTTTTCGCTTAGACACGTAGTATTCACTACTTGAATCGCTCTATCATTTGCGTTTTGAAATGCCGAAGTTATTAATTTCCATAAAGCTCAATAAATTTTTTTGAAGAACGTAATTTATCCTTTAATGATTCCATTTCTTCAACTAATGCTTCTGCTTTATTATCAGAAATAATTTTTCTTCCATCCTCAAACATGGTTGTTTCCTCATCATCAACATGATGTTCTACTATGTGCATAAGTTTTCCTATATTAATAAGCCATTCGCTTTCAGTACTGGATTTATCAACAGCTTTCAATGCTTTTTTTATTTCTTTATGCTCATCTTCACCATGTTCAGCATCTTCTTTCCCTTTAGCCCTCTTTTCCAAGGCTTTATAAAAAGTATCGCGCTCAGGATCGGCATGCAACTCGAGCTCTTTCTTTACTTCCATAAATAAACGCTCTCTTTCCTTTTGATCTGGAGAGTCAATAATCTGAGTAAAAAGTTTAGATACTTTCAAATGATCTTTATGCAAATAGGTATAAATATCCATAATTTTGCTCCTTGATTAACTAAGTCCAAAAATTACTTAGATGCTTTTGATAGGAAAGCAATACTCTAAATTCAATATTCTTATCTAGCTTCTTTACAGATTTCACCTAGGATTATGATTACCCAATTAAGTTATTTTCTTACTACCATTGGATCATATTATAGATTACTGTATCCACTTAAAAGCCTATTACGAGTTGGATAGATAATGTGGGTAGGTGTAGAGAAAACAAAATCGTAATAAACATTCAAGTCTTAGCGGCTCATCCCCAAAAAACAATGATCCAAACTAAATGAAATATTTTGTTAGTTGGATCATTGATTAAATCAAGAAAAAAATACCATTTAATCAAATAAAAAGCCCCATTTTTTGATAAAAATTTCCCTATTTTAAATCGCGCATTTTTCAAATTTTCATGAAACAAAGCCTATTGAAATAGCCAATAAATTATCTTTGTAGCGAGCCAAAGATAGGCTAAACTACGTCCTCTAATATTCTTTAATTTTGTACAGGATAAACTGATGAAACTTATATTCATTGATGAAAACGGAAGAAAGATTCTATTGGATAGCGAGCCCTCAGCCTCTATTCAGGATATAAGGCACAAACTTTTCGAATTGACAGGGCAATTTGGGCACATAGAAATAGACGGAAAGAAAATCCCTGTTTCAGATAATAAGTTAATTCAAGATTATCAAATCAGTGAGCTTAGTTGCTTGAAGCTTCTCCCCACTTCAAAAGAAGAAATATTAAACGAGATGGAAGCGTACATTGTTGAAGAGCTTTCTAAATTAACTTCGTCAAGTTGTGCACAAGATGATCTCTCAGATATGCACCCACATCATGTTCTTAAATTAGATATTGAGCTCGACTCCTCTAATGAAACCATCAAGTATAGCTCTATGCGTAATAGGTTTTTAAAATTTTCTCAAAATATCCAAAAAAATGAACGCATTGGAGCAGAAGATAATTTAGAAGAAATAAAAAATACGGCATTGGGCATATAATGTAAACACACGATAATTGTAAGAGCGCAGTAGGCCTCACAATAACAGAAAATAGTGCGCTCCGTTGCAAAAAAAACAACGGTTTATATTTAAAGCAGTTTTGTCCAAACGTGGCGGGTAATTTGAGGGGATTGGGTTGGTTCTCGTGCTTGTGCACAGCGACAACACTCTTAGGAAGCCAATAGGGATCAAGCTTTAGACAATCTAAGGGTATTGATGCTGCGCCAAACGTTTTGATTATAGAATACTATTTACATTTTGCCAGTCGGTATCTCAAGATATTCTAATTTGGGTGATACTGGATTCAAACCAGCTCCTCACAATCCGAGATCAATACTACTTTGATCAAGCATTTTATTAAAATCATCTTCAATAGGAGCACTTTCTGCCAAAAAGAATCTAGTTTTTCCCATTTGCGAAACAGCACCCCATCCATGAGTAACAAACTGAGTAACTTCCCAAGTAATTTTTGCCCATAAATCTTCTGGGTGAAATAGCTCTTTTGATAACTGTTTTAATTCATCTATTTTACCGGCTAACTGTTTGCGATCTAGAATTAACTTAAATGCTTCATATCGAAAATTTTTGATTGCTTGTTTATCGAACCACCCATATAGCCCATTTAACTGGTGGGTAACATGAGTATGGATTTTCTCCATAAGCAGCATTTCTTTTTCCAATCGCCTCACATGTGATGCTCGACTGAAATCCAGTTTTTTCACATGAGCAATCAGTTGATCACTAAGTCCTCCTGAACTAGGAGGTGGTTCTATCTCAAAAATAATATCAATAATTCGGGAGATTGAACTTAAGGGTGCATTTTTTTGCACTGAGGCCAGAATACGAAGCCTTTCTTGCTCGCAAGCTCCTGTTTCAAGCGTTAGTGTTTCTCCACCAAAGCCACTGATAAAACTAGGTGTGGGCAAGGTTTTACCTACCATATCCGCAATTAATTTAATTGCGAATTCCGCTTCGGTACGATAATGATTTTTAATTAGTTCCAGAGCGTGGATATCCTTTTTATTTTTTGCTTCAATTGCAAAAAATTTTGGATTGGGAATAAAATTGCCTTTAACTTTAAAGTAGCAAGGAAGCATAATATCATGAGGTACCGAGCGTCGTTCAAATGGATAAGCTCCTACGATATTTTCTACTGGAATTTTATGCGCAGCAGCTTCATTTGCCCAATGGATACACGCCGAGTCCTTAGGGTATTTCCCATTCGTATGTTTACGAATATTCAGTATTTGTTCGATTTGAAAAGAATGAACATCAAGTGTTATGCTTTCAGTCTCTTCATCTTTTAATTTTTTTCCCCTTAAGCGCATTTTTCCTTCAGTTCCCTTGTAAGTTACTGTTCTTTCAGGGGGAAGCATAACGATATAAATATATCCTGTTTCACCTACAAGTAAATGAAATGGAAAAAAGGGTGTAACCGAGGGATTACGAGTTACACAAACCGCTTTTTCAGGATCAACTGCAGTGACCTGGTATATACCCCCAATATATCTCCCATTATTATGTTTTTCCGAGCTGGATGATAAGGCGTTAAAATACCACTTAGAATCCTTTTCATATTTTTTGGGAATAAAGCCCTTATCAAAAATTTCAGGCGTCTTTCGATCATCACTTCGGAAGTAAAAGTTATCTTTGGTAGAATATACAAAGCCGTTAGTAGCTTCTACTTTGATTTCTGATGTATTTATTTTGGTCACGTATAGGTCCTTGCAAACATAATTGACCAAACATTATACATAAAGATAGTATTATTAACAATCAAATTAATTAATGGCTTATTTACATACAACCTTGTTAATTAGGTATCAGAGAAAGAAATCTGTCGTCACAACTAACGAGGAAGTCTTCATTGTCCTGATTAGGCTTATAAGCAAATAAAGAATGTTTGGAATTTTTCAAAGAATAGGACTTCTTTTCTAGCTCATTGAAACTCCTGGCCATCTTTTCTTTGTGATTATTTAAATGGGCAACCAAAGCAAAAGAGGTTTCTGATTCTTCTTCTCGATGTGGATATATATCCACACTGAAATAATGATCTAAAGGCTTTCCATGGTATTTAGGATAGGGCTGGCTTTGAGGATAAACTTCACAAGTACATCGGCATACCTCTTCGGATGATTGGAAAAGTGTGTAGGCGCCTTGTTCATAACCCAGCTCTTTTAAATCCATATGCTGATTGAAATCAAACGCTCTTATTTTAATTATAGTTTCTGAAAAGCTGGATGCCGGATAAATTATCCCCTTTTCACCATACCAGGGATCAATGATCCACGCGTTTTCTCCCCAAGTTTTGTAATCAGCAAGAACTCCCTCTCTATTTACGATAACATAGCAGTGCTGGAAATCTAACGCGTGAACAAATTCAATCCGATTGATCCCCTCACTATGTTCCCAGAGATACTTAACTGTAAGCGCTGCTTTAAAATCACAGGTTCCTCCACCGAGCTCTCTGGCGACCATTGCGAGTAATAAAACCCATTTTTGTTCATGCCCTATATTGAACACATCTAGTGTTATTTTTTGATCAGTAAGTTCTAGAGGACACAGTCGTAAAGCAGACTCTTCCTTTTTTTCGTAACGATAGAGCCAATTTTTTTTTAGATATACAAAAATGCCTTGATCAGGTTCGTATATAGCATTCTGCTCTTGGTCTTCCAGCGTTGCTCTATGAGAAGGAATAAAATAAGTTTTATTTGTTCGAAGCTGAGTAGCGGTTCTGGTCCAAAAATTAGTTTTTTGCTGGTCTGCCAATTTATTAGAAGAACCTAAAGGACAAAGACTTGCGACATATTCTAGCGCTCTTTTTAAATTTGCTGGAGGTATTTTTTCCTGAGTTTTCTCTTTCATTTTGTTCTTAATAATTAAATAAAAGCCCTAAGCAAAAAGAATAAGAGCTATATCGTTACTGGTTTAGGCTGATATGGTATCAAAAAGCTGGTTTGGTTGGTCAATATATTGCCAAGAGTTCTAGCCTGGTTCGGTGACAGATAATACACTACTTATTATTATGAATAAATTAACTCATGACCTAATAATGGCTATCGGGAAAAAGTCGATTAAATGAAGGGTAATACTGGAGCACACATGGCAAACAGCGTTTTCGGCTTATATTATATTTGCCGCATCCTTTGATGCGGCTCGTTATATTAAATATTTTTAATTAATTATCATTAAAATCTTTTAATGCTTTATCCACTTCCTCTTTGGTATAGCCATAATGCTTTTGTAATTTTCCATAAATCTCCTGATGATTCCCTTCAATTTCTTTGTAGTCATCATCAGTGAGTTTTCCCCAAGCTTGCTTCATTTTGCCTTTTATCTCTTCCCATTTTCCTTGAAAAATATCTTTGTTCATAATGATTACTCCTAGATTAAATAGAGGACAGAACTCCTGCTCATATATGAGAAAATAACCATACAAGTATGAGAACACTAATCGGAACACCTAATAACCAGGCAATAAAATACTTCATGACTAGCTCCATGCGCATCAGAAAATTTAATTATAGGACAAATTCTCAGGGTGTTCAAAAATAATCCATTAGAAGAGTAGCCCCCTCCCCTCTTGTACTAATGTATCCCCTTTTTTTTGAACACGTATTTGAATTTATTATCACAATGATATCAGATTAAATCCGCTCGCCTAATGTGTTTTTTATTCAATCGTTGGAGTTTTATCTGAAGAAACTTTTCACAAAGGGCTATATCTTGGTTTTAACACGGCTATAAACTTCTTAGACACCAGTGACGCGCGCTGTAACCAGTTTTTGATTGGCAATGAGCCAAGTATTTGTAACCTTGATACACGCTGTATCGAGTAGATGCTATTTTCGAGTTTGTCCCGGTGAATAAGTTCGAGTTACCTCATCATTTATGTCCACTTCTCCCGTTTTTTTATGTTGATAAAAAGGATGCGTATTCACAGTGAGAAAAGAAGGAGGTGTTTTACGCAGTAAGTGGGTAACAGACTGGAGTATTTCCCTATTTTTTCGACCTTTGGGAGATGCGGGAGGAGAAGGCTGTGGAGATAGCCTGCTAGCCGATGAATTATAAAGCGGTTGAACGCTCAGTTTACTTTTAATGACTACGGCGCAATCAGCATAGGTTTCATTATGTGTTTTAGCATAGTGCTCTTTATGAATTTTTGCCGCTTTGTGGGCAATCTCATCATTATAGGATTCAAGACATACATTGAACGGCACTTTCGCAAAATACTGATGGCTTTTGAATACCTTTTGTAAGCTACCATCCATAAGAAATGCCGGGTATTGCTCTTGCCCTCCAAAGCCGAGATTGATATCACCGCTGTAATAAACTTCTGTGATCTGCGGGTAGGAAGTGGCAATTTTGTTTCGAATCGTGGTTAATTCATTGATTATGGTTTTTCCAATTTCAATTTCATTAGTAGAAAGATTGCCTATTTTCGTAGTTGTAGATATCTTTTGCCTTTTCGTTAAGGCTTTAAAAGCATACATTGCGGCAAAATTATCATGATAGCAACAGATGAATAGCTGGTGGCTCGCATTAACCCCATAATAGATAAAAAAATTAGACATAATTAAAATAGTTATCAGTAGCTTAGGTAAGGAGTGTAATATAAATAAGGAGAGAGACCAACCTTTAAAGCAATTGTTTCTAACAAACCTTTAAAAGTATTGGAAATGCAAATGCTCGCCCAATTTCTCATTGTACATCACAAAATTAGGGCTAAATACCTGTATTAAATAGATGAAAACCAGCTGTCACTCTGCGTTAATCTAAAAAAAGCCAAGAAAGCTATTAGCCCTTATAAATTCATGGGATTTAACGATTTTAGATGCCATCTACCTATTGTTATAATAAGAATTATAGCTAATATGACTTGGCGACATAGAGCTGTGATGATTTATATTATTTTTATAATATGTAATATTCACCAGACTATGAGCAATAAAAAGTTCTTCCCATTAAAATGCCTTGCTTAATATACTTAAACAGCTCCTATTTTATATAGTTTAAGCTATCGCTTAGGCACAAAGTTGCTCCTTATATTCTATTTGCCGTTCTAAAGTGGCTTGTTGTGCCCATAATGACTCAAGTTCCTTTCTTAATGTTTGAATTTTCTCTCTTATTTGTATAATAAGTGATTCATCGGATTGTCGATATAATTCTTCTGTTAGTTCGTTAATTAGGGTCGCTTTTTTGAAGAGATCTGCTTCAACTTGCGCTAAACGTGAATTTTCATAGGACAGGCTTTCTTTTTCATGCTTTATTTCTGCCTCTTTTTTCTTTTGCCAATGGTTATCACGTATTTTTTGTTGATCATCAAAATTTTGGCCTAAATAAAAATGCTTATAAAACCCCTTTGGTGTTCGCCAAGCATTTGTTCTTACCAGTTTTGACAAAATATTGTTGCGATATTTGAAGCAATGCGTATTAGGCATATAAAAATCTACGTTTAACAAGGCATACATATATTCTGCTACCAATTGCTTCGGAGACGAAAAGAGTTTTTGGTGCTCAAAGGTTAGATTAAAAAAGGTTCCTGAAACCATTTTTTTCACTTCCTCTGGAATTTCTTCTTTTATTTCGGAAAATAGTAGCTCTTGCACGCAGTTAAACTGTTGTTCTAATCGCTGATTTTGATTTTTATCCACAAGAAATGTTCTTTTTTTAAAAATAACATTATTTAAAGATTTTTTATAAAGATCACTTATATATAATTCCCTCATATTGAGGGGTTCGAACCCCTCACTTGTTGTTAATTTTGTACAGCTTGTTTCGCATTTGGATGTTGGCTGCTCTGGCAAATTGCTTGCTGGTTCTTCAATAGAAAGTAAGTTTAACAGTTTATCAGTGATACTAATGTATGTTCCTTTTTTAACTTCAAATTCCCCCTGCTCTTTTGTTCTGCTATAGAGTGCTTGGCGTCGTATAATAAAGCCTTCTTCATTTAATTCTTTAATGTAACGTTCTAGAGTACTTAAAGGAATACCTGTATCAGCTACAATTTGAGTATAAGGTTTCATAAACCATTTTTGCTCAGAGCCTTTTAACTTATAAGTGCTGCTTTGCCAACCTAATAGAATGTAATCAATAAGTTGCGCTTTGCGTGATGATTTAATAATCGTAACAAGTTTTTTAAATCTTAGGTGAAAAATAGAGCAAAGATTCCCCATAGATAATATCCTTATCCTATTGTGTTTTTTAGGGAACAGAGCTAAAATAAATGCCGGACAGATCCAAAAAAATGAAGGAATTACCAGTTCCATCATTTAGGACATTTAGCTGTGTTCGTTGTTAAATGTTTTGAGGTTATGAGGAGTTGCCGCTCTTCATAACCGTTCTTTTTATTATTTCATTTGTTTTCTCATTTCATTTCCGTTTATGTGCGATTAACCTAATATATTATTAAGCAGCATCATTGTTTATTTGAATAAGGGAATAAGCATTTATTTGGCCCAGCACGAATAGAAAAGTCGACGATAAAGGCTCCCCTACTTTGCTGGCAGCGTTTTACATCGACTTTTTATTTAGGCTAAGCTCAAATGGACTTTGCACCAAGATTCAAGCCAATCTCATTTGAGATGGATTCCAGGTTGTTTCTACCCTTACCCTCTTTTTACCGTATGCGTTAAATAATGATCCATTTATACGTGATCGTTATCCTTGATGTCAATACTCAATACGCAAAATGTCAAAGATTTATTTTTAGCACTTATACCCCTGATTTTACATGAACTATAGGCATTTTAACCTTTATTACTTATTCTTAATTAAATACCCAATACGGTATTGAGAATTAGTTGCTTTTTTTCCTAATTTTAGGTAATGTAAGGGTTCACAATTTAACTTACGGAGAGGGTATGGCCACGAAGAAACCTAAAGTTTTAGTCGTTGCTAATAATAAAGGTGGAGTTGGAAAAAGCCTGATTAGCCAATTAATTTCAACTTATATTGCGTTTAAAAAAAATAAAAAGGTCTTAGTTCTTGATTTTGACCCACAAGGTAACATGTCTTATCGTTTTCTTCGCGATACACGCATTCGTGATATGTCCAGTTACAAGCCTCCGTTACATCCAGATTATGATCCAAATAATCCTGATGATGATGGTTGGGACGGTCGTTCTTCTGCATTAGATATGTGGACTGAAAATCCTGTAGTACCCTACCCTACTGATCTTGAAAATTTAGATATTCTTCCTAGCGATGCTGGATTAATCAAAGACATCGAAGCGTTTGAATACAGTGACAGCCTGGAAAGCATTGTCCAACGTCCTTATGATTTTTTTGCGATGGATGAATTTATTGAGTGTGGTTATGATCTAATTCTAATTGACACACCTCCGGCAAAGGGACCTTTAACGCAAAGCGCCATCCGTGCTGCAACGCATGTTTTAATTCCTTTGGAGCTGAGTAATAAATCCTTACAAGGTTTGGCGGGAATGGTAGATTTAGTTAATCGTCAAAATGTTTATCGTCCAAGTAATTCACAAGCTAAAATTATTGGTTTGCTGAAAAACAAAGTTGATTATAACAAGCGTACTCCACAAAATCGTATCATTGATACCATCATGTCTAATCCTATGTTAAGCCAGTTGTTAATTGAAGAGATTGAAGTGCATGATTCGCCAAGAGCTGTTGATATCGATGAAGATCAAGCGCCCATTACGGCACCTTATACTGAATTAAAAGATAATGATCGATTTGCTATTGAAGCACTTGCTTTGGGTGAGTTTGTTTATAATAAAGTATTAGGAGAAAAAGAACGTGTCCATCAAAAAGAAAATAATGGCGAGCTCGTTAACGTCGAAAGTGAATAAGCCTGATACGATTACTCGTGCAGGTATTACAGCGAATCTTAAATTTACTCGGGGTAAGCAGCTTGTTGAGCACGACCCCTTTTCTCTGATTCCTGACCCGCAAAACCCAAGACCAGGTGAAATTATTGATGAAGCTTGGCTTCGAACCATGTTGCATATTGGTTCGGAGCAATCCCTATGCACTATGTTAGAGTCAGGCGATTATTTTATTCCTGAATTTTCTCAGTTGCCTTGTGAGTCAAGCGAATCATTGGAGGATAGTTATAATGCACTTCGTGATTTGGCTTTTTCTATTAGGAATGATGGTCTTATTCAACCAATAGAAATTTTTCTTGCCGATCGCCAAAATGATCCTGATTATTTTCGTAGCTCAAATTTAGAATATGGCTATGTAATTTTAGAGGGTCATCAAAGGCGCCTTGCTGCGATGATGGCAGGAGTACCCACGGTAACTTGTATTGAAATTACCGATGAGAGCATGTTAGCTAAATTAAAAGTAAAACATAGAAAATTACGACGTCAATTATCAGAGAATAATCTGAGAAAGGGTTTGACTGTTTCTCAGAATTTTCAGATTGTGCAAGCGCTTTTTTCTGATCCGAGTAGCCATTCACTTACTAAAAAAGAATTGTCTGGAATCATTGGTTTTAATGAAAGTATTGCTAGTGCTTTGCGTTCTCTTTGTACTAAACCCGAAAACTATCCACCGGTATTATTTTCGCGAATTCAAGAAAATAAGTTAACATTTAAAACCATTAGAGCACTTGTCCCTAAGTCTTATGAGGATATTGAACTTGCTTTGACGGCGACACCTGAGGAAGAGCAATTACCCAGTCCGGTCGAAAAGAAGGTTAAACCTCGTGGCCGTCAAGGCGGGGCGATCAAAAAATCTGCTACGTTCAAGGTGAATGATGAGCAAGCATCAATTTCCATGAAGGAGTTATTACTTTCTAGATTTCCAGAAATACGAGGGATTGATGAGGATTCTGCGTTTAAAACTTTGGAAAGCATTTTAACTCAAATTAAAGATATGGCGCTGGAGGAGTTTGCGTGACCTGGGTCACGCTTACGTAACTTGTTGATAAATAATGAAAAAATTGAAATTTTGATTTTTTTGATTCTGATAAAGGTTGCTTATGACTGAAAAAAGAAAAAGTAAAAAGCTTTTTTTTACCTCACCGCAAAAAAAAGAAAAATGGTTAGTTTGCATTCGCTTCCCGAAGGATATAAAAGAAAAGCTTAAGGTGCAGGCTGAAAAAGAATACAGCGGGCGCGGAAAACAATCGTTACTTATTGAAGATGCTGTGAAATACTATTTATACACCCTAGCTGAAATTAAATGGGCTGAGTATGAAAAGGATCTGGATTACTGCGAACTCATTGATGATATTTATGAAGGCTTAAATCAAGGTCCTTTGGAAAACGCGACACAGGTGTTTTTTACTGAAGAAACAAAAAACCAAATTCTGGAGCTAGAGAAAAAGATAAAGTTAACCAAGCCGCTAATGAAAGATGTGCGAACTGGCTTAATACGAAAGGCTGTATCAATAAGGCTTAGCTTAGGTGATAAGGCATTCTTTGATTCGATTATGAATTATAGTGATTAGTGCTGCTGAAGACCGGCGTTACTTCATTTCACCAAAGCGTTTTAATATCACCAATGGTGGGTAGGGATACCAATTGCAATAAAAAAAGGATAAGTAGAATACACAATAAGCAATAGAATAGGGTGAGGTAGCTTGCTACCCAGTTGCGTATTTGCCATTTTTTTTGGCTCTTAAATCCCGCGTGCTGATCACCACGATTTTTCCACCGTTGTTGTGGTAGGCGGAATAAGATATAAATTTTAATTAAAGTACTTAGTAGTTGGTTAATATATATTAAGAAAGGAAAACTCATATCAATTCGTTTGGCGTAAAGAAATAAAATAACAGCGAGGCAAAGGCGGGAAAAAGCAATCCACAATAAGGCTACGATTAAAAAGCTTATCTGAGTATGTATTGCAAGTGCAATTATCATCAAATGGCCAATAAGCATGGTCCAGATTGCACAGCGCTGGTCAATAAGACACCACCAAATAAAATAACCAACTTTACGCGGCCCTAAGGCAATGGCACGTGCGCCATTGCGTAAAGTGTTTCCACTCCAGCGGCGCAAATTCTCTTTCATTCGGTCAAGCGCACTTCCGTGAATAGACTCGATTGTAACGGTGAGTGCATCAGGAATATAAAACATTTCAGCTTGGTGTTTGAGCAGATAGTACCAGGTACTTTTATCATCACCAGAAAGAAAACGGTAATAACCCCATAACCAATGCTTTAAATGATCTTGTTCAATAATATCAAGAAACCCTTTTTCACACAGGTGCTTACCTCTAAAGATGGACATGCGCCCAGTTAACGTAAGTACCTTATTTGAAAGGGCGTAAGACTGCATAGTAAAATGACGTTGAGAAAAACGCACATCAAGCCATTTTTTTATCCAATTAGGACCATTATAAACCAATGCCTGTTCATGAGTTGTTAATGCCTGCATTTTAGGAAAGAGGGGAAAGAAGGGAAGACATTGTTTTAAGCAGCCAGCTTTAAAATATGTATCACCATCCATAAAAACCACGTAATCATCCGGGGTTAACCCATGATTTACCATTGCTCTTAATGCTTCACCTATGGCATATCTTTTCCCAGGCAATTTTTGTTTCACTAAGAAAATTTCCAGGGTGAAGTCTGTTTTTTGCTGAGAGAAAAAATTTTGAATAATGTGTTTATCGGAATCATCGCCAATACCGATAAACAACTTTACTGATTCAGTAAGACCGGTGCACTCATCAATAATAGATTGCAATACTGCTTCTGTAGTGGAGGGTAATTCCTTAAAAGTTGTCATCATAAAAAAGAGACGTTTAGGCCTCCATCCGGAATTCCAGAGCTGCAAGGCTTGTTTCCTTCGATGAGGAAAAACAAGCCAGCTATAGATTGTTGAACGAATTATATGATTTAACCACCAAGCATACCGCCAGACGCCAATAAAACCGAAGTAAATAAACGCCTCACGATTTTCATAATAAATCGCGATATCTTTGGGTATGTACAAATAGCCAACAACTAATACCCCTAAATAAATAAAAAAATATAAAATGGAGCTCATGAATAACGAATTAATTACCAACAAATGCCTGAATAATTAGGGATTTCAGGAAGGGGAGAGCAGATTCGTACCAAGTCAATAATTTTATGCTCAGGACTAGCCATATCCGCGACATGGCTGAATTCAGCGGAATTCGTGCCTATAATTACTGTCTGCACACGGGATAAGAGCTCTTCAATAGAGCTTACCATTAGTTCCGATATATGAGGGATGTGATTTAAAAGGTATTCACGATTGGTGCCATACAATCTGCTCTCAACAATGTTGTGATCAAATAGAGTAAGCTCGTAACCTTTACCAATTAAACGCTCAACTAGTTCAATCATTGGACTTTCTCTTAAGTCATCCGTATTCGCCTTAAAGCTAATACCAAGAACCCCTATACGCTTATTTACATCTTCGGCTATTCGTTCGATTAAGCTTTCAATTTGTAGTCTGTTACTTGGAAGGATGGAATTAATAATTGGTAAGTTCAGATCAAGATTTTGGCTTTCATAAATAAATGCACGCAAGTCCTTAGGCAAGCAAGAGCCTCCAAATGCAAAACCAGGTTTTAAGTAATAAGAGGAAATATTAAGCTTCGTATCTTTGCAAAAAACATCCATAATGCGGTGGCTATCTAAGCCTAAAGCTTTACATACATTACCTATTTCATTAGCAAAACCTACTTTAAGAGCATGCCATACATTATTAATGTATTTGAGCATTTCAGTCTCTTTAATATCTAAAAATAAAGTAGGCATATCAGTTGATAAATTATTTATTTCACTAATAACATCACGGACGCATTGATGCTTTGTACCTAAAACATTAATGGGCGGGTTATGATAGTCATAAATGGCACTGCCTTCTTTTAAAAATTCTGGGCTGATTCCTATACTAAAATCGATGCCATCGCGTTTATCAGAATATTTTTCTAAAAGCGGAAGTGCTACATTCTCTAAAGTTCCAGGGAATATGGTGCTGCGAAATACAAGGATGTGATGCTTTGTTTTTTCTTTTAAAGAATGGCCAATATCTTTGCAAATTGCCTCGATGTATTGGAGATCAAGACTATTATTTTTTTTACTGGGAGTTCCAACGCAAATAAAAGAAAGATCCGTACTAGTTATTGCCTCATAAACGTTATGTGTTGCCCTTAAGCTTCCTGCAGCAACTGCTTTAGCAATAAATTCTTTTAGATCAGGTTCAACAATAGGCGATTCGCCATTATTAATTGAGTTAATTTTTAAGGGGTTGGTGTCTACACCAATTACCTTATGTCCTTGATTAGCCAAGCAAGCAGATAAAACCGAACCAACATAACCTAATCCAAAAATGCTTATTTTCATCGCTACGTTTCCTTGTAAAGTGCGGTTAGTTTTCGGATTATAGGTTATTATTTTTTAAATAAAACTAAGGTTTTCATTAATGGATTTGCTTGATTTTAAATAATAAATTTGTTGAAAATAAAAGGAATTTTTAAGGTCGGATTCAATAAATGGATGATAATAATCATATAGATATTAGAGGTGAAAATACTAAAACAGGTAAAGAAAATAAATCAACATTTAATGATAAAAAAGAAATTTTTTCATGGATTCCAATTATATTTTATAGTGTGTCGGGAATATTTTTATTGGTCTTATTAAGTTTGATTTTTAACACTTATTTTTTACGTCTAAAAATAGAATCAGCAGTAGTGAGTACACCAATTGAAACCATTATTTCACCCGTTAATGGATACATTATCCAAATGTATATTGATTTAAATGAACGCGTTAAAAAGGGGAGGGCATTGCTGAAAATAGAAAATATCGAATTACAACGGGATTACCAGTTAGCACAAATCAAGTTAGAAGAGTCTAAATTAACGGTTAATTATTATCAGCAATTATTGGCTAATGAACAGCAACGATTAAAAGTATATAAGGATATAAGTAAGAACCGTCTGCGTTCCGCTAAAACATTAATCAACATGTCGCAGCAAGAAGTATTCATTTCCCAACGTAGTCTTGAGCGATTTAAAAGTTTACATGATAAAAAATACATAAGTGAGATGAATTTGGAGCTGGAGCAGGCTAAATATGACAGTGCCCAAGAAAAATTAAAAAATTCTGAAGCCTTATATAATATGGAAAAAAACTCATTAAATGCCCTAAAAAGTGGTTTTTATTTTACTGGCAATAAAGCTGAAGGTATCGAGCGCGATTTAAATGCAGAGCTGGATGCAGCAAAGCAAAGAGTACAGCTTAATGAACATAAGGTACGAGTTTATAGAAATTTAATTAAAAGACTTACATTAAAAGCGCCCTTTAATGGAAAAGTAACTAAAATTTTAAAATCTAAGGGTAATACGGCAGAAAATACTAAGCCGCTGTTATTAATAGAAAAATCGGGAGCTGATAAAGAAATTATAGCCTATTTAACTCAAAATGAGGTGGTTCACCTTGGCGCATCGAAGCAGGTAAAAATATATATACCCTCCTCAGGTAAAGTATATCATGGAGAGATCACTAAAATTGATCGCACCGAAGGATTTGTAGATGAAATCAAAGCTCAATACCGATGGCGAGATTTCCAAATTGATCGTTCAGCAACCGTCAATATATCTGTGAATAAAAAAGAGCAAAAAGCGTTTGCAAAGCATGCTTTCTCAGGTATGCCTGTAGTTGTTTATTTCCCTAAAAAAATACATTTTTTTTAAAGCATCTATGCAAGATTTCGATAAGAAAAATTGTGACTCTCGCATAGATGATCTATTTCGTGTTGATAGCAGCAAGCCTTATCTTTGAATTTCTGATATGTTATCTCTAATGGTGCCGCAAATATCATTTAGCGGCAAATGACTGAGGCTTTGAGTTGAAAAAGGATTTTGCAATTCCACGCCGATTTGATCTAAAGATAAAAGGGCATACGCAACTAAGGCAGTAACCAAAGGATCAATAATGGAATAATCAGCTAGGGCCATGGGAAGAATTAATAGAAATAAGAAAATAAAACGACGTGATTTGATAGCCATTACAAAAGGCATTGGTGTTTTTAATATTCGCTCACAAGCTCCCTGGCAATCGAGTAGATCTTCCCGTAATTTTTCGGCTTTCAAAAAAGCAAACTGATTAATTCGTTCGCTTTTATACAAGGAAGATAAAATCGCAGCAAGTTGCGAGGAAGCAAAGTTAACCTTATGAGTCCAATGCTGTAATTGCTCATAATCATTCTCATCCAATAGCGATTTAACTTCATCAGTAGAAGATATGCCTCTTAGGTTATTTTTCATAAGGTAGGGGAGTGACGTAATTAAACCAAAGGTCTTATTACGTTCTAATTCATTGGAAAAAACGGCATAATTTTTCACAAGCACGGCTAAATTTCTAGAGCAATTGACAATGGTTCCCCACATTTTTCTGGCTTCCCACCAACGGTCATAACCCGCATTCACCCTAAAAACTAATACCAATCCCATCACAACACCGGCGTATTCAAAGGGACTTATAGGAATTTTTATCCAAGGCACATAGGGGCTAAGGATAGAAATCATATAAGCATAGGCAGTAAACGCTAACACTTTTTTATATACTCGGGGCGTGACGGAACCCTGAATAGCGAAGGCAGAGTCCCAAAAACTAGGATATTCTTTTTGATTTATATAATACTTTTTTATGCTCATTAAACCTCTAGCAAACAACTGCTTTTACAAAAAAAGAATAATATAACGCATTAATAAAAATATCGTCAACTTTGCACGTATTTTTAAAAAATATGGAATTTTTTATAGAAAATTTATCTAAAGACGAACAAAAAATATTTGCACATAGCGAATAGAATAATTGCTTTAACCCGGATTGATAGGGTAGGGGGGTATAAATTACGTCATCCCAAACAAAAAAGAAGATGACGTTTAAGCATTATTATGTTTTACACATAGAAAGGTTAGTTTAAACCAACAGGAATTTTAATATGGATTTGCTCAAATCCGAGCCAGCAACAAAACCATAAGTGGCATTCTCCAGCATGTAGCTAATTGAGAATGGATCATATCCTGCCATGCTTAGTTACAGAATCACTCCTGTTGCCAATTTTAGGGCAGGTTACCGTAATTTTAATTTTTGAGTGCTGGAGCTAATGGCATGTCTGCTAAAGTAACCTGGCTGCCTAAACCGGAAATTACCACACCAGATAATAGTTTAAGAAAAATATGCATTATCTCTCCTAAAGTAAAAATTTCACGTACTTAACTACATGAGTACCGCATGGATAAGGATAGAGAAGAAAAATGAATACACAAATAAACTTTTCCGGAATTTTATCAGGAGATAACCCTATTAAAATGACATGAATCATCGTTTATTTAAGAGGTTTATTAGTCATTTTAGTGCAGCCTTCGGGAATTTTATTCTCGACATAAATTGAAAAATTAGCGAAATCAATATACGTATCCACAGGTGCAGAATATTCTGGACCAGAACCACCAAAAAAAGTTTGGAAAATAATCCCATTTATTTTTAAGTCAGGAGTAGTACGAAAAATAATATTGTTCTGTCTTAATACCAATTGTCCATCGTAACATACCTCTAAACGCCCATTGGCAACACCTGGTGTATTAAGGTGAATTGTTTGTTGTAAATTATGCCATTGATTATCATTTGCAAAAGTCCAATTACTGCATCCAACATGAGTACCATAGGGATGCCCATAAGTGCCTTGATCAGAGCCATAGGTAAATAAAAGAACTTCTCCGCCAGCACGCACTTTCTTTTTACGTGATTCAATATAGTCACACCACATAAAGCGTGTGGACCATCCATCAGTTCCATCAGGAGTATTATTGCCGGTATTTCCTACGCCGCCATATAAACCAGGTAGTTTCCCTAATGTGTAAGGTTTGTTTTGCCGAAGCGTATCAAACGGAAAGTGCTCAGGGAAACGTATAAAGTAACTTAGCCTAATCGGTTTATTTGTTGGGGTTATGGGATAGTAAAATTGAGCGCCGCCTAGGGGAAGGGGAGGGGACGAGCCCGGGTTGGCACTGCCAGCAGGTATATGTACACGCAAATACCGTTCCGAGGGATTAATTGCATGCTCATTAATTAATTCTATATTTTTTTCTCCCCATGCAGGTAATTTTTGCGTATTGGGGGATTCTTCGATGCCATAAAGGCTAATGGGCAGGTGTTTTTGTATCGATGCTTTTGCATCACTTGCTACGGGAAAAAAGAGGCTAGCACTAAGAATTATTAGTCCTTTTTTTATCATATTCACGAAGCTCCTTTAAATAAAAACAGTTAACTAATGGAAGAGTAAACTGATCAATAAATCCTTGCAAAATAAGCTATTATATTAGAAGAACACTTGATGGAGAATATGATGACAAAATACAGTAAAGGATCGCAAAAAGAAGTAGAAAAAGAAATGCATAAATACAAAGAAGGTAAAGCGCATAGTGGCAAAGGCGATAAGAAAGTGAAAAGTAGGAAACAAGCAATAGCAATTGGCTTATCAAAAGCACGAGAAAAGGGAGAAAAAGTCCCTAGTAAAAAAAATTAATTAATTGCAGCATCCCACCTGGTCTTTTCGCTTGTGCGGAATGACCAGGCTAACTTATTCGTAATAATACTCTATTAAATTGATAATTTGAGCATTTGTTTCAGATAGTGCATTTTTTCTTTTATGACGTTAGCTTCATTTGCAGAAAAAATCTCTTTTGCTTTATTAAATAATTGGTGTTCTTCTTCATGAACATGATGTTCAATGCACTTTTTAAGTTCTTGAACTTTTTTATTCCATTCTTGGCCTTCTTTTACGGGTAAAATATTTTTAATCTTTTCTTCTATTTGTTTGTGTTCTTTTTTTCCATGAAGCGCATCGTCTTTGGTTGATGAAAAATTTTCCAGCGTTTTATAAAAGGTTCTTTCTTCAGACTCCAAATGGATAAGTAACTCCTTTACTAACATTTCTATAATTTGTTGTCGACGAACGGCATTGTTTGATTTTTCAAATAGCTTAAATAAATGATTCACCTCTTCGTGATCAGCTCGAATATATTCGTAAATATCCATAACAGCTCCTTAATTTAGGGGGTCATGACCACTTTAATACAATCATCTCTTTTTTCGCTAAACATTGAATAAGCTTGGGGCGCATCGGTTAGCGGAATGCGGTGGGTAATAATTTGTGATGGATCAATAGCACCAGAAATAATTTTTTGCAAAAGAAGATCAAGATAACGCTGCACATGGGTTTGACCCATTTTAAATGTTAATCCCTTATTCATTGCTGCGCCAAAAGGAATTTTATCTAAAAAGGCAATATATACACCAGGTACAGAGATTGTCCCTCCTTTGGCGCAACACTGTATGGCTTCACGTAGTACATGGGCGCGATCTGTTGTAAGGTACAGGGACTGTTTAACGCGATCCATAATGGAATCTAGTTTTGGCCCCACATGGGCCTCACAACCCACAGCATCCACGCAATGGTCCGGTCCTTTTCCCTTGGTCATTACCATGAGCGCATCATAAACGTCTTCATTTTTGAAATTAATGACTTCTGCTTTGCCTAATTGTTCTGCCATGCGCAGGCGCTCAGGCACGCAATCTATAGCAATAACACGACCAGCTCCTAACATCCAGGCGCTCTGAATGGCAAATTGCCCCACAGGCCCGCATCCCCATATCGCTACGGTGTCGCCATTTTGTATCATGCAATTTTCAACAGCCATATAGCCCGTGGGGAAAATATCACTCAGGAATAATAGCTTATCTTCAGGGATTTCATTAGGAACGACAATCGGTCCAATATCAGCGAAGGGAACACGTACAAACTCAGCTTGTCCTCCTGAAAATCCACCCAACAAGTGAGAATAACCAAATAAACCTGAGGGTGATTGTCCTAATTGTTTTTTTGCCAAGGCAGCATTGGGATTTGAATTATCACATAAAGAAAATAATTTCTTTTGGCAAAAAGAGCATTTTCCGCAAGAAATAGTGAAGGGAACTACTACCTTATCGCCTACTTTTAACTTCAAGTTATCAGAACCAACTTCCACCACTTCGCCCATAAATTCATGGCCAAGGATATCTCCTTTTTTCATGGTGGGCATCAAATCATCATAAAGGTGTAAATCAGAACCACAAATAGCTGTATGAGTAACACGAATAATTGCATCTTGTTTATTAATTATTTGAGGTTCAGGAACATTTTCTATGCGCACATCATGTTTTCCATGCCAGCAAAGTGCTTTCATAATTTTCTTCCTTAAATTTAATTATCATTCTTTAATTTTATACTAAAATTTTATTTGAAAATAAAAAAATGGTGATTTTATGAATCAAGAAAAAGAATGGATTTTATCACTAAAAAATCTTCCATTGCTCAATATTCCCCTAGGGAGAATTGTTGTTTTATCGCCTCATCCTGACGATGAAACCCTTGGTGTGGGTGGATTGATACATGATTTTATAAAAAATAAAATTGAGGTGGAAATTATTGCATTAACTGATGGGGAAAATGCTTATAATGATATGGATAACCTTAGGGAAATAAGGATAAAAGAGCAAAAAAAAGCCCTAGTTAATCTGGGGTTATCATCAAATAAAATAACTCGATTAAGCTTAGGTGATGGGAGCCTTGATTCTATAGAAGAAAAATTATTAGAATTAATTATTCCCTTAATTAAACCAGGAGATATTTTATTCGCTCCCTGGTATGGAGATTACCACTCAGATCACGAGGCAACAGGGCGGGTTGCTATTAAAATTTATGAAGCCCTAAATGTATCTTTATTTTTCTATTTCATTTGGACTTGGCAGCAAAAAACATTTGATGAGATTAAGCACTTGCCCTTATGTATTCACCCATTATCTGCGCAGGCAATGCAACAAAAATGCAGGGCAATAGATTGTTATTCATCACAAATCACTCATCCTCATGGTAAAGCTATTTTACCCCCTAATATTTTATTATCTGCACAAAGAGCATTTGAAACATATTCCCCTTATAATTTGGAGCGAATAAAATGAATGCTAAGAAATGGCATGTTTGCGTCTTGGTTCCCGCTAAAAATGAAGAAGAGTTACTACCGCGCTGCCTTAAATCAATTTTGCTGGCCTGCCGGCAAGTGCAACCGTATAGCACTACAGATATTGTCTTATGCGTTGATTCTTCTACGGATAAAACCTATACCATTGCTACTCAACTGTTAAAAAATAACGGTTGTGTTATTGAAATTGCAAAAGAATGTGTTGGTTCTGCCCGGAAACAAGCCGCTTTGATTGCTTTACAGCGCTATAAAGGTCCTCTGCAATCCTGTTGGCTCTCAAACACGGATGCTGATTGCGAAGTACCTTTAAACTGGTTAAGTAATCAGCTTGTGTGGGCAAGCAAAGGAGTTCATGGCGTAAGTGGCACCGTACGTGTTGATAATTATGAGGAGCATGAAGCGGGAGTGGCAGAAATTTTTTTAAATAATTATACGATTAATCCTGATGGAACACATCCTCATATCCATGGAGCAAACTTAGGGATTCGTGCCGATGTTTATCAGAAAATAGGCGGATGGTTTGAGCTGGAAACAGCAGAAGATCATGATTTATGGAATCGCCTTTCATTGTTAAATTTTAAAAAAATATCTGATGCTAATTTATATGTGTGTACTAGTGGAAGAAAAATAGGTCGCGCTCCGCATGGATTTGCCAATTATTTGGCAACATGCAAAGAAATAAATAACAAAAAAATTTAGCAAAATGTACATAAAATATCTATAGTATAATTGCTAAATATAAAAGGAGATTATAATGAAAAATCAGGAAAACTTAAGTCCAATTTCTGTGCAAAAATTTCTAAAAGGGATTGATTATCCTGCATCGAAACAAGATATTCTTGATTGCGCTACTAATAATGGTGCACCTGATGAAATTCTTGATGAAATTAGAAATATTCAGTTGGATGAATTTAGTTCTCCAACAGAAATATCTGAAGAATTAAGTGACAAAAAAAGGCATTAAAATTTTAACTTTATTTTGTAAATATTAGTCTATAATTAGATCAAATAATAATAAAAGTGACTTGTTATTTTATCAATAGAAAAGGAGATTTACTATGGATAAGAGAGAAGATAAAAGAAACGAAGGGATGACTGTTCAGGAAGCAGGCCGAAAAGGCGGTGAAGCTCGTGCCGAAAAATACAGTCCTGAAGAACTTTCCGAGCAAGCAAAAAGAGGAGCTGAAACCATCGAGAAAAAGCAACCTGGTTTCCATTCCGAAATCGGTCAAAAAGGAGGTCAACATTCTCACGGTGGTCGTAATAGAAACGAAGAATAAAAAGAGCAGAAACAGGGTTGCTTGGCAACCCTGTTTTCTATGAGAAATACGTATGTTAACGCTATTTCTCTAATTGGCGCCACTGTTCTTCTAAATCGCTTTTAAAGCGTTGTTCTACGGTAAGGATGGTCGCGCCTTTATTTATTTTTTCTTCATATTCTTGTGCGTTCATTTCTGCAATACCCATAGAGACGAGTGTACCCATTAGCGTTCCGCTCACAATACCGCCTAAAGGGCCTGCTATAACAAAGCCAATGCCAGGAAGCACGGCATTAACTCCTAAAGCTGCTAATACCCCAATAAGGCCACCAACGGCGCCACCAACCGCTCCGCCTTGCGTAATTGACGGTTCTTCATTATTTAAAATCTTTTTCATTGATTCTGATGACATGATTACATTTATTTCTTGTGGGGAATAACCACACGCTATAGCACAATTAAAAGCTTTTTCGGCATTTTTTTTATTTGGGAAAACTCCGGTGAGAATGTTCGCTTCTTTCTGCATGTTTATCCTTAAATCTTATGAGTAATTAAAAATAATAGGCCCTATTTATCGAGAAGTAAATTTAAAAATAATAGGTCCTATTTTTATTTAAACAAATGAAATTTATTTGGTTTTTTATTTATTTCTGTGATAAGTTTTTTGACAATATTTTTGTAGGCTATTTTAATAATTCATCGAGCCGTAATGATTGCTTAATTTGCCAAAAATCCTCCCAAGGGTCTTTTCTTAATTGCTCTAGGCGCTTTGGTAAGGTTTTGATCGTATAAGTATTATCTTCAATATGGTCGCTTAACTCATCCCAGGAAAGAGGGGTTGATACCGGGGCATGTGCGCGTGCTCGCGTTGAATAAGCGCCGATTGCTGAGGCCGTATGTTGATTACGTAAATAATCGATAAAAATTTTTCCTGAGCGCTTGGACTTAGTCATCTTGCTAATATAGTCTTTAGGCTTTAATTGCTCTAGAAGTTGCACAAATACGTGTGTAAATTCTTTTACCTTCTCCCATGGGTATTCTGGTTTTATAGGAATAACCACATGCAAACCCTTACCGCCGGTGCTTTTTACAAAAGAAGTAAGCTTGTACTGGATTAAATAATCACGTATTTCCAAGGCTGCGGCAACTACTTTACCCCAGGGCACATCAGGTGCAGGGTCTAAGTCAAAAACTAAAATATCAGGTTGGTTTAGATGATTAATTTGGCTACCCCAGGGATGTATTTCTAATACCCCCATTTGCACCAGGCTTAATAATCCCTCTCTATCTTTTAAATATATATATTGCTCTGATTTGCCTTCATAATTATCTTCAATGGGGAAAAGGTTTTTATGCTTAGCCTCATTAAAATGACGCTGATAAAAACAGCTTTCATAATGACTAGGGCAGCGAACTAAAGTTAAGGGACGCAAACTGATATAGGGCAGCATATGGTCACAAACTAATTCATAATACGTTAATAAATCCTGTTTTGTAATCTTATCCTCTGGGTATAAAATTTTATGGGGGTTAGTAATAATAAATTCTTTTTTTGGAGAAGAGGGGCGGGGAGCCTCAGTTATTTCTTCTAAAGGCTCCTCATATTCTCTAATTACCTCTTGTGCTTTTTTATCAAGGCGCAATCCTTTAAAACTTGGATGGCGTAAATGGTCATCTTTAGTCCATTCACTAAATTGTACTTCACATACCAATTTGGGCTTTACCCAGTGAGCATAAGAGGCATCTGGAGGCTTTGAATTAAAAGGATTGTCATTAATTTCATTTTTCTTTAATTGCTGATAAATTTCTTTTTCTAAGGCTTCAGTAAATCCGGTTCCGACATTACTTACATAATCCAGGGTCCCTTGTTTGTTGTATACCCCTAAAAAAAGCGAACCAAAGTATGCTCTTGTACCTTTAGGTGGCGTATATCCTCCAATTACAAACTCCTGACGCTTTAGGCATTTTACTTTTAACCAGTCTTTGCTTCGTTTTGATTGATAGCTACCGTTTATCTGTTTGGAGATAAGGCCTTCGTAGCCCTGATTACAGAATGTCTTCAATAAACTTTTTTTCGTTTCAGTTACATGCTCTGTATAGCGCAGCATGGGGTCGGCGCCATTCAACAGCGTCTGTAAAAGAGATTTGCGCTCTATTAATGGAAGTGTTCTTAAGTCATAACCATTGTAATAAAGGAGATCAAAAACATAATAAACAAAAGGAGCCCTTTTGGGGTTTGATAAATAATTTTGTAATAACTGAAAACTTGAATTTCCTTTGGAATCTAAGACAACAACTTCTCCATCAAAAATAATTTGCTCAAAGGGGAGCTGTGCGATTGCATCGGCTACAGGTTGAAAGTTTTTAGTCCAATCTTTCTTATTTCTTGATTTTAGATTAATTTCTTGATTATTTTTAAAGGCTAGAATCCGGTATCCATCGAATTTTACCTCATGAAGCCATTGTGAGCCGCTCGGTGGTTTATCCACTAAAGTAGCTAATTGAGGTGAGATAAAATCGGGAAACTCACTTTGTTTCACTTCGGTTAAATCAGCTTTCGGGGGTTTGGCTTTTGAGGTTTTTGTGGATGTTTTTTTTGCTTCTTTGCTATTCCATATCTGTTCCGAATGTTTGGCAATTTCCTCTATGCTTTCCTGCGTCAAAACACTTTTGTCTAAAACACGTGTCACATCGTAATCGTTCTGGTTTTGGGCGTATTCATCTTGGTATTTAATTAAGAACCAGTGTTTTTCGTCCTTGAATTGGATTAAGTCCCAGCGTCCATTTAATTTTTCAGCGTGTAGTTTAAAACGCAGATGGCCCTGCACATAAGCCTCATATGGGTTCTCATCTAGAGGTTCCCAGGTACCTGTATCCCAAAGCATTACGGTGCCGCCACCATATTGCCCTTTGGGGATAATTCCTTCAAAACTGCCATATTCTATTGGGTGATCTTCTACATGCATTGCCAGACGTTTTACTTGAGGATCTAAACTAGGTCCTTTGGGGATGGCCCAACTTTTTAAAACACCGTGTAACTCAATACGAAAGTCGTAATGAAGATGGCTGGCAGCATGCTTTTGAATTACAAAAAGACGGTTTTTTTTACGTATCACTTTGCCTTTAGGTTCTGGAGTTTGTGTAAAATCCCTTTTTTTGCGATATGGAGCTAAGCTCATTGCATTACTCCTTATTTTTAGTTCGTCTTATTTTCGTAGGTTTCTTGGTTTTTTGCTTCATGCTTTCTTTTAATAAAGATACAAAATCAACCACTGCATCATGGCTTGGGGTGGCTTTAGTGACTTTTTTGCCGGAAGAACTTAACTTGTGGATTTGTTGATCCAGCCATTTTTGTAAGGTTTCTCGATATTCATTATGGTATTTGTCAGGTTCCCATTTTGCACTCATATCATTAATTAAATCCACTGCCATTTTTATTTCTTTATCTGAAATTTTATAGGTTTTAGTTTCTTCTTTAGGAACATTTAATTCTTCTTCTGAACGGATTTCATCTTTAAAATGAATAAGATATAAAAGAAGAGTGTTATGATGAGGTAAAATAAGACTGAGATATTCTTTAGTCCGGAGTATGGTCTTGGCAACCCCAACTTTATTTGTTTTTCTTAAGGCTTCACGCAAGAGCACATAGGCTTTTTTATTTTTCCCTTCCGGTACTAAGTAGTAGGGTTTTGTATAATATAAGTTATCAATTTCATTGAGATCTACAAATTCTTCAATATCAATAGTTTTAAATAATTCGGGGCTTCTTTTTTCAAAATCCTTTTCATTTACAATAATGTAGTTACCTTTTTCATATTCATAACCTTTTACAATTTCATCCCAAGGTACTTCTTTGCCCGTTTCTTCATCGACACGTTGATAGCGAACACGCGAATTGGTTTTTGCATTAAGCAGATGGAAATGAATCTCATTGTTTTCCTCTATGGAAAACAAAGAAACTGGAATAGATACCAGTCCAAAAGAAATTTCACCTTTCCAAATTGATCGCGCCATTCCTAGCTCCATTTATTTAAAGAAAAGTACCAGAAAAGTGCCTTGCAGAAACAATTAGTGGCTTATTAGTATTATTTTAGAACCTAAGATTGAATTGTTCAAAATTTTGCCTTTAGATAATCAGCACCAATAAACCAATGCTCTATAATTATACAAGAAGGCATAAGTTTAAAAAGTATTAATTTTCCAATAGCATCAAGTAATTACCTCTTTACTTTAACAAACTATCTAATTTCGGAGGTATTATTATGAAAGCACTTGTATTTAATGAGATAAGAGATATCCGCCTCGAAGAGGTTCCTAAGCCCACTATACGTGATCCTTTTGACGCGATTGTAAAGATAACTACCGCTGCAATTTGTGGTACAGATTTACATTTTATTCGAGGAACTATGGGGCCAATGAAACAAGGAACTATTTTAGGTCACGAAGGGGTAGGCGTAGTTGAATCACTGGGCGCATCGGTGAGAAATTTAAAAGAAGGAGATCGAGTAGTCATTCCCTCTACGATCGCCTGTGGCGTGTGTCCTATGTGTCGTAAAGGGTGCAGTTCTCAGTGTGACCAGGCTAATCCTAATGGAGAAGGGACTGCATTTTACGGAGGGCCTGAACTATCTGGTGCTTTTAACGGTTGCCAGGCCGAATACATACGCGTTACTTATGCAAATAATAATCTGGTGAAACTTTCTCCTCGCATTAGTGATGATCAAGCTATTCTGGTTTCTGACATTTTTCCTACGGCTTTTTTTGCCGTTGACATGGCTCAAGTGAAACGAGGGGATGTAGTTGTTATATTAGGTTGCGGCCCGGTGGGGCAATTTGCTATTGCCAGTTGTAAGTTAAGAGGTGTTTCACGAATTTTTGCTGTAGATACAATACCTTCTCGTTTGGAGATGGCAAAACAGCAAGGGGCAGAATGTATTAATTTTAATAAGGAATCGCCTTCAGAGGTATTAAAAGATTTGACCAATGGAATGTTGGCCGATGTAGTGATTGATGCGGTAGGTATTGATGCTTATGCGCCAACCCAGGGACCCTGCTTGGATTATGTGAAAAAAATGAAGCAACAATTTGATGAAGAAGTATTGCAAGTGACATCTTATGCTCCAGTATCTTCAGGGAATTGGGTTCCTGGAAATGCTCCCAGTTATATTTTAAGGGAAGCTGTGAAGTTGGTCGCAAAATGTGGGACTATTTCGATTATAGGCGTCTATCCTCCTAATTTTACGGTTTATCCTATTGGCGAGGCAATGAATAAAAATTTAAAGCTGGTCATGGGAAATTGCCCTCACCGAATCTACATACCACAACTATTGGCTTTGATGGAGGATGAGCGCATTGATCCCATGCTTATCCTAACTCAGAAAGAATCTTTGAATGATATTGTAGAGGCCTATAAACAATTTGATGCGCGAAACGATGGGTGGATTAAAGTGGCTTTGGATGCTCGCTGAGGTACACCATCGCAAGAAACGCGAGGAAACTCCTGAATGGACTGCGGAGTTGATGCGTGCCACATTCAGGAGATTCTTTGCCGCAAACGCTAAGAAGAGCGATGGCTCGTATAAATTTTAGTTATTTCTGCCCCAATAAAGAAAATTTGTGCCGAGTAATAAACCCATATTAACAACACAATAATCGAGCTTGCTGCCCCAAATACCGAAGCAATCTGAGCTTTATTTAAATAAAAACCAATAGCTATTTTCCCCAAACTAAATAATAAGGCGGTAATTAAAGCACCTACCCACACATCACTCCATTTAAGTTCAATCTCAGGCAAATTTTTAAACATCATGGCAAAGAGTAAGGTGACTAATAAAAAAGAAAAAGAGTAACTCATCACGAGTTCAATAAAGATACTTGCACCAACAAAATAATCAATATGGCTACTTAAAACCGCTAACGCAGCACTTAAGACTAAGGACGTAAATAGCAAAAAAGCAAAAATCAAAATCATCGCAAAAGATGAGAATTGATTTTTTACCACCGCAAACCATTTTTTATTGGGATTAGATTGCACACCCCAAATGATATTTAACCCTTCTTGAATTGAACTAAAAACTCGTGAGGCACTAAATAATAAAATAATAATACTGAAAATTCGAGCAATGAAGGCGGTAGAAGGATGATTGGCGTTTTTTATCATTTCCTGGATTTGCAAAGCAGCTTGTTCTCCTAATAAGGAATTAATCTGCCCTAATATTTGCCCTCGTGCCGCATCTTCGCCAAATAAGGCGCCTACTACTGAAATACAAATCAATAAAATTGGCGCTAGAGAAAATAAAGTATAATAAGCAAGAGCGGCAGCAAGACTTGATATGCGGTCGTTTTGCCAATTGGTATATAGTTCGTGTAGCCAGCCGAATTTTAAGGTCATAATGTTTCGCTTAAGGAGTAGTTTTTTATACCATTCAATTATTAAATATAAAACAAGTAAGCTAGGTATCCAATGGTTCTAAAGCGTTGGTTTTATCAAAATGAATGATAGAATCAAATTGATAAGGTAAATAAGTAAAAAAATAATGACTAAAGCGCTCTGTATCAGGGCGATAAATCACTCCAATTGCTCGTTGTAAGCGAGGAACTTTAAAAAAGTATTCAAGCTTGGGGCTGTCTTCTAAATCCAAAAGGAAATGCTTTGAGTCCGCCTCATGAAATAGTTCTTCGTAACTCCCAGGGAAAGCAGGAATCACTTGCTTTCGTTCCGCGGGTTCATCCCAATTTGATGCTGCGGTCACATAACCCTCATAAGTAGAAAAACCGATGGAATAGGTATGGCCATTATGTTGTTCCCGTACCAATTGTCCCAGATTTAATTCGCCTCTTGAGCCCATTTCTGTTGCTCGTGCGTCACCCACGTGAGAGTTATGTGCCCAGACAATTATTTTAGCGGGTTTATCAAAGCGCTGTTCTAAATGATCCGCTAAAACATTGAGGGTTTCTGCCATATGCTGATCCCTGATGTTCCAGGAGGGGACATAACCATCAAGCATGGTTCGATAATAATGCTCGGCGTTTTTTACTAAACGTGCGTTTTGCGTTGCAAAAAAATAGTCGTCTTGTGTTGCTCCATCCTGGGTATACTTAAATTCCTGATGCTGTAATTCGACTAATTCTGCCACAGCTTCATTAAGGCAGGATTTTTTTACACCCTTCTTGATTAAATAGCCATACAACTGTGGATCTGTTCCGGTATGGTCAAAACAGGCATAGCGTTTTTTAGCTTGCTCAGCTGCCTCTGGATTTATCTGCATGAGAAAATCAATTACTGCATGCATGGATGAATTTAAACTATACAAGTCAAGTCCATAAAATCCGATTTTTTGCTTAGGGTCAAGCGCATCATTATGCTCACGAAGCCAAGAAATAAAAGGAGGAATCGTTGTATTGCGCCACATCCAAGTAGGGAAGCGTTGAAATTTATCTAAGGCTTTTATCGGATCTTTTTTGCTCCCCTCGCCGTGTAAATAACGATGGACCTTATAAGCATCTGGCCAGTCGCCCTCTATAGCAACCGCCATGAAACCATGTTCCTTAATTAGTTGCTGCGTTATTTTAATGCGTGCTTGATAAAATTCTTGGGTACCATGACTTGCTTCGCCAATCAGTACAAATCGAGCATCTCCTATTTTGCTAATCAAATGTTGAAAAGATTCATCTTGTTCCTTTAGAGGTATAAGGGCATGATTCAACACAGCCACTAATTTAGTTTGAATATGGGTATTCATTTAATTAGCTCCCTTTAATTAAATGTTTAGTTAATCATAGGTTAGTTCATAAAAATTAAAGTTTTTGAAACATACTATTTTTCCAATTGATATTAGGGAAGATCGGAATTGTTAAAAAATAATTAAAAACTAAACTTGCAACGCCAATAAATACTGGATTAGGTCATTACTGAAAGGAGTGATTATGGATAATAAAAATACAGAGGGCTCATTTGAAAATACCGATGATAAAATAGAGGGAATTGTGCTGTATCTCTTAAAAAAATACCTAATAAAAAATGAATTATCATTACGTGAGGTGGAGCCTAGTGAAGAGTGTAAAACTGATCCATGTATCCCCTTATAAAGTTTGTCTTATATCTTCAAAAAGTGGGGAGATTTTGCTTAGGCAAAATCATCCCCTTACTAGGTATCTTTTTATTGCGTTTTCTCCAGCGTTGACTCTAACCATTGCTTGTGTCTTCGCTCATCTTCTAAACCACGTTGCAAAATTGCTAATGCGTCAGGCCAAATATCACTGTAATTATTGACGCGCTCATAGGCTGTATTCGTGTCTACCTCATTTGACACCATTGCCTTAAGGATTGCACGGTCACCCATTAAATTCGCTAATACTACCTTTCCTTGGGCCAAATACTCCTTCATGCCCGGTCCATCAGGAAATGGGTGTTGACGGCTTCGCAGTATGTTGGTCAGCTCCTGAACATGGCGCTCATGATCATAAAGAAATTCGGTAAGTACATTCTTATATGCATTATTTTCTAAACGATTGATAGCCGCTTTATAAGCTTCTATGGCATCATAATCTAATTCACAAAGTTCATATAAGGCGTCATGAAACTCCTTTTGCGTGCCCACAAGTGTAGTCATTTTATGTCCCTTTTATAATTAATTTAACTAAGAAATAACTAAGAAAAGCGAACTGCCGTTCTATTTTATATTAGAGAAAATCATTTATTTATTGCCTTTACAGGCTATTTTTTTAAGGGCAACCTGGAGTAGTCCATGAGCTTAATGGTAACCAATATCTGCTCTAACCTTTCCACGAAATACCCAGTAGGACCAACCAATATACATAAGAATAACGGGCAATAAAAACATCGTGCCAACAAGTAAAAAGGTTTGGGTGTCGGGGGAAGAAGCTGCTTGCCATAAGGTAAATTGATGGGGAATAATCATCGGGAACAAACTAATGGCTATTCCTATATAACAAATAAGAAATAAGCCAACTGCACCAATAAAAGGAGCGATTTCTGATTGATTATGCAGCATACGCCATTCGAAAAGAGCGATTGCAATGGTTATAATTGGTATTGGTGCAAGATAGAGGCTGTTAGGCCAAGAAAACCAGCGAGTACCAATATCTACATCAATAAACGGTGTCCATAGTGTAGTGATAATAATCGCCAGAATAACGCCGATAAAGCACCAACGCCCTTGACGCCGCGAGGATTCTTGTAAGGTGCCTTCAGTTTTAAAAATAAGCCATCCTGCGCCTAATAAGCCATAACCAAATACCAAGGCAATGCCTGTAAATAAGGAAAACCAGGTAAAACAATCCAAGGAGCTGCCCACAAAATGTCGTCCTTCGACTTTAAAGCTTTGAATAAATGCCCCAAGTACTATGCCTTGAGCAAAGGTAGCAATAAGGGACCCAAAACAAAAAGCATGGTCCCAAAAAGTAACATGTTCTGCATCTCTAAAACGAAATTCAAAAGCTACTCCGCGAAATGCCAAAGCCAGTAACATTACCAGGATGGGGAAATAAACGGCGGGAATAATGATGGAAAATGCAAGAGGGAATGCGGCTAGCAAACCTAAACCACCAAACACTAACCAAGTTTCATTGCCATCCCAAATGGGAGCTATGGAATTCATAATTAAATTCCGTGCCGCCGTATTGGGCGCAAGCCCATACAGCATCCCAACGCCTAAATCAAATCCATCAAGCAATACATATAAAAAAATGGCAAGGCCAAGAAGAAATGTCCATAAGGGGACGAAATCAATAATCATAATTATTATTCCGGTAATGTAGTAATTGGGCTTTTATGCTGGCCACCTTCAATCGGTGATTGTGTATCTGTAGTTACTGGAAACCCTTTACGCACGATCCGTCCCATTAACGCAACGCCAACAGGAAATATAATTAAGTACACTGCCATATAACCGATAAGTGAGAAAAGCACATCGCCACCGGTTAAGGAGGGCGTAATTGATTTCGCCGTACGTAATAAACCATAAACGGTCCAAGGTTGTCTTCCTACCTCAGTGGTTACCCATCCTGCAAGTACTGCCAGAAAGCCAAGAGGACCTACAAATTGGCAAAGGCGGATAAACCAGGGAGTATATAAGCGATGCCCGATTCTTAGACATAAACTGAGTAGGACCAGCCCTAACATTATCAACCCAAGGCCAAACATGACACGAAACGCAAAAAAGGGTATTGCTACAGGAGGACGCTGATCGGCAGGAAACTGTTTCAATCCAGGAACGATGCCATTAATGTGATGAGTGAGAATCAGGCTACCAAGCCAGGGAATTTCAATGACTGCGTCATTTCGTTCTTCTTTTTCATTAGGAAGAGCAAAAAGTACCAAGGGAGTTCGTTCTTCAGTATTCCAGTGCGCCTCAATTGCAGCAAGCTTGGCCGGCTGATACTTAAGAGTATTTAACCCGTGCATATCACCTATGATAATTTGCAATGGTACTAAGATGGTTAAGAGCCAAAAGGTCATGGAAAACATGATCTTAGCTTCTGTTAAAAATTGTTGCCTGCGAATAAAATAAGCAGCCACCGCAATAACAACTAAAGCTGTTGTTATATAAAAGGCAGTCACATTATGAGCCAATCGATAGGGAAAGGAGGGGTTGAAAATAATGCTTAACCAATCGGTTGGAAAAAATCGCCCCTCAATAAGCGAATAACCTGCTGGAGTATGCATCCAGCTGTTTGCGGCTAAAATCCAAAATGAAGAAATAAGCGTCCCCGATGCGACCATCAGCGCTGCTATAAAATGGGCCCAAGGCGGAACAAGGCTGCGACCAAATAAGAGTACTCCTAAAAATGCCGCTTCGAGAAAAAATGCAGTGAGCCCTTCATAGGCGAACAGTGGGGAAAGGACATTGGCTGTTGCATCAGCATATTGGCTCCAATTGGTGCCAAATTGAAAGGGCATGACAATGCCCGAAACCACACCCATCCCAAAGGTGATCGCAAAAATTTTTGTCCAAAATCCGGAAATACGAAAATAAATATCACGTTTACTTACAAAATATATGCCTTCCAGTAAAGCAATATAAGAAGCAAGCCCTACGGTAAAGGCTGGTAATAGAATATGCAAAGCAATAACCCAGGCGAACTGTAAGCGTGACAAAATAAGTGGGTCAAGATCCATAATATATTTTCAAACCAAGAAATTGATTTCATATTTCATCATATATAAGCAGATTTTTTAGAACAACCTAGTTAATGCTCTAATTGAAAAAAATTCGAATATGTGGTATCAGGATCTTGCAAAATTCTTAGACCATTGCGAAAAAATGACTTTTATTTTATGAGTTTTTCTAATGTTCAATACCAAAATCCATTAAACCATAACGGGGATTATAATTAGTCCCAAATCCAAGGCCATAATCACTTATACCATAGCCAGTAGATGAAATATGACTTGCATTATACCCCGGTGATACATATTCGGGCGTGGAATTTGTGCCAATAATGCATCCGGTTAAAAATAGTTCAGGTAAAAGGACTAATAAAAGCAAAATTATTTTTTTCATGGTGGTTGCCGTCCCTGAGTAGTATTGTATTTAAATTATACAACATGATTGCATGTATTGAGTGTAGTGAAGTACTTGCAAAAATCAGAGTAATAGCAATAATAAAGAAATAGCACTAAGACAGTTAACTTTTTTAGGATGTTCACAATGCTTATAGATATCCTTAAGGTTGGTTGTTTTACACTAATTATCCTTTCTTTGTTAATGTACGTTTTTCAACGTAATTTAATTTATTTTCCAGCTCAAGAGGTGCCTACGCGGCAAGCTTATCATGCCATGGACATGCAAGAGTTGCATCTTAAAACCAGTGATGGTATCGAGCTTCTTGCCTGGTACAAAGCAGCCCACACAAATCAACCTACCATATTACTACTCCATGGAAATGCTGGGCATATCGGTTATCGTATGTTTTTGGCCCGTGCATTTTTAGATGTTGGATTTGGGGTCTTGCTTTTAGAGTATCGTGGTTATGGGGGAAATAAGGGGAGCCCAACTGAGGAGGGGTTTTATACTGATGCACGTACGGCCATCCATTTTTTGCAGCAACAAGGAATTCCTTCGCAACATTTAGTGCTCTATGGTGAATCTATAGGTACCGGTGTGGCGGTAAAAATGGCAGAAGAATTTCCCGTTTGTGCTTTAGTCCTGCAGTCTCCATATACCTCCTTGCCGGCAGTTGCTCGTTACCACTATCCCTGGATTTTTATTGCACCATCAGATAAATATGATTCGCTTTCAAGAATAGCTAAGGTCAAATCTCCTGTGCTTATTTTGCATGGTAAAGAGGATAAGCTAATACCATTTGCACAGGGATCTACGCTTTTTAATAAAGCCAATGAGCCTAAAATCTTTGCTGCTTTAGACAATAAAGACCATAACAACCTTTGGGATCCAAATTTTGTTAAAATCGTTATGGATTTTATCCAATTACATTGCCTGATTCCTGCGTCAAATACAAGATAATGTTCCTCGTTGTAACAAGCGAAATAACACAACGCAAGGTTCCGCGCTTTGAACCTTTTGGTTTCTTCGCCATTTCCCCATAGGTCTGTTTTTTACTTTTTACTTCCGCGATAAATATAATCATTTCCATTGCCTCCTTAGATTCTGCCAGGAGTTATAACGCTTTGCTCTTCAATGGCTTTTTTAATGCGTTTAGCCTTGAGTGCATTAAAACTAATTGGTAAGCAATAAGGGTTGTAGTCGAATGCACCTGGGAATAATAAAAGATTCTGCCTGGCGATCCATGATTCTCGTACGCATTTGAAGCCTAAAATATCTCACCGGCCATCAGATTTTGCAAATATCACATGGAAAAATAGATCTCATATCCTTAGGTCCAATAAAAAAATCAAAGGTTCCCCTTTGTAAAAGGCCGTAAGTAGTACATTGCGTATTTTTTTTTATTTCCTACTATTATGCAGGAGTACCGTGGTAGCAAATTGGAAGTAAGAAATAATAATTTTTACTAATTAACTAACATAACAAGGAGATATGATGCGTACACTAAGTAAAATATTATCAGGTCTTTTAGTTTCCGGTTTAGGTGTTTCTGCTGCTTTTGCAGACATGCCATTTGCTCCAGCAACACAGCAAGTTAAAATTACTGTTGATTGTCCAGACATTGGTACTAAAGGTTTTGAAATAGTAACCAATTATGGAAGCTATTTGGCAGGTCCTGGAATTGAACGAGTTAATAGCGGAGCTCCTACTTATCCTTTATTCCAGGGTCCCGTATTAGCTGGAACTAACATTCCTACCAATCTTCATGCGCATCATTATAAAAACGATGGGGTAACGTATAACCCAGCAGATGGTGGTGTAGTTTGTAAATACAAAACTCATCTAGCAGGATATGATCCATTTTCAATCAGCTACATATTGGCAAATGCTACTAATGGTACTGTAGCGAGCAGTTCTCATGAACAAATTCATTTGAAAATCCCCGTTGGCTTTAAAAAATAAGTTACTCTACCTCTGCTGATTTTTTCAGCAGAGGTAATTTCCTTCCCCCTCATTTTTTACCTACTTATAAGAAAATCTCGCTGTTTGCTAAGGTCAAAACTAAGAGCTTAGTTTCTCATTGAACCTTTCGTTTTCTAAGCAAAACAAAGGAAAACCTTGATACCAGCTTCATCGGTCTTAACTAAACTTAGTTTGGGATAGAAATTATTCCATAACATACTAAAAGGAGATTGTATGAATACTTCAAATCAAAGTGGTCAAAGTTCAAGCTCTAATGAGGATAGAAAAAGAAATGATGAAAGTTCAGGAAAAAATGCAGATAGAAAAAAAGGCTCTGAAGGTATGACAGTCCAAGAAGCTGGAAGAAAAGGCGGACAACATTCTCACGATAATGACAATAAAAGATAAAAGAGGGGAAAGCATTAATTCCCGCTGTTTTGATTAAGAGTTTTGTCATTCTGTGTAGGCAGGAATCTATCCCTAGTGCGGTTCCAAGCACGTAAGAGATGGATCCCTTCCTACCCACCCAGGGTTGTCAACGAACTTAACTTGATGGTAATAAGTATCGCATCATCCTATTCAGTTTAACCCGAAATCTTCATCAAAATTAATCCGCTTATAATTAATAAGCCGGCGATTATTCTCATCACATTTGCAGGTTCTCCCAAAAGCACAATGCCTAATAAAAATGCCCCAACAGTGCCTATCCCAGTCCAAATTGCATAAGCAGTACCTAAAGAAAGGCTTCTCATCGAAATAGATAAAAGTATAAAACTAAACGCCATAGCAACAAGTGTAATAATTGAAGGGGTCAGTTTGGTAAAACCCGAAGACTGTTTCATATAATATGCCCAAACAACTTCAAGTAATCCTGCGAAAAATAAATAGATCCAGGCCATTTTTATTCTGCCTCATAAAATAATCTGGCCGTCCAGAATTGATAACCACAATGGATAAGGTCGTCCTTATACTTGGATTTTAGCATTTTCCTGCTTACTTAGATCATTTATTTCTTTATTCAAGGTATAACTTAATAAAGTTCGAATTAAGACAATGCTTGCAACAATGCCCACAGAATAATAATCAGGGGCCGTAGTTGTTCCGATTAAGTCTGCGGCAACAATAAACTCCAGACCTAAAGTTAATACTCTACCTAACCTTAAGCGGATTTGATTAATGTATGCGGAATCTGCGTAAAAGAGGTAGAAGAAATAACGAAATAAGGCAATGATAACTCCCAAAAAGATAATCAGTACGCCACAAAATGAAACACCATTTTGAATATATACTAATAGGGAATGTAAATTTAATAGTTCCATTATTTAGTATTCCTTTGGATTAATGTCTCATTATTTAGATAAATTTTAAGATTATCAAGTAAAGGATTCTCGTGAGTAGTAATGATCAAGAAGTTTATTTCTAAGCTTAGAATATATACATCATGGTTGCTAACCAATGGAAGGCCAACAATCGGACTTTTACCCCTACGGCGCTTAAACATAACCGTGGGGGCATTTGGTTTATCTAAAGCTTAGTTGTGGATTTTGTATCGTTTTGATTTTTTGTTTGTTCGTGAATTTCTGCAATGTATCCACCTGGGAATTGAACCATTGCTGAGATGCGGCTACCGGAGGTAATTGGTGCAACAAGAATCTGCGCTCCAGCCGCTTGCGCTTTATCCAGAGTTTCTTTTAAATTAGGAACTTCATAACCCGTCATTTCGTGCCCATAGGGCCAGGTTAAGTGCCCATTGGTCACGATTAATAACATTTTACCAAAACCAGATTCAATAGATATGCGCCGATAGGTGGTACCTGGTTGTCCAATCTCTATTCCAGAGGCCTTAGGCTCATCGGCAACAATTTTTCCTCGAGCAAAGCTATTGAAACGCTGTGCGAATAAATTCGCGCGATCCGGAGAAATATAAATACGATTCTCAGGGATTGTAGTTAAAGGGGCATACGCTGGAGGTGTAGTATGCCAATAGATTTGCATGTTAACGCCACCTGGCCACTGAATAATGGCATCACGACCAACTGGATCTTGGAAAGGGGCTACGATAACATCGGCGCCGGCAGAGCGTGCCGCCAGAATTGCTTTATCAAAATCATTAACCAAATAGCCAGTTCTTTCCGTGCCGAAAGGATAAGGAATGGGTGTTTTAAATCCAAATACAGAAATTGTGCCCGCTGGGGTTAGCGCTAGTTGCGACATTGTCTGGCTTGGGGTTGGTGTTACCTGAAAAATTCCTTGCTTGGATGTTTTTCCGCCAAAAGTGCTGACAAAACTAGAAACAAATTGATTAAAATCTTCAGGGGCCACATAAACATGAGTGGTATCATATTGAGGTCCGACAGCAAATCCTGCGTTTTGCGCTGCGTTGCCCGTACACTGAGCCATAATAAATAAAATAAAAGCGCTTATCCCTAGTTTTCTCATGTGAGTATCCTTACCTAATAATTAAATCGCTTTCCTTAGGGGCAAGGATTATATCTGTATTTATATTTTTTGTAACCCTGCCCCTAAGTATTAAAAGGGCAACAGGAAAGACAAGGTGAGCTATAATTGATCTATTATGTGGGCATGGCGTAATGGATAGAGTCATAGGAGAACCTAAAGATGGATGCGATTTATTACAATGGTAATTTTAAAGGTTCAGGCATCAATAAAAAAACAACAGCTGTTGCCATTAAAAATCATCGATTTGTGCAATTTGGTTCAGATGATGAAATTATGAAGTTGAAAACCGCATCAACGAAGCTAATTGATTTGCATAAAAACACAGTGATTCCAGGCTTAAATGACTCGCATATTCACCTAATTCGTGGCGGCTTAAACTTTAATATGGAGTTACGTTGGGATGGGATTCCCAGCCTTAATGAAGCCCTGCATATGCTCAAAGAGCAGGCTGCTCGTACCCCAGCTCCGCAATGGGTTCGAGTTGTAGGAGGCTGGACCGAGTTCCAGTTCAAAGAACGCCGAATGCCTACCTTAGAGGAAATCAATGCAGTTTCTCAAGAGACTCCCGTTTTTATTTTACATTTGTATGACCGAGCCTTACTCAATAAAGCCGCACTCAATGCGATTGGCTATGATAAAACTACTCAGGAAATGCCAGGTACCCAAATTCAACGGGATAAATTCGGCAATCCTACTGGCATGTTAATTGCTCACCCCAATGCTATTATCCTTTACTCTGCTTTGGCACAGGGCCCAAAACTAGGTCGCGATGATCAAATCAATTCCACTTTACATTTTATGCGTGAATTAAATCGCCTTGGAATTACGAGCATTATTGATGCAGGTGGTGGTTTCCAAAACTATCCCGATGACTATGAGGTGATACAACAGCTGGATAAGGAAAATAAGCTGACTTTGCGTATTGCCTATAATTTATTCACCCAAAAGCCCGGCCATGAACTCGAGGATTTTACCCATTGGACGCAAACCTCAAAATACCAACAAGGTAATGATTATTATCATCATAACGGGGCGGGTGAAATGCTTGTTTTTTCTGCGGCTGATTTTGAAGATTTTTTGCAACCTCGTCCTGACTTGCCGCCCATTATGGAAGAGCAGTTAAAACCGGTAGTCGAAGTTTTGGCAAAAAATCAATGGCCATTCAGATTGCATGCAACTTATGATGAATCCATCGCACGTGCCTTAACCGTGTATGAAGAGGTGAATTCTGAAATCCCCATTAGTCAATTACATTGGTTTTTTGATCATGCTGAAACCATTTCCGATCAGTCAATTGAACGGGTGAAAAAGCTAGGTGGAGGCATTGCAATTCAAAATAGAATGGCCTTTCAAGGCGAATATTTCAGCGAACGCTATGGGGCAGAAAAAACCTTACGTACGCCACCAATTACTAAAATTATTGAGGCGGATATTCCTGTTGGTATGGGAACTGATGCGACACGAGTCTCAAGCTATAACCCTTGGTTGTGTTTGTATTGGCTCACTACGGGAAAAACCGTAGGTGGGCAATCATTATATAAAGAAGACAATATTCTTTCGCGAGAAAAGGCCCTAGAGCTTTATACAAAAGGAAGTGCCTGGTTTTCTAACGAAGAAAAGAGTAAAGGCTCCTTTCTTCCCAACCAGTTAGCTGATTTTGCGGTATTATCAAAAAACTTTTTTCAGATTCCTGATGAGGAAATTAAAGATATTTATTCGCTAATGACGGTTGTGGGTGGGGAGGTTGTGCACGCTTGTGAACAGTTTTCTCAACTAAATCCACCTTTACCTCCAGTAAGTCCTTCTTGGTCACCTGTAAAATACTATGGAGGATACAATCGTAATAAGCTTTATACTTCTGCGGCATGTTTAGTACATCAACATCCTCATTCAACGTCGCGTTGTATTAATCAATCAGGACAATGGGGTAGTTGTTTTTGTTGGGCATTCTAGCTTGTAAATGATTAGGAACTGGAGCATCTCTATAGGGAGGTTCCCCGTTTCAATTAGCCCCCACCTGGAAATAGAACCACAAGCCCAGGTTAAACGTTAATACGGATTCATTTTTCGATGGGCGGATAGGTTTATGTAGTAACTATAAGGTGTAAAGATGGTAATTTATAACGTGTGAAGGTAGTGACTAACAAAGGGTTTCGTACCGAAAACTCCTGGGTTGCCTCATCACTACGTTCCTCGTAATGAAGGAGTACAAATTATGTTCAGTTTTTAAATGGGACGTTGTAATTACAGCCGTATATACGTTCAGGTTGAATATTGCCCTTCGTCATTGCGAACGAAAGGGAAGCAACCCAGGGGTTTGTGGCACAGAGCCTTAGGGTTGCGTCATTCTTCTCTGGACGTTAAGCCTTTTCTGAATTTCTTAAACGAATCCCTTTCTTTTCAATATTAATCAAACCACGTTTATAAAGCTGGCCTATCGCACTTTTAAAGTTTTTTTTGCTTTCAGCGAATGCCTGTTGAATTTCTGCAGGGGTACTTTTGTCATGCAAGGCTAAAAAGCCACCGGACTCCTCAAGCTTAGAGAGAATACGCTGGGCCAAATCATTAATACTACGTTGCCCTATTTGTCTTAAAGTAACATCAATTTTGCCATCTTCGCGTACCCTCTTAATATAGCCTTTTATTTTTTTACCATAAGTTAATGTTTGAAAAATATCATCCGTATGAATGAGTCCCCAGTGCTGGCTGTTGATAATTACTTTTCGCCCTAAGGGAGTTGTATCGGCAACAAGGAGGTTAACCTCTTCACCTGGTTCAAAACGCGCTTCGGTTTTATCCAAGAAATAATCAATTTTTGAACTGGCAATAATACGCCCCTGAGGATCTTGCTTTAAATAAACTAGATACGATTTCCCCTTTTCCATAGGAGAATGCTGTTCTGGCTTAGGTACTAATAGATCTTTATCTAATCCCCAATCGAGAAATGCTCCTACCGTATTTACATCAACTACTTTTAAAAAAGCACAGCTACCCATCTTTGCATGAGGGCGGATGGTAGTAGCAATAATTTTATCTTCTGAATCAAAGTAGACGAATACATCGAGAAGATCGCCAACTAAAGCACCTTTGGGCACCCATTTATTAGGTAATAATATTTCACCCCATTCACCTCCTTGCAGATACACGCCAAAAGGAGCTTCTCGTACCATTTTTAATTTATTAAATTGCCCAACATTAACCATGACTAAACTCATTATTCCTTCGATTAGTAAAGCTTAACACAGAACAAACGATGTGTTTATTATTTGTTGATGCTGCTTCAAAAACAAAAGCTGGCCGAGTTAATTATCCTTGGTGGGATAATTTCTGTTTTTCTAATAAAATAATATCGGTACTTCGTATACGTGATATTTTTTTGACGGTAGTTGGTGTTTTCTCAAGTAGGCTTTTTATCTCTGAAAATAAGTCAAAACCATGATGGTTTAATGGGCGTAATAAAAAATAAGCCTTGCCCTGCTGTGCCAAGGAGTTTTCCAGTGCACGAATATAATTCTGAAAAGTGCTATCCAGATAAAACCTACATCGATTTTTAAATTCAGACGGTGAAAGCACTCCATGACCGAGCTGGAAATAGGGGGGATTGCTAATAATTAAATCATATTTACCTTCCCATTCTTTTTCATGCAATTCATCGTAATTTAAAAGATGCCAGCGGCATTGCAATTCTGGGCGATTGATATGAGCTAAGTTTTGATGAAAATAGTCGGTATAAATATCCTGAATTTCGATAAAATCAATCTGCCGGATTTCTTGAAGATGCCAGGAAAGCTCCATCCCAATGACCCCACAACCCGCACAAAGGTCCAATATGCGCAAAGAACCAAGGTCTGATTGGGACTGTAATTCCGTCGCGACAAATTGTGCAAGCTGGACTGAGTCAAGGCTAAAATGGTATTCGTCGGGCTGCTTGTAATTATAAGTAAAAGGCATGATGTGTGTTCATTTTAAACTGCAAGAATTGTAAGTAATTTTATCGGTTAATTGTAGCTCCGAAGCATCATTTATTATTTTGAAGCCTGTTGCATGTAGGCTCTCGTATGTTTGTCTGCATGATTTTTGTATCCTTTATAACAAGATTGAGCAATTCGATTTATTAGCGGATCTGTGAACCCATTTAAAAAAGCATACTGAATGTTATCAGAACAATGATGTGCCTTATGATGCGTTTTAGAAAGTAATATGTAATGGTTTTGCAGCCATACAATAAGTCGATTTTTTTCAGTTGCATTATGGCACCAATAATGCGATAGCTCAGCAAGCGATGAAAAAATACCAAAAGCAACCAACCCAGTATTTAATGATACCCCTAAGCAAATAGTGAATTGCATTCCCGTTAAAACAAATAAATACAGTAATAGCCAAAATTTGGTTCCTGACTCATCAAAATAGACTCTTAACGGATGTCTTTTGGTATAAAAATATTTTGCATGATGAAGATGGAATGCGGCAATGTAAGGTCCGACTGGGGATTTGTAAGAAGTATTATTATCCATATACATATGCACTATTCCATTCACAAAGTCTGTAGCAATATAGGCAATTAACAAAACCAAAACTAAGCAGAAATAAGAAGTCTTTTCATAGGTAGAAATTAAATTAAATAAGGTGATTGCTTGTAAGGAAATTATCAAAGAGGATACCAATCGTTCAAAGGACTTATATCTACATTGAGTTAAATACTTCTGAATTGCTTGAACAAATTCGTTAACTTTATTATCGCTATGAGAGTCTAGAGAGGTCATGGATATTATTTAACACGCTTATTTCAGATAGGGGCCAATGATATCATTTCCTTATTAATATCTGTATTAAATAAGAAAAACCTGCGCAGAGAGCAATTTAAGGGACAAGGACTTATATAAGCTTGTCCCCCAGGTTGTTACATTCCTAATCGTAAAGAATTATCTTCAACCAGATAAAAACCATTATCTTCGCCATTAGTACCAGGTTGGAATTCTTTATAAGTGACATTAGGAGTGGGTATTGCACAAAGGTATAAATTAAGCGCACCTATGCCAATAAACACTGCAGTAGCTGGAAGTGCATCTTCATTATTATTAATAGTTTTTAGTAAATAGCTGGTTACTCCTATAAGCGCACCGATTGCTCCGGCTTTTATCGTACTCATATGGTTATTTTGGAATTTGAAAAAATCAAACATTTTCAGCCCCTAAATTAAAAGCAGCATAATAACATTTCTCATGCACAATGCATATTAATTAGCCATAGAAGGGTAAATAAAAATTAATGTGCTAATTCTTGACCTTGTTTAAATCTGAGGATGATGGGGATAGCCTTATTTATGTGGTTTATGTAGGGCTTCATTAGACAATATGTTAATTAATGTATCTGAATAAGGATTAATTATTAACTGCTCTTTTTGGGCTTTAGATAATTTTTTAATGTAACGTTCTATGCGCATTGCCATTGATTTACCGCTTTTAATCTCCCAGCTTTGAGCAATAACGGTGGGTTTGAAGCTGCGCGTGTATTTACTGCCTTTGCCTGCAAGATGTTCTTGGAAACGTTTTTTTAGATTATCTGTATAGCCTGTGTAATAACTTTGATTGCTGCAGTGCAAAATATAAACCCAATAAATTTTTTCAGACATGATTTAGATGTAAGGCAGTTTAACTCTATGATATGCAGGTTGTGCTTCATGAATCAAGTTTAACAAAATTATTAGGGTGAGCTTCCCTTTACAACCAGGTTTCGATAGATTGATGAAGGCTCATTCAATTGAGCCTTTATCAAATGGCATTTATTAGCCCGAATGTATAAGCAGCTCTTTACTTACCGATATAAATCCAGAGAACGGATAGCTTAATGCTGTAATTGCAGTAATGAAAAAGCTTATTACCAGGACCAGCAGAATGTGGGTGGTTAATTGTAGCGCACTTTGACGTAAAGTAAGTGAATTTAAAAAAATGGTAATAAAGGCAGCAATAAATATAAATACATACCATGCCGTGGGTATGGGACTGCTTAACATACTTAAACGATGATTTCGCTTTTCCTTAACTTCATTTAATGCACTTAGGATGCTGTTATAAAAAGCTTGGGTGGCGGAGTTATCAGGTACATATTGTTGCATTGAAGTATACAATGCTGATAACGTTTGACTCACTTGGGGAGAGGATTTTCCTTGGGCCATAGCAGGCCATTCATTTTCCATAACTTGTTTAATATAGAGTTCCGTTCCTGTTTGTATTTTATTGGCAACATTGGGTGGTAAAGCGCGACTACTTTCTTTAATGACCCCCAATTTGCTGCCTTCATCCACCACTAACCCCATAGCAGTTTGATAGTTGTTCCAAACCAGGAATAAAATAAAACCTAAAACGATACTGTAGGCGCCATTTATAGTCCCTAAGGAGATGCTAGCCACTTCGTCCAAATGATCATTAGCTTTTCTTTTTTTAGTTAAAAATTGCGTTGCTACAGTATAGGCTATTAGTGCAAATCCCACGTATATCAAAGATATTATTAAATAATACAGTGTTGGATGCAGCGTATGAATTAATGTACGAAACATGTTACAAGTCCCTTAGGTGTCAATATAAAGTTATTACTCATTTAAGTAAAAAGGCTTTGTCTTCCAGGAAATGCCTTAAGTTCTCTTTATTAATTTTTTTGCTGCTAAATGCAATATAATGGTCTGGGCGAAGTAAAAATACTCCAGCTTCATTCATCTTATAACGTTGGTGAAGAGCGAGCTCTGAATCAACAATTACATTTTTAAAGTCAGAGATTTTAGTGAAACTAACCACATAGCTTTTAATACTTTCTGCATGGTTTTGCTCTATCCATTGGTTAACATCCTCGATCTCTTGTAAGAGCTTATTATTAATGTTATCACCCGTGAACAGTAATAAATTGTACTGATTGTTACAGAGATAATCTAAAAAGCGGGTGTTTTCACTAATGATAATATCAGGAGCTCGTTCGCCGGGTTTGGGAGCATCATGAGCCGTATCGGTATCATAATTAATGATAGGACTATTTTGATAATGAATTGCTAATTGAGTTAATTGCATTCCTAATTTATTTTGCAGATAATTACTTTGCCCAATAATATTTTTTGCAACCATTTCACGTAACTTGATTAATAGCGGATTCTCAAGAAAAGCCGCTTTAGTAATGCCTTCAGTCTTATCGACAATTTCTTTTATAACGGGTAGACGTTCGATTCCATAGCTATTTAAGAGCTCAGGTTTCGCTACTCCCTTAATGACAAAGGCTAATTTCCAAGCCAGATTATAAATATCTTGTAAGCCAGTATTCATTCCTTGTGCACCCGCTGGAGAATGCACATGCGCCGCATCGCCACCAATAAAGACTAATTCCTCGCGCATTCTGCCGGCAAGTTTACTATGAATCCAAAAAGCCGATGACCAAAGTACAGAGCTAACTTTAAATTTATGGATGCAGCGTTGCTCGACAATTTGTGTTACTTCCTCATCAGTAAATGTTTTTTTAACTTCTGAACCTTCTGCTGTAGCAACAATTCGGTAACGACCTTGACCTAGAGGAAAAAGGGCAAGCATATTTTGCTTCCCTAAAAAGGCATCTGCTTCATCGTCTACAGGACCTGTTAGTTGTACATCGGCAACCAAATACTCGTGAGGAATATCCTCACCTTCAAAAGGAATATGAGCTAACTCGCGTACCTTGCTATGAAGACCATCACACCCCATTAGCCAATCGCTTTCAATAAGTTCTTCTGTTCCATTACTGTGTTTTACGCGTGCCTTTACTCTACCCTCCACCTGCTCATAGTCTATTAGCTCTACTTGCCATTCAACTTGCCCTTGATGCTCCTCCAAACGCTCATTTAAAATTTTCTCAGTTTCACTTTGCGCTAAAAGTAAAGAAAATTGGTAGAACGAATCAATTTGGTTAAAGGGTATGCGAGCCATAAACTTATCATGTGAATATAGGCGAAAGGCACTCCAACGTTGCCCTGCTGCAAGGAAGCGGTCAATAATTCCCATATGGTGAAAAATTTCAAGAGTTCTGGTATGAATACCCGCTGCATTAGTGGTTTGAGTACGCCCTGTCTTTCTATCAATAATCCTAAAGGAGACACCAAAACGTGCTAACTCGCAAGCCATCATCAAGCCAGTAGGGCCAGCACCTACGATTAACACTGATGGATGTTGTTGCGTCATAGAAAATCCTTTTATTAATTTAAGTGAACTAAGTATCTTTATTGATAGTATTATCAGGAAGTTATTCTTTTTCAAGTCCAAAGAGAGAAGGGCTCTTTAAATAGCCTCTAATTAATTGTCACGATCGAAAACCCCAGGCGGTCATCGGATATAAATTAACCATTATTAGGTCTTTTTATTTGGTTGCTCTACAATTTAACTTCATTTGGTAGGAGCAACCGGTGCTCCTAATGGAAAACTCAGCCATTTGAGTCTGACTCTCTTTGGTTTAGAATGGTATTTAAGGATAGAGATGGTTATGGCATTAATTTTATTATTGGTATCTGCTGGCGTTATTTATCTCTCCTGTGAGTTTTTTGTAAATGCAGTTGAATGGGTGGGGAAGAAATTTAATGTCAGCAAACATGCAACTGGAACTATATTAGCTGCATTTGGTACGGCACTTCCTGAAAGCGTGGTAACGTTTGTCGCGGTGGTTTTTGGCCATACTCCCGAACAAAAAGAAATTGGTATAGGTGCTGCAATTGGTGGTCCATTAGTTTTGGCAACGATTGCTTATGCTGTGGTAGGTTGGGTATTTATAGCGCAAAAAAATAGTAATGAAAAACAAATCCTCTCTAAAGTCACAGAACGCCGCCTGGGGAAAGATCAAGTATGGTTCTTAAGCATTTTTATTTTTAAAATAGCTCTTGGGTTAGTTGCCTTTGCATTTAAGCCATGGCTTGGGCTCCTATTTCTCTTGGCTTATGCAGTGTATGTCAGGCAGGAGATGAAGGGAGAAGATGATCCCGAACATTTGGATTTTATGGAGCCTTTAAAAATAAGGCCTCGTGATGCACATCCCTCTCAATCCTGGGCCTTATTGCAAATGACTCTATCATTAATCATTATTTTTACCAGCGCACGTATATTTGTTCATCAGTTGGAAGTAATTGGACCTGTTTTTGGGATACCACCACAAATGGTGGCTTTGTTGTTAAGCCCTATTGCCACAGAACTTCCTGAAATTATGAATGCGGTAATATGGGTTCGCCAAGGAAAACAAATATTAGCTCTGGCCAATATCAGTGGCGCCATGATGATCCAAGCTACTGTTCCCAGTGCTTTGGGAATATTTTTTACCCCATGGATTTTAGATGAGGTATCCATATGGGGGGCAATAATTACCTTATTATCAATTTTTGGTTTGTACTTATTGTTACGCAAAAATGCTCTAACAGGTATGCGCTTATCCTTCTTCGGATTATTTTATATGGTATTTGCTGTGGGATTGTATTTTATTTAAGTGTGTGTGTGAATTTGCTCAAAAGAGTGCGTTCTCATGTACATTCACAATGAAACACACCCTTATTGGCGCTTAAAAGAAAATAAGGATTAAAAATTTATAGCTCGGACACACCGTACGTAGTGTTCTCCACCCTTATAAGTATGCGACTGAACGCCACTACCTGTTGAGAAAGCATGAAACCATGCATCGAATATGGGTTGTCCCGAATACTGAGTGGAACTCCAATAGGCATAGCCTCCCTGAAGGTCACCAAAACCGAGCTTAAATAAATTGACTTCGATATTAGCTAATCCGCTTGCAGCGCAAGTTGCCATTGAATTCCCCATTTGGCAGATGGCTGGTAAATACCACGTACCTAGGGCCACGGGACCAGTATTATCCAAGGCTATTTGATAACAAAGGCCTGCTGCATAATCTGTATAGGATGTCCCATACTGGGCTGCAAGCTGATTCGTATTACAGGAGCCATCCGTTGCGCCATTACAAGCATCAGGCGGGTTCGTCGATGTTTCATTTATATTAGGTATATTATTAAAACTGGTACTCCAAACCTGGGATGCCGATACATCGCTACTTGCCAAGACAAGAGCTGTATTGCCTGACATAGACCAGACTAAATAATCGTTTATTGTAAATGCAAGTGCTGTTTGAGGTGGCGAACTAATATTGTCCCCCGTAATGGTTATATTGCCTTGCGCAACATAAGGAGTAGTTGAGGAAAAGTGTAATGTACAGGTACCATTATTGGGTGCTATAGAGGCGCATTCGCTGGCGTCCTGTGATACGCCAGTCCAGCCGCCAGGCAATACGGCATGGACATTATATGCGGTGTAGATGCCTGTGTTAGTTACCGTGAGAGCCCCACTTCCTGAATTAACAGGAATGGTTCCATTTGCATTTACTGTTAGGAAGGTATTATTAGTAATGCAACCAACCGCCACATCTGTTACATCAGAACCTCCCATGGTTCCACTGTTATTAGTGGGAGTGCAGGTTTGTCCGTTGGGTTGTGTTCCTACAGTCACATAGTATGGACTGCCTTCTGCAACTGGCATGGAAAAGGTAAAAGAACCATTCGCCGTAAGTGGGGTAGGATTAATACCATTATTGAGCAGGATAACAGTACCGGTAAGACCCGTAATGGTCCCGCCCACAGTGTGGGTTCGTGTAGCGCAGTTCACCGTAACATCGGTTACATTACCACTTACAGTGCCCGAACCAGAAGCGACATTACACGTTTGATTTGGCGGTTGTGTTCCGATGGTGACATGATACGTACTTCCTTCGGCTAAAGGTGTAGAAAAGGTGAAGGGACCATTCACACTAACTGAGGTTGGATCCACTCCATTGTTTAACAAGGTTACCGTGCCGACAAGACCAGTAATGGTCCCGCCAATCGTGTAGGTATTGGTAGAGCAGGTCACCGTAACGTTGGTCACATTAGCCCCACTCATAATGCCCGAGCCGGAAGCTACCGTGCAGGTTTGCCCGTTAGGTTGTGTTCCTACAGTCACAAGGTATGGGCTCCCTTCAGCAATAGGGGTTGAAAAAGTGAACGAGCCATCTGTACTAACTGATAGGGCGTTCGCCCCATTGTTTAACAAGGTAATCGTACCGGTAAGGCCTGTAATCGTACCACCTACTGTGTATTTCGCTATTCCTTGAGTTATGTGCAGCCTATTTTGGATGCTGGGTTGGTAACACATCAAACGATTGCCTTGTTCACATACTTTGGGGCCTTCTATTATTGGGCCTTGCAAAGCGCTTCCACTTACTTGCAAGCTCAAAATACAGGATTGTTGCCAGCTTAAAACAAATGAATTGGAGCAGTCATTTGCGGAGGTAATTATCTGGTTGATGCCTGTTATAGGTTGCATCACCAGGGTGTGCGTTTTTTTTGAGCGATTTGTTATTTGGTATTTGATGATTTTAACCTCATTAACTGAAACAGAAATAGAGTTCGCTGTTAATGGGATGAGCGAGATCACTGGAGTTCCCGCGTGGGCGATAGTAAGTACCAGAAAAGAGAGTATCGCTATAATCGTTGTTCGTGCCAAAAGTGATTTATCCATTGATATTTCACGTTTTATTTAGGAAGACATAACCCAAAGTATCATTTGTGTAGAAATGCTTCAAGGTAATTACTGTATTATGGAAGTAAAACCAAGGTTTACCCTAGTGCATGCTAATAAAGTTCATGGATATGGGCTCTTGGGAGTATTGGAGGGCTCATATAGCAGCCCTCTTTTTTACAAAATTGGGGATTGAGACAATGGCTCTTTAGCCTCAGGGTTTACTAAAGATACTGTGGAATCCTCTGCTTTAAACATACTTGATTTAGATAATGTACCCTTTAAATTTAATGGAGCCAATTGTTCTGGGTTAAAATTAGCGATCTTGTTTTCTAATTTGATTTGTTGTTCTTTTAATTTTTGTAATTGCTGTTGAGTATCGCTATTTAGTTGCTCAAATGAGACTATTCTTCTTTTATATGATTTGAAATCCATCTCTAAATTAGTGATAGGCTCTTTTAAGGAAGAATGTTTTGAATATAACTCCTCTAGTTTCTCTGTGTAAAAGCTATTCCATGGTTCAAAAAATTTTATTTCTAATAAGGCAACAGCTAATAGGGCAGGGACTGCTATTAGAGTTGCAATGGATGATATAAATCCTAAGGGAACAATAGGTAATATAGTAAAAACCAGTACTGCAAATTGGAATAGTTCATATTTATTTTTTTCAGCTTTTAATTCAGCACGATTTTTTTCAATTTCTTTGATGCTAGATTCATTGCTTTTTTTAAGCATTTCAAGTCGAGCAGCTATCCTGTCACATTTATCATTCAATTTTTGTTTCTCTTCAGGATAGGAATCAGATGATTGAGTTTTCTTTTCTATGGCTCTTTTAACTTCCTGTAATTCAAATATATTACGGATATACGCTCTAAAAAAAGGATTTAAATTATTCTTTACTGCCGCTTCTATTAATGCACTTTCAAATATTTTAATTTGATCCAATGTACTTTCACTTAATAAGTGTACTTCTCCATCTACCAATAACTGGATATTTTCCAAAAAGTTTTCATCGGATATTATTTGGTATAGTTCAACGATATTGTCTTGATTACAAAGATCCAGTACGGACTTCGTTTTATAAAGATATTGAATTTGTTTTGGCATGTCGCACCTTAATGCATTAAATGCTCATAATAGTACCAGTTTGTTTATCTAATACAAAACTCTTGCCAACTACATTTAAAAGAGAAAAATATTATTAACTTATTGATTATAAAGTAATAATTAGGTTTTAGTTTTTTTAAATTCCAATTTGGAAAGTTCTATTTTCCAAAATAGGCACTTATTGTTATATGTTCCAACGGGCTTTTAAGAATGCAAGACGATACTTTTGAAGAGCGATTGAATCTCAGTCTTAGATAATTACAATGATAGTTGGACCTGTCTATTCAAGCTCAATTATGCCATCCGTGACTATTTTCTCACATAGATACTTTAGGAATAAATCAATATGCTCATTATTCCTTTTATGCTTTTTGTAAATTGCATAAAGCATAATTTCAGGAGATTTATCATTAGGTAATACTGGCAACAGTTTACCTGCCTGAACTTCTTCTTGCACTGAAAAATAAGGAACCCAAATCAAGCCAAGCCCATTTAAAGCAGCCTGTTTTAATACCTCGGCATTGTTACTTTTAAAGTTTCCCGATACATGAATAATTTGTGAGTTCAGGATCCATTTATTTTGTAATCCATAAATCGTGTTAATTAAACAATTGTGATTGATTAATTTTTCTGGGGTAGCAGGATAGCCATGGGTTTCCAAATATTCCGGGGAAGCATAAATAGTTCTCTGAATAGAAAATAATTTTTTACAAATCATATTAGGTTGTCGAATTACATCGAATGTTATAGCTAAGTCAAAGTTATATTCATATATATCGACAACATTTGAACCAATTTGAAGGTCAATTGCAATTCCAGAATTAGCCTTCATAAATTGGGTAGTTAAATTTGTTAAATAAAGTACAGCGGGGCTCACCGTTAAGCATAATTTTAAAGTAACTAAATCTATTGGCAGTTCCTGAAGAGCTATTTCTTTGATTACTTTTAATTCATCAAATAAATTCCCCACCTTCTCATATAATATTTTCCCTTTATCAGTTAATATTAATTGCTTGGTGGAACGGATAAATAATTTGGTTTTTAATTCCAATTCTAAATGAGAAATTTGCTTACTTATCTTGGAAGAAGAAATAGACAGTGCTTGAGCAGCAGCGACAAAACTCTTACATTCAACCACCGTAGTGAAACTTTTTAAACATTGTAAAATATCCATTAGTCTTTTTTAGTCAATTTAAGATCACTTAATTTTACACCATACTTACCATGGATTATATTCAAATAAATCTGTAAATATTAAATTATGGTGATATACATTTAATTGTTGGTAGTGAGGAGCTAAACATAAGGGGACACATTTAGCTAAGAAAGAAGACAAAAATCGAAAATCCTAGGAAACATATCAGGTATGTTTGGTTAAATGTTTTAATGCTGAAAATGCAGCACTTGAGGTCACTTGCATATTTATAGCACTTTAGTTACTATCTTTTGAGTTTTTTAATTTAAAAAGAAGGAATTGCTATGCCCATAATCTCCGGGAGTCAGGCGCAAATTAAAGAGAAACTTAAAGTAGAAATCCATGCAGATATTTTAGAGCAAATCCAAAAATATTGTGAATGGGCTTCTATTAATGATTTAGGCTTTTTTATTGAAGAAGCCAGCCGTTTTGTTTTTGCCAAAGATAAAGAATGGAAAAAACAACAAAAAGTAGCTAAAAAATCCAAACAAGAAACTACTTAATGCTCCATAATAATGGGTTTTTCTGAATCATTGGCTGAATAATTCAATCATTGCGTCGTTAAACGCTGGTATATCTTGTGGATTTCTGCTTGTTAAAATACGTCCGCTAACGACAGTTTCTTGATCAACCCATTCACCACCGGCATTAATTAAATCCATTTTTAATGAAGGCCAGGAGGTTACTTTTTTACCGCGAACAATTTCCGTATTAATTAATAACCATGGACCATGGCAAATCGCCGCAATAGGCTTCTGTGCATCGTAAATGCCCTTAATAAAATCAATTGCTTTTTCATTCATGCGCAAATGATCTGGACTCATAACGCCGCCTGGTATTAACAAGGCATCATAAGTATCTGCTTGAGCAACGTCTAAGGGAATATCAATAGTAAATTGTTTTCCCCACTCCTTGGTATCCCAACCATTAACGGTATCTTTTTCTGGTGAAATAAGGTGAGTCTCAGCCCCTGCTGCCGCTAGCGCATCCCGGGGTTTTACCATTTCTACTTGTTCAAAACCATTGGCTACTAAAATTGCTATTTTTTTCCCATGCAAGGATTTAGCCATTATTTTTCCTTAAAGTAGGTTGATCTAAGAGATTATTTTTATGTTTATCCTCTAAATAAAATTGAGCAGCTTTTTCAATAAAAAGACTAATGTTATCGATATTTGCCCATCGGCAGTATTGATATATTTTATTTAAAATTTCTGAATTAACCGTCGTACTAATTGTAATTTTTATACTCGGGCTATTACTTTTTATTATCATTAAATACTCCATTACTTTACAACTACAAAATATCGATGTGGAAACTTTAGTATTAAAAGGAGTTGCTTTCTATTAAGGAATTCAAGAGGGGAGTTAGGGTTTTCCTTAATAAAAATGTCCTAAATTACTGGAGCAAGGTTCTAAGTTATTTTTTTAAGGATGACCTTAATGGCAATAATTTGGAGTTAGGCTAACTTAATAAATTATTCGCGCCTTTGTCTATTCGTAGATGTCTTATAAGTCAATTAATTCTATTGTGCTGTGATAATTAAAAGGAATTTTTATGGGAACTAATGTCAGCGATTTTTTCTTAGAACGCTTATCCGCTTGGGGAGTTAAACGAATTTATGGCTTTCCAGGTGATGGTATTAACGGCATCTTAGGGGCATTGAGACGTGCAGGCGATACTTTTGATTTCATTCAAGTACGGCATGAAGAAATGGCTGCATTTATGGCCTGCGCCCACGCAAAATTTAGTGGAGAACTCGGGGTGTGTTTAGCTACTTCCGGACCTGGCGCAATTCATTTATTAAATGGACTTTATGATGCTAAGCTGGATCATCAACCTGTATTAGCGATTGTAGGCCAACAAGCAAGTTCTTCATTGGGTGGCTCGTATCAGCAAGAGGTTGATCTTACCTCTTTATTTAAAGACGTTGCTTCAGAATATGTCTATATGGCTTCTACACCCGCCCAAGTACGACATTTGGTTGATCGCGCCATCCGCATCGCTAAAGCAGAGCGAACGGTGACCTGTGTTATTTTGCCAAATGACATTCAATTGTTGAATGCTGTAGAAGTTCCTAATCGAGTACATGGCACATTGCATTCAGGCATTGGCTTTACTATGCCGGTTACAATACCTGATGATGAAGAGTTGCAACGGGCTGCACAAATTTTGAATGAGGGTAAGAAGGTAGCTCTCTTAGTTGGAGCGGGTGCTTTACATGCAACCAATGAAGTACTGGAAGTTGCTGAAATTTTAAAAGCGGGTATTGCTAAGGCCTTGCTGGGTAAAGCAGTTGTACCCGATGATTTACCTTTTGTCACCGGCTCAATTGGTATTTTAGGCACCAATCCAAGTTGGGAGATGATGAAAAGATGCGATACCTTATTTATGATTGGATCGAATTTCCCCTATGCAGAGTTTTTACCTAAAGAAGGTAAGGCTCGTGGAGTACAAATTGATATTGATCCTAAAATGATTGATCTGCGCTATCCCATGGATGTTAATTTAGTAGGGGATAGCGTGGAAACCTTAAGACGATTAATTCCCTTATTGCAACAGAAGAAAAATACACGTTGGCGAAAAACAGTTGAAGAGAGTACCAAAAAATGGTGGGAGGTTATGGAGGCACGAGCAATGAGTAGTGCGAAACCTATTAATCCACAACGAGTTTTTTGGGAGCTTTCGCCAAAGTTACCCGATAATTGCATTATTACAGCAGACTCTGGCTCTGCCGCGAATTGGTATGCTCGCGACTTAAAAATCCGCGAAGGGATGAAAGCCTCTTTATCAGGAAATTTAGCGTCAATGGGAGCTGGTGTTCCTTATGCAATTGCGGCAAAATTTGTACATCCCGAGCGTGTGGTGATTGCCGTAGTTGGTGATGGTGCCATGCAAATGAATGGTAATAACGAATTAATTACTATTGCCAAATATTGGAAACGCTGGGCTGATCCTCGCTTAATTATTTTAGTTTTAAATAATCGCGACTTAAATCAAGTGACTTGGGAACAACGGATCTTGCTTGGTGATCCTCGATATGATGCCTCGCAAAGCATTCCTGATTTCCTTATGCAGAATATGCCAGATCATTAGGGCTCGATGGCATTAAAATAGATTCTCCCGACCAATTAGCCAATGCTTGGGATATCGCCTTGGCAGCGGATAGGCCTTTTGTTTTCGAGGCAGTTACCGATCCGGATGTTCCGCCCCTACCACCGCACATTAGTTTAAAAGAGGCAACCGCATTTATGTCGTTTTTTCTAAAAGGCGATAGTCGTAGCCAAGGGACAATGAAGCAATCATTTAAAGAATTTATTCAAGGTTTAATTCCTTATAAGGATAATGCCTAACATGAAGGTCAAGAATCGGTGCCCAATGGACCTTTTTCTTGAATGCAACCCTATTCTAAAAGAGTAAGGGAGTATTATGGAGAAAGCTTCTTCTTTCCCGCCGATTGCGGATTATGGCTTTATTGGTGATTGCCATTCATCGGCATTAATATCGCGGTCAGGATCTATTGATTGGTGCTGCATGCCTGATATGGCCTCACCCAGTTGTTTTGGTCGACTGCTCGATTGGAAAAAAGGAGGTTATTGTCAAATAGCCCCAACAGAACCCTACACGAGCTCCCGCCATTATTATAAAAAAACCATGGTCTTAGAAACGCATTTTAAAACGGAACAAGCACACATCATGATTATGGATTTTTTCTCCATGCGAGTTGGTGGTAGAAAAAAGCCGTATCAGCAAATAATTCGTATTATTAAAGCAGTTAAAGGTGCGATGAAGTTGGCTTTTCAGGTGGTGCCTCGTTTCGATTATGGAACAACAACCCCTTGGATTCGTCGCTATGGAGAGAATGCTTATAGTGTATTAGGTGGGAATAATGGCTTGCTTATTTCCAGCAATATCCAATTGAGTATCAAAAAACATACCTTGCATCAGCAACTAGAGCTGAGCGGGGAGCTGCCGGTTTATCTTTCCATTTTATATTGCAAGTCCCAGGAGCTGGATGAAAATTTGGTATGTGTCCCTACTATTCATCAATTGGAGGAGCGTTTGGATTTCACCATTCAATGGTGGCAGCGTTGGATTAGGCAAGGAGATTTTACTAAGGTTTATTTGCCCCCGATCATAGAGCGCTCAGTGCTTACTTTAAAATGCCTTTCTCATGCAATTAGCGGAGCTATTTTGGCTGCACCAACCACGTCTTTACCTGAAGAACTTGGCGGGAGAAAAAATTGGGATTATCGTTATAGTTGGGTTCGGGATTCATTTTTTACCATCATTGCTTTAGGACAAATTGGATTTGTAAAAGAAATGGATCGATTTAAGCGCTTTGTGCGTTGGTGTACAGCAGGTCAGGCTAAAGAACTGCAAATTCTTTATGGACTTGATGGTCATCGGCGTTTATCTGAATTTTATCTCGAAGGTTTTTCCGGTTATAAAAATTCTAATCCTGTGCGGGTAGGTAATGAAGCTTCAGAACAGCTTCAATTTGACGTGTATGGGGAATTATTAGCTTTGGCATGGCATACACATCGTGAACATTCCTCGATTGATCCTTATTATTGGGAATTTTTAAAAGATGTGGTGAATATAGCCATTAAAAATTACCACAAAGCGGATTGCGGGATCTGGGAATTTCGTGTGACTACCCGCCACTTTGTTTTTTCCAAAGTAATGTGCTGGGTGGCGGTTGATTTAGGTATTAAGTTGGGTGAAAAACATAACCTGATGGCTCCATTCTCTAAATGGCGCTTAGCACGTCACGAAATCCGCACCATGATTGAAGAGCAAGGCTATGATAAAAGTAGGGGTGTATTTATTCAGGCTTTTGATACTCAAGTCATGGATGCCTCTTTGCTGTTATTACCTCTGTTTAATTTTCTTGATGCAGGCGATGAACGTATGATTCGTACTACAAATGCCATTATTGAAGATTTACTTGAAGATCAGTTACTACGGCGGTATCCCGAAGGAAGTGATGGAATGAAAGGTGGTGAAGGCATTTTTTTACCCTGTACCTTTTGGTTAGTGATGGTTTTAGTTCGTCAAAACCGTATGCAGGAGGCATTTTCTTTTTTTAATGCCGCAATAGATAAAGCGAATGATTTAGGCTTATTTAGTGAGGAATATGATACAAAAAATAAAGAATTAATAGGAAACTTCCCTCAAGCTCTAACTCATTTATCACTGATTAGCGCTTCGATTTTATTACAGGATAAGGATAAGCATCTGTTCTAATGATTTTTTAGATATTTCTATTTTTTAATATAAATTTCCTGTTTTATCAATTAGTTTTTGTAATCATTTTAACTTAAACCATTTTATAATAAATTATGGGTTATAATATTATAATAAGTTTGTTGATCTGTAATTTTTAATTTTAAAAACGGAGGTTTAAAATGGCTAAAAATATAGTGAAAACAGAAGAGGTTGTCGGCGTAAGTGTGGAGAATAATGAAGGAGAAGATTTAGGAAAAATAGAATCATTAATGCTTGATAAACTAAGCGGAAAAGTGGTTTATGTGGTTCTTTCTTTCGGTGGTTTTTTAGGAATGGGAGATAAATATTTTGCTATGCCATGGCATGTTTTTTCCTATGATCCTGATCGAGAAAAATTTGTTATCGGCGTGGATAAAGAACGACTAAAAAACTCACCAGGATTCGACAAAGATAATTGGCCTGATATGTCTACTCCAGAATGGAGTGCAACTATTGATGAATATTATACCGATATTTAAATAGCTCAGCTTCTTTGGAGAAGTCCGTCATCCCTGCCCCACGAGGGATGACGTCTTTAAGCGCCTCTTGATAAAAAACTTAAGATACTCAGCCTACATTTAATTGATTCTCGCTTGAGCGAGAATGACTCTAAGGTTAAACAACTTCATAATCTTGCTGAGCTTGCAGGTATAATTTAATCAGTTGAGCGAGGTTTTTTGCTTGAACTTTGGTCATAATATTTGAACGGTGTGCTTCTACTGTGGAAATAGAAATAGAAAGTTCATGGGCAATTTGTTTATTTAACTTCCCATCAATAATCAGTTTAATAATTTGTTGTTCTCGTTTAGACAAGCTGTTAATGCGATTATTAAGCAGGTGTAAGGACTCATTGTTAATGGAATGATTAATATGTTTTTGAACTTTTTCCAAAAGAATCTGCTCGTTAAACGGTTTTAACATAAAATCTTTTGCCCCAAGCTTCATTGCCCTTACGGCCATGGGGATATCACCATGACCGGTAATCACGATTACGGGTAAAAATAGTTTTTGCTGTCTTAATTTCTCTAAAAGTTCTAAGCCACTTATGTCTGGAAGACGCACATCCATTATAATTAACCCTGATTTTTTAGGATCGTAAGCTTCTTGGAACGAAGAGGCATTTTTATAGGTTTCTACTTGGAACTGGATGGACTCAAAGAGCCATTGTAACGCATTGCAAATTTCAGGTTCGTCATCGATAACAAAAATGGTTTGGTTATTTGTTTGCATATCAACTCCTAATATCCTTATGTGAGCCTAAGCCGTTGTATTTTTACATATCCTTTTGTATAAGAAAACCACTATATTTACCCATTTACTATGACGCCACCATTCGGATGCAATACTTGGCCGGTCATGTATGATGAATCTTGTGATGCTAAAAAGACATATGCAGGGGCAACTTCAGCGGGTTGTCCTGCTCGTTTCATGGGGACTTGACTGCCAAATTCTTCAACATGTTCTGGAGTAAAACTAGCAGGAATTAATGGTGTCCAGATAGGGCCTGGGGCGACAGCATTTACCCTAATTCCGCGAGAAACCAGATTTTGTGAAAGAGAACGGGTCAAGGCGATAATAGCACCTTTTGTTGAAGAATAGTCAATTAAATGTGGGTTGCCTTTATAGGCGGTAACCGAAGTGGTATTGATGATTATCCCTCCTGATTTTAAATGAGGTAAGGCAGATTTAATCATATAAAAATAGGAAAAGAAATTAGTCTTAAAGGTTTGCTCCATTTGTTCACAGCTAATGTCTTCAGGATTATCTTGAGGATGCTGTTCTGCTACATTATTTACTAAGATATCAAATCCACCACAATATTTTATTACCGTATTCACCAGATCTTGGCAAATAGAAAACTCTTGTAAATTTCCTGAGTAAAGCCAACATTTTCGGCCAATTTTCTCAATTTCTGCTTGTGTTTTTTTTGCATCGACTTCTTCATTGTAATAATGCACAAAGACATCTGCTCCTTCTAGTGCATAGTGGCAGGCAACAGCCCTACCAATACCGCTATCACCGCCGGTTACCAAAGCGATTTTGTCTAATAATTTTCCACTTCCCTTATAATTCTCACTGATATAAACCGGTTGCGGATGCATCTTTTCTTCTATACCTGGTTGTTGCTTTTGTGCTTGGGCTGGTTGTTGTTTTGTCATAATATATCCCAGATTGTTGTTAAAGTTATCTTAGGGACTTTCTAAAAAAATTCCATTATGGTTTAAATTAAAACTTAGTGGAAACTACGAATAAGTAATTTAATTTTAATGATTGTTAATAATTTCAACATCTTGCGCTTGCATTCCTTTTTTGCCTTTACTGACATTAAAAGATACTTTAGCACCCATAGGAAGTGACTTAAATCCTTTTCCTAATATTCCGCTAAAATGTACGAAATATTCTTGTCCCTCGCTTTGAATAAAGCCAAAACCTTTATCATCCCTAAACCATTTGACTGTACCACTTATTTTTTCAGACATGGTAGTCCCTTATTTATAGATTTATAATTTAAATTATAGGTGTATTTTTCAGAAAAATTATATCAGGGAAAACAATGGTTTTTCTGAAAAATATCCTTAGGTTAGATTGACGATTTTTTCTAAAAAAATATCCATTTTAAATGGTTTTTTTATAAAGGCATCAATCCCATATTTTAAATGGGAATTAATAATACTTTCTTTAGCACAGCCACTCATCATAAGAATTTTTAGCTTACATGTATTTTTTTTTATTTCTTGTACTAATTCAATTCCATTCATGGAGGGAATATTCAAGTCTAAAATCAAACAGCCATCCCATTCTGGTGAGTGTTGTTGTAAGAAATGCAGTGGGTGATGAAAAACTTTCAACTCTAAGGCATCCTTATATATCGTTGTTAATAAAAAAAATAATGCCTCGCAGAGGGCCTCATTATCATCAACAAGGCATATTTTAATTTTTTTCATTGGAACTCATTAGTGGTAAGGTAAACGTAAAACAGGCCCCTTGCTTTTCATTATTCTGAAAGTAGAGTTTTCCGCCATGGTTTTCAATAAGGGTACGGCAAATATGTAGACCTATGCCATGTCCTTGCTTTTTGGTGGTAAAGTAGGAGCATAGTATTTTATTTATATATTCTTTGGGTACCCCAGGTCCATTATCCTTTATCTTGATATGCACATATTGGTCCAGTTTTTGCGTTTCAATAGTGAGTTCTAAATGTTCCTCATTGCTATTTTGATATGCTTCCAAACTATTGCGCGCCAAATTTAAAATGACCTGAATAATGTGCGTTCTGTTAATTAAGATTAAAGGAACGTTATCCTCAAGGTTTAAGGTAATTTTTAATTTGGAGCTTAATAATTCATAGTGAAAAATAGATATGGCATCATGAATTAATTGATTAATGTCGGTTCTTTCTACGTAGAAATTTTCTTCGCGAATACATTTTTTCATATTTAAAAGAATTTCGGCGGCTAATTCTGCTTGAGAGGATATTTTTTCTAATAGCAATGAAAATTGTTCGTTTATATCCCCTGCCTCAGGTTTATTGCTCATCAAAAAAAGACAACTGCGACTGTAGGTAACAATAGTTGTTAAGGGCTGGTTGATTTCATGAGCTATAGCAGAAGACATTGCACTAATTATGCTATTTTTGCACGTACGGGTAATGTCTGCTTGCAATTTATGCTGTAACTTATAATCGGTAGTATCCTTTATGCGAAAAATCAGCTCATTTTTTTGGCGATAAGCTTTATGTTGAGCATGTAATCGTATTTCATAACAGTAATAAATATCACTGTTTTTATTGGGATTTTCAATTACAATACTCGTTTTTTGCCCAGAAAGTGCATTGTAGCAGGCCTTAATAATTTTTGCCTTCAACGGAGTATTTTCAGATAGTGCCTTGTCCAAATTCATATCTACGCTAACCTCTTGCGAGGTCATGCGGAATAATAATTTTGTGAATAATTGATTACAGATTTTAATGTTTAATTCATCATCTAATACGGCAATCGCATCATCTGCATGATGGAATAATTTATTAACCATGCGGAATTTTTCAATGTCATAGTCATGAGGTTGAGTGTGGCGAAGAGTAGTCGTTTCAATTCCTTCAATGGAGATAAAATTTTTTTCTAGGACGCGACATTGAAAAAGCACCCATCTTAATGTGCCATCTTTTTGTAAGATACTGACTTCACAGGTTTGTTTTAAATTACTTTGAAGTAATTTCTCAATTTTTTCTTTAAATAATTTTTGATGGTTAGGTATATAAGTAAGAAGCGATTGATTTATTAGGCTTTTTCTACTGGATTCCAAAAGTCTGGAGGCCATAATATTAAGCTTCCGTATTGATAAATTAGTATCAATTATAAAAGAAATAAAAGAATTATTAGGCTTATTTATTCTTTTTATTAATCTTATAGGAGAATTTTCAGAAAAAATTCTATTGATATTTCCTATATTTAATAATGATTGATTTAGCTTATTTTTTATTATATTCACTTTATGCCAAATTTAAGAATTTTCTTTTATAACAAGGACATCGAGAAGAAAGTTTAATTTATTTTAGTGTTAATATTATTTCTTTTAAACGTCATTGCTCCCTAGTAAAAATTAATATTTATTCTAGGACAATAAATAAACATTTCTATTGGGGAAATCCGTAATATAAGAATATAAATATTTTGTTGGGAGGTTTGACAATTTATACTCAATGTGATTTCTATATAGAATATATTAGATTTAATTTGGTTATCTTAACAAAAAAATAGACAATGTAAAGTACGCCAAATGTTCAATATATGTTCGGTTTCCGCGGCGGATTTTTATTTCCTCTTAAAAAATGCGTACCAAAGTAGTGCATTTCAATCACATTATTAAATAGTAAATAATGTGATTTTTAGTTTGTGATTTTGTGGAAATTTTAACCCATAATAACCTCAAAATAATATGAAATCATTTCGGTAGAATTTTTATAAGATTAAAGGGAAGAACTCTCAACAGGTCTTTCACCCAAAGAGTTCCATTCTCCATTAAAAATTGCTCTCCATTAAGTAATGAAATGCATTGACTCTCTGAAAATAAACAATATTCATCAGTAAAGTAGTTACTCGACCAGGGCAAATTAGGCGGTATAATTTGTGAAAACCAGCGACAGGTAATTAGGGCTATTTTTTCTTCCTTATATTGCCTTACAAAGGCGATGATATTTTTATGTTGTGATCCATGAATAGGTAAAGGATGATAATCACCAAAGAGAAACAAATTTTTATGCGATCGGCGAATAAATAAAAGTGTTTTGGTTAAATTGAATTTAATTTTCCCATCTTGCCATGAGGACAATAAATCAGATAAAGGTTGATCGCTAAAAAGCTGGTGCAGATGTTGATAGTTAATTGGTCTACGGTTATCGGGATCAACTAAATCAAAACGCCAGGTTTCATTTCCTTGATAAATGTCTGGAAGCCCGGGACAAGTCATTTTTAAAATGATTTGTGTTAAAGAATTGAGCATTCCATAAAAGGCTATTTTCTTTTGAAAGGGGAGAAAGTCATCCATAAACTGCTGATCATGAAGAAGTGATTTTAAAAATTGGGTACATGCTTCTTCATACGATGAGTTGGGAGACATCCATGATGAATGATCTTTGCGTTCTCGCACGGTTTTAATTAATACCTCGGTCATCCGAGTGCTCAATTCATCATCATGCTGTAAAGGCCATACTCCAAGTAGGGATTGATAAATAAATAATTTATCTAATAAATCGGGATATGCCTCAGAAGGTTTTTTAGCTAAGCTTTTCACCAACCAATGCTCTAGAAGTTGGGTCCATTCATAATGTAACTCGCTTAAGACATCTAAGCGTGCGCGTACGTCTTCGCTGCGTTTGCTGTCATGAGTTGACGTAGTATTAAAACTATAGGGCCATAATTTTTGTTTTTGCTGGTTAAATTGATGAAAACGTTCTAAAGAGCCTGCGTTTTGGAAATTTTCAGGAGAACTGCCTACCTCGTTAAGGGAAAGAAGAGGGTAGTAATTATAACAGGCGGTATCCTCGAACCCCTTAGCCATAACCGGCCCGCTAAATACCTCCCAGTCATTACGCCATTGATGCCATAATACTTTTTGCTGTGGGGTAAGGGATGTGAGGTCATTATTTAATAAGGACTTAAATTGATTGGAGTAGGTGCTATTTGGTATTTGCGAGAAAATGTGTTCGATAATGTCTTTGGATTCCACATGATCATAAATTCGATATCTAGGCATTAAGGTCGAAAACTCTAAAAATAGTTCATCAATCTCTTCGGTATTAGGGCCGAGAATTTTTTTTAGTTTTTCACATAAGCGTCTAAATTCGTTCGGAAACAAATTAGTTATTACATATCGGAGCGATTCGCGTTTAACTTGCTGCATGGTTTTCTTTTCCGGCGTTATTTGCTCATAAAAAGAGACCAGTTGATGCAACCCCGTTTCTTCAATTAATACTTGATTCACTTCATTTAAAAAGTCATAACCTGTAGTCCCGCATAAAGGCCAATTATTAGGCAGTTGCTCGTTATATCCTAAAATTTTTTCGGCCACGATGTGGAAGGGTACGCCAATAGATTCTTTGAGACGATTTAAATAGGAAAGGGGATCTCTTAAGCCATCAATATGATCAATGCGCAAGCTGGTAATCACGTGCTCCTGAATTAGTTTCAGCAGTAAGCGGTGTGTTTGCTGAAAAACGCGAGGGTCTTCCGTGTGAAGGCAAACTAATTCGTTAATATCAAAGAATCGGCGATAAACAAGTTTTTGCGCCGTTGATTTTTCCCAGTTAATGTCAAAAAAATCAGCATAAGCGGATGCTTTTCCTTTTTCCAGCACCTCATTCCAGTAAGGATTTTCCGGGGTTGCAGCCATATGATTAGGCACTATATCCAGGCATAACCCAAGCTCCTGTTGCTTTAATTGATGGTGAAGTTGGTATAAGGCTTCAATCCCACCCAGCTCAGGATTAATCTTCTCAAAGTCTGTCGTGTTATAGCCATGCGTGCTCCCTGGTTGTGCTTGTAAAATAGGCGATAGGTAGAGATCGCTAAGTCCCAACTTTTTAAAATAAGGCAGCAATGAACTTAATTGCTGCAAAGAAAATTCTTCATTAAGCTGAACGCGATACAAGGAGAGGGGAATATGCATTAATTTATCTCCAAATGAAGGCTTGCGGCAAGCTCTTGAATTAAGGGGTTTTCTTGGGCTCCATGATCTTTTTTGGTCAGGTTGTATATTTTATTTTGCAAGCTCCATAAGTTAATTTGGATGGGTAGGCTTTTAATGAAATTAACGATTTCAATTAAGTACTGTACAAAATCTTTATCGCTAATTTGCTGCTCCAGTAAGTCAGCCTGTTCCTTTAGAAACTGATTGGCGGCATAAGCAATACTTTCTTGTTCGAGGTCAAGCTTAAATAGCTTTGCTTTTTCAAATAAAGTTATTAAGGTTTCTATGTGAAAATTTTCTTTAGAAAAATAAAAGAGAATGTCTCTATTAAGAAGCGAATTAAGCAGATTGTGGATGGTGTGCGGCAATTCAATATTTAAGGTGGCGATAAAATTAATTAGTGTTAGGTTTTTCTCAAAAAATAATTGCTCACTATTTTCTAAATCGGCCAATACAGAAGATAAAATTTCCTGGGTGATCTTTAATTTCATGTCATAAAATAAATCCCTTAAGGAAATAGTTTGATCTCCGAAATGGGTTTTAAATAAAGTGACTACCTCAAAATTATCTCCTTTATCAAAGGCTGTATGCAGTGAATCTTCAATTTCTTGTAAACCGGTATGAGGCTCTTTAATGGCGCAAATCAGATTTTGGTCCCCTTGATAAAAAACGGCATACCAAATATTTAAGGTTTCCCAGGTTATTTCTGATTGAACAAGAAATGTGCCACTTATTAATTGTTCTTTACCTAAAGTCGTGTCTCGGGTGTTTTGTAACGCGGCTTTATAACAATATATTTTTATTTCATCTTCATATTCGCTAAAAGGTAGACTTGCGGCCAGATGTGCGGAAACGTTAAATAAATTTATTCGTTGGGGTTTAACGAACATATTATATATTTTTTCCCCATTCCCATATTCAGGAATATTTGATGGAGCAAGCGCCAGCTTTTTAACAAATTCAGATTCATAATCTTCATTTGTCAGCTCGTATGCTAATTGAATAACGCGCGCCGCATATTTAATAACTTGGACGGTTTCTATTCCTGATAACTCATCAAAAAACCAGCCACAACTGGTATACATCAGCATTGCATGTCTTTGTAGCTCCATCCATTTAAGTACAGTCTTTTTTTCATCAGCATTTAGTTCTTTTTTGGCTTGAGAGGTAAGAAATTCCTCGGTTGCAGTGCGATCATGAATGACCTTAATATATTGATTGCGCGCTTCCCATGGATCATTCACTAATTCGCTCATTTGCTCTTCAAATATAGGAATTAGTGCATCACGTAACCAATCCAGGGCATTTCTTAACGGCTCACGCCATTGTTGATGCCATATTCCTCCTGCGCTACAGCCACAATCACTACGCCAACGTTCAACTCCATGAGCGCAGCTCCAGGAAGAGTTTTCATGAATCTCTATAGCGAATTGCGCAGGCTGAATTTCCATAAAATGTCCGTAGTTGGTCAATTTTATTTCAGGATCTTGCTCCATATAATGTAAAGCGTACGCTAATCCCATATCACCATGGGCATGATGATGACCATAGGTTTCACCATCAGTAGCTATATGCATTAAGGTGTTCTCGGTATATGATTCGGGAAAATTGTCCAAAAGACGATGAGCGAAGTCTTCGCCATGCGTTAATAATTTTTCAAAAGCTACTGCTTTCGCTACGGAACCATCGTAAATAAATAAAGTAATTTCTCTACCTGAAGGCAAGGATTGTACGTAGGGGGTTCCAATAGAAAAATCTTGATGCCACTGGTCGTCTTCTAAAGAACGAATTTGTTTGACTTGGTTGGGGGCAAGAATAGTAAATTTAATGCCCATTTCACTCATTATATCCAAGGTTTCCAAGTCTACAGCAGTTTCTGGAAGCCACATTCCTTCCGGTTTGCGGTGAAAATAGCGTTCAAAATCGATAATGCCCCAATAAATTTGCGTGTATTTATCCCGTGTATTCGCCAAGGGCATGATCATATGGTTATATGCCTGAGCGATGGCATTGCCATGGCCGTTCAAATTTTTTTGACTGTTTTGATCTGCATCATACAGCGCTTGTAGTAACTCGGGCTTTTTATCTTTCACCCAAGAAAGCAAGGTGGGACCAAAATTGAAACTTATTTTTGCATAATTATTAACAATGTCTGTAATTTTATCTTCACCATTTAATATACGTGCTGCGGAATTGGCAACATAGCATTCCTCGGAAATACGTTCATTCCAATTGGGATAAGGTTTCGCGGAACTTTGGTTTTCAATTGCCTCTAACCAAGGATTTTCACGTGGAGGTTGATAAAAATGTCCGTGGATGCAGATGTATTTATTCATGTTCACATTCCTTTTCAAATATCAGAATACCATAGGCTGGTAGTTCTTGATGGGTCCGTTCATAGGGGTAAGAGCTAAGAATACAGCTCCAGGAGTTAAGATCTAAATAAGGGGCATAATGCAGCGCATGATGTGAAAAATTTGCGATAAGCAGTAGGTGCTGATGCTGAGTATGTCGCGTGATAAATACTAGTTTTTCATCAACAAGCTTTATGGACATATTTTTTTTACTTAAATGAGATAGAGCAGGCTTGGTTTTTCGTAAGTGAATAAGTTTCTTATAAAACTCCCAAATCTCTCGATGCCAAGTTTTACTTTTTAATTCGTGATTGAGTTTGCATAGAGTGAATGTATTTTCCAGCTGAGGATCCGGTAAGTCTGTTGCCTGAGCCATAGAGGAAAATTCCTTAATGCGTCCTTGGCGAACTGCTTCGATAAGTTCCTTCCCTTCATGGCTGATAAAATAATAAAAAGGAGCCGTTTCCGCATATTCTTCTCCCATAAAAATAAGCGGGATGTAGGGCGAAAAAAATAAAAGGGCTGCCGCAAACTTAAGTTGCATGGGGCTTAATAAATGCGTTAAGCGATCGCCAAAAGGACGGTTTCCAATGTGATCATGATTTTGCAGAAATACGACAAAACGATTTGCGGGTAGAGTGGCTGAGCTTCTTCCATGGGGTTTTTGGCGGAATATGGAATATTGCCCCGAATAGGCATAGCCCTCAGTATAAGCTTTTAAAAATAAGTGGAGATCACCAAAATCGGCGTAATAATCAAATTGTTCTGTGGTTAAAATACTGTGTAGCGCATGATGAAACTCATCGTTCCATTGCGCATGTAATCCAAATCCATGCTCTTTCTTAGAGCGAACGAGGCGAGGATCATTAGCACTGCTCTCTGCGATTAAATAATATTTCTGGCCTGTTTTTTGCGATAAATTAGCGATTTCATCGGCTAATTCTTCTAAAAAAGGATAGGCTGAATTATCGACAATGGCATGGAGAGCATCAAGACGTAAGGCATCAACACCATATTCCGTAAACCAATAGACTGCATTTTCAATGAAATACGTTCGTACTTCTTGGTTTAATGCATCATCAAAGTTGAGACTTTGGCCCCAAGGGGTGTGATATTTATCGGTAAAATAAGGGGCGAGTAAGGGCAAAATATTTCCTTCAGGGCCAATATGGTTATAAACCACATCCAAAATGACGGCGAGCTTCATTTTATGGCAGGCGTTGATAAGTTGCTTTAAACCCTGAGGGCCACCGTATGAGTTTTGCACTGCAAAAGGAAAGACGCCATCATAGCCCCAATTCCGTGTTCCGGAAAATTGGGCCACCGGCATAATCTCAATCGCTGTAACACCAAGCTCCTTAAGTTCTGCTAAATGCGGAATAATGGCTGCAAAAGTCCCTTCCTCGGTAAAGGTTCCAACATGCAACTCATAAATAATATATTTAGATAAGCTAATTCGCTTCCATGCAGCGGCATGAGTTTGCTCGATGATTTCTGATGGACCATGAATTCCTTCGGGCTGATAAGTTGAGGCGGGATCAGGAAAACGAGTTTCATTCCCACAAAAGTAATAACGATCTCCGGCGACAACTGACTTGGTTTTAGCATAAAAGTAGCCGGTTTTTAAACGTTGCATCGGCAGGCGATAGATGTTTTTCTGTTGTACGGAATGAATTTCTACCTCAAGCTTCGGAATCCATGGTGCCCATAAAGTAAATTCACAGGTTCCATCTTTTTTAAGGCAGGCACCTAAGTGACGTTGCATGATTAATTTTTCCATTTGTAAAATCCTGCACTAAGCCCTGGGAGGTCCAGTTGGACTGAGTAGGGGTGTTGGTGCGAGCCCAAATCTTCCGTGGTTAACTCCGGAGTGTGGCTTTCGGTTCCACCATATTTAGGGTCGCTACTACTGGCAAGAAGTTTCCAGCAACCTGCCCTAGGAAGACCAATGCGATAGGCAGTTCGTGGAATGGGAGTACAATTTAAAACGATTAAAATGAGCTGTTCATCACTGGATTTGCGCAAAAAGGTGTAGATGCTCTGATCCATATCATTGGTATCAAGCCATTCAAAGCCGGCCTGCTCAAAATCATAATGGTTTAAGGCTGCTTCACTACGATACAGGTGATTTAATTGGGCAACCCAGGCCTGTAAGCCTTGATGTATTGCATAATCCAGTACATGCCAATCAAGACTTTGCTCATGATTCCATTCGCTGCGTTGCCCGTATTCGTCTCCCATAAACAGCAATTTTTTTCCGGGGAGCGCAAACATATAGGCATACAAAACACGTACATTGGCAAATTGTTCTTGTTCATTTCCTGGCATTTTATTAACCAAAGAGCCTTTTCCATAAACTACTTCATCATGAGATAGGGAAAGTACAAAATTTTCCGTAAATGCATAAATCATGCGAAACGTAAGTTGATGGTGATGAAAACGGCGATAAAGTGGGTCTTTTCTAAAATAATCCAAAGTATCATGCATCCAACCCATATCCCATTTAAAGCCAAATCCTAGTCCTCCGGCGTAGGTAGGACGAGAGACTCCGGGCCAGGCGGTAGATTCTTCGGCAAAGATGTGGATATCGGGGTATGTACGATATAGGGTTTCATTGAGCTCTTTTAAGAAATGAATTGCTTCAAGATTTTCGTGACCACCATATTCATTGGGTATCCATTCTCCCGGCTTTCGAGAATAATTTAAATACAACATGGAGGCTACGGCATCAACGCGTAAGCAATCAATATGGTATTTATCTAACCAAAACAGAGCGCTGCTTATTAAAAATGCTTTTACTTCATGACGGCCATAATTAAAGATAGCGCTCTTCCAATCTGGGTGAAATCCTTTTTTTACATCGGCGTGTTCATATAAATGAGTGCCATCAAAATAGGCAAGCCCATGAGCATCATTAGGAAAATGTGATGGCACCCAATCAAGAATTACACCAATATTATGCTGATGCAGGTAGTCGATTAAAAATTTAAAATCATCCGGTGTACCATAACGTGAGGTGGGGGCAAAATAGCCTAAAGTCTGGTAACCCCAGGAGCCATAAAAAGGATGTTCCATGATAGGTAAAAATTCTACATGGGTAAATTGCATTTTCACTAAATATTCGGTGAGTAGTGGCGCCAGTTCTCGGTAATTTAAGAAGCGATTATCTTCCTCAGGAACTCTTTTCCATGAGCCAATATGCATTTCATAAATGGACATGGGATGATTCATGTCTTGATATTTATGCCGGTTTTTCATCCATTCTTGGTCATGCCATTCATAGCTGGATTGCCAAATAATCGATGCGGTTTTCGGTGCACATTCTTGATAAAACATAAAGGGATCAAGGTGTTCCGGCGTATGATGAGGATGATTGGATTCAATGTAAAACTTATATAAATCATTGGGTTGTGCTTCAGGAATAAAAGTTTGCCAAATTCCTGAGGAGCCAATCATGTTCATCGGATTTGCATTTTTATCCCAATTATTAAACGAACCAATAACGAATACTTTATGCGCACTGGGAGCCCATACTGAAAAATTCGTCCCTTTAATACCATTTTCAATTACTGGGTGTGCGCCTAAGTACTCATAAAGGCGGTAATGTGTTCCTTCATTAAAAAGATAAATGTCTTCGGGGCTCAAATAAGGTTTACTGGTATGCTGATCTTTTCTATATCGGCTAATTTCTTTCATTAAGGTGCTGATTTGTGTTGAAGAAGCCATTTGCTCTAATGAATAAGCTAACTGTCGGCACCAGTTGGCGCTACTTTCTTCATTCGGCGTATTTTGCGATTGAGATTCGCGCCATAAATCTTCAAGCTGAATTATTAAAATTTGCGCCTTACTGTCTGCTAACAAGCAAACACTTTTTTCAAAAATATCACCTGGAAAATCAGCGCTTATTTGTTCTAGCTTTAAAAGATTTTTTTTCCGTAATTGGCGTTCTCTTTGATACTGTGGTTCAGTGAACACCTGTTCTGCGAATTTTTTTTGTAAATCCAGCGCTTGGCAATATGCGAGGAAAGTGGGCATGTCATGGGTATTTAAGCCAGCAGCCATCCATGGAGATGAAGGCATAATGCCGCGTTTGGAGTCGAGTTGATATTGTAAAACATGCATTTGCAGCAGGGCATGTTTCTTCATCATTGAATTAGTTTCTGGAGGAACGGTTCCTAAATTTTCACCAATTAAACTGACCTGATGACGATGAGATTCAAGCGATAAAATGGCATAAACTTCTTCTGGTTGATACTGTACATAAACTCCTTGCTCAGCTGAAGACCCTTCGGGGATCCAAAAAAGACGGTGAAAACCCATAACATGATCAATACGTAAAATATCAATATAGGGAAGAATATAGCGAAGCATCGTAATAAAATAAGAGTAATGTTGTTCGCGAAGCATTAAAGGATTTAATGGAGGCAAGCCCCAATTTTGGCCTTGTTGAAAAACAGGATCAGGTGGGGAGCCAATACTGGCTTGTTGAACAAATAAGTTTTGATATTTCCAGGCATCAAAGCCATCATGATGTACTCCTATTGGTAAATCAAGATAGAGGAGCTGCCCTTGCTGGTTTAATTGTTGTTTTAAGGCATTTAATTGCTCATTTAATTGCCATTGTACATAAAGGTGGTAGTGATAGCTGTTTTCAAGTTTGGATGTTAATTCAATTGCACCTTGTTTTTCAGGTTCGGGCCAGTTTTTCCAGGAGCTGCGCTGTTGCTCCATATACGCGCGGAACAAAGCATACTGCGGTGCCTCTTGATGCCTGGCGATGTATTTCTGCAATCTGGGATCGTTCATCTTTTCAGGCTCCCATTCTTGCTCTATGATTTTTCTCTTATAAGCTGCAACTTCTTTAAAGGGGATCTGGTCCTGTGTCTTAATATGCTTAGGCATCGGAGCATGTTCAAGCTCCAAATACAGTTCATTTAAAAACATACGGCTGACTGGCGAATAAGGGCTTTGCTCATACAGTTCATTTAAAAAGGCGGCAAAAATTGGGGTGGTAGCAATGACTTTCGCATCTTCTTCTGCCAGCCAGTCTGCCCATCTTCTTAACGTACCCAAATCGCCGCACACCGGGTTTTTTTGATCGTGAAGTGCATAAATAGGAGCAAAAAAGCCAAACAGTTTTTCTTTTCCTATTTTCTCCGTATTCATTTTAGAAGGAGCACTGATAATAAGACTATGAATGGTTTGCTTATCTAAGTTAAAACTTAACTGATGATACCCCATAGGCAATAAGGGCAATTTAAATATTTTTTTAAAAAAACGCAGTGGGTAGGTGCTTATTTCTTTCACGGCAATTTTTTTCAAGTTTACTGCGGATTGCATGGTTGAACCATCTTCCAAATGAATACTGTACTCTAGGCTTTCATAATTTTCCTTATCTGCTAAATACAAGGGGATTTGGCATTTTCCATCCCAAGCGACATGAACTTTATCAATTTTTTGCTCTATTTTTTCCTGCACACACTTTGTTAAATAGGTTTGGGCTTCACAAGCCTCACGAATAGGCACACCCAATAGATTTAGTATTCTAATCAGTTGCTCATCTTGGGCTTCTACTGTATTTCCCCAGGCATTTTTATAAGTGATTTGGATGCCAAAGTATTCTGCTAATTTTGATAAAGCTTCATCCTTGATCATGGTCATTATTCCAAAAGGTTAAGTAGGCCGATGCATGGAACTCGCAGCCAATCTGGTCGGTTATTTAGCTCATAATTGATTTCGTATAAAACTTTTTCGAGCATGTAGGCTTTAAGCAGTAAAGAAAACTGTTCTTTTTCTTTAGGCATTAAAGATAAAATCTCGGGATAGCTTAAGTAGGTATCAATAAAAATTTGGGTAATCCAGCTATAGCAGTCTTCAGGATTAAATTCGGATGACTCAATAAGCGAGCGGTCAATTGCGGTATAAAATGCATAATGAAAAGAGCGCAAAATTCCCGCGACATCCTTAATTGGTGAATATTTAATCTTTCGTTCCGATAAAGGACGTCCTGGCTCACCTTCGTAATCGATAATTACAAAATCATCCCCCTTGTATAGAATTTGCGCGAGATGATAGTCCCCATGACAGCGAATCTTTTTCCCGCCTAAACTTTGATTTAAAAGATATTGAATTTTTTGGAGTAACTTTTCTTTCTGAGTAAAAAATTCACTTACTTCTTCTTGTAATTCCGGCTCAAGTTTAAGCTTTTTATTCTGCATGAGTTTTGCTGTTTTTACTGTCGCATTTCTCAATGACTGGTACAAACTGCGTTGATCAAAGAGAATGAAATTTTCTACTTTAAAAAGAGGATTTGAATCATCTCCCGCCAAAGCTAGGTGCATTTGTGCGGTTTTTTCTGCCAGAATACGCACAGAATATGCGAATATTCCTAAAGCGCTGCTTATTTCTTGCGGGATGGAAGTAATTTTTTCCCATGGATAAACGCGCTTTAATGGCGGTTGAAGAATGGGTAATTTCTCATAGTTCTCACTAAGTGCTGAAATCGCATTCAAGCAATAATCCCAGGCATTTCCTTCATTAGGAACGTATTCTTGAATAATCCCCAGCGTTGCATTTTTGTCTTTATTTAAATAACTAATAGTCACTAAGAGCTTGGGCGAGATGTTACACTCTTTATTGAGAAACTGTTGATTGATTTCTACCTCGGGGTTAGTGCCATTTTCGCAAAGACGATAGATTTTCAATAAGGCTTGTTGCCCATAAGAAATCGAGGTATTGGACTGATCCGCATTTAAAGGTTTAATTTCTTGCTGGCTTGGAGCAAGAATTTTATTACTATGACGTAATGCTTCTATTTTCAGGGTGCTGGATGTACCATGAATTAATTTAGTTCTTCTAAACGCATTAAAAATTATTTTTAATGCCTTAGGATTATAAATTGCATCAGTAAGATAGGTAAGCTGACCCTGTTGGTCTTTTATAGCACATATCGTTTGCCCTTGAACATCTTCGGTTTTTGTGGCAATGAACATGAAGTAATATTCAGCATGCTTATCATCAAAATCAATTTCAATAAGAATTAAATAAACCGCACTTTTATTCTGTTTCAATACCAGTTCATCAACTATTTTCAATTTACTGATAGGGCTGTTTTTAGCGCGAAACCATCGGCATCCAGGAATATAATCCCTAAGTGCATATTCTAATTTTTTCTTATTGGATGTCTGAAAAATTTCACTCCATTTTTCTTTAACGATTAAGAGTTCATTTTTAGAAGGAAGGCTAATGGGTTCCACTTCGGGTTGATGCAGCTCCAGCCATAAAAATCCATAAGGAGCGAGAATAAAGAAATAGGGGGCTTTGCTAATTTTAGGGAAGGTAGTTTTACCAAATACTTCAATTAATGAATAATTAATAAATTGACTCAGGTCAAGACTAAAACTTTGCGTATTGCGCGATAAATTAAATAAGACCAGGATTTTCTGCTCGTTGTAAATGCGATAAAAAGCAATGATTTTGGCATTTTCTGGGTGTAGAAACTCAATGCTACCACGACTAAACGCTTTATAAGCAGAGCGGCGCTCAATCAATTTTTTCATCCAGTGCAAGAGAGATTGCGAGTTTTGTTTTTGCAAGTTGACGTTAACAAATTGATAATTATATTCTGGGTCAATAATTACCGGCAGGTAAAGCTTTTGTGGAGTTGCGTCAGAAAAACCAGCATTATTGTTATTTGACCATTGCATTGGAGTTCTTACGCCGCTGCGATCGCCTAAGTAAAAATTATCACCCATACCAATTTCATCGCCATAGTACATTACTGGCGTTCCAGGCAATGAAAATAAAAACGCATTTAATAATTCAATTTTGCGCCGATCTCCTTCTAAAAGCGGTGCTAGTCGGCGTCGAATGCCCAAATTAATCCGCATTTGTGGATCTTTGGTATACATACGATACATGTAGTCACGTTCTTCATCGGTTACCATCTCTAAGGTTAACTCATCATGGTTACGTAAAAAGATAGCCCATTGACAGGATTCTGGAATAACCGGTGTTTGTTCAATAATATCGGTTATGGGAAAGCGATCTTCCATTTGGACGGCCATATACATGCGTGGCATGAGCGGAAAATGAAATGCCATTTGGCACTCATCACCATTACCAAAATATTGCACTGCATCTTCTGGCCATTGATTGGCCTCGGCTAAAAGAAATTTATTTTTGAACTTTTCTTGAATGTGCGCATTTAATTTTTTTAAAAATTGATGCGTCTCGGGTAAATTTTCACAATTCGTGCCTTCTCGCTGAAATAAATAAGGAATGGCATCAAGGCGTAATCCATCGACTCCTAGCCCTAGCCAGAAGTCCATTATTTTAAAAATCTCTTTTTGCACTGCAGGATTATCATAATTTAAATCCGGCTGGTGGGAATAAAACCGATGCCAATAATAAGCATTCGCGGTTGCATCCCAAGCCCAGTTAGAGGTTTCAAAATCCCGAAAAATAATACGTGCATCAGTATATTTTTCAGTAGTATCGCTCCAAACATAATAATTACGCCAAGCTGATCCCGGTTTTGCTGCGCGTGCTCTTTTAAACCATTGGTGTTGGTCAGAGGTATGATTAATAACTAATTCGGTAATTACTTTAATATTACGTTTGTGCGCTTCTTTTAAAAATCTTTTAAAATCCGATAAGGTCCCATAAATTGGATTAACATTCATATAATCGGCAATGTCATAGCCTTCATCTTTGAGAGGAGAGGGATAAAAAGGCAATAACCAAATCGCATTAACCCCTAAAAATTCAATATAAGGTAACTTTTCGATAAGCCCGGGGAAGTCACCAATCCCATCATTATTGCTATCATAAAAACTGCGCACATGAACTTGATAAATAATCGCGTCTTTATACCAGTCTGGACGTTCATTGAGCTGGATCATAATACTTTACCCTTGATATGAAAAATATGAGCACATTGTTGTTTTAACGGATTAAGCTCGACATAACAGGCTCCGGATTGCCATTGATAACGTTCTTCGCTTAAAAGGTCATGCACATAGTAATGAGGCCCTTCAATCCCCAATGAGGATAAATCAAGGGTGACAAAAGCTGATTGTTTATATTGATAATCCAAATTAACAACAACCAAAATAACGTCCTTAAAATCTGGACTGTGCTTGCTATAGCATATAATTTGATCATTATCGCTGGGATAAAATTGCACTGAGTGCGTATTTTGTAAGGCCGGATGGTGATGCCGAATTTGATTTACACAGCGTATTAAGTCGCTAATATTTTCCAGCGTTTTTTGCCAGCAATGAATGCTGTATTTTTCTGAATCCAGATACTCTTCAGAGCCTTCGTGTAACGGCTCACGAATGCAATTTTCAAAAGCAGGGCCATAAATCCCGTAATTGCTGCTTAATGTTGCGGCCAATATCAATCGCACCATAAACGCAATTTGCCCACCTTCCTGTAAATATTCGTTAAGAATATCGGGCGTATTGGGCCAAAAATTGGGTCGAAAATAATATTTAACCGGTGCTGAATTTAATTCGTTCATGTAGCTGATTAATTCGCTTTTGGTATTACGCCAGGTGAAATAGGTATAGGATTGAGTAAATCCACATTTAGCTAATAGATACATAATACTAGGCCGGGTAAAGGCTTCTGCTAAAAAGATAGTCTCGGGATAATCTGTTTTAATTTCATGGATGAGCCATTGCCAGAAAATGAATGGCTTGGTATGTGGATTATCCACACGAAATATAGTTACGCCTTTTTGAATCCAAAACAGAAAAATGTCTTTGCATTCATTCCACAAGGAGGGCCATTCGGAGGAAGAAAAATTAAGGGGATAAATATCCTGGTATTTCTTAGGAGGGTTTTCCGCATATTGTAAGGTCCCGTCTGGCCGGTGTTTAAACCAAATTTCATGTTGGCTTAAATAAGGATGATCAGGGCTGCATTGCAAAGCAATATCTAAGGCGATATCCAGATTAAGTTTTTTGGCGGCTTTTATTAATGAGGCAAAATCCTTGAAGCTGCCTAGTTGCGGATGAATACTTTTATGCCCTCCTTTTGAAGAGCCAATAGCCCAAGGGCTTCCGGGATCATCTGGTTGGGCAACAAGCTCGTTATTTTTACCTTTACGATTTTTCTCACCAATAGGGTGGATTGGAGGTAGATAAAGGACATCAAACCCCATATTTTTTATTATGGGAAGATGATTAATGAGATCTTTAAAGTGCCCATGCTTTTTAGGATCTTGAGTTACAGAGCGTGGAAATAATTCATACCAGGTACTGAACCTTGCTTTAACAGGATCAACGCTGAGCGAAAAACTTTTATCTGATTGGGTAACAAACTCCGAAGCTAAATTGTGTTTCATCCATTCTTCAAGTTCTTTATTAGACAGAAGCTCAACTAAAAGCGATTTATCGTTTGAGGAAGACAGGCAATCTAGGGCCTCCTGAACGCAAGGAGGTGTCGTTTCCTTATAAGAACTTTTTATTAATTTAATGCCAATACTTTTTTCTGCATCTATATCATAATCTAAGGTTAATTTTTTAAAAAAGCGTACCCTCCAGGTTAAAAATTCGCTGGTCCAAGCAAGAATTATGTAAGAGTAAATTCCTAATCTATTAACTTCAAAGGATGCTTCCCATTGGTCATTTGATAATGGAGAAAAATCGACTGAACTCCATCCCAATTCATCATTATTTTTGTAATGGAGTTGAGCTATTATTTCATCAATTCCATCGCAAAAAATATTTGCTTTAATTGTAACCAAATCATTAATTATATATTTCGCAGGAAATGATCCGCAGTCAATGTCCGGCGTCACCGAATTAATCCAAACTCTTTTTAACCCCGAAATCTTTTCAGGTGTAATATGTCCCATTTCTTTTGCAATTTTGTCCATGAAAATTTTTAAAATGAAAAATGCTACCACAAGAAAAATAGGATCGATGTAATGGTTTTCCCCTAATTAAAAAAAGGGATGTCCTTAATATTTATAATTTTTTAGCTTAGTTAGTATAAATGGTGGTTTTTTAAGGATTAACCGGATATAGGAAATGGTAAATTATGAGAATTAAAGGCATTATATTTGACATGGATGGCGTTGTCACAAAAACTGCATCAATTCATTTTAGAGCATGGAGAATGGTTATTGATGAGTTATTAGTGCGAATTAATCCTGAAAAAAATTTCCCTTTTACTGAAAAAGAATATTTTTATTACCTTGATGGAATTCCCAGAATAGATGGCCTTAGAAATTTTCTTATTTCACGAGAAATTTCCTTTGAAGAGATTCCTGGCTCTTATCCAACAATGGATGAATACATTAAAGCAATTTGTAATAGGAAAAATAAGGTATTTCTGGAAATACTTACTAAAGAACCTGTGGAATGTTATCAGGATACACTGGAATTTATTAATCTTCTGCTAGAAAATAATTATGCAATTGCCATTATTTCTTCCAGTAAAAATTGTGCGCATGTTTTAAAAAGCGCGCAAGTAGAACACCTGTTTCCAGTATGCATTGATGGCGTGATTTCCGAAGAATTGAATCTCCCGGGAAAGCCCCATCCAGCAATTTTTATTGAAGCAGCAAAACGGTTAAACCTACTTCCGCATGAATGCATCGTGGTTGAAGATGCCCTATCAGGAGTCAAGGCGGCTAAAGATGGAGGTTTTCATGTAATCGCCCTGGATCGAAGAAATAAATTATATTCAGAGTTCTTAAGCTTGGAGGCTGATTATATTATTCCCAACCTTTCCAGCAGCCAGAAATTATTACATCATTACCTGTTTCATGCGCCTAAGCATGCACCGGAATCAGCATTTAATGCCTTCCCAATAATATTAGATTTAATTCATGAAGGTTACGATTTCGCTATTTTTCTAGATTATGATGGGACGTTAACCCCTATTGCAGCAAGGCCAGAACAAGCTGTTTTATCGCAAGAAATGCAGGATTGCCTTACTTATTGTTCGCAAAAGTATCCCACGGTTATTATCAGTGGTAGAGAACTAGGAAATTTAAAAAAACATATCGCGATTCCTACGCTTTTTTATTCGGGTAATCATGGTTTGCAATTAGAAGGCCCAAAAAACTCGGAAATTTTTTACCAAATTGGTGATGAGTTTAAGGAGGATGTGCAGGTTGTTTATGAGAAACTAAGTCCAATTTTAGAGCCTATAGATGGTTGCCTCATTGAAAATAAAATATTTTCCTTATCAGTTCATTATCGTCTAGTCGATGAAGGTTTACATGACTTTATTTCCTATAAAATTGATAATATCATTAAAAATCATCCAAAATTAGCACGATTTTCAGGGAAAAAAGTTTTTGAAATTCGCCCTAATATTCCTTGGAATAAAGGCACAGCTTCAGCCAATATTCTTAATCAATTTAAGAGTAAAAACACAAAATTAATTCCAATATACATTGGCGATGATGTTACTGATGAGGATGCGTTTAAAAAATTTATAACCAATGGCATTACGATAAAGGTCACTAATGAGTTTCAAAAAACGCATGCTCATTATTTTTTAAACTCGCCTCTTGAAGTGCAAAATTTTCTTGAAAATATGAATTGTTATAAGGAAGTATGTTATGAGTCATTGGATTATCAGTTATTGTAATTTTGATGTTGAATCAGTACGCTTGCGTGAAACATTATTTACCTTGGGAAATGGATATTTTTCCACACGGGGAGCTCATGAAGACCATCAATCTGAGAATCATTATCCTGGCACTTATTTTGCTGGTATTTACAATCGCCTGGCCAGTACTGTCTCAAATCAGAATTTAGTAAATGAAGATTTGGTGAATTTGCCTAATTGGCTGCCAATTACCTTTAAAATTGATGGTGAGGAATGGTTTGATATTAATAATGTGGTTCTATTATCTTACTGTGAAATGCTCCATCTTAAAAAGGGAATTGTAAAACGTACACTTCGTTTTAAAGATGAGAACGAGCGGGTCTTTGTAATTAATAGCATCCGTTTTGTCAGCCAACATAACCCGCATTTTGCGGGAATTCGCTATTCAATTACTTCGGAAAACTGGGAGGGTAGGATTACGATTCGCTCTTCTTTAATTGGAGATGTAACAAATAATGGCGTTCCGCGTTATCGCGAATTAAATAATCAGCATCTTGAGATATTAAAAAAAGGGGCTTTGGGCGGTGGATATATTTACCTGCAAGCAAGAACCAACCAATCGCATGTGGAAGTAGCGGAAGTAGTAAAAACTGAAATTTATTGGCAAAAAAATAAACTTAATTTAGCTGCTCATATTATTGAAGAAGAAAAAGACATTCATCAGGAATTTTCAGTTCAGTTGGTGGCTAATGAAAAGATTAGTGTCACAAAGCTCTTAAGCATTTACAGTTCTAAAGATCATGCTATTAGTGAAAACCTTACTGATGCTCTTAATGCGATTCAAGACGAGCAAGTTTCATTTTCTTCTTTATTAACAAAGCATATGGTTTCATGGAAGCATTTGTGGGATCGGGCCGATATTGAAATTGAAACACAAAGCAATGAGCAACAGCTCGTGCGTATGCATATTTTTCATGCTTTGCAGTCTTTATCAAAACATAGTATCAACCGAGATTATGGGATCCCGGCGCGCGGTTTACATGGTGAAGCATACCGGGGACATGTTTTTTGGGATGAGCTTTTTATTTTACCTTTTTTCATTTTTAATTTTCCTGAAGTGGCACGATCCTTACTCATGTATCGTTACCACCGTTTGAATGCAGCGCGGAAATTGGCTAGAGAGTCAGGATATGACGGCGCAATGTTTCCTTGGCAAAGCGCTAGTAATGGAGAGGAGGAAACGCAAAAGTTTCATTTAAATCCCCACTCATCCCAATGGGGGCCAGATTTGAGCCGTTACCAACGTCATGTGAATATGGCCATTGTTTATAATATTTGGAATTATTATCTAATCACTGATGACATACGTTTCTTAAGTCATTATGGGGCGGAACTAATTCTTGAAATAGCCAAATTCATTAGCAGCATGGTGGTATTTAACCCCAGTAAAGACCGCTATGAAATTAATGGGGTTATGGGGCCTGATGAATATCATGAGCGTTATCCTAATACAGAAGAACCTGGTTTAAATAATAACGCATATACAAACGTGATGGCGGTCTGGGTTTTGGAACGTGCGCTTGAATTACGTGAGATCCTCAGTAAAAAACAATTAGCGCATTTATGTGAAACATTAAACATTAGTGAAGAGCAATTAAATAAATGGCAATCCATTGTCTTTAAAATGTTTATTCCGTTTCATAACAAATTATTATGTCAATTTGAGGGCTATGAGCGATTAAAAGAATTTGATTGGGATTCTTATCAACAAAAATACCCCAACATGGAGCGGTTGGACCGTATTTTAAAAGCTGAAAAACAGGATCCTAACGAATATCAAATTGCCAAGCAGCCTGATGCATTAATGTTGTTTTATTTACTGGAAGAGCGGGAAATACAGCGCATATTTCATCAGTTAGGTTATCACTATGATGAAAGCATTCGCGATTATACTATTCAATATTATTTGCAACGGACCTCTCATGGTTCCACTTTAAGTAAAATTACTTTTGCTTCCATGTTGTTTAAAAAGAATCCTCAAGAAGCAACACGCCTTTATCAAGAAGCGCTAATTAGTGATTTTAAAGATACTCAGGGAGGAACGACACAAGAAGGCATTCATCTAGGGGTAATGGTCGGCACCTTATCGGTTTTATTTAAAGAATTTTCAGGTCTCAAAATAAAACACGGTTTATTGTCGGTTAATCCACAATTACCAGAATGGATTACGCGCTTAAAGTTCAAAATAGGCTTTCGTGGCAATCTTTATGAAATTGAGATTCTCCCAAATGCCTGCTACATCCATTTGTGCGAAAAATATACTCATGATTCACACATTTTGGTGCACAATGAGTTCGTTAATTTGTATTTGGATAAACCTCTGAATGTGCTTTGCAAGGAAAGTTGCGCGCTTTCTTTAGAGGGGTAAAAACAAGACAGGATGAATGTAGGTGGCCAATTATGACATCATTTTTTTCCTTTTAGGATTAGCTTTTTTGGCGTCAGCTTGGCTACCGCAAAAATTAATTCATATGCCGCTTTCTTTATCAATGATTTGGTTAGGGATAGGAATTCTAATTTGTGCGATTAATACTAATTTCCCCTATGTTAGCCCTTTAAAAAATAGTGTATTAACGGAATACCTCACTGAATTAGCTATTCTTATCTCTTTGTTGGGTGCAGGATTAAAAATTGATCGAAAAATAGGGCTGCATTCTTGGAAGGATACGTGGTTACTTTTAGGCATTGCCATGCCTTTGTGTATTGTTACCATGACTTTAGCCGCAATGTGTTTTATCAATTTACCTTTTCCCATCGCTTTATTATTAGCAGCATTAATCGCACCTACAGATCCTGTTTTAGCAAGTGATGTGCAAGTTGGCCCACCTGGAGAGGGAGGAGAGCATGATGTACGTTTTGCTTTAACCAGTGAGGCGGGGCTAAACGATGGTTTGGCATTCCCCTTTGTTACTTTAGCGCTTATTTTCATCTCGTCAGCAGCTAGCGAAAAATCTCTCGCCATGTGGTTTGGGGTCGATTTTTTATGGCGAATTGCAGTCGGTATTTTTATGGGATTTCTCATTGGGCATTATACGGCCAAGCTTCTTTTAAAGCCGCCGAAGCAGATGGCAATAAGGGATGATTTTACCGCCATTGCTTTAGTTTTCCTGGCTTATGGCGCGACACAACTAGCTTATGGGAATGGGTTTTTAGGTGCATTTATTGCCTCTCATACTTTTAGGCATTATAAACGGGATCACCATTTTCATAATATTTTATATAATTTTTCGGAACAAGTAGAGCGTCTTATTATCCCAGTTTTATTACTTTTAATGGCAATATTTATTTATCAAGGCATTTTTATTGATTTAAGTTGGAAAGAAGTCCTCCTTTCATTTTTCTTTTTGTTATTTATCCGGCCTGTTTGTGCTTTGATTAGTTTAAGCAAATCCAAAACCAGTACCCCAAATAAGATAATCATTTCCATATTTGGCATTCGAGGGGTGGGGTCTTTTTACTATCTTTCTTATGCACTAAATCGCATTGGTAATTTTAATTATGGGCAACAATTGTGGCGAATAACTCTTTTGATTGTCCTTATCTCCATAATTGTTCATGGAATGAGTGGCGCTATTATTTTTAATAATCTTCCAAAGTCACGAAGAAATAAATAATCAACAAGTTAAACCTCTAAATAGATTCCTAAGGAATACCTTAATTGCCGTAATAGATAAGCTAATTCATTATTAAAATGAAGGATTTTAAAATAGCAATTAAGGACAAATTATGAACTTACTTTATTTTATTATTTTGATTGTAATTTTATTGGCATTATTACCAACATGGCCCTACAGCAGCGGATGGGGATATTATCCTAGTGGTGGTGTGGGGTTAATTATTGTTATCTTGCTTATTGTTTTATTAACGCGTGGCGGTCCTGCATAAATCAAATGAGTTTTCAATCCCCTTACGGGATTGAAAACTCATTGTATTAACGACCTGATTTACAGGTGATTTTTGTGCAGTCACGGCAATTTTGTACTGCATAATTAAAGGCATCTTTAGCTGAACGTGCTTGTTGGGACATATTATCATCAGCTTGTTTCTCTGCTGTGCTAGAAGCCCTGCTTGCATTGGTAGAGCAGGTCCAATTTGATCCTGTGGTCTGAGAGTTTTCTGCTGAAAAACCCGCTGCAGCGAAGAGGAAAAGACAAGAAGAGGCTATTAATTTAATCGTTTTCATAAAATTCCTTATTTATAAGTGTCAGTATAAGAAAAAGCAAATTAATAGTAATGTGCATGGTAAGAAAAAAAAATTAGTGTTTTAATGATGGGGTTATGGTTTACCCTAGAGGTTATTTATAAATAAATCCTGCTTTATTATTCCTCCGGTTTCACTTATTAAATAAAAGGAATTATTTAAGTGAGTCTAATTAAAAATTTTTAATGAAGTGGGAAATGTCCAAAAATTAATGGAGATTAAAATGGAAAATCAAAGACAGGAAGGAGCTAATTATTTAAAAAATCAAATGCATGATGTGATTGATCTAAATTTAAAAACCCTACGCAATTTATCCTATTTCAATCCACATGATTTCTTAATGCCTAATAAACCCTATGAGTTTATAGAAAAGAATATGGATGCATTCATTAAAAACGGCTACAGCCTTCTTGAGTATATGGAAAACTTGTATGCTATTACCGAGCGTAATTGGTTAAATAGTTTTTCAGAACTGAAAGAAAAAACAGAAAACATAGAAAGAAAAGTAAAAAGAAATGTTCATCAACAAAATAAATCTCATGAATTAAGTAGTCCAAGGCATTAAAATGACACCATCCATTTGATCTTACACCAAGATCAAATGGATTTACTCCTCTAAGGCTTTCCATAATATTGCTAATGAAATTCCTAATTGTCTATTTATCGTCTTTTTTTAATATTAGACGGCTCACAACATAGATAAAAGGATCGTTTTATGAATGCAAGAAAAAATTTCTTTTCCTTTTTGGTCGTATTATTTTTTATCAACGCCTTTTTCTTTATAAAAACCTCGAATGCTGTTCAGACTAAAAAGGACAGTGAAATTTTAACTATTTTAATCACAGCGGATGAGGGTGAAATTGCAGCAGCTAATGAGGTTTTAAACAAATCACTTTCCCCTCAAGTTAAGAATTATGCGCAAATGTTAAAGAAGGAGCATACTGAAAATTTAAATAAGGCCATGGAATTAAGCAAAAACGAACATATTGGTATTGTTTCTACGGCAATAACTAACTCCTTAAAGCAACATAATAAAAAAGAATTAAGCCAATTATCAACTTTAAAGAATAAGGAATTGGAAAAAGAGTATATTAAAATGATGATCCGAGATCATGAACAAGTACTTCATATGATGGATCACAGTCTACTTAGAAACGTATCTAATCCAGCGTTGGGAAGATTATTGTTGGAAACAAGACCCAAGTTGGAAAAACATTTAAAAGAAGCTAAATTAATTCAAAAAAAACTAACTGATTAATAGGCTAAAGAAAAAAATGTCATCCCAAATGAGTAGGGGATGACGTTTTAATGGCGCCATGAGCTGGAAATAGCAGCATGAACATGCTTTTTTCCCTATCCTACCAATAAATTAAATATTTTTTAGGCAAAATTAGAATTTCGTTTAAATTGGTTCTATATTTAACCATTATGGTTTATTATGGATAAAAATAATATCAAAAGAACTTTTCCATCAGCAGTACGTACTTTAATTAGTATGAGTTCCCACGCTTTGTAAACCAATAGAAGAAATAATCATAAAAAATGGAATAAGTCCTGCTGCAAATCAGGATAAAATGCTGTACAATATGCGACAATTTATTATCCATTAAATTTTATAAGAGTATTATGACTGACTTAAACCTTTATAGAAACATTGGAATCTTCGCCCACGTAGATGCCGGAAAAACCACCACTACCGAACGTATTCTTAAGTTAACTGGTAGAATTCACAGAATGGGTGAGGTTCACGAAGGTGAATCAACAACCGATTTCATGGAACAAGAAGCTGAGCGCGGTATTACTATTCAATCTGCAGCTGTAAGTTGCTTCTGGAAAGGTCATCGCTTCAACGTTATCGATACCCCAGGACACGTGGACTTCACTGTAGAAGTATACCGTTCACTAAAAGTACTCGATGGCGGTATCGGAGTGTTCTGTGGTTCAGGCGGTGTGGAACCTCAATCTGAAACAAACTGGCGTTATGCGAACAATTCCAAAGTATCTCGTTTAATTTTCGTAAACAAGCTCGACCGTATTGGTGCGAACTTCTTGAAAGTGACCGAGCAAATTAAAAAAGTATTGGGTGCAAATCCTTTAATTATGACTTTGCCTATCGGTTTCGAAGACAGCTTCGTAGGTGTTGTTGATTTATTATCTCGTAAAGCATACGTTTGGGATGAAACTGGGCAGCCAGAAAACTACACAATTACAGATGTACCCGCTGATATGCATGATGATGTTGAAATGTATCGTGCACAATTAATTGAAACAGCTCTGGAAATGGATGATGACTTGCTAATGGCCTATTTAGATGGCGAAGAGCCTTCAATAGAAGACATTAAGCGTTGCATCCGTAAAGGTACGCTTGAATTAGCATTCTTCCCAACTTATTGCGGTTCAGCATTCAAAAATAAAGGTATGCAATTATTATTAGACGCAGTAGTTGACTATTTACCAGCTCCTCATGAGGTGAGCCCACAGCCTTTAACTGATGCTGAAGGTGAGCCAAATGGTCAATTCGCAATCGTTTCTCCTGATGAGCCATTCCGTGCCTTAGCATTCAAAATTATGGATGACCGTTTTGGTGCGTTAACCTTCGTACGTATTTACTCAGGAAGACTAAATAAAGGGGATACTATTCTTAACTCCTTTACTGGTAAAACGGAACGTGTTGGCCGTATGGTTGAAATGCAGGCGAATGAGCGTAATGAATTACAAAGCGCTGAAGCCGGCGATATTATTGCAATTGTAGGTATGAAAAACGTTCGTACTGGTCACACACTTTGCGATCCTAACCATGAATGTACGCTTGAAGCGATGGTATTCCCTGAGCCTGTAATTTCTATTGCAGTTTCGCCAAAAGATAAAGGTTCAACTGAGAAAATGGCCATTGCGATTGGTAAAATGGTTGCAGAAGATCCTACTTTTAGAGTGGAAACTGATGAAGATTCAGGCGAAACAATTCTTCGTGGTATGGGTGAATTACACCTCGATATTAAAGTGGATATTCTAAAGCGTACTTATGATGTTGAATTAATCGTAGGTCAGCCACAGGTTGCTTACCGCGAAACAATTACTAAACAAGTTGAAGATAGTTATACGCATAAGAAGCAATCAGGTGGTTCTGGTCAGTACGGTAAAATTGACTATACAATTGCCCCAGGCGAACCAAATTCTGGATTTACATTCGCTTCAACTGTTGTAGGTGGTAACGTTCCTAAAGAATTCTTCCCTGCAATTGAGAAAGGCTTCCGTTCAATGATGGGTACTGGTACGTTAGCGGGTTTCCCTGTATTAGACGTAGTAGTTACTCTTACAGATGGTGCTTATCACCCTGTTGACTCTTCAGCGATTGCGTTCGAAATTGCAGCAAAAGGCGCATTCCGCCAATCGATTCCAAAGGCGGCACCACAATTGCTTGAGCCAGTTATGAAAGTTGACGTTTACAGTACTGAAGATGATGTAGGTAACGTAATTGGTGACTTAAACCGTCGTCGCGGTATGATTTCTGGTCAAGAGCCAAGCGCTGCTGGCGTACGTATTAAAGCTGATGTTCCACTTTCTGAAATGTTTGGGTATATCAGTACCTTACGTACTCTGACTTCAGGACGTGGTCAATTCTCAATGGAATTCTCACACTATGCTCCTTGCCCAAGCAGCGTAGCTGAAGCAGTAATTGCTAAAGAGAAAGAAAAGAAAGCCGCAGCTGCTAAGTAATCCAGTTAGCGACTTTAAAAGCCCTGTCAGTTAAGCTGATGGGGCTTTTTTATTTAAAAAGTCTCTTAAATAACGCAAGCCTTCATTTTTTACTTCCTATCCAGATAGGGGGTCGTTGAGATCAAGTATTATTCATATTGTTTCTTATCAATTTAAAAAGCCAAACACAATCCTATATTAGGAATTCTCCTCATTTTTCTCATAAGTGTAATGAATGGACAAAGCACCATTTTAAACCCATACAGTAAATAGGTTTAATTTAAGGGAGAATCAAGTGAAAAAATTACTCATTTCGGTATGGTTGATATTATTCTGTCAGCAAGCATTTTGTGTACCCAAAAAAATAGTGGTGATACGTCATGCCGATAAAGCAGTTCAAACAAATAGAAGCCAAGCCCTCTCTGCCCAAGGTCTAGTTCGTTCCATTAAATTCGCTTACTATTTTTTAAACAATTTTGGTGAGCCTGATTTCTTTTTCGCAAAAAGTCCTAATGATGAAAAAGGAGGGGAAGTCTCTATTCGAGAATTACAAACAATTGCCCCTTTAGCAAATATCACTGCTCAGTTTCATCCAGAAGAACCTTTCAACAGTCATCCAATTAATCGCAAATTTACTGGAGCAGAATATCAAAAGCTAGCCAATCATATTTTGACGCATGAGAAGTTTAACAATAAGATAATAGTCATTTGTTGGAATCATAAGAATTTACCGGATTTAGCAGTAGCATTGGGCGCGACCTCGAAGCCTGCTGATTGGTCTGATGATAATTTTGATTCAGTGTATGTATTTGAATATGGCCGAAGAGGCAAGCTGTATTCATTTACTATTTTAGACAATCAATATCCTGTTGAAAAAATCACATGGGAGAAACTTCACTCGTATTTACAAATGAGTCAGCGTGATGGCTTACAATTCAATATGATTTGGTCTGCTATCAGTGGTTCAAAATGGGGAGCTATATTTTAGAAAAATATTTAATGATATGAGCTTGGGTACCCTCAGCCATTAATGAAAATCAACTAATTAGAACTCTTTTGTTAAAATTGGTTATGCAGCCAGGTGTTCAACACTTTATATTATCAATAGTTTTTGTTTTAATAAACGAAGAGTTCGCTAGGAGGTAACACTGTGAGTAAATCAATCCATGTTCTTATAGTAGGAAGTGGAATATCAGGTTTAGCCCTAGCTAATTTTCTAGTTCATGGCAATAAAAAAAATAAGATCCGAGTATCCATATTCGAATCACGGCCTAACTGCCTCAAGAAGTTAGGTATCGGTGGAGGAATTGGAATTTGGCCCCCAAGCCAATCTTTATTAAGAAATATACCCGATTACCAAAATTTTATTAATCAGTTTGGTTTCCTTATGCCCTTGCCAAGTTACCGAGACTCCAGTGGAAGAGTTTTGGCGCGCGCATCTAAAGACTTCAATGATCGCTTCCCAGTGCAATGTTTGGAGCGTCATGATTTAATGAATCTGTTAGCCGCAGGGTTATATAATTGTAATGATATTGAAATAATTACCTCCCAAAAAATTTCCCACTATGAACGAACTAAAGAGCAAGTCGTCCTTATCAGTGAAGATAATAAAATATACAAAGGGGATTTACTTATTGCTTGTGATGGAATTCATTCAAAAATAAGAAACGCTCTGATGCGTGAATTAGGACTACCTCCGGTTCTTCCGACTGATCTAGGTTATACCTATTTTCGGGCAAATACTCAAATTCCTGATGGCTCCTCGTGCCATTGGTGGTCTGCTTCATTCGAAACTTGGGGAAGTGGACTCTCGAAAGAAAATGAAACGCATGCGATTCGTTTTGGATATGTTCCATTAAAGCCTCCTTTCGTTTTTTGGTTTATTGCCATAAAAACAAATAAGAATCATAAATTCTTATCTCCTACTATCGGGGTTAAAAGAATAGATGCAGAGACTAAGGCGTTTTTATTAGATTTAATTCACACATGGCAACCTGTTCGCAACGAGATGGGTGACATTGTTGTTGATTATAAAGAACTACTTAATTTAACGGGCGACATAATAAGAACAGATATTGCTAAAATCCAAAGTGTTGACAGGTTCCCATGGACCTCGAAAGATAAACGTATTGTGTTAATGGGGGATGCCGCCCACGCTACAGCACCCAATGTTGCTCAAGGTGCGGGTTTGTGTATAGAAGATGCTGCTTGTTTGGCTTCTAAATTAAACAGGGTTGATTATTTACACGGTATATCGGAATTCGAACAGGAAAGAAAGCCACGGGCTAAAACGGTACAGGATTTTGCTGATTTCATTGCGATGATAGGTCAGGTTAAAAATCCACTCCTTCAAATTATAAGAAATGGTTTAATGCGCTCAGTAGCGCTTACTTTCCCCTCATTACAACAACATATTTTTGACTATTTAGTCTCTTTGAGTTTAGGTGGTTCAAGAAAAAGGCTTTATTGGCAAGCCCCTCCTTTACCAAATACAGAGAATGACAGCTCTTTATTTACAAGAGTTTTTCCTACCATTCACCTGTTAGACAAACACATAAAAAATTTTAAAACTTCCAAAACTGGGGGCAGCGGATTTGGAGTTGTTACTGTTGAAAAACCATCTTTAAGAGCAAAAGTTATCGGATTTTTGGTAGGGCTGCCTAATGAAATGTGTGAGCAACCTTTTTATGCGGAAGTAATTAATTTATCTCCTGATGTTCAACTATGGAAAAGGGTTTTTGGTGCTAAAAAACCGCAACAAAAAACTTACGCCACTACACACTCCTCTTATTGTGGATTTAAAAGGAAAATTTATTTAAGTGAAGGTCTCGGCGGTATTTGGAACCAGGCCTTTCAATTTATTTATACTATAAAATTTCAATTAGATAAATCGCTTAAATATGAGTCTCAGGGGCTAACTTTTTTTAACTTATTTAAAATCCCTTTACCCAAATTTTTATTGCCAAAATCTGTTTGGACCGAAAAACCAACCGAAGAAGGATGGGAATTTAACGGTACTATTTCCATGCCGCTCGTTGGTCCTCTATTGCATTATTATGGCAACTTTCAAATTGAAAAAAGCAATTGCTTCACAAAAAGACGGCTTATTATCGCTGGAGGCTCTGGCATGATTGGAAAAGAGGTTTGTATAGCCTTCATTAAAAAAGGATATGACGTATATTGTTTAAGCCGCTCTGCAACTACACGCATGAATATTGAAGGAGTCAAATTAAGACTAATTAGTGAGGATTGGTCTGATCTCATTAATAAAAATACCATCATATTAAATTTAAGTGGAGCAAATCCAGGCGCGAAAAGATGGAGTTCCGCTGTAAAAGAAAACATCGCCGAATCTCGGTATCAAGTAATTGCAACGATACTAGCGAACATTGAGCGTGCTTGCGAAAAACCTTTAAAATATCTTCAAGCTTCAGCCGCAGGATATTATGGAGATGCTGGAGATGCGGTTTTAACGGAAGAAAGCGAACCCGTTATTGGTAAGGAGCCTGGAACTAAATTTAGAGTAGAAGTTTGCAAAGAAATAGAAAAAAGAGCCAACAAGGCAAATTGCAATGTAGTAAATTTAAGGATTGGGCATGTTTTATCAAGAGAAAGTAGTCTTTGGACTTATTTAAAATTTTTTGGAATGTGTTATGTAGGCAAATTAGGTACAGGAAATCAGTTTGTTCCGTTTGTGCATATTTATGATGTTGTGAAAGCTATAGAGTTTATTGCCCATAATACAGAAATTCGTGACGGTGCAATTAACCTAACGGCACCACATCCTTGTAGAAATAAGGATTTGCTACGAACGTTGCGGTGGGTAAAATGGGGTGCAGGCTTGCCCATTCCAGAAAAGTTTTTAAAACTAATAATTGGTGAGTCATTTGTTGTATTAACCGATTCGGAAAGAGTATATCCACAAAGGTTGCTCCAGCATGGTTTCATCTATGACTTTAATACTTTGCAAGAAGTTTTATATGGATTGCAATAGAAAATGTATTACAGATACGTTATCGATGTAAATGGAGTTCGGCACATGGTGCCACTCAAGCATCGTGGACGGAGTTATAAAAATTCTCTCCTGTTGGGTGAATTTTTTCGACAGAACCATTATTTGTGCTAGTACATTAATAACTCGCGAACTCTATTAACATAACGAGCAAGTTTAGCGTTTTTCACAATAAATTCTTTTAGCGGCGTGTTAATGTCAAAATAGTAAATATTTGCTAAGAAGCTATAACAGCAAGCATCAATACTATGGACTGTTTTACCAAAGATAAAACCTCTGTTCGCTAATAAAGCACAAATTGCGCTCAAGTCATCAATCCCTGACTGATAAATTTCTTCTTTTGAGTAGCGTCCAATGCCCTGGTAGTTATATTTCTCAATGTTATAGCATCTTGCATTATCAAGTATGCTTTCTGGAATATCTTGCAATTGTTTTAAAAATTCATTCTTAAATAAGGGCCAAAATTCTTCATCTTGCCAACGAGAATAAGACATTACCCAGTATAAATGGCCATCCAGCATTCTAGTAATTAAGAAATGAAGGTTTTTTTGTTCACTAGTTAATGTTTTATCTATTGAAATTTCATACTTTTCAATTAAGTAATTAATTATCACATTACTATCAGTAACGGTTTCTTGATCATCAACCAGATAGGGTAATTGGCCGCGAGGGGCACTTTTTGTATCCAAAATATGCTCATGTTGATAGGGGATTTTTGCCAATCGTAAAAAAGTATCTACTTTTAAACCAAAAGGATTATTATCAGGTAAACCGAATAATTGCGGATATGAATATAAAGTGATCATGTAAATTCCTTAAGCATCGCTCCATAAACTAATATTAGCTGATACAGTTAGTGAAAACATACGTATGAAAAACACTTCTGGAGAAACGTTGCAATTTCCCCGGAGCCTACCGTCTACTACAGGTAGCACCATAACAGGAGGCCTTTTGCAAGTTTTCCTGATACCAACAGCAAGTATCAATAATAAAGGGTTACCCTAGGTTGTATTAGTAATTACACCTACTGAAATGATATAAAGCCACCGATGTCCTACACTATGAATAAAGAGGAATACTTAATTTACTGGTCGTTTGTATTTATTCAATCTAGGGTATGTCCTATGAATATTAAAGCTAATTTTTTTGAATCGTTATATCAAAATAATCCCGATCCCTGGCACTTTGCTTCGAGCACCTATGAATTAAACCGTTATAAGCGAATTTGCGAGATCGTCCACCACCAAAAACCGAGTTATGTTTTTGAAGCAGGTTGCTCAATAGGAATTTTAACAGAACAATTAGCTCATTTAGCCGAATTTGTAGAGGCGATTGATATTTCTTCTACTGCTACTCTTGCGGCCCAAATACGCTGTTGTGGATTAAAGAATGTGCGCATTCAATGGGGCTCATTAGGAAATTATTCGATCCCGTCCAAAGCGGATTTAATTATCTTAAGTGAAATTGGGTATTATTTTAGCCGTGAAGAATGGCGCAATATTATTAAAAATATTGCCACAACCTGCACCCCACCGTTCTACCTCTTGGCATCACACTGGTTAGGCACCTCTGAAGACCATATTCTTAGTGGTGATGAAGTGCATTCTATAATTCATTCCTTGGGCATCTTTGAGTTAAAACATAGCGAACGGAATAAGGATTTTCGTTTAGATTATTGGGTTAAAAAATGAAGCTCATGCATTAGTCTGAGCATATTAAATAATTAATTTTAATGAAAAGAAATGGAAAGTTTACAAAATAAAGTACGAAGCCTAATACAAAAAAACAGCCTACTTCCTAATGAGGTGAATTATACGGAGCGCTTATTACATTTATTTGCGGTAGGTCAGATGAACTTATCTTTAGCAAAACTTGCAGAAGCTCATTGGGATGCATTATCCATTTTACATGAAGCCGGCCGTCCAGCCAAAGAAAAAGCCTTATATGCGGTTTGGGCCTCGGAGATTCCTAATAAGCCTCTAATAATAAGCAAGAGTGCAGCTCAATGGACTTTAAATGGTAGCAAAATGTTTTGCAGTGGAGCAGGAATTGCCGACTATGCATTAATTACTGCAGAGGGGTGGCTTATTGAGGTGGATTTAACGTCCCCTTCATTCTGTAAGCAGGTGCAAATAAATAAGGAGACTTGGATTACCTCGGCTTTTAAAGAAACAAACACCGCAACACTCACCTTTACTAATTTTCCTATAACTGAGGAAAATATTATTGAAAAACAAGGATGGTACCTGTACAGAAAAGGATTTTGGCGAGGAGCCCTAGGGCCTGCTGCTTGCTGGGGAGGTGGGGCTGCTGGATTAGTTGATTATGGTTTAGCTAATGCTCGAGAGGATGCACACACTTTAGCCCATCTTGCGGCGATGGAGTCAAATGTTTGGGTTATTTATTCTATTTTAGAGCGTGCCGGGAGAAAAATCACGCAGGATTTATCCTCTTTACAGTTACAACAACTTGCATTAAGAGTGCGTCATGCGATAGAACAACTGTGTACTGATACTTTAAAACGTTTTGCTCGTGCCTATGGACCATTCCCTTTAGCGTGTGATGTTTTAATTTATCAACGTTATCAAGAGTTGGATTTATTCTTACGGCAAAATCATGGTGAGCGAGATTTAGAACTATTAGGAAAAATTTTAAAAAATATGGCAAAAGAATAAGTGAAGAAAAATTATTTAATCTTTATCTTCATTTTCCAATTTGTGGCCATCTAAAAGACGTTCATGACGTTCCTTTTCTTGTTTTGCTATCTGCTTTTCTTTTTTTGTTCTTCCAAATTTAATGCGGTTTTCAGCAGCTTTTTTTTCTTTCTCCAAACGTATTTTCACCTTTCTTTTTTTATTAAGATTAATAATCTCTGCCATAACGCTCTCTAGAATATTTATTGCTTATACTATAGTACTATAGCGCAGCTCGGTATGAATCAAAAAGCACGAACTTAAAAAATTTATAGATTACTATCTGTAGTAAAATATAAATTACTTACAAGAATAAACCTTTTATCGGTTACAATATGAACTTTATACCGCCCATTTGCAGTTTCCTTAATGGATAATTATGAACACAATTGCGAGTACATTAACATCAATTAATTCATTTGAAGAATTGGAAGTATTAAAGCAAGATACTAAACTATTTGAAAATGTTATAAGAAAGATCCTTGCCCAACATAATTTACCTTTTAATGCACTAACGCTTTTTTCTGAAGGAAGCAATATTGTATTTTCCTGTGATAACAAGTTAGTGATTAAATTGTTCCCACCTTTCCATAAAGATCAATTTGCTAGTGAGCGATTAGTTCTTAAAGCTCTTGAGGGAAAGCTCTCAGTTAAGACCCCGGTGCTTAAATTTGAAGGCGAGCTAGCGGGTTGGCCTTATATCATAATGACTCAGTTAGAAGGTACTTTGTTAGAAACCCTATGGCATAATTTAGATCAGAATAATAAATTAGTTATTATGCAGGAACTTGGCTCATTAATTAGAGAGGTTCATTCATTGCCAACGCAGGGTTTAGAGGCGATTGATTGTCATTGGAAACAGTTTATTGAAAATCAAATAATGGGTTGTATTGAGAATCATAAAGTTAAGAATTTATCTAAGTCACTTCTACAGCAGGTCCCGTCTTATATTGATGTCATGAAAGAATCGTTACTTAGTATCGAAGAACCCGTTATTTTAACCGGCGAATACACGCCAATGAACTTTTTAGTAACTAATATTGATGGTATTTGGCATATTGCTGGCTTAATTGATTTTGGCGATGCAATGTTAGGCCATTATAAGTATGATTTACTAGGGCCGGGGGCATTTTTAATTCAAGGTGATACGGAGTTATTAAAAACTTTTTTAAGAGCATACGGCTTTTTGCCTAGCGAATTGAACGAAGAACTTAGTCAACAGTTAACAGCATTAATGCTTCTACATAAGTACAGCAACTTAGATGTTCAAGTAAGGATTGCGGACTGGAAAAATAAAGTTACGTCTTTGAAAGAGTTAGAACGTCTGGTTTGGGGATTTTAACTGCTACATTTGATGCTATTAACGTATGATGTTTATCTGAACTAAAGAAGCATTAACTTCCTGCTTAATTGGATACTTTTCGCCAAAAAATAAAGTGAGGTTGTTTGCTGGATGCGCGCTATGTTCAGCTAGCGGTTCTTTGGTGGGCGATGAATTAGCGCCAAAAAACATGAATGGGGCTGATTTTTTAACAAGAGATTTTGCTTTATCTACCGATTTGTTAAAGACAGGATCGGAAATAATATCGTTTATCCCTCCGATAATACCGCCTAGTGTACCTAAAAAAATACTCCAGCCAATTAAAGTATACGGACCCCCAACCACAAAACCCAGAGCCAAACCTGCAACCGCACCAATAATTGTCCCTCGTGTTGTACCAATTGCAATTCGCTGAGTCCAAGGGAGAGTGGTTGCATTCATTTTTGCTTCATCGGGTTCTATTTTACGAGCTAAACACATTATAAATAGGCCCGCAAACCAACCGATCAAACTACCCATTGCTGAACCGATAATTGCCGCATGCATCAATGTGGCTCCAGGAAAGAATGTATAGGCAAGCGCAATACCGATGTAACTGAAAAAGTTAGCGGTGCTGCGGGCTGCATAGGACCAACTGTTATCGGTAGTGCTTGAAACACCCCAATGGGTTTCAAAATAAGAAGATATTTTTTGACCAAGAAAACCAAAGCCTACGCCCAAGACCACGGACAGAGCGCTTGCTCCAAGGGTAATGGCAACATCGATACGAAGCCCAGGAATAAGTACTGGTCCTAATAATGCTCCTAAAATAGTGCCCATAGCAGCACCCAGAGTGAAGCCGGATCGTACGTAATTGTTATTAAATAATGCGCGATCATCCGATACCAAGATGCCTCGTGACATTTTTTCATTTTTGTCACGTGTCAAATAATTTATCAGCGGTACACATGCCACGACAACTAAAAAGGTAGTTACGGATGCAATGGCACTATAAAGAGTTATGTTGTTCAAGCTTGTCAGCGTATCACTATCTTCAAGGTATGAATTTATTCCACCAAGAAATTGGCCCATAGAGGCTCCTAAAACCAGAGCTGTTTTGGAGTATTTTGACCATCCTTCGGTACCCACTTGCGCATCGACGTTTGCTTCATTTTTTACGAAGAATGCGTCACATTGATGAATAATCAAAGCGAATAAGCCAATCATTGAGCCCATCAGCATGCTGTATAAAGAAGCTGATAGTTTGCGATTAGATAATGTACTGCTTAGCGAGGCAAAAATAACCCCTAAAGAAGAACCTAAACTCGCAAGGGTTTTCAAGTTTCGATACAAAGGATTTTTTGAATCAGGTTTCGTATATAAATCAAAATGGATGCATATACGGTGAATTAATTGCTCTCCTAGCATCCAACAAACAAAAGTGGCAATGGTGTTGCTTAAATTGAGTTTCATACCAGGATCACCATCCATATCCTCAAGCATATGATAAATAGCTAGTGCGATGATGCCTGTCATAGGCTTTGCTAATTCAACATAGCGTGCTTTATAGTTGCTGTTTATATTGAATTGCCTCTCCGTTGCTTTTTTTTCTTTTAATACTAGGCCCATATTTATTAATCCCACTATTAATTAATGATTGAATACAGTTTTTCTTACTGGCAGTCGGATAATCATTTGGCGCGCATAGTAAATTGATATAAAATAATAAACAATGGCCAATTTTAGAATCACATTAGTGCAAAATTTGCAGGAATGTGATGAGTATATGAAATGACAGATTTTATAATTAGTGATGCCTTAGTTTTTTTAAGTGTGGCGGAAGAGGGGAGCTTTGCTGCAGCAGCTAAAAAATTATTTATTTCATCTTCTGTTATTAGCAAACGGATTAGCCGTTTGGAAAATCAACTTCGAGTGCAATTAATTCAAAGAACCACTCGTACAATGGTTCTCACTGAAAGTGGTCAGCTTTTTTATGAACATTGTAAACGGATTAAATTTGAAATTAAGGATGCTGCTGATAAAATTTTACAACAGCATCAAATCCCATCGGGGCTTTTACGCATTAATGCCCCCATGAGTTTCGGACAGGTACATCTTATTCCGGCAGTGAATGATTTTTTATGCTTATACCCGGAAATGAAAATTGAACTTATACTTGGCAGCCAATATGCGAACTTTATATACAAAGGCTTAGATCTAGCCATTTTTATTAATGATTTACCTGATACTTCTTTATTGAAATCACGAAAAATTGCTGTTCGTAATAGTGGCGTTTATGGCTCGCCGGACTATTTTAAGCGATTTGGTATGCCGCAAATACCTGCAGAGCTGACAAAACATAATTGCCTTATCTATCAATCTGAACCTGGAAATACATTAGGCATTGGGCAAAAGCATGAGTGGCGTTTTTATGATGATAAAGAAAAATTGATTATTCCTGTCTCTGGGAATTTACGCATTAATAGTAATCAAGGTTTAGTGAAGGCCGCCATAGCTGGGGTGGGTTTAGTTAAGTTATCAAGTTTTATGGTAACTGAGGAGGTTAAAGCAGGGAAATTACTGAGTGTTTTAAGTAATTATTGTGAGCATGATATTAATATCCATGCTGCTTATCCGAATCAACGTTATCTGCCGTTTAAGGTGCGAGTCTTTATTGATTTTTTATTAGAACGCTTTAATTCAGAAACTTATTGGAAGAATGTATGAACTAGTTGCCGCTTGAGGAAACCTGACCAGTCGCTGGATGTAGGCTTTATGCTATTTTCGTGCATTCTGAAGGCTCTCCTAAGCGGGGCACGTATTAATTCTTGCCTCATTCAGGAGCTCCTTCGTTGTAAACTCTTTAGGATGAAGGCCTTAAAGCTCCTGCCTGGCTTATTGCTCGTTTGCAAATTACTTATACTGGATGGGTTTAGCGTCCGCAAAGTTATATCTAAGACCAACTAAGACTGAATTTACATTAGGCTTATAGTGCCCTTGTAAGGTGTCACCTGAAATGGGCTCAATACGGGTGCGTTTCATGCTATTGTATTGCATAAATTGATAGCTTAAGACTAAATCAAGACTGCTATTTAATCGCGTAATGGCGCCTGCTTTTAAACCACCGCCAGTCAGCCACTGATTAAAGCTCCCACTAACTCCTATGTTGCCCGCGGTTTCCTCACTTTTTACAACAAAATAACTTGGAGCAACACCGGGACCTACAAACAAACGTACTGATTCATTAATTTGGTAAGCCGGTAATAAAAAGAATGAAAATCCATATTGAAACTGCTCTTTTGTCGAAACATTTTGCGTAAAAAACCAATTATTAATTCTATAATGTGATGCCCCAGTAAATAGTTCCGCATCTGCTTCCAACGCAACCGAAAATCTAGATTGTAGAAACAATTCATAGCCGGCGAATAGTTGCCCATGAAAATTAGTATACGCATTATTAAAATAAGCGGTAGTAGGCGTTTCTTCTTCTAGCGGATACCTTAAATCCTTTTGAACTTTTACGGCATTAATACCTAAATTAGCGCCCGTATACCCTCCAGCCTCAGCATGAAGCGAGAATAGGGAGGCAATAATTATTAATAGGCTGTATTTATTATTCATTTTTTACCTTCTTATAAAATACTAGGGATTGTAATTGGATTTGAGGTACGGCTGACATTCGATTCATCGACTGCAGTAATCGTCACATTGTGTACCCGTTTGGGCGTCAATATATTACTGATAATAAAACGGTGATGCTGCAGATCCAACCTAATCGTCGCTCCAGGCAAGCCATTCACCGTATAAGCTATATTTGATGAAGGTAAGCAATCTGCGTATAAAATAAAAGCTTCTTTGGTATTCATGCGATTACGATCAGCTTTTGTTAAGACTGGCGCTCTAAGTGGAGTAGCGAAAATCGAAAAATTATTTTTTGAAATATTAAAGAATGTACCATTACTCGCCTGAATCATAACTCGGGCTGTGGTAGTATTTATATTGGGAACGCAGATATCAGCATGGCCATTATTGCTGGCACCTACGACTAGAGGAATCGGGTAGCTTGCTCCTCCATCAGTAGACAATAAGACATTCACTAAGGGCATACTCACTGGGAAAACATTTGTGTTTGCTACATCCCAATTTATTGTTTGTAATGATTGCCCTGCCCATTGAATGTTTGCAGCAGAAGGATTAGTAACCTTAAAGGGCCCGGCATTATCAGTGATCATTATTCTGGTATCTGTATATGCATTGCACGAACCACCAGGGGTATTGGCGCGCACAGATACTTTAAAGTTCATCACCCTTGATACGGAGGATAAAACTTCCCAGGTAAATGGGCCTCCATTGGTTAAGGCACTAAGCTTAGGAAAATAGCGGGTTGGGCTAGTTTGCGGAGAGAAGCTTCTAAAATTAGGGCCTCCTCTGGATGTGCCTGCAGGTGGCTGAGGGGATATTTCATTATCCATTTGCTCCCAAGTGTAAGTAATAACACTTCCTGCAGAGCCAGGAGTGGCTAACGCTGTTAAGGCAAATGGAGTTTGTGCTGGGATGCTCACATCACCATTGGTCTGATGAATTACAGGAGCACTAGAAATCGGCGTAGTAACGGGGCAGTTATGCTCTGGGCTTGAAACAAAATCCCCCATCTGTTTTAGGCTAATACCATTAAAATAAGAATCAGAATTAGTTTGCACATTTGGAGGGCATATTCCTGCATAACCCATAATGGTACTGCCAGATCCTGGTTCTACGGCTGTAGGCTGGTTACGATAACAGGCATTATTTTGCACGTGTGCTGCACCAAATTGATGTCCCATTTCATGGGCTACATAATCCACATCAAAGGGATCATTTATAGGGCTATCTTTGCCTGTAGTTCCCATCGCTTTGCTTTCATTATTACAAACACTTCTTAGCTGTGCCAAACCGCTACCTGCCGCATCCACTACATGACCAATATCATAATTGGGGGAACCAATAATTCTATCTATGGTTATTTGATTTTCGGTAATCAGTTTAGTGGGATCTCCACTGGTGTAGGGCTGGGTATTAGGATCAGTAAAGATAATTTGATCATTATTGGCAATAATTTGCATGGTGATTGCCATATCCAGTTCATAGATGCCGTTGACGCGATTCATTGTCGTTGCTTGCGCGCTTAAGGCACCATTTATGGTGCCGCCATAAAATTGCGTATATTGAGCGGTTGCAGCCATAGCTAAGCGGTATGTTTTTAGTTGGCATGCATTAAACTGTGCAAATGAAGAGCTGTGAGTAAGTGCTCTAATCCCTAGGTTTACGCTTTGCATACTGCATTTGAAATGATTATTACTAATAAAATCTTTTTTCTTATATATCATGTAATACTGATGTTTGCCGTCTTTTAATGGATCGATAAAAACAGGACTTTTTCCTGGCCGAAAAATCATGGAATGAAATCCTTGAGCGGTTAAATCCAATTTTACAAACTCGCCCGGATCAGTGATTCCATAAGCATCATAGGTTTTAATAGTTGGGTATTTGGCGCCAAGTTCAGGATGCAAGGTACTGTTTTCCACGATTTGATACAGTTTGCTACTCCCATCGGGTAGGGGAAGTCTTATTTGAGTTGCTACTCCTGATTTTAACCCATCGCGATGAGGAACGCTTTCCAGCTCTGCGTAAAGCTGGTTTAAATCAATTTGTATCAAACGGTAATGGGTTGCGCGAATATTTTTCTTGCTCTGTGCGGTAAGCGTTGCCGGATTTACATCATTAAAAAAATTATCAACTACTCGGTCTTGCGCAAAAGCGATTGAAACAAAGAAAGAAAGTAGGATAGTAAGAAGCGTCCGTGTCATTATAAATTATCTTTAATAATCAATAGAGATAACTTAACATTAGAATCAGGAGAGTGCAATCTTTGCATACGTCACCCAAGCAGTTGGATGACGTATTTCGGGAGAAGATTACCTAAAGGTTCCGTAATAGCCAACTACATTAGCCAGCGTGATTGTATTGGCATAATTACTGCAGGTGCTGTCTTTAGTCATATTCCAGTTAAACAGACCGGCTAGGCCAATATTAGGTGGGAAATCAGGATTACAATGAGATAATTCCACATCAATACCATTTGCGATTTGTGTTTTAGGATAACCAAGAGCAACAAGCGCATCAAAAAAATCATCACTCCATTCTTCATCAAAATAGGTTTGTATATTAATTAAATCAAAACTCTTAGCGTTTAACGCATCCACCTGAGTTTCTTCAATACCACCAGGCTCACTATTATTTCCTGCTGGTGTAATGGTTAAATAATAAGGCTTACCATCTTGAAGTGATGCATAGTTTAATGCATTTCTTAAGTTGGCAATTACTCCATCAAAATGGGCTTGAGGAATGGAGCCTGTGGTGCCACCAATACTTTCATCATCAATATCAATACCATCCAGGTTATTGGTACGAATAAATTGAATTACGCTGGGCACGAAAAGATTAGCATGATTTACATAATCTGTATTAATTGAGCCCCAATCATTTTGGTTCCATCCCAAAGACATTAAAATTTTTATATTAGGATTTGCAGCACGTGCTGTTTGTACTAATAAAGCTAAGCGTGTGGCTTGATCGATCTGGCCTCGCTCATAAGTAAAAATGGCACCATTTTGTTGGGTATAGGCATGGGCAAAGGCCACAAGAATAGTACTTACGCGATTAAATGGCGGAAGAGGGGGTTGATTAGGTGGCAACCATTGACCTGCACCGGAATTATAAATTGGATAGAAGGTACCTGCATAAGGAATTGGGAATTTATGGTTGGGGAGCGTCGTTGTGGCAATTACTGGAATGCGATTTCCAGTCACAGGTACCGAACATGTTGCTCCCCGGTAGGCGCAAATTCGTGGTGTTAAAGTTGATTGAGCGCTTTGCCCTGTCCCTTGCAAGGAGATAATAAACGAACAGCTCGCCCCAGCGGCTAAAGTGGAACAGGTATTATTGATTAAAGAGGCTTTTAACCCGCCTGTAATCCCATAACCTGGATCAATAGTAACTCCACTTAACACTTTGGAGGTATTATTTTTCGCGTTATACGTGACGTAAGTAGACCCTATAGCCGAAATTGCAATTGGGCTAGAACTGCTGGGGGTAATGTCTATAATCGCTGCTGCTTGTACTGTTGTAATGAACGCGAGCAGACCACAATATATTGGAACTAAGAGATGCTTTTTCATGAGAATATTTTTCCTTGTTAACCAAAAGAAACCGCTAGGGTAAATATAACTCCCTGGGTGTAGAGGTTTTTTACTTTGAGGCGAGCTGATGTTGTTTGCGCCGAAGATAAGCCTAGAGCTCCTCGGTCTAAGTTAAAATATTGATATCCCGCCGAAGCATGATATTGAATATGTCGCTGCTGATCATCCCAGAGTAAGTATTGAAGCCCGGCGCCTAACTCATAGGAAAAAGTTTGTTTGGTGCGATCGCTAAAAGGCACTGCTGGGGAGGCACTTAAGGACGAGTTGCTGGGTTTTTCGTAGTAAGCAGAAAATTTATTCCAGCTAGGACCAATTCCAAGCAAAGCATAAGGTTTTAAGCCATAGCGTGAGTAAACTGTTTTCGCTTCGACCATCAATGAATCGCTTTTTGCATGAAAGCCATAGTTTAAGGTATCGAAAATGCCTTCATTGATAAATGGATATTCTGTTCCTCGCACCTGGCCTAATTGGAAAAAATAACCAGCTAAACCTAGAGATAATTGATAAGCGGGAAACGCAGAACTTTCAAAAGTATGGCTTGCCCCTACAGCCCAAAAACCGGTCGTTTTTGTTTGCGCTCTGGTATGATAAGCATTGGTAATCACTTCATTAATTTCAACCAAACGGTTATTTTTAAGAGTTGAAAAATTAGGACCTCCGGACACGAAGAGATTGATTTGACTTGTATTTCCGGAACTGGAGCACATCAACATAATGCATGAGGAAACCAGAAGTTTATTCAGACTAACATCCATATTAATTTTTATCCTTATCTAATTATTTAAGATGCACGCCACCCGATATTGTTTATTGATGCAGAAATACCCGAATGAGGCAAGATGCTTATTTATAGCTTCCTTTCTCATTCAGGATCTTTCGGGGACGGACTTCTCTTAAGTCTATCGCATTATATGCTCATAAGATAAGAGGTGTTTTGTGTATAAAAACTCAGCCAAATAAATATTAACTCATCAAACGGGTTTGCCTGAATAATTCGTTTTGCATTTGCTGTTGAAGACACAATTCCGAGGCATTAGTTATCACTAATCGGCGATATTTTGTACTGGGATCTTCGTGGATTTTTGTTTCAATCCCTACCTTTTTAAGACGTTCAATATAATAATTTAACACTTTTGCATCGGAAGAGGTTAATTTTGAAACAATATTTAGTTCAGTTTTTTTATCTGTTGTTTCGGTAACCATAATTTGCCAATTTAGCGTTTTATCGAAGAAACTTAGATTTTCTTTTAAATTATTTTTTACATCAATCCAGTTTACCAGCAGTGAGCCGGCCGAATCTGGCTTAAACGATCTGCGGTACGTGGCAAGCCCCTCTGACGCAAATTCTGGTCTATTTAATAGCCAGTCAATAATCTTTTTATTAAAAAGAGGCAGTAATTCTTTGTGGTATCCGTTAAGCAGACTTCCTGTCAGATGAAGTGCTTGTTGTGGATTACTCTGCATCAGAGAGGGAATTATTGCGAGTTTTTGCGGACAACTTTTTTTATTGAAAAAGGAAAGTTCATCATAATCGAATACTGCTCCTGAATGTTCAAAGTATTCCATGCGATTACGATCATTAAAATACCCAGGACCATAATCAAATCCAACTTGTTGTCCTTTTTTTATATCCTCAGTAGTTATGATACCAATATGCGGCATTCCAAGATGGGTCATATTTTTTTCTTTGACATTAGCAGTCGCTATTCTTTGCGCAGCCTCTTCCATAAAATCTTGTTCAACATCTTTTTTATTAGGCAGACATTGCATAAATCGCATTAAATTCCCTTTTAATTTAGCGCTTACATGGGGAATTTGATGGTCTTTAAGATTTTTATTTTTATCGGTGGGGAAAAAACAGTTAAAACGATTACTTAATTGTAGTCTATAGTAATCGGTGTGATCACTGCTTAAGTAATCTTGTTGTAGAGTTCCCGTATAAGTTCCGATTAAGGTGTTTTTAGGTATGTCCTGTAAAGCAAATAAACCAAACCCCACTTTTTCATTAATAAAACATAAAACAAAGGCATCACTGATATCGGGATTTTTAAAAAATGCCTCTAGTTGCTCGTTTGGTGTTTTATTTTCATTAGCACTTTTAAATGACGCTGGACCCATAAGGGTTTCACACCAGGTAAAAGGCGCTCTGCCAAAATGTTTTGTTAAATAGCTACTTACTTCATGGACGGGAATTTCAACAATCTTTGGGTTTTCACTTAAAGGGCGGTCAGCAATTTTGATGGTGCGATGGGTTAAGCGTTTTGGTACATCAAATAAAGCGACATCTTGTTTCTCATTTTTTTGATCTCGTTCACGCCAATTGGTAAATAAAGTTTTCATTTAGACTATCATTCTATGGTAAATTAAAAGGGCCAACATTATAAAATTTAAATATTAAGAGAATATTAAGGAGTGGATTTTACCTTAATTAGTTGGTCTGTTTTTGGAGTAATTTTATCAATTGTTTTGCATCCTGTGGGGCGGCAACCTTTTGGTCATTATCAAAATAGCAGAAGATTTTACTTTCGCTTTTACTCCAATCGTGCATGTGCTTGGCATACTGTAATAAACTGTGGTTTGGGTAATGTCCTTCGTAAGGGGTTTCCAAAGGCCCGTGTAAGCGTAAATAAATAAAATCACTTAATACTTCATAAGGGGCCTGATAGCCTCGAAAATCATAAAAGCATAATGCGATATGAAATTTTTTTAACAAATCAAAAGTTTCATTACATAGCCAACTTCGGTCTCTAAATTCAAATGTGTACTGGTAGTCGGTTGGTAATGCCCTTAAAAATAAAGAAAGCCGTTCAAGATTTAATGCCCATTTAGGAGGAAGTTGAAATAAAATTGGCCCTAATTTCTCATGTAAGTTTTCCAAGCTATTAAATAAATTTTTTAAACCATTTTGATAATCACTCAATTTTTTTATGTGCGTAAGATAGCGACTGGCTTTGCAAGAGAAAATAAAATTAGCAGGAGTGATCTCAGCCCAATGAGTAACGGTTTTTGCTCTAGGTAAGTGATAAAAACTGCTGTTTAATTCTACAGTATTAAAATGTTGCGAATAATAGATTAAGCGCTCAGCGTCAGGTAGGTCTGAGGGATAAAATAAGCCTTTCCAGCCTTCATAAGTCCATCCAGAAGTTCCAATATAGTAAGTAGACTCCATGTTTTCCTTATTTCTTTACCTTGATAAGCCACTGTTTCTTGCTAGACTTTATGCTTAAGCCTTGCATTTATCTCTCATTTTTAAATATAACTAAGGATAGGTTATGACCGCTTCTGTAAAAAGTAGTTTATTATTCGTTTTTTGTCTATGGAGTTTTACTACAGTTTCTCTAGCAGAAACCCCTCCTCAAATAGATACCATCCTTAGCGATCAGGCCACTGATAACCTTCCAACACCTAAAGAGACTTTTACTAAAGATACGCCTGCTCTTTATGTTTTTTGGAAATCAGTTCAATTGAAGCAAGGCCAAAAAATAAAATCGGTTTGGATTGCAGAAGACACCAATAATGTTGCCCCACCTAATTATAAAATTGACGAAGCTGAATTAACGCTTGAACCGGGTACGGCAAGAGATCTCATTGCGCTTCTACCGGGCAATCAATGGAGTGGCAAATTTAAAATTACTAAACCCAATAAGGGTTGGCCTCTTGGCAAGTACCATATGGATATTTATGTGGATAATAAGCTTGTTAAATCAATAAAATTTACTGTTGCAGGGGCCACTCAGGTAACGCCTAAGGTTGGAGTAAAAAATAAAAAATCAGAATATGATTGGGGCGTTATTGCTGCAGATTCTGCAAGTCATGATAAAAATAGCGCTTATGGCATTGGTGGTGGCTCTACTCGTGAAGAAGCAGAAAAAAATGCGCAACAATTTTGTAACGATGCCGGTGGTGAACAATGCAGCACAATGGTAACTTACCAGCAGTGCGGGGCCTATGCTCTTTCTAAAAATCATCATGGGATAGGGGTTGGAGCTAGCAAGGAAATTGCAGAAGGTAAAGCAATAAGCCAATGCCATGACGCAGATTGCTCGATCATTGCTTCGGATTGCAATTAACTGGCAGCCCTATATGCAGCGCCATTGCAGGTTAAGCTCCTGGCTAATGGCGAGGCCTTCAGCACTCTAGTGCCAGGGCAGCATTAGACCTAATCCAATCACTAACCGGATCAGCACATCTCCTGAAAAAATAATATCCTAACACCTTGTAATATTAAGGCACACTCTTATAATTTCATGAAGTTATTAAAAAATATTGAGAACTTGGGTAAAAAAATATATTTTAGAATTTATTGCAGGATAATGTTTTATTGGGACTAAAAGCCATAATGAAAATTAAACATAATTGGCTCATTACGTTTGATTTACGTGCTCATCCCTAATCCCAATTTTAAAATGGACTATTTAAAAACATCATCTATGCCAAATTTTCAATAATAATTTTTAAAGCTGGTACTCTTAGGACAAGTGCCCTAAGTCATTAAAAGGGATATTTATGTTGGCAGATATGAAAAATGAAGTGCAGAAATTAAAAAATAAGTTAAAGCAGCAAGATTTAAAATATAAAAAACTGAAAGATAATTTCACTTCACTAAGAAAGTACCAAGTTGAAGCAGGAAAAAACTTTAAAGAGCTCTATGATTTTAATCCCACAATTATTATTACTATTGACCAAAACTATACGATTACCCAACTTAACTATAGAGCCGCTATATTTTTTGGTTCCGAAAGAAATACCTTAATCAATACCTCATTTTTAAAATTTATTCATTCAAGTTCAAAAATTCTTTTCGAAGAAAAGATGAATAATTTATTAAATAGTAGGTTAAATCAAACAGCGAATATAAATTTAAAAAATGTAAATAGAGACTCTATTCAAGCTACAATGACCTGTAGGATAAACGCAGATAACTTAATTCATCTTTATCTCTTTAACCTCTCACGCGAACCAAAAAAGTTCCGTCATTATGAAATTGAACATTCTTTTGCATTAATAAATAAAATATTTGAAGGGACTAATGAGGCTTTAGCAGCGGTAGACTCCGAGTTTAATTTAAAAATTATAAATGAATCATTCTCTTATTTATTTTCCAAAATAATTACTAATAAAATAGCGGTAGGAATGAATTTAATTCACCGGTTAAGTGAATTTCCTAATCTGCAGTCTAAGATTTTGGATGCGTGCAAAAAAGCATTGAGAGGGGAGCGAAGTTTAGAAGTTATAGAAAATTCTTTTGCTAAAGTAAACGACTATTATTGCTTTGAGCTTAATATCTATCCTTATTTAAATAATAATGTGGTCCTTATTCGGATTAAAAATCTTACCAATTATAAAATAGAAGAACGATTGAAACACCAATGGCAAGCTGAAATAGGACTTTCTTGCCGATCAAGCGCTAAAGAGGAAATGGCCTCTGCATTGGCTCATGAAATTAATCAGCCTTTATCAACCATAGTAACGTACAGCCAAGCTTGTTTATATTTGATTAATGAAAATTCTACAAAGGACATTTTACCCAGGTTAATCGAGCCCTTAAAAAAGATCTCCATTCAAGCTGAGCTTGCGGGGGAAATTATACATAATATGAGAAACCTAGCTCATAAAGACAATTTTTATCGAGAAAAAACCAATATTAATGAGGTAATAAAAGATACTTTGTCACTTCTACAATATGAATTATTGGATTTTAAATTAGATATATCGCTCAACTTACAAGAAGGATTGCCGTTAATCATGGCAAATAAAATTCATTTGATGCAAGTTCTTTTAAATCTTGCTCGAAATAGTATTGAGGCCTTTCATGATAGTAATGTTATCTCCCCTGAGTTATCTATTGCCACCAATCTCTGCGCTAATATGATTGAGGTACATATTCGTGATAATGGCCCAGGGATTCCCAGTAAATATTTAAATAAAGTATTAAATACTTATTTCACAACCAAATCAAAAGGAACGGGGATTGGTTTGGGAATTTGTAAAACATTAATCGAAAATCATGGAGGTAAGCTCCATATTCATTCAGATATGCCTTGTGGGGCATGGTTTAGTTTTACCTTGCCGGTTAGTGAAAGTTAGGATGTAGAGATAGCGTGTTATGAATGAATCTAAAGTATATATCGTAGATGATAACGAAGAGTTGTGTGAGTCGCTTCGTTTTTTGTTTAATGCAGCGTTTAAGATTGAACCACAAATTTATTATAACCCGCTTCTATTCTTAGAAGAATTTTCAGCGGAATGTTCTGGATGTTTAATTGTGGATATATTCATGCCATACATGAATGGTATTGATTTAATTAAAAAAGTTAGAGCAATGAATGATAAAGTTAAGATAATTATTCTTAGTGGTAATGGTGGAGGCGATAATGTTTCAAAGGCAATTGGGGCAGGAGCCGATGCGTTTATAAAAAAACCATTTAAAACAACAGAATTTTTAGAGAAAGTGCAGGTGTTTTTGCAATAATTAAGCCTTAAGCGGCTCAAATTTAATCCCTTTTTTTTAATTACCTGAAAAGCGTGTAAAGCCTTGCCAAGATCAATAGTTAAATGGATTTCAAGCACAACAGTGCCAAGCAATTTTAGTGCATTATTAATGCAAATTTACTAATTTTTTTCTATTAAAGGACCTTAATGCCTCATAGATAGAGCCGGTAATGTATTAAAATAGGCATTTACTTACAAAAATGTTGTGGTCATGGAAATTAAATTAGATAGCTTAAGTCCTAAAAGTCTTAGTACGGCACAGGCAGTAGTTATTGGTTGTTCGCACAGTAATAATGAGTGTGATCACCAAATGCACGCATCAACAGAGGCCTTTTTTACTATTGATATCCGTTCGGAGCTCGAACCAGATTTATGTATGGATATCACCAAAGGCTCGGTGCCTGAGGATTTAAAAAATAAATTCCAGTTAACTATTTTAGAATTTTTGCCTTTTGATGTTTACAATCTAAACAAGGCATCTAGAGCATACTTTAAAATTGATGGGGAACTAGGTTGGCGTAATATAAATGAGCTGACTCATGAGGATGGATTTATTATGGTGGTAGGGAATACAACTAGTTTTTGTTATCGTAGTTCCTTAGCCAATTTAAAATTTCTCGAGCTTGCTCAAAATGAAGACTTTGAAGCGTCTGTTATTCTTATTCCCAAAAATCAAAACCTAAGCGCAGCGGAGGTAAAGGAGAAAATTCAGAATCTACCTCAAGAATTACAAGATGCCATTCAAATCGCCACCACAGTGAAGTTTCAGCCTTTACCCTCAAATGATTTTTGTAAATTGAACTATGCGCCATCGAAAATTAACGCAGAGCTAATCGACATTCTTAATCAATTTCATTGCGTTATGCAGTTGATGCCGAATTTCTATCTTGATAAAGAACTACGTAAAGAAATTGAAGCTGCAGATGCGCTAATTGAGGTACTGCTTGGCAATGCTCCTGAGTCATCTCTGGAGGCATACCAAGATGCTTTATCAGGTGAGCGTTTAGGAGAAGTAATAAAGAGTGCTTTAGGTGAAAAAACTATAAGCGAATTAATTGATACCTCTAATAGTGCAAGAGCTTTTAATGAATATAAAGAAAAATATGCGCATATAAAACAACATTTAGTCGAATATAATACTGAAGACCTCATTTATCTTGGTTTGGGCTAGAGAGGCTTTCTAATTTTTTAAAATTCTTCCTGCATTGATTTGCTTGCTTAAGTTAGGCTTTATTAATTAATATCAGTTTAAAATTTCTTTACAGATAGGGTTGAACAGCAGGATGCTATGCCAGACCATGCCTATTTTAAGTTCCTTGCGAAAATGGTTGTTTTTATTGTTTATATTCGGGATGAATATAACAATAGCGGCTAAACCACCATCCATTGGGAACTTTTCTTTAGCTTCTTCCCAACAACCAGGTCCATTTTTTTCTTTTGGCCAAAATATTATTGATAAAAACCAAGCCATTGCTTCTTACAATCCGGCCTACTTATATAGTAAAACGCAGGTTATTACTGAAGGAACACCATCCTTTCTTTATGGAATTACTGATTCTGCCTCACTATTAATAACCCTTCCTGTTGCCTTAAGTTATAGAAATGGCACGAAAACAATATCAGGGGCGGGGGATTTGGCGCTTGATTTTGAGTATGCTTTTTACAATAAGGAAAGCATCAAGTACTCTGATCAAGCAACGATTATTTTTTCTCCAACCTTTCCCACAAGTAATTTAAATGAACTCTCGAAGAAGCTTCATCTTAACAGTCGGGTTTCTGGATTTTCCAGGAAAAATGCGCCTTCTAGTTTCAATGCAATAACTTATTTCCTTGGCTCAACGTACTCACGCACCTTAGCGGACTGGTATGGCTTTGTTGCTCCGGGAGTTCAATTTATTGAGAAATCCCATGCCATTCAACAAGGGGCGCAGTATTATTATAATTTGGGAATAGGACATAATATTAATGCCGTGGAAAAAAAATATATATTCTTAGGTTTAGTGGAGTTAAATGGCCAATACAGTGATAAAACCAAATTAGCTGGACGTGTGGTTCCTAACACTGGAGGGAATATTATCTATGCAACCCCTTCACTCTGGTTTTCGACACCTAAAATGATTTTCCAAATTGGTATTTCTTTACCTATTACCCAACATTGGTATGGTAGTCAAAGTAAAATTTCTTATTATTCCGGAGCTATTGTTTCTTGGACTATTCATTAAGGGGGTCTGTGGAAGAACCCCTTTATCTACTCATCGACCATTAGTTTTTGATCATGCCATATCGACTGATAGTATTTTTTGGGCTATCAACACTTTGGGTGTCCTCACTCGAACATATCCCTTAATGGCAAAGCTTGAAATACTGACTTCTGCAGAACAAACTATTTTTAATAGTCCTCTAAATTTTTCTCCCGATGAACAAAGAGAAGCTTTACCGTCTAAGCATTGCACTAATAGCTAAAGTTATAAATTGCCTTTAATCATCTCATTGAGTATAATGTTTGAGCATTCTTGGTTCGAGTGAATTATGCCAAAAAAATCCTTACCTACTGATGAGCGCATACAGCGGTTTTTAACTAATATTGATAAATATCAAAGAGACGGTTTCCAACAATTTTACTCCCTTAATGAATTCCCTCAGGATGATAGTATGTGGGAGTTTCGTATTTCTCTTTACCCTGATAGCGAGAACTTAAAAAAAGCAGCAAAACTATTAACCCCAGTATTTGCTACTGAGAATTTAAATTTTAAATTTCTGATTTTAAAAGATGACAGCCGAGTTGAGGATATCGCTTGGGATGGAACACAAACAAATGGTGCTAACTCTGATCGCGATCAACGTGGTAAAGAATGCTGTGTTTATATTCGTTTTCCTGAACATTCTGCAGTCGCTGAAAAAACATCAGCAGAAATTAAAGCCATGATGCTTAAAGCATGGAAAATTTTACAAGAGAACGACATTAAATTTAACTACATGGCGCCACCTTATGGCGACCGTGCGATTAGTGTAGAAGGTCACTTGGTAAGTCCTTTTTCCTATGCAGCAAATCGACCCTGGAAAGGCGAGCATGGTATTATGATTGCCGATAACTATTGTCAGGAGGCTTCTGAATTATTGAGTTTAGGAAGCGCTAAGTATGAAGGGTATTTAGATCTTAGTAAATCGAACCCTAACCCATCGTCGTTACCAAAAATAGCCGAATTACCCACTCATAATCCATTACGATTCACTGATCCTTTTGCTGATATTGAATTCACACACAAGGATATGATTAAAGCAGGGATTAACATAGGGCATGTATTGCAGGAACAATTTGAACGCTGTTCTTATTTAATGACTCATTACAACTCCGCCTATTTAAAAAACGAAGAATATCTACAACAGATAGCTAGTGAAGCACATGATAAAGAGCCAATCTTAGAGCAATTGGATAGATGGACCCAAGGATTAGATCAAGTATCCGATGAAGAAAAAAAGACCTACATTAAGGACAATCGTAAACAGCTTGAATGGATTTGTGCTCATTGGCCGCATCAATCAGATAGTGCTTTTTCAGAAGCGTATGGTCCTATTGATGAAATTAGACATTATCTTGAACGTGATTTAATAATCGAAATTTCTGGATGTATAGATAAATTTGATCGAGAGGGGGCAAATACGCAAATCAATAAGATTAAAGAAGATTTCGCTCGCTTTCTTCCCGATCTTAACTTAAATGATTTAGATCTTCTTATTGAAAAAGATCCTGCTCGAATGCAAGTATTATTTCGTCGTTTAATACATACAAAGCATGAGTCAGAAGCCTTAGTATTAGAACAGGAAAAAGTACATCAGCACGAAATTTTATTCCCTCTTCATGAGGCAATTACGGATTTACGCTTAACGAATCATAAAAATCTGCGTAATCAACTGATTAAACTTCAAGGTGAGCTTTATCAAAAGATGATTACTGGAGCTAATAAAGCGGACATAAGTACCTTAGCTTTTGAGGCCAAAAATATGGTTGAAGGAATTATGTCTAACAAGAGCAAGGAAGAAAAAATAGCTTGTGTAGAGCATTTTGAGCAACACGCGCGCTCTTTAAAATCATTTGAAAAATCAACTTGGCAAAAAGTGGGCAAAGCAGTTGCTTGTGTTGTGATTGCAGCCGTTGGCGCGATCATTGGAGCTGTAATTGGAGCGGCAATCGAAGCAGGAATTCTGGCGCTTATATCCGCACCCACAGGAGGCATCGGTGGCGTTTTCGGTGCTCTTGATGGTGCTATACATGGCAGTTTGACGGGATGGACTCTGGGTATTATGGCCTCTTCAGCGATTGGTTTGGCAGGTGGACTTGGCGTTGGTCTTCGTTTTCTAGGAAGAAAGGATGGTTTGGATAATATAGTACAAACCGCAAAAGAGAGCATCGGCGAGCCTTCTTTGAAACTTAATTAGAACAGGGGGGCAAGTCTTTTGATAAAGCTATTTTTTAAATTATTATCAAAGAGTTGACCCCGATTCTTGCCAATCTAAAGAGTATTACTATTTAATGCATATGTGGCTACAGCAAGGCCAGTAAGGAGGAGCAGGCTGGAGTTACCGCAGATTTAATGACAGTTTCAGGATGTCTCGGAGCGTTTATTGTATCGAGTTATTGATGTGAGTTATGAGACAATACATCAATGGTTCTTAAATTTGGTATCCATTTTAAGAGCGTGATTAAAAAGCGAGCGTTCAAACTATCAGACCAATGGCATCTGGATGAGCAGATGATGGGGGTTATGAGCTGGATGTGTCTCTGCAAAAGCGGCGAAATAAAAAGGTGGCTATTTGTTTCCTGTCTCGGCTATTGAATGCCTCTTCCAAGGCCGGCTAATTGTAACAAACAAGCTCAGGAGCTACACGAAGCCATTCGCCAGATGGGTAAAGGGGTCGATCATCGTCCGCATAAAGGGCTCAATAATCGGGTAGAAAATGCCCATCAGCCCACGCGAAGGAAAGAAAAATGCCTCTTTCGTTTTATATCACCCGCTGGAGCGCAGAACGTCATCCCACTCATGGGGACCATCAGGAATCTATTTGCAGTCGCTGTGGAAAGAATAACATGACCACAAAACGAAGTTTTTCTCGCCGCTTCTTTAATGTCAAATCCTTGAGTCGATTTCATCCACTGACGTTCAGCTTCTAAAAATGAAATTACAGCGATAGGAACACCAAAAAGCTTGCAAGCAATTCGAGTCAATCGGCCGAAACGTTCCTCTGGCTCTGTATCAAGTATTTGTAATTTATATAAAGTTGCTAAACGCATCGCTTCATTTTCTGGGATTTCTGGAGCAATCATCGTTTTTCCTTGAAAAATACATTCTCAATGCTCAGGAAGCATAGTATTAGGTATACTATATTGCTTGGTTTTTCGCGATATTTTGGCTTTACAGATTAGTCGTGGTTATCTGCGCTATGGAAGTTTAAATAAAACATGCCTATATTTTATATAACATTCTATATGGATAATCAGCATGCCTTATAAGGATTTTAGGCAGTTTATTGAAGCGCTTCGTAAGAACGGCGAACTTATTGAGGTTAAGAGGCCTATTGATTTGGCTACAGATGTTGGTAAAGCATTGCAGAAAAGCGCATCAATCAGTGGGCCAGCGGTGCAATTTAGTAATAATGGCACAAATTTTCCACTTATCGGTGGATTATATAATTCCAGAAAGAAAACATTGATTGCTTTTCAGGCTGATGAAGCGTCTATCTTTAAAAAGATCCTGGATGGGTTAGCGCATCCTATTGAGCCCATTCTGACTGATAACGCAGTAACTCATGAGCAAATTATACTTGAGGATGCTGTCGATCTATCGCAGTTTCCTATACCCAAATACAGCCCTAGTGATGGAGGACAATATATTACGGCAGGCATTGCTGTAAGCAAAGATCCAGAAACTGGTATTGAAGATATTGGAAATTATCGTTTTCAAATTATTTCGAAAAACACCATGTCATTTTTGGCTCAGCCCAATCATCGCCTAGGCAAAAATCTGGAAAAAGCCCGAAAATTAGGACATAAAAAGTACCCGATAGCTTTGGTAATCGGAGTAGATCCTGTTATTGCTTATACCTGTCAATTTCAACTTCAAGACGATACCAATGATTTTGCCGTTGCAGGTGGCCTTCGAGGCGAGGCAGTTGTTTTAACTTCCTGCAAAACCATTGATGTTCAGGTCCCTGCTTATGCAGAAGTAGTCTTTGAGCTAGAAATTGACTTAGAGGAGTTAGTATTTGAAGGACCTTTAGGAGAATACACCGGGTATTACACACCAGGCTCCATGAAGCCTACGGCGCATGTTAAAGCCATTACTCACCGTAATAACGCGTACTTTCAAGCTTTATTAACAGGCGTACCACCCACAGAGAATCATTTTTTAAAGCAAATTCCTTTTGAGGCCTCATTTTTTAAGAGTATGAATAAATCCTTCCCCACAATTTCTAATGTAGCTATTCCTGCATCAGGAGGTGTTTCTTTTTATATAGTTCTTGCGATTGAACCTCGCTTTGATGGAGAGGCGCGCCAGGCTATTCTTGCCGCTATGGCAAGTAATCTTCGCCCAAAAATGGTTGTTGCAGTGAACTCTGATATTAACATCCATGATGCAGACCAAGTCACCTGGGCTACGTCCTTTAGAATGCAGCCTCATAAAGACATAATCATTATAAACAATTTACCAGCAGGTCCTTTAGATCCCTCTATTTTAGATGACATTCCTTTAGATGCTCGTCTTGCCTCTTCGATAGGGATTGATGCAACTTATCCTTTTGGCTCACTTATTTTAACGCCCGAAACGTCTCTTGAAAAAGCAACTCCACATGCCGGTCAGCTTTGTTTTAAAGTAGCCGATATCCCAGGCTGGCGAGATTATGATTTTCCGGAATTAACAAAATATGGGAAATAGGGTTTACCGCAATCTAGCCCAAGCTGCCAAGAAATTAGGATAAGTTATGACGTTATATTTTTACTTTAGAGAAGCTTTTGGAATGCTATTGTTTAATTACAATACCAAAAGGCACATAGATATCTTCTCTATTAATTCTAAACTGTGCAAATAATTTAACAAACCCTGCTTTTTTAGGTTCTATGTGGAACATTAATTCCGAACCACCACGTTCAGAGTCTTTACTAGGTTCTTTTCCCATGGGATGAATGTGAAGTATGGAAGAGTAATCAGCATAAAACCCTATAAGATGAGCAAATGCCCCCATCACAGGCTCTAACTGGCTGAAAGGTTTTCCATTATTTGTTACAGTAATGGTTGCCATAACTGGATTACCTACTCGCGGTTGTTCATCTAGTTTCAAGTTAAATTGATAAGAATTTATGCTGTAATTTAATTTAACTGCTTTATCAATTGAATGTTTTTTTGACGAAGTGCCAATATCAGTATGTAGAAATATTTGCTTGCCAGTAGCAAGAGGAGTGACATCAACCCACATTCGATAAGAACTATTTTTCTTTGGGGAAAATTTGAAAATAAATTCCTTGTTCTTGTTATCTACGAAAGGATGCATATGATAATATTCGGTCAGTGTAGGGTCTATAATCATTAAATGAACCTTTTCTGTATGGACTGTCTTTAGATCTTTTAAGGTAAGTGGTTTATTATTCTTTAGCAATTGCAAACGAATTGTTTCTGTGGTGTTTGCCTTGATTTTACTCGGCGCATTTTTAATTACTAATTGGATGGTATCTTGATTAGGTAGCTTATGTTTTGTAACCTGCCCATGCGCATTTGCAGAAGACAAGGGAATATTAGAAAGCAACCCCCATAATAAAAAAGTAGATAAAATTCTCATATAAGCTCCTGATAAGCTAATAAGTTAATTGAATTATATGAATAACATGAATAAAGCCATTCCAATCATCATTAAGTTTTCAGTGAGTGAAATAAATCCTAAAGGAACGTTACTATCACCTCCAACACAGGCGCATTTAAGTTCACGTTTGTCAATATAAACGGCTTTAAATACAGAAAGAGCACCTACAGTTCCAATAAATAAAGCAACCGGAATAGAAAGCCAATTTAATGCCCCTGCAATCATCAATATTCCTGCTAAACCTTCAGCAAATGGATACACATAGCTGTAAGGAACCCAACGTTGGGCCAAGAGGTCATAGTTTAAAAACATGGTTGAGAAACTTTCGATATTCTGTAGTTTTAATAAAGCAAGAGCTGCCATGCTAAATGCAATAAACCAGCTTAAAACATGTGGTGCAAACGGGTTACCAAAGCTTGCATAACTAACTGCCATTGCCATTAATGCAGTAATTGCAAACAGCACAATGACAGGGCGATAACTTTTTTCTTTTGGATCTCTTACTTTCTTTCCAAAGTAACGTCTTAAATCGTCATAACCACCTATCCGCTCATCGTTGATAAAGGCTTGAGGTGTGGTTTTTACATTATGTTTATCCTTAAACGCATCGACCTGTTTACGGGTTGTTAACCAATTATCTTCTACCTCATAGCCTTGACGTCTCAATAAATCTTTAGCTTTAAGGCCATAAGGACAAACATGATGCTCCATTACCATGCGGTACAAAACAGCTTTTTTAATTGAAGTCTTATTCATTTCTATTCTCTATGATTAATAGTCTATAAATACTAATATAGAGTACGTACCATAGTACGGAGTCAAGTAATGAATAATATAACCATTGGTGAATTTGCTAAATTATGTGGAGTTGGGATTGAAACAATTCGTTATTATCAGCGCCAGGGACTATTTCATGTCCCGCTCCTTAAGGAAGAACTTGGGACTACAAAAATAAGGCGTTATGGCGATAATGATATAAGTCGTTTAAAGTTCATTCTTTTAGCTAAAAAAGCAGGATTTACTTTAAAAGAAATAAAAGAATTATTAGAGTTTGATGCTAAAAGCGATCGAGAGCGTGTAAGAGAGATGGCTGAAAGGCGTATAGAGAAACTTAATTTAAAAATTGATGAGTTAACAGAGGCTCGTAACACACTATCACGCCTAGCAACAAAATGTAGAGAGACTAGATCTTCGCCTTGTCCCATTCTTATGAACTTTGAAAAAAGTTAAGTTAAGAAGTAGTCATAACTAATGCTTTTGCTCTTAACAAAGCTATGAGAACAAGGAGCTGGCCATGACCGAATTATTTTTCAATAAGCCCATGCTGCGTAGATTTCATAGTTGAGTATGTAGCATTTATAGAAGAATTTAACGATTTAGGTGCAGAGTTACTTTCTGAATACAGCAGCATCACAGATGCTACTAAATTATTAGAAGAGAACTATCATGGCTCTTATGATATTGAAGTAGATTTTGCTTCCCACCTACCAAGATTACCTGATATTCTTTAATTTCCTTTATTAGTCTCATAGACGGGATATAATTTAAGATGTTATTTCATTCCGCATGTCTGGACTGTCTTAGTAATGTCAGAGCTGCTCAATTATCACCTTTTGCTTAGCAACATTTTAATATGTTGGAACATTATATTTTTAAATTAGAAAATCTTTTTGATATTCAAGGTGTTGCAAAATTACTATTAGAGAATGAAACCATCAATGCTCGTTCTATAAGCCTTGCAGTATAAAGGGTGTAACGGGTAATGCTGATAAACCAGCGCTATATTGAATTAACCCTTCTTACGAGAGGATTGTCTCCTTCAACCATCATATTCTTTTTATACCAGCTTACATCAGGATTAAGTTGGCCCGATATTTAAATTCAACCCATCCGTTTATTCATAGACCAACCTATTACGGCACGAGAATATAAATCAATTACCACAGCAAGGTACAACCAACCTTCTTGGGTGCGAATATTAGTGTAAAGTAGGGCGGGGTATTCCTAATTCGTCTGCTGCTTTATTGATGTTTCCATAGCTAATCGCTAATTTAGCCATTCTTCTTTGAATTCTTTACTGTATTTCCTTAATTGTCTTTTACCATAGTAAGCACCTCTTCGTTAAGTCATATATGTTAAAAAATTAGTTCCTTCGCGGTAAGATTACACTTAGAAAACTTCATATTTTCAAATATTGTTATACTAAAATGTTTCGCGTAGGATATAAAATTCTTATATTAAAATAAGGATGACTTTATGTTCTATTCTCATTTATCCAAAGTAGCAATCATTGCTCTAATGAGTAGTAATATAGCTTTTTCAGGAACAATGGGCACAACTTGTGTTTCTGGCTTAGTAACAGTTCCTTGTCGACATTCAGGATGGGACTTGGGGGCAGAAGCTCTCTATTTACAACCTTTGTATAATAAATCACTAAGTTATTTGGGAACCAACAATAATGAGAGTGGGGACGTTTTAGGATTAGTCACAAATACTCCTCCTTGGAGCTGGGGTTTTAAATTGGGGGCTTCTTATTATTTTAACACGGGCAACGATATGAGCCTTAGCTGGTTTCATCTGGATAAAACAAGTGCCCAAGTGAATGCAGAAAATACTATTGGTTTTGGTTTTCGCTCAATGACTACCAACGTCACCTCCTTTAAACCGAAATGGGATGCAGTGAATTTTGAAGTAGGTCAACGAGTTAATTTAGGCGACTTTAAAATCATACGTTTTTATGGTGGTGTCCAATATGCAAACATTAGCACCAAAATTCATAATAAAGATACTCTTATAGTTCCAGGTGATTACAATAAAATCTCTATGCGAACTTCAAACTTTGGACCCCGAATAGGGAGTGACTTATCTTATAATTTAGGGAATAGTTTTTCAATCTTCGCAAAAAGCGCAGGTGCTCTGTTAGTGGGCGTAAGCACGCTTAACCGTACCGTGGGTAATATTGATTTTCCTGAAACAATAAATAATCATGCGAAAAATAAAACTATTATTCCAGAGGTTGAAGCAAAACTAGGCGTCAATTATTCGCACAGTATTGGAAACAGTAATTTAGGACTAGATATCGGTTATATGTGGATTAATTATTTTAATGCACAACCAGTTTTTATTCCTTTTGGGCCAGGTTATGCAAGCGATCATATTGCAAGTTCTGATTTTAGTGTACATGGTCTTTTTGCAGGACTAAAATGGGCAGCTTCAAGTTAACTTTGCTAAGTACCTTAATAATTAATTATATAGTAATTAGCCTCCAGAAAGATAAAGGGTTTTTTATTTTAAATAATAAATGAGCTGATGAATGACCAATCACGGTACCAACTAAACTTTTGCAAAGCAGCTCAATGGCAGCCTCCTTCCAAGTTTCTGGCCGATTGAAATTAACTTTCTCGTTGTTGGGCTGGTTTGTTGTATCGGCCCACGGCAACTCAAATAGATTCCTGATACTCTCCCGGAGTGCGATGACGCTCTGCGCTCCGGGTGATTTAAAACGAATGAGGCCCTTTTCTTTTCTTCGCTAGGCTGATGGGATTTTCTCTTTTGTCCATTTGTAGGATTGGCTTGGTATAGCTTCTGAGCTTGTCTGTTCCTCTAGGGTTCAAGTGCTATACTTACTTTAAGCCAGCAGTACAAAATGTTTGAACCGATAAGCTTTTTATGGAGAGATTCTGTTGTCGGCGTTGTGCTATATCACGTTAATCGTGGGAAGCTTGAACTGACACTTTTGCACCCCACCTAAACGGAATCGTGGTTCTAATGTGATAGGTATTATTTTAAGTGGGACATTAGATGATGGTGGTGCTGGTTTACGAGCAATTAAAAGGTGTGGCGGAATCACTATCATACAGGATATAAAAGATGCTAAATATCCTGAAATGCCTATGAACGCATCTCAGGCTGTTTCAATGGATTATAATTCCTTCTAAATTAATTTCATCAAAGTTAATTCAACTCACTAAGAGCGTAACTCCAATAACAGATAATAAGAAAGAGAACGACCTAATTGAGATTGAAGCAGAATTGAATGGTACTTCCAAACACTCAGAAGTGAATAAATTAGAAAAAATTGCGACTCCTTCCTTCTATTCATGCCCTGATTGCAATGGCGTCCTATGGAAAATTAAAGATGGTAAAGTAGAGCAATATCGCTGTCGTGTTGGGCATTAAGAGCATTAGAAGAAAAAGAACAACTTGCAAAAAAAATTGCAGATAAAGCAGAGATCAGTACTAGAGAGCATTTTGTTGAAAAGGCACATAATATTACAGAGCATATCCAAATTATTAGAGATATATTAGAAAAAACCTAAAAAATATACTAAATAGTTGAATTCGCCATTCATAGTATTCAATGATGAAATTAAGCGTATATCCGCATTCTTCATTGAGGTTGAGAGAGCTGGAATTCAGTATAATTCAGAAATGGTGCAAGCTTATTAATTTATTGGAAGAGATATCGCGCAATTAAGGAATCGCAGACTTTAGATTAAGAGAGCATTACCATACATCACTCAATTCAATTTCATTCAAATACTCTCGAATTCTGCGTCTTGTCGCAGGTGAGGTATCCCTCGGTAAATCATGGATAGAGAACCACTTCTTTTCCGAGATTTCGGGTGAGATGGTTATTTCTTGGGTTCCTGCCCCATGCCCGATGTAAAAAATAATGTAGTCATCCCGTTTACCTTTTTTGCTGTAGTAGACTGAAAATAGCTTCAATGAAGAGGTAAGCGTTATTCCTACCTCCTCTTTAAGTTCTCGTTCCATAGCCTGCCGTGGTGTCTCCCCTGATTCCACACCGCCGCCAATGGTGTACCAATCCGGTTGATAGGTATGTTTTACCAATAGAATCTTGTCCTCATGAATCAATAACATCCTGACACCGACTGTTTTTTTGGCCAGAAGAGAAAAAATAGCATTTTGAAGTAAATAAAAAAAACGCACGACACTCACTCCTTGTAAGATTTCCCAATAAATCCCTTCTATTGTGCCCTTTTTTCTTAAAGTTAATAATGATCTAAGATTGAGCTTAGGACAATTCTAACATTTTTTAAAACAGGCTGGCCAATGAAGACAATTTATTATATTCATCTGGTAGAAGATCGAATTTGTCCAGGTTACTCTTTAAAAATATAAATGTCATTATGCAGATTTAATCCGTCCAACAAGAGACCAATACTATTATAAATGCCTTAGATAAGTTAAATCAGCATGATGCCCTATTTCGATTTCCATAGAACCGATAACTGGCAGTGAGCAAACTGATGGGTATGACTGCAACTTTCTATGTGATAAGAGCGTAGCTCCACGTGGCTTGATAACAAATTGTTTATTCCTTTATTTATTTTAGTATTAATAATGTGCAATTATAACATAAAGAATTACTGCTTATAGGCGAGATTCGCTTCTGAGTTTACTTGCATCAATTGGAACAGCATTAAAATGAGCAAAAATGGTCAAAGTATATCTCCCTAAATAAGATAACATGATTTGTGTAAATAGATTGATGGTCTTCACTTGAGGAAAATATGCATTATAAGCAACAATTAGAAAAAGTAATTGAGTTTATTGGTAAACATCTTGATGAAAAGCTTGATTTGACTCAATTGAGCCATATTGCCTGCTTTTCAAAATACCATTTTCATCGTTTATTTACTGCTTATACAGGTTTATCACTACAACAATATATTCGATGGCTTCGTTTAAAACGAGCAGCGCATCAACTAATTGTGGATAGGAATAAAACCATCATTGAAATTGCAATAAATGCGGGATTTGAATCTCATGAAGCATTTACTCGTGTATTTAAACAAAGCTGTGGGCAGAGCCCTAGTGAGTTTAGGCTGCATTCAAATTGGAGTTTTTGGGAACGCCCACCGTATTTATTGCCAAACCAGGGTAATATTATGAATGTATTGATTAAAGAAATACCTGCTAGACGCTTAGCGGTTATTGAACATCGAGGTACGCCTAAAAAATTAGGTGAAAGTGTTAATCAGCTAATTGATTGGGCAAAATCTCAATCAATTAACTTAAAACCAAAAGCAGGAGAAGCGTTTGGTTTTGCTTACGACGATCCTAAAACAACTGAGCCTTCCGATTTTCGTTTTGACTTAGCGATTACTGTACCAGAACAAATAAAACTTGGGGGTAAGATCGTTGAAAAACGTTTGCCCGCAGGACGTTATGCTGTAGCAACGCATAAAGGAACACGAGATACTATTAGTGATACCGTTTATAGTCTATATCGTGATTGGTTGCCAAGCTCCGGTGAACATCTGGGTGATTTGCCTTGTATTTTTTGTTATTACAACTTTGATCATGAAGTTGCTGAGACCGAACTGCTTACAGAATGTTGGCTGTTATTAGCTTAATGCTGGTTTACACGACAACTACTAAAAGTTAATTAGTAGTTGTCCCAATAATTTAGCAATAAGAATTTACTTCTTGTATTTGATCTTCTCCTAGCTACGGAGCTTTTCAGTCCTCTCTTTTTGCATGATATTGAAGCGAGGGTAAAACTCTATTACAAAATACAATCATTAAAATTATACGAAGAATTATTAATACGAAAGATATATAATTGTGTATATCAAATGGGAAAGGTGAATAAAAATTTCTTAAATCTGAGCACCTGTTTTGTTCCACTTCTTAATGCATAAACGACACCATGAAATATTACTTCATTTTATTTATTACATTATTCGTTAGCGGTATATCCTTTTCACAGCAACCGCCGGCTTATCATCCTGACTTAGAGTCGATAACAATTTCGTCTATTCATAGTGCTATTCAAAATCATCAACTCACTTGCTTTGATTTGATAAACAAATATATTGATCGTATAAAAAAATATAACCTAAGTGTTAAAAGCCAAGCGCCAATCAACGCATGGAACGAGTTAAACCCCTCTGTTCTAGCGCAAGCTCACCAATTGGATACTTCTTTTAAAAAAACAGGCCGGCTCACAGGACCACTTCACTGTATTCCAATCATATTGAAAGATAATATTGATTCGTTTGACACAACTACAGCCTCTGGATCATATGCGTTACTTGGTAGCCAACCTGTTCGCGATGCTTTTCTAGTAAGTAAATTACGCAATGCCGGTGCCATTATTTTGGGAAAAGGGGGCATGGATGAATTTGCCTGGGGAATGTTCGGAATAAGTAGCCGTAGTGGAAGAATTGGTAATGCTTATGATCCTAGTAAAAATCCTGGAGGGTCTAGCGGCGGTTCAGCAGCTGCCGTCAGTGCCAGTTTTGCTTTACTTGGTATTGGTACTGATAATAGCGGATCAGTTAGAATTCCAGCAGCGTTTCACGGTTTAGTTGGGTTGCGCCCAAGTACTGGGTTGATTAGTCAACAAGGTATTTTTCCTATGGGAAATCTGGATGGATCAGCTGGTCCTATTGCGCGTTCTACAAAGGAACTAGCCATTCTTCTGGATATCATAGCTAAACCCGACCCACATGATCCAAAAACTCTCAATATTCCTAGAGTGAAAACCTATACGGAATTTCTAAATAAAGATGGATTAACTAACAAGCGCATTGGAATCGTGCATCATGTCAATGGCATCAATACATTCGATAAGATGCCTCCTCACATTGAAAAAATAATACAAAACGCAACTAAAAATATGCAGGAAATGGGCGCAACTGTTATTGATATTAATCTCCCACTATTTAACAACGATCGTCAAAACAACCAAGCAGGAGAAATTCAAGATGTAAATGAGTACCTTGCTTCCTTTCCATCAACGCGGAAAAATTTTCGTGACATTTGTGAATCCAATCGCACACGGAACTTTGGCACAATTAAAGATTGTCTTCACTTTATGAAGAATATGCCGAGCAAGAGCAGTAAGCCTTATCAAAAAGCACAATCAATTTTTGACAAAAATAAAATCTATGTTCAAAAGATAATGGAAAAAAATAATCTAGATGCGCTGCTTATACCAATAACCACACAAGGAACCGCTACATATGATGGAATGACCGTAAATACTTGGCGTGCTCCGGTCTCATCCAACTCAGGGCTTCCTTCTATTAGTATAAATGTCGGTTACAGTGCTGAAACAAATATGCCTATTGGAATTGAACTAGTGGGTAAACAATTTCAGGAAGGCACATTGATTGAAATTGCTTATGCTTATGAAATGCAAGCACCTAAAAAAATTAATCCAATTATGCCAGAGGAAAATTCCGCTTTATTAAATTTATCAATCCCAGAACTGAATAATTTGTTTACCCTACTAGGTAAAAATGCTTACGAAGAAGTGCTAATACATAATAAGGGCTCTAGCGACGTAGCTAGTGATTTAACACCAGAAAGATTCAGAAAAATTACTGCTGAAACAATTGAGAAATTGAAGGTAAATCTAAAGCTTCAACAGACCATGTAATTCGGTTTAAACCAGTTCACCTAGCAATAATAACGACTAGGAATAGGACTATATCGACATTTAGAATGTAATGAAATAATCCACTCAAGCAGTAATCGGCGTCGTTGGACTCCCTTAGAATAAAATCTGTTCTATGTTATTTACTTATTATTTTTTTTAATGAATAGTCGTACTTAATTAATGTTGGAATTACTTGACTTAATGATTCACATTTCAACTTCTTTTTTATGCTTTCGAAATGTCTCTCCACAGTACGTTTGGATATTTCCAATATTGAAGCAATGCGTTGTAGATTGAAATCATTGAAATGCAAAAAAATCATTTCTTTTTCTCTATGAGTCAAGTCTTTAGACGCCAAAAAAGTGAACGGAAGTTGATTATAATCAAAAACATCATCTTTGAGCACTTCGACCATATTTTGATGAGATGATTTTAAAATAATATCCTTTAGATTGTTCTTTGTAGCCGAACCATTATTAATTTGCTCATTCATTTTAAAAATGCATTCTTGTGGGAGAATTATATAATTATCTTTTGTGTGAAGCCTTCTAACTCTTTGCGAAAGATTATTAGCAATCATGTTTAGAAAATCAATATTATTAAAAATAAAATTATTTGTTGTGCTAGGAGTTTGCGAGGAGGCAAAGGTTACCATTTCCACTCGGTTTGAGTCCTGTCGAATAATATCAAAAAAATAGGTATAATCATGATTGAGCAAACAGTTTTTAATACCTGCCGCTATAACATTATCACTATCAACATTGGATATATAAAAACAGTCGTGCTGGTAATTCTTTTTACAAAGGTTTTGTTCAATGAATAATTCTTTCGTTAAGATTTCAGTTATTATCGAATTTTCCGAAATAATTTGTAGATAGTGTCCTTGAAAATCGAAATATAAATACCCCCAAAAGTCTATTGGGGTTTGAATAAAAATATCCTGGTAACAATTAAATAAATACTTTGAATAGGATTTCATTCCCGATATAGCTCTCATCCACTTTACACGTATTAATTAATTTATTTAATTATAGACCATATTGTTGAGTAAAAGATCAAAATCCAATTCTATATTCAATACAATGAGCCAATTGTATATTACTAGAATAGATAGGTATTAGTTAAAACTGAGTTCGAAAGTGGGCACAACATGCCAACAGGCCAGATCTTCTTGTGTTCAGCAATAAACGAGTATTTTACTGCGTTTCCCTGAGCAAAGAAGACCACCTGTATCTTTTTATTATTCCCTTCTTCATCTTTAGGCGTTATTTGCTTCTTTTAACCGGTTTATTTCTGTTAATCTATAAATCACTTCAGAGCATCAGGTAAAAAAGCTAGGTTTTGATTTTAACCTAAAGAGATTTAACGATAATTTATACATATAAATTATTAAGCTTTACCTCGCCCCTAAATGGTAGTTGAAATAGAGCTTATCATTTCATTTATTTTTTCATCTGATTTTTTTAATGCGTTTAAATTTTCTTTGGAGGGATTTTCTCTCATTTGTCTTGATAAAGCACTAAAAAACAGCAATTCTTTTTCCATTTGTTTATTTCTAGGTATTCTAGTGTCTTTATCTGAGTTTTCAAATTTATCTTTAGGTGACATATTTGGATTATTTTTATCAAACATGATTGAATCCTTATTAAATTGATTAGGTATTAAGATACATGATTATAAAAAAAATAAAGAGACTTCATCAAGATGCCTCTTTATTTTAAACTATTTATATTTCGAACTTATTTTCATTAGTTGGTGCCTCCACCACTTCTTGCTTTATTTGTTTAAATAATGAATAACCCCATTTATTTGTTAGCTGCGATTCTTTACTCTCCATTTTTTTTCCAATTTGCACTACTTGCTCTCCAACTATATCTAGCTTTTGTTCAAGCTTAACTATAGTAGCTTGGAGACTATTACATTTTTTGTTAATTTTGCTTACGTGTTCTTCAGCTACCATTACGGCTACATCAACACTTGCCCATTTATCTATTTCTTTTGCAACTGATTGCTCTTTATTTTGTTTACTCAAAAAAGATTTTACTTTTACTTTTTCATATCCATCAGAATTTAACATTGAGAAGAATTGATCCTTAATATATCCGAGAAAATTGCAATCTTCTGCTTCTTTCACAACTCCCGCTTTAGCCTCTTCGAGAGTCTTGACCATGTCCAAATAATTAGTTAATTGTTCTTTTTTTGAAAGAAGTCTTTGTTGCTTTTCAATAATTTGATCTCGGATATCCCCGTGAGCAAAAGTTTTAATGGTATATTGGCTCTTCAGTTCTTCAATTTCCCTTTCTAATTTTGAAATTTCATCTTTACGGGATGTAATTTCTTCATAAATATAGAGGCACGTAAGAGCAGCAATCAAATATAAAGCATACTTTGAAAAGTCATTTGCTGTCTCTTTATCAACTCGCCCATCTTTTGCTAGATATGTAAATATTCTTTCAAATTGAGAGAAACACAAAGCACGAAGTGGATGCTCTATAATGTTAGTAAATGTATCCCCGAGAAAGTGTCGTATTTTACTAAATGCATCATCTAAAACTTTACCAGCTGCTTCTTTTGGACTTATAGTCTGTTTTACGGGAATATTTCTATCTTGTTGTGAGGTGTTCTGCTTTATATATTCAAGATATTCAAGTTGCACAGCTTTAGATTGAATTTCCAACCACTTGAGATCACTCATCGATGTGTGAGCAGTTTTATGGACCTTATTTGCATAGGGGCGAACAGAAACTCTTCTTAAAGAATGAGGTAATTTGGTAAACATGATGTTCTCCTGTTGTAAATTTAATACTATCAGGGCATATATTAACCACATTCTGTTAAATTAAAATTAATCTTTATGACGTAAATACGACATCCTCATTTGAAGAGCATTCTGCAAATAGGACTTATGATGTCAAAATAGACGCTTTATATTTTTAAAAGAAGAGACTTTGAAATGATCCAAAATTTCCGATCAATAAAGAGGATAAAATTTAATTCTCTAGATTATACATTATTAGTGGGTGCCAATAATGTAGGAAAAACTACCATTAGATGCTTTTACGACTTTTCTACTGAAGTAGCCTTATTTAGGCGACTCATTGATGATGGACTGTTAAAGTTACCTGAAGGGTGCGAGATTTTACAAACAGATGGAAAATACAATACTGTAAGATTTTTGATGTTATTAGGAGCATTAGGAATTCCATTCATTACAGTGTCGACACTATTCAAAGAAGAAATTCCTAACCTAAGTTATATTGAGGAAAAAGTGTCGGCATCGTCTGCACAATTTATATCTCCTGGAACACTTTTGAATAATATTTCTTACAGCATGTTTAAAATGCTTATCGAAATAAGTGATGATATAAAAAGACATTTTTATGAGGTTGAGTGCAAATGGAAATTGGTCGGTTAGAGAACTAAAAAGACAAATTGAAAGTCTGTCCTATGAGCGATCAGGTCTTTCGCAAAACAAAAAAAATTTATAAATGTTATGAATGAACAAGCTATAAAACATGATGGTTGAGGGTGATAATCCTCCTGTCGGAATATTATTATGTACTGAGAAAAATCACGTCTTAGCAGAATATGCATTAGCTGGTATGGATAACAACTTATTGTATCAAAATATTTATTAGAATTACCTAAAAAAGAAGAAATCCAAAAATTTATCAATGAAAAATTAAAAAAAGCATAGAAACATAGAGGCTTATCTGGAAATTTGGTAGAGGAGGGAAGAAGCAGGAAAACTCATTCTGCATTGCACTCTTTAGGTCTGATTAATCGTAAATTAACTGATGTGGTGCTAGTCCATGGACTCTGGAGTGCTTCGCCAGTTCTTGCAAGTCAGTAAACTTTTCAGATGTTGTCATTTGCGCATCATTATTCGACCAGTTAAAAAATAAAAATAGTTATAAATTGTACTGTCGTGTATTATATGTGTAAAATATTTACAATGGTTATATAAATGTTTAAACAACCAGAATCAGATGCAAAAGTCGCCTCATTTTCAAGGCCGCCTAGGGCGCTTGGTCTCTTCGTTTCTATTCCCAATAAACCTCAACTTCCAACTGTTTTAGCAAGCATTAAACGAAAAGATTCGCGTATTACTCTCCCTGATTTGTCGCCTGCTTCCCGAGACATTCCTGCTCTTATTGAGGCATTTAAGGCACTTCCTGATGGATCTGATATCGAACTTTCAATTCATCAATTTGCGGTTAATCCGCATGCTGAGCCTAGAGAAGATTTAATTCAGTTATGGAATGCTGTCAAATATAAAGTTAAAACTATCATTTGGGATCAGAATAGTTTTTTTGAAAGTTTCGTGACTGGTTTAACCGAGGAAATGAAAAGCGACCCGCATGTTGCTCGTTGCGAATTTCAAAATTGCGATAAAACCAATTCTTGTTCTGCAGATCAACCCAACCCAGGCTTTTCTTTTCCAAAACCGGAAGAGTTAAAAGCAATAACTTTTTTTAAAGAGGCTGTTGGGCAAGAAAGAGCTTCGGAGGAAAGTGTGCTCATACAAGGTTTTGCTCAGTGATAGGCACTAGAGGTCAAATGTAGTAGTTCATCTGTGACCACGCATCCATAGATATTGATGACAAATAATCTTCAAATGCTCGTTTCTAATAAATCGAATAAAAGAATAAATGTCTAATATGTGGCATTAAACTATTAACTAGACATTCGAAATAAGGAAATTTTGAATGTCCAACAAGTTATAAATATCTTCTGGAATTAAAACAAAGCTAGCTTTTAATGTTAAGGTACTTATCTAGTTTTATGAAACTTAACTTGATTACCATCTTAATTAACTAGTTTTGATCCCAAAACATCAATAGTTTTACATTGGGCATATACACCGAAAAACTCCGTTTATTTAATTAAATTAAATCTCTATTTGAGCCGAATAATTTTTCTTATAGGCTTGATTTATGAGCCGAATAGCTCTATTATTAAACTCAAAAAATGAGCCGAATAATCTTATTAATTGGCTCACGAGGCAGAAACTATGAATGGCAATCAAATAAAATGGATCTGGCAACTGGTAGATTGGCCAAAGTTTCATTGGCAAGAAGAGCTCATTCAGCCTTTATTGCGTGAAGTTAGATTGAAACAGGGGATTCTAATAGGTAAAACGGGCTCTGTAGCAGAGAGTATATCTTTGGAATCTGCTCTAGATACTTTATTACAAAATATAATTGCATCATCAGCAATAGAGGGTGAGCGATTGAATGAACAATCTGTGCGCTCTTCACTTGCAAAACGGATAGGCTTACATCTTAAGCAACCATACCCAACTACTGAGCGTTCAGAAGGTTTAGCGCAAATGATGTGGGATGCTATTAATAACTTAAACACTCCTTTATCGCTAGAGCGCTTGCAACAATGGCACAAATGGTTATTTCCTGATGATGTGGCGTCTAAATTATATAGAGTTAACGCAGGGCAGATAAGAGGTGAGGACCCTATGCAAGTTGTCTCTGGGCGTATTGATAAGCCAACAGTGCATTTTGAAGCGCCGCCAAGGGAACGATTAGAGCAAGAATTAAATGCGTTTTTGGAATGGTTCAATCAAAGTCTAAAAGAACCAACATTGGATCCCTTATTACGAGCAGCAATTAGTCATTTTTGGTTTATAACAGTGCATCCATTCGAAGATGGAAACGGACGGATCACGCGTGCTCTAACCGATTTATCCTTAGCTCAAGAGGATAAGCAGAGTATTCGGTTGTACGCTATGTCGGCAACAATTCTTGCTAATCGCAACGATTATTATAGAGTTTTGGAAAAAAGTCAGCGTCAAACCACAGATATAACCATGTGGTTATTATGGTTTTTAAAAACTTTGGATAGTAGTATTCAAACTGCCATCAATAAGATTGACCAAACTCTTGCTAAGAGCCGCTTTTGGCAGGTTTTTCAGGAAAGCGAGCTATCCAAGGAGCAAATAAAAATTATTAATTTAATGTTTGATGCAAAAGATAACGCATTTGAACAAGGGATTAGTGCTGCTCAGTATAAAAAAATTACTAAAGTAAGTAAGGCTACAGCAACGAGACATCTTTCGGATTTACTAGATAAAGGTTGTTTGGAAAAATTGCCCGGTGGAGGAAGGAGTACTCGATATCAAATTACATCAAAATTTATGAAGAGCATTATGAGAGATGATTAATATCCATGGGTAGTCCGGGTTTGATAGTGCTTCGATCGTGTATAACTAAATTTGATAAGAGAGGATGGCTATTATTGGTCCGTGGGCTTGGCAGCTTAGAGCGGCATGTCATTCTAAGCACCACAAGGACTCTCCTGAACCCGGCATGAATCAATACGTGCCGGTACCGGAGCTCCTTGGTCGTATATCTTACTCTAAAGCTTTTGGGTAAGCTTACACTTACAAAATTGGAATATTTTCCTGCCACTGCAACCAATTCTCTTTAGGATAAGGTTTTGCAAGATCTACTAAGTGTAATGTATAAGCATGTCGGGATTTATGAGAATGATTTGCTTTGCTTTTATGAGGAACTCGACCATGCAATATGATTAAACTTCCTTTACTTACTGGTAGAGGAATACTTAACTCTTCTTGCCAAGGCGTTTGGTCATAATATTCAAAATAAATATCATCCGTTTCACTGCGAAACATACGTTGTTTTAAGGCGGTTGTATGGGGGCTAGGTATGACTTCTAAACATCCATTATCTAGAGTGGCATCCTCTAAAGCAAACCAGAAACCCAAGGCGTCGGTATCTTGCCCCCAAATATAAGTGCTGTCTTGATGGCATAACACTTCGGCACCAATGCCTGGTTGTTTAAATATATACATCGATTGCGCTAAGCCAATGGTCGCAAGGCCTAATTGGTGTCCCATTGCCTTAATGCGCGCATCATAAGAATACTCTTTGAATACCGGATCGAGCTCATGTAAAGCATGCCCTACCTTATTGATTGCATGGGGTAATGGCCGAGTCATTTTTCCGTGCTCATCAAAGGCGTCCGCTTCAAAGAAATAGTGGATGCGATCACCGGACTCTAAAAAATAACGCTGCTTCGCATGCTCATTCGTATGAGTGGAAAAAATAGTTTGGGGAATGGATTTTGCATTTGTTGCAATAAGATATTCCATGCGTTGTTTTAAGCGATCGCAGATTTCTGCCGAAAAGAAATCCTGAAGAACAAGATATCCATTATTAAAAAAGAAAGTACAGTCCTTATCAGAAAGAAACATGTTCTAGTCCCTGAGCTATGAGAAGGTTTTATAATATACCTTGGTTTAAACAAATCAAGGCGAAAAAAGAAAACCGTTGTTGAAAATTCTGTATCGTGTCCCAGGTGAATAAAACTGCAGAGGAATTGTAAATAATTAGATAATACTGGTCTTAAATTGTGCTATTTTGGATTTGCTTGTCTATAAAAAGAGATGTGTTTGGCAACTGTTGTAGAATCAATGAAAATTAAAATTCCAAATTCAGATGTAGATACGAATACCTTAATAACCCTTTTACGCTATAGAGCAGCAAACCAGCCTCATGCGCTAGCTTACCGGTTTTTAACTGATGAAGGAACGGAAGAAACGCTTACATATGCGGAATTCGACCGTAAAGCGCGTATCATTGCAGCGCAATTGCAACGTCATTATCAAGTCGGTGATCGGGCTGTTTTAATTTATCCTCCGGGCCTAGAATTAATTACTGCTTATTTTGGTTGCTTATATGCAGGGATTATCAGTGTCCCAATGTACCCACCAACAAATCATAAGTTGGTGACTAAGCTTGAACTTATCATTAAAGATGCACAACCGCGCGTTATTTTATCCACACAGGAAGTATTTGAAAAAATACAAAAAATTAAAGAGGTAAAGTTGATTGCCAAAACTCCGGTTACTGAGTGCTTAACGAGTGAGGCTCAAGTGCAGTGTGCACCCAGTTGGCTGTTAGATACATTACCTCTAATGACTACTGATAAATTATCCTGTCTTTGATGCATGGGAAATGCCTGATGTAAACGCCAATAATCTAGTATTTTTACAATACACTTCGGGTTCTACAGGACACCCCAAAGGGGTAATGGTAAGTCATGGTAATTTATTAGATAACTTATTTGCTATATATAAAAATTTTGGTGTGCAACCCGACTGCTCTGCCACATGCTGGTTACCACCTTATCATGATATGGGCTTAATTGGTGGAATCTTGCAACCGCTATTTGCAGGTATTCCAGTTATTTTGATGTCCCCCATGCATTTCCTTCAAAATCCATTTTCTTGGTTAGAAACAATAAGCACCTATAGAACTACTGAAAGCGGGGGGCCTAATTTTGCTTATCAATATTGCGTCACAAAAATAACGGAAGAACAGAAAGATGCACTGGATTTGTCCTGCTGGCAGCTTGCATATAATGGCGCAGAACCAATCCATGCAGAATCTATGGAGCGCTTTGTAAAGGCATTTAGTCGTTGTGGTTTTAAGCGCTCAACAATATATCCTTGCTACGGTCTGGCCGAAAACACTTTATTTGCTACGGGTATGCGCCGTGGAGATGGCTATAATGTTATCGATGTCTCATTAAATTCATTACGCGAAAATCAAATCACTTTAGTATCTGATGCAGTGGATTCAGATAAACACAGCTTAGTAAGTAGTGGTTGGGTTAATGAATCTGTTTCGATCGTCAATCCTGAAAGCTTAAACCGTTGTAAACCGGAAGAGGTTGGTGAAATTTGGCTAAGTAGTTCCAGTGTTGCTCATGGTTACTGGGGAAAACCCGAGTTAGCAGAGGAAACATTTACCGCGACGATCAAAGATGATACCACTCAGACTTATTATTTGCGTACTGGAGATTTAGGATTTATCCATAATGGGCAATTGTATGTTACTGGTCGCCTAAAAGATTTAATTATTATTCATGGACGAAATTATTATCCTCAGGATATTGAGCATACTGCGAATAATGCACATCTTAGAGTCCGCTCTGGTTGCTGTGCCGCATTTTCTATGACCTTCAATACAGAGGAGCATCTGGTTATTGTTTGCGAAGTGAAACGCGTATTTGAGGAATCAGAGAAAACTTATGCGGAAATTTGTGAGCAAATTGAGCGAGAAGTAGAACAAGAACACGAACTTTCAGTGCATACCATTATTTTGATTCCAGCCAAAAGCATTCCTAAAACCACCAGTGGGAAAATACGACGCAAAGTGGTGAAAGACTTATTATATAAGGAAGAACTAGCCTTATATTATTTATGGCAACAACATCAGCAACAAAATTATCGAGAAAAACAGGAATACATTCCTCCCACATCGGACGAAGAACAAAATTTATGCACAATGATTGAAGAGCTTTTGGGATTAACACAAATCGGTATCTCAGATGATTTATTTCACCTGGGAGCTGATTCGTTAACTGTTGCCCAATTTTTAGGTCGGATCAAGGCACGGTATCATATAGCTCTTGAGGTAACGCAGGTTTTTGATAATCCAAATATTGCTGCTTTGGCTCAATTGATTCAAACAGGTGAACATATAAATGAGCAAGCAATTTTGCCCAGGAAGGGGAGTGAGCGCATTCCTGCATCCGCAGCACAACAACAAATCTGGTTTTTAGACAAGCTCGTCCCTAATAATCCATTTTATAATCTGGGTGCAGTTCTGCACATGCAGGGTACCATGGATACCCAGCTTCTTAATGCCGCCTTACAAACCATTGTGGACAGACATAGTATTTTACGTACTACTTTTATGGAGGTTGATGGTGAGCCCTCCCAACAAATTGCAGCGGAACAGTCTATTCAGTTAAGGCAAGTTGATCTGAGCCTATTAGCTGAAGAGCAACAGCAAATGGAATTAAAAAAATTGACGCAAGCAGAATTGCATCGTCCATTTCATTTAATGGAAGGCCCTTTAAGCCGCTATCTTTTGGTTACATTAAATGAACAAGCTCATGCATTAATTATAGTGATGCACCATATGATTATTGATGGAGGTTCAATTGCCCTTTACAGCAAAGAACTAGGTGTCATTTATAATCAAATGCGAAAACAACAGCCGCTAAGGCTTTCTGAGTTAAACATTGACTATGCCGATTACAGTATTTGGCAACAAAATCGGGATTGGAGCAAAGAGCTTGCTTATTGGAAGCGGCAACTTAAAGATGCCGTGACAAATTTAAATTTAAGTACTGATTACCCTCGCCCCAAACAATTAAGTTATGCAGGCGATAAAATAAACATTGTATTATCGAGGGGGGTTACCCGTCAGCTAAAAAAATTAGCTGCTGCGCATAGTTGTTCTTTGTATATGGTTTTATTATCGGGATTTAGTATCTTATTGCAGCGTTATACCCAGCAAGATGATTTAATTATTGGCACTGCTGTCTCGGCAAGAACTCATTCGAGCCTTGAAAATTTATTAGGCTTTTTTGTGACTACTTTGCCTATTCGTATTCAGCATCAGGAAAAGCAATCTGTCACTACTTTATTGCAACATATACGGGAACAAGTTTTAGGAGCTATTGCCCATCAATCCATATCATTTAATGAAATTGTGAAAAATGTTGCATCTGAGCGTTTAATGAATCGTTCTCCTTTATTTCAGGTATTGTTTATTATGCAAAATAATCAATTGCCTGTAGTAAATCTTGATGGCCTGGAATCTCATTTAGAGCTATTTAACGTAGGTGCCAAATTTGATTTAACTTTAGAATTGGCAGAAACGGCTGATGGAACAATCGCAGGAAATTTGGAGTATGCATCAGAACTCTTTAAACCGGAAACCATCAAGAGAATGATTGGGCATTATAAACAAATATTGCTGCATTTAGTGCATTTAAATGAACCAGTAAATCAATTAAATCTTTTAACAAGAAAAGAATACCATTCGATGCTGATTCATTGGAACCAAACACAACGGGTGTATCCACGATATAAAAGCATCGCTGCAATGTTTGAGGAGCAGGCAAAACGAGTACCTGAGCATGTGGCCGTTTTATTCGAGGGAAAATCATTAACTTATAAAGAATTAAATGAGCGTTCCAACCAGCTAGCTCACCATCTAAAAAGCTTGAATGTAAAACCTGAAGTTATGGTGGGCTTAAGTATGGATAGAGGTATTGAGCTTGTAATTAGCTTTTTAGCCATTCTTAAAGTGGGTGGCGCCTACGTTCCACTAGACCCCACTTATCCTGCGGAGCGGTTGGGTTTTATGCTAGAAGATACACAGGCTTCGGTATTACTCACTCAAGATATCTACCAAAAGAATTTTGCCGGGTATAAAGGCCGGTTAATTTGTCTTGATCATGAGATTATCTCGAAGCATTTAGCACAACTGCCGACTACAAATCTGAGCAGTGAAAATAGCCCTCAGCAACTAATGTACGTTATTTATACCTCAGGTTCGACTGGCAAACCTAAGGGCGTTATGGTTGAACAACAAGGGATGGTTAATTTTATCACCTACATGCAAGAATGGCTGCAAATCAGTGAAACTGATCACTGGCTTAGTGCAACGAGCATTGGTTTTGATATTGCGGGATTGGAGCTGTATTTGCCACTGCTTCAAGGAGCTAAGGTGCAATTGGTTTCTGAGGCAACTGCCAAAGACGGAATCACCCTGGCTAAACTTTTAAGCGAAGAAGCTATTTCCGTATTTCAGGCCACGCCATCGAGATGGCGTCTTCTGTTAGAAGGTGGGTGGCAACCTGATTGTAATTTAAAAAGAATATGCGGTGGGGAAGCGCTAACTGCAGAGTTACAGAATAAATTAACCGTAAATAACCATCCTATTTATCATGTGTATGGTCCTACAGAAACGACAGTTTGGTCTACTCATGTGAAATTGTATGCGACAAGTTCCATGACCATTGGTAAGCCTTTAGCGAATACAACGTTTTATGTGTTAGATAGTAATCAGCAACCTGCTCCCATAGGTGTGGTTGGGGAGTTGTACCTTGGTGGCGATGGGGTGGCCCGCGGCTATTTGAATCGACCCGAATTAACTAGGGAACGTTTTATCGCCAATCCCTTTGTTACTGAGCAGGAACAAACAGATGGCGTTAATTTACGCTTGTATAAAACCGGTGATTTGGTTCGAGTATCTGCAGAAGGTAATATTGAGTACATTGGACGTACCGATTTTCAGATGAAAATTCGCGGTTTTAGAATCGAGCTTGGTGAAATAGAAAATGTATTGCGTCAGCAACCTCAGGTTCACGATGTTGCTTTAATTGCAATGGATGAGGATGACCCCATTTTGGTTGCTTATGTTATTCTAGCCACCACTGAAACCGAGGATACCTGCGAATTGTTACGCGCGCAGTTAAAAAGGGGATTGCCAGATTATATGGTGCCTCATATATTTTTATTTATGGAGCAATTTCCTTTGAATGCAAATGGTAAATTAGACCGTAAAGCTTTACCTCTACCGAAATCAGAATCCTCGTCCTCTCGATATACTGCTCCTCGTAATGAACGCGAGAAGCAGTTAAGTCAAATATGGGAAAAAATACTTAAGATAGAACGAGTAAGTATTCAAGCGAATTTTTTTGAGCTGGGTGGACATTCATTAAATGCAGTGCAATTAGTGTATGCCATAAAACAACAATTTGACGTCGAACTTGCCATTTCAACGATTTTTAACGCACCCACTATTGCTGAATTGGCGGAGTTAATAAATCAAGAGCAGCCGATTGCATCACCATTAGTTACTTTAAATGAAGGGGCAGGGCAGTTACCTATATTTGTGGTACACCCAGTCGGAGGGGATGTATCCTGCTATTTGGATTTGAGCCAGAAACTAGGAGCAAACCAACCTGTTTACGGCTTGCAACAAACAAGCCAGCAGTATTTTAAATCCATTAAAGAGATGGCCACTCAATACCTTGAAGCCATACGCCAAGTACAACAAAAAGGCCCGTACCAACTGATGGGATGGTCTTTGGGTGGTTTAATAGCTCAAGAAATAACTTACCAGTTGGAGCATCAAGGTGAGCAAGTTATAAAACTGTATTTAATTGATAGCTACCCATTGCATCAATTGGATCAGGATGATGAGGCCTTTGCTTGGTACGATTTATATCAGCAATTGAATAATCATTATGAGCTACAAACGGGTATGTCTTTAACGGATTTTAATAACATGAATGAGGAAGAACGCCTGCATTGGTTCTCAGAGCAAATGAGAGCCCATAATTTAACCATCAATTTTGAGGACTATGTTTCTTTAATAAAAGCCAATTTGCAGGCAGGTAGAGCGCACCAGCCTCAAGTGATTAGGGCAAATGCGGTTCATGTGAAAGCAAGTGAAACTGAATTATCGCCACATACTTGGCGGGATTACATACAAAATATGGTCAATCATCAGTTTGATGCTAATCATTATAATTTATTAACTTTGATTGATGTTTTAATAATGCAAGAGCTTCAATCTTTAGTCTCATTTGGTTAAGAAAAAAGTCATCCCAAGCATAGGGAGGGAGCTTTGATGTGAGCACTGAGTCACATTGCTGGAAGCTCTCCTCATGTTTGGGATGTCATTTCAATATGGCTACAACCTATAGCTGGATAACGCTTAGCACTAGAGGAGTATGCAACAACTATTCAACTCCTCTGACTTATGTTTGAATGATAAAGCTCCTTGTGCGAGAGCCTCACTTCTTTTTGCTAAGTCTTCTATTTTTTCTTGGCGTTGTAGCATTTGCTCAATATTGTTTTGCATTAATTTTTTGGTTTCATCCAGAGTTTCTTTGATGTCACTTATTTTTTCATTTTGCGTATATTTTTCCAGATTACTTGCTACAGTAGTCGCCGGTATTTCTTCATCAAAAAGATACAAATAAAGATAGGACATTTGGGAGGAATCTAACTTGCAATCGGCAGCAATGATGCAACAATTTTCGTTCACTTTATACACCGAAAACCAGTAATTGTTTTTATTAAAATAGTGAATTTGGCCCGCATGAACCTGCGTGTCACAGAAATGGGTGATTTCTTTTTTAATGGATTCAGGTAACAGATTGCCAAAAAAACCAAATGGGCCTTTACCTGGAATATGCCAGGTGAAGGAGTTAGTACCAGATTTTGTCGCTAAACCAAAACATTTCATCCTTGTTCTCCAAAATAAATTTTATTGTTTTTTCTTGTCCAATCAGCGCATTTTTAGAATAGCTATTTAAGGGCGATAAAAGCAAGATAATTTTGAGGAGTGTAAAAATAATTTTTTTATTCTAAGCTTTTTTCTCTGGGAAGAGCCAGATAGAATTTACCTCTTTTAACGGCTAAAGCTAATTTCACGAGTGCCTATGAAATCCATTCATTTATTAAAAGTAATTCTAGCGAGTACTTCTCCTCGACGTTTGCAAATAATGCAGGAGCAAGGTATGGCGGTGACGGTTATGCCGGCCAACATTGACGAGACTCCACAAAAAGGCGAAGGGGCTAAAACTTATGTGACCCGACTTGCCAAAGAAAAGGCAGAGGCTATTTTACCTCGGGTCGATACAGGCTTTGCAGATGTAATCTTGGCAGCAGATACCACCGTCGCTTATGAAAATCATATTTTAGAAAAACCTCATGATTTTAATGACGCTTACCGAATGTTAAGTATGCTCAGTGGAAAATCACATATGGTCTATACTGGATATTCTTTAGTTTTTTTACCCGAACAACGGTGGTGGGTTGATTGCGTGGCCACACAAATTACGTTCCATAGCCTTACCGAACAACAAATACACGATTACATTGCTTCCGGAGATCCCTTTGATAAAGCCGGGGGTTATGGTATTCAAAGCGTACACGATACTTTTATTAAAGAAATCAAGGGTTCTTATTACAACGTGATGGGGCTGCCAATTGAGGAAGTGATGCGAAAACTCTTAGAAGAAACCAGTTCTAATATTTGTTAAAAGGAAAGGCGAGTAGCAACTGTCCCGAATTTCATTTCAAGACAGTTGCGTTTGCTCAAATATCTCCAACATATGCTCGTTTATCACGAAAATATTTTTAAATGGGTGCTAATGCACGTTTGTCAGAAAACAGCTCACTAAGGTGAGTAAGTTCCATTGTTTCTAAATTAGTGCTGATTAGTTGTTTTAGTTTAACATCATGAGTATAAACGCCATTATTTAAGAATGAAGTATTAGGATGACCACTATCTTTTAATTCTTGAAGCGCAGATTGCAGTTGAGTAGCAGCCATCTTTCTTGCCCCCTTACTGTAATCCCGATAATTAAAAAATGAGATTTCGGCCTCTTTGTCTAAAGCACTTAGATATTCTTCCAGCGCGTTAATGAAGTGGGTTATCTTCTCAAGAGAAATTTCAGTGTTATCTGAGATAATAATAATCGATTCCTCTCCTCTCCTTTTACCATCATCTTGAACCAGGTCCAGTTCTTCTAATTTCGTTGTAGCGGTTATCTGAATGAGCGGTGTATCCGATTCGTGTAGAATTATCTTTTCCTGCTCAACAGGAATAGGGGGCACTGAGTCTAATAATAGCCAGGATGATCCCATTAAATCTCTTTCTTCCAATTTTTCCCAGTCATTGAAGCTTAAATCAATACTGGGTACTTTAAACCCACCAAACTGAAATAAAGATCCCAACATATTTAGTTGTTCTACTTTGTTTGCTGCTAAAACTTCTTCGAGATTTGCTTCGTATTCTGTCAATAACAGATCCGCTTGCTCCAGTTCTTTTGATTTAAAAGGACCTACGGCTGTTTTAACCGGAACCTCTCTGTCTAATTCAGCTATTTGGAGACGTAAACCTTGTATTTCTCTTATACAATCATGAATGTAGCTTGCTAAAGCTCCCGTCTTTTTCAAGGTATTTCTTTCAGCGAGAGATATCATAAATGCTTTAGTTGTTGTGATTGTCACTTGTATTTTTGTTACATACTCTGCTGTTGTTTCAGGGGGTAGTTCCTCAGCGGATTTTCCGTATGAAAATATGGTTTTCTCACCTTTATCGAATAAGAAATCGACAGCCTCTTGTGCAATCATCATTCTTGGAGTCAGTGGTTTAGAAGCATAGGCTAAATCTAGGCGGACGGCATCGGCAATATATTCCAGATCACTAACAGAGCGTTCTCTACCTAGATATTTTAAGTGAGGGCTATCTACATCTTTTTGAATAAATAAACCTTGGTGCATAACATCATCAAAAACTATCTTGGGCTCAATATGGAGTTTCTCGCGAGCAAAACGTTCAATTTCACGTCGCACTTCATTATTAACGCGAGGATTACTTGGATCAGCCAAATGAGCTAATTGCTTAATCAGCAACGTCCTGTATAAAACAAATTCTTTTGTATTAATAAAGGGTGTATCCAGGTTAGTGGAGTCATCAATTTGAACAGGTTTATTCAGTGAATAAAGAAAGTCCAGCGAATGATTTAAATAGCTTTGGACATTGGCCGTATTAATTTTTGACTCGATGTGCACACTGGGACTATCAATCCGCAAACCAAGCATCGCTCGGTAATCGGAATCACCAATGAGAATAAATTCTTTATTTGGATCTTGCGTCAACGCATAGTTGAACCGCTGTGCGGTAACCAGCATTTGGTAATAAGGATGTAGTTCATCCACCGCTGCTTCAGGAGCAACCACAGGTGCCAAGCTCCTGGCCTGCTCCAAATCATGGATCAAACCACCCAATCCACCTGCGGCCACAGGGAGAATATAAAAATCTACCAATTCTTTAGGTAAAGTAGTTTGCCGAGTACCTTGTGGAACTGCAGCCACTATTTCAATAACTTGCTGCTTGATTTTTTCTACAAGTCCAAAACGTTTAATAAATTCTTTATTTTCAGGGTTTTTTAAATAAGCATGAGTGTGATCAATAAAGTTTTTTAACTTTACCGGGAGTTCGCCACGCTCTCTCAAGCGCATTTCTTCCAGCAGCAACTCCTGCATTTCTTTAGTTTGTTGTTCACCATTGGTGATAATGCCTTTATGGTGTTCTGATAAATTGATTTCTACTTGTTTGCTATGGCGATAGCGTATGGCATATTCTCTAATCCAGGCAGTACTAGCACCCATAGCCACTTGCTGGCGGCCGCTGTTGAAAATATCGAAATAAGCAGCAAATCCCCCTGGAACATGTTGAGCACTATAGGCTTCTAATTGCTGCAGATCCTTGTCAGTAGTGGGAACTACCTCCTTGATCAGACGTTTTAGCCGAGAACTCTCCTGAATAATATTTTCCCTTGCATGTTGTAGCGAATCACGATTATCTTTGTCGCGCTTGAATCGTAAACTGTCAATATTATTAACAGCAAAGTAAGTCCCTACGGCAGCAAGACAGGTAATGACCAGGCCAATACCTATTATGCCAGCGCTGATAGGCCCGCCAATAATGAGTGAAGACAATCCTAAGGCAATGCTACCTGCTATTAAGCCGCCAATACTTGCTGTTATGTAAGGATGCTTAGCCATGAAACTTGGTTCAACCATTTGGGCTGTCAAGTAACGTAAACATTGATTCATAAATTCAAGTTGCAATTGTTGAGTAAATTTTTCTCGTTCTTCAGGCTTGGCAAAATAATTCTTTAACCAGCTAATAATTTTATATTCTTGCTTCTCATCTTGAATTTTTTGATCCTGGATGTCATAAATATCTACAAAGGCTTGATTGAATAACTTATTTAATTCATCTAAAAAATACACCTCGATCGCGGCATTCAGAGCATCTTTATCAAGACGCTGGCCCTGGGGCAAGTATGTATCTTCAAAATCCTGACGTATGTTTTTTCGGACATCATTTTCCAATCCTAACAGGAGGCATTCTCTATAATGGAATAATTTAGCCAGTTCTCTTGATAGCTCTTCATATTTTTTATCAGTGAATCCTGCTTTTTTCATTTCAGCATCGAATTCTTTACGCGCATCATCATCAGCTGCTCTTCCTGTGCTGGCTAACCATGCCTGATAGGCTAAATAACCAGCTCCTGCGCCCAAGGCAGCACTAAAAACACCGCCAACAATATTATTAATTCCGGGTAAAGGATTGATAATATCAGCAGGAGAACTCGCCTTTTGTGCATAGTAGGCAACGCCAGCTACGCCAATACCCAAAAGTCCAGCCAAAACCCCATGCCCTACTTTTGCTGTGGTAGTTGGTTGTTCTACAGCGTAATCCAGATAGAAACTTTGACTTTCACGGTAGCCACCAATCAGCTCTACATATCGCTTAACTAATTTGGCCTGCTCTAGATTTCCAGCCATCTCAAGGTGAGTGACCATATTTTTTTCTAAATTTTTTCTGTGATTTTCTTTAATAAGTTGAAAATATTCATCAATGCTTAATTTTTTTGGCATTTTAGTTCTTTTTTGAGACAGAATTGGCTTTAGTATAACAATTAGAGATTAAGGATATATTATGTTTTAGCTCTGTAGGATAAATTGATGTGTATTTTCACAATCTAATTCTGAATGAAGCTTCTTACTTTTGCATTAAACACACAAACTTTGCTGCGAGGGGATGAGGTATATCCATTTCGAGCATCATAGCTACCCAGTTCCTCGTAACAATGCAAGGGTTTAATGCCGACGCTTAAATGCCTATCCTATGTAAAAAAACAATCTATTGATGAAATTCACTCATGCCACTCAAGGTAATTATTAAGGAACTGTATCTATTAAGACTCCCACTGTTGTTGTGGTGGCATTTCCCGCTGCATTGGTCACGCTAGCCGTGAAAGGAATAGAGCCTTGTGGCAATGCCAGTAAGTCAGGAGGACTTAAAAAAATAGACCAAGTTCCATCAGAACCTATAGTTCCCGTATATGTTTGTGCACCCACTGTTAAATTAACAGAACTTCCTGCATCCGCACCCGTAGTAGTTCCTGTTACCAATACTCCTGCCGCTGCTTCCGCTGCATCAATTGTATTATCCCCTGCAACAGGATTGATGGTGATTGTGGGAAAACTTGTATCTACAGTCACACCCACCGTTGCCGTACTCGTATTTCCTGCAGCGTTGGTCACACTTGCCGTAAAGAGAACAATGCCATTCGGCAAAGTTTGTAAAAAAGTAGAAGGTATTGTAATGGCCCAGGTGCCATCAGCTGCGATTCCTCCAGTGAATGTTGTCCCACTCACCGTTAAGGTAACCACATCTCCTGGATTGGTACCTGTAGTAGTTCCCGTTACCATTAAGTCAGACGCTACCTCAGCCGCATTAATGACGTTATCTCCGGCAATGGCATCCATAGTGATTGACGGAGGAATTGTATCTACCGTTACATTCACTGTTGTTGAGGCAACATTTCCTGCCGTATTGGTCACAAGGGCTGTAAAAGGAACAATGCCATCCGGCATAGCTTGTAAGTCAGCCGCACTTATAGTAACAGACCACGAGCCGTCAGCGGCCACTGTTGTTGTATATTCCAGTCCATTTGCTGTTAAGCTAACAATGTTTCCTGCATTGGTATTTGTAGTCGCTCCGGTTACCACTATTGGCGTCATTATTTCGGCCGCATTAATTATATTATCCCCTGCAACCGGATTGATTGTGATTGTTGGAGGAATTGTATCTACCGTCACACTTACCGTTGTTGAGCCAACATTCCCTCCCGAATTAGTTACACTGGCCGTAAAGGGAACAATCCCCTGCGGCATAGCTTGTAAGGCAGCTGAAGGTAATGTAACAGACCAAGTACCACCAGCGAGCACAGATGCTGTATACTCAGCCCCATTGGCCATTAAGGTAACAATATTTCCTGTATCGGTGCCTGTAGTAGCCCCTGTTATTGTTATTCCTGTCGCGGCCTCATTGATATTGATTATGTTATCTCCCGCAATGGGATCAATGCTGATTGTTGGGGTGGCTATGGTTGGTGCTGTTATGGTTGTGGGCAGGCTCGTAATTCCAGAAATTGAAGCAGTTACGGATATTATTTGCCCATTGGTCTGTGGGGGACTAAGGGTCAATGAAAAGTTACCATTAACATCAGCAGTAGTGGTTCCTAGCTGAATCCCATTCGAAGTGGCTGTAATGGTGCTCCCCGGTTGCGCTGTACCCGTTATTAGGGTTCCAGTGGTGTCAATAGCAGCTGTAGGCGCTGGTTGTGGGGTTATAAATGTAAATGCATTTTGTTGAGTAATAGTCGTATTGGGTGTGGAAAGTGTTATCGAAGTGAGCCCGGCAGCATGAGCTGGTGTTAAAACAGTAATTGATGTATTTGTTTTACTTTGGATCGATGCTGGTGTGTTGCCAAATAATACACTGGTAACGGAAATTAAGTTCGCGCCTGACAGGATAACCAAGGTCCCACCCGCTGTGCTGCCTTGAATGGGTGCAATGTTTGTCAAAGTTGGGGTTGACACATCCACATAGGTATAACCATTTGAAAGTGTGGATTTTTGTCCATCAGTATTTTGAACAACAATATCAACGGTTGTATCCTGATCTCCATTAAACGGTGGCATTGTAAAGGTTAATGTATTTTGGGTCCTCTGAATATTGGTGATGAGCTGCCCTGCTATAAAAACCAAAACGCCAGGAGCAAAGTTACTTCCTTGAATAGTGACCTGGTTACCGCCGGAAAGGGGACCCTGTGCTGGATTTATAGTGAAAATTTTTGGTGCTAGCAGCTTGTTAATTTCTTCCGAAACAACCATAACCTGATTCATTTTCACTGCGGGCTCTTTAACCCATTGAGTAATGTTATGCAGGATACGATTTCCCCATAAATATTTTGTTTCATGTTTGTTGAGATTAGCTAAAAGGGAGAATTGCAATGTAATATTGTTATTGTCTGGTGTGGCATTATGAGAAGTGATATGTTGGCCAATTAATGAAATTTCAATAGGAATTTTTGATGTATTTGGTCGCCAATTTATTCCGGCCTGATATGTGTCATAGATTTCGCGTGTAGTGACTTCTCCACTGAATTTAAACTGTTCATTTAACAGTTGATTTACGCGAACCCCAAACCCTAACCCCTGCCGGTTGTAATTGGGAGTATTGTCAAAAATAGTATTATAACGAACATTATCATAGTAAAGGTTGGTATTAATTAATGTTTTTGAAGATAATAAGAATTTCGTTCCCATATCAACACCAGAACTTTGAGCACCAGCCAGATTACGATAATTGATGCAATTTATTCCTGCCTCAAAACCATTGCAATTAGTGCCGTTCGAGAGAAATGTGATTCCATTAAATCGTTTGTTGTTTGCTTCGGCATAATAACCACCAAAATTTAAATCTTGTAAAAAAGGGCTATTCAATAAATGTTCCAGGCGTACACCGTAGGCATCCTGATGGACCCGATAATTAATTTTTTCTAACTCAAATGCAAAGGGGAGTTTTTGTCCTAGTCGCTCAGCACTAAATTTTATTTGGGCTAAAGATGAGAGCTCATAGCCCAATGTTCCATTAAAGCGGTATTGCGAAGCTCCATATTCACCTAATATACCAAAGGCAAAAGATTTCCCCAGGGATTGCACATATTGAGCATTGACAAATGCTCCTGTTAAATCACTATAAGTCACACCCCAATTGAGAGGACTTATAATATTGAAACTATTATTAGATAAATTTAAATTATTGAGAGGAGTGGACTGTGCATAGCTCGAATATACGGGCATAAATTTATTAACATAGCTGGTCGAATTACCCTGAAGCTTATGATTGCTTACATTAATATTGGGGGATGCAGCTACGGCTATTGATGACAGTTGTGAAAATATAACCAGGTAAGAAATATATTTCTTTAGTTTGGAAATCCATAGTTTATTATAAAGCATTCCATTATCATCTTGAAAAATTGGGAATTTTAATTTCATTAACAGAGTTATGTCAACTCTTGATATGTGTTGCTCAGGTTGAAGCACCCGTTCTAGGCTGATCAAAGTAATATCATTAAGGGCTAATATACAAGTCAAGCCAATTACTTGCTCTCCTAACTAGTTGGCTTTGAAACTAGTGAGCATTTACTGAAAGAGACAGAACACCTAAACTTCTAATGTCCGAGTACTTCATTATTAAACAATCAACACTAATTTTATAAAATCGCTCGGCAAATCTTTGCCTGATTTGGCTTTTTATAGAGATGTGAATGGATTATCTAAACTGATTGATTCATCAGAGAAAACCGTATTTTCTGCATGAGTAAAAAATAAGTCTGTATAATTTCTTTTATTTAATGAGCTATATAGATTATTTCTAACTTGTTCTTTCGATTTAAAATAATCGTTGAAAACAACTTGCTCTAAACTTGTTTTTATCCCCTCGGGTAAAACACATTCATGCGGTTCTTTCTCCTGTTCTTTTTGGATAAACCTCACTTCATAGTCTTGAGTTAACATAAGAAGCCCAGATTTGAAACAGTGCATTGCCTTGGCATTTATTGGTAATGCGTATTTAGCCTCAGTGTTCCACTGCTCAAAAGGAAGATGGCCCCAGCCAAAAAAGTTCTCCTCTTTGCTTTGTGCAATGCAGAAATCTGAACTAGCAGTAATATTAATGATGCCCTTAAAACTTAAGAAATCTAACGGTTGGTAAATTGTGCGATTTCCTTTACTAGGAATATAGACATGATTCTTGGTAACTATGTAATTAGTATACCTATTAGATAAAATAGTTAAAATTGCATCCGTATTATTAGGAAGATTAATTAAACGAGGTTTAGTACCTGAGTCTGCTCCCCATTCAATTAATTGATTGTTTTCAGTGAGAGCCAATGTGGATCTATAGCCACATGCGATTTGTTTTACAGGACCAAATTGCTCTAAGTTAAATTTTTCAAATGACAACGCTTCAAAAAATTCAAAACCTAATTGATCAAATACATTAATACCAGCTCCATACATCTCCCCTTTATTATTTAATAAAACAATATGGTATGGTGCAAATTTTATTTGCTTCACTATACCAATTTTTTTATCTACCAATTGAGGTTCATTAATATAAGGACCCGTTTCTTCTACACCTAATAGGCCATTTTGGCTATCACCAAAGGTATACAATCGGCCTCTTTCAGTTACTAAATAAAATAAACGTTGAGAACGTGGGTCGCTACTATGATCATTGATATAAACATTCACTACAGGTTCAGGTACCTTAAATTCCTGGATAGTTTTACCTTCTCGATCAAACAAAATGACTTTTTTATCTTTGGCAATTAAAATATTTTGCATGGAAATAGCAACAGGCATTTATCAACTCCACTATAGTCATAACGGTATATATTTTACACAAGTTGTTCATTTTTGACAATTGATTAGGGATAATAAATCAAAGGCGGCTTTTTTTGCTTATCAACCATTGCAAAAGGAATCAAATAATTGGGATTAATGTCGATTTACTCATATATTCGTTCATCTTAACCAACCAACAGAAGCAGCTAAACTTGCTAAATTTAATTCAAATCCAATTAATTTGTTTTTCATCCAAAAACTTCCCAGAACAGCTTTAGATGATATGCCTAACTGCGAATCGTACATGGCGATTTATCTACATTATTTAAATAATGAATAAATTCGGTGATTGGTTTGATGGCAAATAGTGATTATCTAATACGAGCCATGTGTAATTATGGGAATTTAATTGGATCTCTGAACTTCGCTATTAACGTTCCAACGTAATGGTCAGAGATAGATTAACGTTGTGAACGTTCTGAACGGAAATATCATTAAGTCTGATTATCACGATAATCAGACTTAATGTGGGTTTTTACCTGAACATGATTGAGCCTCATCCCCTTCTCCCTGCATTTCTATGCTCAATCACTATTTGTTTACCAGAAGCACAGAATGACTCTTAGGCAAATTTTAATACGGTGAGATAGCAAACCTGGCTAAAAGTTAGTGGTTATCGTAGTTACGTGGTTGTTATCCTTATTCGCCTTTAAGGATTGCATAATGGTATCTAAGCCGCCATGGCTATTTATTAAATCACCTAAGGTACCGTTTCGGAGAGCAGTTTCCTCAGCTTCGCTCAGGATGATTGAATCATAATCTTTATGATCAATCATTTTTTTTAAATGAGTAGCAGCACTTACCTTAATTTCCCTGCTCTTAGTATTAAAATAGTTTGTGCCCCAGATTGCATCATTTAGCCAGTAAACCACAGACATGATACCTAAAAAATTATAATGAAAACTCCATTCCTTATTTCTGGCTTCGATATAGTCACTAAGACTCTGGCTCAAAGCAGAATAATCATCGATTGGAGAAACTATTGTTTTATTAAAAACAGCGGAATTGTCGATAGTCGCGCTGCCCCTGAGATTTGCTGGCGATCTTTTATGAATCGCTGCTAGTGTTTTTTTACAAGGCTCAAGTATAGTTAATAACTGCTCACAACAATTAACCAATCTTTCATAATTTTGATCACTATCTTGTTGCTTAACCAGAAAAGTAGCGGCTTCGCGGAATAAAGTTAGACTTGAAGACAGTTTATGAACATCGATACTCGATCCCATTAACCGGGACACTGGTATCCCATCTGTTAGTTGCTCTAGGACAAGTTGCGTAATCTCATGGTAGTTATTAAAAAGTTCCTCATTCTGCAGATAATCACAGGCCTCTTTGAAATCAACAATGCCATATTCTTTGGCCATTGGACTTGAACCAAGCTGTTTCAATTGCGGAAATATATACCAGATCCAATGGCTTGTTTTTGCACCGCTCTGAATTTCTTTATATGCTTTTTGAAAAGCAGGCATACTAGTATTACCACGTTGGGCTTTTATAAAGCGATTCAGATTAGGCATTATGCATTCTCATTAATTTAATTAGGTCAATTCTAACACTATTATAGCCCTAGAAAATTCGATAATCATTTTATGGACCAGACTGCTATGTTCATTAAATGGCTAGCACAAGAATGGGAGATTTTATGAAGATTTTTCCTCTAGTGCCCTATTAAACAACTTGAAATCACAAATTGTGATCTCAATATACTTATTGGATATGCCTGTGTTTCAACATTGTTGCTTGGATCCCACGTAATGCCTTTCATTAATGTCTTACTTGCTTACACGCAACAAAACCTCATAGGAATGACAATGATTCATCAGGAATTGTCCCCGATGTCCCTTTAAAATCTGATGGTATTTTTGATGATGACAGCGAACAATTCTCTTCCCACGAACCACACAATTTAATAATATTTTTGTTTTATAAATATCGCTTACAGGTTTAAATAAAGCACAATGATATTTAGATGCACGAGAAAGACTGTTTAAATCAGCTGCTGATAAGATTTTAGCGATTTGCATTTGAAGGTTTTTAGGCAATTTATCAAAAGATGAAATTCATGGAGCTTCTTAAGCTTCATATCCTGAGTAAATGAGCAAGAATGGTTTAAGTAGATAAAAAACGTGGTAATACCGCTTGACGGTGTGATGTATTATGGAGTATCTCGTACTGCTCCGCCATTTTTAGGGGCTTGAAGTCTATATTATTATTTCAACACATTTGGGCTATGATAAATAACTATGATGATAAAAGCTTTTCTCAATAAATTTAGGTAATGGAATTAAACATAAAAAAATGTATGTGATTTAAAAATTAATCAACCCATGCTAATAATCAAAGGACTGATATGAAAACCAAAAAACTAAATCTCAGTATTTTAGCCCTCTCCCCAATATTTTTTTTAAGTACTTCATACGCAAATGAATCTCCAAAAGAAGCCTCTTTAGTAACCAAAAATACCAATAATGCTGTATTAAAAGAGTTACCATTCAATGACAAAGAGTCTTTTAGTAATGCGTCTAAAGGCTTATTGCTCCTTTACCAGATAATGGGGTAATTAGAAACACCAATGGAACTATTGTGTGGGATTTAAGTAATTTTTCATTTATTAAAAAGGATAGTCCTTCTCCTGATACGGTTAACCCAAGTCTATGGCGGCAATCCCAGCTAGTATCCATGGGGGGATTATTTAAAGTTAATGAACATATATACCAAGTGCGTACTGCTGATCTTTCTAATATTACCTTTATTGAAGGCCCGCAAGGTATAGTTATCGTTGATCCATTAATTTCTACTGAAACAGCAAAAGCCTCCTTGGATTTATACTTTAAACATCGCCCTAAAAAACCAATTGTTGCAGTCATTTATACCCACAGCCATGTCGATCATTATGGTGGAGTTAAAGGAGTCGTTACAGAAGAGGATGTCAAAGCAGGGAAAGTAAAAATCGTAGCGCCTGTTGGATTTACCGAAGCAGCTGTGGCTGAAAATGTGATGGCTGGTAATGCTATGAGTCGAAGAGCCAGTTACATGTATGGTAATTTACTGCCTATGTCGCCAATGGGACAAGTTGGTGCTGGTTTAGGAATGACAACATCTTCAGGAACAGTGTCTCTTATAACACCTACCGACCTTATAAAAGAGAACCAGCAACATTTAAATCTAGCTGGTTTGGACTTTGTTTTTTATATGGCGCCAGATTCTGAAGCACCGTCTGAAATGTTCTTTTACATACCAGAATATCATGCTTTATGCACCGCTGAAGATGCCACCCATACATTACACAATACTTATTCATTAAGAGGGGCGAAAATTAGAGACCCATTGGCTTGGTCTAAATATTTAAATGAGGTTCTTTATCTTTGGGGGAATGATGCCCAAGTATTATTTGCTCCTCATCACTGGCCGGTTTGGAATAAAGACACCATTATTAAGCACTTAAAATTACAGCGCGATATGTATCGGTTCATTAATGACCAAACCCTCCACTATGCAAACCAAGGCTTTACTATGGACGAAATAGCCGAAAAAGTGAACCTACCAGATACACTAAATCATTACTGGTCAAACCGTGGCTATTATGGAACCATGAACCACAATACTAAGGCAACTTATGTTAAATATTTAGGGTGGTTTAGCGGCAACCCTGCGACTTTACATCCTTTGGTTCCTGTGGAGTCGAGCAAAAAATATATTGAGTATATGGGTGGTGCCTCCAAAATCATGGAACAAGCCAGAAAAGATTACGAACAAGGGAATTATCGCTGGGTCGCTGAAGTGATGAATCATGTGGTCTTTGCCGATCCGAATAATCAAGAAGCCCGTAATCTGGAGGCAGATGCTTTAGAACAAATGGGTTACCAAGCTGAATCAGGCCCCTGGCGTAATTTTTACCTTAGTGGGGCTAAAGAATTACGTAATGGCGTACAAAAAGGAGCTACTCCAGATACAGCAAGCCCAGATACTATTCGTGCGATGAACACCGATTTATTTTTCGATTATCTTGGTGTCAAATTAGATGGTGTGAAAGCCGCCACTACTGTGCTTACATTAAATTTTGTTTTCCCAGATATTAATGAAAAATATATTGTAGAGCTTAATAACGGCAGCTTACATCATATCAAGGGGTATCAGTCGAATCACGCAGATGCAACAATTACTATTAACAGGGAGATTTTAAATCAGATTATTCTTAAGCAAAAAACTGTTGCCAGCACACAAGTCAACAATGAATTAAAAATTGAAGGTAATCAGGAATCACTGAAACAATTGTTAAGCTTAATAGATAATTTTGATTTTTGGTTCAATATTGTAACCCCTAATCAGTAATATTTTTGCCTCGCCACCAATAGGTGGTGAGGTTTATGCTTTAGGGAATGTATTGATATTGTGATGCACAATTTGTTCATGATGCCTATTTTGAGCACATACTAAACAAAAAAATGAATTTTCACTTGGTTTGAGAAATGAATTCCATTTCATTACTGTCATGAAGCATGCAAATTTTCTTATTTCGGATATATAGTAGAGTTTTATTCTATTTATTAAGTATTTATTTGGGCGCAGATATTAGGGTAATTATCCCGATTAATTAGACTTATATATCACTCTAAGAGCCCTATCATTCGAGTTATAAATCAATTGAGGCAATATAATTAATCTGTTCTGTTAAGTGCTCACTTCTTTCTATTATTATTTTGGCATACTTATGGAGAAAATGTTTCTCTTTTTCATTCGTCTTCACTAAACTCATATGCTTGGATAAGGAGTCTTTTATTTTCCCAATTAAATATTTTAAACGTCTAGCTACTAAAGCTCTGTTCAATCCACAAGTATCCGCAAAGTCAGCCAGTTGATAAGCATTTATACCGTTCTCATCAAATTCATCACCTAATGCCATAGCCAACTCATGCTGAAATTCAGGGTACATTTTTATGTTTACTAAATCATAAAATGGAGCTAGTGAAATCCCTTTTGGACCTACAAAGAAACTAATATTTTTTCCATGAGCATCACAGTTATAAATCAATATATTAAATAGTACCCAATCCAAGATTTGCAATTTAGTTTTGGCTGGATTTATACATTCATTGGCGAAAGAATATAATTTGGGCAAACTTACCCCATCCCTTATATGCGCAACATCCCTACCATTTCCAAAGTTTTGTTCATATTTATACTCAGGAGGTAAATTTAGTGCCTGACATCCATCAATAATATGACTTCTTCTAACCATTCCTTTAGAATCCAATTTTCTATCGAAACGCTTTACTAATAGTGCGGGATGGGGACCAAATCGCTTCAATTGGACATCTGCAACAGTTAAACCACAGTCTTTTGCTAATAACATACTGAAATATTCATTCAATACTAAATTAGAATACTTATGTGTTTCGAATTTAAGAATATGGGTTGAACATAAAATTCCATCTCCAAATCCTAACTCCTCTTTTTCATTTAGCACAATATTAATTTTATCTTGTACACCTGCCACGGACAGACGTGGTTTTCCATCCCACATTATTAAGCCATAAGTGTCGCGATTAGTTAACCTCCGCTCTAATTCCTCATCACTAAGAAACCTAAATATTTTATTTTTAGGTAGAGATTGATTAGAACTCAAAATTATTAAAGAGCCAGGCGTATCTAAACCTAACTCCCGAACAAGGGCAACCACATTGTTTTTGCTTAAATGGTAATTTGCCACTAACTCCTCTAGAGCCTTTCCTTCGGGTAACAGATTTTTCAAAAAACGCAATACATTTAATGAAGGAATTTCGTCTATTAAAGGCAAGTGAGGGGAAACTGCATACCCTGTCTCGAGCCAATTTGGTGAATATGTCCAATATAATTGTTCATTAATAACTTTAATTTGTGCTATAAATTGTGTACCCAAATAAACATCTAATGCCGGATTATCTCCACTCATTCTCATCCTCATTTACTTTTTCCCAAGGCTTCGCATAAATTTTTATTCCTAAACCGGCACAAATTTGTAGGACACTTCCTAATTGACACGTAGCTTTTCCATGCTCTATTTTCATTAAGGTATCCTTCGCCACACCACATAATGCAGCAGCGTCCTCTAACCGGAGCGCACTTTGTTTACGTCGAGCTTTAATTAGCTTCCCAATTAACTCCGCTGTTAATGGTTGATCAAAATTTGGATTTTCGATGCTTTTAACTTTCTTGGCCATATAATCCTACGATGCTAGTCTTATTGCAGTTTTAAAATTAAATTAATTTTATAATCCTATTATAGTAGGATTAATATGTTTATCCATTATTTTTATGCTTAGATCCTACCGGGATAGGATTTATTTAACGGAACTTTGTTGTAAGCAAAGCCGCGATCCCCCTTTGGATTCTGCCCGTCTCTTGAGCCACCCTTAAAGGGGTAGCTCAAAATACTCTTAAAGATTAATTGTATTGAAACTGTAAAAAGTGTTCGCACTAGCAGCATTTTTAAAATTCTGTACTAAATTAAATTCATAATCATATACAAAAATGTTAATGATTATTCACATTATAATTTGGGTTGTTCATCATTCCTTATTGTCCTGGCTGTTTGGCGCATCGGACGCATCCTAAATCTCCAGAAACACAACCCGCTTTTGTGTACGGAGGAAAGAACTTATGAGTTCTATAGAAATTTTGAGCATTGCTTCGGAAATACCTGAGCAAAAAGTTAATAGTAAAGACATTCTCAATAAAATAGAATCCAAAATAAGTATGAAAGCCCTGGAAATGCTACAAGCAATGGATATCGAAACTCGATATTCAGTGGTAGATAATTTGCCTAGTTATCTGGTTCATGAGGAGCAAAGAAAGCTCTTGGCTGGAGTAAATGAATTAGGTGCAAGTTCAATCAAAAAATGCCTGGAGAAATCGCCTCATGATTATAATATTGGTCTTTTCATAGCAGTAACAAATACGGCAGAAAGACCATTACCCTGTATGGCCTATGAAATTATTTCAATGCTTGATGAGGATATGATGCCTCGTGATATTAATGTAATTAATATGCAAAACCAAGGTTGCAGCGCATTAATTAAAGCCTTTGAAATGGCTTCTTATTACCTGCAAGCATGCCCACATAAACAGGTAATGATATGTGTTTCGGAAACACATACAGCGATGTTTCCGTCTATTACAAGCAAAGAAATGATTCGCACATTTCCTGAAATTAGAGAATTACCAGAATATCAACAACAAGATGCCACCAACCATTTAAATAATCTAATTAATTCTTATCTATTTGGAGATGGTGCGGTTTCTATCCTGCTGGGTAATAATGCCGCAGCAACTTTTGACTTCTATCATTTGACCAATATTGATGCTGACGATAAAGAAATTTTATGTATGAATGAAGGTGGCAGTAAGATGCCCTGTTATAAAAACTACCCTAAATACACATTAGGAAAACAGGTTCCACAACGTGGTGCTACGTACAGCAAGTTATTATTAAATCAGGTAATCGATGATAGTCGGCTGTCAAAGGAAGATATTTCTCATTATTTAGTGCATACGGGCAGTAAAAAAATCATTAGCGCAGTGAGTAAAAATCTGCATTTAGAGGAGCAACAAGCGAAGATTGCCCTGTCTTATTTTATCCTTAAAAACTATGGTAATTTATCTTCATGCTCTATTGGGTTTATGCTAGATAATTTAATCAATGAGAAAAAAGAGCATGGCGATGTTTTGGTAATTTCTTTTGGAGTTGGATTTAGCGGTAGCGTGGCCAGATTTGGAATCTAACATTAAGAGCATTCCCTGCAGCAGTGGCTGCAGGGGGTATTAAGGTGTGCACTTGTTCTCTCTTATTTATTATCATAAGTTCCTGAGTTAAAATCCTGATAAATGTGCATCACCAAAAAATCATATTTTAAAAGGTAATTTAATATAACTTTGTTCTCCATAATGGATTTTATTACGGCAAAAATAAGGTGGTACAGCCATAGAGGGGATTATAAATCCGTCTTTCAACCCCGTTTTAAACTGATCCGTCCTGCTGGAAATCTCGAATAGTAAGCGATCGCCCTTTTTTAATAATGAAGCGGTAGGAGTCATACTAAAATACAAAATTACAGGTTCGTTATGTTTGAGCGGTGTTACCTCTGAGGTATTAATTGCGATCTCGCATTTGGTGCCATTTTCAGAGTCTACCGTCCTCGTAGCGGGACGAAGATGTCCCATAGACAATAGATGATACCTCCCCTCCTCATCAAGTCGTCCTAACCGGGTGATTAAATAAGAATCTATCTCATTACAACTAAATTGAAGTTGCACGGTTATAGGTCCGACTAAGGTAGTGGTTTTTTCAATTAATAATTCATAGGCTAATTTTTGCGTTTCAAGTATGTCAATGTTAGGTAGAATTTCCACCCCATGAGGAATAGAAAGCCAGGAATTTTGCCCTGTTTCTGGAATCTCATTCTGCAAAATATGCGTATCTAAGTCGCTAGGTTTTCCTTTAAGATAATATTTGCGAGTAGTTGTATCCGGTACTGGGAAGTCTGGTGCAGAATCAAAGCTATTTTTGCCTTCTACCCAATATCGTACTCTAGCTAGTTGAGAATAACCGTTATTAACTCCCTTTAGTATATGATCAAAAAATGCCAGTGCTTCTAATTGCCAGGAATATACGGGTAATTCATATTCTGCAGGCGCAATAATTAACCATTTTTTGTCCGGAGCAGTACTCGCATGTTCAAATAGGTCATAACATCCATATTGATGCAGGGAGATATCTCCTAAGTTTTGTACGACGACAAAGGGTACATTGATTTTATGTAAATGCTTGAAAGGACCAGAAGCAATTTGAGTATCTTCCCGACGATTGCTATCAAATAATACATGAAGGTACCAGCGTAGCGCTTCGGGTGTTGCTTCTTTATTTTTTAATTTTTTTACAATACGTGGTAAATAAGGCTTTAATCGTTTCCATAGCCACGGACGGTTGATGATGTAACTTAGCAAAGCTCGCTTCCAGGGCGCAACGTACCGATGGACTGTTGATGGATTAAAATTAGCACCTACCCATAAGCTCATGAAATCCACATTAGAGATTCCTCCATAATGGAAAACATGGCGATAAAAATCAGTGCAGATCTCATTAGCAAAAAAAGCCTTTAATGCTGGGGGATTACGCACCGCGACACTGGCTTGATTCATGCCATAATAGGAGGTGCCAAATAAACATACATCACCATTTGACCAAGATTGTTTGGATGCCCAGTCGATACAATGATAATGATCATCCGTTTCTTGCTCATTTTGCCAAGGCTGGAAGCTTCCTTCCGAGCGCCCTATCGATCGCGCAGTAACAACCACCTGCACGTAACCTCTATCAGTAATTACAGGAGGAGAGCCAATTTCATTATTTCCAGTAGGTAATCCTGTAGTATGGAGATCGCGATTATAGGCAGAAAACTGAAGAATCACAGGGTATTTTCCTGCTTTGGCAGGTAGATATACATCAGCAGAAAGTTTAATACCATCAGGCATAGGGATCATAACATCTGCCATTAATTGGCATCCTAATCCTGATTCTGCAACACAGCTAGGGTTCCAACCTGCTAATTGATATTCATTTAGCCTTGCATGAGGAATAAATAGGCGATTAGGTTTTTCAGGCATATAGTAAGTCCCTTATTCTTTTTTTAATATTGTCGCCTGGATTAGAATTTTAGTCACTAGAGAGACTATTTTTATTATTTCTCAAGGCATTAGCAACCAGTCCAAAGAATCATTCTCATCATCTGATTCAGATAATTCAGTTGAAGAAGAAGATACAATTTTTTTGCCGTTGACATCCAACTTAATGGCTATATATGATTCAGAGAGCCTATTTTTAGGCATTGAAAAATGGAGTGTCATAAATAACATAGTAAGGCCCATGCGAAACAGGAGATATATTGGTAGACTTAGAATTAAAGCACCTCAATGAACTCCGGGAACATGTACCTGATTACTAACCCCAGCATCAACAAATTATACATTCCACCTTTAATTGAAACGGTGTGCTCTATGGCAGTTACCAAAGTATTTAAATTGTTAACCATATATTTTATTGAATATCTGCCAAATCGTGTTATATTTCACCCTCAAGTATTTTTTTAAGGTTTTATGATGAAAAAAATAGCAATCGCGGCTGTATGCTTATTCACCTCTCTTTCGGCGACTTCATTTGCAGGTACGGTTGATTTGGGTAGAGTTAACTTTAAAAGGACGTTTTGTAATAACCAAGATTTCTTAGGGAATGCGGCATCGAAGCGGCCTCATTTGCATTGTGGCGCTAATTTCATTTCCTATAAAAAAGCGAATGGGGACCATTCCAATATCACTGATATGGGGGATTGTAATCGGACTAATTCGGTATTCGATGATATTAAAGCCAATAAGACTGCCTTTACAGATTATCCTGGCATTTATGATGCTTTAGTTTTATACCATCAAGCAGGTTGTCCTAATCAATAAACAAATAAGCATTCCGATTCCTGCGAAGAACATGGAATTCTGGAATGCTTCACTTCGTTCGCAATGACGATATCAAGTTTAAATAAATTTGACTTAATCCATTATCTAAACGTAGTAACGAAGCAACTAGGGGTATGGAGCTGAAATTAGGAATTCTTATATATTCCCCTAGCCAGCGATAACCAACCCATAATAAAGCACATACCACCTATGGGAGTAATTACTCCCAACGGTTTAACCTTTACGACACAAAGTAAATATAAACTCCCTGAAAAGAACAAAATACCTGCAAAAAATAGATACCCTGACCAGCGGATAAGCCGTAAATTAGTATGAAATAGCAGCACACCCACCATAATTAACGACAAACTATGTACAAATTGGTAATAAATCCCAGTTTGGAAAATTTTCATTTGTTCTGCACTAAATTTTCCTTGTAAACCATGAGTCGCGAAAGCTCCCAAAATAGTGGCAAGCATAGCAAGTAATGCTCCCGCGGCAATAAAACGCTTTATTGTTCCTGTTGGCATAGAATTCATTTTGCTCCATAAAACTAATTGATCGAAGATACCATCTAGGCAAAAAATTATACTACATGCTTTGCATAAATGTTCCTAATGGGAGAGGCTCACATGAGCTAGCAGGAGGGGGAATTTTAGCTTAATAAATCCATGGAAGTCTATGTTTCGCCGTGTAAAACGTAGGACTGGGCAATTTTTTAAATACACCTATATTATTGTAAAATAATCTAATATTATCGCCTTGCTCAACAATCCCTTGTCGTGTCACTAAATTAAGGAATATTATGATTGTTATTTTCGTCCATGGCTGGAGTGTCACAAATACCAATACTTACGGGGAACTACCCCAATGGCTTGAATATCAAAGCAAAAATGGTGTTCTGAATATTCAGGTTGGTAACATCTATCTTGGGCGTTATATCAGTTTTGACGATACAGTCACAGTTGATGATATAGCACGAGCCTTCGATCAGGCGGTGCGTGATGAAATTGCTAATAAGCTGGGAGACGGGGAGCGTTTTGCTGGTATTACACATTCTACTGGCGGCCCTGTTGTTCGTAAGTGGATGGATTTATATTTTAAGAATAATCTTGCACAATGCCCCTTGAGCCATTTGATTATGTTGGCTCCTGCCAATCACGGTTCTGCACTGGCGCAACTTGGTAAATCCAGACTTGGTCGGATAAAAAGTTTTTTTGAAGGCATTGAACCAGGGCAGCATGTACTTGACTGGCTAGAGCTCGGAAGCAATATGAGCTGGAAACTTAATGAAAGCTGGCTTGATTATGATTGTCCGGCTAATGGCATCTATCCCTTTGTTCTTACAGGGCAGAAAATTGACCGCCAGCTTTATGATGCGGTTAACTCCTACACGGGAGAGGCTGGCTCGGATGGTGTTGTTCGTGTAACCGCTGCAAATATGAATTACAGCCTCTTGAAGTTGCATCAAGAGGGCACTAATGGAGAAAATCTGATTGTTGCTAATTTAAGACGATCCAAGCCGATGGCAATGGGGGTTCTGCCCGGGTGTTCACATTCGGGTAAAAAAATGGGAATTATTCGCAGCATTAGGATGGATAATGCTGGCACACACCCTACCGCCCTATGGGTTTTACGCTGTCTTCAGGTAAAAAATGCTAAAGACTACGCGTTATTAGCAAAAGAGCTGGAGAAGCTTACTGAAAAGACCCAAAGTAATGAGCGTATAGAACAGGTAAAGACGCTTCTTTATAAACGCGAATACATTACTAATCGTTATTCTATGATTGTATTTCGACTGATTGATGATCGCGGGAATCATCTGGATGATTATGATCTTTATCTAACCGCAGGCCCCAAATATAGCGAATATGATCTTCCTACCGGTTTTTTCGCTGACCGCCAGCAAAACCAGCGAGATCGAGGAAAACTCACTTATTTTCTGGACTATGACATCATGGAAGCCGGAATTAATACGCCTGTGATGCAAGGTAATTTAGGGTTTCGTATTAAAGCACATCCGACAGAAAGCACTCAGGCCCTTGCCTATTATCGGGTGCTAGATTTTCATTCTTCGCTGGCAGACATTAACAAAATTCTTCACCCGAATGAAACAGTCATGGTTGAAATTATGCTTCAACGGCGAGTTGACAGAACAGTCTCCCGTATCAGTAATAACCTTAATCCGGCAAAAATCAGTGCGAAACCTACAGGAAAAAAAGTAGATTAGCCTTTATGCGTGGCTTACTTACTTTTTTTATCATCATACATTTTAGAATCAGCAAGTGTAAGCATGTTTTCTAATGTTGTATGCTTTTCTTTATTATACTGAATGTTGCCAATACTAAATTCAATAGTATAACCTTTTGTCTTAATTGCTTTTAATGAATGGCGTAGTCGTTGAATAATTTCGGATACATCATTTTGATCGTAGCCGGAGCACAATACACAAAACTCATCACCGCCCAAACGTGCGATTACATCGTGACATTGAAAATTTTTGAGAAGACAATTTGCAAAAACCTTTAAAACATTATCTCCTTCTGCATGCCCGTATTGATCATTAATCTGTTTAAACTTATCTAAATCAAAAAATAATAAAGTGAACATCTTATTTTCGCGTTGGTATTTTTGAAATAAATAGCCTGCAAGTTTTAAAAAACCACGTCGGTTAGACAAACCCGTTAATTCATCCGTAATTGCCAAATGTAATGATTCCAATTCCATTTCCACCATATCGGCAAGATCATGCACCACATTTTGATCGACTTCCCTAATTGACCGAGGTTTATCATCAATTAAACAAATTACGCCTACGTTATAGTCTTTTACTTTTAACGGGCAACCTAAATAAAATCGGAAATTCGGTTCTCCCAGAACAAAGGGATTATCGTAAAATCGTATGTCTTTCGTTGCATCCTCCACTACCATGATTTCATCTGAAAGAATAACATGACCACAAAACGAAGTTTTTCTCGCCGCTTCTTTAATGTCAAATCCTTGAGTCGATTTCATCCACTGACGTTCAGCTTCTAAAAATGAAATCACAGCGATAGGAACATCAAAAAGCTTGCAAGCAATTCGAGTCAATCGGTCGAAACGTTCCTCTCGCTCTGTATCAAGTATTTGTAATTTATATAAAGTTGCTAAACGCATCGCTTCATTTTCTGGGATTTCTGGAGCAATCATCGTTTTTCCTTGAAAACAAAGTCACAATGCTCATCAAGCATTAGTATAGGTATAGTATATATTGCTTCGTTTTTCGCGAATTGGGCTTTACCAGGTAGTCCTGATCTAGAGGTTCGGCCGGGATCCTGACGAAAAGGACCGTTTCCTGTTTATTTTTAATTCAGCTTAAATTCAACTCTCAATTTTTCTCTATCTCCCGTCAAAGGGAATAAGCCAAATCGATTAAGATGGCCTGTGTGATATGGCGATAAACTATTGAGCATTTCAGGGCTAATTTCATAACCTTCAGTTTTCATATCATTAATCACGTTAGTCATATTAGCTACAACATGCAGAATAACAGCATTAGCTGCCAAACGACCAAAATTAATAATCTTCTTTTGGATCCCCTGTAGATTATTTTCAATAGCTCCATCATGCCCGAATGCAACCCAATCAATGAAGTTATTAAACTCTTCACTTTTACATGTGGCAGCATGAATAATTCGTCGTAATTCAATATCATTGATGTAATTGAGCAAGAATATTGTTCGAATTACTCGTCCTAATTCACGAAATGCCTGAAAGATCTTATTCTTACGGCTTTGCATACACAGTTTGCGCAAAATGGTTGAGGCTTTAATTTTACCATTTTGAATGGACATCACTACCCGCAACATATCGTAGTAATGCGCCTCAATCAACACCCAATCGATTTTATCATTAGTAAATAAGCTATCAATATGTTTAAATAAGTCACCTGATGCAGTAACAGGTCTGTAATATTTTAGATGTTTAAAATTGCGAATTCTTGGCATCAATTTAATTGCAAGCAAATAAGCAAACGCAAACACTACCTCACTTTGAGCGCCTGTGTCTCCATGGATTGTTTTGGGCTGAATATCAGATTCGTTATCAATAACGCCATCAAAAATATAAGTCGCCTCATAGACACCGCAAGGGATAAAATTGCTAAATAGGGCAATGTATTGGTCAGAAACATGGTAATAACCAATGCCACCATACTGTCCATAGCGAATATGGTGTTCTGCCAGTAAATTATTGGTATACATATTCCAATATGTGCCATCAACAGAGCTGCTATCGCCAGTTCCCCATGACTTTGGCAATTCGAATTGATTATAAATATTAATCAACTTCTCTGTTGCTTTACTTAGCCGGTAATCAGTCACATGATGATTAAATACCCATGCAATTTGTTTACGACTATATTGTTGTAAACAACGTTCTGTTTGAACGGGACCAACATTACAGCCATAAGAAAAAGTAGTGGCAACAAAACGCATGCCATAGTCTTTGATTTTGGAATCATAGCCTGAAAGTGGTTTAAAGAATTTGCTGATGGATAACCATTCTTCAATATCCCTATAGACATCAACAATGTTTAAGAGGGGTAATCGTGTTGAAACCTCATCAACAAAAGCAGTAATGGCTTTATCCTCTTTTTTGGTCACTGCACGTTTTAAAATCGGCTCCCCATTTTCAATACTTAGGTACTCATTTGCCAGGAAACCACTATCTGTCTGAATCGCTGCTTCAAAATGCCGGTCTTGCAAACTTTTAATAAACTCAGAAGGCTTACTTGGTTGCTGAATTAAAGCACAATACTCATCAACCCCAGCATAAAACTCTTCCCATGTCATTAGCTGTTTATTTGGGTCGTCATAATGATTAGCACCTTCCAAAAACATGTCCGCACAATGGATCTCGTCTGCCAATGCATTAAATACAGCCATTTCAAAGTGTTTTTTATTGACCACCATGATTTCATCATGTCGTTTATTATTCGTAACAAAATTAAACCATTTATCACTGAGCCAACTTAACTGATCAAAATCATTGGCAACTATGGGAATCATTTTTTGCTTGCTCTGACGATGCTTGATAATAAAGGATGCTGCTTGCTCAAGTGATTTATCTTGAGATGCAGAGCACAATGTTAATTGTTCCAATAACTGGAAAAGTACATACCGCTTATTTTGATAGAGCTTTACCATAAAAGGCAAATAATTATTTCCTGAATGCGCTAAATATTGCTCACATTGAGTAATAGTTCCTTCTTTGTCTTCTGGGAAGTTTTTTTCAATTGCATCTAATCTTTCTGCGTGAGTTCCGGTGACCATTGATGCTAATAACACGTTATAAAGAATTTCAACTAATCGGTCTGTTTCATTTTTCTTGGTTAATGTGTAAGCATCTAATTCCTGACTGGCTTCATGTCTCATTTTGCGCATCCAGCGAATCAAAACGCTTACGATGCTGTCCAGACCATTTGCTAGTTTAAAATGAAGCATGGTAATCGCTAAAGCATAACGTTTATCTTGTCTTAAGTCCTTCATGTCTGAGCTATCTAACGCCGTTGCTTCTTCAATCAATTGCTCTAATCGGTGAGCAGGAATTTCATTAATAGAAGCTGGGGCTTTAGAGCGCCAATCTTTTAATTGAGTTAAATTCTCAATGAAGGTTTTAACATTCTGAGTAGTAGGCGCTTTCATTTCCTGTTTTAAATAAGCCCATCGAGTTGCGGCATTATCTGGCGCAAGTGCTATATCAAATAATGTATCGAGAAATATTTTTGACTCATCACCAAGCTTGGCGGTGATTCGCTCATATAATTTAGTACTGGTAAGAGCTCTGGCGGCTCGTGCCATTCGTTCTAATGTAGTAAAACCAGGCAACTCAAATCGTTCCTTCACGAGCGTTTCAATCATATCATTTATAATATCCACCAACCCTTCTTTAAAAACAGCAGATTTTAATGCACTTTGTTTCATACAATCCCGTTGCTTATGCTCATCATCTGATATGTTAAGAAACTGCAGAATAATTTTTCGATGTCTTTTTTTGGAGCTTGGTGCATAACCTGTAAGAACCGGATTATCAGAACCTCCTAAGGCGTTGGAAACATAACCGATGATTGCTTCAGGAACATCTTTCAGATTAATTGCATAACCTAGACATTGATAACATTTCAATATGACCATAAAACCTAACTTATTAATTACTGATGCTGAGCGGGTGCTATTTTCCATCAGCATTATTTCATCGAACGTCGGCTTGAAGTTTTTCTCAAGCTCTGTCGGTGTAGGATTTGGTTTTAATCTTGGATAGGCGGTTTCATGTATTGCAGTCATTTTAAATTTTGGTTATCTTTACAGCGGCCGAAAACAGTAGTTTATGGCCATGTAAAAATCAAGACTTTGGATCCTTATATTTAAAGGGTTTTCGACAGACAAATTTCAGGAGGTTTTTGGCCAGGTATGAAAGCAGGAATTTATGCCAGAGTTTCAACACATGACCAACAGACGTTAGATCTGCAAATTGAAGCAATGAAAAAATATGCGCAGGCACGTCAGTGGGATATTGAAAGTGAAATTACAGAAATTGGATCAGGAGCTAAAGAGAGGCCAAAACGAGTAGAACTTATAAACCAAGCAAAGCGTCGACAAATTGATGTAATTATTGTTTGGAAATTGGATCGATGGGGTCGTTCCGTTAATGATCTTTTTCATACTTTGAATGAATTGAATAATCTTGGTGTTGGTTTCATCTCATTAACTGAAGCACTCGATTTAACTACAGCAACAGGGCGAGCAATGGCTGGCTTGTTAGCAATTTTTGCTGAATTTGAAAGAGAAATTTTAAGGGAGCGTGTTAAAGCAGGGATTGCTCATGCCAGAAGTAAAGGTACATCTCATGGGCGTCCAGCAACTGCAAAAAAACGGAGTGATGAAATAATGTCTATGTTCAGTAAAGGGATAAGCCAATCAGAAATCAGCAGAAGACTCGGAATTGGTCGTACATCTGTAAGAAGAATAATAAATGAAAATCAAAGTGGAGAATTAAGTTGAAAAACCCTCCATTTTTATCGAAATTAAAAAAATGGGATATTAGATTATTATCTGCGGATAATCTGCATGAGATACAAAACTTTATTCAGTTATTTGATGATTTTTTCGAATTGTGTGAAGGAGAAAAAGGTTCTGCTGCAGGAATTCTCTCTGCTTGCCCACCATCAAAGAATATAAGCGAAGATAAGTTTGTCTTAGGTATTTATGACCACAATATTTTAATCGGTATTTTGGATATAATTCGTGATTATCCGGAAAAAGACATCTGGACAATTGGCTATTTGTTAATTCATCCAAATTATCGTAATCAAAGTATTGGTTCTCGCTTAATTAAAGACCTTAGGCATTCTCTCCAAAAAACCAGATTAAGATGTATTGTGCAAGAACAAAATGTGAACGCTTTAAATTTTTGGAAAGAGAATGAATTTACGATTGTAAATCAAACAGAAGAAAAATTAGGCCAAATAATTAATAGCACCTATATCTTAGAAAGCAGAGAAATTTAATTTAGATAGTAAATGGCACAAAATTACACAGGAAATGGTCCTTTTCGTCAGGATCCCGGCCGAACCTCAAATAGAAATTAGTTATCAAGAATCCGATGAACGCTATATAGCGGATATTCGCATCGATGATTGTGATGGCCATACCGTCCAAGGATTTTGTGGTTTAAAAACTGAATCAGAGGCCGTTTCTGTAGCTCAAGCCTTTATTGATGGGTTGCACTATACCGAAGAAGAGGAATTCAATTAAGTAGGCTAGATTTTTTCTAGCCTACTCGCTATTAGGAGGGAACACAATGGATTATTTAAATTTATGGCACCAATTAGTGGATGTACCAATAAACGATGATGATGAAATTTAAGAAGATTTCCTTCATTTTGAAAAAGGAACGAATAAATTCGAACTCTGGAAATGGTTTGATAAAAAATTACCTAAAGGAATCGCACATGAGTTATTTAAGAAGTTATAACTATTTAATTGCTATAAATAGGCTTTTTGCCCTCACCCTATTCATGGGGGCTTCTTTATCCTTTCCTGCTCATTCAGGGCCTTCTAAATCATTTAGAGTAGCTCATACCCATGGGAAGACGAAACCGCAGCGAATATCGCCCACGGTAAAACATTCTAAATTTTTAACTGGGTTAGCTGCAGGCTCTATTTTATTTTCGCAGAAGGGACATCCGTTCTCTTACAATAAGCCGGATTTTGAGTCACCTGATGGCGAGCTGTATAGTGAATACGAGCGCAATAATCAATTATTGACTCAAGGTGGCTTGCCTCAGGATAAGCGATTAACACTAGAGCGCAGAAATCAACAGATAAAAAACAGATTAATTGCGTTAGCTGAAAAAAGATACATGAGCGCATTCACTCTTCAATTGGTTCCACTCAAAGAAAAGGTAATTGAATCAAAAATTGAAAAATCGTATAACCCTAACGAAAAACCGGATATTCAAGTAAAACGCAAACAGCTCCTTTATGAGCTCAGGTTTTCAGATGAAAGCCCAAAACCAATAAGTGATTTTGATGTGGTGAATATTAATGAAATGAAACCCAATAACACACATCCCTATCAATTTACCTATTCAGAAACGTGGGGAGATAACGCCATTAAAGTAAATTTGAGAGATAAAAAGGATAAAAAGCTCGTATTAGAATTATCCCACGCCTACTACGTTCCAAATGCAGCAAGAAAAGACATTTTTGAATCCATGCGAGAAAAATTTGTCAGTTATTTCTTATATGTATGGCCGTTTCTATTCCTGCCGTTACTGCTGAATTTTTTTTTTAAAACTAAATAATAAATTATAACTATAAGGAGTTATATAAATGATGATCGAACTATTAATTGGTATCGCTGTTATCTTGTTAATTTTTATTTTGACAGGTCTGTTTATTGTCAAACAGCAAGAAGTTGCACTTATTGAACGCTTAGGGAAATATCACTCTATTGCACATGCGGGGCTTAATTTTAAAATACCCTTTATTGACTGGATTGCCGGTAAGTTATCGTTACGAATTCAACAATTAGATGTCAAAGTCGAAACCAAGACAAAAGATAACGTGATTGTCCAAATTCAAGTTTCCGTGCAATATCGCATCAAAGATGGCGGAGTTTATGATGCTTACTATAAATTGGAAGATCCTACGCAACAAATTACAGCCTATGTCCTTGATCTAGTTCGTTCTGAAACGCCAACAATGATCTTGGATGATATTTTTGAAAAAAAAGACAGCATTGCTAATGCCGTTAAAAGCCACTTAACCGACACAATGCAAGACTTTGGATTTGAAATTATCAAAGCATTAGTAACGAACATAGAGTTAGAAGCCAAAGTAAAAAATGCAATGAATGAAATTAACGAACAACAACGATTGCAAGTTGCCGCTCAAGCCAAGGGAGAAGCAGAAAAAATATTGATGGTCAAAAAGGCAGAGGCAGAAGCAGAAAGCAAGCGATTACAAGGTGAAGGAACAGCCAATCAACGAAAAGCAATTATCAATGGGCTAAGCCATTCTGTAGAAGATTTCCAAAAGTCCGTACCGGGGGTATCGTCTGCAGAGATAATGAACTTGGTATTGATTACTCAATATTTTGATACATTAAAAGAAATAGGGTCACATAACAAATCCAGTACGATCTTATTGCCGCAGTTACCGAATGATATCGCATCGCAATTGCAGCAAAGTATTATAACTGGCAATGTAGCTAGCGCAGACATAAAAAATTAATAACGGAGTTATTGGGGTTGTGCTCTATAACCCCAATAACAAAAGGTATTAGGTGTTCCCATCAAGTGTTATCGAATTGGTTTATTGAGATTATCTATTCCAACAACCATAAACCATCTTGTTCCCAATACTCAGAAAATCCCATTTTTGAAAAGGGTATAGAAGGATGATTTTGCATAAGATGAAACAATTGTTTGCGCCAATGATTGCCTGGCGAGCTGTTTTTTAATAATGCATGAATAATATAAGCTTGAAGATAGAAAGGGCTTTCGTTATGTTCAAAAGATATTGTTATTTCTGAAACCTTGGGTTTATTGACGAAAAACCGATTCCATAAGCGAGAATGGTGAGCACATAAATTTCTGGTATAAGTCAGTGAGCGCATCCATGATTTGATGATCTCACTATATTGTCCAAGAGTATCACCAATTTCTTTTCTTACAGTACGATCTTTAATATTGGCATAGAGCTTGGACACTGTACCAAAAGAAATGCATTCCATGACCATCCAGTTTGGTGGGTGTTCTGGATGATTATATTTAGCATAATACGTTTTAATAAAGTCTTCGTGTGAACGTTTCAGATGTGATTTAACCTCCTCCAAAAACATTTGATGTTGCTCAGCCGAAGAAAATAAATCCATGCTTAGATACCAATGTGCGCCATATTTCAAACTCATGGCATTTGATATAGCGGTACGAAAAGAAACCTCTATTCGCTCTAGGGCATCGATAACTAATAAGCGCAGCTCCCTATCAAATGCATACAAATTTAAAAGATCCGAAAATCGCGTGTTGGGTTTAAATTGGTGAGAGCTTGTCGCAGAGCTAATGAGAAAAGGTTTAAAATAAATCATCAAACGATAGTAACCAATGGTCGTCAAATACTGACTAGCTTCTTGTTCATTATCCAGCAACAGCCCTTTTTGCCGTAAGTGATGTATTTGTTCTGGTATGGAAAGAGGTGGTTTATTAAAAACCATTTTTGAATGCATAAAATAAATAACCCGCCCTGGTCCGCATTGTTAAGAGGCGTGGCGGGTATGGTTAATTATATTATAACCCGATTGCACTCAAAATCAAATAAGATTGATTGTCATTAATGTAATTTTAACAGAATGTGCAACGTAACTGAATCACCGTACACGCCAATTACCCATAAGAATGTTATAATTAACCGATCGTTAAAAGTCCTCATTTAAAGATTTTTGATTTAGGAATTATGGAGTAAGCAATGGATGTGAGTGTAAAAGAGTTTTTGATAACGCTATATATAGTAGGTGGATTAATTACCCTAAGTTATTCTATCCACAGCTTTCTCAATTTTCAACGCTTAAAATTATATTACAATAATAATTTGCTGCTAAAAAGGCCTGATATTAAACGCTATTTGATTCTTAAACCCCTCCTTTGACCATATTTTTTTGTTATCGAAAAAAGCCCCTTAGAGCGATTTTCCGAACTATTTTTTAAACATTATGGTGACGAGAGGCATACTTATTTTAGAAGCCAGGGGCTTAAAAATTTTTTAAATGACCTATTCAAAGGAAAAAATCATTATAAAAACGATCAAATACACACACCTTGCTGGCCAATTGACAAAAACTCTCAAGATTGGATTGAGCATGAGCGATTTTTTAAAGGCAATAATTTTCTATGCGCATATTATCTATATAAAAATACAGGATGAATACCTTGTGCGAGTCACTTGGGAACAAGAAAGCCCCCTCACCCTGTTGCATCTATAAGCAGGTTTGAGCTAGATCAAGGTCAAAGGCTTAGCGCGTCTGAATTTATAACAAGAACGCAACAAATCAATTCCGATGAAGCTAATAAATTACATCGTGGAATGAAATAGCATCGTCATATAATAACAAAAAGCGTCAATTTAAAAGATGTATTTTGTTGACAAAATTACTGGTTTTTGCCATAATGTATTTGTTCACTTAGGAACATAATAGAAAACATTAAGGATCAAAAATGACAACAATCATTACTTCAAAACTAGTTAGCGATCAGCAACGCCTTTCTTTTTTGCCTAAACATTTTGGCACCATGATGATAAGGGCAGAACAAGCAATCTACAACACATTAAAAGTGATATGCTCTTCTTACGAAGGCGGCTATTGGCATTTTTACGAATTGAGCAATCGTGGTTTTTATTTAGCTCCCGACATGGACGAGCCACTTCCCATATATGTGGAAGGCAACGGCTATGATGGTGAAGTGAGTGCAGATGCTGCTGGAATTATTACAACCCTATGTGTTCTTAATCAACTGTGTTGGAAAACTAAATCGGATAAAACAATCCATCAATATTATTTGTTGCGGGATTACATCGAATACCACAAAGAAGCTACTGACATTTATGCCGCGATTGATTAAGCAGATAAAACAGGCCGTAAACTTAAATTACGGCCTTTACATAAGGGGCGGTTCTATGAATATTATAGAAAAAATTACTCAGGCCATTTTTGAAGATGACGAAGATCCGAACAAACAATCTGAATACTTAATTGAAACCTATTTAAACAGCACCAATCAAATAGAAATTGATGCTATTTTTGTATGTTTATGCTAAAAACCCTAATCGGTAATTGTTCAGCATAATTTGCAGTATTCGCGTTAAGCTTCACCACAAAAACTAAGCTTGGGCTGTTTGTACTTACATTACGTGATATTTAAAGTCCGTACACATTGATTGACACTCTCACCAGCTTGATTGGATTCAAGAGCATGCCTTTTCTGATCTAATAGCTCCAAGCTGGCTTTTCATGTTAACTATCTATTCCAATAATCAAATGAATTAAATTGGTTACTCGTATGTATATTGCTAAAGCTGGTATGATGATTAATATGATGATGCATGGAGTGATTGTAATTAAAACCAAATGGATTCCCTCCCGCATCATAGGAACCAATCATAGGCAGGCCAGTGACAGGATTTACTCTAAAAGTATCTTGTGAATGGTTATTAAATAATTGCTGCTGATTAATGGAAGAATGGTCGCCCTGATTTACACTATGACCTTTAATCATGTAAGGTAAAATATGCCGTTTAAAATATTCATTTTCCATGTAATTAAAATGTTCATTTTTTGATGCAATGGCTTTTTGATATTCAAGATAACCTGGTGGTGGTTCTAATACAAAATCTTTAATTCGGATGAGTAATTGTATTAATTTTTTTATACGATCAATTATCGCATCCTTTTGAAAAAATAGTTTCATTTTTTTATCCTATTTAGATAACTAATTTATTCCTTCACAAACGCGCAAAGGCTCGCGCTCTTTATTTATTCCATAATCCATCATTCTAACTATACTAATAGTAGTACTTCACAAGGATTGTGCCTAGTTGTATTTTCTGATTCTACACACACCACGCAATGTGATTGCTTTAAAAAATTTACACATAACCATGTGATTTATATATAAATAATTCAACAAGCCTTTAAAAAAGGTAATTTAAAGTAAATCCCTCATGTATACAACTGTATACATAGATCCCTTATAAATCAACAAATATCCAATTTAAAATACAGTTGTATACATAAATAATACTATTGTATACTTGTATTGATTCAATAAATGAGCCCTTCTATGAAAGAAAATGATGTCATTACCTTGCGTATTTCAGAATATGAGCGGGAGTACTTAAATAAAATTGCACATCAATTTGATTTACAAAAACGAGGCTCATCAGATATTTCGCCTGCAAAAGCATTAAAATTTCTTTTAGAATTTTGCCTGCATAATGAGATTTCACCACATAAAAAAAATGAAAATCCATTACAAGATATAAGAAAAATGATTGAACAAATTCATGCCTCCATACCCCATTTAATGTATCACAACCATTATCAAAGTTTGGTTATTTCATCCAATATTAATGACGATTCTTTGAAAGAAATAAAACAAAAAACTATCGAATATTTAAATGATAATTTCTCAGGATTTCAGAATAATTCTTACAAAGAAGTTCGATTTAAAATGAACGGAATTGGTCTTAAAACATTACCTATAGAAGAGGGTGAATCGTTATGGAAATAACTATTGATATTGGCGCAGATACTCTACATTCGTTGAATAAAATAGCAAAAATTAATGGCAAAGAATTAAATGTAACCGCAGCAGAAATGCTGTCTTTTGGCGCACGTATTTATCTACAATCTTTAGAAAATAAGACTGATGAATCAACCCAATTACTGCTTGAGAATAGTGTTCGATCCATACAAATTATTACTGAAATTTTATACAGTGTATACAACAAAGATTTGTCTAAAATTGGTGCTTATGATGCTGAAACTGCATTAGCCATGATTGAACGTATGATTCCAAATTTATTAAAAGGCAGGTAACATGGGATTCTGTTACCTGCCAAAAAAGTGATTCTTTGTTATCTTGAGCAACGAGGCTAACCAACATCACTTTATTCTGCAAATATAAATCCCCCTACTTGAGTTTTCCAAAGAGTTGCAAAAACACCACCCGGTTTTTTTGTTAACTGTTCCAGGCTGCCATGCTCAATGATATTCCCATTATCAAGTACCACAATAGTATCCACTTCCTTTAAAGTTGAAAGTCGATGTGAAATAATCAATGTTGTTTTATCTTGCATTACTTCATGCAACGATTTTTGTATGGCTTGTTCAGTTTCAGTGTCTAATGAAGAGGTTGCTTCGTCAAGAATTAGAATTTTCGTATTTCTAAGGAATGCTCTAGCAATAGAAATGCGTTGCTTTTGTCCACCAGAGAGCTTTAAACCACGTTCACCAACAAGTGTGTTATATTGTTCCGGCAAGTTCATAATAAACTCATGACAATTTGCTTTTTTTGCTGCACTGATAACCTCATCTTTTGTTGCAGAATCGTTAGCAAAGTGTATATTATCAAAAATACTTCGATGAAATAATTGCGTTTCCTGAGGAATTATTGTTATTTGCGAACGAAGGGATTCGAATTGAACTTCGCTTATCTTTTGTTCATCAATAACGATGTTTCCAGAAGATGGTTGTACAAGACGCAGTAATAATTTCAAAAGGGATGACTTCCCACTCCCTGACTTGCCTACAACCCCAATTTTTTCCCCTGCTGCAATAGAAAGTTTAAGTTGAGTAAAAAGAAGTGGAGAATTAGGATATGAAAAATTGATGTTGTCGAAAATAATTTCACCTTTTGAAACCTGTAATGGAGGAGCGTTAGGCTTATCGATAATGGCATGCGGGATTTTAATGAAGCTTAATGCATCATTGCATGCACCAATCAGTTGATGTACTTTCAAAATTTGCTGCCCTAATCCAAATATCATCATCAAACATGAAAGTGCGATGCTAAGTACTAAAGCAAAATCACCTGCATGAATAGAATGTTTTTGAGCGCCATAGATTAGTGCACCCACAAAAGCTGATATTAATGCAGTGACTAAACACCCCTGGTAAAAAAACACTTTAATCATTTGGCATTGTATTTTTTTCTCAGACTTTGCTACTTCTGTGACCGCTTTTTGAATCGTTTTAGACTCTTTAGTACTACCTGAAAATAATATGGTACTAGAAATATTACTAATAGAGTCAGAAAGGTAACCGCTTAATTTTGTTTTGGAATTTGCTAGTTCTGCTGAGGAGGTCTGTGTTGTATCCGCAGTAATAAATGAAATACCAACAAATAGGATTGCCCATATAAAGAGAATTAATGCATAAATACTACCCACAAATAGATACAAAGTGAGCACAGCAATTAAAATTCCTAAAACAGAGTTATAGATCCAGCCTGAAGCGATTTTAAGTAATTCCTCAATATTTTCAGAAATATCTATTATTTTTTTAGTTAATGTACCCGAGAAATTACTTTCAAAAAATTCATAAGAATGACCTAATAAGTACTCAAACATGTCTTTTTTAATGTCTGATTTCATTGTGGGGTATAAACATGCCTCAAAATACTCTTTTGATCTAACAGCGAGGTTAGTTATCATAGGCATGATTGCATAAAATATAGCCGGCAAGATAATGAGTGATAAAAACTGGTCACTTGAACTATAATTACTCACAATAGAAACCATTTTCCCTAATAAATAAGGAGAAATTGATCCTTCTAATGCATAAATTGTAAACATCGCAAGTATGCCAATCATAAGAGGCTTATTTTTTTTTATCTTTAGATAACGCCCTATAAAATGGCTTAATGTTGATGGGAGCTCTTGGCTATAATTCATCTATTGAGGCCTTATTAATGAAAGATGTTTATCAAATTGATCTTTTTATTTGGTATTGAGCTATGCTATCTATCGTGTAACTCTCAAGGGTATCTTTGTTTTTTAAAATTCTATATACAGTAGCCTCACTAGATATTAGTGCTTAGCCAGTTCTAAGACAAGGCGTGTCAATTCTTTTTGTAAATCTTGGCAATGGGCTTACTTCCTTTACGTTTTCCTGCATCTTTTGCTTTGACTATGTTTTCTAAGTGGAGATACTGTACATATTTTAAATATAAATAAGATTCAAAGATCTTATAATTAATTTTTTTTACTATTTTTTTACAGCTAAAATGGTGTAATTTTATTAATCATTTTAATGATGCTAAATTGTCACCTTTGGGACGAAAACATATTAACTTTCGTTTCAATGATTCTCACATACCAATTTTTAGCATATTAAACTCTGTTCATTAAACATGAATAAGTTGCACAGAAATGCCCTAATGAAAAAAATTGCAGAACATGTATGGTTCAGGTCAGGCTATTCATTTAAATACTTATTTAAAGTTCGCGCTCCATTTCTCGATTAGACCATAATTTATTAATAGTACGAGTATTTTCTAACAACTCTTTGCTACACACACGCTCTTTAATTCCATTACTTAATCCTTGATTGAGTCGTATAAACTCATTGTCGCTTTTTGCATTAAATTTACATTCTTGCTTTATCAAAGACTGAATTTGTGTATCCTGATTTATTTTTTTGAGATCCGGCTCCTTGTTCTCTAAAACACATTGTTTTTTAAATTCCTCTAAATTCATGAGCCGATTTAATTGTTTTTTAAGCTCGTCCTTCCCTTCCTTAACAAGCACATCATTTAAATCGGTATTTTCTCTTTTGGGGATCATAATGGACACATGGATACCAGAATCGTGTAATTTCTGAGCTGCTTTTATAATCGTATTTGTTTGTTCATTTTTTGCATATTTATAAGTGTCCTTCCCATCATTATCCAAGCAAATAACCACCTGTTTGGGACTATCTTTTGGATCAATATTTGAAAAATTTGCTTTCCCCAAGACAGCATAGACACGCGCATGTTCATTGGCTTGAAGGATACTTAATCCGGTCTCAACCCCTTCAGTAAAATAAGCAAGATCGCCTTTACCATGGTGATTTAAGTTGACAAAATAATTACTGATTGACCCAAACGTTTGTTTCACAGAGTCACACGATTTATCTTTATTAGCAGAATTAGGTTCTAATTTGGTGATCTGAACATGATGTATGTTGCCCTGTTCATCTTTACTAAAAGCCAGTAACGCGGGAACATGTTTTTGCCCATCTTGGGACTTGGTATACACTGAACTACAAAACCGTAGATCAGCATGCTCATAATGAGCCAATCCACGATGAATGATTAAGTATTTTTCAGCGATTGTACCTTTAATAGGTTGCGATTGTTGAAATAATTTTTGAGCCAGTTGACGTTTCCCTTCTTTGACTTCCATCTCTTTTTTCTCATTCAATTTTTGCGTTGCTTTACGCTCGTATTCAGGAATGTAATGGATGTATTGCGCTGCATGCTCCAGAGTTTCTTTAAAACCGGATAAACCCTTCTCACGTTCAATAAGATGAAATAGATTACCAGACTCCCCTGTCTCAAAATGGTGCCAAAGACCTGAATCAAGATCAATTTTCAAGCTGCCTTTGGCTCCATATCGATATTCAGATTGGGTTGATAATCGATGATTCGGCTCACCTAAAAGACTTTTAACTAAAGAATCGGATACGTTCAATAAGCCATTATATAGCTCTTCTGCATTAATGGACGGCTTTTGAAGAGACTCATATTTTTTTGTAGGTCGAGAATCGTTTATCTGTTCCTTAGATTCTTCCAAAATGTGTTCTTGAGCTCGTTCCATTAATTGCATACTGATTCTTTGCTGTTTCTGTTGCTTCAAGCGATAAGCCTCTTCGGTCAATACAGCAGAGGTTTTATCCGCATCGCGCTGTTTCAAGGGCTCTTCAAGTCTTTTGACTAATCCTTCAAGATTATCGGTATAAAAAGTTGCTTGATGGCTAGCACGAGTTGCATCAATTTCATGAGATCGGTGTGTGGTCACAACAAGACGGTCTTCTAATTCCAAGGCAATTATGAGCTTGGATGTAGCACCCTGACTGGAATAAGCCGTATTCGTATAGGAATAGTCCCAATGTTGATCCGATTGTTTTTTTAAATTAAGCGTTACCTGATTTTTACTATTGCTTAAAGCGACCGTTTCGCCAAAAACCTGTGTGACCACATACTCTTCATTGGCAATAATGCTGCGAGCATTATCATTACGTTTTAATCGAAGCCGATCCCCAGAAGCCAAAGGCCGCTCATGCGATTTATAGAATGAAGGCATTGTTTTAGGTAAAATGGAAGCACTGATTGTAAATGGAACCTGTGACTCATCAACACAAAACAATTTATTTGTTTCCCTATCAATGGATTTAATCGTGAAATATTCGTCTTTTTTAGCCACCGAATAATTTTTACCAAACCGAATGACATCTCCAGGTTCAAAAGACTGGGCTCGCACCTGATCGGATTGATCCATACTGATTGGAAATAACCGTTTACAAGGCACATCTTGACCGTGTAGTTGATGTTGTTTGTGCAATCCTTCACGTATTAACACTTCAATGGGTGTTCTATCCTCATGAGCATGGGCAACTATTAGCGAATTTTTTTGACACTCATGGGTCCGGCTGAGAAAGTCTTCAGCGATTGCACGATAAATGGATTTATAGTCCTTCTTTCCTTTCTCATTAATACAATTAATTTCAACCAGTGATGAATTATTCAACCCCTGTACAGGTGTTTTTCGCTGTACATACTCTTCAGAATCGATGTTTTTTATGAGCTCAAGAGCCTTACCAATTTCTCTACGTGATGCAAACTCTGCTGCTTTTTTTAATTCAGGATTCGGATTTTGGCGCACAATTTCCGTCATAAACGCTGTTTTTTGCGATTGGCTTTTAATGGTGAGCTCATGAGGAATCCCTGAAGCCAGCGATTGCAACTGCGTAATATCCCCTGTAAACACCATTCGTGATTGGGTGTCAATGCATTTTTGCTGTAAAGCATGGTACTTCTCATTATCAATCATGGAGCTCTCATCCACAATGACTAAATGATTGGTACCCAACCCACCGTCATTGCGTAAAAAACTATCCACAGTCTGCGCCTTGATGCCATTTACATTAAGCTCTTCTACGGCCTTATGCGTCGGCGCAAGTCCAAGGACTTGAAACTGATTGCTTTGCGCAATGTCTTTCACATGCCGCATCATCGTGGTCTTGCCCACACCAGCAAGTCCTTGAATGGATACAAAGCGGTCGGAGGTACTCACCACCAACGTGATGGCATCTTTTTGCCCCTGCGTTAAGGTTTCAGGTAAAGACAATAATTTTTGTGCAGACAGCTCAATAGGTTGTACCGTATTTTGCTCTTGGTAATTGGCCTTAAGTATTGCCTCTTCAATGTGTAACGCCTCTTTGGTCGTCCAATAGGTATCCAAATACACCAGCGAATCGGCCATTCGCGCTTTCAATAATGGGGCAATGTCTTCAAAATCGGCCTCTCCTAATGCATGCATTAACGCATGGGTCATTAAATCACTGTGTTTAAAGGCTGCATTGCGTTCAGTGCATTTAGCAAGCGCATACGTGAGCGCTGTAGCTGCAATGCCCTCTTTGTCTTCTGATTTAAGCTCAAGAAGGTGAATTAACGAGTTGATTTCTCGTGCCAATGCCTTATTGGCATAGGCTATATCACGGTAGACTAAATCGGGCTTTTTTTGTTGCACCTCATAGGCAGTCCATTTCAATTGCTCACGCTCTAAAAAACGCTGCGCCTTTGGTTCGTCATCCGTAAATAAGAGTACCTGTTGCGCGTTTTCACCAATTTCTCCGATGAGGTTACGATTGAGCTGGTACGGTTTTGCCGCCACAAGCACTTGAGTGGTTTCTGGTTTTATCTCATGCGGTTTTTTACAATAATCATAATTAAAATGGTGTTCGGACAGCACTTTATTAGTCAAAAATATAGTGTCGGACTCATGACGTACATAAATGCCCTCTTCAGTAATTTTTGACACAACAAACGAACTTTTGGGCGCATATTTAACGCGCTGATGGTATAAAGACTGTTCATTGATTAACCGTTCACCAACAGCGACTTCTAATATTTTTTCTCGTGAGACACGATAGTCTTCTTTGGTGTCATAAGCAAACAAGCTTGTCTTGCCTTGGGCATTTTCTAACTGCAGCCCATTGGAATTGACTTCACACACCTTATAGTGCTTCGGTATTCGCCCTTCGTTATAAAACGTAATGTTATCGCCCGTTTTATAAGAGTGGGCATATCCTTTTTCCATTTGAGTTAAGGAAACTGTCGCGAGAACTGCTACCTTTTTCATTTGCCTTGATAACTGCCCTTGCTGCACCAGCCCTTCTCGTATCTGGCGCGTTATGGCCTCCTTTTGTTTGCTATTCAAAGCAACCAGTGCACTTTTTTGTTGTTGTTCTGGCGTCAATTGAAGCCAAGCGGCACTCATGGATTCATTGATTTGTTTCCCAACTGATAGCTTCAGTTCTCCTTTGATAGGGGTTGTTAACGATTGATACGAATGAATGCCCTGCTCTTTTAAAACCTTAATCGGATTTCCTGCACTAAAACCTAAGGTTCCTGCTGAGTTATTCAATAAAATGAGTTTACTTTGGCTTGCTTGAGTCATATCGCTTAACGCGGATAAATCATCAAAAGAAAGTTTTTGTGCATCATGAACAATCACTAAATCTTGCTTTTTTTTCGTAAAAGGTGATGCTTTGATGTGTTTTCCATAATGATATTGAAACCCAGACACCGTATGCACAATATCATCTTTAAACAAATTTTTAATCCTGGAAATAAATCCTGTATCCAAATGTTTGATGTCTGCTCGCAGTTGCTGTGTTTTTAGACTGCCTGGATGCAACACATAGGAATTGAGTTGATTAGCTTCTGCAAGATGCACCATGTCTTGTATCAGCTCTTTCTCGCACCGAAAACCGGCTACATCAATGATTTGAATGCGCTCGTTATTTTTAAATACCGAAGAGGTGAGCCCATGATTGGGCACCGAAATCGAAAAACTGGCTTTTAACTCGTTGGTGGTTTTTGCAATAAAATCTTTCTCGCGGGCAAGAAGAGATGCCGTTGTATAATATTCCAAGGGGTTTCCCTGGAGTGTCTCTACAGATAAAAGCGATTCAATTTCCCGCTCAATGTCCTCATGCTCCACAAGACTCGCTGAAAAAGTCATAGCTTGACGCACCAAAGCCCCATGCTGGATTTGGGTTGAATATTCGGACAAATGAGCCAGCGCATCATTCACGGCTTTTTGCGCATCAGGGCTTAAAGGGGTAATCTGTGTGCTTTTAACCGCTCCTCGCCCAATATTTAATTTGGATTCCTGGATTACACCCCTCAAATCAATACCAAGCTCTTTAATTTCTTCTACCCACTGTTGATGCAGTACTTGGCTGTCTATTTCCATTTTGGGGTTGCGCGTTGATAAATTAGATTTCTCGGCAGCCTTTGCACTGCTTGTGCCACGCTCCTTCATATCATCAAGAATCTGTACACGCCTTTTTGATGTAGCAGTAATGGCCTCATCACTAATACCCACCACCTCAAAATTACCGTACCGGTCTTTAATGCGAATATCATAGCCCAGATCCTTAACTTTTTTTGCTAAGGAGGACATGTACACCAATCCCAAATAATGTTGATTGGAATAAATTAATTCACGAAAACCATGATCCAGATGTTCTTTATCGTTTTTGGCTCGTGACGATAAAGAGCGCCATAACCCATCGGAACGCTCGGTCATATTAAGTATGGGTAGATGCGTGTGCAAATCAGGATCTAATTCACGTGAGGTTGTATGGACAAACATCGCGGCTACCAAATTGCGAGTTTTTTCAAAGGTGGTTTCGCCATTAAATGTAATGCGTGCTTCTGCAGCGAGTTGCTCAATGCGACCAAAAGTAATGGTCACGGCTTCTTGATGGGCTTGCAGCAAGCGCTCGTCCTGCCCCACCAAGGCTAAAATAGATACAGACTTAGGTGCTGATAAAGTCACATCGGTTCCAGGGCGATGCTGACGCTCTCCTTTATCGATAATTCCCAGCAATTGACCACTGGGTAATTGTCCGTCTAGTAATTGCAAAAATTGCGACGGCTCAATTTGACCGGACAATTGTAACTTTTGTGCGCCATTGCCAATCCATCGTGACAGACTATTAAGCGAATCTCGATCGCTTAAATAATAATTATTTTGTGTGGTGTAATAATGCACCGCGTCTTTGGCCGCACTTATTTTATTTAAGGTCAGCATCATACCTCCCAGGATGACTTAAAAAATTTCTTTTATAACAATGGATGCCTCACGCAACTCAATCGCATCGGTGTCGTTTTTATTCGTGTCCGCTTGGTCTTGGGATTCTGCATACGGTGATTCAGGAGGCACTAAATCCTTATCCGATACCTCATGCGCCAGTGTTTCAAATTGATGGATTTTTTTAACGTCATCATTTCGTTGAGGATTATTTTGAACCATCAATGCACGGTGATTTACTTTTTCCAATGCATCAAAATTGATAGTTCGCTCAATAAGAGGTACGCAAATTTCTTTACGCTCAATGTATTGGTTTTTCAAACGTGTAATGGGATGATTGCCTACCAAACGAACATAGCATTCCATGTCATCAAGCGTCATAATATCGCCCTCTTCGACCGTATTTCGCTTGGTACGTTGCGAGCCCACCGTATTCCCATCACGAACAGAATCAGGACCATAAGACTGACTTTCTTTCATCTCGTTAATCACTTGTGGGCCTAAATCTTCGGAAACCCACTTAGCGACTTTCGATTTTGGACTCCTAAAATAAATGGAAGTATTGAGTAGATCCGCAATGGCTCCGGCTTCATGGGTTCCATAAATAAAATCTAATTGCGCAATGGATTGAATGCCAATGGCAACACACCCACCAAATTTACGAATGTCTGCCAGAGTGTCTGAAATGGTTTCTAAACGATGCAGGCTCGCTAATTCATCCATGACAAGCCATATACGGCCCTTATTATTAGCCACCAAGGATTGCACTCCTTGCATAGCAAGTCCTAACCATAAAGAGATTAAAGGCTTTATTTCTTTATGGTATTTGGAGCGTGACGTAATAAATAACCACCCTTTATTGTACTTTTTAGGATCGGCTGTATTTTCAATCCACTCTTTAATCGAAAAGTCTTCTTTACCCGACTTTTCAAGTCCCTCAAGAAAGCGCAGCGCCTTTGTGTACGTAGCCAGAACCGATTTGATGGAAATGGCCGTTTTTTCAATTTCCTTACTCACCAGATTTTCAGATTCAGTCCCTTTGAGAATATTCCTGATTTCCTCCAAGGAGGTGGTAAGTAATAACTGTAGAAGAAACACGGGATCTTTTTCTGCATAATCTCTGATTTTCCATGCCATCGAGGTGAAAATGGTTCTTGCTGAGTCCACCCAAAACGGATCGCTGCCTTGAACTGATTTAGGAATTAAATACGTGGCAAAAGAGCCAAACTCCAACGGATTGGCACATTCTCGCCACATTTTCCAATTGGCGCATAATTTTGAAACGGGATTAAGTTCCACATCAATGCGCTCATCAAAGAAATAAGGTTTAATGGTGCATTCTTTATCATAAATGATTGCCGGTTCGCCCAGCGCCCTAATTTGCTCCAAAAGCATCATCATGGCTTGGGTTTTTCCAGCACCCGTTGTGCCATGAAACAACATTCCTTGCTTTTCAGAATACTTAGGCATAGGTAAGCGATTCAACAGTTTAATTTCTGAAGCACCACGTTGTGATTCGTTGACTGATTTGATGGTTTCTTTAGGCGAGTCAGCCAAGCGCGTACCGGAAACAAACTGATCTTTGGTGTATTTTTCACCTAATTTAATAAAGAAACGAGAAAACAACAGCGTAATCAACAAATACACCGCCCCACCAAAAATTAAAGAAATTTGCGCTTTTCGCCAAAGAGCCTCTTGAGCCAGATGTACGGATGCTTGAATAAGAGGGCTTTTTTGATAAAAAAGCGCTGTGATTTTACTCCCATTGAGGTTAGTCCATAACACATACTCCCCATTATGGAATTTCACGAGAAACCTTGAAATGTGGTCAAGCGCTACCAGTTTTAATTCAGACGAGGCATAAAACACCATAATCAGCGAAAAAAGCACGACAAAACCTAAGACAGCCCAGTGAAAAATACGATTACTCACCTGAATCATCATTTTGGTTTTATAATCAAAAATCTGACCGCCACTCATAAATTGCCACATACTTTGTAAGGAGCTTTGTTTCATGATTCTAAATCCGCCCTTCTAAGTACACGTGTTTGCTTATTCATAACGCCCTTCCTTGTACCAACGATCATTGTCCACATAATCCTGTTTTTGTTGTGCTTGCCGATGTGCTAAGTCCGCTTCAGATGCCTGAATCTCCTGTTGTGTACTGCTCTCTTGGTGTTGGTAGGCTTTCGATAAATCTTCTCGATTATCCATACGCAGATCGTGCGCTTGCTGGATGGTGTTGTCTTGCACCTGGCTTAAATGCCGCTCGTGCGATTTATTTAAAACGCCTCCAGAACCCTCCCGATGGGCTTGCTTGATGAGTGCTTTTTGATGGGTATTCATCGAAGCACGTTGCGCTTCAAATTGGTTTTTCACGTGCTCAGGTGGTGAGTGCATCATACGGCTTACTTGCTCTTTGACTGCCGATTGTCCTTGGGAAGAGCTCATAAATTGATCGGCCAATTGTTGTTGTGCGCTCAAGCTTGAAGCATCGGTCCCCATCAATGCTTTTTCTACCTGGACCCCATGATGCTGCACCGCCCAATCATGAAACGCCTGATCCAATACTCTATCCATACCGTCGGAGTGTTCTTTCACACGATTAGCCATGTGCTGATAATGTTCGCCCTTACTGTATTCAGCTGAGGCCATATCCGATAAAGCATGTCCTTGGGATAGGTTGGCTGCGATTTGTTCGGATTTTGACAAATTAAACGAATCATTGGCATCCAAGTGGTGCGTCTTGGCTGTAGACTCCATGTGGTTCAATGCACTAGAGAATGATTGACCTTCACTGGAGTTAAAAAAGGCTTGAACCGAGTTAGAAGCAGACAAACCTGTTTTCAAACTCGTGCTCGCTTCTCCAGAAATACCCGTGACTGCATGGGCGAACGATCCAAATACCCCTTTGCGTGTATCAATTCTGGCCGAAACCGCCGCATCCCAAGACACTTGCCCAGATTTGTCATGATTTTGATTGTATTGGTTAACCGCATCGTGCATTTGACGAATATCTTGATTCAAGGCGTTACTGAGCGTTCTATTAATCCCCGTTCCTTCGCGCACCTCACTGGCATCGCTTTCATTAAATTGAGAAAGCCCACTCAAGGCTTGTTGGTAATGAGAATCGGCACTGGTTCGATGCGACTGGGCATTTTGGAACGATTGGCTTGCACTGTCTTGCAATGAGGAGCTGATTCTGTCGGATGCGTGTAATCGCGTTGCCATCTGACTCATCGCAGACTGTGTGTTAATCACGCGTGACCCATCAATTCCTTGCGAAAGCAAGGCACCGTTATCCGCTTGAACAGTAGCCCGCCCTTCCATATGCTGATAATTGGTATCCCATTTATTCGCATGCGTGTTGTTGTAGTTCATGTTCCAACCACTGTAAGAGGCCATCGAAATATTACCTTGTGTGGCCGATTGCGCTTCTCCTGTCGATAAGGATTGCGCCATGCCTCCCAGATGTTGAGACGCAGCACTTAATAAATTAGGTAAGCCTTTGGCAATAAACAGCGAAATCACAGGCACACTAATAGCCAAGCCCCCTGCCGTATACGCAAAGCTGCTTTGAATACTAGCAATGGAATCAATGGTTGAAAAAGTAACCCCACCATTTTTAGAACCAAATAAAGTCAATGTGGTAGAAGAAGCTAACGACACAAAGAAATGAATAATGATAAACATTGGAGGCCAAGACCATAAAAACACCTGGGTTTGCATGTAGATCATGTATACCCCATGCATGGCTGGCACTAGTGCTAATAACATCACTAAAGGAAAAATACACAACGTCAGCATCCAAAAGACGGTCATATAATAAGGAAGCCGATAGCCTGCAAGCCAAAAACTATTCGCCTCAGCCACGTGCATTTTTTGCAGACTGGAGCTGTTTGTGTAATTCATCAGCTCCGCATCAGCGCCAGCAAAAGCAAAGGCATCAAGCGCGGATTCACGAGTGGCATTAATTAAAATATTTTGCGTAAGGACATTGGCTGCATCTTTGGACACATTCATAAAATAGGAATGCGCTGCCGCCAAACCATCACTAAACTTCTCTTTATCGCCCTTGGTCATAATATTCGACAAATGAACGAGTTGTTTTTCTATTCCCGTATTCAATTCTGGTTTTAAACGTGCTGCTGCATCAATACAGCTCAAATTGGATCCATCATGAAATAAGACACGATAAATAGGAGACGGATGCTCAAAATACAGGCGAATTAAATCCGAGCTGTGCTTCATTTCATTGGGTGAAATTTGCTGACTTCCCAATAGTTTGGCTGCAAAAATGCATTGCCTGATGTAAGTGGACAAATCACGAGAGAGCTCAGGCGACAAAGATAAATTAGAACTGGTAGAAGCTAAGAAAGTGCGTGAACCAAACAACATACCAGTTTGGGTGTAATCTAAATCCTGTGGCATATGAAACACATCACTAAACACTTTAGTAATCCCATACCCAATACCACTAATAAGTGCTGCAGGAAGCCCTACTCCTAATGGCACATTATCTACAGTAAGTGCAGGCCCCGCTGAATCAGCCGTTTGCATATCAATAATGGCAACCGGGGTTTTGATGCCTAAAATACAAAACAAGAACACAAACGTACACAAAACATAACGACTAATGGCTTGAATCCGTTTACCACTGACGTATTGAAATCCAACCACCCCTACAGCAAGAATACTCACGATGTCTTGAGCTGATTTGTAGGTTGAAGTGCCAAGCAGTGTCACCATGGCATCCAATACGGTTTTGAGATATTCACCATTTTGTGGCGTATAAATGGTTAAAAGACTCATTGCGCGTCTCCATAATAGGCTGTTCTTAAAGTGGGTGTTAATGCACTTAATGCTTGTTTGACGTTGTTGCGAATTAATTCATTGGTTTGTAACGCTGCATTAAACCTCTCACGGCTCTCCGTACTAAAACGTGCTACAAACTGTTGTGCTAGTTGCAGGTTTTTGTATAAACGCTCTTCATTGTGAGCGCCTAGCTCTTTTCCTGAGAGCGAAGCGCGAATAATATCGAGGGAATTAGAAAGGTATTGTGCTAAAAGGTCCGTTGCCACACTTTGAGCCAACTCATAACTGCCTTGAATACCCGTGTTTTGTTGTGCGTTGGCAGAAATAAGATTAAAAACGGCAGGTTGTGTTAACTCAATCAGCCCCTTTTGCTTATCAGATAACTCTTTTCCCATTTTAATGTTGTCATAAATTCCCTGCAGTAATTCTTGTACCTGAGCTACTAAGGCTTTTTTAGCACTGATTTCTTGTGTACTTGTGGCATCAATGGATAAACAATGTGACTGTGGCCCTATGTCAGTGCAGTGGTAACTGGGTAACTTTCCTCCGTACAACAAGGCTTTAATAAAATCTTGATTGGTTGCAAGTGAGGGGTACGTCATTAACGCCCCTTTCGCATTAAAGACAATGGTTCCCGAAATGGACATGTACACTTCTGCTAATTTGGGATCTTGTGCAATAAACTGATTAATTTGTAAGGAGTCCCAAACAATATTGGTGTTGATTAACACGCGGTCCTTGTATTCAGGATTATTTTTAGCTTGAGCCAATATGGAATCGGCGTCACCACCTGTGGAACATTTTTGGCGTGCCATGGCCCAATCTGTAAAGGTTCCTTGATGACGACCTAAATCTTCGCAAAGACGCTGTTGTGCTGCCCTATTTCGTGGCCACACCGCAGCACTTAAATTTTCACCCATTTCACAGGAATTAAAATTAGTGCCATTAATTTCATTCGCTAGTTTTTGCATAAACTGCATTGCATGCGCGATTTCAGGCAATTCTGTTTCTAAAGCCAGATTTAATGCATAGCCTGCTCCTCCCGATAATATATTTTGCATGAACTTCACAATCTGATCCGACTTAATGAAGGAAAATCCGCCTGCAAAGAGATCAATGCCGCCACAACCAGAGCGCATTCCAGGAACATCCACATGCGCAAGGCGGATAGTGCGTACTTGATTCCGAGCATACACCGAACCAAGAGCCGCATAACCCGCTGCTTGTGTTTGATAGGCATGCGAGCCCGTCACATTGGCATCAAACCCCAAATTATTAAAAAAATGGGATAAATCGGATTCTGCATTCGCAAAGAGCTGACTGGTCCCTAACAACAATAAGGCGGCAACAGTTTTTTTAAACAGTGTCATACGCCGCGTAGTGAATCTATTCATCATGAAATTTCTCCTCCAAATGCGTCATAAGTTCATCCACGCGGTTTGCAAGTTGGGCAGGTTGTGCCTCACCAAACAACACGGCATAGGCTTGATTCGTAGGACGATTCACGAGGTACAAGGCAGGCACTACAGGCTTGTATTCACCAGACACATATAAGGTTTGAAACAATTCAGGCGTTAAATTGGCTGAATCAAATCCATCTAAAGACTCGCCATCCAAACTGTATGCCTCTACAGGGATATGAAAACTGGATGCAAAATCACGAAGTATTGGCGCAAATTGATGGCAATGAGGGCAGGTGGAGCGGTATATAAAAATAAAATAATGTTGCTCCGACAGCGCATTAATTCTCTTATTCTTGATACGCGCCATGTCCTGTTGCTCTTGTTTTTTATTTAAGAGTTGGGTTAATTCATCCAATGCCACATTTGCAAAAGAATGCGTACTAAGAAGGAATAGTACGATTAAAAAGAACCTTTTTTTCATTCATTCACTCCTTCATAACTGAATCGTTTAAACTGCGTCATCACATCAAAAATGCGCTGTTTCAGCTCTTCTAAAGATAAAAACCCATAAGACACAGGCGACATCTTATTGCTCTTTAAATCCACGAAATAAAGCGCGGGCATGTACTTCGCCTCAAGTGCTACTTGTTTTTGAACCGTTTCCAGAGGGATTGATTTAGGATTAGGAAGCCCATCAATGAGTTGGCCATCCGTACTGACTGAAATCATGGAAAAACCATATTCTTTAATAAAGGGAGTCAAATGCACGACCATTTTTTGTGAAATGGAGCTCGTGCCACGATAAAATAAGATAAAGCCATAGCGTGCACTGCTTTCATGAATCACTTTATTGATTAATACTTTTTGTGCATCATTACGTACCGCAATCGCTGAGTTGTCGGTTGGAAAATTCAGCGTGCTATCCAACTCAGGATGGACCAATAAGACTTGTTGCCAATAGCGCACAAATTGCTGATTATTTTTTGAATAATCCATCTGCGCTTTCATATACTCGTGCGTTGCATTAAAGGATGGCGCAATCAAAGCCTCTGCCAGTTTATTCAGAGTTTCCTTACGCTTATCCATTAAACGCTCATAAGGAGATTTCGCAACCGTTGCAGATCGTGGCTGTACTATTTTTTTAATCGGCTTGGACTGCTCTTCAACGCTATACCAATGAAATCCTTTTGCATGCTCCTGAACAATATCTGCATGAAGCGACGTCACGAACAATCCCCATACCAACAGCATTAACAGGCGGCTCATAATTCACCTGCCTTTTTCTGCATTCTTCGGGTAACTTCATCAATGGACTTTTTAGGATCTTGAGATTTAATCTTTAGATCACCTGCAATCCCTGCCGCTTTATTAGGTGTCCCATGACCAAAGGGATAGATAGGCGTTACAAAATCAACCCGCCCCAAATCCATTTTTTGCAGTTCTGCCACACTCATTCCTGCACAGGTTGGATGCTCTGCATCACCCAAACCACGGCCATTCACTTGTGTTAGACGGGCCTCTTGGATAATTCGGGCCATTTTGCTTGGAAAGACACAATAAGAGCGTTTATGTTCTAAACAAACCCCAGCCACTTTTTCACTACAATATTCGCCTAGATAATGAGCCACATAATTTAATTTAGCGCGCCCCAGCGCTTTGTCTTCTTCACGACAATGAAGCAAATCAATGTCTTTTCCCCATCCTTTATCATGGCAACAATCAATAAGATCCAAGGGCCATATTTTGCATTGCACGGCTTGTCCGCCAAAAAGAGATGCATTCGGTTGTTGGCTTAATTCATGCCCCGCTTCTCCTACAACTGCTAAAGAAGAAACACTTTGCCCAAAATCACTGTTTTGAGTTTGGGAATGCTCCGTGCACTCACCATCAGCACAAAATAAGTCTTTAATGCATTCGATAGGGGCTTCACACACATTTTCCTGGCAACTGTACGTCTGCTTATACAGAGCACAAGTTTGCTCATCAAAACGCACACACTCTGATGCTGTTTGGAAACACCCTTTGTTTTTCTGTGCGAGGCATTCATCAGCGGCAGCACTGGAACAAGAATACGTCAATTCTTTTGCCCAACACCCACGAGATATAGGAAGACCATCAATTACTTTAGGGGACTGAGTATCCGTGCATTTTTCCTTTTTGATTCGACACAGCGACCCCCTATTTTCAAAGCTCGTACAATGATTATCCCAATACTCTTGGCTGATATAGGGTTTGGAGTGTGCTGTGACCGTCAAAGCGACTTGAATGGGATAGACTCGTCCCCATCCTTTATTAATATAAAAGGTCAATAACCCATTATTCGCACACGTTGGAGTGCCAATTACCTGAACCCAATAAGCATTCGCACCATTATTTCGTATCGAATGAATGGTGGCACTCATGCCATCACAAGGATGCTTCATCCGAATGGGATAAGGAACCGAGCCGCCCACAGCATTAGTGATTGCTCCAGTCACCAAATTTACGGTAATCACTCCGGTCCATTTTTTAGCAACATAAAACGAAAAATCAGCGCGTTGCACTACTTTTTCAGAATCCACCAGGACCTTAAGGTTCTGGGAGCAGGTTTGATCGGGCAATGAACGAGAGCTGAAACATTGTTCTTCATGCGTCTTCATCGTGCAGATAGGCTTTTGATTCGAGCATTGAACGCGATCATTGGATTGTCCATGCGTAATCGCATAACTTTCAGCCTGAATCAATTGGGATTGAGCCAATACGGAATTGGCTTGATTGAGTTCAAATTTGTTTGTTCCAAAATGATCAATAACGGTTTGAGCACCAGGATCAATTTTAATCGCCGCATTAGCCTGACTTGATAAATCCGTTTGTTCCTTTTGAACCCCTTGATAATATCCTTCTTGTGCGGGATGCTCTGAATACTTTTCAAAAATCGCTTGAGGTTCAAACCCACGCATAGCCTCTTTGGGTTGGGCATTTAACGATTTAGCATACTTTTTAAAGCCGTTAAAATCGGTCCCTGTTTGATTCGCAAAACAGCCCATAGAAAGTAGTGCCATCAACACACCCCACTTAAGCATTAGCATTCTCCAAAAGAGCCTGTGCCACCTCATTGGCACTATCACCTTTCTGCGCTATGAGTTGTAAACTTTTTTTTATAGACGCATTGCCATACACCACATCATAAGTCTGTTCAGGACAAAGTAATTGCTGCCCACAAGAGCTAGGCCTTTTACTTACAACCAATGCAGGTACTGCAGTAATATGAAATTGTTCAAACCATAAAGGATCAACCGACACCCCATTAAATGCCCATTTGGATTCTTTTGCCTTAGCATGAAGCTTAGAAAACGCCGTAATGGTTTTTTTAAAATCACCCTCAATCAAACCATTAATCACTACTGGAATTTTATAAGAAGCTGCTTCATCGCTCAGTGAAAACAACAAGGATTCAGGCATGGAAAAAGACACAAATAATACAGCGCCATCAACGGTTTGGCCTTTTTGAGCAATAGGGGTGCCTTGCCGTGATTGCTCAATAATTTGATCAATCAAGGTCTTACTTTGGGCAATAGATTGGTTGGATGCTACATTCCAATGCGCCAACGTATCCTGGCTTACGGAATCGTGTGCTGTCTTCCCTATTGCCGATGCCTCATTAAGAAAATCATTCACGTTGGCATGACTTGAGGTGACTAAAAACAGGCTACTTAAAAAAATTCCAAATGCATTCATGATTCATCCCCATCATTTAAAGAAAACAACAGTTTCTTTTCTTCCAAATCAAAAACCCAAAATTGTCTCCGTCACCTGGATAGGTGTGTCCTGCTTCCCAGCTAATCACCGATCGTCCAAAGGGATGGCATTGACGCGCTTCTGGTAAAGTGTTCACCAACTGATAGCGATAACGATCTTTAGGCATAATGCTTGATGCATAGGTATGACACACAGCAGGCCAATCTTGGCCTATTGAATCGCGAATCGCAGGGGTTGGAGGTCGATGTAATTTAAAATCAACGCGTTCGGCAAGTAAGGCGGCGGTACTTATGGGACTTGCCTGGTGTGCAACAAAACCCGTTAATGGATACGTAGAGCCTTGTGCACCCTGACACCAAAAAAGGCTGTTCACGGCGGTGCCTGCAAGTGCTTTACTCGCATCAAAAGCACAGGAAGCTCGTGCAGGTGGCGAGGTAAATAAAACAGCCTCTGGATTTAAAACAAAAGCCAGTTCTGAATCATTCCAGGTAGGGTCTAGTTCCGATGGATATAAGATGTCAAAATCTTCAGTTTCCATACACCCTAAGGACGTTAACACCTGCAGCCAATACACCAGAGGGTACTTGTACCAATGAACGTAATAGAACGCACCTCGCCCATCCACCTCTGGCATCTGGGAGCCGCCTAACCCTTTTTTTGTAACATTCAGCTGCACACCTAAATTGACCATGCACCAGGGTTTCGGTGTCACATCAACCAAAGCAGCAGGCTCCCAATAACCAATGGTGACGCCTAAACGCTCGCCAATGGGCGTGGGGCATAAGCACAAAGGATTGCCTGGATTGTTTGTATCAGGATAACTGCTCTTAACCACCTCACTGCTGCCAAGGGTGAGTGGAAACAAACAATTCCAGCAGACATCCGTAATTGGATTAACAAAATGTCCTTTGCACTGAGAGGCATAAACGAAGTTCAGCGAACTCAATAAGAAAAGCACTATAAATCGGGTAATCAACGTTTTTTTATTCATAGTACTTACTCCTATTTACGTAACTCGTGTTGTCCAATTTCTTGAATACGCCAAACCAATCCCTCTTGGCTGACCACAGAAGGCACATGCTTTAAGTGAAAATAACGACTCAAGCGCCCTTCCAAATCAAAATAAACCGAACTCAAAACTTCGGAAGCCGCCTTAACATCCCCTCCAGTTAAAATAAATTTCACCTGGTCAAAATGCGTGTAATGCGTTTTGACCCAGGCTAGTTGCTTCGGATCATCAGCATCGAAAAAAAACAGCGTTTTAGAAAAGGACACGCGTTCAAAAGGATTAAGATGCGTCCCTTTCTTCGCAATCAATGTCCCATCGTGGGCATACAGCGTTTGATTCACGACGATACTGGGATCTAGCTCATGCGATTTAGGAGTCGTTGTCGTGTGTAAATGAAGAGGCTTAGGCCTTCTCACCTGCTCCTCCACTCGCGCCACTATGTGTTGTTGATGCTGTTTCAGGGCGCCTGATTGCTCAAGGCGATGCAGCTTCGCCATGATGATCTGGCGGATGTCTTGCTCAATCACAGGAAAAATCTGGCCGTAATTGCCTAAATTTTTGGCATATACCGGAGCAATGATCATTAAAAGAGCTGCAATCAAACCCGCAACGTTCTTCATAGTGCACCCAGCTGTTCCAAAGTGGCGGCAATCACCTCATCCGTCACATCAAACCGTCCACTGGAAATCACTGTTGCGGTGATTAGGGTTACATGATGAGAAGCCCCATACTGAGATAAGACCTGAGGCAACAACGACGAATACTGCTTTAACACCTTCTTTTGTTCTTGTTCTGATAAGTTACTTTGACTCAATAAAACAGCAGGCTGATTGAGTAAGCGCTGCATATCCACTACAGCAATCGGTGTAGGCTTGTGCAAGCCCCATAACACCATGCCAGACAAGATTAGAACCACTAGAATTAAGAGTTGGGCCTTATAATTACGCAGCATTGACAAGCCCTCCTTCTACCAACACGTTTTTGGATAAATCATAATATTTGTTAGCTACCAACATCGCGGCATGAATGTATGAATACCCTTGCTCGATGTAATTCATTACTGCTTGATAATCACGTCCATCAGAAGACAATAAGACCTTCGTAAACGGATCAACAAAAAGCCGATGAAAGGAGGAAATGCCGTCTGCACGAACCAGAACCTGAGAAAATCCAGCATCCTTCGCTTTAGGAAAACCAGAAAGTAATTTAAATTCAAAATCAGAAAACGTGTTATGCTCCTGTTGGTGCTTGACGAGGGAGTCTCCATCTTGAAGAAAAATGAGTTTGATTGCCGAATTTTCCCAAGCAGCACGTGCTTCAGGAAATGCGTAGTAATCATCAATACCTTGCGTGATTGTTACAAAGGACGCATTATGCCGCCGTCCTGTTCGAAACCCTCGATTAATGAAATTTACTGCAATTTGATCACCAGAGAATAAAGACCAAGCTTCATCAATAATGCACATTTTTTGACGACTGCGATCGGAATTAAACATTCGGCCTTGAAACTGAGACAAAATAGACAGCAATACCGGTGCTCGAATGTGTTCATCGTCCTCAATTTCTTTTAAATCCACGACAATAATGCGGGCATCAGGCGCTAATTTAGAGGGTGCATTAAAAACAGTACCATGCTCTGAATGCGTGCAATAGGGATCAAGATTTTTCGCCAGAATTTTCCCTGTAGGGTATTTTTCTCGGTCGTTTTGATGCAATTCCAGAAGCTTACTTTGAACGTGATCAATTAACGTGGTTTGTTGATGTTCAGAAAACGCCTGCAGTATGGCCTCTCGTAACGTCCCGCGATCATCATCACTGGCTCCATCCTTAGCGCACGCTAATAATTGAAACAAGGAAAGAATATGCTGTATTTCTTTGCCAATATTCGTGACATGAGTAAAGGGATTCATTGCCAAATTTGAGTATTCCAGATACACGCCACCTAAAGCATGGCATAACTTCTTATAACTTCCTCCAACATCGACAATAAAGAGATCCCCTCCGTTGAACAGCACGTTGAGCATCAGCATTTGTATAAAAAAACTCTTTCCTCCGCCTGAGGTGCCTGTCACAGAAATGTTGTAGTTTGTGCCTAACTTACCTGAGAACGGATCAATACAAGAAAATTGATTACGTAATGTCGGCAATAAAATACCCGATCCTGTCCCTGACCAATCCGACAAAAGTGGCATGTATTGAGTCGCATTCCATGAGGAAATAGGCCACATCATCGTGGGTATTTGAAATCCTTTTTGGAGATGGTTCGTAAATAAAAAAGGCAACGCTGCCAAAAAATAAGGGGTTTGCATCCTGCGGCTTATCGCAAGCTTAATACCGTTATAAGAAAAACAAGTACGTGCTGCCTCCACATCGCGAGCATATTCAGCACGTCTGGAAAACAACACGACGTTATATAGCATCTTACAAGAACGCGTCTTTCCTGAAGCCAAATCATCACGAAAATGACGCCATTCACGTGCTTTTTTTTCAGTCCCTGCAACATGCAACGCATAATCGCCCTTCGCTTTTTTATCCAAATCACTAGTTTTGCGATTCGCACGCCCTTGAGCTTTATTTTGTTCATCAACCAGGTAGGTCACAGAAATAATGTGATTACAGGGAATGCTTTGCTCTGGATTAAAAATATTGGCGCTGTTATTGATATTATCCCAAAGATGGTATTCACCTGGTAAACCATCGATGGTCATCACCGAGGCAACCGTTTCAAAGGTCTTTCCTTGATTATTAACCCCTTTAAAAAGTAAGCCTTCTTTGGCCACCTCTACATCAAAATCACGGCCAACCACCTGATGTTGAATGAGTTTTTTTGGATCATAAGAGGATATTTTTGGGTAAATATTATCGGGTTCATGAGCCAGATAAAAATGAAGTAAACGTAATAACTCTTCAGCATTACAGGTTCTAAAACCAATTTTGGCTGACATGAGCGAGGCTTCAAAGGCGATACGAAATTGAGCAAAGCAGGCTTTAACCTCTTCCTCATTTTTTCCTTTGATTTTATCGACAACGACATAACATTCGGTTTGTGTAATTCGAGGATTGACATTGGTATTGGTTTTAAATCCATGAATTGCCGCCTCACCATAAAACGAGCGCAGACTTTTACCCATCACACTTAATTGCTCAAAATCTGGATTCATGAACTGCTTTGAAAAAGCATCCAGTTCATGCCCCACTTGATTGTGTTTGACTAAGATGAGCTGCAAGGTAAATTCATCAGAAACCTTGGTTCTTAAAATCGAATCCAACTGCTCTGCAATTTTTTCATTCGCACCGGTTAACGGGGTAATGCGGTACAATAAGCCTGTATTCCAGCGATTAATAAATAAATGCGATTCCTCATCATAATACTGATAAGGAAGTTCCTTACAAAAAAGAGGATATTGGTGATCGCCTACATTTAAGGTATTTTGAGAAGACGATTCCTCTTCCCCATCCACCAAATAATCATCAATTGAATTCCTAAAACCCTGGACGTATTTTTTTAGTGTTGCGAACATAGTTAATCCTAAAAAAGTTTCCGTTTCATTTATTTTGAATAAGCGCTGCAGCCTACACATTGCTCTTGTTGCACGTATTGCCCATCCGGTGTAAATCGCCGCGCATCCACCATCCGATTCACCTGCTCCATGCTTTGGCACCCACCACGCTCGACAAAGGGACAGCGAACATCTTGATGATCAAAAATAGAGCGTGAACATCCCGTAAGCGCCACTGCCGAACAACAGAACAAAACAAGCCATGCCTTAACCATGTACGTCTCCTGTAGGATTAACTGTTGAAAAGAGGGGTTGATTAGACATCCCATTCTGGTTTAAAAATTGCTGCGCGGTTTGCGTATCGGATTGAAATGTGGATTGCGGAGCTGAAGGCTCACCACTGCTACTATCCCCTGCTTCACCGCCTGCTCGGCTAATGGTTGTGGTAATTGCAGCCTCATTTTGAGCCGATTGATTATCAATAGATTTACCCGATTCAAACGATTGGTGCGCCCTATCAATCCAAAAGCCTTTGGTAAACATGATGGATACACGCCGCCCTGCACGCGCCACCACTAAAGGATGATAAATATCAGCGATTTTCATGATGTAGTCGGAGATTTTATTGGCCGGATTACTCACCGCCCCTCCTGCTGCGGATTGCATCAACGTAGAGGCCTGACCATAAGTCGTAATGGTGCCTGCGCCTGGATTAATGGTCTGAGCCGTATTGAGGTTTTTAAGTCCATCCCCAAAACCTGCTAAAATCCCAGCAGCCGCACTGTATTCTAAAAGAGGTTTGGTTTTTAAAATTGACGTACCGCGTAAGTCTTGCATCGCATCCAAATCATACACAGCCCCATACACCTTTTGCTCAAAACTTAAATTAGGTTTTGCACACGAAAGGGTTTCAAGGTGCATCACTACCGCATCATCGGACAAATCTCCATAAGTAGAGACAATAGCCAGACAACCATTAAGACGTGAATGGCGGTTATTGGGCATAATGCCATTAGAATCCAGGCGAATGAGTGCCGTTCCCATATTTTTAGCACCATTAATCCCAGCATCCCCTTTAGCTCCGCTCAGTAAAATGCCTTCAGCATGGGTTCCTGCCCAAACGTAATTATCCGGTGTACGCTCCTCTTTTTGTTGACGGCGGTAATTAAAATGAACCGTTTCAAGACCCGCTTTGCCATAATAGGCTTTTTCATCCTGTATGCGTTGTTTGTGACGCGCCTCGATTTCTTCACGTGTAGGGGGTCTTGCAGCCACTGCCGCTAAACTGGTTTGTGAGTTTTTAAGAAGGGCTACTTGTAGTTTTCCGTTGATTTCCTTATTTTCAAGCGCAAGCTTCTCTAATTGTTTTTGCATGGCGCTTAATAAGGCTTGGTTCTCCGAAACCAAATCGTCTGATTTATTAGGTGTACTCTTTTTATTTTTTTCTACCAACGCTTTGAGTGCATTAATTTGGCGTTGTTGTTTTTCAAGCACCGCTTCATCACTTAATTTACTAAAGGCACTGTCTAACACCCCATCGAACACTGGTTTTTTATTGGTAGGAGGTGTGGGTTGTGGCTTTGACGAATACAGATAAAATCCATAACACAATCCACCTAATAGTAGAAAAGCCAAGCCATTACGAAGCTGCTCTATTTTGGCACTTTGATTAGGATTGGTTTTTTTACTTTTATTCATTAACTTTTTAAACGATTTCATCATGACACGCTTCCTTATTACCCGATGTTGGATTGTTCACGGTAAATGCCATAAAAATAGGCGGTTTGACTGGGCTGCAGCATTTTTTCAGACAGCTCCATCGTCATCAATTTGGGGTGTTCAAATAAGCTTGCAGTTAATTCCATGGGTTTATTAGATTGATTTTCAACTCGATACACATAGCCTGAAGACTCTTTACCTCGGACTTGTTTCACCAGGGTTACTTTTAACTGTTTATGCAGCCGGAAGGTTGTGGGTTTGATGGCTACTTCTTGAAAACCAGAAGGTGTGGTTCCCTCCATAAGCGCCGTCATTAAATCACTTTGTTGGTATTGGCTCTGCTCTTGCGCCTTGGCATAATCAAACCCTTTTAATTTTTTAGATACCAATTTAATGGTTTTACCTAAATCATCAGTCGGAGAGACGGTGGCTGAAAAATGATGATTGAGGTTGGTGGTGAAATAAACTGTTAACGGAATATGCGCTAAGGGCTTTAAAACCACAGCACCATCCAAATCATCCTCAGACTCTTTGCTTTGCTCTATAATAAATGAGTGCTCAGGAAAGCTGACTTTAACAATGCGCTCCCCTTCTACATCAATGCGATTAAAATTAAGTGAAGACAAAGACAGCGCAAAACGCTCGCCTTCTTCAAATTTAAACGTAGCTACGGTATTGCCGGCATGCAGTGAGGTAGCAAAGACGCTACTTAACACAAAGAGTTGAAGTGGGTTCATTGACGGATCTCCTTAATAGTTTTAGGCCAAATCATCCCGTTAAGGTGCGCAAACTGAACTAAATACACTTTCTTTTGTGGTTTCACTTCAAGACCATGACTGGTTCGATTTAACGTTCCGTCTACCTTGGCTTGCAAAGTGGATTCATCTATGTGAATGTTTTTTTCATAAAATACGGAACTAATGTTTTTTTCTTTCACAACGGCTGACTCTGAGTCCAGAATGGTTTTGAATGCTTCTTGATGAGATGCAGGAATTAAATGGGCTAGTGATGCAAATCGGGCAGCAACTGTATCTGGATTGTAGGTTAATCGTAATTGAATGACCTTCTTAGTCATGTCTTTAATGTAAGAAGGAGAAAAGGAAGAATTACTTAAGAAGTACCCGTCCTCGGTACAAATGGGCAACCAATGCGTTTCTTTATTATTAACGACATGAACGCAAAGCCCACCTAAAATGAACACAGCAAGGGTAGCAGTGACAGCCCAAGCCAATGTCAGATGAAGCAACACTTTATTTTTTGAAAGCACATTGTCACGAAATACACTGTTCATAAACTCACCCCACGTAGATTCGATGCGCGGAATTTGGGAATGACCTAAAAAGAGGTGTCGTCATCGCATGCGGTAACGACCAATAAATTATTCCCAATAAAATTCGTAGGGGCAGCCCGCCATACTGAACATGCATGATCAAACTTAAAACAGCCCCAATCACAAAAAGCTGCGGCCCTAAACCCACCAATAATCCGATACCCGTGAGCAAATACACGGGCAATCCGGTGGTCAAAGGAATCCCTGCAATGCGCGGTTCCTCTGACAACATAAACGTGGAATAGTTATGCGACATAACTTAATCCCCAATGCGTGAAAATCATAAGTAAAGGCAATCCAACAAACACCCAAGGACTTTTAGTCTTCATCCAGGTAACACCAGCCACGAGTGTTTCACCCGCATATAAATAACCAGGCAAATCCGAGTTTTTACCGAAGGTAGCGCTTACATCTCCTTTCATCGCACTTAAATAATTTTGACCTTCTGCATGCCCCGTGCTGGTAAGGCATAAAACAACAACCCAACTTAAGACCAACAATGGGACTGACCACTGTATAAATTCATGAAGCTTGATACTGCTTTTTCTGATTACTGCGACTTTATTCATAATGCTCTCCTTTAGTTTGATGAACGTTGATTGATTGAATTCAATTCGTGGATTGAATGATTTATTTTTTGTACAAAAGGCCGTCATTTTTAATGAACCTCCTTTTTTTGGGTAAAGAAATCCCCTGAGCCCCAATTTGTGCTCATTTTTTATTCTTTTTTATTTAATAATTCGCGGTTTTAAAAAGAATTCTTAAACATGAATATTTGAATTGCGCTCATTAAGTACTCCTCTTCTATTGGCTTATTTTTATCTGTCAATGCACTGTTTCATTCTCGATCGGATACATTAAAAACAACTGTTGCCTTCTTAATAATGAATAAGCATATATCGCTGCTTGTGCATGTTTATCAAAATCAAAGCCACCTATGTTTAAAGCCGCCTGCTGCAAACAGGAAATACAACTCTCTAAAATATCAAATACTTCTTGTTCTACATTCATAATGGATTATTTTGATAAGTGATAAGGTTATTGAACCATCATTTAAATGAAGGTGCATTCACCTAGGTGCAAGGATAAGAAAAAAAATGAAAATTTTTTTTAGAATGAATAGGCTAATTAAAATAACTATTGAAATCGTAGGTAATTATCAAATATTTCATCAATTTTACATAGTCGGTAAAGAGTTGTTCTAGGTTAGACTCATGCAATCCCAGGTCCTTTAACCAGTTAAAAAAATCCTCTCCTTTTAACAAGTTATGCTCTTCTCTAAATTGTTCGACTTGATATATAAGCTCGTATTCTGTAATTGTGTACGTTTCTTGATCAAGAAGATACAGTAAGCATTGATAATTGAGCCTATTTTTTTTTGTTTCAGGAATTGATAATAATTTAAGAATATTTTCCGTCCTCTGTAGAGAAGGCGAACCCTCTGTCTGCTCATGCCTCGGAGCATGCAACCAAACTGGAGACAAAGTAGACTCAATTAATTTTTTTTCAAAAAGAGTAAACTCTCTTTTTTTTCTATTTAAATCAGAAACCGTAGAAAGAATGTGTTGTTGGTTTAAAGAAAGCAATAAGGACTTTGCATCCTCTTTTTTTGCGTCTATATAATTTGCTTTAATCAAATGGTAATGGTCTTCTGACACGTGTTGAGAAATTTTCTCCCACGTTCTTTCAGCATAAAAAATGGAGCGTATTGAATTTAAAACAGTTCCATTATTAATACTATTTAGTCGTTCAAGCGTTAGGCGGATATTGATTAAAGGAATAGTTTGCACGTTATTGAATTTAGAATAAGCAATTGCCACTTCATCGTCACCATCTACTTCTTCATTCTTATACATCTCATATATACGCCCATGCCCCCGCATGCCAAAAGAATCCAGCTCGGCTGCTCTCAAAGCCCCCATTGAAGCTGCACCCCAAACCTCAATACCGTAGTCTAATGCTGTTAATATTTCTTTATGCCACACAGAAGGAACCCAGGAAAAATTTCCATCGATGATAACTATCCGTTTATATCCTGATTTTATTGCTTTAAGTACATCTCCTTTTTTGATTGAAGGTAAATACCCTGCGTGAGGAAGTAGATGCATCGCCTCTTGGTGAGTTAACGAAGTTTCTAAGAAAACTACGGTTTTATGCATGGCTTATCAAATCCATAGAAATTAGTTTTACTTTTAAAATGCATATTTCTTTGTCATAGTATTTATAAACTAAAATATCCTGATTGTTTCCCTTAATCTTTTTAAACAAGGCCGAAAGTGCATCTTCTATTGTCGTTACCGAATAATTAGGCAACTTAGAAAAATCCTTCTTATCTTTGACGACAGGAAACTCACTAGTTTGAAAATCATACTTTGTATGAATCAAGTCATCACGGGAACCTGCTATTGTAGTTACTCGGGATTGAATGGCCTCGGTCAGTGCACGATTTAAAGCGATTTGTTTATCGAGATGACATCCACCACCTTTAAATAGAATTTGATTTTCAAAAGGATTTTTTGATTTAATCCATACCTCAAACGAGGGAATTTCATAAATATTTTCATGAAAGTAAATATGACAATCAAATTTTTCTGTTATATTTTTAACCATTCTGCCATTAACAAAATCAGTTTGAGATATCTTTAGAACATTTTGTCGTTCTATTACCTCTAGAATTCCGTGTAAAAGGGCCTCTTTATAGTTATTTCCCCCAGCAAGTCCAGTTGTATCAGGAGAGTAAATCAATACTTCCGGCAAATAAGAATTTAATGAGAACTCAGCAAAAGGCACGAGAATGGATTTTTTTGCAAATACTAATTCAGCTTGTACCCAATTCATTGGCCTTGATGAATCACTAAAGTGTACAGACTTTGAAAGATCGTTTAGTGGTATAAAAATAGCTTTGTCTTGAGCTAGCTCAAGCTCTGACTTATTAATTACTTGTGGGATTAATTCTTCGGCAAAATATACTTCAATGGACTCCATCAATGCCGAGCACTGAGCTGCCTCTTTTGTTAATCCTTTTCCCTGACTCGTGGTTAACGATTTTGCTCTAGGCCTTATTGCAGTATAGACAGGTAGCGGTAGCGCGGTGTAATCTAAATGGGTTAAATCGGCTAACCGTGTAATTCCTGCCAGTTTCTTGAAAGAAGTCAATACGCCTAGTGTTTCGCAGTAATTGCGAGCTCTTAAAGACGTTTCTTGATGCTCAAAAATCATTTAGGAAGCCTTTCATTAAGATAATAGGCATCAACACCAAAGTTTCTCAGTTCTGATACAAACAATTTACTTCGATATCCTGATGCACAATAAAATACCAACTTCTTATCTTTATAGGATAAGAAAAATGAATAATCAGTATTCTCTTTAATAGGAAAAAATAGATCATCTTCTAACTTAGTAATCTCTCGTTCTTCTTTTTGCCTTATATCAACTAGAAAATGTTTGGTTCTATCAAGTTGCCCCAGGGAAATTCCATGATCAGCGCCTTGATTCTGCAGATAACTTAAGCTGATTTTTCTTTGTTTACATGCAAAACAGTTATTATTTTGCTTTATAGGCATGGAAGAGATGTTGAAGTTTTTTGCATCTATTATTCGTATCTGTGGTACTTTCTCATTCTCTATCTTGAGTAAATAATTTAATGCCAGATTAGCAGCCATGGTTCCTGCCATTCCTGTCACAGTGCCTAGCACACCCGCTTCCGAACAATTAGGTATTACACCTATAGGTGGTGGATTAGGGTATAGACAACGATAACAAAGGTGCTTTGTATCAAATAAAGCAAGCTGAATGATATTGACCAAAATACTACAGCTTATAAATACTTTATTCTTTAAAACACAAATATCGTTAATAAGGTATCTTGTTTCAAAATTATCTGTTCCGTCAATAATCAAGTCGATATCGGATACTAAGGAATATCCTAAATCCACATCAAACCTTTTAGTGTGAGCCTCTATAACAATATTTTTATTAATTTTACTTAAAACATCCCTCGCCTTTTCTGCCTTATAAAACCCAATATCGCATTCATTAAATAAGATCTGTCTATGCAAATTAGAAAGGTCTACTTTATCATCGTCGACAAGAATTAACTTTCCAACACCAGCTGCGGCAAGATATTGAGCTACTGGACTGCCTATCCCGCCGAGTCCAACGATCATAATTGTTGCGTTATTTATTATTTTTTGACCTTGCTCTCCAATAACGGAAATTTGACGTTTGTATCTATCCACTCTCCTACCCTCCTGAAATAGAAGTCACAATACACACTTCATCATTTGGGTTAAGAATAATATCTTTAATGGATGATATCTGTTCTGAGTTAACAAATACGGAAATGTATCCCTTTGAACAACCACAGTCGTCAAACATTTTTTCAAAATTTTCTTTATAAAATTCTGCTAATACCTGTTGCAAATTTGATTTACTGGAAACCAATTGGATTTGTTTTCTATCTGAATTAAACTCTATTAATTGATATTCATGCATTCTTATAACCTGTAGATTTTTGTATAAACGACATATATAATTTACTTATATTTTTAACAATTGTGACGAAAATATGAACGAACAACTGTTTAAAGACCTTACTAAAAACTCATCAGCAGCCAAAATGAGGCTATAATCGATTTTTAGAATTAATATATTTCTACAATATCTTGCTCTGCAAGAAAGCTACCTGTTTGATTTATTTCAGTAATAGAGTCATCCCAACAAATCACCATCGCTGACTTAGACATATGCGCCATTTGCTCACTAGTATCATCAGGCCTAACAAAAAGTATCCACTCGTTTTGTACAGAAAGTTCTGGCTTATGAATTCTTTTTATAACACCGTTCTTTCTAGGAAAATAACCACAAATGTAATGGCTTTTATTCTTTACCAAGCTAGGAGGCTCAATCTCACAAACAATACAACATAAAATTGTTTCAAGGCTTAAAGAGTATTTCTTTTGGTATAACTTATTTAGACCAATACCTGGAGGTCTAGCATTAGTTTCAATAAACTGAATACAACCATCCTCACTCATGAAAAACTCGGTGTGAAGCACCCCGTTATTAAATTCTAATAACTGACAAACCTTAACTGAAGCATCCAAAATTAATTGTCGTTGGTGCTCATCTAAAATATTCAGACTAAATATAGGCAAATTTTTACTGACCATTAAATGATTTGGATGCGTATATTTTCTGGCTTCTACAAATAATATATCCCCATCAAATACTGCCAATTCTGAATGGTATAAATCATCTGCAACATAAGCTTGAACGATATACTTTTCCTCACTCTCTTTTTTATTGGCCAAAAAATCACAAAAATCCTTCTCGGTTTTAATATGATATGTCTCATACGAGCCAGATGAATTAATAGGTTTAATAAATATCTCTTGATCACCTATCCTTTCTTTGATTGATTTTAGATTTGAAGATTCAATCAATGTTGTTGTTTTAGGATATAAAAATAAACCATCCAATTTTTGATACATAAGATCTTTATGACTTAATAGCATCGATGTATTCAAACCCATGCCTGCGATGTTTAGTTTTTCCCTGACTCTTGCTACATCAACAAACATATCTTCCGAAAAACAGACTATATAATCAGGATGAATCGAATCACAAATAGCGAGCAGATCTTCAAATGAAAATGAGCTTACTAACACATTTTCTCTGTCCTTAACAAACTTAGATTCATCTTTAATCAAAAAAATGGGGGAAATTCCTAGCTGAACTAGTAGATCACAATCAATTAGCTCATAATCCTGGAGGGGATCAATGCATAGCAGTGTCTTTATTTTCATTGTATTTAATACCAAAGCATCCTACTAAAAATGTTGTTTTAGAAGGGAACTGATCTACTGAATAACCAAGTTTATCTGTTACTTCTAAAAACCGAGAATCGTAAGAAAAAATTGTCTCTCTAGGCAATTTAAATAGATTATTAGTCACTTGATTATTCTTTTCATGAAAAAGTGTTAAATCCAGATTAGTAGCACTTTCAAAAAACGGGGTACTCTTGAAATGACCTAACTTCCTTATCTGATCCGCATATTGCAAATAAGTATCGTATATTAGTTCACAGCGTTGTGGTTTATTTGAAAATGATGTTGGTTTAAAAGCCATCTCTTCTTTGAGTATTGAATAAAAAACAGGATTGTTTTTATTTTTATTAAAATGTACTGGCTCCATAACAAAGGGAGTGTATTTGGATTTATATATATCGCGATATACCTCAACAATAAAATCTAAAGGTAACAAATCATCACCAACAGCTAATCCGTAGCCAGGAACTTGTCCTGTCCCTATGGTAATCAATTGGCTAATCGCATTATTAGTGAATTCATTTTGAGATATTTCGGGACTATTTGCCCGAACATAGGCCATTAGATAATTATAAAAAGGCAGATTTGCGTAATATCCTGTCTGATTAGAATCAAACTCCATCACCAAACTCAAAAGAGTAGGTAATTTATTCTCTTTTATTAAGGTTACAATTTCAGAGGGAAATACCAATAACCTTGAACGCCAGTTACAATTAGCTGCATCGCATAAGCTTTTGAAGGTTAAATAATGATTTCCAAGATCATCTGGAACAGGAATATCCGCCTTAAAATATTTTTCTAAACTAGCATGAGGCCTTGCATCCGCTACAGGACAGAGTAAGAATGTATTCCTTGCGCCGGACGATATTTGCAATATATCTGTTGGATGATGAGTATTTGAAGCATCATAAAGTGAACTAACGCTTAAAAAATCTCCCTCTCTATAAACCTGATGCGTACTTGACTTCCCTTTAAACTCAATAAACATTTCAAGATTTTTTTCTAAAACCATTGAAAACGGAACTGAAGAAAGTTTGCCGCCAGTATTTGGTAAATAAAAGTGGTGTTCATCTGCTATGATCTGCCCATACTGATATTCAAGTACAGTAAAAAGCATATTTTGAATGCCGTCTATCGTTTCCAATACTTGATAGAGGCGTTTGTTAACCCGAGCGATGTCCGTTTTTACCTTATCCCAAGATAGTTCACTCATATGATGTCAATATAAAAGTCCTATTAATTAGCAGCATCATACAAGAGAACACGGGTATATTCAATGAAACTGCATTTCATGTAATAAAATTTATCGGTAAAAATTAATATTTTTATTGCATTAATGCATTTCAAGTTATAAATTATGTCACATGGAATGCGTTTATATAAAAACGGAGTTTTAATGACAATCGACCATGTGGATAATCAAATCATAAAAATGATAGTTAACGGCTGCCATGTGAATGACATTGCTGAAGATACAAAGAAGTCAAAAAGGTACATTCTTTATCGACTTAGTGACCTAAAAACAAGTTTTAATTGTAAAACCACGCCTCAGTTAATTTATATGCTGACCACATCGGGGTTAATTAAGTAATTTTTTCACATGGATGTATTATGAATAATTCAATTTATTATTTAGGCTTTAATAAGCTTCTTTCGTTAACAAAATGCCCTAAAGAAGCACTTCTCTTAGATAAAATAATCTTTCATCATCAAGGCACTCTTTTAAAGCGTGACAATAGATTATGGTTCACAAAAAAAATCCCTGAGCTTGCCGCAGAGCTTGGTTTTAGTGAAAGCAGAATATATATCTATCTAAAGAACTTAGAAGAAGAAGGCTTCATTATCAGAAAGCGATTTAAATATTACGGCGTACCTCGATCGTTTATAACCCTTACAGAAACGCTTCAACGAAAATTACAATTAATACCCAAAGAACCCCAAAACACTATAGAGATAAAAGAAAAGGAGATCGTTACCGGGTCGGATATAAACGAGAGAATGGATTATCTTGTTTCAACAGATATCATTAATAAAGAAAAAAATAGAGTAATTAATAATATTACTATTTCTCATTCAGATACTGAATTACCACTTAACGAGCTCAATATCGCTAAAGGGATGTTGTTGAATGTTCAAAAGCAACACGGAATAAAACTATCCTCACCACAAAAGGTCTTGGATGAGGTTGTATTTTCATTAAGTAACCAAGAACAATTCCAAAACATTGGCACTTTTCAACACAAAATTAATATCATTTCTCAACTTCTTCGCTCAAATCGCTGGAGAACCCCCAAAGGATTTGATAAATATTCTCCAGAAGGGAAACGTTACAAGGAAAAGTACGATCTAGAAAATGCTGTTCGACTGCAATTGAAGAAGGAAGAATGTACTTATTCTGGATTAGATGAGATCGCTACAAATAAACATTTATCCAATGTTTATGAATTGGCTCATCCCCCATGCACTAACATGGAATTACAAAAGTCACTTCAAATTCAACAAAGTCTTATAAATGGCATTAAAAAAGATATCAAAACAATAAAAAACCCTAATATATTGGACAATTTTCTAAAAATATTAGTTCAAGAAGAAACAAAGTTATCGAAATTACAGGCTGAATTATCGTTACAATAGATTATGCCATTCCTTCGATCGCATCGACCGAGGTTTTTTGTATACTATTCTCAATTGTTTTAGAACATAACCAGAGAATGAGTGCACCAAAGATGGCATAAAAACCTAGCTGGGTAAATGCGCTCATATAATGTTCATTGCTAATAAGCGGATTTAATGATTCAGATTGAGTCATTAAATTAGAAAAATAATTGGATAATGTGGCTGCTATTCCTGAAGCCATCATCCAGATCCCCATCATAAGTCCTTGCAGTTTTTCTGGTGCAAGACTTCCTATCATCGCGTAACCAACAGGAGCAATAAGCAACTCCCCTATCGCTTGAAGAAGATAATGCGCAATAATCCAAACCATGCTAGTTAATCCATCTGTACCACAATTCATTATGCCAACAGTCAATGCCAAAAACGATAATGCAATAAACACTAAGGAACACATAAATTGTTTTGATATCGAAATGGTGATTTGTTTCTTTCTTAGTTTATCAAATAGAGTGATTGCTATAGGTGAGCCAATAATTACAAAAATTGAGTTTAAATTCATTAACCATTGTGGAGGAATATAATAAGAACCTATGTAAATATTCACGTTATACTTCAAGAATTGAGTCACACCCATAGGTCCTACAAAATAAAGCATCCAAAATACAATTGAACTTACCGTTAAAAATACAAAAGAATAAATTTTTTTTCGTGCATTTTGTGTACTTAAACTACGCCCAAGTAATGTGATATAGAATAAAGCGGCAGCGCCAATAAAGAGTATGAGGCCATTTGCTAACCAAGAATAATAAAACCCTGCTAGAAGAATAGGTATAATAAGTATGATTAATATCAGTCCTAATCGACCCCTCTTTATCTCCTCCTTGGTATTTACTTTATTTTTTGCGAAATATTTCCACGATTTAATAATGAAAAACACCGTAATTAGATTAATCAAATTACTAACCTCAAATAAACGATCGTATCTATCGTGAATATCAATAAATCCGCTCATAACATAACCAGAGAGGAATCCTATATTCATAGCACTGTAATTATGAAAAAATGCTTTTTCTCTTAATTCATTTTCGTTACTTGTAAATTGTTGGGTAATAAGGCAGTTAATACATGTAGATCCTAATCCACACCCTATAAGAAACAAGCTTAACCCTAGATATACAAAAGAATCAGAAAAATTAAGCACTATTAGACCTAAAGTTTGTATGAGCGTTGAAATGGCAAATAGCAATCGATTACTTAAAAATCTATCCCCAATGTACCCTGCTACAAAATGTAAAATAAAATTTGATGCCAGAAAAAATCCTACGACTCCATTGGATTGCATTTGAGTTAAGCCAATGTTCTTTGTTAAATAAAGGGATAATGATGAAAATATAATAGCAAAACTGAATGTAGTTACTGCATTTAGCCAATGTAGATAAACTATCCCTTTTCGCTCACCTCTTACAGCATGCATTTCATTTCCTTATTAAAAACTTTTACTTTTACATCACACAATCAATTCTTCAGATTTTGCTAGGACTAAATCACTCAACAATTTTTTAGGTTCAACTTGCACGGAGGGAATAGCTGTTTGCTCAGCTGTTATAAATCCATTTTTATTACAATGCTCCATAAAACTAAATAGTTTTATAAAGTAATCATCAACGTTAAGAAACCCTATCTTTTTGTCCAGCTCTCCAATTTTTATTGCATTCCATGTTTCGACCGCTTCCTCTAGTGTTCCTAAACCACCAGGCATAACGATAAATGCGTCTGCCAGATGTTGAAGCATTTTTTTTCTTTCTTGCATGGAGGAGACTATATGAAGTTCATCTAGAATGTCTAACGGTTTTTCTTTGTCTAAAAGATGTGTGGTTGTAACCCCGATCGCTTTACCGCCCAACTCTTTTACAGTTCTTGCTAATAAACCCATCATACCAAGACATGACCCACCATAAACTAGTGTAAGTCCATGAGCCACTATTTCATGAGCAAGCTTAATAACAGCTTCTTTGAATGCCAGATTATTTCCAGAACTAGCACCAAGGTATACACAAATTGTTTTCATTACTAATTCTCTTTATCATTTTCTTTGTATCATACAAACTACGCTAGATATGAAATAGACATAATAATTATGGCACCATCATTCCCTGTAAACGTCCCACCCATCAATAAAACAACACATCCCCGTAAATGTCCCATCCTTAAAGTTTATAGCTATTCTTAATTGCTATTGAACTAACTCAATATAATCTTCCATTGATATGATAGTACCTATTTCACTATGTCTATTTTCTTTAATAAAGCTATGAAAAGAGGCTTTGGTTGCAGGGTGATCTAGACCATGCTTTTTATACCAATTTTTGAGAATACTACTTTGCATCTTTATGAATTTCTCAAAATCATTATTTAAATCGCTTTTTTGATGCTCTGTTAATTTCTCTAGGTATGTGTTTATCTTTTTGTTTACATACTGTTTGTAGCGATCTGATTGCTCTTCCAATTTTTCTTTCTTTTCTTTTTCTTTAGCTTCTGAGATCTTGCGACGCTCATTGATTACAGCTTTGCTTGATCTGCTTAGCTTAAAATCTTTTTTTAATGCTTCAATCAAATACCCAGCTAATCCTCTAATTTTTCCAGCAACAAAACTTTCTGATTGAGTAATAATTTCTACTTTCTCTCGAATGTACTCACTATCATACTTTGCATATGTCTCATCAATCATTTGAGTTGAAAATCCGAATGTATTAATCAAAATTTGCTTTAATTCTTCATCAATCGATAAGTCATTAAGTTGGATTGGAGATTCATCAACTTGTTTTTCTAGCTTGAATCGAACTCTAGTTACTTTCTGATTAACTCGTTCTATTTCAGGAAAAATACGAATAGGTGATACGGCATTTACTTCATTCACCCCAACATCAAGTACTCTTTTCTTAAAATCCTTAAATACTTGATATTTTCCATCAAATACACCCATTAACTTTCTAAATATTTCTATTGGAAACCATGGTGTCTGCGCAAGCCCTTTGTATCGAATACAGTTCTCGTAAAGTGCTAAGCCATAACCTGATTTAAACTTTGAAATTAGGTCAATATTGATTTGGCCATAAATCTCGGGTTGATACATAAGGTCTTTCATTACCTGGCTATATTCATAGATACAAACCCCATTGGAAAGCTCAGCAGATGCCAATATTGAGCTGGCCTTCCACTTTTTTTCTTGCCCAGTTGCACAGTCAATAACGTTCCACTCAATAGCTATTGTTATTAGTCCAAGTAAGGCTTCTTTTAGCTTTGCAGTATCTTTGCTATTGTATCCAATCAATTGATATAAATCTTTTCCTTTGATTTCAAATTGTTGTTTGTAGGGAAGATCTGGATAAGCATTAAAGAGCAAAGCATTAAACAGCTTTCGCTGCACCAATGACAAATTATTAGAGCAATGTATTGCGTTAACATGTTTTTTGAGTTCGAGACTCTTATTATTTATTGCTACGCTTCCCATACGTTTCTCCATGCTACCTAAGAAGTAATCCGAGTACTCGGATTCACTCTTAATCCGAGTACTCGGATTCTGCTATAATTTTTTCTAAATAATTTGAAACGTGCTCGCACATATCTTCCACATTCACGAAACTAGAGATTTCTTTGTTCAGTACAATCGATGGAAGTCCTCGATAATCTGACTTAAATGTAAATAGTTTTTTTCCATTTACAGATGTGTAAGACTTGGCATTACTTAAACTTTTAGATTCAGTTTTTTGTTGTAATGTCTTCTCTTCAAATATCTTCTCTAATTTAGCTTGTGAAGTAATTGTTCTACCTAACTGATTAGCAATAGAAAGCATCTTGTTATAGTTGTCTTTAGACTTATTAATTAATTGAACAATTTTTACAGCAAGTTGTTTAGAAAGGGCGTGTATATCTGGAATAGCACGCACGATATCTTCTGGTATTTTTGAATAAGCCATCAATTCGTTAAATGTGGAATAGGAAATGCGCAATTTTTCCGAAAGTTCTTTTTCGGTTTTAAATACATTATCCGACAACAATCGTTTATAAAGCATCGCATTGGAATAATTACTAACATCATTTCGTAATTTATTTTCAGCATCTTGAGATGCAATCGCATCTTGTACATTAGGAATATCTTTTCTGATTACAAGAAAAGGAATCCCCAGCCGCATACAGGCAATATGCCTTCTTCGGCCAAAAATTACTTCATACTTTATTTTCCCATGAGGATTAGGATGATTTCTCACTAAAGCAGGCTGTAACTGTTTGTTTGATTTAATAGAATCAATTAGGCCATCAATATCACCTAACTCGCTTTCTTGTCGGTTAGCGTATTTCCATGGTTCGCATTCTTCTGGATTTACATAAATTAATTCCTGCTCAGCAAATTCAATCCCAGACTGCGTTTTAAAATAAGATGGAGTTTTAGGGGCTACTTGTTTTAAAACAACTTCCTCATCTGCACCCTCTATTTTTTTTACTTGACCGCTTTTCATTAGCATGCCTAATGGGCCAGAATTATGAACGTTTCGTTTACTATTATCCATGTTACTCTCCGCTTACAAAGGATGCTTTAGATTGCTTTTCCCAGATTTCTTTAAAGTTATTAATAATTTCGAGGTTCACATCATCTAAATGTTGCAAAGCTCTGCGGTAAGCTTCACGGCTGCCACGCGGTTTTGAAACATCATAAATGGTTCCAATTTCATTAGCTGCTTTTGCTACTTCAACGGTTTCGCACATATGATTTGTGAGAATATATCTACCAAACTGCTCTCGCATCATATTCTCCATCTGTAATGCTTCGTTACTTCCGCTGTGCTTGGAAATGAGTATTCGCAAATACTCCAATTTTTTGGAAGGTAATTCTTTAAACATATTTCGTAAGGTAGCCGTATACATGATAAAACTTGAATAATCGTTCATACTTGGAGGAATAGGAATAATGATTCCATCGCAGGCAATAATTGCGTTGAGTGTTAACAAACCAAGATTTGGGCCACAATCGATTAAAATAACGTCATATTGATTTTTAATAATTTTTAATGACTCTGATAAGCGAATAAAAGGAGAACCTAAACGTTCATGGTTGTTTTCTTTTTCGTTAGGTAAAATAAGATCACAATCTTGTATCGCTAAGTTAGCAGGGATGATATCCAGACCATCAAAATGGGTTTTTAGTATTACATTTTTGATGTTGTTAGGATTTGAGATTAACACATTAGTTATTGTGTCTTCGTAACGAAGTTCCAAATCGGGGATTAATCCTGAGCTAATTAAAGTTGCTGTTCCTTGTGCATCAAAATCTAACAGAAGAACCTTTAAACCTTCGATGGCAATCTTTTTTCCTAAATCAACTGTGGTTTCAGTTTTCCCAACTCCACCTTTTAAGTTAGAAACAGCTATGGTTAAGCATTTTGAACCCTTTGGTCTTCTGTATCGAGTTTCTGCTTTATCTCTAAGTGCATTGATGGCAGCTAATGTGTATTTTTTTACCTTTCTGCCGTTTTCAGAGTCTTCAATTACTAATCCTGGTATATCATCTGAAGATTCCAATAATTTTCTGAATGTAGGATCTGAAACTTTAACCATTTTTGCGGCTTCAATTGCTCCCCAAGTTCTTGGTTTTTTTCGTTTTTCGGGATTAATTACAAAATTTCTTAATGTCAGTAACATTTCGTTACCAGCTTGATAGAACTTATCCATTAACTGCTCTGGATGATCTGTACCATACGTAATGATTTGAGGATCAAGCATGATTTCCCTTTTATTAAAATAATTAATTTTCACGTTTTTTATAATTTATCTGTGATTTATTGAAAATGCAACAGAAAATTAAAATTTCTATTTACTATAGAAACACAACGTGTTTTAATTTTTTTAAGATCATTTTATTAGTTGTTTAGAAGTTGAATAGGTCAATGTTCTTGAGGGTTTTGGGAGAGTCTTGGGGACATTTACGGGGATTGTTAGGGACGTTTACAGGGATGGCTGCGGCGTTTACGGGATAGGGTGAGACGTTTTCAGGAAGTAAAAATAAGAAAAATAACTGATGGTGCGACGTTTACAGGTAGGGTGGGACGTTTGCAGGGATAACTGAGGAGAGACACTCGTGTCAAATTTAGAATTGAAGGGATTGAAGTTGCTTCGAGCCTTAGACAATTCATTCCAGGATGGAGAATCTATACCCAGCGAATCGATAACTCATTTAGCTGTTGAGTTATTAAACTCTGGAAAATATCAGCCTAGAAAACAATTTGATGAATCTATCTTAGATGAGCTCGCAAACTCCATCAAAGCCCAAGGGATTATCCAGCCACTTATTGTTAGAAAGATTGCAGAAGAATGCTATGAGATTATTGCTGGTGAGAGACGTTGGCGAGCAGCAAAAAAAGCAGGGTTAACTTATGTGCCTGTTATTATTAGAAATATTGATGATAATGTTGCTCTCGCATTTTCACTGATTGAAAATATTCAACGTGAAAATCTTAATCCGATTGAAGAGGCGTTAGCGTTAAACCGTTTTCGCGAAGAGTTTGAAATGACTCATGAGGACATAGCACAAATGATAGGGCGCTCTCGAGTTTCGGTTACTAATACGCTTCGCTTACTATCTTTGGATTCTAGAGTAATAGAGATGTTAAACGAAGGTAAAATTGATATGGGGCATGCCCGATCTCTTTTGAAACTTTCGCCAGAACAGCAATATCAGGTTGCATGCACCGTCATTGAAAAACAGCTGAATGTTCGTAACACGGAGGCATTAGCAAATCGATTAAAGTCATCAGAGAATGAAGGGCGTGACAAGACTTTTTCTTTAGCTACACCGCATGACAAGTGTGATGAGTGGAGTACCTATCTATCTCAACAATTTACAACAAATGTTTCTGTGAAAGTAAATGCTGAGGGTAAGGGAAAAGTGATTATCGAAGTGAATTCTGCTAGCGAGGTCGATTGGTTGGTAAAGCTAATGAGCGAAAGAGGGTAGTTATCCACAAAATCTGTTGATAACGTTGTGTGATATTCGTGAGTTAAGCCTGTTAATGAGAAAAAAGAGCGTGTTTAATTTTTGGATTAATGATGAGACCATTGCGTATTTTTATCAGTAGTGTACAACAAGAATTTAAAGAAGATCGTCTAGAGTTATGCCACTGGTTGAAAAATGATCCCTTAATGCGTCGTTTTTTTGATCCATTTTTATTCGAAGAATTGCCTGCCCATGATAGAAGGGCAGATCAAGTTTATCTGGAACAAGTCCGTGCTTGTGATATTTATATTGGTCTTTTTGGCTATGATTATGGCTTTGAGATTGCAGAAAGTGTTTCCCCTACTGAGGAAGAATACAACCTAGCTTCCGAGGAACACAAGACTCGATTAATTTTCATAAAAGGAAATGAAGAAAGTAAACGCCACCCTAGAATGAAAACCCTTATTACTCGTGTTGGAACCGAATTAATCAGGAGGCGTTATCAATCTATTTCCGAGCTTATCTCTGGTGTTTATGCTGCCTTAATACATGATTTAGAGGAACGAAAATTAATTAGAAATAGCCCTTTTGATGCTGCTCCTTGCAGAGGCGCAACATTATTAGACTTGGATGAAGAGGGAATAACGACTTTTTTACGTCGAGCAAAACGCGGACGCGGGTTTCCATTGCCTATCGATGCGACCTCTTTTGAATTATTGTCTCATTTGAACTTGCTGGATGAAGATAAGCCTACACATGCAGCAATGTTACTTTTTGGAAAACAGCCACAACGGTTTGTTATGTCATCCGAGGTAAAATGTGCTCATTTTCATGGGACTGAAGTAGCTAAACCCATTCCTTCATATCAGGTATATAAAGGCACCTTATTTTCACTGGTCGATCAAGCGATTGATTTTGTAATGTCCAAAATTAATCTTTGGGTGGGAACTAGAGAGGGAGGGGCAGAAGTGCCTGTTGCCTATGAAATTCCACAGGAAGTTGTGGCCGAAGCGATTGTCAATGCCGTTGCTCATCGTGACTACGATAGTAATGGAAGTGTGCAAGTTATGCTGTTTGCAGATCGATTGGAAATTTGGAATCCAGGAGGACTCCCTCCCTCATTAACCTTAGAAAAATTACGTCATCCACATGGTTCTGTTCCAAGGAACCCTTTACTTGCTGAACCTTTGTATTTAACGAAATACATTGAGCGCATGGGTACTGGTACAGGCGATATGATCCGTCGTTGCCGTGAGGTTGGACTGCCAGAGCCTGAATTTTCTATCTCAGACGGATTCAAGACAACTATTTGGCGTAAATCATCATCGACGACCGGACAAGTTACCGGACAAGTTACCGGGCAAGTTACCGGACAAGTCGATCCATGGATTGAGCGGGTACTCAGAGCATGCAGGCTAAAAGGAGAACTGAAAAGTATAGAGCTACAAGAGGTAGCAGGAATCAGGCATCGAGAAACTTTTCAACGTAATTATCTTGATCAATTGCTCGGGGATGAGTTAATCGAACGTACTATCCCAGATAAGCCTAAAAGTAGATTGCAAAAATATCGCTTGTCCCAAAAGGGAAAAATTTTATTAGAAGAATTATCTAAAAATAAAAAATAGAATTAAGCTGTGTTAGAAAACAGAAAGAGATAAAAGCAATTATTAAAGTGATTTTTGGATGATTTCTTGTTTAAAGGAGCAGCATTTAGCAAAATATCACAAATGGTCAATTTTTATGCACTTAAGTAAAAGAATCAACTTCCATATTTTAATTTTAAGCATTGTTTGGACTATGACCAATGGTTTTGACTCTATAAAAAATCTCGTCTCACTAAGCGCAATTAAAAGGCGTTAATAACGATCTGTATATTTAATAATCATTAAACATAGATGGATTCGATATTAAAGAGAAGCTCAATTGGTAATGTCCTTCTTTGAGGGGTAATTGAAATAGTGTGGCCAAGAAAAATGGCAAGCGAGGGTATAATTTAGAAAATAGCCAAATTAGCAATGCGCTTCAGGCGATCAGGATTGTCTTCAACATAAATTGCGGTAGTCACAATGTTAGCATGACCTGCAAGACGTGAGACTGCTTTAATATCCGCGCCTTGTTCAATTAATCGGGTAATGAAAGTACGTCTACCAGAATGGGAGCTTGCTCCAATAATTCCTGCCTTATCATAGAGTGACTTGAACCATTTTTGCAAACTATTAGGGGTAAAGCGACTTTTACGTTGGGTCTGAAAAAATGGTTTTTCTCTTGCAGCATGTTTTAGGGTATCGAGATGTGCTTGGAGTGCTTTGCGGATTTTTTCATTGGCAAGATAAGCGTAACGTTGCTTTTCACCTTTGGTCATTGAGCGCTTCAAACAAATCTCTTCGAGTAATTGATAGTTGTAATCAGCGACATCTGCAATAGTGAGAGAGGCGATTTCTTTCACTCGCAAACCAAGTCCAAAAGAACAATACACAAGAGCGCTATTTCTTATAGCGAATTGTCCATCTTTGGCAACAATAAGCAGTCGCTTAAACTCCGCTTCACTTAAGACCCGGGCCTTTCCTTCTTTTGGCATAAAAGACTCAATATTTTCCTGTTTTAATGATATTCTAAATAAATTAGGCTGTCTTGGCAAAAGCAAAGATAAAACTGTTGTTTCTAGTAGAGCTTTAGTATGAATACACTCATCGATGCAGCAATAAAATATCTTTCTAATCATTATTGCAGTGAAAAAGAACTCATAAGGCAATTGGAGAGGGATTTTTCTCATGTTCCCCAGTTAGATGATAAGATTCATGCAACCATAGCTCGCCTTCGGGAATTACATTTAATTAATGATAATCGTTTGGCTGAATCATTAAGTGCCCGTTATATCCATAAAGGAAACCGTTTTATTCAACAAATATTAAAACAGAAGGGCGTTAAAGAAGAAGTGATTGAGCAAGTCTTAGATCATATTGAACTGGAAGAAGTTCGTGCTCTGGATGAAGTCCGGAAAAAAATGCGTGGATTTAAGAATGAGACAGATGAGGCAATAAATACAAAATTGGCTCGTTTCTTAAGTGGTCGAGGTTTTTCTCATGCCACGATAAAAACTGTACTGAAACAGTTAAGAGAAGAACAGACTACTTAAAGTTTAAGATAGTGTAGCGGATGAGTACAATAATCATTTGCATCCTTAAGAAAAGAATACAGTAAATTAAACTCCGAATGAAATGATAAACTTACAACGCATCATGATTATTGGTAGACCAGGAAGTGGCAAGTCCACTTTTTCTGTTATGTTGCAAAAGAGTCTAAATATTCCATTGTTCCATTTAGATAAATATTTTTTTATTGCCGATTGGGTGCCACGAGAATATGAGGATTTTTTGTCACTTCAAAAAGAATTAGTTGCCAAACCTTGCTGGATTATTGATGGTAATTCCAGTCGATCATTTGAGATGCGCTATCGCGAAGCCGACATGTGCTTGTACTTTAATTTACACAAGTGGCTATGTTATTGGCGGGTATTTAAGCGCTTGTTTTATAAGGCTTCAGAAATTGATGATAGAGCCGCTGGTTGCAATGAAACAGTTCGATGGTCGCTATTAAGTTATATGTGGAACTATGAACAACGGATTAACCCTTTATTAAATGCCTTAAAGAACCAATATCCAAAAGTTAAATTCATTGAGCTACGTAGTCCATATGATGTGGCGCACTTGATGCGTGTTCTGGCACATAAAGAAGAGTACAGTATTGTGACAGGGTTTTAAGAAATGATGCAGACGAATGTGATGATACTTTTGATGGGTATTGCAGGTACCGGTAAAAAAACCATAGGGGAGGCAATTACAACACTGGCTCCTCAGTTTCGACTAGCGCATCACCATGCTTGGATCGATCGAGTTCTAAACCTTCTGGGTAGTGATGCTCAAGTATTTTGGTCTCTTGATGATAAAGGATGGGCAGCGCTTAACAAAGCCCGCGACGTGATTTTTGATACGATGACCGAGGTTTGTTCTAAAGAAACGAGCTTTGTTATTACCTATGAGCTCTTAGCGAATAATTCTTGGCATCAGGAATTTTTTAATCAAGTACAAACCGTTGCTCAAAAACGGGAAGCTGTGTTTGTTCCTATCCGATTGATTTGTAATGGGGCAGAGCTTGTTAAACGCTTAAAAGACTCAGATAGAGAAGGCTATTTTAAAACACAAGATGAGACGCTCATTACAAAAAGACTGTTTGATGAAGACGTTTATTTTAGCAAAGAGCTGCATGAACTGACTCTAGATGTGAGCCTCCTTTCAGCAGAGGAGTCAGCGCGTCATATTTTGGATTGGACTTCCTTAGTTTATGGGAGTAAAAATCAGAATCTGGAATTTAAACCATTGAGTCAAAAAGATTTGAATATAATGACCCAATGGTTTGCAGAGCCTACAGTGAAACAAGGGTATGCACGAAATCAACAGTTTTCTTTGGCAGATATTAGGGCAAAGTACTTACCCCGCATTGAAGGCATGGATCCAGTCCCGAGTTTTATTATTTATTTGGATCAAAAACCAATTGGTTTTATTCAATATTACTGTCTTGCCGACCATTTACCCGAAGGAATTTCAGGACATAATGCTTCCTTGTTTGACAAGGCTACACCTAAACAATTGGCTGGTATCGACCTTTTTATTGCAGAGCCATCGTGTCGTGGAGTAGGGTTGGGTAGACAAATTATAAGGCATTTTATTGCAAAACAACTCTACAGATTTAAAGCCGTTGTCGTTGATCCTCAAATTGGAAACGAACAAGCCATAGCGTGCTATCAAAAGGCTGGTTTTGTTCCCACGCAATACAGTGAAGACGCCAATTACCTACTCATGATAAACATGCTTACTTATAGAGGGTCCCATGAATATTCTTGAAACTCCCCGTCTGATTTTACGAACATGGCAGGAAGCTGATCTTGATCCTATGGCACTTATTGATCAAGACAAAAAAGTATGCCAATTTTTACCAGGAATAGGGAGTAAGAGTGCTACAAAAGCAGGTATTGAGCGGATTGTTGCACATTATAAAGAGAAGGGATTTTCTTTGTATGCTGTTGAACTGAAAAGTACAGGGGAAATGATAGGATTTTTAGGGTTAATGACTCCCTCTTTTGAAGCGCACTTTACTCCCGCTGTTGAAATTGGTTGGAGACTTTCCTCAACGCATTGGAATCAGGGTTATGCTACGGAAGGAGCAAAAGCGGTTTTGCATTATGCATTTACCTCTTTAAATCTTCCCGAAGTAGTTTCATTTACAGTAGTGAATAATCTAGCCTCAAGACGTGTTATGGAAAAAATTGGTTTATATCACAATACCAAGGATGATTTTGATCATCCCAAATTGGAGCCCAATAGCCCCTTGAGACGACATGTGCTTTATCGATTATCCAGATCTGATTATCTAAACAATAAAGGTATTCAAGTATGATTTGGGAGACCACATTAAAAAAAATTACGGATAAAACGGCTAATCAGGCTGCAAAAAAATGGGTAAAAAACCCTACCCATCTTAAGCTTATCAATAATCAAATTAACTGTGTTTATCGATTTGAATCTAATGGACAAGGCTTTTACCTGCGCATGACCCATGAAAAAATACGAAAAGCGCGTGAGCTTTTGAGTGCGATTGATTTTCAGAAACATTTATTTTTATGTGGTACGCCTATTTGTCAACCGGTGGTATCCCAAGCAGGAAATGATGTCGAAACGGTACACCAAGAGGATTTGGAATTTTTTGTTCATGTTTGCCGTGAAGTACCAGGGCAAATCATGCATTTTGATTATCCAGATAAAAAAGCTTATTTAACGTGGGGCCGCGCTTTAGCTCAATTGCATCAAGCCTCGCAAAGTTATGTTGCATCAGAGCATCACTTTTTAGCTTGGGAAGATTTGTGGCGTGAGACTTTGGATTATGCGCGTCAAGAAGAGTCCTTGATTCAGGATTTATATGAAACGATTACGACACGCTTCAAAACTTTTTCAATCGACTCATCTAATTTTGGCCTAACCCATGGGGACCATCGTCCTGGAAATGTGCTTTATGATGGTGAGAGCGTTCATCTGATTGATTTTGATGAGCCAGTTTATCATTGGTATCTTGCCGATATTGCCAAACCCTTTTTGGATTTATGTAATAAACCATGGCCTCTCTGGCAACTACTGTTTGAATGGTTTATAGAAGGATATAGGCAAATCCGGCCATTGAGCTCAGAAGAATTGAAAGAAGTGAATCATTTTTCGCAAATGAAAAGCTTGGATATCTACCTCTGGTGTAAATACAACTGGTTTGAAGAAACAGCTCCAGGAGGAAAGCCACGGGATGAGTGGCTTCATGACTTAAAAACTATGGCATTAACCCCTTTGTTTTATGTGCCATAACCTATTAAGGGAACTCCTATTGAGGTGGGTAATGAATAATATCATGGATGCGCGATAGCTCATTGGTTGGATTCCGGTAGCCATGCGGTTGATTGGCGTTAAAACGAAGCCCTTCTCCTTTGGAAAGTGTTTTCCAACACCCGCGTAATAAAATATCAATGGTTCCGTCCACAACAATGACATGCTCAATGACTCCATGTTTATGCGGAGGTGAAAGATGTTCGCATCCGGGCAATAACTCAATAACAAACAATTCAAAATGTAGCTGTTCATCAAAAGGAAACAGAGGAAGTACTCGTATTTTTTCATCATCTGGATGCAAGGTTTCAGCATGTCCTGTCCTATAAATAGGATTGGTTGAATTATCCAGACTGTCTTCAATAAACGATGAAAAGGAGGTTTGAAAGCCGCTCGCAATTTTCCATAGGGTAGAAATTGTTGGGCTTGACTCTTCGCGTTCAATTTGCCCAAGCATCGCTTTAGAAACGCCCGTTTCAAGCGCTGTTTTATCTAAGCTCCAACCTCGCTCTTGTCTTAATGATTTTAGTATTTTTGCAATACGGTTTGAAATTTCTTGCATTATGTCCCTTATTAAAAAAAGCTTGTGCGTTTTAGCGCACAAGTATATACTGTATTATTATGCGTTATAACGCACGAGTTGTGAAGTAGATTGTGGAGGATTGTATGGTTGAACAACTTTTTAAAAACAAACTTGTTGTTGTACTTAATAAGCGTATTGAGCCAGGAAAAGTGATGAATGCACTTGCTCATATGTGTATTGGTTTAGGTGCTGTGATTGGTGAAAAAGAACTGCGTTTAACCGATTATCGAGATGCAGATGGAGGATCTCACCCTTACATTTCAGAAATACCTTTTATCATTCTTTGTGAGAACTCCAATAAAATTAGAACATTACGCCAGAATGCTTTAGCAAAAAATGTTCTTTTTAATGATTTTACCGATACGATGACTGTTGGTACCTATCAAGAGCAAATTGCAAGAACGGCACAGGTTAAAGAGAACGATCTGATTTACTATGGCATTGTCTTGTTTGGGGATTGGGAGGTGGTGACAGAGCTCACTAGAAAGTGTTCTTTGTGGCGATGAGAGGACTTTGATGAATAAAGATAAAAATTTAGGTAAAAGCGCACAAATCATCCAGGATTTTTTATCTCAAAAGGGGATATCGTGTGTGGTCAAGGAACTTGATTTAAGCACACGAACCGCAAAAGATGCCGCTAATACTTTGGGATGTAGTGTTGCTCAAATTGTGAAGTCACTACTATTTCGCACTGAAAAAACCAACAAGCCGGTATTGGTATTAGCAAGTGGTGTTAATCGCGTGAATGAGAGCCTGATTGAGAGTCTCATCAATGAACCTATTGGGAAAGCTGATGCAGATTTTACACGAGAAGTAACTGGTTTCGCGATTGGTGGGGTCCCTCCCGTTGGCCATAAAAATGTTATTAATACTGTTCTTATCGATGAAGATTTGTTATGCCATGAAGTTCTTTGGGCCGCAGCAGGAACGCCCAATGCAGTGTTTTCATTATCTCCTGACGAGCTTAAACAGCTAACAAATGGGATAGTGGTAAAGATTAGAGAGTAAGTCATGCAAAAAATATTTTGGGATAATCCCTATCAACGCCAATTAATGACTAAAGTGGTGTCAGTCAATGAGAATCGACTACTTTTTGCGGAGACTATTGGTTTTTCGTTTTCCGGTGGTCAGGAAAGTGATACAGTCCGCGTGAATGGCCTGATGGTCACTCATTCTGAAATAGAAGATCACTTGATTTATTATACATTACCTGCGGAGCATGAGCTTTCTAAAGGCGATGTTGTCCTTATGGAAATTGACTTTGTTCGTCGCTATAAATTGATGCGCCTTCATTTTGCTGCTGAATTAATCTTAGAGCTTGTCCAAAGAATGCTGCCCATTGAAAAAATAGGTGCTCATATTGCTGAACATAAGGCTAGAATCGATTTTATCTATCAGCACAATATCTCGGATATCTTTGACTCTCTTTTGTTTGAATACAATCAAATTATTGCAAAAGATATGCTTATTCGTACTGGTTTTTCTGATGAGAAGAGTCAAAGACGTTATTGGGAAATCGAAGGATTTTCTAAGGTTTCTTGTGGTGGAACACATGTAAAATCAACCGCTGAAGTGGGTTATATTACGTTAAAAAGGGTGAATGTGGGTAAAGGTAAAGAACGAATTGAAATTTATCTGGTACAATAAATTCAGCTTAAACATAAAGTGTCTTAATCAAAAAAAGTAGCTTAATACTACGGGAGTTATGAGTGAATGCAGAAGAAATTACAGTTTTAAATGATTTAAAAAACGATATAAATCAATTGCTGGGATTTCATGAAGAAACACCAAGGATTAATTATGGTCCTTGTGGCGCGTTTGCTAAATTATTTTTTGATGCTTGGAATGGCCGATTTCAGGATAAAGTGCATATTGTTTTTGTGATGATGACATCCCATGAAGAGTGCTGGCACATTGCGTTGCGCATGCCATCAGGGGAGCTTTATGATGGTGGAGTTGGCCTTCATTGTGAAGAAACTTACGGGAAAGGTTACTTGTTTGAAGACATGATCGAATATGATCATGAACGTTTGGAAAAATGGTCTTATGGTCTTGAACGTGATTATCCACGTTTTTGTCCTGATTTTAATAAAGAAGTGGTGAATTCATTGATTATTCATCATCTAGATCGATTGCGATCTCAAGAACGTTGACTTAAGGAGTTATTCACCTCGAGAAGCAATTCAAAATTAAGTAATGAGTATTACTCAAAACCGCGTTTTGTTTTTTTTGGACTGACTCTGTTTCTCGTGGGGAAGGAATGTAAGGTCGGATATTTGATGAGAAAATCGCTATGAAACAAGAACACCAACTGATTTATGAGCTAGAGACTTCTCTTTTAAATCCGAAAACGAGAAAATCGATTACTCAACTGAAGCTACTGATTGCTGATGAATTTATTGAGTATGGGGCTTCTGGTTCAATTTACAATAAGAACGACCTACTTGATTCTCTTCCAGAAGAAGAGTCACGAAGCTATATGGTTAATGACTTTTCAGTATTAGAGGTGTCGCCCGAAGTCATGTTGGCAACTTATAAGGTTACTGTTGCCTCAAAAAGTTCCCTACGTTCTTCGCTCTGGCAATACAAACACAATCGTTGGCAAATGGTGTTTCATCAAGGCACGCCTTGTCAAGAGGAATAATTCATTTTTACAGGTATTAAGATGATAACAATAGACTACCTAAAACATTACTCAAACTGTATTCCTGAGCTTGCTAAGATTTGGCATGAAGTTTTAGGTAAAATCTGGATGCCCGAGATTGGAATTGAAGAAATTGAATCTTTGTATTACGAAGAGCTGAACCGAGATATGCCTTTTACTTACATTGCGCTATACAATGAAATTCCTGTAGGTTCTTGCACATTGCAATTAAGCGAGGATGTTCGGCCAGATTTAGGACCTTGGATTGGTGATTTGGTGGTTGATCCAAAATATCAAAAACAGGGGATCGGAAAAATGCTAGTCAATGCCACAGTAGAGAAAGCAAAAAAACTTGGCTTTGAAAAACTTTACCTGTTTGCTCTGGACCCTACCATACCTGAGTATTATAGGCGCCTTGGGTGGAAAAAAATCGGCATGGATGAATTTAGATCTCATCCTGTAACGGTGATGGAGATCGGTTTATGAAGATAAAAAGGCTAATCCAAGAAGACTGGGAACTATGGAAATTATTTCGATTAGAAGCACTAAAGAGCTCACCAGAAAGTTTTGGCTCTTCTTATGAAGAAGAAGCACTTATGTCTGATGCTGATTTTCAAAATGGATTAAGTAAAGGGTATGTATTTGGCGTCTTTGTTGGCGATTTATTGGTATGTTGTGCTGGATTTTATACCCTTAACTCACTAAAAACCAAACATCGTGGTGTACTTTGGGGTATGTATACTCGTCTTGAGTACAGAGGAAAAGGTATTGCAACAGCATTAATTCAAAACTTGATACAGCATGCAAAGACCTGTGTCACTCAGTTGCACCTAACCTGTGTAACCAATAATTTTGTGGCCCGCGATTTTTATCAAAAGCAAGGATTTCGAATTTATGGTACCGAACCTAAAGCGCTTAAAATTAATGATACCTTCTATGATGAATATTTAATGGTATTGGATTTTAAAGAGGAACCCATGAAAAAATTGGATACCTATCAGAACCTTTGTACTGAAGTATATGATTTAAGTAAACCTAATGCACCACAAAATGAGTACTCATTCTATCGAAGCTATGCTGCAGAGGTTAAGGGGCCCATTTTAGAGCCTATGTGTGGTACAGGTCGGTTTTTATTGCCTCTGACCGAAGAGGGATTTGATGTCCATGGATTTGATGCAAGTCAACCGATGCTTGAACGACTGCATGCAAAAGCAAGGAGCAAAAATCTTAATCCAAAAGTCTGGCCTGGTTTTATTGAAGATTTAAATCAATCTGAGAAGTACTCTTTGATTTTTATACCCAGTGGTTCATTTGGTCTCATTACTGAAAAGACGGATATCCAAAAAGCCTTAAAAATCATTTATGAGCACCTGGAAGATAAAGGACTTTTTGTATTTGAAATAGAAACACTTCATGCGGTTCCTAATGAATTAGGTATATGGAGAGGTTCGAGATGGCCCAAAGAAGATGGAACTGTCATCGTACTCAGTCAATTAGCCATGCTCAATGAAGAGGTTTGTTACTCTATCGGCAAATACGAATTGATTGATAACAACCGTGTCATTCAAACAGAGGTTGAGGAATATAAAATTCGCATTTATCAAGACCCTTCTTTTTTGCGCAATTTGCTTACTGAGGTTGGTTTTAGCAAGGTACGGATGGTTAAAGGATTTGACCGAAACGCGTCACCCGATGAAAAAGACGACAATATTGTTTTTGAATGCAGAAAATAATTGAGGTAATAAATGAAGATTCTATGTCCAGCACCACTGCAAAAAGGAGATATCGTAGGGCTTATTTCTCCATCGAGCCCTATTATGGAACAGGATATAGAAGCGGGAGTTCATTTATTAAAGTCACATGGATTTAAGGTAAAGTATGCAAAGCATATGCTTGCATCAGAACGATTTTTAGCGGGAAAAGACATTGATCGTGCAAATGATGTAATGGATTTCTTTAAAGATTCTGAAGTGAGCGCAATTATCGCAACCCGAGGCGGACAAGGTTCACAACGTCTCTTACCTTTTTTAGACTATGAATTAATTAAGAAAAACCCTAAACAATTATTCGGGTTTAGTGATACCACAGCGTTGCAATTAGGCATATTTAAAAACAGTGGCTTAGTAAGTTATACAGGATTTACTTTGACTATTCATTTGAGTACCCAGGTTAAAAAAACATTACTTTCCTCTTTGTTAGGCCAAGAGTACACAATTTCCAAAGGAGTAAAGGTTTATGCAGGTGTTAGTCGAGGTCCTTTACTTGGTGGAAATTTAACTCTGATGACTAATTTAATGGGTACACCTTATCTGCCTAGTTTTAAAGAAAGTATTTTGTTGGTAGAAGACGTTGGTGTCGAGCCCTATAATATTGATGGCATGCTTTCCCAATTAGATTTAGCTGGAATTTTTGATGAAGTTTCTGGCGTTATTTTTGGTACATTTGAACACTGTAAAAGTAAGAAATCGAATCAGCATGATGGTACGGTAGAAGATGTAATCAATGAATGGGCTTCAAAATTAAAAGTACCTTGCATTAAAGAGTTTCCCTATGGGCACGGTAAGCAAAATTGCATTCTTCCAATTGGCAAAGTGGTTACTTTAGATGCAGATAATACTTGCGTTACAATTCAAATTTAAAAAAAGAAATAACCACTACTGATGAGAACATTGTTTTAATAGAGGCATAAATGAATACACAAGAAATACCCAAAGAGTATCAACATATCTCTCCAGCAGGTGCTGAAGTTCGATTGCTGATGAATAATCATTTAGGTGGAATGGCTCACTGTACTTTAAAGGCGGGAACGATTTCCAAGGCAGTTCGACATAAAACGGTATCTGAATTTTGGCATGTCCTTTCTGGGGAAGGTGCACTTTGGTGTAAATTAAATAACGAAGAGAGCATTACTCCTTTAACCGCTGGAGTCAGCATTGATATTCCCTTGGGAGCACATTTTCAATACCGAAGTGATGCAGCAGACTTGGTGTTTATTTGCGTTACTATGCCACCATGGTCAGGCAGTGATGAGGCAAGTTATGTTGAGCATGGTGCCTGGCTTCCTACAGTGGAATAAATGAGATGACTTTAAAATTATCGTTTTTAGAAAACCCAGATCCGGATGATGTTCAAATATTAACGAATGGGATTAAGGAGTACGCCAAACAAGAAAGAGGCTTCGAATCTTTAGATTTCTTTGCATGCTTTATTCGTGATGCAGACAATAGCATTGTGGGTGGTTGTAGTGGCGGAACACTCTACGGAGGTCTTCATGTCGATAATCTTTGGGTGAGTGAATCCATCAGACATCAAGGATGGGGAACAAAACTCATGCAAAAGGCCTTGAAGTATGGTAATGAGAAAGGCTGCGCTTTTGCAACAGTTAACACTATGGATTGGGAGGCAATAGAATTTTATAAAAAATTAGGGTTCAAACTTGAATTTGAGCGGCATGGATTTCAAAAAAATTCTATTTTTTATTTTTTGCGTAAAGAATTTCAAGAAACAACAGACATCGGGCTCTTAAATGGTGATTCAGTCTCCGGCTTAAGTCAAAGCTTAAAATCGCATGTATTAGAATCTGTAGTGAGAGAAGAGGCTGCCTCAATGAACAATGCACTCCATTTTAAATGGGGACAAGGTTGCGATGGATGGTGGTTAAAAAATGAGGGGCAGTTTAGTGTTATTTATGAAACGATGCCTGCTGGAAGTTGTGAGATAAAGCATTATCATCAGAAAACAGAACAATTTTTTTATTGTTTACAAGGACAATTGGTTATTGAGTTTGAAGATTATGAACAGGTGTTGCAGGAACAGGAAGGAATAACTATTAAAGTAGGGGCAGCTCATAAAGTGAAAAACAGTTCCGGAAATTTGGTTTCTTTTTTGGTGATTTCATCTCCTAATCTATCCGGGGATAGAGTGAATCTGGAGTCCTAAAATGTCTGTTGAATTGATTATCCGCAAAGCAGTAATTGATGATGCTCAACATCTTCACCCTTTAATGGAGCAATTGGGCTATCCGCAAATGCCTGATGAGTTGCAAAGAAGACTTGAGCTATTTACTAATGAACTGCATTACGGTGTTCTTCTTGCGGAAATTGCTGGAAAAGTTGTTGGTTGGATTGCTTGGTCTAAGAGCTATCTTTTTGTTTCAGAAACAACAAGATTTCATATTGAAGGCCTTGTGGTCGACCAAGGATATCGTAATCAAGGAATAGGTAAAAAGCTTATGATTACGGTTGAGGAATTCGCCAGGCAGTTTAGTCCCTGTATCATTGATTTGACATCGGGACTTAGGCGAGCCAAAGATGGCTCTCATGATTTTTACAAATCGCTTGGATATCAGAATGAAGGTCCTATGGCAAAAATGTATTTAAGGAAAGTGCTGTGAACATCCAAGGATTACAATCTGCTTTAAAAGTTGAAACAGCAACATTAGATGATTATCCAACCATCCAGAACATGGCACGATTTTATGTATATGAACTCTCGCGTGACTGTGGTTTTATTTCAGATAATTGGGCGTTACCTTCCGATGGCCTGTATGAAAGCTTCGATTTTAAAAATTACTTTGAAGAGCCGACAAGAAAAGCCTTTCTTATCAAGGTAGGCAATGAATTAGCAGGTTTTGTCCTATTAAATCAAGAAGGGATTTACCCTGATACTGTGTGGAATATGGGCGAGTTTTTTATTACTGCTAAGTTTCAAGGCAAAGGTTTAGGTTTTTTGGTTTCCTCTGAACTTTGGAACATGCATCCAGGCTTATGGGAAGTTTCTGTGATTCCGGAAAATAAGCCAGCGCTTAACTTTTGGCGCAAAACTATTGCAAAAATTACAATGGGCAATTTCCAGGAAGAAGTTAAAACAGTCAATTATGATCCATATCAGCCTCAACGAGTTATTTTTCGTTTTGATAGTAGAGCCCATGAGAGTAGCGAGCCTTTAGAAAGCAAGAAAGAATATCAAATCCAATTTGTTGATGAACTGGATGAGGCCACAGAAAAACGAATGACGAGGGGATTTATTGCCTATGAAGCCCAACATGGCATTGATGTTAATTATCGACGTTTTTCAGTGATCATTTCTTCTGCCCAAGGAGAAGTTGTTGGGGTGATTAATGCCTTTACAGCCTTTTCTGAAATTTATGTGGATGATATTTGGGTAGACAGTAGTCATCGTGGTAAAGGGTATGGCAAGCAGTTATTGTTTGCTCTAGAGCATCATTTCAAAGGCCAGGGCTTTAATAATATCAATTTAGTGACCAGTGCTTTTCAAGCCCCAGAGTTTTATAAGAAGTGCGGTTTTATAGCAGAATTCACGAGAATCAATAAAAAAAATCCCAAGTTAAGCAAAACATTTTTTGTTAAATTTTTTAATGAAGAATCAGAAACACAAGGCATTCTTAAGGCGGCTCATAGTGAATAGAAGTCAACTAGAAACAATCTGTAAAAAATTAAAAATGAGCCCACCTTGTGACTTGCCGCAAACAGTTTACGGCGGTCTTCTACATAAAATGTGGTATTTGGAATGCAATGACTTGCAATTTGCTGTAAAACAGCTCAATCGAAGGATTCAGTTGACTGAAGAAATTAAATCCCAATATGAATTAACAGAAGAAATAGCCTTTCAATTTTCCAAACATACGATACCTGCAATTCATGCTCTAAAAATAGAAAATAATTATTTAATCCTTTCGGAAGATGAAGCTTTTCTTGTTTACCCTTGGATAGCAGCAAAAGCATTAGATAAAGACGCTATATCTGAGGTGCATGCACTTAAAATAGCTGCCTTTTTGGCAAAAATTCATTGTATTAATCTTAATGTCCCTGAACTAAGCGCTCAAGAATTTGATATTCATACCAATGAAAAAATTAGTGTGTTAATAGACCAGTCAGTAAGCCAAAATTTGGTGTTTAAGGAGCAATTAAAAAGTAATCAACGAATTATAACCGAGCTTAATGGTCTCTATCAAAAAGCAATACCTATTTTACAAAGTAGTAGTGTAGTAAGCCATGGCGATCTGGATCAGAAAAATGTTCTATGGGATAAAAATAATGCTCCTTTTCTTATCGATTGGGAATCCGCGCGAAAACTTAATCCTACTTATGAAATAGTCAATTGTGCTCTTGATTGGAGTGGAATTACTACCCCATTTTTTCATAAATCTTTATTTATAAAAATGCTAAAAATATATGCATCATCTGGATTAACTATAAATCAGGATCATTTAGAAGCCGCCTTTTATGGTGTTCTTGGTAATTGGATCAATTGGCTGGTGTATAATATAGAGCGTTCTTTTAGCTCTGATAGCGAGCAGCAGAATATTGGTGTTGAACAGGTTCTTCAGGTTTTGCCTACTATTATTCAAGTCAAGGCGAGTATTACAGAATTAACTCAATTAGTAACACGTGAATTAAGAATAACCTGTTAACTTTATTCAACTTTGATTACCATATCGCACGAAATTAACTTAAGTTTCAAGGAATTCTTCATGATGAATATCAACAATAATAAAGCTGCGTTAGTGACAGGAGCTAGCCATGGAATTGGTCTTGAACTCGCTAAAATTCTTTTAGGTGACGGCTGGGTTGTCTATGGAACAGGACGGGATGTGAGCAGCTTAGAGGATACTAAAGCACTATTTCCTCGTTTTGTTCCCATCCAATCGGATTTTACCCGCAATAGTGATATTGAACAGGTTGCAAAAATTATTAATGAATCTGGAATACCACTTCATCTTTTAGTTCAAAATGCAGGAATGAAAAGCCCTCCACGTCCATTAACTGAATATGATTGTGACAGTATTGATGAAGTATTTCAGGTTAATTTATTAGCTCCAATGAAACTAACGGCACTTCTTGCAGTACGGATGCCTGAGAAGTCTCGGATTTTATTTGTTACATCAAGAGCAGCCACTTTGAAACTTAAAGAAAGTTCAACATACTGTGCCAGTAAAGCGGGTTTGGATGAAGTAACTGCTATTGTGAGAAAAGAGTTAGCCGAGAAAAATATCGGTGTGTCTTGTGTTATTCCAGGGGAGGTGGATACAAGAATTCAAAAAATTTTAAGAGAAACGACTTCATTTCATTTACATAAAATGTTTGATGAGGCTTATCAGTCCGGTCACTTAATAAGTCCAGAAACTTGCGCGGAATTCCTTAAATGGTTTCTTTGCGACTTATCTTTTGATGAATATAAGCAAAGCAATATGCCCGTTTCCATCTATGAAGAATGGCATCATCCATTCTGGCTTAGAGATAGGAATCAGCTACCTCCCTTTCCTTTCTAATTCATTTATGAATTTTTACGATCAGTTCCAATAAAAGATCAACTTTGGAGAGTAGATGCTTCGTTTGTTCTGTTCTTTTTCAAGGCATATTTCTCTTATGGGGGGATATGCCTTTACTCTTTCTTCAATTGTTTTCTCAAATAGATCCGATCATGTCCTTCTAAGTAATTGTTAATTGTTCCTAAATGCTGATAGCCTTGTTTTAAATAAAACCCTTCTGCCTGAAAAGAAAAAGTATCTAATGTTGATGCTGGAATCCCTCGTTTAATTGCTTCGACTTCAACGTTGTGTAATATCTCAGCACCAATACCAAGACCACGGTATTCTTCATTAACCCAGAGGACATCAACGTATATTGAGCTTTTATGAGCATATACAATAGCACCGCCAATAATAGTACCTTCGTTATCTTTCACATAGATTGAGTAACGCTCTGGTTTGGTTCCTGTAAAAGGAGCATTAAAATTGACTATCCCATCACGAATAATTTTATCTTGCTGTTCTAGTAGCTTGGCGTCCATAACAAGCTCTAGTTGGTAATTCATTTGCGATTGATTCATGAGTTATATCTTTTAAAATTAGTTTGAATACAATAAATCATCGACAACTTCCATAGTAATTTCGGGTAGTTTTTGCGTTTGATCAATACTCTCTTGAATGGTTATAACCGCTTTTTTAATTTCATCGGGTAACATCTCAGATGGCGCACTGTCGCCTGGCCAAGAAGCATCTCGAGTCGCTTTATCTGGCCAACGAGAATAGGCAAGCCACATACCATCGTTAGTTTTATGCAGGCAAGAACCTAACGCTCCGCGATATTGCACAAAATAGGAAGCGACCTGATGCCAGGCCTTTTGATACTCCATCTCAAGCCCAGGCTTAATAAAAGCTCGGTAAATAGCAGCAAAACATTTTTTGGAAAGTCGTTTAAATTGTTCTAGTGCTTCTTCAGGTGTTAAATCTTGGCTCGCTAAAACCTCTTCAGCTTTGAATATATTTATACCTTTGGGAATTGAAAATTGGGAAGTAAAGTACATCTGATCAAGGCCTATTCCAAAAGCACAATGCTTATAACCGAGAACACGAAAATAATTAATTGGTTGCTGGTTTTTATTAGCTAAGACATAGTTTCTGAATTTGGGATTATAAAACCCATAAGTCATGTAATAATGAATACCTTGGTTTTCAAGATGTTGAATGATGTGAACCAAATTTTTGTGTAGTTTTTCAGGTGAATAAAGTTCAGTATACATCCCAGCTTTTTCAAACGTTGAGTGTTCATTCTCTGGATAAGGAGGATTCAGCGCCACAAAATCACCTGGTGCAGCAATCGAAATCACGTCCATAAAATCACCACTTCTGAATGAAACTTGATTCACATTAAGAAGGTTAGATACTCGGTCAATCTCACTCAAGAACATTTCCAACGACAAATTCGCATGTTCAAGAAATCGATCAGCATTTTTTCCTTCAAAGAGCTCACCTTCGCGATAGATAATATTCAATTCCGTATCATAAAAAAGGATTCCTCCCCATGAATGATTAATGATAAAAGGGAGTAATAATGCTTTTTCTTCATCAGTTGTTTGGTTGTAATTCCCAATCACTTCCAGAAAAAAATCTTTTTTCGATAGGGAGGCATCATATTTTTTTATTAAGGCAGCATAAGAGGTTTTGACAAGAACAGGATTATCTTTAATTAATTGAAGTGTATTAATCAAAATTTTATTGCTGTCATTGATAATATATTCCTCTGCAAGGCCAATCTCCATTGCGGCCATGCTCCAAGAAGCTGATCCCGAAAAAGGCTCAATGGCTTTTTTGTATTTTTGGCCCTTATTATTTGCCAATAATACAGAGAAATGCTCACTCAACCAGCTAGTATCAGGGGACATATGTCCTGTCAAATCTGGAAGAGTAAGGTACCTATTTCCAAGATAATGGAGTGGTCCCCCATGATTTTGATTTAATTGAATAGAATTTGGACTCATAATAACCACTATGCAGTAAATATAACTATGAAGCGGCACATCTTAACATGAAACAAACAATTTCTTTATTCTCTGAAATAAAATAGCTATTGACCCTCACGTTGCGTGATAGCTTAGAATCATCAATTAAGGAGATGATGCTTATGAAATATTATCAAATTAAAGAAATCAGCCAAATGACCTCTCTTTCAATTCGGTCATTGCAATACTACGATGAAGTAGGTTTGTTAAAACCAACAAAGCGCTCTGATTCTGGCTATCGTTTGTATTCTGAAACTGATTTACTCATTTTACAACAAATTATCACCTTAAAATTCCTTGGGTTTTCTTTATCTACTATCAAAGAAATCCTTGGGAATCCAAACTTTAATCTGGCTGCATCAATGAGCCTTCAAGCACGCGAACTGAGCGAAAAGGCTAATAAAATAAATGAAGCAGCCTCTTTGTTAACGTATATTGCCAGTCAACTGGAAATAAACCAGCCAATCAATTGGCAAAGTAGTGCAAAAATTATTGAAATATTGGAGTTAAATACTATGAGCGATGCTGTATTAAAAAAATATCAATCCGTTAATGAATCAGAGTTAGGTAAAAAATCAGACTATGATTCCACCTATAATCCCAATCGACTCTATCCTATTCCCAGAGCAGGTAAGCGACAAGAAATTGGCATTGATCCTGCCCATCCTCCTTTTGTGGGTTTTGACTGCTGGAATCATTATGAAGTCTCTTGGCTCAACGAAAAAGGTAAACCGATGGTTGGGATTGGTGAAATTTTTTATGATTGTAACTCGCCCAAACTCATCGAATCCAAGTCATTAAAACTTTATTTTAATTCATTCAATAACACTAAAATAAAAAGTATTAATGAGTTAGAGAATACGATAAAAAATGATTTAGAAGCACGTATTGAATCCCCAGTTTCAGTTAAAATTTATCTTTTGGAGCAAACGAAACACTACGCTGTATCACAAATACCGAAAGGCGAGTGCATTGACCACCTCGATGTTGAATGCTCTGTCTATTTGGTTGAGCCATCATTTCTTAGTGTTCATAACGAGTTAGTGGAAGAAAGATTGTATTCTAACCTATTAAAATCAAATTGCTTGGTGACTAATCAACCGGATTGGGGAAGCATACAAATTGCGTATAAAGGAAAAAAGATCAATCGAGAAGGCTTATTAAAATACCTTGTTTCCTTTAGAAATCATAATGAGTTTCATGAACAATGTATTGAACGGATTTTTGTGGATATTATGAACTGTTGTAAACCGGAAGTATTATCAATCTATGGACGTTATACTCGGCGAGGAGGATTGGATATTAACCCCTATCGCTCCACAGAAAATAGTCCTTTTGATAGAGAAAATATTCGATTGGTCCGGCAATAATAGCACTTTATTGTTCTATCCAAGCTCTTAATTTTCCAGCAAATCGGCCTTGTCGACGCAGTGTTATTGATGCGATGGGGTCAATGCTTTTAATTAGGCGATATTCGCCCAACACCGCATGTATAGCCCAACATTGTTCAATAATTGAAATGATCTCAAACAAATGCGCAGAGGACTCTATCGAGAGCCAGTTATTAAAACAATCCTCCTGTAATTTCTTATATTGACTGCTTGGTAGTTTTAAATGTTCTGTTGCCCGATACAAACAATTAACGAATGAGAAAAAAGGATGAGTAATAACAACTTCCCCTAAATCAATCAGCGTGGTTTGATGAGTATTGGGATTCACTAAGATATTTTTATCATGAAAATCGGCATGACCAAAAGTATCAGGCACTTTGAAACTGGCTAATTGGTCACAAAGGATTTGTACTTTACTCTCTAAATTTTTTAATTTTTTTAATTCTTTTTGAGTTAATCCATCGCCAATTAATAACTCTTCTTCATCCATTAATTGGTTATAAAGTCTTGGTAATTGTTGCAGGCGCCAATCAGGGACGCCTAAATCAAGAAGCAGGTTTATTTTAACAGCTGAGTCTATTTGCAGCTTTGTGTAATGATGCATGGCATCAATTAAAAGGTTAGGTCTAAATTCCTGTTTAAAGACATCATGCAAAGAAATGCCAGCATCTTGCATTAAAAAACAGTGAAGCTCCTGATTATGAGCCAAGATTTGCGGAACAGAAGCATTGAATTGTTGCTGCAGTAGCAAAATGACGTTGGCTTCTAATGACAATGCAGAAGGAACCTTCTTCAAATAAATCAATCCAAAGTTGGTTTGAAAGCGACACACTTCTGACCAGGCTGTTTCGAGAATTATTTCGGGCTTGGTGGGTTCAATTTGAAATCCTAAATTGTTTAAGGCACTAAGTGCCCATTCTATGTGAGGATTCTTCATGATAGTTGCCCATGATCCTCGATCACTTCATGAATCGTGCGCAATGCTCTTTTTGCTTCAAAATTCATCTCCGTTTGTTGATTCACAAGATACATCATTGCTTTCCATAAAGCCCAGGCGCGTCCTCGTTCCCAAGTCTTTGAGTCAAGCTCTAGTGTTTCTAAAAAAATACTCCGACTTTTTCCTTCAAATAATGTCCAGGCAATAGCAAGATCGCAGGCAGGATCACCGATTGCAAGTTGGCCAAAATCAATCACCGCACTTAATTTTCCTTGAGAAAGTAATAAATTACCAACACTCACATCACCATGGACCCATACTGTTGGATTCTGCCATGAGGTGGATAGTGCTTTTTCCCAAATTTGCGTTGCAGCATGAAAATCTATATGGTCCTTCAAGTCTTCGATGGCTTTGCGTGTCTCTGAATCATAAACGGCTAAATCCCCACCACGATAGAAACTCTGGGGCCCAGCAAGAGGACCACCTATTGAATTGATGCTCTGAAGCGTTTTAAGAAATAAAGCTAAATCATGTGCAAATTCAGGTAAATCATTAATGGGAGTAACTGCTGCCGTTTCTCCAGGAAGCCACTGATTAATGGACCACTTCCAAGGATACAGGGTATTGGGCTTTCCCATCGCAAGAGGTGCGGGTATGGGAAGAGGAAGATGTGGGGCTAATCGGGGTAACCACGTTTGCTCTTTTTCCACTTGTCCTGCGTATTCGGCGCTACTTGGCATGCGAATGAGCATTTCTGTACCTAAATGAAAAGTTCTATTGTCCCAGCCGCTATTTTTTACAGCTTGAATAGGCAGATGACACCACTGTGGAAATTGCTGAGCAATGAGCTCGCGCACTAGGCTTTCAGTAATATTCGTTTTTTCATGGGGTTGTGTATTTGTCATTGGTACACCATAAAATCGATATTCTACTTCATCAAGCAACTTGCCTGATTCACTTGTTTTGATGTATTCATCTTGAATGATGCCACCCATTTTTTCGGCGAGTTTGCGACTTGGGATATTATGTCTTACAACTGGATATTTTAGATAATCATAAACAAGATTAGTTTCAGCCCACGCTTTTAATAAGTTCATTGCTTCAAAACCATAGTGAAATCCATGAGCATTTTTCTTTAACCAAATACCCAATTCGGGTGTTTTCGTATTCGCCTGGTGCAGACAGGCATACCCTAAAAAATCTTGGTTTTCTTCGTTTAAAATGACTAATGCAATTTCAGTGCCTTCCTGCATTTTGATTTGTTGTTCAGAAATATGTTGATTAATTTCTTCTTGAGCTTTCGGAGCACTTGGCCACATGTGTTCTGTAATTTCAGCAGTAAATTCTTTGCATAAATCTTCGGCATAGTTTAGTGAAATAGGGATTAATTTAAGTCGTTCAGATTGTAAGGCGAGATGCAGATAGTTGGGCATAGAATATTTACTCATAGAAATTGTTATCAATGTTTTGCTTGTTATCTTATCAATCAGTGTACTCTCAAGAGAATGCTCGGAAGAAAAAAATACTGCTATTTTTCCCAAAATTAATTCTTCTGTTAGATTAGAATAATAATTCTATACTCGGTACTCACGTAGTTCTACGTATTGATGCATCTTATGGTCTATTTGTATAATTATTATATTATTTGCAGTTAGGAGAAAGTAAGAGTGAATCAACCTCAACGAATTTTTATTGTTGGTCATCATGGTGCTGGTAAAGGATTATTAGTAAAATCCGTGGCTCAATTATTAGGGTGGCAATTTATTGATGCAGATTTTGGGTTAGAATCTCATGTTGGACGACATTTGTCTGAGATACTCGGAAGTCTTGGGAGCGATGCTTTTTATGACTGTCAGTTTGATATATTAAGCTCTCTTTGCACCCAAGAGCATATTGTTGTGACAACCGATTCCAGTGTGGTTTTGTCTTTAAAAAATCGTCAATTATTGCGCAATGAAATGACCGTATTTTTGGATGTGAGTACTCCGGTCCAAATCGATCGGACTGCACGAAATACTACAAATTTATTGCCTATACCAAGTTTGAGTGATTTTTTTGACCGATTACATGATGAGCGCGATAGTTTATATAAAGAGGTTGCTACACTCACTATTCATGGTGATGATGGAAAATTAGAAGAGCATACGCGTTGTATTGTGACGGCCGTAGTGGGGAATGAAGAAATACTACCTCAAAAAAACCTAAAATCAATTTTGGAGAAAAAAGATTTAACCCTATACCATAAAAAATCCCACACAAAAGTTGAGCTATCTGAACAACAAGCCATATACCTGAAGTTGTTGGCACAAGGTAAAACAGCTAAAGAAATTGCCCGAGAAACTCATGTTTCTTACAGGACAGTTGAAGGAATGATTGCTAAATTAATGGATTCTTTAGGATGTTCTTCCAGTAAAGAGTTAATTGCTTTATTTCATGAACAACCGTGAGTCTAAACCTACTTCTCTGAAAAATATTCTAAAATGGATAAGATGAGGAAATGACAACCTTACTGGAGTATATATGCCAAAATATGATTCACCTTATTTACAGCATCTTATTGAGGAATTAGCTGCAGCGAGTTCCATGGATGAGAAAGATGAAATTTGGCTTAAGGTTGAAACACCCATTATTGAAGATGCTCCAAATCAGTCAGAGTGTTTAGTCACTTTTTTATATAGAGAAGAAAGTGATAAAAAAACAATTTACTTGTGGTCTACATTTACTGGATTACCTTGTTCTTTGCAAAGTCAATTTAACGCGATTTCAAACACTGATATTAGATATTTAACTTTTACATTGCCCCGTACTTTTCGCTCTGCATATAATGTACTCATTGTTGATCAGGATACTGCAAAAGAGGAATTCCCAGAACAAAAAAATACTGAAAACTTCTATCCCATTCCAACAGGAAAATTCAAAGAATCACAAATGTTATTAATGCATTTATTTAATCAAGGATGTGTTCAAACAGATCCAAGAAATAAACAGGAAATGACCTATTATATGGATTATGACAATCCCGGTGAGTTTTTTGGCAAGGAATCCATTATTGAATTACCCAATGCGCCAGCTTTTATAATTTCTTGTTCTTTGGATAAAGCAAAAGAGCATCGCGAACAATGCAAAAAAGAGCATCGATTTTTTGCTTTTGAGCTCAATTTCTTGGAGAGCAGTTTAAAAAATGTTCCAGGCTATTACGAAAATATTGAACAATCGACACGAAAATATTGGGTCTACTTGCCTGAGGTATCCTCAGTTTTTTATAGAAATAATATATAAAAAACAATGTATTATTGTAAAAAAAATTAGACATGCATAACAGAAGTGTTCTAATTGGTTTTTTCGAAGAATCAATAAGAGTTATTAAGTTATGCATGTTGCGGCTATTGTACAAGAATTATTAGGAACATCAATTCATCAAACAAGGATAGATACATTATCTGTTTTGATAGAGGGAGTTTTACGAGGCAAAGAGCTAAAACTCACTTCGTTAGGCAGGCATTTAAAGATAGATGGTAAAGAGTGTTCTGCCATAAATCGTGTTGATAGGTTTCTAGGTAATCCATTTTATCAAAATCAATCTAGAGATTTATCGTGCTATTACTCACAAAGCAGTAAGTCATATGATGACTCCGCTTTTAATTGTTGATTGGTCAAGTATGCCCGGAAGTCATTTAACCTCCTCTGGAGAACACTGTTTATTAAGAGCATCTCTAGCGGCCCAGGGACGCAGCATTACTCTTTATGAAGAGGTGCATCCTAAATCAAAAGAGGGAAATACCAAGGTACATCTAGAGTTTCTTGCTCAATTAAAGTCATTATTGCCGATTGGTTGCAAGCCTTGCATTCTTACTGATGCGGGATTTAAGAATCCATGGTTTAAGGCAGTTCTTGCTTTGGAATGGGATTACATAGGGCGCTTAAATGGTTCTGTTCATTATGATGACGGCACCGGCTTTAAGCCCTTATCTGAGTTGTTTCAACACGCCACTAGTAAACCACAAGAAGTAGGTTCGGTAGTTGTTGCTAAAACAAATCCAATGACCACGAAGATATACCTTTATAAAAAAACTGCTAGAGGAAGAAAGCAGCGAGGTAAAACCGGAAAAATTTTAACAAATAGGACATCTCGTAAGAATGCAAAAAGTAATAGTGAACCTTGGATTCTCTCCTCTTCTTTATCTGGAAATCATATCGAAGAGCTTATCATTAAATATTACAAGTTGAGGATGACCATCGAGGAAAGCTTTCGTGATACTAAAAGCCAATACTATGGCTTAAGTTTGAATGAAAACATCACCATTAATGTGAAACGCTATATCGTTTGGCTCTTGCTTGCTTCCTTAGCCTCTTTCATTGCATGGATAGTAGGCTATAGCGCTGAAAAAATAAACCTACATCATGATTTTCAGGCGAATACTTATCGTCATAGGCGGGTCTTGTCCTTTTTTTTTCTAGGGTGCCAGGTGATTAGAAAGAGCATAGAGTGTCAGATTGACCTATATGATATTCAACAAAATAACTGGGGGATCCTCTTATGAATCAAAAGGTGAGGATCCCTCAGGTCTACTTGCCTCCTGATTACGACAAACAGGCAACACCTTATCCTATGATTTTGTTTTTAGATGGTAGTGATTATTTAAATCCCATGCCTGTGCCGCTTATTTTAGATAAGCTCATTCAAGAGGGAAGTATTCCTTCCTGTGTTGCAGTGTTTCTGGAGTATTCAAGTATTCATCGTATGCACGAATACAATTGTAATGATGAATTCACCTCATTTTTAGCGGATGATTTTATTCGGATGTTACATGATAAGAACCAGTTAAATATCACTCAAGACGCAAGACTAATAACGCTTGTTGGCCAAAGTGCCAGTGGTTTAGCTGCTTTTTATGCTGCTTTAACCAATCCAACTGTGTTTGGTAATGTTATTGCTTTATCGCCTTCCTTGGAAATGCAAAAATTGACTGACTTAGAACAAATAATTGCAAAATACCATAAAGAGAATCCCGATACTCAATTTATTTTTGATGTCGGTACTTATGAAACGATCCCAGTAGACTTAGAGTTCAAAGATGGCTCTACTCAATCCATTTCCACGTTTGAAGCCAATCGGAGAATAGCTGACGTTATTCAAAAGAAGGGAATACTTATTCATAAGCCTGAATTTATTGGCGGTCATAATTATGGTTGTTGGTACGCCAGTTTACCTCTTCATATAAAAACCATTTTTGAACACAGAAAAGTAGCAATGCCCGCACAGCAAAACTCAAATCAGTTATAATAAGCAAATTGTTACGTTTATGGATTTAAAATTATGCACGACTGCGAGTCTTTACAGCCATTGATTGTACTCATTACAGGTGCATCTGGAGTTGGGAAAACAACATTACTTAAAGAAATCGAACAGCAATACCCAAAGGGGAGCATTTCTTCTCATTTTTTTGATAGCATTGGTGTTCCCAGCTTTGATGACATGATCAAAGAATACGGCTCAACTGAAAAATGGCAAGAAATAACTACAAAACGTTGGATTGAACGTTTAACACAGATTCATGATAAAAAACTGATTTTCCTTGAAGGGCAGTTCAATCCAGAGTTTGCTTTAGCACCACTTAAAGAGCAGGACATAGAAAATTATTTACTGATTTGTTTGCATACGGAGCAAGCTACACGGGAGCATCGGTTGAGTGTACTTCGCAATCAACCTGAGTTAGCCGATGTCCACATGAATAATTGGGCTCTATTTCTTAAAAAGAAAACCAGTGAAATGGGTGGTTTTATTCTTGATTCTTCGCAGGACACCATTAATACTCTGGCCATGAAGCTTATCGAATTGATTAGGAAAAAACAGCAATTTGATGTGAAGTATGAATAATTAGAGGGCTAGAGATGCATCGTGGAGAATTAAATTATTCTGATGAGCAGCTGATGGATCTTTTATATCAAGGTTATCAGATTATAATCTCAAAGCTCCATTTTGTTGAGGTGGGTTCTTTTTATGGATTTATTGTTGAGACAAATACAGATCAAAAGTACTTTCTAAAAGTTTATCCCGCAGACCAATCGCTTGTTCCAATCCAACCTACTATTGATTCACTCAACAAGACAGGTATTGCTTTAAATCGCTTCAGGAGCGAATTTGGCATGAGGAACTTGTCCTATATGGTTTTAGATATTCATGGTCGTTATTGTTTCAGAACTAATGAATTGATTTTGACTTTGTTTGATTATATTGGAGGGGTTCATCCATCTTATTCGCCCAATCAGCTCTTGGCAGATAAAATGGCTGCTCTTCTTTTTCAATTGCATCAAATTCCAACTCATACGTTTTCATTTTTTGAGACAGAGCAATTTGATATTCATTATGCGTTAGGGATAAAGGATTGGATTAATAACGCGATTGAGGTCATTGAGGGAACACATGCCGAAGTAATGCTGGCGCAACTAGAACGTCATAAAAAGCAACTGTTACAAGAGTTATCTCAACTACAAGAATGGCAACAGCAGTTCAGCCAAAAGTCACTTCCTTTTGTTCTAACTCATGGGGACCCTCACCATTATAATGTGCTACAAACCCCTTTTGATGTTTGGTTGGTTGATTGGGATGGAATAAAAATTGCACCGATTGAAAGAGATCTTTGGCATTATGAACAGGCTCCATTGATTCAGTACTATTTAAAATTAAACCCCACATGCAGCATTAATCATGAATTGTGCCGGTTTTACCAGCTGCAACGATTTTTTGAAGATGGCCGTTATTATCTTGAACAGGTTTTACTTGGAAAAAATAAAACTGCTCAGCAGTCAGAAGAAGATAAAAATATTTTTCTAACCCATTGGGGATGGACCTACTGCGTGTAACTTAGATTAACAAGCTAATCGATTGACTTAGCTAATAAATAAGTTTTTCGCGTTGGCTCAATCAATCGTTCAATGGCATAACGCAGCATGGTTCTTGGCATCCGGTAAGCATGGCGATCTAAAAATTCGATGAGGATAGCTTGGTTACGTTTTCCTACTTCTCGTAACATCCAGCCAACCGCCTTATGAATTAAATCATGGTTGTCACACAGCAGTTTTTCTGCAAGTTTAAGTGTACATTCAAAATGATTGTTTCGAATAAAATACCAAGTTGCGACTATGGCGATACGCTTTTCCCAAAGGTTAGTACTTTCTACAAGAGTGAAGAGGAGTTTCTTGTCCTTATCTAATAAATGCGCGCCAACAATCCAATGGGCTGAAGCATCAACCAAATTCCAGTTATTAATCTGATTGATATGGGCTAAATAAAATTGAAAAATCGTTTGTTTTAGGTCTGTATTTCCTTTTTGATAATGGGTTACTAAAATCAACAGGGCTAATAATCGTTCTTCATTAATAGGCGAGTACAATAATTCTTGTAACAAGGGAAGGGACAGTAATGCTTGACAACGTTTGGCAATTTTTCTTAAATCAGGGACGCTAACACCTATAAATTGGTCATGCTCTGCATAATCTCCTGGTCCTGTTTTATAATAGATTGCCTTTTGGCTGCGAATCAGGCTTTTTGAGTAATTCAAGCTCGCTTCTAAGTGTTTTGAGTGAATCCATCATTTCGGTATTATTTAGAGTTGTTGTCATAGTTAATATCTTATATTAGTTATTTTATGCCTATGTATACTGCACTTTCACGAGGAGTTTTATAGAGCTCAAAATCAATGAAATAGGTTCTTTGGTATTTTGGTTTCTCAGTAAAATACTTCCAAATAGTTTGCCAGGCGTTAATGATTGCTGAGGGATTAGGACCGATTGCTTCAAAAACTAGATAGTTGCCTGCTTTTATAGTGACTGTATCCAAGTGCGTGGCTTTGGATTCATTCGCAATTTCTATCCCCGCAGTGACTGTATAGTATCCTGATGAGTCGGACTCATAGTGGTGGTATACGCCATAAACTGGGCTATCTTGTTGTGCTCTGATTTTTGAGTGAAGAAATTGCTCCCAAAGATGAGGCAGCCGCGCAATTTGAGGATTAAATTCCTCTTCATTTTTTGTTCTTACACTCATTCCAGTTATTTTAAATTCTTGAATCTGGGTCAATTGGGGTATAATAACAGTCATATAAGGCTCCAAAGTAGAAGTTTTTATTTAATATAAGCCTGCATGGCATTGGCAATGATGCGTTTATCCGCTTCACTGATTTTTAATAGGCCAAAACGAAATGGGTATCCCCAATTCTTGGTATTTTTTGTCAATTCGAGCGATTCAATAAGCGTGTATATCGAAACATCAATCCTTTTATTGGTCCAAAGTACATTTCGTCGAAATGGATGAAAACCATTACCCATATCCACTTGATAGGGCTCACCTGGTAGAGCGATTCCGATTGCGGTAAATGCTTGCAGTTTTTCAATGCCTTTAAAGTGCAGCGTCGGCGAGTAATAAATGATGCAATCGTCCGCTTTTATTCTCTTTAGAGGTGCGAGTTTACCGTGGCAAACTTGCATAAACCCTCCTTCCACTCCAATTTGCACGTGGGACGCGCAGGCGACAGCCAGCCAGTTTTGGTTCATGATCCGTTCTTTGAAAAAAAGCGAATTCGATGACCATCTGGATCACAGGTTACAAACGTATAACCAAAATCCATCGGTGTTGGTTCTTGTATCATTTTAAAATTCTTAGTTTGATAAGTTTTAAAAAGTTCATCAACGGCTTGCTCATCGGGAACCAAAATAGCGAGTTCGCTACCGCCACCCAATGCAGTTGGTGCAGGTAGTGCGGAATTTTGAGACCATAATCCCAATCGCAAACCCGCTTTTAATAGAAACATGGTGTAATCAGGCTCAGTGTGGATAGGCTGAGTATTGAGCAATTCCGAGTAAAAATGAGTACTTTTTTCTATATTGCTCACATAAAATAGAACTAAATTGGGATCGAATGTCATGATTTTTCCTGTTTTTTATTTCGTTAAATTCATTGAAGAATATAAAACAGACTCATGACAGTTTTTGTCAGTATCATTCAATAGGATTGGGGAATATTATGTAGGGTGCGCCACTTCTTTAAAAGGGATTGTCGGCGTTCGGAATATTTTTGTTCTTTAATGGATAATTGAAGAATTCTATCGGTTCTGAAGTGGCGGAAGTCCTGCCTTAGTTCACACCAACCCACCATGAGATGCGCTTCATCAAAAAAGCCGAGCGCAATAGGCCAGAGTATTCGTGTCGAATGATTGTTTTGGAGATCTTGATATTCTAATTCGATTTTTCGTTCTAAACGTATCGCTTTGCGTATGAGAATAAGATCACTATCTTTACTTTCGGCACATTTTCCTGGGGGAACTAAGAGTCCAGAAGTTTCTAATTGGTGTTTTAATTCAGTAGGAAGGACTGCTGAAATTTTTGCAAGTACATTTTGGGCCGCGATTTTAAGTTGAGTATCCGCTCGTTGTGCAACCCAACGTGATCCTAGCACCATTGCCTCAATTTCATCATCTGAAAACATCAAAGGAGGCAACATAAAACCAGATTTAAGCACATAACCAACACCGGGCTCACCTTCAATGGGCGCGCCTAAGGATTGTAAGGTTATTATATCTCGGTAAAGAGTGCGTAGGCTTACGCCTAATTCTTCTGAAAGGTTTTTGCCACTTACGGGTAATCGATGACGTCGTAATAATTGAATTAAATCAAACAAGCGTTCAGTTCGGGACATTGTTGTACTAAGATACTGCTGCCAAATTATGCCTGTAGTATATCATGAATATTTATAGAACTAATAAGCTGCTTATTATGATTATTTCTAATAGTAACTAATTTTTGGGACTAATGGATGCCTTCAAGAAGTGCTTTAAAACCACCTGCTATCGGACTAGGTTGATTGGGATAATAGGCCTTGTAGGCCTGGCGATCCACACTGAGCATAAACTGGTTAGATGCGAGTATATTCCAAAATAGCCGGATCTGTTTGGCAACAATGAATGCATTTAACAGTTGTTTTTCTGTCGCTAATCCTAGCCAATTTTCGAAGCAAGCATCTTGAAATTTCTGGTAGGTTGAATCACCTTCTGTTACCCCATGGTGAGTAATCGATTGTTCTAAACAGGTCTGTAACGAAAAAAATGGATGAAGGATAGCGGTCTCGCCCCAATCAACAAACGTCATTCTTTTAGTAATTGGATCAAGAAGAACATTTTTATCATGAAAATCGTGATAACCAATGGTTTCAGGAATCTTAAAGCTTGCTAATAATTTGCACTGTGCTGAAAATTTCGGGCTTAGGACGTGTAGTGTTTGTAATTCTTTATCGGTGAGTCCCTCTGCTTTTAAAAAAGTAGTTTGCTTTAAGATATGATCATAAAGAAAGGGTAATTGATCTAATCGCCAATCGGGTACACCAAGTTTGAGAAACGTAGCGATACACTCTTCAGATCTGCGTTGAATTGTGGCATATTGTTTTATTGCTTGGCATAATAGCTCTGGCTTGAAATTGGTTTTAAGCGTTTGACGCAAAGAAATACCCGCATCCCTCATTAGAAAACAATGTAAATCCTCATTAATTTCAATTATATCGGGCACATTGGCATGGAATTGGGATGACAATACTCGAATGATTTTGGGCTCATTAGATAGAAAAAAAGATGGTGGTGTTTGTTTTAAATAAAAATTCTCTGTTGATGTTGCAAATCGGATCACATGAGACCACGGTGTTGACAATACAATTTCTGGCGAGCGCTCTATTGCGTAGCCATTAGAAACCAGGTAATCGGTTCCCCATTTGAAAAGTGGTAGTAGATTATTCATTTTTGGAAGTTAAAATGCATAAAAAATGACGAGAAAAATATAAGTCTTACTTAACATAAAAAACTTCCCTTTAAATAGTTACCAAGAGAATATTATACATAAAAAAGCGAGTCTCAATAGAATAGTAAAAGCAGGATAAAATAATGGAACAGCAAGATGATTTACCTATATCCGGGGTATAAACAAAAGGATAATGGATTAATTCTTAGTTTGCTTATTCAACTCGGCGCCAAATGCAATCAAGTAGTAGGTGCTGTTGGAGGGGAACTCAAGATAAAAATCGCGGCACCTTCTATTGAAGATAAAGCCAACATGGAATTAGTGCGATACCTGTCTGTCTTATTCAAAGTCCCTAAAAGTCAAATTTAAATAAAGAGATGCCTTCAGTCTCGACACAAGATCATTGAAGTCATTGGTTGTGGTGTTGATGCTCTCCAGTGGTGTAAAATTTAAAGAATGATTTTAAATAATGAGCCTAAATGCTGGATACAACAATAATTGAGAGCAATTGGCGCTCTCGTGGCTTTAGTTTTGAGTTTGGGAAGATCCCCCAGGTCAAATTTGGAAGGATTTTAACCATGGGCAATAAAACGTTAAAACCTGCTATTGGAGAAGAAGTATTGATTCCAGCAGGAGTAGATCATACGGTTCAAACCAGTTCCACCACAGGGAGCCGTTGGTATTATGGTTACAAAGTAAGAAGGTAAGGAAATGACACAAAAGAAAATATCATTAGAAAATGATGCTGTTCTGCAATTCATTGTTGATGAATTAATATCTTTACATCATTGCCATACAATTATTTTATATGGCTCGCGCGCACGAGGAGACTTCACAGTAACCAGTGATTATGATGTTGCAGGGATTAGGGAAAAAGGAGATAAGCAACGAATTGCACGCTTTGATGAAGCACATCAAGTTTATCATGATATTTTTGTTTATCCAGAGAATGCTTTTGATTCAATTTCTGATGAACATTTATGTATGTCAGATGGCATCGTTGTTGTTGAAAAAGCTTATTTTGGCACAGAGTTATTAAAAAAACTCTCTGCTTTTTTAATATTGCCTGAGTCCCTCCCTCCTGATGAAATTACAGCACGTAGAGTGTGGTATCAAAAAATGCTGGCAAGGGCGTATACTAGAGATTTAGAAGGGAAATATCGCCATATTTGGTCAATCTTCACAATTCTAGAGGATTATTTTGTATTCAAAGAATTGCGTTATCAAGGTCCAAAAAAAGCATTCAAGTATTTAGAAACACACGATCCAGAGACTTTATCATTATTTGATGAGGCCATAACGAATATCGATAATTTGAATGCCTTAAATAGGCTAATTACAAGAGTTATAAAGAGTGACAAAACGTAGGATAATTATGCCAGAATTAGATATTGAAATTATCAAAGATAATCCAGAGTACTTTCTTGTGAAAAGGCATCTATTATTCTTATTTAGAGTGCATAGTAATGAAATTTAATATTTATATTAAAATTTTGACTGCGTTCTTCGTGATTTTTTTAATTCTTGTTTTGGCATTTTTTAAATATTTAAAGTCAGTTGAGACAAAGATAGTTGTTAATGCAGGAAAAACGACGTCACAAGGACTTTTAATTAGTTTAGAAAAAGAGTTAATTAATAATCCGAAATCAAACTGGGATGCAATAATAAAGAAAAAAACAGATAATGTTATTCGTCTTATAGCAATCGACAGTCTAAAACTCACCCTGGCGCAGAATAATCAATTAAATAATGGTGAAATCATTTTTTTATCAGGTACAACTTATCAATTTCTAAACGAGGTAATTGTAGAACATACTGCGTATAAAAAAATTGGTAATACCCCGTATGCATTAGCTTACAATTTTTCAGATCCTGGCGAAATTATTTTTAATTATATGAATCCTGTTTTAAAACAAATCGTTCAACATTTATTATCAAAATCAAAAAATACAAGGAGTAATGAACTATCACAGTTAGAAAAAATATATGGTTTTCCTCTTCATGTTTATAAAACTAAAAGTAAACACTTACCAGGTAATATAATTAATTCTTTATCAACAAAGCGTTTAGTATTTGAAACAAATAAAAACTCGTCACAAATTGTTAGTCTCTATTATAATTTTAGTGGTGGAATACTCAAAATTGGCCCACTAAGCTATCTGCCAGTTATGGCAAGAATCAGTGATGTTATGTATTATTTTATAGGAACCTTCTTTTTTATATCCATTTGTCTTATTGCCTTTTTTTCATTGCTTTTTGTTAGAAATATGAAAAAGGTGTATCAGATAACTAAAAATTTCAGTCAAGGGAACTTTGATTTTCATCGGAAAATAGGTCCCACCTCTGTTTTGTATGGGCTGTATATAAATATCATACACATGGGTGAGCAATTAAAAGAACTGATTGAATCACATAAACAAATGTGCCGGTTTGTCGCGCATGAAATTAGGACCCCTTTGTCAACCATACAAATGGCGACGGATAGTATCAAAAGGAAAAACACTGAAGATGAACTACTCAATAAACAGCTGAACAGCATCCAAGAAGATATTGCAGGTATGAATCGTCTCGTCAGCACTTTTTTGATTTACTCAAAAATGCATTCAAGCGAATTGAAATTAAAACGGTCTGAGACCGATATAATACAATGGTTAAGAAAGTTATTAGAGTCTTATTCTTCCTCGACATTTGAAATTACATTTCATTCTAATGAGTTAAATTCTTTGAAAGCATACATAGATGAAAATATTTTAAAAAATGCTGTTACCAATTTGATTACAAATGCCATGAAATTTGCAGCGCACACTATTTCTTTAACTATTTCGCTGGATAATAGTCATATTTTAATTCACGTAGACGATGATGGTCCAGGCTTGCCGGATGATGGTGCGGATGACATTTTTTCTGAATATACGATTGCCGAAGACGCCGAAATTGGAGATAAACATATTGGGATAGGATTAGCTATTGTTAAAAAAGTTGTTAATCTCCATGGAGGAAAGGTTATGGCTACACAATCACCGTTATTAAAAGGTGCTCGATTCACCCTAGTACTTCCAAGATATTCTTAGCGATTAAGATTTTAGTTTTAGGAGTTGGTCTCCAACTTTAGCATCTTTTGAAGTATCCACCTCTTGTTTCATCACAATCAGTGCGTCCATAACCGCTGTTAACTTGAGTTTTGCATTTTCAAAACGTTTAGGGATAAATTCATCTTCCTCGCCATCAACTACTTCTCCAGTTCCAATGCCTTTTTCAAGAGCACTGATAACCATACTAATCTCTGATTCAAACGCCGATAATAGTTCATTATTCCCCTTTGCAGATTGCAAGATTCCATGCAATTTTTCCACTACATCTCCAGGAATATAAAGAGTGCCTTCACTACATTTGCTATATTCACGTTTCGCAATAGGTAATGAAAGTAGTTCATCAGCCTTGTGTTGACTCATCTGAAATATTTGTCTAACAGATTGTTTTAGTTCTAAGGGAGTTGGTGGCGAATTGCTAGATTTCAAAGATGCGAGAAGCTTATCACTAGCAGTTACTCGTCCATCTTTGCTATGTTCTTGCGCTGTCTCGATAGGAGTCTGTCCTTTTTCATTTCGCACTTCAAGACTAGCACCACACTCTAATAACTTTTTAATGAGATGTAAGGGTTCTTTTCTATAATTATAAAAATTCTGTACCGCATAGTGCAAAGCCGTCATGCCTTTTTTATCAGCACTATTAATATCAGCGCCATGTTTTAATAATAAAGCAATGACGCTATCATTACTTGGGCCACCAATAAGGACTTTTCCACAACTTACCATCGCCAGGTTTAACAAAGCTTTATTAGCCAGAATTGACTCTAGCAAGTCTTCATGACCTTTAAATACAGAAGGTTCTTTTAAACCTAAGAGAAGTTCTAGTACATCTCTATCTGTCAGTTGTTCTATAGGGTCCGCCCGACCTAAGATATCACGGACACGGTTTAAATAATTTTCTTGTTCTTTACCTAATATTTGGTTTTCCTGTTCAACAAACTTTGCAACATCTTCTCCTTCAAATCGCAATTCTGGAAAACCCTCAATTTTCTTTAAATCTTGAATGTTTAAAATATCTCGATTTAAAGCGATTTTTTCTATCAGTTCATCGGCTTCGTCTTTACCTAGAATTGCACGGGCATATTCTAGGGTGTTAACTTTTAATTCTTTAGCTGTTTGTGTTGAGGCAAATAAAGATTTTCGAACGGCAACTTGATATTCACCATGATGAAAAATAACACTGTTTCCAGCCTTCCAAATATTTCCTGCCATCGATGTGATAGGGGATGCCGGCGAAAGGGATCGGAAGCCGGTCTGTACATCTTGCGCATCCCATGGTCCAGTTCCACCAAACGTGATTTTTGGATGTTTCACTGACACTCTTTCTAAAAATGTTTTTTCCTGTGAGTTTGCTGCAGCATTAAGTTGATTGTCTGTATTACAACCTTCTAAAGTCACAAAAACTTCACCATGATGTGCGGGCAATGCTCGTTTAAAACCATGTAATAAATTATCAAAATTATCATCATATAACTGCTCACTTGGGCCATGGCAATTACCCATACCATATTCGCCACCACCAGCATGGCCCATAATAAATAATTTTGGGTTTTTCTCAAATATATTGTCTAGTTCTTCCGGTAAGTCTCGTTTGAGTTCATCCAAACTATTATAGATTTTTGGGGATTTATCACACTGATCGAAAAAATAATACTTCAAATCAGAGCCTTCTAAATAGACGCCAATTGGAACAAATTGCTTGAACCGTTGTTTTAAGTGAGGATTTATCACCACACCTCTCTGATTTTCAGGCAGTGGATGATCTGGATCTGGTTTATATATTAAGATTTCTATTGCAGCGTCTTTCATGGCTCATCTCGACTATTACTTAAAATAATAGGTTGATTTTATCAAAAACACTCGGCTCAAATGTATATATATTGTACAATCGTTCTAAAATGATACTTTTGTCGAGGGTAAATGATTATAGATTTGCGATATATTGGGTGAAGCTTTCATAACTGGACGAAAAATCCCAAGGTCGAGGCAAAAGAATTTTTTACTATTTTTGATAAGTCTTACATAAGATTGGTGGCTGCGATCTATATTTATTCCCAAGCCGCTGATACAAATATATATCCTTTTTTATGAATTGTTTTTATACGATAGGGCTTTTTATTATTATCATTCAATGCCTTTCTTAAACGTGATATTTTTAAATCGATACCTCTATCAACCCCATCATATTCATGCCCAGAAAGAGCATACATAATGCTATCTCGACTTAGCAACCTATCATGGTTCTTAACCAACAAAGCAAGCATTTCAAAGTCACTGGTACTTATTGAAATTTCTTCATCAAAGAGCTGAACACTCTTAGTACTAAAATTGATAGAAAAATTGCCAAAGTGAAATTGATTTTGATTATTAACTAAATTGGGTCGACGTAACAATGCCTCTATTCTTGCTTTCAAAACCTCGTCTGCAACAGGTTTAGTTAAGTAGTCATCTGCGCCTAGATTTAAAGAGGATACTTCACTTTCAATATCATTAATTGCTGTTAGCATGAGTATTTTTCCCAAATACTCATCTCTAATGGTATGGCATATTTGATCTCCATTCATGCCAGGAAGCATTATATCTAATATTACTAGGCAAGGTTGCTCACGAATGATGCGATAGACCGATCTATCACCACGTTTTTCAATAGAAACATCATAACCTGCTTCTTGTAAGCTTTCTTTGAGGTAATTTGCTAACTTAACGTTATCTTCTACAAGCAATATTGATTTATCTTTCATTCGTTCTGTCTAAGCCTCTTTAAATAAGAAAACTCTCTAAACAAATTTAGTCTGAATTGATTTTTAAGTTCAGTGTTACATAGATATCAGTAGGTAAGCAAACACACGGCGCATCCGTACATTTTATATACAATTGATCTGTTTTAACTCGATATAATGATAGCTAATGGGCGAATCTGTGGAGATAAATTATGAGCGCTTATGTTAAAAATTTTGATGAACATAAAGAAATCAAATCTTCACGTGACATTTGCAAATCATTAAAACCTGTTCCCACAGCGTATATGGACAATAAACATTGTGAGCATTGCTATCCCGAAAAACGTTCTCATTTTCGAAGAAAATTTTTTAATTTATTCCATTATTTTATATTCAATCCATTTATCTATCTTTTATCTAAACTCTTTCTCCTATCAGAGCAGGATTTTTTACGATTCAATAACCTATTAAATCAGTTGGTCATTAATATTTTCCAAAAAATAAAACTATATACCAAGACTCAGACCATTGATAGGAAACAATTCAATAACAGTGTCCTTGCATTTTGGGATGAAGCACAAAAAAGAGGGCTAGAGCTGTATAATTTTAAGGAATCTAACTTGCATACTCTGTATTTTAAGTTGGTCTACAATAGGAAAAAATATTATTTCATACAGACTCCAATCTCTCTTATTTCTCAAAAAAATACACGCTTTGATGAGGATACTAAATATGATAATAAATGGAGCCTCAAGAAAAAATTATTAGATAGCCAAATTCCCTGCCCCTTAGGGAGGGTTTTTATTTCCAGCAAAAACGCCTACAACTATGGTATCTCATTGGGATTTCCTCTTGTGGTTAAGCCACTATCTGAATCTCTAAGTATTCATACTTTATGTACTATTCAAACTCCAAATGAATTAAAAGAAGCGATAAAAATAGTAAAGCAGGTTGATTTTCGCGTGCTGGTTGAAAAACACATTCCTGGTGATGTTTATCGGTCATTAATTATTAATGATTCATTAATCGCTTGTGTGAGACGACAACCTGAGAGCATTGTTGGCGATGGTGTAACTACACTTCAAGAGTTAATTGATAAAAAAAATAAAGTTACGTGGAAAGAAGGACATGGTGAATATCCCTACAAAATTACTCGAAATAGCAACTTAATGAAAATTTTGGCAGCCCAAGGAGTTGCTCTTAATACGGTAATAAACAAAGGACAACAAATCTTTATTGCCAAAAAAGTTACTATGAGTAGTGGTGCAAAAATCAGTAATGTTATCGACCTGATACATCCTGAGAATAAACTGTTATTGGAAAAAGTACATAAAATACTCAATATACCGCTTACAGGTCTTGATTTTATTTGTCAGGACATTTCTCTTCCATGGCATAAGCAACAATTTGGAATTATTGAAAATAATAGCTTCCCTTACATTGAATTACATCTCAATCCATCTGATGGGAAAGGAATTAATGTAGCAGGTAAAATTTGGGATTATGTACTCGATGTTTTAAGTCGAAGAAACGAGCAACCCAATTAATGTACATTATATATACAATTGAGTTTTTTTAACTCGGTATAATAACAGATAAGTAAATCTTTATTCGGATGAAACCATTATGAACTTGCACTGGAGTATTCTCATGAAAAAAGACAAAGAACAACATCAGCCTGTCCTTGAATCCATAACGGCAGATGAACCCAAAACCTCCTCTATAGCATTAGCTTTACAACAATTTAGAAAGGAAGCAGAAAAAAAAGAGGCTGCTGAGGAAGGTGCAAAAGTACGCTGCGGGACTTGTTTTAAAGAAATCGCACCTAAGCGCCTTTGTTCCGGACATGGCGCAGGTGGTAGCGGAGGTGATAGTGCCACCTCTGATAAGAAGACATCTGAGGAAAAAGCGAGTCCTGGTGAAGTTAAATTCCTAACTAAACCTGGCAAAGTAGTTGGGTATGAAGATGAATTGGTAGGCGTGTTTGGTTCAGAAGAACTTGATTTAGAGTCTGGTTTTGACCCAGAAATAATTGCGGAATTGATCGCCAAAGGATTATTGCTGGTTGATAGTGATCGCGTATCAATGACTCTTTCAATTAAATTACAATGTGAACCTAGTAAATTAACTGAAGAACAAAGAGAAGAATTAAAAAAATTCATGGAAGCGATTATAAAAGAATTCAATGAATTTAAAGAAGAAAATCATCTTTCTGATGATTGCATACAAATCCTTCAAGATGAGGAGGGAAGCATATGTTCTCTTCGCATTACCATGCCCACATTAGCTTTATACGATGCATTTATTCAACAGCTAGCAAATAATTTAGTGCCCGTACCCAGCCCGAAAGCACAAGAAAGAGATGAGGTAACGAAAGAGCAAGGCCTTACTGCAAGTCCACTTTCAAGAGAACCAAGACCGTCTAATAAAAATCAACTCTCCAAACAAGAAGCTAATGAGGAGATACATAATAAATCTGAGGATGGGGAACAAGAAATTTTTAACCCATCTCCTTTTAATATGAAGCCATGGTAATAGAAGTAGGGGTTTATTGATTTTTGAAAAGAACTTTAATTCAAGGCCCCATTTTCACGTAATTGGGAAATACCATTTCATGCTTTCTCAAGACTGAGCCCTTAAGTTTAGATATCTACAAGATCATTGAGGTCATTGGTTGCGTGTTGAAGTGATCCAGTGGATAGTTGATTTATAACGGATATTTCTTTTTATGGTTTTCTTATTTATCTGATTGAATGGTGTAGCTTTTTAGGCTATGATTGAAGCTTAGTTGGCTTCAACATAAAAATCATGTTTGATACTTCAATATTGTTTTCTGAATATCGGCGGCGTGTGCTGGCACTTTTATTGCTGCATCCTGATGAGCGTTATCATGTCCGAGAGATTGCGCGGTTAACGAATACCACAGCGGGTACACTTCATCGAGAACTATCCAAACTTGCTAAATCCAAAGTACTTCTGCGCGAGCAGAGCGGTAATCAAGTTTATTACCAAGCAAATCGAAATTTTCCTATTTATACGGAGCTTTCAAGCATTTTAAAGAAAACGTCTGGTTTGGTGGATGTGTTGTTTGATTTTTTAACTCCATTAGCTGAAAAAATTGAAGTAGCTTTTGTTTTTGGTTCGGTGGCCAAAGGAACCGAAAACCTTGGAAGTGATATTGATGTGCTTATTATTGGTGAGGTTGATTTTACAGAAGCAGTTGCAGCTCTTTATGCTGCCCAAGCGAGTTTAGGGAGAGAAATTAACCCCAAAATATATTCCAGGGAACAATGGAAGGCATCTTTACAAAAACAAGATCTTTTCATTCAGGAGGTTTTAAATAATCCCAAGCTATTTATTATGGGAGCTGAACATGACCTTGGATAATTTAATTGGCATCAGCCTGGAAAAAATACCATCTCACCCAGATACCATAAATCGGCTTTTGCATGCTGCTGAACGTAATATTGTGGATTCAAAAATTGACTTGGTTAGTGCGGAGAATCGCTTTGATGCTGCCTATAAAGCAATTATGCAAATAGCAAATGCAGCACTTCAATCTCATGGATATCGAACTTTGACTTCTAAACCAGGACATCATCAAACGATGATTCAGTTATTGCCTCAGACTTTAGGTATTGATAAAAAAACAGTGATTATATTGGATGCTATGCGTAAACAACGCAATATTGCAGATTATTCTGGCGATATTATTCCTGAGAGTGCAGTAATAACTTGTATTGCTCAAGCAGAAGCATTGTTGAAGGATTTTAAAAAATGGCTGAGTGTTAATGATGGAAAACAACAGTAATGTAAAGCAACAACTCAATGAATGTCTTGAGGTACTAACAAAGATTTTAGGCGCAGATCTTTTGGGAGTTTATCTTTATGGTTCTTATCTTGTAGGTGGTTTGCAAAAATACAGTGACATTGATTTTTTTGTTGTAACAAATCGTACCACAACGTCAAAAGAAAAGATGGAGTTGACTAACCATCTACTCCAAATATCAGGCATTTACATGAAAAGTACGAAGCCACCTATAGAAATGACCCTTGTGGAAAGGGTCGCAATTAATCCTTGGATTTATCCACCCCTTTTTGATTTTCAATATGGCGAATGGCTTCGCTCATCATTTGAAATGGGAAATTTTGAACCATGGTCTGATCGTGCAATGCCGGATCTTGCGCTGATTGTCACGCAGGTCTTATTGAAGAGTCATACATTGATGGGGGAAAGCCCTAGCAACTATTAGATCCGGTCCCATATTGCGACTTTTTAAAAGCGATGCTTCATGATCTTGATAGACTTTTAGCGGAACTTGAACAGGACACTCGAAATGTATTACTAACCTATGCACGGATTTGGAGTACATTAGAAACTAATGAGATTCGATCGAAACCTATAGCCGCCGATTGGGTGATTGATCGTCTACCTAAAATGTATCAGCCCGTGATGAACAGAGCGAAACACATATGCATTGGTTTGGAAGATGAATATTGGGATGATATTAATGTGCTTGTAAAACCCTGTGCTGATTTTATATTAAGTAGAATTATCGATCAAAAATTATCAATAAATCTAAAAGATCCTTGCGCCTTAATAAAGTTAGCCTAGATAGCAGGGAAGGAGACTATATTTGTCATTAGTATTATTTCAGTAAGATCAGTCATTTCCAGGTATTCTGCTACATTGCTACACGATCATCAAATCATTCAAACCATCTAGATGAAATTATCTATGAAATCATAGAGTAATGCATTTTTTCTGTTACAAATGCGAACAATTATTTGTAGCAAAAAAGATGCTACTTTATTGCTACTACATGCTACATTTTAAATGCTGCAAAACACATCCTGAAATAGACAAAAGAGGACGTCTTCAGTTCTGGACTGGATTATCTTAAGTTGTTCATTTTTACGCACCACCATTTTTTGCAAAGAGTTCCTTATTTATAATAATTTTTTATAAAAAAGGAAAATAGTAAAAAACGAAATTGCGCGAGCATTTTATTTGGGATTGTGTGATGTAGCAAAGAGTAGCGGTTATGTAGCGTTATCATTGCTACATTTTTGCAGGGTATTTTGATACAGAGATAGCGCCACAATCCTTTTATACTCACCTTTATCAAGGCAATACAGATTACTAACCAAGAAAGTGTAGCAAATGTAGCGATGTAATTTGTTATGTAAATTCTGACTGTAATCGGGGTTTGAACGATGCTAAAATCACCAAAATTCAGCTTTCTTTAAATAATTTCTATGACCCATCATCATATAGAAAAAGAAAAATATGAGCCTACTTTAGATCAAGTGCTTTATTCAAATTCATTAACTTTAACTACTTATGACTTAATTGAAGCTCCTATTTTTATCAAAGATAAATTGGGCCGTTATCTTTGGGCAAATGCTTTTTTTATCAGCCGTTCAGCGGGCTATAGTTCACTTGGAGAAATCACTAATAAAACTGATACTGATTTTTCTTGGCATGAGTATGCTACACAACTACGTAACAATGATAGGTCGGTGATAGAAGCCAGGCAGAGCCAAAGCCATTACGAGCAAATTATTCGACACGATGGAACTTACGTTAATATCCTTACTAAAAAATCTCCTCTTGTTGACAGTTCTAGCGAATTAATAGGATTAATCGGATTCAGTATTGCATTACCACAATTGCATGGTATTGCTGCTTTAAGTGCTCGCGAAAGAGAATGCCTTTATTATTTGTCTAAAGGATTTACTGATAAAAAAATTGCGAAACAATTAATTATTTCACCTCGAACAGTAGAAACTCATCTTGGTAATGCGAAATACAAACTAGGGGTCAGCACCAGAGCAGAATTAATAGCGACTTTTTCCCGCGTCTATCCGTCATTTTCCGGATAAAAATTCAAAATCCTAGTGATTATACTACCGCTGAATTAATTAAAAGGACTATAACAATGCTATCAAAAAAATTTAAAAATCAACGTGACTCAATTCTTGAATTGACGCTTTTGCCTAATAATCAGCTTGAGGGCTATTTTACAACAGCAGTAGCTTCCAAAGAATGTCAGCAAATTATTGGCCAAAGGCAACTCATTACTGGACTATGGACAGGGAATACACTGACATTTAGTGTTGTTTATGAGCAATGTGGCTCAATTTATAGTGTGGTTGGTAATTTTGATCAAGAAAAAAATCACATCGATGTGATTGGATTAATCAATCATCAATCAGATGATGCGACAGGAAAAGATTGCGGTTCTCGCTATATTACTCATGATACTTATAACAGCATAAATTAATTACTGGATAGAAGAAGAATTAATAAGAAACTTCAATTATAGGCAGGTGATTATCGCCGCACTTCTCAATGTTGTTTATAACATCTCAAAACGGAAAGCCTGATAAGAAGGTGATTCATATGGATGAGCCTTCTTTAAGGCTGCAACAGCAGCTTTGATTTGCTCTTCAGTACAGATAATTTCTACTTTATATTCAGGTACTCTTTCAAGCTGATTGATTTCTCCAATAAAAGCATGGCTGCCAGGTAATGGCATAAATTGCCCCTCACCCAATGTTTGCCAAGCACAATGTTGATAATGATCAACACTTCCTGCGCCTGTAGCAAAAATAGCATTTTTAACAATTTCTAAATGTGTTTCTGGAACACAAAAACAAAGCATGTACATGATATCACCTATGGGGAAATTAATTCTGATTTCCAAGAATCTTCTATCTTCGTATAGCGAATTACTTCAGAAAAAGAAATAGAGCCGACCGTGTAGAAAATCCATGTTTTTGGGATAAAGCGAAAACCGAAATAATACTCGCTCATAGGGATAGGAAGTCCTGCAAATTGATCACTCAATTCTTTTTTCCTGGTTTCCAATTGGTTTAAATCTTTAATGACAAGTCCTGAAGTAGGAGCATAAGCAGAGAATCTCAATTGGCGTTCACGAGGAAGAGTACTCCAAAAAGCTTCATTTTCTTCTTGAGAAATTGGTATTGCTGTACCTTCTAAAATAACTTGTCGGTTCTGCATCGCAAATAAAAAATTTAAACAGGATTTAGGGTTATTTAATAATTCAGCAACCTTGCGTGTTTTTTGCTGCGTAAAAAATAAAAGACTCTCTGTTTCAATTTCCCGAATGGCAACCACTCGACTATGAGGTTCACCAGAGCTGCTACAAGTACTTAAAACAGCACAGGCAGGGTCCTCAATTCCTCTTTCTTTTTCCTTGTTCAACCATTCTTTTAGCATGTTAAAGGGCATGAGTTTCTCCTGTAAATTGGTGTGATAAAGTTAAAAGTATTAAACAACTCATGTTGGCACTTTGCATGCGCGTGGATTCACTTCCACCATCGTTTTTGAACCTGATTTTACAATACGTATTTGATTGTGCTCCACTAATAATTCAACCGCTTGGTCGCGTTTTATTTTATCTCGCAATGGACTTAATTGTTGAATAGTTCGTAAGGTTGTTGAACTAATATTTTTTTCAATAAACCAGTCCATAAGTTTTAGGGCATCGGAAAACTGCAAAGAAACGGTTTCAGTAGGCATAATTCGTCGTGCTTCTTGCAAATGCCAACTAATTATTTCAATGGCATTTTCAGTATGCTCTACACTAATATCCCCATGGCGTCCTTCAAAGAGATGAAAAAGTGCTGCAAGCCGCGCTGTATTTTCAGCCGCTTTTGACGCGAAGTCAACGACATCGACCCACTGGCCTTGAGGTTTTAACCCAGCTTCTACAGCATTAAAAAATAAAATCCATTGTTGTTTTGCTGCAACACTCATTTTCAACAATGGAAGTTGAATACAACCTTGATGGCTTAATTGTTCTGACTGGTTTAAGCAGGCAGTGACACGTTGCTCATAATGGGTTAGAGAATGTAAAGAGGCAGGCGGCTCTTGGTAAAATCGATTTCCCATGCTGTTGGCAGGATAAGCCATCAGGCAACGAGCTAAAAACCCGCTTTGTCGACTAATACCTGATGCTTTCTTGGTAAGTTGTTGTAATATAAGTGGTTGCATCATCAAGTTAAGTGTTAAACGTCGATTTTCAATGGTAAATCCTTGCGTTGTTTTACGATGAGCCGTAAACGTCTTGCCGTCCCACAAACGATTAAGCAAAGCTACAAAACGAGTCGGATTGCCTTGCATGCTATGGCTACCTAAGATGATGCCTGCCTCATCAGACCATAAGGATGCAGAAGGCCAGCCTTGGGCCAAATGAATAGCCAGTGCTTCTTGGGTAGCATCTTCAAAATAAAGAGTAGGTTGCAAAGGAATTTCCGGTTCTTGATGAATTAATTCATCGAGCATTTCTTTGGCATAATCAGAATCTTCTCCCGTATAAGTTGCACGTTTGATTTGGGAGAATAAACTGTCTTTTTCCATTTGCCATACTTGGTGTTGCGTTAGCGCTGATAACACTTCAGGTTCACGCCTTTTACGAATAAGTGTCTCCCAGTGACGCGCTGCTTTCGAAAAAACATTGTCTGCAGCAGTTTTTCGAGTACCAGAGCCGCTGGCAATTAAAAAATAAAGCGATACAGGACTAATTAAATAGTTGTCTCGTGCTACATTGGCAAGAGATTGGCATGATAGAGACATATTAGCCAAGGCGCTGCATGCAATTAAAGGTAGCGGTTGCTGTCCATATTGTTGATAGTCCACTACGGCTTTTCTAACAATTAAGGGAAGTGCCTCAACTGGATAAGGACAGTCAGGGGCTAAGATTGGAGAAAGCGGGATAGGTTGTCCCCATACGAAGCTTTGATGTGACTTATTTCTGATCTCTAATTCATTTTGTTCGATAGTCATTATTTTAAGGATTGTATTTTGTAATAGACTTTTATTTTACCCTAGCTTCAATATCATGCAAAATGAGAGGACTGAAAAGCTCTGTAGCTAAGAAAATAGAAGATCAAATACAAGAAGTAAATTCTTATTGCTAAATTATTGGGGCAACTACTAATTAATTTTTAGTAGTTGCCGTATAAACCAGCATTATGCTAATAACAGCCAACATTCTGTAAGCAGTTCTGTCTCAGAAACTTCATGATCAAAGTTGTAATAGCAAAAAATACAGGGCAAATCACCCAGCTGTTCATCGGAGCTTGGCAACCAATCACGATATAAACTATAAACGGTATCACTAATAGTATCTCGTGTTCCTTTATGCGTTGCTACAGCATAACGTCCTGCAGGTAAACGTCTTTCAACGATATTACCCTCAAGTTTTATTTGTTCTGGTACAGTAATCGCTAAGTCAAAACGAAAATCGGAAGGCTCTGTTGTCTTAGGATCGTCGTAAGCAAAACCAAACGCTTCTCCTGCTTTTGGCTTTAAGTTAATTGATTGAGATTTTGCCCAATCAATTAGCTGGTTAACACTTTCACCTAATTTTTCAGGCGTACCTCGATGTTCAATAATCGCTAAACGTCTAGCAGGTATTTCTTTAATCAATACATTCATAATATTACCCTGGTTTGGCAATAAATACGGTGGACGCTCCCAAAAACTCCAATTTGAATGCAGCCTAAACTCACTAGGACTCAGTCCACAGCTTTGTTTAAATACACGAGTAAATGCTTCATGAGATTCAAATCCCGCACTTATTGCAATTTCAATAATGGTTTTATTCCTATCTACGATTAATTGATGGGCTGCTCGTTTTAAACGAAGCCACCGAATATATTGTTGTAGTGATAAACCCGTATAAGCAGTAAATAAACGATGAAAATGATATTTTGAAAAGCAGGCAATATAACTCAATTGAGTCAAATCAAGCTTTTCATCAAGATGTTTGCCGATAAACTCAATTACTTTTTCTAATTGTTGCTTGTAATTCATGCTTTCCTCAATTTAAAACCATCAAACTATTTACACAAACCATGTTATCTTATTTATGTAGATATACTTTGACCATTTTTGCTAATTTTAATGCTGTTTCAATTGATGTAGCCAAACTCAGAAGCAACACTAAAAGCGATTCATGTTAAGAGCAAGAAACAAGCTCAAATAAACCTTATCAGGCATTGAGCAAATAAAAAATGACGATAAAATGTAAGAGTCGCAGAAATTCAAACCCACCCCATTTTCAATTTTTATAACTATTCTAATAACAAGATGAGTATATTGGGGCTATAGATAAGAAGATACTATGAGTGTATTAAAATTTATTATTCAAAGAGCAATCCCGTACCGTTGGTATTTGTTCGGCATTTTTGCTGCTATGTGTCTTATCACTATTGATAACACATTAAAGCCTTTTTTGGTCAAACAACTTATCGATACGGTTTCTGGAAGACAAAACACAAATCTATGGCTTATTGCTGGATTCTATGGATTTTTGCAAATAATGCTGGTCAGCAGCTGGACTCTTAGTGATTATTGTTTGACCCGTTACGTTGCCAAATTTAGGCTGGATGTCGCTGAACATTTTATGAAACGTCTCTATGATTATCCTTATAGTTTTTTCCAGAATCAATTGTCAGGAAGCTTAACTTCCAAACTAAATGATGTATTTCAGCATTTGCCCCATCTTATTTTTACTCTCATTAATCCGTTTTGCTATTTTCTGATACTCATTTCTATTTCTCTTGTGTTGCTCTTTTTTGTTGCCCCAGTTTTTGCGGTGATATTAACTCTCTGGGTGCTTTTATTTTTTTTAATCACCTTTTTTTCATTGCGACAAAGCATCATTTTGAATAAGGAATATTCTGAAGAAAAAGCAAATATTATTGGTCTTTGCGCAGATTATCTAAGTAATATGCTAAGCGTTAAAACTTTTACGACCAAGCAATATGAGCTCGGTCGTTTTGAACGTTTAAAGAAGCCTTTTATTGCTATTGCTGAACGTGGCGGCTTTTATCATACCTGGCTTTATGCCATTTTAGGTCTTTTTACTTCAATTTATGCCTTTGGATTTATTGTATTTTTGATTCTCGGTTACCAAAAAGACAGCTTAAGCCCAGGAGATTTTGCGCTGGTTGTAATGCTTAACTTCAATATTATTAATACAGTCTTTGAACTATCACATAAATTAAGAGACTTTGTTGTTGATTGGGGTGCCGTCACTCAAGCATTAGCAATGCTTGAGGAAATGCCCCAGAAACTAGACAAGAAAAATGCAAAAAACCTTGTCGTTAATCAGGGCCAAATTGTCTTTGATAAGGTTAAGTTCAATTATCATGGGGGATATTCACTTTTTCAGAATAAATCGGTTGTCATTGAAGCAGGGCAGAGAGTGGGTTTGGTGGGTTATTCTGGTGGAGGTAAATCGACCTTTGTGAATCTAATCTTACGACTTTATGATGTAGTTGATGGTCAAATTCTAATCGATGACCAAGACATTCAATCTATTACCCAAGATAGCTTACGTCAAGCGATTGCTATGATTCCCCAAGACCCAATGCTTTTTCATCGAAGCCTGATGGATAACATTCGTTATGGCAGGACAGGAGCTTCGGATGAGGAAATCATTTTAGCCTCTCAGAAAGCTCATGCCCATGAATTCATTAGCAAGTTACCTCATGGTTATGATGCTTTGGTTGGAGAGCGCGGAGTTAAGCTTTCAGGCGGTCAGCGCCAGCGTATTGCCATTGCTCGTGCCATTTTAAAAAATGCGCCTATTTTAATCCTGGATGAGGCCACGTCTCAGCTGGATTCCATTACAGAATCCAACATTCAAGACAGTCTTTGGGAGTTGATGCAGGGAAAAACAACCTTGGTCGTTGCTCATCGCCTATCTACTTTGTTGCATATGGACCGAATTTTAGTATTTGATAAAGGACATATTATCGAAGACGGTACACATACAGAGCTATTGATGCTTGGTGGTTTGTACAAAATCCTGTGGGATGCTCAGGTTGGCGGCTTTTTACCAGATAAAAACCCTTCGGATCAACTCAATTAATACTTAGAACAGTCCTAAGTCAGAAGGCTTTTGCTCTCCTTCTTGCTGTCCTATAGTAGCGACTGTCGTCTGCTCCTGTACACGTTGGTTCATTTCTTGAGTTGGATTTTCTTTTACGCGCTTATCAAGAGGTAATTCTTCTCGTATTGATAACCATTGCCTAATAGCACTTAAATCGCCAACGATAGGCTCTGCAATTTCTCGAAAAACAGCGGGTCCATTTTCACTATTGGTGAGACAAACAACCGCTTCATCGGTAGTAAGATTAATCGCTGCTAAATTGCGTCCAGTTCCATTGTCACCCCAATGAAATGCGATACGGGTTCCATCGGTATTTTTCTGAATACCAATGCCTAGACCCCAAGAGATTTGATCTAAAATATCAGTAGAAACTCCCTGGCTCATTGCTTTAGTATCTTTATCTCTTAATGATGAAACAATAGGTTTGAACATTTCCCACCTAACATAGGGATCGTTAACACAGGCTTTTAAAAATTTTGCATAATCAGAAGTTGTTGTATACAAAGAGCCTGCCGGGTGAACCATATAAAATTTTTGCTTAAGATTTACTGAACCATCTTTATCATGACCTATTGCTATTGTTGCAGCATGTGCTGGGGGATGACCAAAAATAGTAGTCACAAGGGGTAATTCCCTTGCTTCAACCGGTATGGGTTTTGACCAAAAAAATGGTGGTATTTGAGCAAAGCGGGCTTTGATTTCTTTTAGACTTTTTTCTTCAACTTGGCTGGAGTTTTTTTCAGTAATTTGTACGCTGCCGTCTACTGCTCTTTCAGCAACAAATAATTTATCCTTATGAAGGATAATACTTAATTGACCATGTACATCTAAAGTATCTTTTAATAATTTTTTAATGCGTTCAGGCGTTGGCTCTTCCTCTTCATCTGACAGTTTAATAAGACTGCAACCCGTTGGTGGCATGAAGCTACTATCGGTCATACCTATATTAGCGAATTCTTCTTGGGCTAAAGCTTCCAGTGATTTTGAAGTAATGTGTTCCACAATTTCACCTAAAAATTGATAAGCCACACCTGAATAATCAAATTGTTTTCCTACTTCAGAAACATACTTTAGAGATTCTGGGGATGAAAATTCATTAGGTAACCCTGCTTGATGAGATAGGATCATACGAGCGGTTAATTTTTTATAATTTTTATCAGCTCGCATCTCCAGAGGACCAAAATCACCGTACTCATGAAGTGGTTTATCTAAATCAATGAGACCTTTTTGCGCTAGTTTCAATACAATATAAGCAAATACAGGCTTACTCAATGAAGCGGCTTCAAAAACAGTTGAACTAGTAACTTCTTCTGGTTTGTTGACATTAGTCACACCCACCTCTTGCGTAGTAACAACTCCGCGGTCAGAAATAATTGCTGTAGCAATACTTGGGATATTAGTTCTTTTTTGCAACTCACCTAAGGAGCTTGTTAGCTCTTTAGATGGATTGGGTCTTGGAAATGGATTTATGCCCCAATTATTCGTTTTACCACATAGCTCATCAAGAGTTCTAGCAAAACCCCATTTGGGGAAAAAATAGTGTGAAGCCAGTTCTATTTGAATTGTCGAAGGGATAATGTGTTCCGCAAGAATATGTCCATTATGCGAATTAGCAAAGAATACCACGGCACTCTTATCTTTTAAATTGACTGCAACCCATGCTCTACAATCATTCATGTCGCCTGAGTGGTAAGCCGTAACAACATCCTCCTTTTCATTGGTTTGTAGCCCCCAACCTAAGCCCCATGCGACATGACTTAAAATGAGCTCGGGTATCTTGTCTCTAGCAATTCCGATCGCTCCAGCTAAACCTCTATCGTGCGTCATGAAGGCATGCGGAACAAAAGGATTTTCAATGGAGTTGTCATGGCTTAGATGTTTGACAAACTTTGCATAATCTGTTGCTGTAGTTCGTAGTGTATTGGCGGCACATGGTTTGGGTTCTTTACATCCATATTGCGAGATTACAGCTTCTATCAACTCCAAATTGTTTGAAAGTTTACCTTTATCAGGTAACTGTCTAAGAATTCCTGGAACTACTCTTTCCGGAAAAGAGCGATTGACTATTTTTCCATTCTCTAACCAATAGGCTGTTAGTTGCTCATCTTCTTTTAGTATGACAATCTGACCAGGCTTCATTTCATCAAACAAGGGTTCTTTTTCAGCATGCAAAAGCAAGTGATAGGCCTTTGGTGGCTCATAAGTGCTATGAGTCATGTCACAATGATCAAACACATGGTTTTTGGCCAATGTTTCTAGATTTGCTTCAGTCAATTTTTCAATCACTTGATGTAAGTACACAATACCAACATTTGAATATCCATGCATTTTTTCTTTAGAATCTTTTTCTTTAGGATTAGGAATGAACTGAAACTTCATTTCACCATGAGCAAGGCCTGTTGTATGTGATAACACCATCCTTGCAGTAAGTGCTTGGGCACAGACAACAGCAGATGTGTTAGACATATCAAATTTCATTCCATCTATCTCAAATTCTTCTAACGGCAAGATATGAAAAAGAGGGGTATCTAAATCAAATTGACTCAGGTTGAATTTATCTAAATTAAATTTACCTGTCCCTTTCTCTGCTTGATTCGTCGCATTTGACTGAATCAACTTTTGCACTAAATAAGCAAATACGGGTTTGCTTAGCGAGGCTGCTCCAAAAACGGTTTCTGGTTTCACTCTCGTAGGTGGTGTAAGACCTGTTAGAGTAGTTATTAATTCAGACTCTTGAGGATCGGCCAATTTATAGGTATCAGTACAACTTTTTCGTAACTTTTGATATGAGGATTGATTACTTTCATTTAACTGTATTTGATGAACGCTTTGTGTCGTTTGATTTACATAATAAAGTTTGTCGTCAAATAAAACTACAGCATCTTTAGTTCCTAATCCCAGCTTATTAAAGGGACACTTGAGTGGATCAACTGGTATTGCAAAAAGACCGCAACCCTCTGTAAGGCCTTGTTCTTGAGTAGATATGATTCCATCACTGCTTATGAAGGCAATAGAAACTCCTGGAATCTGTGCTTTAGACATGACGTCCAGCAAAAGTAATTCTGCCATTTTTGCATAAGACATAAAATTGCTCAAAATACAAACTAGTGATTTAATTATACCTGATGCCGTAAAATTTATTCTCAATCAGCATTTTTTTACGAATTTTTTAACATTGGCGGATGCTCAGGTTGGCGGCTTTTTACCGAACAGAATCCCCCTAGATGGATTAAGTTGATATTTAATTAAGATTGGATCGGTAAAAATAGCACCGATCCAAATTTACATCTATTGTTTACATTTTGTAGGCATCTAAGATACTTTTAAGCCAAGTCTTTGCCTCTAGACTGACCTTGTCATCATTCAAAGCAATGTCACAAACATCATATTTTCGTGAAATTTCTTCACCATACATATCATCTAAGGCCTTATTCCAAAGCATTAGTACAGTGGAAGCTGAAGTTTTTCCTACTTGTTCAAGAATGCCATAAAGTCTATCCTTCCAATAAGCATCTAAAGCTTTTTCTAACCATGCCATGATCTCTGATGTTAATCCAATGTCGTCAAGACCTTTTCCTTCTCCAAATCCTTTTTCCCATTTTTTGGTTCTTAGATGAGCATATTTTTTACCGTATACGCTGTTAACCCATTCCATGTAGTTTTTTCCTGTTTGGATACCTATAGTGGAATCAGGATCGTGTTTCACGTTTTGTTTCAGTTCATCTAAGAGTTGATGCCATTGTTTTTCAAACTCAGCCTTATTATTTGTTTTCATTTCCTTTTCAAATGCTACATATTGTTTTAATTCATCAGGAGTGAATATTTCCTTAACCCAATCATGTTCAAGATGTTCTGCCATTTTATATACCTCAATCAGCTGAATAATGGTTTCCCATGGAATGGATTGATTGATATCAACAGAGTTAATAATGCTTCTTAAGGTTTTAGCTCCGGAAGTACATGCCGCTGCTTTTTGTTCTAACACTTGAGCTTGGGCCTCAAAATGGTTTAGCGCATGACGTTCTTCAGAGAGCAAGGTTTTGATTTGTGACAACTCAAAACCAAAAAACTTTAAAGCAATAATCTGTTGTCATTTCAATAAATCCTTCTCGGAGTAAATACGATACCCATTGGACTGTCGCAATGAAGGTTTAAGTAAACCAATGCGGTCATAATGATGCAATGTTTGCACCGAAACACCGGTCAATTTGCTTAAGTCTTTTACGAACCATTGAGTCATAGTATTACCTCCTTAGGAACAAAGGTAAGATATATAGTAACAATAGGGTCAAGCGGTTTTTTCATAAAATGGATGTTTATTTTTTTATACCTAACGTTTCAAGGACAAATCGGCAACGCTCTTCAATCGCATTATTAGGCACAAGCACAATTTCAAAACCAAACTCTTTGTATACCTCTATGTGAATTTGCTCAAAAATAAGGGCATCTTCATAACTGATTTTGCGAGCGGAGGTTGGTTCAATAAACCCCAAGTTCTCAAAAAAGAATACTTTGCGTTGATAGATACCCGCTTTTAGGCAGCGGTCAACTTCAGCTAATAAAACAGGTGAGGGTGTAAAATCACGATGATGCCAATGAGCGGAATAACGTCCCAATGCATAAGCACAAAATGGTGATCGATCATAAAATTGTAACTCACCTTTAGCATTCAATTGCCTTAATTTTTGTGTTAAGGCAATCTTATCTACAAAATCAGCCTGCTCCCATGGGCGCATAGTTCCCTTTGCCTGCTCTTCTGCAATGACATCCGTTGCAGATTCAGGAATCACTACATGCCCTAATCTTTTCAATGCCAAAATAACAGAAGTTTTTCCACTGCCTGGGGTGCCAGTGAAGATAAAACGATTTGCTTGTTCTAATCTATTCATTTAATTCAAATCTTTTTTGGATCTCACCGTTTATCTCAATGTTTTCAAGGAACATCTTAAGAGGTCGAACCCATAGTTTAAAATCACCGTAAAGCGCTCTGTACACCACCATATCTTCCAAGCTTTCCGAATGCCTGGCGATATCAATTACTTCATACAAATTACCTTTATAATGACGGTATATTCCTTTTTTTATAAAACTCATAGTACCTTCTTCATATAATAACGCTTATGACCTTTAGGGCAGTCATCCAGAACTCCAAACTCTTCGTAACCATATTTGAGATAAAAATCTTTTGCTTGAAAATCAAAGGTATCGAGGTGAATTAAAGTAACTCCTAATTCTTTAGCTTTTTCCTCAACTTTATTGAGTAAAATGGTACCCAAACCTTGGTGGCGATATTTTTCCTCAACAAAAAAGACACTGATGTACAGGATCTTCCATGTATAAACCTCCGAACAAATACCCGCTATTATTTCATCACCATTCTTGATCGTAACATTTATATCAATTACTTCAGGTTTTTGTGTGGAAGGGACGCACGATGTATTAAACTCAAACAACTTTTGATCTACAATTTTAAATGAATCTTTTGCATTGAACTCCAATTTATAGTTTGTATTTGGTACATACACATCGTGGCTATCAGTTGTTTTTTTAATTACGGCATCACTTTCTGCATGCAAATTGGTTAATTTTTTAGTAAACCACAAAATTAAATCATCATCCAAAGGATATGTTTCCCCAGGAATGGTTGGTTTATAACTATAAGTTACCCCTAAACCATCAGGAATATAACCACGGGTAACATAAAGTCGTTGAGCTTGTCCATATCCTCCATCGGAACCACCATATAACCCAACACCAATACCTACAACATCACACTGACTTGCTGCCTTGTCTTCAGCAACAGTGAGTAAAGCACTGCCTATTCCGAGCTTGCGAAAAGCAGGCAATACATTTAAGTCCATAATTTCTGGGATTTCTTTATGAGCAAAGGGTTCATAGTGTGAGGCCCATTTTAGAGTAACATAGCCCGCAATTTGGTCTTGAACATAGGCTACCCAAACTACTCGCTCAGATTGTTGTTGTTCTTGATGATACCCTTCAAACAAGACGTAAGGTTTTTGCCAATTTGCTTTTTGAAACGCATCGACCAAAACGGGGATATCAGATAATTCCATTAGCTTAATGGCAATTGACCGTTGGTTTTCTGCTAAAGGTTCAAGCTGTTTTATCATGTACACCATATTCCACTCATACCCTGCAGGTTTTAAATCAAAAAGAGCGTTAAAACCAACTGACTGATAAAATCGGTAGGTTTTAAGGTAATTCTCTTCCAATTCAGAGGGGCTAAGTGTTTCAACGGTTATGGTTTTAGCTCCTTGTGTTGCAGCAAAATGGCAAGCCGCTTCGATTAATTGCTTTCCTACACCTTGACGATGATAATCACGTTTTACAGCCATCCAGTAAATATTGGCATTATTAGGATAAGGAAAATCAATAGAAACGAGGCCCATAGTGTCATCTCCATCTTTCGCCGCAAAATTAGTGCGTGTGTTTACACCTATTGCGTAGTGCTCGTTCGCTTCTGGTAAACCAAAGTATTCTGGCAAATCCTTTGTAATGGTTCGACATAAGGTTTGAGCCCAATCTCCCGTTATTTTTTCGATTTGAATCATAGTATTTTCCCTACCGCAGTATCTCTCGCATCACCTTCATAGCCATCTGGATCATCAAATGGCATGTCGATATAACCATTATTTCTATAAAATCTTAGAGCATCCGGTGAGGACTCCACGTGCAAGCTTTGATATCCTTGGTTTTTGAGCCACTTTTCACATAACGCCAAGAATTGGCTACCGTATTGATGGGTTCTTTTTTCCTCATCAATCACAATGATACGCAAAGCGGCTCTCTGATGAGGCCATAATTGCAGATGGGCATAACCAATGATGTCGCTTCCTTGAGATAAAACAAAATGAACATGAGCATCATGCTCAAAAGTCCAAGTGTAAGGGTCAGAAAGCCCAGCTTTATCAAAAAAATAGAATTGTCTGAAATGACGTACTTTATCCCATTCTCGCGGCGTTAATGCCTTCACCACTCTTAATCCATTAAACCCTGCTTTTTTATCAATTGTTGCAATAAAATCTTCTTTGCCCAAACAATAGGCAGTAATGTCATAGGGATATTGATGGGCCAACTCTTGTTTTAAACGAGCATAAGCTTCTCTATCTTCTGGATGTGCTCTCATCCAGTCCCTAAATTTTAAATGCCGCTCGATTTCGGAATTTCCAAACTCAAAAATATGAGCATGATGTGTTCGTAGACTTTCTCCCTTTTGGAAATAGCGGCGAAAAGGAATACCGTATTCTCCTTTGGCTTCATAGCCAAGTGCCTGCATAGCAGCATTGGCACTGTCCACTTTGCTAATATCTAAAACAACTGGAATCATATCGATTACTGGTTTTGCAGCCAAACCTGGTACTGATGTGGAACCGATATGATGAATTTCAATGCAATTACTGCCTAATGCTTTTTTAATTCGCTTTGCTTCCTGTTCAAATTGCATAGGCCAATTAGCATTATAAGGAACTACTTCGATGAGTCTTTGTTCTTGGTTGACTTCCATCATTTATTCTCTCTCTTGAATATGCTGAACTATTTCACCCACAAATGCAGTGACTTCTTGATAGGTTTCTTCGGTCAAGATATCGCTTGCATGATTTAGTTCAGCTTTAGTTAATGCTCGTTGAATTAAAACTCGCCATTTTGGGAATTGATTTTTAGCCCAAGTTCCAGCTTTTAACTTAGAGCCTTGTTCCTGATGTTGGAGCACATACAAAGCCCGGCATAGAGTTAATACAACATAATATTGGTACCCTAAAGAATTTTTGGTATGAGTAACCCAATCTTGCCACTCAATGGCCTGTTTTTTGACATGCTCTATAAACTCACTATTTGATACAGGAGCAATAATCGACTTTGCTGATGGACCATATAGAATGAGGCTATCTCTTTGCAACAAATAATAATTAATAAGCCAGTCAGTCCCCGCCTGTTTGAGGTGAAACGGTTCCCCTGGGCTAATGACAGCAATTTGACCTGGCTCTGTCTTAAAATGTTGTAACATTTTATAAGATGCATAAGCTACTTCAATTCGGTCATTCCAAGCTGGAAAATGCTGAACCAGATTGGCATGCAAATCATCTAAAGCCGCGAATTCTTCTGGTGTCATTTCTTTGTTTAATGCCACAAGAACATCAATGTCGCTGGTTGTTTCATCAAAATCACCCCAAACAAATGAACCATACACATAAACGCCCAGCAAATGTTCCTTTAAAATTGATTGCAAACCGGATAGTAAGTCATTAAGTAAATGATGCACTACCCTAAACTCTGTATGTGGTTTATTCATTTGCTACCCCACTATCCACTAAGAGACTCTTCTTTTCGTTCATCTGGTAAAAACCCACCTACCTGCGCATCCCATAGTGTTTTGTACAAACCACCGCGATCTAATAGTTCAGCATGTGTCCCGTCTTCAACGATATGGCCTTTATCAAATACTAAAATTCGGTCCATATGCAGCAGAGTCGATAAACGATGTGCAACGACTAAGGTTGTTTTTCCCTGCATCAACTCCCAAAGACTGTCTTGAATGTTAGATTCTGTAATAGAATCGAGTTGAGAGGTGGCTTCGTCCAACATTAAAATGGGCGCATTTTTTAAAATCGCACGTGCAATGGCAATGCGCTGGCGTTGACCACCTGAAAGCTTCACCCCACGTTCCCCGACCAAGGTCTCATAACCTTCTGGCAAAAGACTGATGAATTCATGTGCATGGGCCTTCTTGGAGGCTGAAATGACTTCCTCATCCGAAGCTGTTGTCCTGCCATAACGAATATTATCCATCAGGCTTCGATGAAAAAGCATTGGGTCTTGTGGAATCATGGCAATGGCTTGTCTTAAACTCTCTTGAGTCACTTCGGATAGGTTTTGACCGTCGATTAGAATTTGCCCATCCACCACCTCATATAGTCGTAAAATCAAATTAACAAAAGTGGACTTGCCGCTTCCTGAATAGCCCACCAAACCCACTTTTTGACCGGCTTCAATTGTGACGGACTTATTTTGGAACAGGGAGTAACCACCTTGGTAATGAAATTTCACCTTGGAAAATTCAATTCGTCCTTGCGTGACCACTAATTGGGATGCATTATTTTTATCCTGTATCTCATGAGGGATGACCAATGCATTTAAACTTTGTCTTGCCTTGCCTAAAGCTTGGTTAAATTGGTCCACTTGGTACATGGTGTACCACATCATGTGTCCCAATTCCATGGAAAGCCCAAGAATCAAAGCAAAATCACCAATGCTCATCAGTCCCTTGCCATACAAGTGAATTAAGGTAATCGAGGCCAAACCTATCATTACCGCAATCATTCCACCCTGTGCGCAGCATAACAAAACAATAAACAGCTCTTTTCTTTGAAAAGCCCGTTGTACCAAGCTAAAAAACGTGTTCATACGTTCCACTTCGTAGATTTTGCGTGAAAAAATACGAATATTGGATTGATTCGCCAGGCTATCGACTAATTGCCCAGAAAGCTGCGATTCGGAATTTGCATGGTCATCGGACAATTGAACCAATCGTGCCGACATCCAAATACTAAATGAGGCAAAGGCAATGAACCAAAGAAATAAAATATAAAAAAACAGGACATTAACAAAATAGGCTGTAATAAATGAAACCACTAATAATGAAGCACCACGAAGAAAGTCGATAGACACGCGATGCAAAATAATCTCAAGATTATCAGCAAGAGTAGTAATTTGTGTGGCAATTCTCCCCGATAGATTATCCTGAAAAAATTGCGTACTACTTCCCAACACATACTCAAACATTTGGCTAATGATTTGGTTTTTAAGCACTGCTTCGTATTTATAGTTCAAGTACCCGATTGTTCGCCAGGTGATATTGTCAAAAACAATAAAGTTCACTACCAGTAATCCAGCGATCCAATACAAAGAGGAGAAGTCCGTACTTGTTTTTGCTGCCAAGGTATTAATAAAGGATTTAATCAATAAACTATTAAACGGTCCCCAAAATCCAGCCATTAAAGCAAGCAGGATAAATAAAAAAACCATGCGTCGATACGGTTTTAAAAAATGCCACATAAAAGAGCCTATGTGGTTAGGCAAACGATTAGTCATGATGAACACCCTCTGATTGTTCCTCATTGAAATGATGTATCTTCCCTTGATGAACGTGATACTTAGTTTCAATGTGAATGGAATCTAAAAAATCATAATCGTGAGAAATAACCAGTATTGCACCTGAAAATTCACGTAATACTTGAATGATATGATCGCGTGTTTCCAGATCTACATTGTTGGTTACCTCATCTAAAATAATTAGCTTAGGCGGATTGGCAGCAATTAAGGCTAAAGAAAGCCTTGCCTTTTCACCACCAGAAAGATCTTTGACCTTTATTTCTACCTCGATGTTTTTGCGAAATAAAAAGTCATTCAAATGGACACGAAGTTCAGCATGAGAAGCATGGGGCATCTGACTTTTCATCAAATCCAGAACTGTTTCGTCACAATTCAGATGTTGATAATGCTGATCGAGATACCCAACTGTATTGCGCTCTGGAAGAGTCCACTCACCTGTTCTCTTAATGTGACTATCCTCCAAGATCGCTTTGACAAAGGTGGACTTCCCTGATGCGTTGTCCCCATACAATGCCACCCGTTCGCAGCCATTCAAGTGAAAATGAATCTCTTCAAGAATCACATCGAAAGCCTCGTAGGCAATAGAAGCGTCTTGAATACTGATTAGGGGCTTATGGTGGTCAAGACCGTTTAATTTAAATTTGGGCTTAATCGTTTCCGGAAGGTTTAAAGATGAAAGCTCTTCAAGCACCTGTTGTTTTTTATGATTAATCTGACTTAATCGTTTATTTCCTGTTGTCATTGCATTGGCAAGCTTTGTATGAGACCGAATCGTTGGCCATTTACGCTGCGCTATCTTTTTTTCACCCTGAACACGAGAACGTTTATTCCGTTCTTGTTCTCTCATTAGAGCAAGATGTGATTCTTTCTTCTCCCGTGAAATCCGTGATAATTCCTGTTCAATCGATGCTTTCTTGTCTTCAAGCATTTGCTGATAATCACAATAAGCCCCTCTAAATACAGCGAGCTTACCTAAATCAATATGCCATAGAGTATCTGCGACTGTATTGATGAGCTCCGTATCATGAGAAGCAATGACCAACGTCCCCGGATAATGCAGGAGCATACGCATTAAAGAACGGCGATTGCGTCTGTCCAGATGATTTGTGGGTTCATCCAACAACAACACATTCGGATCTTCAGACAATATCTTGGTTAATGCTTGGTTTAATCGTTGACCACCACTTAAATCAGGACATTCTTCAATCACTTGGGGTAAATAACCAATACGAACATCCTGTGGCATTTTAATTTCGCCAGCAGAGGCTGAACAAAGACCAGCAAATCTCTTAAGTAAGGTTGATTTTCCTGAGCCATTTCGGCCAATCAGTGCAATACGCTCACCAAAGTGAATTTCACCACTGAAGTCTTGAAAACAGATTTTATGCGGGTAGATAAGACCTAGGTCTTTAAATTGAATCGGTTTATGATGCATGATTTACTCTTAAGCATATCTTTTAGGACAATAAAAATAGAAAATCAAAAATGATTTACTCTCTCTGCCCTGTAGAAGGGCGTACTTAAGATGTAATTTTCATGGCGTTATAAACCTACTTTTGATGGTTTTTTATATCACTTGATATTTTAATGCAAAATAGTTGCTGATGTCAATTTTTATTTCACTCTCTTTGGGCTCGCGAAACCATCTTTTTTATAAGAATTTCTTAGGCTTCAAATAGGCCTAGTGTAATGAAATGAACTCCTTATTTATTCCAATCCGTAAACTGGGATATTATCCCGTCTGTAAGGAGAGGAGTCCATTTCATTACACTAGGCCTATTTGAGGAAAAAGCGAAGGATTGGATGGCACAACAATCGAAAAAACTTTCATCCAAGGTTAACATACATTTTAATTATGGCGGCAAAGGTAGTGTGGTTACAATTTTTGCTTCTTTAGAGGAAGCAGAATGGTTGATGTCACATCTTAATGGTGAGTCACTAAAAAAAGAATGACTGAACACAATTTATTCGATAGAATGATCATAATTTAACCGCTCCAGGAAAAAGTGTTCGGTTGACTGTTGTTTCAAACCAAATTAAGGAAAATGGTAATGAGTAACATTCTAAACATTAAAAATCAATTTCACCTCTCAATACACAACCTTAATGCCTTATGTACAGGATTGTTACACCTCAATCCAATACATAAAAAAAGTACGGGTAATTAATTCAATAATTACGGGATTTTCCGTCACTTTGTTTCTCTTAAGGTAAGTCCGAAACTCATGTGACACCGTTTAGCATTAAAAAGTGGATGCCCACTCGTTGTAAGGAAGAACCATGACGTATCAAAAATTGGAACTTGAGTTAGCTTTAGACCTTCATCCGTCAGAAAACATGGAGCAGGACAACCCCAATCAAAAAACAAAAAAAGATAAAGAACGTTTTGAGAAGATTGTAATTACTCAAAATAAAATACAAAAAATCAAAGAAGAATTGAATCAATTGATTCAGGCGATGAATCACAATCCAAGCTTATTATCGCGTGCTGCCAGTTTCTGGAATGAAATCCCCTTATGGCAAAAAATTACTGCAGGTGTCGTGCTCACCGTACCAGTGTTGATGATTGGACTCATGGCAAATCTTGCAGCCCTTATTACGCTCAGTATTGTTACTGGAATTGTTTATACGGTAAGCCATATCCTTCTTGAAAATCATCAGAGTCAAAATGCAGACAATATCGAAGGTTTAAAGGCAGGAATCTCAAGTCTTGCTGATCTGCTGGACTCGGTTATTTCAACTCTAGATCTCTTACGCGAACAGCTGGCAATTGAAATTGATGCATTCCAGAAAGAAAATACGCGCCTAACCGCTAATATTGATCAATTTTGTGAGCAAATTAAAACATTAAAGTCACAAATTAATGAGCTTACGGATACCGAAAAAGCACTGCGTGCCACTCAGATTGAACTTGAACTTACTAGCAAAAGGCTCAAAGACTCAAACGATGCGCAGTCTCAAGCTTTAGAAAATACTCAAAGACAATTAGAACAGGTTGCTCAGGCGTATAAAGAAAATCAAAATCAGTTATCTGATAAAATAAAAGAACTGGATAACGTGAAAGAAAAAATGGGAATAGAAGTTGAACAGGCGCGGGCTGTTGGACTGGTATTAAGTGGAACAGTTGAAACATTTTCTAATATGGTTATTCAAGACAAAGAACAACGAGCTGCTTTTCAAAAAAGATTAGAGGAATTTCTAACCAATAAAGAGAAAAGCTTTGTTGAGGTGGCAGACCGAATTTGTGATGCCGAACGCAAACTGTCAATAGTTACCAAACAATTAGAAGAAAGTAATCAGCGGTATCGCAAACTTTTAGACCGACAGGAACAACAGATTATTCGCCTGGAACAAATTGATGTGTATCAATCTGAAGAGACACAGGAATCGTTTGATGGTGTTAAGCCAAGCATCAAAGGGTTTTATGCAATAAAAAAAGAGGCTCCTTTTTTAGCTGTTTCTACCCATGGGGCACAGATGACCGTTGTGATATAAAAAGGCAATATATTCCTTTAGGACTTATGGGTCGTAAGACTTTAAGCTGGGTATTGATGCGCCACAATTTAGGTAGGGTAACGACAGAGATGACTCATTTGGCTGCGATTAATATTTTGTTTGAAAATAATAAGTTTTGATGATTTGAAAAAGAATATCGTTTAAATGACCTATAACTCTCTCAATCAAAATATTAGATTGATGGGGTTTTGATTGAGCCAGAATCGTGCTAATTGCATCGTCGTGCTGTACCTCTTTGGCCAGTATTAGTAATAAATGTTCAGGTTGTGTGTAAAGGAACTCATAAATTAACCCCTGAAGATTTTCTTGAGTCACTATTCTCGTGGATAAAAAAATTAAGCACTCACGTTCGAGTGTATTCAATAAAATAGTCACGTTTTTTGAACTCCACAAATAGAAATCTTTTCAAAACACTCTCATGAAAGAAAATAGCTTTTGTAACAAAAATGGATGCCCATCTTATTCAATTCTAGGATAATCTTGCATCAGAAACATGAATTAACTGAGAAAAAATGGGTTTTTTTATTTGTTCCATGGGCCTTTATCTCTAAAATGATCTTTCTAGCATAAACATCCTAATTCAATCAATAGTGTCTCATTCGTGTGGCTGCTATTCATGAAAAAAATCAAAACTGGTTTTATACTCATGGATAAGGGTAATGACTGACTTGATAAAATGAGTGCAACTTTTATTCCCATCGGTATGATTACTTTAGGTATTCTACTTCTTTCAAAAGGAGGGTATCTAATTCATGGCCTTCTTCGTGAAACAAATGGATATCGTTACCACTGGATTGCCTAATTGACTCTTATTGGTCTGTTCATATTGAGCTATTTAAGCTGCATTCTTTACGGTGTTTTTATTGATCCCCACTGTCTTAATTATTTTTATGCCTCTGTATTTTTATTGGGCGGACTTTATGTTTATTTATCGTGTCAGTTAATGGAAAAAACGATTAAAAAAACAGAAATGATTAATGATTGATGACTTAACGTTGCGTTTTGCAACATTGGAACATCGAAGCAAACATGATGGACTCACTGGTTGTAACACAAGGGAGCATCTTCTTGATGTGCTCAATACTTACTTCCAGAATATACAAACAGGTGGTGGAATGTGTGTCATCATGTTCATTGATATGGATAACTTTAAATTGGTGAATGATAACTTTGGTCATGATGTCGGTGATAAGGTGTTGCAAAATTTTATCACATTATTAAAACAACGGCTTCGAAAAAACGACTTGATTGCGCGTTATGGTGGTGATGAATTTATTGCAGTGATGAACCATATTTCTTTGGAGGAGGCTTCTCATATAGCACGAGATATCGTGCAACTTGCATCAAAGTCTTATGATGCCAATGAGTTTAACGTTGGATGCTCGGTAGGTATCTCCATACTAAATCGTGATTCTGTATCAGTCATTGAGATCATCAAACAGGCTGATATAGCCTGTTATGCTGCAAAACAAAACATCACATACGATTCGGTTTGCATTTACAATGGTTCATAAGCAAGTGGAGCATCCAATTAATTTACGCTCATAAACCGAATCCGTTATTTCTATTAATTTGTTCTCCTTGTTGCTTTTTGTTGTGTCATAGGCTCGGCTCGTCGTTTTTTATTTTCTATCTTAGCGTTGACAAAATACCCCTTATGGGTATATACCTATAGGGGTATACAGGAGAAAATACATGTCAAAACACCCAGAGCATCACCACGAATTATCCCGACTTAATCGAGTTACAGGTCAGCTTGAAGGCATTAAGCGGATGATTGAGGAGAAACGCTATTGCGTGGATATTCTGTCGCAACTACGCGCTGTTCGTAATGCGGTAAAAACCATTGAGCTTGGCGTGCTTGAGCGCCACGTGTTGAATTGCCTTAATGAAGCGGCCTGCCATGGCAATCAGGAATCTCGCCAGGAAAAAATGGATGAGATTATGGCCTTGCTTAAAAAATACGATTGAGGTGCATGATGAGTACAAATAAACACGGTTCTCAGCACCATAAAGAAGCACACAGTTGCTGCAATCATCAGCATTCACAAACATCTGCGCCTACTGTGACGACATCAAAAAACGCCCTGTATACTTGCCCCATGCATCCCCAAATCCGTCAAGATAAACCAGGAACCTGTCCCATTTGCGGCATGGCGCTTGAGCCTGAGCAGGTGAGTTTAGCTGAGCAAAAAAATCCTGAATATGAGGATATGTTTAGGCGTTTTATACTGTCCTCTATCCTCAGCATCCCGGTTGTTCTCTTAGCGATGGATGAGTATTGGATGGTCGCACCTACTCGAATGTCCTTATCCTTGTGGCTTCAAGCAGCACTGACCACTTTGGTGGTTTTAGGTTGTGGCAGGCCTTTCTTTGTTCGTGGTTGGCAATCGCTTTTGTCCCGTCACTTGAACATGTTTACCCTGATTGCTTTGGGAACAGGCGTTGCCTGGGGCTATAGTTTAGCGGTAGTTATTTTCCCCCAATTGCCACCCCTACATATGCAGAAAAGCAGCATGATGCCGGTGTATTTTGAAGCAGCAGCAGTCATTACGACCTTGGTGCTTTTAGGGCAAGTATTGGAATTAAAAGCACGCGAGCGCACAGGGGATGCCATTCGCGCATTGCTTCATTTAAATCCAACCCTTGCTCACCGATTGAATAATGAAGAGCAAGAAGAGGACATCACACTTGATGAAGTAGCGGTAGAGGATAGGTTGCTTGTGCGCCCCGGTGAAAAAATTCCGGTTGATGGGGAGGTAATTCGCGGGCAAAGTGATGTCGATGAGTCCATGTTAACCGGTGAGCCTATGCCTGTCGCCAAAGAAGTTGGCAATCAAGTCATTGGCGGGACGCTCAATCAACATGGCAGTCTCATTATAAAAGCCGCTCATGTGGGTAAAGACACCATACTTGCCCGCATTATCACACAAGTCAGTGAAGCACAGCGTAGCCAAGCGCCTATTCAGCGTTTGGCCGATGCTGTATCGGCTTGGTTTGTGCCAATCGTTTTAGGGATTGCGATACTTTCGTTTCTCGTCTGGTTTTTAATAGGCCCTGCGCCTTCCTTAAGCTATGGCTTAATCGCTGCCATCTCCGTACTGATTATTGCCTGTCCTTGTGCTTTAGGACTTGCAACGCCTATGTCAATCATGGTTGGGATAGGTGAGGGCGCACGACGTGGTATCTTAATTAAAAATGCAGCATCACTAGAGCAATTACGCAAAATCAACACGTTGGTGGTGGATAAAACAGGAACACTGACTCAAGGCCATCCGGCATTGACCCAAATTATCCCCAGTGGTCACTGGCAAGAAGCGGAACTTTTGGTTCTTGCCGCCTCCCTTGAGCGGCATAGCGAACACCCATTGGCTAGAGCGCTACGTGATGAAGCGCAAAGACGTCAGATGACACTGAAAGAGGCCACCGATTTTATTGCAGTCCGAGGAAAGGGGGCTCAAGCGCAAATCGATAGTGCGATGGTTGCCATTGGCAATGCGCACTGGTTGTCTGTTCCTGACAATGAAATTCCAATTGCTGCGTTAAAAGCACAAGAAGAAGGGGCTACTTTGATTTATTTAACGGTTGATAAACAATTGGCGGGTGTTTTTATTGTGACCGACCGTATTAAAGAGTCCAGCCAACTTGCAGTTGCTTCTCTTATGAAAAAGGGTATTCACGTCATCATGCTCACGGGTGATAATGCTATGACTGCAAACGCGGTGGCCCAACGCGTAGGTGTTACAGAGGTGATTGCAGAAGTATTGCCCGATGAAAAAAGCAAAGTGATTTCCGAACTGCAACAAAAAGGACATGTGGTTGCCATGGTGGGAGATGGAGTTAATGATGCCATTGCGTTGGCAAAAGCCGACATTGGCATTGCGATGGGAACCGGTAGTGATGTGGCGATTGAAAGTGCTGGCATGACCTTATTATCAGGTGATTTAAGCAAGCTTTTAGAAGCCTACGAATTATCGGTCCATACGGTACAAAACATTCAACAAAACCTCTTTTTTGCCTTTTTTTATAATGCACTGGGTGTGCCGGTTGCAGCAGGCGTTCTTTATCCACTCACGGGCTTGTTGCTTAACCCGATGATAGCCGGTACGGCCATGGCACTCAGTTCAGTGTCAGTGATTGTCAATGCGTTGCGTTTGCGTCATAAACTGACATGATAGAAAAAGCAATGAAGGACTTAGGTAATTTTAGGGGCAGAGTATACATGATGAATAAAAAATGGCGCTTGAACTATTTTGTAATTTCATAATAGCTCGAAAGTCCATCTTAGTGCATGCTAAAAACCCTCCTTGAATTTAAAAAACAGGCAGCAATTAAATAAGGACAAGGGGCAGGCATCAGCTGATTCGTGATGGCTCTTGTGATAAGGACAGGGGATGTCAAGCCTTAAATTTCTTTAAGCTTAACTTAAATAGGTTGTTTGCTGTATTTATTGAAAAATTTTAAAGGTTGCAGAATAAATAACCCTAATTCTCTTATTCAAGGATATATATTTTGCCAGAATTAGCATCGATGCGTAATTTAATTTTTTTATCCTCTTTACCAAGGGCCTTTGCCTCATACTGACTGCCGTGCGCTTCAATTTTGAAAATAGTATGATAGTCCGCGTCTTCAATTCTCTGGGCCGCTTCAAGCATTGAGATGGGGTATTTCGTGGTTTTTAAATTGGTGTTGATAAAGTCCCCTGTATTGGGGTTCATTCGAAGAATAAGCTGAATCCCTTTCTCATCAAGGCTTCCACCTCATATAAACCATCATCAAATTCAACCTCTCTTATCGCGCTATAACCCCGAGTCTGCAGAATTTTCAAAATTTCAGACATAGGTAAGGTGTGTCTGGGAATTTCATCGGCCAGAATTGTTTGTGTGGCTAAAGAAAAAATAAGGCCGCCACAGATTGAAATAAAAACCTCTTTTTTCATATTGGCCTCCTGTGCGGTGTTGACGGGAATAAAATTTCATCAATTTAACTCCGTGTTTTATATTGAATGAATATAAAACGAAAGGAGTACAATTTACTTTTATTTCATCCATAATAATGATATTAAAAAATAACAGCAAGTGAGTTATTCTAAGGATGCGAATGATGAAAAAATCTAGTTTAGTAACCTCATATGTATTGATGCTCATTTCTTTAATGTTTTTGTTGGCTTCCTGCGCTTCTTCTATTAATAAAGAAGATTCAAAAAACAATCAACAGCCTAAGCGAGTATTTAGTGGGTATCACCCGCATGGTCATGGTCACGGACACTATTAAGCCAAATTAAATTAAAACAGTGACATTAAGATAACCGTTAGTGATATATATTAATGCATGGGTATGGTGTGAAAATATTTTTGATATAAAGACAAATAGAATCCATTTTTTTCAATATGTTTTAAGGCTTGATTGATTTGGTTCATTAGCATCTTAGAATCCATTTTGGCCATGATTCCATAACCGATGCCGACGGGGAAGGGTTTGCCTAATCCTTTAAACAAGGTGTTATTATTAGCTATCCAATAATCAGCCGAAAAATCATCCATCAGCAGGGCATCCACTTCCTGTTGATTTAAGGCAGTGATGAGTTGATTGGTTGAAGGATATTCTCTAACCCTATTGGTTTTAAATTTCTGAGTAATGAGTTGTTTGAAGAGAGAGCCTCTGATAATGCCTATTGATCTATTGTTGAGTTGTTCAAGAGATGTAATTGAGTCGTTTTTTATGGTCATAAAACGTGCTGCACTGGCCAGATAGGGAAGACTAAAGAGAAAGGTTTTCTGCCGTTCGTTGGTGATGGTAATTGCCGCTATGCCCAAGTCAATTTTACTCGCTTTTAATTCTGTAAACAGCTCGTCAAACAGCATGGATTTCAATTGACACTGAGCTTTAATTTGCTTGCAGAGCTCCGTTATGAGCTCAATGTCAAACCCAAAGAAATGATTTTTGTCGGCATTCATTGAAAACGGCGGGTCATACGCCACTATTCCAATAGTTAATGACTGAGCCTTCAGTTCGGCAGTCAAGATTATTAAAAAAACAAATAATAATCGTAGGTACATAGGATAAACAAGTTAATGGATTATAAAGATCAGTGTATACCAGTTTGGTAATCATTTCAGTGACTTAATGCTATGATTTTCTGGTTTTTTTAGCAATAGGGTGTATCGAGGCCCAAAATCAAGGTACACTGAACGATAAGGTTTGAAAAGGATTTGATAGGGTAGGGAATGCGTAATTTATTTTATTATGTTATATGGAGTGCAATGAGCCTTGTAGCGAGTGAGGCGCTCGCGGCCACCCCTTTGACATTCAAACAAGCCCTGGGCATTGCTTATCGCAATAATCCCGAATTACAAGCCGAAATAGATAAAGCACAAGCCATGCGCGGTTTTTTTATCCAAAGTGGGCTTTATCCCAATCCTCAAGTGACTTTAACCGCAGAAAACTTTGGCGGCTCGGGAAGTTATTCGAGTTATGAAGCGGCAGAAACTACGGCATCAGTGACCCAGCCCATCCCTTTGGGGAATCGGTTACAGTATCTGAAAAAAGCAACCTATGCAGACTACTTAGCTTCTCTTGCCCAAATTCAAGTGCAAAAAGCGATACTTTATGTGGCAGTTGGTGTGGCCTATGTGGATGCACTTTATGCAGGTCAATGGCATCAAGTAACCCAAAAACTTATTCGCCTCAATCAAGACATCGTAAGCGCAATCGAGCGTCGAGTTAAGGCAGGCGCAGGAGCGGAATTAGACTTACGTTTGGCCCAGGTGCGCTTAGGCGAAGCGCGTATTCAAGAAAATAAAGCCGCACGGGATGCTTTATTTCAGCGTGCGAAATTGGCGCGTCTATTAGGTGATGGGTTACGAGTTGATAGACAATTGGTGGATAAAGGTCTTCCTGGAGTGACATTGAACTGGGCTGTGTTACTTAGAAAATTACCGCAAAGCCCTCAGTTAGTGCAGCTTCAACAGCAATTACACGCCAAGCGTGCAACTATTACTGCAGTTAAAAAATCTGTGTGGCCGGATTTAAACATTCAATTAGGCGGTCGTCATTTCTCTGATGATGGCAGTAATGCCGCAGTGGCTTCTGCTTTTGCAGAAGTGCCTGTTTACAATAGAAATCAAGGCAAAATCATAACCGCTGAGGCACAATACACCCAAACGGCTCATGAGCTTCAAGGTACACGCCTTGATGTGCGTCAAAATGTCTATGGGGCTTTTCTACAAGCCGAACAAAGTCATTATGAGGCAAGCTTGGTGACGAATTCATTATTACCTTTGGCCCGTAAATCAATCAAATTGGCACAAGACGGCTACCAAATGGGACGTTATACGTACATTGAATTATCTACAGCCCTTAATTCGTTGTATGAAGAAGAGCGTCATTACCAACAAGCTCATGCTGATTATCATAAAGCCTTAATTCAACTGACCGGGCTTTTAGGATTAGCGCCTTCTAAGGAGAGTAAATGAGAGTTTTAAAGCCATTCCTATCCTGCATGCCCTTTATAATTCTGTTATTGGGGTTAAGTTCCTTTTCGTTATGGGCAGCAAATGAAGAATCCCATGGCGATGAAGAAAAAAATCATCAAGAAACCATGGAAAAGGGTCCGCAAGGTGGGCGTTTGTTTAAGGATGGAGATATAGCCCTTGAGTTTTTAATTTTTGAACGAGGTATGCCACCGCATTTTCGCGCTTATTTGTATAAGAATGGTGAGCCTATCGCGCCTGGGAAAGCGCAATTGACCGTTCAGTTAAAGCGATTTGGTGATAAAAAAGAAGCAATTGCGTTCACTCCTGTCGAGAATTTTTTACAAAGCGTTGAGGCGATTGAAGAGCCTCATTCTTTTGATGTGAGCATTCAATTAGAATTCCAGGATAAACGTTATGCCTGGCATTATGCGACTTATGAAGGCCGCATTAAAATGGCGCCAGCCATTCTGAAAGCGGCAGACATTCAAACGGCTAAGGCACAAAGCCAAACAATTAAAACACAACTTAAAGTCGTAGGCAAAATTGCTCCCAATCGAGATACCTTAGCCCCCATCTATGCACGCTATTCAGGCATTATTAAATCAATGACTAAAAATTTAGGCGATGAAGTCACCAAAGGGGACGTATTAGTTACGATTGAGAGTAACGAAAGTTTACAAAATTATACAATTAATGCCCCCATGAGCGGAACCATCGTGCAAAAATACGCAACCAATGGGGAGCTTGCGCAAAACACCAAACCTATTTATGAAGTGGCTAATTTGGCTACTGTGTGGGCCGATTTTACCTTGTATCGTAAAGAGGTGCCTTTAGTAAAACAAGGCATGAGTGTGGTGGTAACTGGAGATGAAGGAACACCAAAATCCATCAGCACCATTTTTTACATTGCGCCCTTAGGCATTGAAGACAGTCAAACAACGCTCGCACGAGCAGTTCTTTCTAATGAGCCTCGTGTTTGGTTGCCTGGGATGTACATTAATGCCGCAATTACCATTAAAGAAAAAACGGTTCCAGTTGCCATACTTTTGTCGGCTATTCAGCGCATGGATGAGAAAGAGGTAATTTTTATCCAGCAAGGAGATTATTTTGAGGCAACGCCTGTTATTTTAGGCCAAAGGGATGATGAGTGGGTCGAAGTAGTTTCGGGGCTTGATGCAGGCCAGCGCTATGTCAGTAATAACAGCTTTTTTATGAAAGCAGAATTAGGTAAGGATGGCGCGAGCCACGAGCACTAAGGATTGGTAATGCTTGAAAAAATAATTCGTTTTTCCCTAAAGCATCGATGGTTTGTCTTATTATTTACGACAATCATTGCTCTTTATGGTGTGTATAATTTTCAACGTTTGCCTATTGATGCGGTACCTGACATCACCAACGTGCAAGTGCAAATCAATACTCAAGCCTCTGGCTATTCACCCTTTGAGGTGGAGCAACGAATTACTTTTCCTATTGAACTGGCTATGAGCGGGTTGCCTAATCTGGATTACACTCGTTCTTTATCACGTTATGGACTGTCGCAAGTCACGGTGGTCTTTAAAGATGGAACGAACATTTATTTTGCGCGTCAATTAATTAATGAGCGCTTGCAGGAAGTAAAAGACAAGCTTCCTCCAGGAGTAGAAACCACCTTAGGCCCAATCTCTACAGGGCTTGGTGAGATTTTTATGTACACGGTCACTAACAAGGCAAATGTACCAGTAAGTCAGCGTTACAATCCAACGGAACTGCGTACCGTTCAAGATTGGATTATCAAGCCACAACTGCGTAATGTGGAGGGAGTGGCTGAAGTAAACACCATTGGGGGTTATGAAAAACAATTTCACATCACTCCAGATCCCATGAAACTGGTTCGGTATGGGTTAAGCTTAAACAACGTGGTTGAGGCATTAGAACGCAATAATGCCAATGTGGGTGCGGGATATATTGAAACCAATGGCGAGCAGAACTTAATTCGCGTACCAGGGCAGGTGCAAAACATCACCGATATTGAGAACATTGTTATTGCAAGCTTTGAAGGAACACCTATCCGAATTCGTGATATTGCAGAAGTGGCTTTAGGCAAGGAGCTACGAACAGGAGCAGCAACAGAGAACAGTAAAGAAGTCGTTTTAGGCACAGTATTTATGCTTATGGGCGAGAACAGCCGCACGGTGTCTGAACGAGTCGCGGCCCAAATGAAAGTTATTAATAAATCATTGCCAGATGGTATTGAAGCAGTCACGGTCTATAACCGAACCTTGCTTGTGAACGCTACCATTAATACGGTGAAGAAAAACCTGATTGAAGGGGCATTGCTTGTTTGTGTTATTTTGTTCTTGTTTTTAGGTAACATTCGCGCAGCACTGATTACCGCGATGGTGATTCCTTTATCCATGTTGCTTACCATTACAGGGATGGTATCTAATAAAATCAGTGCCAATTTGATGAGCTTAGGCGCTCTTGATTTTGGTTTGATTGTCGATGGTGCGGTCATTATTGTTGAAAACTGCATTAAGCATTTGGGTGAACAACAGCATGCTTTGCATCGTGTTTTAAATTTAGAAGAGCGCTTGAAAGTCATAGCTTATGCCACAACGGAGGTGATTCGGCCTAGTATCTTTGGTGTCTTTATTATCACGGTGGTTTATTTACCGATTTTAACGCTCACAGGGGTTGAGGGGAAAATGTTTTTGCCGATGGCGCAAACGGTTATTACCGCGCTGCTTGCTTCCATGCTCTTTGCTCTGACTTTTGTTCCAGCTGCCGTTGCCATTTTTTTAGGTGGACGTGTACAAGAAAAAGAAAATTGGTTGGTACACTACCTCTCACTTGTTTATGCAAAAGCCTTGCGCCGCTGTTTTCATGCCAGAAGGTTGGTGATAGGAGGTGCAGTTGCTTTGGTAGGGATTAGTCTCTTGCTCGCATTTCGTTTGGGCGGGGAATTTATTCCAAGTCTTGATGAAGGCGACATTGCCATGCACGCGATGCGAATTCCTGGCACCAGTTTAACACAAGCCATTACCATGCAGCACTTAGTGGAAGAGCGAGTAAGCCAGTTTCCCGAAGTCAAACGAGTTTTTGCAAAACTGGGGACTGCGGAGGTGGCCACTGATCCTATGCCGCCCAATGTCGCTGACACGTTTATTATGTTAAAGCCTCGGAAGGATTGGCCGAATCCTAAAAAAAGCAAACAGCAACTAGTACAAGAAATCGAGGCGGCAGTAAAGCAAATTCCAGGGAATAACTATGAATTTACTCAGCCCATTCAGATGCGCTTTAATGAATTAATTTCAGGGGTGCGTAGTGATGTCGCGGTGAAAGTATTTGGTGATGACATGAATACATTGCTCGAAGTAGCTGAAGCCATCAGTGCTCAATTAAAAAAAGTGCCTGGTGCTGCTGATGTAAAAGTAGAGCAAGTCAGTGGTTTACCGCTACTAACCGTTGAAATCAATCGCGATGCTTTGGCACGCTACGGCTTACAAATTGGCACGGTTCAAGATGCCATTGTCATTGCCACAGGCGGCAAAAAAGGTGGCGAGCTCTTTGAGGGAGACAAGCGTTTTGATTTAGTGGTGCGCTTGCCTGAAGAGTTACGTACAAACCCTAATGTACTACGCCAAGTATTTATTCCGTTGCCACAGGCTAAAGATGGCGAACGACATTTTATTCCGTTGAGTGAAGTAGCCAAAATGGTGCGCAGTGAAAGCCCCAATCAAATCAGTCGGGAAAGTGGTAAACGGCGTGTGGTGGTCAGTGCTAACGTTCGCAATCGGGATTTAAGCTCATTTGTGAATGAAGCCAAGCAACGGATTGACCAGAGTGTCAAAATTCCCAGTGGCTACTGGGTAACCTGGGGTGGTCAGTTTGAGCAGTTGCAATCAGCCTCTCAACGGCTACAAATCGTTGTTCCTATCACACTATTGGGCATTTTCTTATTGTTGTTTATGAGTTTTGGTCGAGTACGAGATGCGCTCTTAGTGTTTAGTGGCATTCCTTTGGCGTTAACTGGTGGGGTATTTGCACTGTGGCTTCGAGGGATTCCCTTGTCCATTTCAGCAGGTGTTGGGTTTATTGCGTTGTCAGGGGTGGCAGTTCTTAATGGCCTGGTCATGATTACCTTTATTAATAAACTGCATGAACAGAAAAAAATGTACTTAAAAGATGCGGTGCTACAAGGCTCTCTGGCGAGGCTTCGTCCGGTACTCATGACTGCTTTAGTGGCCTCTTTGGGGTTTGTACCGATGGCTTTGGCTACGGGCACGGGCTCTGAAGTACAACGTCCCTTGGCGACCGTGGTCATAGGTGGCATTATCTCATCCACTTTTCTAACACTCTTAGTCTTACCCGGTTTGTATTACCTGTTTCATGAGCGGCACAAGAAATCACTAATTAAAAAATCAGGCAAAGATGAGTGATTTCTTTGATGGAACTGTAACAATATGAGTAATTGTCATTTTAAAGTAAGTGGAAAGACATCCATAAAGAACACTATAGCAAAGATAAGTGCGGCAGCAAGAGAAAGATAAAATCCCAAGTGTGTTATAAATTTCATTTTATGGCCGGAGCTTCCTTTTGCCAGGATAATCAAAATTAGCCCCATAAAAAAACAAATCCTAAGATGATAAGAAGACTGTGATTTGAAAGAAGGGGCGTCATTCTTCTTCCTTGTATAAAAATAAATTCATTTAATTATAGCTCTTTTGAGCAAAGGACACGGATAGTGTTTTGACAACTTCTGTGAATGAGCTACACTAATAGTTAAATACTTATTTAACTGTTTAATTAACTATGCTAACTCAAGACCAAATCATCACTTTAAGCGATATCTTGCATTTGATGGGTGAGCCCAATCGTTTAAAGCTTCTTATCGCGTGTTTGGATGGTCCAAAATCAGTTTCAGAGCTGGCGGAACAACTGCAACTTTCGGTGCCATTGGCGAGCCATCATTTAAGTCTATTACGTTCTGCACGTCTTCTTTTAGCAAATAGAGAGGGAAAACATATTTATTACACTATTTATGATGCGCATGTGCGTTGTATTTTAGAGGACATGCTCAAGCACTTTACTGAAGAAATGGAGAATTAACATGAGTTTTCTAAAACGAATGCTTGGAAGTCTTGGCGGCCATCATGGCGGATATCGCCGCTCTCATCATGGTCAAATAAGCCAACAGAATAATTACTCAACCAATCCTGAATCAAGAGGATTGAGTTGCCCGCGCTGCAAGAGCTCTCTAGCTCCTGGGGCACGATTTTGTAGTCAATGTGGCAGCGGTCTTGAGAATACTCAATGCAGTTGTGGTGCCACTATTACTGCAGGGGCAAATTTTTGCGGCCAATGTGGGAGCTCATTATGACAAAGCCTCTAACTTTAACTACTTTTTTTGTTGCAGGCCTTGATTGTCCGGCTGAAGAGCAATTAATCAGGCGCCAATTAAAAGTGATTCCTGAAGTGGCGCAGATGGATTTTAATTTCATTGCTGAGGAAGTGACCGTGCACCATCGTCTTCCAGCTATTGATGTGTTGCAAAAACAAATTGAAGCGTTAGGCATGAGTGTTCGGGTTCAAGGCAGCACCTCCTCTGCAAAAGAAGAGAAGAAGCAAGTTGATTCGTCATGGCCATTGCTAGCTTTGGCAGGCTTTTTAGCGCTTTGCTCTGAGTTAACTGCTTATTTCATTACTAAAGAGCAATTTATTTGGGTCATTCTTCCCGCTCTGCTTGCCATTACCTTAAGTGGTCCCTCTACTTTTAAGAAGGGTTTAATCGCGCTGCGTACTAAGGCCATGAACATTAATAGCCTGATGTTAATTGCAATCACCGGGGCCATGATTATAGGGGCCTGGCCGGAAGCCGCGATGGTCACTGTTTTATTTGCTCTTGCTGAGCGAATCGAACGTTATTCTTTAGATAAAGCCCGCCTTGCCATTCGCAGTCTCATGCAAATTGCACCAGTGGTGGCTCGGATTAAAATGGATAATGGTCAATGGCAGACTTTGCCTGTAGAAGAGGTAGCCGTTGGTGCGGTATTTAAAGTAAAACCCGGTGAGCGCATCCCACTGGATGGGGTGTTGATATCGGGACAAAGTACGGTCAATCAAGCCCCGATTACAGGGGAATCCATGCCAGTGAGCAAGCAAGTAGGTGATGACGTGTTTGCAGGGACTTTAAATGAGCACGGTGCCTTTGAGGTTAAAGTCACTAAGGCTTCGGGTGATACATTGCTTGCTAAAATTGGTAAAGCCATTGAGCAGGCACAAAGTGAGCGGGCGCCAACGCAACGTTTTGTCGATGAGTTTGCCAAATACTACACCCCAATTATGGTCTTGATTGCACTGGTTATTGCACTTATTCCCCCGTTGGTGTTTGGTTATCCTTTTTATGACTGGATATATAAAGCCTTAACGTTATTGGTTATTGCTTGCCCTTGTGCTTTGGTCATCTCTACACCGGTAACGGTAGTCAGCGGATTGGCTTCATCGGCACAACATGGTCTTCTTATCAAAGGAGGCAGCTATTTAGAAATGGGGCACCAGCTTAAATTAATTGCTCTGGATAAAACAGGCACCTTAACAGAGGGAAAACCTGTAGTGACTGATTTTATCGTTTATGATAAACAACAATCGAAAGAGTCCTTATTAGTCCTTGCTGCAAGTCTTGATAGTCATTCGGAACATCCAGTGGCTCATGCTTTGGTTGAATACTGGCGGCAAAATCAACCTAATGAGTCTTTGCTTGAGGTAGAGCAATTTTCAGCACTTCCTGGCCGCGGGGTGCAAGGAATTATTAGTCAAGGATTGTATTACGTTGGAAATCATCAACTGGCAGAAGATAATAAGGTGTGCTCTCTTGCTGTAGAGCAGGAACTTAAGCGTTTGGAAGAGGAAGGAAAAACAACAGTCATTTTGAGTAATTCAGCGGTGGTTTTAGCCGTTTTTGCAGTGGCCGATACGCTTCGTGCTACGAGTAAATGGGCAATTGACACCTTGCATCAACAAGGACTTAAAACAGCGATGTTAACCGGTGATAATGCCCTGACGGCTAAAGCCATTGCCAAAGTGCTGGGGATTGATGAAGTGCAGGCGAATGTTTTGCCTACTGAAAAATTACAAGCAATTAATCGGCTTTTGGAACAGTATAAAACGGTGGGAATGGTGGGTGATGGAATCAATGATGCACCAGCACTTGCAAAAGCTACGATTAGTTTTGCGATGGGCAAAGGTACCGATACGGCTTTAGAAACCGCAGATGTTGCGTTAATGAATGATAATTTAGCCATGCTTCCTTTATACATTGATTTAAGCCGAAGAACGGCGCGTATTCTTCGCCAAAATATTACTTTGTCCCTTGCAATTAAAGGGGTGTTTTTCATTCTGGCCCTGGGAGGATTAGCAACGTTATGGATGGCGGTATTTGCTGATATGGGTGCGAGTCTAATTGTTGTTGCGAATGGGCTGCGCTTACTTAATTCCCATAAAGGGCATTCGGAGTATCAGGAAATGAAGGGATAATGAGAGTCTTGGTGGGTTTGTCACGAAAGAGGTTGCATGATGAATGATTGGGTTGAAAATGAACAATATAGCGCTCATCCATTGCGTTTTTTAGTGGTGGAATCCTCATTAGGAATTCGTATTCTCATTCGTATGCATTTATTAGAGTTGAAGCATTTGGTGGATATGGCAGGGGATGATGAATCGGCAAGAGAGTTGGCTTTCATGAGAGTTTATGATTTTATCTTAGTGGATAAAAATTTAAATTGCTATGAGCTGATTGACCAGATACAAAAAAATTCGGTATTAAACAACCATACGCCCATAATCATTTTAACTTCTAGCCATAATCAGGAAAACCCGTCTCATGAGAGCGCTACTTATTTTAAAAAACCCATATCCAAGAAGGATGCAGTACAGTTGCTTTATTTTCTAAAAAATATTAAAAAATGAATTTTTTTAAAGGTGGCGTGCAAACATAAAATGGAGAAGATAAGATGCATTTATCTTCTGTTATTCAGTATGTTACGATGTAAGTAGTTTCAAGTTATTTTGATTGGCTGTTAAGGAGAAATAATGAATACTAATGGATTTAAAATAATTGTATTAATCGGTTTATTGGGTTTGGGCTTGACTGCCTGCACTCCTAAAACAACACCTGCTCCAGCTCATCCTGAGGTTAGCTATGAGGGAGGATTTGGTGGCGATGGTGGTCATGACCACCAACCTAAGAACGACTAAATAGGAAAACATAAATGTTTACTAATGGATGGTTTTTAAGTTCTTTAGGTATTGCAATTATTGTATTGATTGGTCTTATCTGGTGGTTCAGAAAAACTAAGAAAACCATCCATTTTTACACCGCTTTTATTACTTTTCTTATCCTTGCCGCGATTTTCTTACATGGTGTTTCATTTAAATTAAATTAGCTGGTGCTGATGAGGAGCAATAATGAGTAAGGATGTACCTCATGATTTAAAAAAATACTCAAAAGAGCAGTTACTGTGGTTCGCTCTTTTGCTCACGGGAAGCTTTTTAATTGCCGAGGTCGCTGGTGGCATTATCACAGGAAGCCTTGCATTAATTTCTGATGCCGCACATATGCTAACGGACGTTACCGCTCTTATTATTGCTCTAATTGCGATTCGTATTAGTAAACGTCCTGCCGATGCGCGTCGCACGTTTGGTTATAATCGATTTGAAATTTTAGCGGCTGCATTTAATGCGGTCCTTCTTTTTTTAGTGGCCCTTTATATTTTGTTTGAGGCCTATCAGCGACTCAAACAACCTCCTGAAATTTATTCTTTAGGAATGCTCCTCATTGCCAGTCTTGGTTTGGTTGTTAATATAGCGTCTATGTACCTTCTTTCCCAAGAAAAAGATAAAAGCTTAAACCTTAAAAGCGCTTATCTTGAGGTGTGGAGTGATATGTTGGGCTCTTTAGGGGTTATTGTTGCCGCACTTATAATTCGCTTTTTAGAGTGGAGTTGGGTCGATTCTGCTGTGGCAGTATTAATCGGTTTGTGGGTATTGCCACGCACCTGGGTTTTATTAAAAGAAACAGTGAATATTCTTCTTGAAGGTGTGCCAGCTGGAGTGGATCTGGAGATAATTAAAAACCACATGATGGCTGTTGAGGGTGTTTTGGATGTACATGACCTGCATATTTGGGCGATTACCAGTGACAAAATTAGCCTCACAGCGCATCTTGTCATTACTCCCTTTGTAGAAGAGGGAGCTATAAGAGTGAGCGTTCAGAGCATTTTATTCTCTCAATTTGATATTGGGCATACGACCTTACAAACGGAACATAAGAAAACTCTGGATAAAGAGGGTCTTTGTAGTTTTTCAAGCCATTAGGTTTCTAATAAGAACTGCTCTTTGATGAGCTTCGGATTAAACCATCATTACTGCTAATCTTTAAGAATTAAGATGGAATAGGAGTCGTTCATGGAAACTGCGACCAAGAAACAAGGTTTTGTAATCAGTATAGGGGCCCGATTGCTGATTGGATTTATGGCTCTTAGTTTGCCTTTATTGATATTAATTATGCTGTTATTACCTAAAGTAAATGATGTGATTGATCTCACACATAAAATTCATAGTGAAAATTTACCACCAATCCTTGATAGTCAAATTTATCAAGCTCAGGACATTCTTGAACATTGGGCAATGACTGGAGATCCAAAGGATAAAGTTTATTTTGCTCATATCTGGAATGAAATCACTCATGTTAGAGATCAGTGGGATCGAGTCATACGCAAATTAGATGATCCAAAACTACGGCATGAGTGGAGCAAGCTACAAGAATTATATTTGCCTTTTTATCAAGCTCAAGCGTCAGTACTCAATGCTTCTCGAGACCCGAATAATCCAGATAATGTAGAAAACAGCAGAAATAAGACAAGAGCTTTTGAAAAATCAATGATCAATATCATTGATGGTCCTTATTATGAAGAGACCGGCAAAAGAACTGGTGGATTATTCAGCGACTTAGCACGTGAAATAGAAAAGAATGTAAATACAATAGATAACAGCCTAATTTCCTTAAAAAAATCAGCCTTTTGGCTACTCATTTTAGCCATTGTTTTAACCCTTGTTGTGCCTTACACAACCCAACGAGCTATAGCAATTCCAGTAGATAAAGCGATTGATATAGCCGAACGAATTGCTGCAGGAGAGCGTGATGTCGTGATCCAAATTCAATCGGCAGGCAAATTAGGTAAATTGCTTCTATCGCTCAAAGCCATGCAAGAAGCCATTAGAAAAAATGAAGAAATTCTTCGTACTAAAGAAGAAGAATCTCGAGAATTATTTGAAAAACTCGTTAATGCATCGAAAAAATTTAGAGAATACAGCAGTAAAGTTGCTGCAGGAGATCTTCGAGAGCGTCTTGAAGTTGATAAAGAAGGTATTTTACACGAGCTGGGTAACGATTTAAATTCGATGACCAATGGTTTGGCATCTATTACCCAAAAAATCACCAAAGTAAGTAATAATATCGTAACTATGGTTGGGACGGTCATTACGTCTGCTAATCAACAAGCAGAAAGTATTACCTCCCAAGCAACTGCAATTAATGAAATCAGTGCTTCGCTGGAAGAAATTGATAAAAGCTCAAAAGAAACGATGACCAAAGCACAAGCGCTGAAAGAAGTGGCTAAAAATACCTATGAACAAGGAAAACGAGGTAGAGAGTCGGTCCAGAAAAGTATTCAAGGATTCAAAGATTCAGAAGAAAAAATGAAGCTTATTGCGCAAACCATTCTTGATCTAAGTAATCACACCCAACAAATTGGCGACATCACATCGGTGGTCAATACTTTGGCCCAACAATCAAAAATGCTGGCATTGAATGCTTCAATTGAAGCATCAAAAGCAGGTGAGGCAGGAAAAGGTTTTGCTGCAGTAGCTAATGAAGTAAGACATCTTGCCGAACAATCAGAACAATCGACAGTACAAGTACAAAAAATTCTTGAGGACATCCGACGAACTACAGAAAAAGCCGTTACCGTTACGGAAGAAGGAACAAAAACTCTTGATTCAGGAACACAACTTATCGAAAAAGCAGGCCAAGTCATTCAAGCGCTCAGCCAAATGATTCATGAAGCATCTATTTCCAGTCAACACATCGAGGTGGCTATACGGCAGGAAGCTGTAGGTATTGAACAAATTGTTGAAAGTATGAATGAAATTAATCGTACCACTTCAACCTTTTCAAGCGGCATTAAAGAGATGATGGCATTTATTCATAATTTGGATGATATTGCCAAACATTTAAAGGAAGACATCAATTTATATAAAGTTTGAAGGCAGCGCATGTTTTTAGGTGACCTTATTATTTAAGAACGGGTTGTATTTTTTAGGCACAGCTCATTTATCAATTTTCAATAAAAAATTATAATGGACGACTAAGAATCCCGCAGCAACAGAATAAATGGAGTAAAAAATTATCTGATGTGTCAATACACGCAAGTAGGTTTTTTCCACCGATCCCGTTCAAGCTGCCAATAATAATTAAATCAGTATGGTTAAGTCTATTATGCATTCAGTAAGATTGGTTTTACTATTACTGTTAAAGGCAGTGGTTTTCTTGGAAAAAGCTATTTTTTCCAAGAAAATTGTGCCCTAATGGCCAGAGTCAATTAGAACAATTTTAAATGTAGAGGGGAAAAGAGTAAATGAACACCATAAGCCGCTATGTCGTACCTTTTCTAGTTCTTGGATTCGTTGGTTGCAGTAAAAATGTACCTTTATTGCCTGAAGCACAGCATATCAGGGTTGCTCCACCGAGCAACAATATGAAGCATTGCTCCGATTTGGGCAAAGTGGTTGCCTATGATGTGAATGGCGTTAGTCAATCTTATCAATCCCATGAGCATCTTTATCAGGACGAATTAAATACTTTGAAAAATAATACCGCCGAGTTAGGAGGCGATACGTTAGTTATTACAAAAGATAAATCAACTTTTAGTGGTAATCCTAAAACACATTTAGTCGATAAACATACTTTAGAGGGTAAGGCTTATCGGTGTAAGTAAATGACAAAGAAATCCTATCGGTGCTGCATGAATTATGTAGGAGTTAAAATGCTAATTTTTATTCTCAAAGGTACCACTTAGGTTATCCATAATGAATGCAAAATGAAATTGTTCTCAGTATGATAAGTTAGACCATGATAAAAAGGATTTTATAATGTTTGAAATACTCCCCAATTGGCATCCGATTTTGGTGCATTTTACCGTCGCATTATTTACTACATCATTTGGTTTTTACCTACTTACGTATTTATCTAAATCCACGCCTCTTGTCTCGGATAAAATGACGTTAGAATTTGAAGTTGTTGGCCGTTGGTGTTTATGGTGTGCGGCTTTAGTGACGATTTTGACGGTTATTGCCGGTTTTTATGCTTATTATACAGTGAAGCATGATGAGCCAGCACACATGGCCATGATGAACCATCGCAATTGGGCATTGTCTACTGCTTTTGCCATGTGGCTTGTTGCAATTTGGTCTTTATGGCGCTATTACAAGCAAAAAGCAATGACTCTTACGTTCCTTGTCGCAATGTTTCTTGTTCAGGGTTTGTTGCTCTCTACAGCCTGGCGTGGTGGGGAGCTTGTGTATCGCCATGGATTGGGTGTCTTGTCGCTACCAAGTACCGAAGGTGAAACCGAACATCATCATGAATAAAGCCCATGAAAAGTGCGTCGATTTTTTCTTAATAAACATCTTAAAACGCAATCATTGAAGAATAAGAAGGGAGAATGGATTGTGCTGAAAAAAATAAGTGTATTTCTCACCAGTCTTTTGGTGATGACCAATGTGTTTTCTGCCCAGCGTGTTGTTGATTTAGTTGTGGGCTACAAGACCGTTCATTTTGCTGGAAAATCTCGAGTTGCGATTGCGGTAAATAATCAGATTCCAGCACCAACACTACACTTTAAGGAAGGCGATAAGGTCACTATTAATGTATACAATCATTTGGATAAACCCACAACAATTCATTGGCATGGTGTTTTAGTTCCTTGGCAAATGGATGGTGTGGAGCATGTGAGTCAAAAAGCGATTCCATCAGGAGGTGTATTTCATTATCAGTTTGTACTCAAGCAATCAGGAACGTATTGGTACCATGCACACTCTGAATTACAAGAACAACAGGGCTTATATGGTGCCTTCGTCATCGACCCGATTAAGGCACCCAAATATAAATACACGAAAGATTTTGTTGTGGTGTTATCCGATTGGAGTAATACCAAACCAGAGCAGATTTTAAAAAATCTAAAGAAAGAAGGGGATTATTATTCTCCGCGATTTCCGCTGCAGCCCTCTTTATTAAAATTTATGCATGATTATAAAAAAGGCTCCGCAGAGGAACGTAAGCGATTGTTTAATGACTACAAAATGATGCAACAAATGCGCATGAGTATTTATGATTTTAGTGATGTTGCTTATGATGCATTTTTACTCAATGGTCAACCCAAATTCAAACCTTGGACTGCTTTGGTGAAGCAAGGGGATGTGGTACGGTTACGCTTTATAGGTGCTGGAGGAAGCACCATTTTTCGTGTAAAAATTCCTGAGTCTGAAATGCAGATGGTGCACGCCGAAGGGAATGATGTGAGACCCTATATGATTAAAGATTTTGCCATTGCATCAGGTGAAACCTATGATGTGCTTGTTAAAATTCAAAAAAACACACCCTACATCATTTATGCAGAATCCTTAGATACAGTAGGGGCTGCATACGGTGCCTTAGTGACCTCTTCGCAACATTCTGTAGATTATTCAAAAGTACCTCCATTTCCTGAGCCATTGCCAGTTACTCGAGATATGATGGCCATGATGATGGGGAATATGAATCAAGGTACTTTACCTCAGACAGCAAAATCAGCCACTAAGACAAAAGAGAGAAGACATGCTCTTAAAATGAACATGAGTTCAATGTCTCATGAAATGGACAAGAAAAAATCACACGTTAAGGGAGCAAATAATTCATCGTCTATGCCCAACATGAAAATGGACTCCAACATGAAAATGGACTCCAACATGAAGATGGACTCCAACATGAAGATGGATTCCAACATGAAGATGGATTCCAGCATGAAGATGCCCACGGAGCCAACTATTATTGGAGACAAGATGGAGCCACCCAACTCCTCTTACAAAACTTCAATGGGCACAAAATATCAGCCCATGATTGCCGCAGTGAAAACAAATGATCCGAATACTCCAGTAGCGCATGTAATCAATATGGAGTTGTTTGGGTATATGGATCGATTTATTTGGTTTATCAATGGAGTTCCTGCTTATAAAGCGAAACCCATACGTTTAGATCCTGGGAAACGCTATCGGTTTGTATTTACCAACACATCCATGATGCATCATCCCATGCACATTCATGGTCATTGGTTTATTTTGCGCAAGGGGAATGATGCCTACGATCCTTTATTGCATACGATTGATGTGCCACCAGGTGCTACGATAACCGCGGATGTTGACACCGATGCCAGTGGCCAATGGTTTTTTCACTGTCATTTTCTTTATCATATGATGACTGGGATGTCGCGTGTGTTTCAATATTCTACATTAATAGAAATTACACAGGGTAAAAGAAAGCCGCAAAATATTATAAAACAAACGCCTTATTACAATCGTCCCATTGTACGAGTGGATGAAACCATGCCTATCGATTCTTCCTTGGTGAAGTATCCGATGGTCCATCCTGCAGGTTTATGGCGCGCCTCATTTATCGATGCTGGTGCTGATCCGTTTCATAATGCACAACGCCTAAATTACAAGGGTTTATATGGTCCTGATTATCATAAGCTTGAATTATTCGTCAATGATGCGGAATTGTTGAAGGGAAAGGTTGAAAGTGCTGACATTGATATTTTTTATTGGCATTTAATCAGCCAGTTTTGGGCGATTAAAGCAGGTGCTAATTATACCAATAAACCAGCAAATACACCCTATTGGCAGCCAGGTATTGGTATTGAAGGGTTAATGCCTTATTTTATCGATACCAATCTTCGAGGCTATTACTACAATGGAAGTGCTAAACTGGATTTGGAGTTATCGCGAGATACCCAGATCACCAATAACTTTTTTATTAGGGCAGGGGTACGCAGTATTCTGGCTTCGAAAACAGTCATTCAAGCCAATATCGGTAATGGACTCAATCAAATGCGCTATATTGTCAGGCCTTATTATCGGCTGGCTCCTGGATTAAATATTAATGTTGAATACGAACATGAGCAAGATTATGGCGCTTTTAAAAACATACAAATAATTAATGGGGAAGCAGCCAGTCAAGATACGGTAACATTTGGCCTTACCCTGTTATTGTAAGAGAAGTGGACAATTAATATTGAAATTTGAGCTTTTTATTTTAAATCAACTCTGATTATGAGCCTTGTCTTGTACTATTCCAGGTGTTGAGCAAAAGATTAAAGTGGTGTCATTTAGAGTTAGAGGGTCGAGGGTTAGCTGATGTACTTACGAATCATATCTCCAACGTTTGCGGCTCTGGGTGCCGCTGTGTTTTTGGTGGTTGCATACCTTTTGCCAAAGAACTTGTTGGATTATTATATGTTGGTAGTGGTATAGGATTGATTGTAACCTGCTTAATTAAAGACCACGGTTGGCATCATTCAGGATTGGTAAAAGATGATTGGATTTGGCGGAATTTTAGAACCTGTATTATTAACGTTTGGCCTACAGTAAACAAGTGCCGCAACAACTTCTATATTATTGAATCTTAAAGCAGTACCCACTGCCTTATAAGGGGGTAATTCCATTTCGTTGTATAAGGACCCTTCACCACCTTGTTGAGCCTGCTTTAGAAGTGCTGATAATAAAGCTGTATTGTAATAGATCATGCACCAGGGGGTTCTGGTTAAGTAGAGCAATCAGACCTCCGTCCACTTGTTATTCAAGTATCAATAAAACAGATCGAGTTGGGTAGGGCTTCAGGTTTTGATTCCCTTTTCATTTCATCACATCCATTGGCTTATTTAGCCCTGGTGCAATTATTAAGATCTTTTTGAGAATTTTGATGTATACTATACCTACGTATAGTATACATTTTTAGAGATTTAATTTATGGCACATTTATTAAGGGATAAAAAGAAGCTACTTCATCGCATTAACCGTATTCAAGGCCAACTGAATGCATTGAAAGAAAAGCTAGAGCATTCTGAAGAAAATGATTGTGGCGGTGTTTTGCAGTTAATCGCTGCATGTCGTGGTGCAATGAATGGTTTGATGGCCGAAGTTATCGAAGGTCACATACGTAATCATCTGGTTGATCCTGATAAAAGTCCATCATCAAGCCAAGCACAAGCAGCTCAGCAATTATTGGATGTTGTTAAGACCTATTTAAAGTAAGTTTAAATAAATTGAGGAACTGTCAATGAATCAAGAACATAATGATCACAGCCATATTTTTACTTTGGTAGAGGGATTGCGCATAGGATTCGTATTTATTTCTCTTCTATTGAGCTGGACACCTTTAGGGACTCAATTTGTACCATTTAAATATATTGGTTTTATTGCCGCACTCATAGGTGGGTATCCTATTTTTAAGGAAGCATTTTCATCTTTAAGCGAACGCAAAATGACTATGGAATTATCCATGACAATTGCATTGCTAGCCGCTTTAGCTATTGGGGAAGTATTTACAGCATTAGTGATTATACTTTTTGTATTAATTGCTGAAGTACTAGAGGGTCTTACTATCGAGCGCGGCAGACGTGCTATAAAAAGTCTTCTTGATTTCATGCCTAAAGAAGCATTCATTCGGCACCAAAATGGTGAGAGCAAAAAAAATATCGAGGAAATAAAAGCGGGTGATACTATTATTGTTAAACCGGGTTCCCGTATACCAATAGATGGAACTGTTATTAGAGGACTAACTTTTGTTGATCAATCTGCAATAACAGGTGAGTCAATGCCAGTAGAAAAAATTGCTGGATCTGAGGTCTACGCAGGATCTATCAATCAATCTGGTGCCATTGATGTGGAAACAAAACGAGTTGGTAAAGATACGGCTTTTGGAAAAATTATTCAGGCAGTTGAAGCGGCGGAAAAATCTCGTGCTCCCATTCAGAAAACAGCTGATCGTCTTGCAGGCTATCTTGTTTATTTTGCTATTGGTGCCGCACTTCTCACCTATTTTCTTACTCATGATATCCGCTCAACTATATCTGTGATTATTGTAGCAGGTGCATGTGGCGTAGCCGCGGGAACTCCATTAGCTATTTTAGGAGCAATTGGTAGAGCTGCGGGCAAGGGGGTTATTATAAAAGGTGGCTTATATATCGAAGTGCTAAGTAAAGTGGATACGGTAGTTTTTGATAAAACAGGAACCCTTACTTATGGCGCACCCTCTGTTGTTGCTGTTTGTCCTATGCCCGGCATTACTGAGCAGGCTGTACTTGAGGCTGCGGCTATTGCTGAACGATTATCAGAACACTCAATCGCCAGAGCTATTTTGCAAAAAGCAAGCGAGCAAGATCTGGATATTATTGAACCGGAACACTTCGATTATAAACCTGGAAAAGGGATTATTTGTTGGGCAAATCAAGAAAAAATTATTGTTGGTAATTTGGCTCTGTTTCAAGAGGAACAGATCAATATCAGTGACGTTAAGCCAGGCCCGAACTATTTATCTGAGGTGTTTGTCGCGCGTAATAATCAATTACTCGGTGTAATACGAATTGCAGATATCATACGTAAAGAGGCCAGAGAAGCAATAAGTGAAATAAAAAGAATGGGTTTAAACACAATTCTTTTAACCGGGGATACCTTAACGATTGCGCAGGAAATTGGTAAGCAGCTTGGAGTAGCCAAGGTAGAAGCCGAACTGCTTCCAGAGCAAAAAGCAATCCGTATTCGAGAGTTTATGTTAGCAAAGGCAAAAATAGCGATGGTTGGTGACGGTATCAATGATGCGCCTGCATTAATTGAAGCAAATGTGGGTATTGCTATGGGTACTGGGACGGATGTGGCGCGAGAGAGCGCTGACATTGTATTATTAGGCAATGATTTATTCAAATTTGTTGAAACAAAATTTGTTGAAACAGTTGGAATTGCAAGAAGATGTTACAAAATTATTATGGCGAATTTTGCAGGCACACTTTTGGTAGATACGGTGGGTATTTTATTAGCGGCTTTTGGCTTTCTTAATCCGCCATTGGCTGCTTTTATTCATGTTTCTTCAGAACTAATTTTCATTATGAACTCTGCCAGGTTGCTTCCAAATGTAATAATAAATAGGAAAGAGCAAAAAGGGATTGTAAATAATACTATTTAATATTTTCTGACTCAAAATTGGCTTCTATTCCTGAAAGGATATTTTCTGTCATGCATGTATTATCAATTACCTTTGATTACGATAGGTTTTTCATAAACAGAATCCTTTAGGATATCAAACTGTTTTATTGAGGACATTATTTGCGAAGGACATCGATAGGCGCTTCCTTCAATGGTATGATTGCTGATGTCTGTATGTCGGCTCGGACTCCATAATTGATATCGCTTAACCAAGTTTTGATGTTTTTCAAACACAACAACATTTGCATTTAATTTTTTTCCTTCATTTTTAAGAAAATTAATGTCATCCTTTTCTAGGTTTTTTTCTAATCCCCAGGTAAATTGAATCTTCGTACCATGCACATCCTTGCCAGAGATTTTGCCCAAAAATGTGCAGGATTTTAAATCCGAAATAGTGTGATCATAGAGAATCGTGATATTTTGAGCACCGGGTTTTAAGGATCTTGGTACACAGCCAATAGTGGTACTCATGATAAAGAAAATAATCATTAAAAAAATCGATTTATTCATGGCAATCCCTTATAAATCTTATGACAGAAATCGACGATTGTTTGTCTTAACGCTCCCTGAGATCGCCGGCCCTTATATTCAAAAAACATATAAATAACTTTTGGTTACACATTATATTTTCTTTGTTGCCAAAGAAGATAGATTACTGGAATGACAATCAAGGTAAGTACTGTCGCACTGAGCATACCCCCAACCATTGGGGCCGCAATGCGTCGCATGACCTCAGAGCCTGTGCCTCCTAAGAGCATAATAGGTAATAGACCGCCGATAATGGCAGTTACCGTCATGATTTTAGGGCGAAGCCGTAAAAGAGCACCGGCCACTACCGCATCAAAAACATCCGCTCGAGTCAGGGCACGCTGCTGCTGTAACGCCTCTTCCCTTGCTTTTTCCAAGGCCTGGTTAAGAAATACAAGCATAATGACCCCAGTTTCTGCAGCGACTCCAGCTAGGGCAATAAAACCAATGCCGACCGCGACAGAGAGATGATAGCCTAATAAATACAAGAGCCAAATGCCCCCGACTAACGCTAAGGGTAATGTCCCTAAAATAATCAGAACCTCAGCTAATCGACCAAAATTAAGATACAGCAAAAAGGCAATAATTGCTAAGGTTAATGGGGCTACCAAAGAAAGGCGTTGTTTGGCGCGTTCCAAATATTCGTATTGACCAGACCAAGTTAATGAGTAACCCGCGGGTAATTTCACTTGACTCTGAACAGCATCCTGAGCTTCTTTAACATAAGAACCTAGATCGCGTCCGGCAATATCAATGTAAACCCACCCATTAAGCCTGGCATTTTCACTGCGAATCATGTCGGGGCCTTCGGTAATTGATAAAGAGGCAATTTCACTTAACGGAATCGTGGCACCCATTGGCGTGACAATAGGCAATAAACGAAGCTTTTCTAAGGAATCGCGAAGGTCGCGAGGATAACGAAGATTTACAGGATAACGTTCGCGTCCCTCAATGGTTTGGGTTACATTCATGCCACCGACGGTTGTTTCAATAATTTCTTGAATGTCCTCAACATTTAATCCATAACGAGCCGCTTTAAGACGGTCTATATCAATGGTGATGTAATGGCTGCTTGCAACGCGCTCTGCAAAAACAGACGTGGTGCCGGGAATTTTTTTCAAAATGATTTCCAGTTGTTCCCCAATGGATTGAATGGTATTTAAGTCAGGCCCCGCAATTTTAATACCCACTGGAGTTTTTATCCCTGTGGCCAACATATCAATACGGGTTTTGATGGGCATGACCCAGGCGTTGGAAAGTCCCGGCAATTTAAGCCGTAAAGACAACTCTTCGCGCAATTTATCCATGGTCATTCCTGGGCGCCATTCGTTATGGGGTTTAAATTGAATGGTTGTTTCAACCATAGATAAAGGTGCTGGGTCGGTGGCAGTTTCTGCTCTGCCTATTTTACCAAACACCGTTTTGACTTCTGGGACAGTCGCAATAAGTTTATCGGTTTGTTGGAGTAGTTGTTGTGCTTTTCCGATGGAGATTCCAGGAAATGTTGTGGGCATGTAAAGTAAATCTCCTTCATCAAGTTCCGGCATGAACTCATTACCCAAATAATGAAGGGGTAAAAAACCAAGAAAGACAATTAGAGCGGCTAGGGCTAAAATCATTTTTGGGGCTTTTAAACTGGCATATAACACCGGTTGATACAATGCAAGTAACATTCGGTTAATAGGATTTTCATGTTCTTGTTTGATTTTACCCCGGATAAAATAGCCCATGAGTACGGGAACTAAAGTAATCGAAAGAAGAGCGGCTGCGGCCATCGCATAGGTTTTGGTATAGGCAAGAGGGGCAAACAATCGTCCTTCCTGTGCTTGTAAACTGAAGACCGGTAGAAAGCTAATGGTAATAATGAGTAAGGAAAAAAATAAAGGAGGCCCTACCTCAAGTGAGGCTTGTTGCATGATGTGCCAACGATTCTTTTCTGTAAGGGGTTCATGCTCGAGGTGTTTATGTGCGTTTTCAATCATCACGATGGCGGCATCAACCATGGCGCCAATGGCAATGGCAATTCCTCCTAAGGACATGATGTTGGCATTAATACCTTGAAGGTGCATGACCATCAACGCCAATAAAATTCCAATAGGTAAGCTTATGACAATGATTAAGGAGGAGCGAAAATGAAATAAAAAGACGATACAAATAAGCGACACCACAATAAACTCTTCAATCAATTTATCTTGCAGGGTATTAATGGCACGCTGAATTAAGCTTGAGCGATCATAAGTCGTACTAATTTCTACCCCTTTGGGTAGACTTGCTTGCAATTGTTTTAGTTTTTCTTTCACATTCGCGATGGTTTGCATGGCGTTTTGCCCAAAGCGCATCACGATAATGCCACCTACAGCTTCACCTTGACCGTTGAGCTCGGTAATTCCGCGGCGCATTTGTGGGCCTAATTGCACTTGAGCGACTTCTTGTAACAAAATAGGAATGCCATTTTTACCAAGTCCTACGGGAATTTGCTCCATATCTTTTATGGATTTTAGATAGCCCTTGGCGCGTATCATGTATTCGGCTTCACCCATTTCAATGGCAGAGCCGCCTGCTTCGCGATTGCTGCGTACCACGGCTTGTTTTACTTGTTGAAGGGTTAATCCGTAAGCGCGTAAACGGTCAGGATCTAAGGTTATTTGATATTGTTTGACCATGCCTCCTGCGGTCGCTACCTCAGCTACACCAGGCACTTTTTGTAATTCATATTTCAAAAACCAATTTTGCAGACTGGTTAATTGGGCGAGGTCGTGTGTTCCTGTGCGATCCACTAATGCATATTCATAGACCCAACCCACACCAGTTGCATCAGGACCTAAAGTGGGCTGGGCACCTAGGGGTAGGCGATTGGTAATTTGGCTTAAATATTCCAAAACCCGTGAACGGGCCCAATATAAGTCAACCCCATCTTGGAAAATAACATACACATAAGATACTCCAAAACCCGATTCACCACGTACCGTCACCGCACCCGGTACTGCCAACATCGCAGTGGTTAGAGGGTAGGTTACTTGGTCTTCAACGATTTGTGGCGCTTGACCTGGGAACTCTGTTTTGATGATGACTTGCACATCAGACAAATCAGGAATGGCATCGACTACAGTATGTTTTACTGTATAGATTCCCCCCAGTATGAGCATGCCGGTCATTAATACAATTAAAAAGCGATTTTTAATCGACCAGCGAATAATGGCAGCTATCATTTAGAGTTATCGTCCTTGGGTAATTTTTTTATCTTAGTAATCATAAAATCAGTGTTCTTTTTTTCTAAATCAAATTGAATCGAGTCACCGATTTTAAGCTCATCAAATACAATGTCTTGTGCTACTGAAAAATTCATTTCCATGGCAGGCCAATTTAAAGAGGGAATTGCCTCGTGTTGAATGGTGAGCGAATGATTGGCAAAATTTATCTTTTTTATAATCCCGACTCCTTCAACGGATGTATTAGAGGTAGCACTGGATTTTTGATTCTTTTTGTCTTGGTTCGGTGTTTGTAACCGTTCAAGTCCTGCTTTTAAATTGGACTCGGAATCAAGAAGAAATTGTCCAGAAACAACCACCTGTTCGCCTCGTTTCAATCCGGAGATAATTTCAACTTGGCTTTCTGACTCCATACCCACGGTTACAGGACGAACTTCAAATCGTCCTTGGGCTTGCGCCACGATTACGCGATCACCTTGGCTGCTTCTTATTAATGCTTCGATGGGAATATGAAGCACATTGGCTTTAGGTTGGGTAAGAATGGTAATACTCACATACATATTAGGCTTTAACTGATTATCCGAATTTTCAAAGCGAAATCTGACTTTAACAGTGCGGGTCGTGGTGTCTAATTGCGGATAAATGTACTCTACAGCACCTTTCCATTGTTTATTAGGAAAAGCAGATATTTTTGCGATGGCACAATCCCCAACATGCACCCAACTGGCTTGTTCTTCAAAAATTTGAGCAATCATCCACACACTAGCAAGATCTACAAGGCTCATCATCTCTAAATCTGGAGTGACTCGCATGCCTTCACGAATATTAAGTTGGGCGACAATGCCATCTTGAGGTGCATAGATAGCGACTAATTGATTGGCTTTATGAGTTGTTTTGATTTCTTGAATTTGTTGTTCGGAAATATGTAACGACTGTAATTTTTTATAAGAAGCATTGATTAAGACCGGCTTTTTGTTCTCTAAAGCAATTAAGTATTCTTCTTGAGCAGTTACTAATTGCGGCGAGTAATACTGTAATAGAAGTTGGCCTTTTTTTACCGTCTCACCTACTGTTTTAACCACGAGATTTTTTACCCAACCATCAGCATAGGTATGAATATGACCAATTTTGTTTTCATTAGGCTCCACATAACCCACCGTATCAATTTGCTTTGCCAAATCACTTTGCATCACAGGTGCAAGACGAATGCCTAGATTATTGCTCACGACAGGAGAGATTTGCACTGTCCCATCATTTGGATGTTCATCAGCATAGACCGGAGTTAATTCCATTCCCATGCGTGATTTTCCAGGTCCTGGGTAGTGAATGGTGGGCTCCATGGAATCAATCCAATAAAGCGGTTTTTTTTCTTCTTTGGCCATGGATGCTTTTTTATTAGTGGCATCTGTTGACCATCGCCCAAGAACAATGCCTAAAATCAGAACAACGAGTGCAAAAGTGACTAATTTTTTGTTCATGTTGGGGTTCCTTCGAGATAGAGCAAGGTTGCATGAGCTTTTAAGCGCTCTACTTGCAGTTGAATGTGCTCTAATTGAATGGTCAATTCACTGCTGTAGGCGCGTAATACGGTGGTTAATTCGGTCGTAGCATTTTGATAAGCGAGTAATGCCGCCTTAGCATTTTGCTTGGAATCTGGAATTAATTGCTGGTTGTATAAATGTTCTCGCTCTAAAAGATGTTTCCAGGTGGTATATTGTACATTAAGAGATTGCAGCAAATCACGATAATGAATGTGTCTGTCCATTTGAGTTGCATTTAATTTATTGAGGCTTGCATTGAGTTGTCGGTCTTGGCGGTTTGCCGTGAAAAAAGGCAAATCCATAGTCACTTGAGCCGTCAGCATATCAGAGCGTGGTGTTCCATCAGGCATTCTACCTTGTCTTAGTCCATAACCTACACCCAATTGCCATCCCGGTTTATACTGCTCTTTAGCATAAGCGACTTCGAAAGAGGAGGCTTTGATATTTGCTGCATCTGCTTGTAATAGAGGATGTTTCATAAGGCTGTCTTGTAATTTTGCCATGGAAGGCAGGGCAGGCCAACGGGGCATGGACAGTGCTAAAGGACGATTGACGTTATTCATGCCAATCCAACGACCCAGTTGTGCTTTCAAAATTGCAATTTGCTGCTTGTTTTGAATTATTTGATTCTTCAGTTTTGATAGTTCTAACTGAACTTGCACTACATCGGTTTGGTTGATTTTTCCTGTGCTGTATTGAGACTCTGTTACTTGCAGTAACTCTTTATAAAGTGATTCATTGGTCTTTAGGGTGTGTAGCGCTTGGGACCAGTAATACAACTCCAACCAAACTTCACGCACAGTACGAATTAACGTCAGTTTTTGTTCTGTTATCTTAATCAGTTCGGTTTTGGCTAATGCGCGCGTTTGTTGGGATTTCATTTTGAGCGATCTACCGCGTGCAAATTGTTGCTGGAGTCCAACTTGTACCATCGTCATTTCGTCTTGAGTAAAACTAAAGGTATCGGTTGGAACATTAATAGTCCCTGCGGCTAATTGGGGATCGGGTAGTTGTCCGTCTGCGATTGATTGCTGTCTTAGGGCTTGGCTGTTTGCGTTTAAACGTTGTAGCTCTGGAGATTGGTTAATTGCTAGATGTTCTGCTTCGGTTAGAGTCAGTGGTCGGTTTTGTGCAAAAGCAAAGGGTGCTATTCCCCAAAAAAGGTATAACATTGCTGCAAAGAATCGAAAGACACCTTTTGTTTTCATGTACTGACCTTAAAAATTAACTGTCTAATAATAGTAGTGACACGGTACAATATAAAGAGTGCCCTCAGTTGTTTTATAGATAATTGGGTTTTCCTGCATATCAAGCCCAAACTGGCAATGATCAATCATCAGTACTCATCTCCTTCGTCTCTTGCAATGCAAATGCATAAGTGAATAACCCTATTGTGGCTATAAAAGCTAATGAAATAAATCCCACATCTGGTTCTGGTTAAGAACCTCCAAAAATGATCTGGTCTAATATTGAGTAATTTCAATATTAGATTATATCTATTTTTCTGGTTCCAGGTTTCTTTCTGAAAACCATGAACGTTGTAGCCAAAAGGCAACATCCACTAACAAAATAAGAACAGGTACTTCAACCAGTGGGCCAATGACTGTTGTAAAAGCAATGCTAGAATTTAGTCCGAAGGTAGCAATTGCTACAGCAATAGCCAGTTCAAAATTATTACTGGCTGCTGTAAAAGACGCTGCTGTTGTTTTTTCATAGTTAGCACCAACGAGTTTGCCCATCGCAAAACTGATAAAGAACATCACAATAAAATAAAGTGTTAATGGAGTTGCAATACGAATCACATCCAAGGGAAGTTGTAAAACCATAGCCCCTTTCAAAGCAAACATTGACAATATCGTAAAAAGCAGAGCAACTAGGGTAATAGGAGAAATTTTTGGTAAAAAATGGGTTTCATACCAAGACAGCCCTTTTTTCTTTATCAATACAAAGCGAGTTAGAAATCCAGCAAAAAAGGGAACTCCAAGATAGATAAAGACACTTTCAGCAATGGTCATAAAATCGATGTGAATTATTTGGCCAGTCATGCCTATCAGAGGAGGCAAGACCGTGAGGAAAAACCAGGCATAGATACTAAAAAACAACAATTGAAAAATGCTATTAAACGCGACTAAGGCTGCAACATATTGATTATCACCCTCAGCCAGCTGATTCCAGACAATGACCATGGCAATACACCGCGCTAACCCAATGAGAATGAGTCCAGTCATATATTCAGGGTAGCTATGCAAAAATAAAACAGCAAGCCCAAACATGAGGAATGGACCAATAAGCCAATTTTGAATTAAGGACAATAATAAAATGCGCCAATCTCTAAATACCAGCGGTAATTCTTCATATTTCACTCGGGCCAGAGGAGGGTACATCATTAAAATCAATCCAAATGCGATAGGAATATTGGTGGAGCCAATAGATAATGAGTTGATAAATTGTGGTGTTTCCGTAAAGAGTGAACCGATACCAACACCTGCGGCCATGGTCAGGAAAATCCAGAAGGTTAAATACCTATCTAAAAAAGAAAGGCGATGGGTGCTACAAGTGTTCATGATAGCAACTCCTTTTCTATCCGTTGTTTCAGTTGATTAAATACCTCCTCAAATGCGGCATTAATTTCCATTTCAGAGCCTTCTGCTTTAGCAGGATCAGGAATACTCCAATGGAGTTTTTTCGGGTGACCAGGGAAAATGGGACAACTTTCGCGAGCGGCCTGATCACAGACGGTAATCACTAAATCAATAGACTCTGATTTAAACTCATTCCAGGATTTACTACGAGGCGCATTTGGCTTTATGCCATGATTGGTAAGCGTTTCAATTGCTTTGGGATGTATGTTTCCAGTCGGGAAACTACCCGCGCTAAAGGCTAGATGGCGGCCATTGGAGTAATGATTGGTTATAGCTTCGGCCATAATAGACCGACAAGAATTACCTGTACAAAGAAATAATAATCTAATTGGCTTAGTATTCATCAGCCACAGCATCCAGTTGCTTTTGACTTGGTATCACAGCAAGAAGTTGTTGTGTTTTTTTCTGGTATACAACAAGAGCTTTCAGTTGAATCTCCACCCGAAAAAAATTGTACATCTTGCATGGTATGATAGGCTTCCCAGACGATTCCATTTGGGTCATTGACCCATGACTTCTCTGATTTGGCATAACAACAGGTTGTTTCACCCTCACTATGCATAGAAATATTGGCTTCTGAAAATTGTTTTCTTAATTCCGCTAACTCAACGGCATTATCTACTTGAATACCTAAGTGCTCTACCCCATGTTTGTCAGCACGCGTTGAAATTGCAAAATTGATGCGCGGATCTTCCAGCATCCATTTGGCATAATCAGATTTCACTTTGACAGGCTCAGCTCCAAACAAAGCATTATAGAAACGGATGCTCTCATCAAGGTTGCTCACACCAATATGAATATGAAAACGCTTCATGATTTACTCCTTAGTAGAAGGACAACAACTATTTAACTCAATAACGAGACAATTTTTTGTATCGGGTTGTTGAATTCTGACTTGTTGTTTGCTGCAACAATCCTGAACAAGAAAGGCGATAAAATCCCGCATTAATTCAAAATTTGCTGAATAAAAAACATAACGTCCTTTACGGCAAGAGGTTACAATTCCAGCATGAGACAAGTGGCTTAGATGAAATGACAAGGTATTGTGTAAGATACCTAATTCATCGCCAATTGCACTTGCTGATAACCCTTCAGGTCCCGCCTGAACAAGTAATCGAAAAACTTGCAAACGGGTTTCTTGCGAAAGAGTATCAAATATTTTTATAGATTCTTTTGTGTCCATAATTCCAGAATAGTCGAATAATTAAATTTAGTCAAATGTATTAGGTGCGGCAATCCAAAAATGATCTACATAGAGTACATTAAAATAATTTGCTTCTACGTTCTAATAATATAACGTCTCTCCAAACACCATTTAACTGACCTAACTTTTCTCTAAAACCAATTTCACGAAAACCAAGTTTTTTATGAAGTATGAGACTTGCTGAATTTTCAGGAAAGATCCCAGCCTCCAATGTCCATATTTTATTTTTCTCTGATTCGGAAATAACTTTCGAAAGAAGTAAACTGCCAATCCCCTGATTTTGATTATATTTAGATACATAGACACTAACTTCAGCTACCCCAGAATATACACAACGATTTGATATAGGGCTTAACATTGCCCTACCCATCATTTGTGTGGATGTTGCTACAAATCTACATATGGTTAAATGGGTTTTATCCCATTCATGCCACTTTGGAGCAGCTGTTTGAAAAGTTGCATTTTGAGTGGCTATACCTTCTAAATAGATATTTTTAACCTCGTTCCAATCAGAAGACAGCATTGTTCTTATAGTAGTTGTCATAGTTCACTCAGCTAGATAAACCGTTGAAGTATTTTTATAACTTTGTCTTATTGGAGTCAATCAGCGCAGGATTTGTCCTTGCATTCAAAATATTCGAGATGCTGTTGATAATTTATATTCAGATAGGAGGCAGTTTCTGGGGTATTCTTAAAATACCCCATAATAGAAAACAACGGAGCGTTTCTATAAAATTCAGCAGTCCATTTAGAGTAATTTTTCTTCATTTGGTGTAAGCTCTATTTTATTATCATTAGGACGATCGCTATGACAGATAAAATACGTGGAAAGGTAAAATGGTTTAATAAAGATAAAGGATTTGGCTTTATTGAGAGTAGTGGCAAGGATTATTTTGTGCACTTCAGTGCCATTCAGGGTAGCGGTTTTAAAAATCTTCATGAAAATTCTAGTGTTCTATTTAAAGTGGGTAAAGGCCAAAAAGGCTTGCAGGCAGAAGAAGTTGAGATTGCATGATAATTTATTATTTTTTTATCTATTGAAGAAATATTTAAATGAAGGAGTCGTTTATGGAACGAATGACAGCAGTGGTAACAGGAGGTACCGGTGGGATAGGTTCTGCAATATGCCAACGTCTTGCAGCTGATTACCAAGTCATTGCATGTTATTTTAAAAATGGCAAACATGACGAAGCAAAACGATGGCAAGAAAGTCAGAGAGAGGCCGGCTATGATGTGGATATTCTCTATGGTGATACGACTCAATTTGCTGATTGTGAAAAACTCACTGATTTATTGATGGAGCGCTATGGACGTATCGATGTTTTGGTCAATAATGCGGGGATCACATGCGATACGACTTTAAAGAAAATGACCTCCCAACAATGGCAACAGGTTATTGATGCCAATTTGACCAGTGTATTTAATATGACGCGTAATGTGTTACCCGCTATGCTTGCTCAAGGCTATGGTCGAATTATTAGTATTTCATCGATTAATGGTCGCAAAGGCCAATTTGGGCAATGCAATTATGCTGCAACCAAAGCAGCTCTTTTTGGTTTTACCAAAAGTTTAGCGTTGGAAGTAGCTAATAAAGGAATTACAGTCAATACCATTTCTCCAGGATATATTGAAACGCCCATGTTAGCTTCTATCAAAGAAGAGATTCTCAATGCAATTGTTACTTACATACCCGTTGGTCGATTAGGTAAACCTGAAGAGGTAGCTGATGCAGTCACATTCCTTGCAGCTCCCGAAAGAGGCTTTATTACTGGCGCTAATCTAGATATTAATGGTGGGCAATACATGTAAAGAAGATGAATCCATATTTATCTTGTGTTAATTATTATTTATTTTACTATTTCACGGCCTGGAGTGTACCACAACTTGCTGATTATATAGAAAAAACTCATTCGGGACTTCGAGGATTTACAAGACCAAATTGTTTAGCATGAGGCAATTGTACGAAATCTATTAGGATGACAAAATTGTCTCACCAGTGGCGAGACAATTGCCCTGGACTCACAATCTCATCATTCTTAGTCAAGGTGAAAATAGACAAGAGCGTGAATTTTATATACAGAATGAGTGAGGTAAATAAAGGGAAGGTAAAAGGTCGATTGCTCGCCTAAACTTATAATTGGAATTAACTAGTTAGGTCAAATAAGGATTGGCAACTAAGTAAGAAAAAAATGCCATAGCCATTTAGCAACTAGGGTAATAACTATTACCCACAAGAGCACAATAATTGACGCAACCACCCAGTTTTTTGGTAATAACTCACCTTTATCAATAGAAATATCTGCAAGCCGATTGCAGTCATTCCAAACCTCTTGAGGTATTAGTTTAATCGCTAAGTAAATTCCTAAGGGGATAATGATTAAATCATCTAGTAATCCTAGAATAGGAATGAAATCAGGAATTAAATCAATTGGGCTCAAAGCATAAGCGAGAGTCATTAGTACAACTAATTTAGCTTTCCTATTAACTCTAGGATCTCGTTTAAGAAAATATAATATCCAAACATATTTCTTCATGGATACCACTACTTTATTTGAATTATTCATACAGGTGATAATCTCCTAAATAGAGGCCATGGAGCATAGTGAACAAGTTGTATTCAACCCAGAAAAAGTGATTAATGAGATGATTTGAGGTATAAATAGAATTGTATTTACCCGTCAACATATTGAAAACCTGTCATGGATGATGCTTCCTGCTATTGGCATGATGAACCATGGTGAGTGGCTTTTGATAAAATTATATGTTGTTTCAGGATAAATTACACATCAGTTTAAGATAAATTACCAACCTGTATGATGTAACCATAATTGTGAGATAATGTTCCGTGCTTCTTCGTCAAGAATGAAAATTGCCTGCACGAAATTAGGGCACTGAGCCTGGACTAAAAGTTCCTGACCACAGTCAGGATCATAAAACGAATACATTAAACCAAGTAAAACTTGTTTGCCATGACTGTAGCTGCCAATTGCATTTTTGATAAACTGGTAGTTTGGCTCTAACTGCCATTTTTTCTGAGCCATATCAAGAGATGAGGCTTTTATATTAAAAAATTCAGCTCCTACTTTTTTAATCCCTTTCTTCCAGGCAGAAACAAACAACTCTTCTGTCATAAAGCACCTTGGTTTAAAAGATGTTCAATTATATTCCATACATAAATTTTCTTCCACATTCCGGTGATTACTGCTCAGAGTGCAACTTTGATTAATAAAAAATAGTCCCCCATAGTCTGGAATGTAGCTTTAATCCATTATTTAAATGGTATCTAAGCATTAAAACCTCATATCAATATTTAAAATATTGTAATCCCATTAAAATGCTTTATTTTCAACAAAATATTACTTGTTTTTTTTCTTGACTGAATATTTGAATTTTACAATAGCAAGATTAACTTCTATGCTAGCTTCAGTTTCAGATGTGTCGAGGTCATCAGGAACTACTAGATCTGAAATTAAATCACCTGTTTTTTGCATGAGCTCTTGATACTTTGGTGAGTTTTGTGGGGTTTGTGGTATTGCTTTAATAGTGCGTGATATTTCTCTTACCTTTGTGAAGGTATCGATGATAGCTAGGGTAGTTTCTGTGGCTTTTGGGCTTTTTAATATAGTCGCTAGCATATAAAGGCCTTTCTCTGTGAAAGCCTTAGGCAAATTAGGTGAAAATTTTAGAGAAGTTAGGTGGTCGCAATTTGCGACTACCTCCTGTTTTTCTTGTTCGGTAAGTTCAACCAAATAACCTTCAGGAAATTTTTCTGGATTTCTGCTTACAGCTTCGTTAATTCTTTTAGTTTCTACACCATATAACTGAGCGACATCACTATCTATAATGACATGTTTGTTTCTGATTTCGATTATTTTATCTTCTACGTCTAATTGGCTGATATTCATTATTAAATCCGGGGTTAAAGCTTGATACACCATTATAAGGCGCGCTGAGTTTTTATCCCAGAAAAATTTATAAAAACAGGGGAGATTTAAGTTGGTGTAGGATGTGTTAATATTTGGGGTAGATAACGTACCTTATCTACCCCAAATAGGGTATTATTGAAAAAACACTCATGGAGAAGGCCTTGAATTTCCTGGATGACCAAAATGACAAAAATCGAAAGTTTGGGGTAGATAAGGTTTTTCATCCCTTGGATGTTCATTTTGATACCAATTCTTTGTCGGCCTGGTTGTCATTTTATTTTCAGGTTCATGTCAAAGGCGCACCTGAAAAAACAGTTCAGGCGAAACAAAAAGACTTATCTAAATTTTTAAATTTTTTCCAGGTCGAAGTAGGGCATGACCAGGTGGACAATTGGACACCAGCAGTCAGCAAACAATTTCAACGCTCCTTGTGTAATACCATTTCTGAGAAAACCGGTAAAGGATACAAGGCGACTTCCATAAATCGAACCATGGCAACCATTCGTCATGCAGGCCGATGGCTTTACCAACAAAGACCCTTAATAGCTGGTGATCCGTTATCTGGGGTTAAGGATTTACAAACCGATGCGCCAGAATGGAATGGTTTAAGTTCGAAACAGCTTATGCGTTTAAAAGCAGCCTGTGAGCAGCGTGCCAAAATGTGTACTCGAAAAAATCAAAATGCATTACTGGAGACGGCAGTCTTTTATGTATTGTTAGGAACTGGCTTGCGGGAATCTGAATTGGTCTCATTAAATATACACCAGTATCATTCAAAAGGGTTTCATTCTGTTGTTCGACATAAAAGTAAACGGGTGACTACTAAAATTGCGTTACCGCAAGAAGCCAGAGAACATTTGGATAATTATTTAAAGAGCCGAGTTTCAGAGCCTAACGAACCCTTATTTATAAATAGGGCAGGGAATCGTATTAATACACGGAATATTTTTCGAATATGTCAGCGTGTTTTAAAACAAGTGCTTGCACTTTTACCCGAAAATGAGCGATTTGAATTTACACCCCATAAACTTCGACATACTTTTTTAAAGAAAGTGACCGACAAGCATGGAGTGCATTTTGCGCAAGAGTTGAGTGGGAACGTTTCTATTAAAGAAATTTTTCGATACGCCAAGCCCAGCCAAGAAGAAATGCAGTCAACAATTGAAGATCTTTTTGCATAAAGTGAATGCCCTACTAAAAATTCACTTTACATAATTATGAAATATGACGAATTTTATCGCCATATTTCAGCTAAGTTAACATCTTCACTATCTGGTTGATGCTGTCTTTCCAATTTGTCTACTTGGACTACGAGTGGCAGATTAAAAGATGTACCTGTTATTATACAGCAGCCTTTTGCTAAGTTTGGGATCATACCTTTTGATAATGTATCTAACGTGCTTATAGTATTATCTAGTAAAAATAAATCTTTATCATTTACGAGGCGATGTATAAAAAAATTATGAATCTGAGACATTATTGTTGCGGAAATATCGGCGGGTCGTTGGCTTGATAATGTCAAAAAAACACCAAATTTACGTCCTTCTTTAATTATTTCTTCAAATAATTCCAAACGATAATCTTTCCAGCTTTCTTGTTCACGTGTTGACTGCAGAGATAAGACATTATGGGCTTCATCAATGATTAAATGTAAAGTCTTTTCCGGTGGGCTGTTAACAGTTTTTTTATGAGATTCATAATAGTATTTAGCTAAAAGTAGAGGAATAATTTTTTTAATATCTTGATTGCATTTTCTTAATGATATGATTTTCAAAAAGTGAGTATTATGCTTTTTCGAAGAAACAGATAAAGTTTTTTCCAAGTCTTTTACTGTAGATTCTATTCTTTTTAATAATGGTTGTATGTGCTCAAATTGAAAATGACTTGAAGTTAAATCATTAGTTAACTGTAAATGAACACGAATAATTAGCTCTTTAAAAAAATCAATATTTTCAATCGTTATTTTATCAACATTGGCCTTCATTATTAGTTTATAAGACTCTTCACTACCATTGAAGTGTTGGTTACTATCAGTAATAAAATGTTCCTGAGTAGAGTGCCACGATATTTTATTTAGAAACTCTTCCATATCCTTATTATTAATATTTACCATTGCAGTGAGAAGTAAATCTTTAACTTCCTTTTTTTGGGATGATGCGGAAAATGATTTTTTAAAGGTGTATTTTATATAGGCGAGAAGATTACTATTAGTGTCTTCGTCATAATATTTTTTCCAAGAATTAACTAATCTATCTAGGAAAGGCTTTTGCGTATTTGAGGTTGCTTTAAATAATAAGCCTAATACTTCTGAATCCAATAAATTCTCTGGACTAATGGGAAATTTATTTTTTTCCCTTCCAGTTCCTCGAGTATTTAAATGGTAAACGGTTTTGTCTTTTTCTTGGACCAGCTGATCATTCGTATATTCACCATTGAAATCGATTAATATGAATTGGCTTTTATTTTTAATTTCATTTAATTTTGAATTAAATAAAGTTGTATATAACTTTGCTAAAGTATTCGACTTACCACTTCCGGTATTTCCAAATATACCAATATGTGTGTTGAACAGTTTTTCCCATTGAAGATAGACAGGTATATTTTCTTTTAACATTTTGCCAATAACAAGATCATGATTTGCCATGTCATTATGATAGATTTTAGATATTTCTTCTTCAGAAATAAGAAACACCGGATCTTTAATCATGGGTAAAAATTTAATTCCTTCGGTAAAAATATCTTTTTTAAAGTAACCAATAGGTTTAACTTCTACCTTTCTTATATATGTGATTTTGTTGCTCTCTGCCTCAAATCTAGATTCGTCAAGAAATTCCCCTTCAACAATACAGGCAATATTTATAAACCCCCTTTGAATAATTAAATGTTCTCGAATAGATACACCTTTAAACTTATTCCCTTTATAAAATATAGTATCTTTACTTGATTCATCGAAAATTTTTAAAATTATTTTTATACCGTGCACCGCTATAACCTCACCTACTAAAATGGTCATTATTGTCTCTCTGGGTTATTGGGTTCCAAAGTGAAAACATTGGTATTAAATATTTCAAAATTTAAATTTTCCTTGCAGGAAATAAATTGTATGTTCTTATATCCAAGAAACTTTTTTTCCAGATTCTTTTTTTCTTGATCATTAAAACAGCAAACGAATAACTGCAGTAGATGATTTGATAAAGAACGTTTAATCAAATTAAGTATATGTTCATCAGCAAAAGAAAAACCAAATGAGATAAGTATGGTATGATCCTTTTCAAGTTCATAACTTAAAGCCCTGAGCATTTGATAATAATGTTCCTCAAATACCGTTTCATGAAACTTCCACTTTTCAGGATTAACAATAGGTATTTTTTTGTATTCCTGCCAGAACTGTTGTTCCAAATCATAACTTAAATCATCTAAGCGCATAGAGTTTAAAGATGAAAATTCTGATTTATCAGAAGAAATTATGTCTGTGAATTGATCTAATAGAGGACTCATTTGAGTAACAATTTGGCCTATTTCTGAAAATTTACCTGATGATTGATAATCGACAATTATGCGATCATCTTCTTTCTGCCAATAAGCCGAACCATGTAGATGAATTAGATTTATTTGAGGTACATCGATATAATTTTTCTCAAAAATTCCTGTCTGGCATAAAAATGTATTAAAGTTTTTGGCTTGTAAATATTTTTTTCTAAACCCTCTTGTTCCATCATTTAAGATAAAATCGCGTTGCCCTTGTTTTAATATTTCTTCCGATGAAAGAGCTATACATCCATCATAGTTTGTTGTAAAAATATTACATCTTCGTTTAGGCGATGTGCGTTTATATAAAATACTTAAAATCGTATGGATAAAATTACTATATTGCAGTATTACATTTTGTTTGGAAGTCTCTAAATTATGTATACAAAATTCTAAAACAGGTTTTATACATGATTTAAAATAATACATAAATAGTAAAGTTTTTAGTTTAGGTTGATTTTGGCTTTCAAATTTTTCCGCTAAAGTTTCGATAGTGAATCGGTTACCATTCTCGCCTTCTAACATTAATTCCAAGGTTGGGAATAAGCCATAAGAGGCTCCCGCACCAAGGAGTATATTTATATTTTTATCATAAATATATTCAATGTTTATTTGGCTTTCCATTGTATATCCTTTCACAATTAATTCAGTTGATTATAGCAGGAGATATGGCTAGTTTTAATTATTCAATTAACATTCAATATACTTATATAAACATGTCATGGTTAGTCTCTAATTAATAAGCATATACTTTCAGGAACAACCCCATTAGGGTTGACAAATAACCCCTTTGGGGTCATAATGTCATTATGAAAATAATAAAAAAATTACAAGTTGTGGTTGAAACGGCTGAATATTTAAAGCAAGCAGAATCTTGTATGGATAAGAAAAGCAGAGAGGACTTTGTAAGTCATATTGCTCAAAATCCTACGGAAGGAGATCTCATCCCCGGCACTGGTGGGGCAAGGAAGATTCGTTGGACAACTGATAGTAATCAGGGTAAGAGTGGTGGTGCTCGAGTTATATACTATTATCATAACCAAAAAATACCCATTTTTTTATTTACTGCCTACGGAAAGAGCAAGAAGGAAAATATTTCCGAAAGCGAGAAGAGCATATTAAAAACCATTATTAAATCTATTGTTAAGGTTTATGGGGAGGTTGAACATGAGTGATTTAGGTGAAAGTTTAATTCGCGGCGCCCAAGAAGCTCTTGAGTATGCCAAAGGTAATCAGGAAGGCGCAGTTACACATGAAGTGCTGGTTCCTACTCAAGTAGATGTTATGGCTATTAGAAAGAAAATGCATATGAGCCGACAAAAATTTTGTGAAGAATTCGGGTTCAGTGTTCGAACATTAGAAAAATGGGAGCGGGGTGAACGAACGCCGGAATCATCTGCAAGAGCTTATTTAACTGTTATTGCAAGCAACCCTACCGCTGTTATTAACGCGTTACATAAAACAAGTTGCGACAGAGGATAGGGCATAAGAAGCCGCCACCTATTGATCTATTATAAACCCGATCTTGACTTGGTAATGCATTTGCATTGCGATATATTATATGAGGTATTTAGGAGAGAAATTGTGGCCAACCTATTACACATTGAATCTACTTTAACAGATAGATATCAAATTATTATTCCTGATACTGTTCAGCCTGATGGGCATGTATTCCTTTCGAAAATGGAAGAAAATCAAGATGCCTACTATAGATAATTTTCTGGATTCTATAGCTGAAGATATAAGAAATAACCCCCAGCATTTAACTTCAATAAATAAAACATTATTCAATCGAATTGAATCATTTCTGAATGGTGTTGAATTTGATTTGAATGAAATGTTATTAGATGAGGAAGAAAAAGAATAACCAAAGATTGAGGATAAAACCTTTGGAAAGCCTCTATGAATAATCCACTCATCATTAGTGATTGGATTATACTGGCACATCCTCTTTTTATAAATCAAATTGCTTCTCTGGTAGAAGAAGTAAGGGAGTTAAAGTCAAAAGATCCATAAATTATCGTTCAAAATCAGCAACCAAAAAATTAGCCGCTATTTTCATTTGATCAGGACTTACGAAAAACTCATTAAAACAGAAGGATTTTTTAGTTCATTGATAAGATAATTTTTTAAGAGGTTTTTTTTTATTTGATAGACAGTTTGTGCCGTTTGGTAAGCAATTTTTTTCAAATTAACCCAGACATAAATAGCGCAGGCGATGTGATTTCGTTGTATGCGTTGCTTGCGGCACTGACATTTATCAATACCAGTAAGCTGCTTCACTTCGCGATGAAATTGTTCCACATACCATCGTATGGCACAAATTTTCTTCGTGTCATTAGCGCAAGTTTGTGACGTATCATTAGTAGCAATAAGATCTGTTCTATTAGAAGAAATAGCAACAGAAAACAACTTCATCTGTAAATGCTCAGGCATCCCTTTAAGCCTAATGAGCTTGCCGTGTCTTAATTCATCTTCGCTCCATTCAAAGCTACGCAATGGCTGGTAGGTTTCATCAGACCCCTTGAGTTTAGCTAATCGATTTTTTCTCATGGGGCAATAGAATATTTTGTTATGATCATTGATAAACAACATCAGCGTGCTGGTAGCATACCAGGTATCCATTAACACCGTTTTAAACGGTAATTTCTTGTGGTAAACAATATTATTAAGCATGTCTTTCACATGGTCTGCTTTACCTTTCCCGTCTTTTTCCGGGTCAAAAATTCTAAAATCGATAACCCAAAATTGCTCGGTCTGTGGGTTAACGTAGATGCAGTTAACCAGTCCTATTCCGCGAATAACGCCATGGGCATTACCACTGTACTGCCAACGTACTGATTCGATATGGCGGGAATGGCTTTTATCTAGAACCGTATCATCGAATACAATAAATCCTTCCTCACTTGCCACAAGCTCAGCCTTAACTTGTAACCAAACGTCACTGGCTGTTAATCGCTCTCTTTCTAGGTACAATTTTACCAAATCATGGCTTACATCAGATACATGCTCCGCATAATTGGTGAGCGTATAATTGACTTGGCTACTTAGCAAATATTGGCAATATTCTAATCGGCCAAATGACTTTCTTGGGCGGGCTATGGCTGCGCTCTGTCGGAAAAAATATACGCCATCTTAGATAAATAAAACTACATTGCAAATGATCTTTTCGACATCCTCTCCTTGAGAATTCTCTTGTTTTTCTTTGATCTATTGGCCTAATAGGTGGGGTTTTTCGTAAGTCCTGTTGATGCTTAAGTGGCACTGAAGTTTTAAAAAAATCAATAACGTAACCACTTGATTAATATATAAATTATCTGATTATCCTGATAATCAGACCTAAGGATATTTCCGTCCAACGTGTACAACGTCGAAATTATGTCTTATTTTTAGATAACGTTGGAACATATATATGAAAGTACAAAAAATTAAACTGAATTCTTATGATGTCACATGGATCGTTGATAATAATCATTTACCAATCAAAACAATTATGTGAGTTCTTGCTAATGTTAGACGTAATTACCGTATAATTAATATGGTGTCAGTTAAGGGGTAAAAATGAATGAAGAACAGCGAAACTGTGTATTAATGGATGAGCATTGGCTTATGTTTGATGCGTTACATAGTTATGAAGGCTACAAAGAACTGCGAATTGAAGCGGATAAATTAGGTGTTTCAATAAAAACAGCCATTATAGACAGGCTGGGAACAGAGAAAAACCAGACTGTATTACTTGTTGAGTAATAAATAATCTGCCCGATCCATAGCAATGATAATGAATCCGCTATATCTTAATGGGCTTGTGCTCCTGTCGGCTGTGGTTCCTTTTGAAAAGTCCAAATCAAGCCTAGTAGAATAATCCCCATCCAAGTTATTGATTTGATCCATGAGGCATAATAATAAAGCTGTATGAATTGTTGAGGCTGATTTAGATGGGGAATTACATTAGGGGCTGAAAATAAACTGATATTGTTACTTATAATAACTGGTGCTGTAAAAAGGAAAAACCCTTTTAAAATAAACTCATAATTCTTCATTTTAACAGAAGTAAAAATAATCAAAACAAGAGCAGGCGCTAGAAGCAAAGCAAACCTTGGCCAGTAAAAAATATGGGTTATTGGGGTAAATAAATCGCTATAAGAGGAAAATACCCCTGATTTTAAAGCGGTTTCAAAAGAAAGCGACAAATAAGACAAAACCAACAGTAAAAACGATAAGTAGTATATTGGTGTTTTTAGATTTATGCGCATTATAACAGTTCCCTTTTTTGATCATGGTGTGAGTGCTTTAGCTCATCGTTTATTCTTTAGGGTATAGTGTTCTTCCAGAAATGGTCGCTATTGCTTCTATAGGAATCGCATGTTCCTCATCATTAGAACAATTTAAGCTGATAATTTTAGCCATAGCAGTTGCTGTATCGTAATCAGGTCTAATATGTGTATCTGACGATGCGATACATGTTGTGTTTCCAATAAATAATTTAAAACGTCTTTGGCTTTGTTTTTCTGAAGCGTAAAACGGTTTTAGAGTAACTCCTGATAACACTGTCCCAGATAAAACTGTTTTTTCCTTATGAGCCGTATCAGATGGAAGCTTAAATTGTTTTGTTACTATAATATGCGCCGTTTTACCTGCTTCAACATAAATTCTATTGGGTTTTACTGATGAAATAGAATGGGTATTTTTTTCTTTGTTTTTTATTAAAAGGAGTTCAGGAGGCATTGGGCCGATAATTTTTAGTTCTGGTGAAGCCCAATAGATGGCTTTATTATTGTCCAAAAGTTTGTAAGGCAAAAACACCACATCATGTTCCCCCATATTCCAAAAAACACCACAAAATAGATGCTTATCACCTACTGTAGAGCGGTTTAATAAATTACCTTTGCTGTCTGTAAAGCGATCGCAATAATGGTTATTTTGGTTCTTTGGCACTTTTAATGGTGAATACGCTAATTGAATTTCACCATTGGCACCCATAAGAAACAATTGACGCGAAGCAGTCGCATAAAAATCATAACTTAATTTAGCGATGAATGGAGATAGGAACAATACCAAGATCCCTAGCTTTATACCCAAACGCTGCGATGATTTTTCATTGAAAATAGAAAATAGAATGCACCACGTAAGCACAAGGCCTAGCAAAATGATAAAGACGTTTGTAAATGTTAAGAACACTATCAATACCTCTCTTGTAAAAATTATCTATGCAAATGGTTACTATTTTATCATATTGATTTTTTATAGCATTTAATCTTATTAATTAACTCATTTTTATTGAGCGTATCTATTTTATGCATGATGCTCTCAGGACTATGCTCTTGATCGAGCAATTGTTTAGCCCATAGCATAAACACATCATCCTCGGTGAGAATCTTAAAAAGCATATCGTTTTTTTCATCGAGCAATACTTCAACAGCACAAGCTACTAGCCATTTTGATGGCGTTGTTTCTCCACCAGCCATGCCTTTAATAGCCATAGGAGAATAGCTTTTATCCTTATCAAATAAAGTCTTCGCTTTGTGGTGCAATTTTTCAGAACGATTAACAACGGCTTGTAATTCTGAAAAAATAGATTTTATTTGATTGCTAAAATCCTGCTTTTTATATTCGGCAAGATTTACCCGATTCAGTAACGTTAACGCTTGTTCTTTGCTGGAACCTGAAAGCTTCCCTACTACAACTTTAATTTGCTGTATCATACTACTAACCATGGGTTCAAAGATGTTTAACTCCACTTTTTGTTCGTCACAAATAATTTCAATCTGCTCCAAAACATCGATAAATTCATAAGGCAATCGAAAGCGCAAATCGAGCAACGTGCTTGTTGGTGAAGGATGCAAGTGCTGATGAATGGCCTTAAGATTCTGCATGAACTGTTTTAACTCAATCGTTTGATTAATTGAAAGATTATCCCAACCATCAAATAAATCCGGCTCATTCATATGAAAAGAACCATAAATGTTCTTCCCATCCGTTGATTTGACGTAAACCCTTGAGGGTCTACGCAAATTTTGTTTCACTTCGAATCGCAATAATTTTTTCATTAATAAGCCTCTAATAAAATAAGTGATGAACTGTTGCAGTATTGAAATGCACAATCTTTTGCATCATTTAGTCGCGTGTACGTTTTGTTTGTTGCCAAATCGATGTAATATTTTTTACCAGCTTGTTTGTAATCGTATTTAGAACGAAACGCAAACACGGATGTATTGATGAATCCTCCCAACAAATAAGTTCTCATTGTTGGGGTTATTGCTGTTGTATCCTGTTTTGTCGCATCAAAATAGTGACTTAATAAATGGTGTTCATTTAATTCATGAAGGTTTTTTAGTTTTTGTAATCGGTGGCCATGATAATGCATGAAATAAGGAACACCGGAAATATTTATTTTTCTGGCACGTGTAGTGTACTGGTTATAGTAATTTGTTCTTCGCAAATAATAATAAGGTTTAAAAGCACGCAATACAGGCACTGTTGTATTTTGTCCGTACAGGTAAACGAGCTTATTGAATTGAGCATCAAGAGTGGCTTTTTGAGTTCGTGCACCCAATAATTTATTTTTTATTGTCTCTAAAGAATAGATCATCGACTCAATACCCTGCTGATTCATCTCAGGAATATCCCCCAGAGAAAGTTCTACCTGATAATCTAAACGCTCCAACCGCCTTAGTGCATTGCACAGCTGGGGGTAATGAACAAGAGTATTTAATTCCAAATAAGTGCCGATGGCTTCTTTAATGGACAACCTATTCCAGTAAGAATAAGAAATATCCTGATTTCTGGTAGATGAAGATGTAAGCATTAACGCTCTCAATAAATCGTTTAAAGAAAAGGCCAGCTCAAGTGGTGCATTGGTTTGATTTAGATGAATCATAATTACCTCGTTTTCTTTTATTGTCCTAATGACACTACTTAGTTTATTTACAAGAACCAAATTTGTCAACAAATAAAATCCATAAAATAGATAAATTAAAAACATCTATTATATTGACTGTTTTGTTATGGTCTGCCATACTATAGATGTTCACTTAGGAACATAATAGATAAAATAAGGAATAAATCATGATTAAACACCCTCTTCAAATCGGTTCCATTCTCTATGCTTCTTGGGGTTACGAGCAAACTAACATTGACTTTTATCAGGTCATTGAGCTAATTGGAACTTCCACTGTGGTACTCAGAGAAATTGCTCAAGAAAAAGTCACTGACAGCAACGATGCTTTTTGCGGAAAAACAAAAGCCAAACCTAATTGTTTTATTGATGAACCATTTCGAAAAAGAGCAAACGCGCAAGGCATAGTACGCATGAACTCCTTCTCGCATGCAAGTCTTTGGGATGGCGCCCCTCTTTATTATTCTTCTTATCATTAGACTTCGAAAATGCTCCCTGCATAAGCAGGGAGTTACCACTAATTAACTGTTTAATAAAAAATTGGAGATTTTGATGAGCAATATATCAACAGCCGGAACAAATAGTTTAATACAAGAAATCAGCATCGTTTGGTCTATAGATGATGTGTTGGATGTGAGGCCACTACTCAGCAAAGAGCAAGCAAGTATCGTATTACAACACCTTAAAAAAAATCATGATGCCACAATAGGCATTAATTGGGATGTCATAGAAATCGTTTCAGACGATTTATTCTTAAAGCCGATTAGAGTGATTAAAACACTTCGTTATAAAGAACACGAAATAGAGGTTCGGCCGGGATCCTGACGAAAAGGACCGTTTCCTGTTTATTTTTAATTCAGCTTAAATTCAACTCTCAATTTTTCTCTATCTCCCGTCAAAGGGAATAAGCCAAATCGATTAAGATGGCCTGTGTGATATGGCGATAAACTATTGAGCATTTCAGGGCTAATTTCATAACCTTCAGTTTTCATATCATTAATCACGTTAGTCATATTAGCTACAACATGCAGAATAACAGCATTAGCTGCCAAACGACCAAAATTAATAATCTTCTTTTGGATCCCCTGTAGATTATTTTCAATAGCTCCATCATGCCCGAATGCAACCCAATCAATGAAGTTATTAAACTCTTCACTTTTACATGTGGCAGCATGAATAATTCGTCGTAATTCAATATCATTGATGTAATTGAGCAAGAATATTGTTCGAATTACTCGTCCTAATTCACGAAATGCCTGAAAGATCTTATTCTTACGGCTTTGCATACACAGTTTGCGCAAAATGGTTGAGGCTTTAATTTTACCATTTTGAATGGACATCACTACCCGCAACATATCGTAGTAATGCGCCTCAATCAACACCCAATCGATTTTATCATTAGTAAATAAGCTATCAATATGTTTAAATAAGTCACCTGATGCAGTAACAGGTCTGTAATATTTTAGATGTTTAAAATTGCGAATTCTTGGCATCAATTTAATTGCAAGCAAATAAGCAAACGCAAACACTACCTCACTTTGAGCGCCTGTGTCTCCATGGATTGTTTTGGGCTGAATATCAGATTCGTTATCAATAACGCCATCAAAAATATAAGTCGCCTCATAGACACCGCAAGGGATAAAATTGCTAAATAGGGCAATGTATTGGTCAGAAACATGGTAATAACCAATGCCACCATACTGTCCATAGCGAATATGGTGTTCTGCCAGTAAATTATTGGTATACATATTCCAATATGTGCCATCAACAGAGCTGCTATCGCCAGTTCCCCATGACTTTGGCAATTCGAATTGATTATAAATATTAATCAACTTCTCTGTTGCTTTACTTAGCCGGTAATCAGTCACATGATGATTAAATACCCATGCAATTTGTTTACGACTATATTGTTGTAAACAACGTTCTGTTTGAACGGGACCAACATTACAGCCATAAGAAAAAGTAGTGGCAACAAAACGCATGCCATAGTCTTTGATTTTGGAATCATAGCCTGAAAGTGGTTTAAAGAATTTGCTGATGGATAACCATTCTTCAATATCCCTATAGACATCAACAATGTTTAAGAGGGGTAATCGTGTTGAAACCTCATCAACAAAAGCAGTAATGGCTTTATCCTCTTTTTTGGTCACTGCACGTTTTAAAATCGGCTCCCCATTTTCAATACTTAGGTACTCATTTGCCAGGAAACCACTATCTGTCTGAATCGCTGCTTCAAAATGCCGGTCTTGCAAACTTTTAATAAACTCAGAAGGCTTACTTGGTTGCTGAATTAAAGCACAATACTCATCAACCCCAGCATAAAACTCTTCCCATGTCATTAGCTGTTTATTTGGGTCGTCATAATGATTAGCACCTTCCAAAAACATGTCCGCACAATGGATCTCGTCTGCCAATGCATTAAATACAGCCATTTCAAAGTGTTTTTTATTGACCACCATGATTTCATCATGTCGTTTATTATTCGTAACAAAATTAAACCATTTATCACTGAGCCAACTTAACTGATCAAAATCATTGGCAACTATGGGAATCATTTTTTGCTTGCTCTGACGATGCTTGATAATAAAGGATGCTGCTTGCTCAAGTGATTTATCTTGAGATGCAGAGCACAATGTTAATTGTTCCAATAACTGGAAAAGTACATACCGCTTATTTTGATAGAGCTTTACCATAAAAGGCAAATAATTATTTCCTGAATGCGCTAAATATTGCTCACATTGAGTAATAGTTCCTTCTTTGTCTTCTGGGAAGTTTTTTTCAATTGCATCTAATCTTTCTGCGTGAGTTCCGGTGACCATTGATGCTAATAACACGTTATAAAGAATTTCAACTAATCGGTCTGTTTCATTTTTCTTGGTTAATGTGTAAGCATCTAATTCCTGACTGGCTTCATGTCTCATTTTGCGCATCCAGCGAATCAAAACGCTTACGATGCTGTCCAGACCATTTGCTAGTTTAAAATGAAGCATGGTAATCGCTAAAGCATAACGTTTATCTTGTCTTAAGTCCTTCATGTCTGAGCTATCTAACGCCGTTGCTTCTTCAATCAATTGCTCTAATCGGTGAGCAGGAATTTCATTAATAGAAGCTGGGGCTTTAGAGCGCCAATCTTTTAATTGAGTTAAATTCTCAATGAAGGTTTTAACATTCTGAGTAGTAGGCGCTTTCATTTCCTGTTTTAAATAAGCCCATCGAGTTGCGGCATTATCTGGCGCAAGTGCTATATCAAATAATGTATCGAGAAATATTTTTGACTCATCACCAAGCTTGGCGGTGATTCGCTCATATAATTTAGTACTGGTAAGAGCTCTGGCGGCTCGTGCCATTCGTTCTAATGTAGTAAAACCAGGCAACTCAAATCGTTCCTTCACGAGCGTTTCAATCATATCATTTATAATATCCACCAACCCTTCTTTAAAAACAGCAGATTTTAATGCACTTTGTTTCATACAATCCCGTTGCTTATGCTCATCATCTGATATGTTAAGAAACTGCAGAATAATTTTTCGATGTCTTTTTTTGGAGCTTGGTGCATAACCTGTAAGAACCGGATTATCAGAACCTCCTAAGGCGTTGGAAACATAACCGATGATTGCTTCAGGAACATCTTTCAGATTAATTGCATAACCTAGACATTGATAACATTTCAATATGACCATAAAACCTAACTTATTAATTACTGATGCTGAGCGGGTGCTATTTTCCATCAGCATTATTTCATCGAACGTCGGCTTGAAGTTTTTCTCAAGCTCTGTCGGTGTAGGATTTGGTTTTAATCTTGGATAGGCGGTTTCATGTATTGCAGTCATTTTAAATTTTGGTTATCTTTACAGCGGCCGAAAACAGTAGTTTATGGCCATGTAAAAATCAAGACTTTGGATCCTTATATTTAAAGGGTTTTCGACAGACAAATTTCAGGAGGTTTTTGGCCAGGTATGAAAGCAGGAATTTATGCCAGAGTTTCAACACATGACCAACAGACGTTAGATCTGCAAATTGAAGCAATGAAAAAATATGCGCAGGCACGTCAGTGGGATATTGAAAGTGAAATTACAGAAATTGGATCAGGAGCTAAAGAGAGGCCAAAACGAGTAGAACTTATAAACCAAGCAAAGCGTCGACAAATTGATGTAATTATTGTTTGGAAATTGGATCGATGGGGTCGTTCCGTTAATGATCTTTTTCATACTTTGAATGAATTGAATAATCTTGGTGTTGGTTTCATCTCATTAACTGAAGCACTCGATTTAACTACAGCAACAGGGCGAGCAATGGCTGGCTTGTTAGCAATTTTTGCTGAATTTGAAAGAGAAATTTTAAGGGAGCGTGTTAAAGCAGGGATTGCTCATGCCAGAAGTAAAGGTACATCTCATGGGCGTCCAGCAACTGCAAAAAAACGGAGTGATGAAATAATGTCTATGTTCAGTAAAGGGATAAGCCAATCAGAAATCAGCAGAAGACTCGGAATTGGTCGTACATCTGTAAGAAGAATAATAAATGAAAATCAAAGTGGAGAATTAAGTTGAAAAACCCTCCATTTTTATCGAAATTAAAAAAATGGGATATTAGATTATTATCTGCGGATAATCTGCATGAGATACAAAACTTTATTCAGTTATTTGATGATTTTTTCGAATTGTGTGAAGGAGAAAAAGGTTCTGCTGCAGGAATTCTCTCTGCTTGCCCACCATCAAAGAATATAAGCGAAGATAAGTTTGTCTTAGGTATTTATGACCACAATATTTTAATCGGTATTTTGGATATAATTCGTGATTATCCGGAAAAAGACATCTGGACAATTGGCTATTTGTTAATTCATCCAAATTATCGTAATCAAAGTATTGGTTCTCGCTTAATTAAAGACCTTAGGCATTCTCTCCAAAAAACCAGATTAAGATGTATTGTGCAAGAACAAAATGTGAACGCTTTAAATTTTTGGAAAGAGAATGAATTTACGATTGTAAATCAAACAGAAGAAAAATTAGGCCAAATAATTAATAGCACCTATATCTTAGAAAGCAGAGAAATTTAATTTAGATAGTAAATGGCACAAAATTACACAGGAAATGGTCCTTTTCGTCAGGATCCCGGCCGAACCTCATCTATCCTGCTGAGCAAAAGTTGGCACAAATAACTTCTTTATGAAAATAACGCCATTTGAATGCAACAGATCCTATTGAGCGAATATAGATAATACGTAATGATCAAATTATACTCTACTTTTCGGACCTTAAATGCCGGAGTTAACTCTTATTATTTTCCCAAATGGAGGTTACAAATAAACCTTTAAATCCTCTTTTTAAAAATATATGTTAGTACTAACTCATCCTGACCTTAAGTCCCAATCGCCCATCGTAGCTCGTCATATGCAAATTTAATCCGGTACCATAGCTTCCATTGGCATAGACAGCGAGATTTTGTTGCAGATTAATTGTTGTACCTAAATTTAATTCCAAAGTAGCCCCTTCTAATTGAGCCTGAAAAGGCACAAATCCATAAACAGAGGAAAACTGAGCTTGTGGATTGCCTTTAAATTGATACCAAAAATTAGGTCTGAGCCAGGCGGTCAATGATTTTATTCCTTTATTTTCATCAAAATCCCACTGATGGGTCGCCAAAAGACCTAGACGGCCCACAACGCCATAATTATTTCTAAAACGAATAGTCGCCCCAATATCCTTACCCGTATCCAAATTAATAGCTTGATAAATAGCCTGTACTTGAGGTTCAAGCGTCCATTGTTGATGAAATTTAAAAGGATATCCTCCTTCAACAGATACACCGACTCCGATACCCTGAGTATTTACCTCAGGAAGACGATAAGATTGAGAGCGTGCCTCTTCGTACCAAGTAGTTTGAAGCACTGTATCGATATAAGCGTCCTGCGGTGAATAAATTGTCCAATAACCGCCAGCAGTAAATGCATTAAATTCATTAGACCCCAGGGTTAAAAAAGGGCGTTTTACATCGCCAGTTCCTTGTCCAAAGGCACCATACAAACCTATATGATGTCGTCCCCAATGAGAAGACTCATAAGCGAATAAATCGCTGCCCGCTTGAAAAAAGGTAAAATTATAATCATAGTGCGAACTATGAAGCGCTCTATTTGTTAAACGATCTCGTTCCCCATGTAATCCAACGACTCGTGACCAAACACGGTTAATCTCTGTGCCCAGTCCAACACGTTGATGCAAGGTATCTAATAAAGCTTGACCATATAATAAAGTCATCGCAGGAAGAACTGGGTAAAGGCCAATTTCTGAACGGTAATGAACCGGAGGGTAATGGGGAACTGGAGGCACAGGTGGTACGGGAGGCTCTGGAGAGCACTCGGGGTTTCCAAGTGGACAAAGATTACGTAAATACCAATTTTCTGGACCGCTAGAATCCAAGCTTGAACGATATAGAGTATATTCAAACGGACCTCCTACAATAGGATTTCCTTGGTAAAAGGCATTTGGCGCTGTGGTTGAACCATTGATTGCCTCAACCACTAATATTCCATTTCCCAAGGTGAATGCTCCCGAGCCTGAAACATTATTAATAAACAAAGCGGTTGAACCAGTTGCACTGCCCCCATCAATAATTAGTAAATCGGAGGGAGAATTATCTCGGCCTAAATAAGTATTTAGAAAAATACTCCCATTTTCACCTATATAATTGCCTACAACCTTAAAGTGGTTGCCGGCAGTTCTCGTAAAATTGGCTAATCTCACGAGACCCGAATTACTCAAATTACCTAAAATTTCATAACTGCCTGTTCCATTACCGCTACTGTAATCTAGGGTTCCTTCATTTTGCACATTTCCCATTAATGTACCTGCTTGCGATAAAAATCCAAGAGTGGATTGACTATCGATATAAAATAAATCCGCAGAATGAGTCTCAGTCCCCTCTAACTGCAAATGAGCACCATTAATACTTTGTACCCTCTGCCAAGAAGTAATGGTATTCGCTTGACCTTGATAGCCATCAAAAGTTAAAGTACTCGCTCCTGTACCCCCATAAAATAAAGAAACCCCAGAAATATCTGCTTCAGAAAATACCGTTGTCTCATCAGCTCCTGCACCCATTAAAAGAGTCCCTTGAGTCACTGAGCCATTCAATAAATTGAGTTGATTATTACCGGAAATAAATTGCACTGCCAGTGGCGCTGATAGCAAACCTGAACTGTTAATTACCGTCCCATTAGTTCCGAGAATCCCAACTAAATTACTCCTCACTACTCCACGATTAGTAAAAAGACCGCTGGTCACAGAAACACCAATACTATTTAAAGCATTTACTTCACCTAAATTACTCCCACTGCTATTGGCTTCGATTAGCATTCCAAGCCCATTTGCATTGGCCGTAATGAGCCCCTCATTTTCGACACTAGCTCCTAAGCGAGCCAACAAACCAATACCTGTATTTGCAGCATTAATAATTGCCCCCTGGATATTAATACCTTGACTTCCTACTCCTTGAGCGGCTAACCCAGTTGTTAATGCAGCATACGCATTTATAACACCATAATTCTTCGCTGTTTGTATAGCTCCTTGAGCGGAAGATAAGGGAGTCAATGCGCCTAAATAGGCGTTATTGGGAATCGTATTATCGACTATCAGATTATAAGTACCGCCTGCAAGCATACCATAGGAGCTGGCACCACTAATATTAATCGTTCCATCGTTTCGAAATACACTTTGAGGGGTCGCAATACCAAAAGAATTACTGCCTGCTATATTAATTGTACCTAAGTTCCATTGATGATTCACATCACTAAGTGCTGTGGCCGAATAATAAATTCCTGCCGCAGTTGTCCCATTGATGGTAATTTGTCCATTGGGCAAATTACTCCCTGAAGAGCCAGAAGAAAAAGCAACTATTCCATGTGATTTAGTACCAAACGTTTCAATAATACCATAATTGTCGGTTCTAAGATTATTTAGATGGCGCATGTACACGCCATAGGAATTAATATTCTGGGTTGTTATTGTTCCTGTGGCCGAGTTTGTAAATTCACTACCAGCTCCTGCTGCTCCCACATTATCGAAGTAAACACCGTGACCTCGATCAAATATGTTGATTCTATCTTGATTAAGGCCAAATGTTCGAAAGTCACCCCAATAATACAAGCCATGAGAATCATTATAGGAATTAATAATACCCCGATTGATCATTTGTGGACTGTTGCTACTAAACGTACCTTCGCCGGTATATCCGGTGGGAGCGTAACCAATCACCATTCCGGAAGAGCCCCGGCTCCCAATTTTTGATCGCGCGTTCACGGTACCACTTGTCTCATTAATGATTAAACCATTCCCAAGAGCTGAAATTCCTACCACAAAATCACTCGCAACACCTGTGAGACGATCTGCCGCATTAATTGTGCCATAATTGGTCGCAAAACTTCGTACCGTTTTTGTTCCTGCTGCACTTAGAGCATCTGCAGACATATTTTGTACGCTAATGGTTCCATAATTAATGGCAGTCGCAGATGCTGTTGGAAGTCCATTATGAATTGAATTTGCAAGCAAACCAAAAGAATTTAAAGTTGTTGTTTCATTAGCACTGATGATGTTCCCATAATTAATTGCGTTGCCTCCTGCTTTTGCCAAAATTACAGCTCTAACCCCTGTGGACCCCACTCCTGCCAAACCACCCAAATTTTGATTTACTGTGACACCACTATTTATAATAAAAGTTCCTGGTCCTAACATATTGACAGCAGAAGTATTAAGGCTCCCCGTACCATTAGGTGAATTAAAATTATTAACTAGAAAAAAGAATCAGCGGCAACACCATAAATACCAGGCAGTATGAAATAAGAACTTCCACTTGGTGTAGAAGGTAAATTAATATTTGCACTAAAAGCAGTCGAAGAAAGAGTGAGTGCAGAAAGAAAGAAAAATTTATTTTGGTCCTTATAACTCATTTTCATCCTTGAAAATTAACTAAACCATAATAATAAAGAACATCGTATTGAATTGCTTGTGTGTTGTCAATTTAAGCTACATCCAATATTTGCACTTAAAGCGTATACCCTGGTTAAAGGTTTATTTCCTATTACTTTATTAATCCTACTCGCTAATCAAACCATCCCCAAGATCTAATGTTAATTTCTAGGAGCGGTAAATCTATTTCCCCAATCAAGAGGGACTTTGTTAAAATTATCTTTAACATAAATATCAGCCGAATATGCCATTAATAAGTTAATTATATCTGAATAACCTCTTTCAGCTGCAAATGATAAGGGCGTTCGCATACCTGCATTGTCATCTTTTAAATTCACATTAAAGCCTTTTTCTAATAGTAATTTAACAATTACTTCGTTTCCTTCTTCAGTCGCTATATGCAAACAGTGATGAAAATCTCCATTTTTTATGGGAGTTTCTAGTTCTGATACTGTGTACACCTCTAGAAGATTTATTACTTCATTAATATTATTATTTATAATCGCCTGTGCTAGTAAATAAGTTGGTTTTGACTTTTCATTTGCTCCGATTTTAAGTAGATCTTCTGCCAGCTTCTGATGTTTTGGATTTTTGAGAAAGGCATTTTGATTAAAAAAATTATAATCATTTTCCGAATATTTAAATGTAAATTGATCTTTATTGGATAAAATAAGTTTATTAAATATTTCATCACTATTTGGAGAACCATTTAAAAAATATTCTGTGAGCATTAAATATGGTTCAGTGTTTTCCCGATATCGCTCATTTTGGCCATATTCTGGAAAAATGGTCATTAAATTAAAAAATTCACTTTCCTTTTCGGCCAAAATTTCTTTAAGGATGTGTATCGCTGATTGTAAAACTAGCTGAAAATTAGTCTCGGTGGAGCTATCAATACTATCTATGTTCATAAACTTTTGATCAAATGCATCAAATAATTGTATAACCCTATCGACCAAATTTTCATGCTCCTTTGGAAAATATTTATAATCATATTTATATGAGTAGCAGGCATTTATTAAATCTGCTTTTAACTCTCTAATTATTAGATTATTTTCAATTACATTATCTGCTGGAGGGAGCAAAGGAATATCCACTGTTTTTTTATTAAATGAGAGTGGTTTCTCTTTATTTAATTTTCCTTCTGATTTTAAAATATAACGTTCCACATATTCTCTGGTTTTTATATAATTTTCTTTATTAAAAACATACAGTTCACCTATTTGTGAAACTTCAACAATTTGATTATGAAGCTCCTTTAGAGAACTAGTAGCGCTCTGAAGACAATATCCTGTTCCATCATCGCCACCTACAATGTTATCAATAAACTCAGGAAAGGTTTTTATATGGTTATACTTGGGCAAATTTTTAATACAAAACTTAATAAGCCTATTAACGTCTATTGACGTAATATTTTCAAAGGCATCTTTTGCTAAAGTAAACAGCGCTCCTCTAATTAAAACAACCTCATTTCCCTCATCTAACCATTCTTTAGGGCTCAGGCTGAATTCAATTGTGTAAGAATTATCTATTATTTGACGCAAAACGGATAGGAAATTTTGCATTTCCTTTAGGATTACATTTTCTTCGCTACTCATTCTTTGTCCACCATTCATTTTATTCTAAAATATAGCAAAATATTCAAAAAATAGACAATAACAACCATGTAGCAAACTAATTGTTTCGCATAACTTGGGTCCAAGACGTAACATCCGCTAAGGCTTAATCGCATTATTAAAACTTACGTCCCACCCTCCTGGCTATGAATCAATTGATGAAATATGGTTAACCTTCTCCACTAGGTGCTCATCCGTGTGGAAACCTAGAATTTTTGTGTGTATGGATTTACCAAGAGGAAGGACAGCAAAGAGTTCAGCTACAATAATTTAAAACACAAAACAATATCCTCTTTAAATCACCCAAACATTATGGTACTGAATTGAATCCCATATCGTTTCAAAGCAATTTATTCATTAAGTATTGATGGAATAAAAGAACATACTGCATAACTATGCGGATGGGTATTTTTGCGGTTGGAACTTCTTTTGCTATTTCAAAGTCAAGTTGTTTAGGAGCGAGGATATCTTTGCACTACTAAGGGAAAAATATCAATCGATGAAATAAAAAGTACAATTCCTGCCGGAAAAACTAAGCTGTTTCAAACAAAACAAGAAGCAGTAGACTATACCTTTAAAACAACTACTGATTCTGATCTCCTGTATTTAATGTAAAATTGACTCAGCCTAAAACTTTAGGACTGATTATTGAAGAAGTAAGTTATTTCCTCACCTTGAATTTATTTAAGGAAAAATGCCTGGTTACAAAGAAGAATACTCATTACACAATGGTGCAGATCAGCAAGAAAGTAACTGCTGATAATAATTTCACCAATGTTTATCAATAAACATTGATAGATGTGGCCGTTTACACGAACCCCATGTTAGGTGCAATTTTTTAGCTTAATATGAACCTAATTATGACAAATGAACTGAAAATTTAATGCAGATACATACTCAATACTTTTTATTACACATATAAGAATACATTGACAAATAGTAAAGAATTAAGGTCTTATAAATATTATATCCTAATGTTATGGCACCTATTTGGCCTTTTAAGTAAGGACACTTAAATGATTAAAAATGAAGGAGAGCGGAATAAAGGAAGTAATACTAGATGGGCAGTAATTGCTATTTATCTTTTGGCTACTCTTTTTTCTGCGATTTGGCATGGCCCAGTTGCTGAGCTTTTTTTACCTATTATTCTTGTCTTAGCCATTTTTATTTCTGCCTGCCTACATGGCACCGAGCGATATGGAATACAAAATATAATTATTTTTTTCCTTATATCATGGCTTGTTAGCCATTTCTTTGAGGCATTAAGTATTCAAACAGGCTTTCCTTTTGGGCATTATTATTATGATAAATTAGCGGGGCCAAGGCTGTTTGAGGTACCTCTTATTATTATGTTTGCCTATTTTGGCACGGGTTATGCCTCGTGGATTTTGGCTCATATACTTCTGGACCAATACGCCACTCCACTTTCCGGAAAGCAACGATTCTTCGTGCCGTTGATCGCTGCGTTTATTATGGTGATGTGGGATGTATGTATGGATCCTCTTGCTTCAACGGTCTATTCATTATGGGTTTGGAAGGATGCTGGTGTGTACTTTGGCGTTCCTCTGCAAAACTATTTTGGTTGGTTCTTGGTGGTTTATATTATTTATCAAGTTTTTGCTCTTTATATTGCTAAGCATGATATTATGGCTCTAAGTAAGTCCCATATTTTTTCTTCTAAAAACTTTTGGCGAGAAGCTGTGGCTATTTATGGCATACAAGGTTTAACTCAATTAGTGGATCCTTTTGGTGCTTCAACGCATTTAGAAATTTATGAATCTATGGCTCTAATTACCCTATTTACAATGATGTTTGTGACCTTATTGGCTTCCCTTAAAATTAATATGAGTAGTTTAGAGGATAAGCCAAGCGACACATAAGTTAGGATCCCGTATTACACCGTGCTAAGACGGGAGCTGTTTTATGAAAAAAGTTTATTCAACAATGTCTTGCAAAGCGTGGAATATATTTAATGGATATTCAGCAATCCGATTACAAACATAAAGATACCATTCTTTACCGTATACAAAATATACTTTAGTCGGATAACCTTCATTGTGTAACCGCGCAAGCTTATCGTTTTGTATCCCAAATAAACTCTCAAACTCATAAGTGTCTTTTGAAGGTTTGTATTTTTGAATGATATTTTTTGCTTCCTGCTGTATTTTTTCATCGTGAGTTGCAATAGAACAATAATGCTCTTTAGATAAGAGTTGTTCCGCATAATCTAGGTATACCTTATCCAACTCCTCCCCTCTTGCTAAAGACAATCCTGCAGGAGTTACATAAGCTCCTTTAACAATGCGAATCCGTCCTTTTTCTTTAATTAACTCTTTAAAATCATCTTTAGAGCGATGCAAATAAGCTTGCATAGTAATACTCAGATTCGAGTGTTTTTTTCTTGTTTGCATATAAACATCAATGATCGCATCAGTCCACTCAGTTCCTTCAGCACTAATAATAATTTCAGTATCCGCTTTTGCAGCTTCCTTACAAATCCGATCTAAATTCTCGATACAAAGCTCTTTCGAAATAATTAAACCAATATGAGATAGATCAAGCGATACAGTAGACCATAAACCTTGGGCTCTAATTTGTTGACAGATCGTTATGAACTCCTCAGTAGCCTCATTGGCCTCTTTTGAGGTCGCGGTATTTTCCCCCATAAATTCAATAGAACATTTAACTTTGTTGGCATTGTGTGTTTTAACTTTCCCCAAGGTTTCAACAAGAGTTTCCCCTCCTATGTATCTATCTGCCGCTTTTTTTAAAGTTTTAAATAAAGTGGGATTGGACAAAATAAAATCTTTGGCTGCTGTATTTAAGGCTGCTTTTCGTAACGCTGCGGAACCTATATTTAGTAAAACATTATCCATTTTCCCTCCCTGCTCATATTTAACGATAGCGAATAAACCGTTCCAAAATTACAGGAACAATCTAGATTTGATTTAACCATTTTTTATAAAATAAAAACATACTTTATCTTATAAAAAACAAAGGCATTCTGTATTTCCAGGAAGAGAAAACCGATTGGGTTGCATCCTTACTTGAGGGATCAAATTTATATAGTCCATATTTAAACCATCTTGAGTTAATATTCTCTTAATAAAACTTGTATACTATTGCTGCCAAAATAATTCTAAACAGAAAATATCATGCCCAAAGATTTAAATCTGGTTTTACAAAAAGAATATTTGATCATTGATCCATCAAATCCTCGTCCTTTAATTGGCACAGAATCTTTACGGGGTTGCTGTGGTGTATTTATTTATCATCCTATTCGCAGTGCTGTTTTACACTGGGATGATAATTGTTGTCGTGATGATTTAAGCAAATTTATGGCTGAATACTTAGGTAGCGAGATAGACATTGCAGACTGTACCGTCAGTCTTATTGGTGGCTGGCCTGATCATAATGAATCTCAAAAGAGTAGCAATTTTTTAAAGGATTTCTTTTCAGCAACTTCTGCCGAATTAGATTTAACTCATTTTCAAAAGAAGAAATCATCTGGAAGAACCTTAACTGACCAAGGATTTTCATTAGTTTATATGAGTGCAATTACAGGTCAAACAACTCTTAGTGATAATTGGAGCAAAATGCCTCATTTAAATGACGGTAATTATCGTGGTATTAACCCTGAGCTGCGAATGGCTAACAAAGAGCTCCAGGATCTGCTTCATTTACAAGATGATAGCTATCCTGGTTCTGGTTGTCATATTTACGCCCGAGACCGCTATCAAGATTTACAAGCCGCTCAGTCAACTCAGCTATGTATTGCTGCGAAAAAAAATGATACTGCCGCCCTAATCAAATTAATTGACGAAGGAATTACTGGAGTAAATGTAGCTCCAGCTAATGCTAAAGGATGGACCCCTTTACACTTCGCCTGTAAGTTAGGAAATTTGGAAGCGGCATTTTTGCTTATTCAAAATGGCGCTAATTTATTTCAAAAAAATGACGCAGGAAGTGTTCCTCTAAATTATATTGATGCCAAATCGTTCGAGTTTAAGCAATTACTTACAGCTTATCGTTTAGTAAAATATAACTCCTCGCGCAATCAGCATGCGTTAACAACCATGTCACTTTTTTCTAGACATCATGAACAACAAATTGATATGCAAGAACGTAATCAAATGATTGGGCTGCAAAGCTTATTGCAAACTGAAACAGGCTTAAGTGAGATTAATCGACAGCTTGGTAGCTATATTTAGTACCCTTTTACGAGCATTCGAGTCAGGCCTTGAACGGGTAACAAGGTCTGACTACTGCCTTCTTGCCCGCCCAAATATCCCTTATAAATATTTAACGTGCCAATGCGTTACAACTTATCTTTTTTGAGCATTTAATTGACACCATCAATTTTAAAGGTACTATAACAAAGCTTGGTTGTTGGCTAGTTTTTTAAGTTATACAACACCAAGGTCTTAAGGGAATGTGATTAAATTTAATCACCAAAATACAATCTTGTACCTGATTTTAAAGGAGTAATTAATATGGGCTTTAATTCCCATTTAGATCCACTTAATGATTATGATGAGTCTGGAGTCAGTGTTTACACTACCTTGTTCCTTCTTACGGGCATTACTGTGGCTGCCTACGCACTTCTACGATTTGTTGAATCTAACAATCGTCTTAGATATGAAGATCGTTTTGCTCGCATCATAGCTGGAATATTAATTCTTGTAATGCGTATGTTGCACACTCGAAGTGGGGATTTGGAAATTACTAATGCAGAGAAGCAAGTACTCGCTATTGGTCCACACCGTACTGGCTGGGAAGCAATTGCTGTCGCCTCAAAAATGGAGGGAACCCCACCTCGTTTTTTTGCTACCACTAATTTTGACTCTATACCCTTGGTTTCTTCTTTCTTGAGAAAATTTAAAACGATACCCGTAGATGCCCAAGCAACACGAGGTGAAAATGGACGCTCTGCTAATGCGGATGCATTGGATAAGGCCAGTAAAGTACTTAATGAAAATGGTTGTGTCGCACTTTTTCCGCAGGGAAATTTCGCACGGTTAGGAGAAGATCCTCCCCGAGTTTACGCTGGTGCGGCTAAGCTCGCTTTGGATAATAAAGTACCTATTCAGGTGATTCGACTTGATGGTTTCTGGTCTTTGCAAAATCCGCTCATTCCTATGTTTATTCGCAATAGTGCATCTTATCGAGCATTTTTGTCCTTTTTTCATATGAATAATGTACGCGCTACATTATGTTGTACGATTGATTTTCATTTAAAACCTGAGAATGAAAACTTAAGTGACGAAGAAAAAATAGATGAGATATGCGCTCAACTTTACGCATTCTATCGTCATACAGATGAGCTGACTACTGAACAAATTAAGGCCATAAAGCCAGAAATAGAGAAAAAAACGCATCTCCTAATTTGGCATAATAAAGTGGCACAAGATGGGTTAAAAAAACAGCTTACAAACTTAAAGAAAGAAGAGGCTGAACTGGAAGAGCCCACACAAGAATTGATGAGGCTAAATTAGTAAACAGAGCAAGATAACCCTAAGAAGTAAAAAAGATTGAGGCCTGAAGCATTGCCGGGCTTGAATAAAATTTTAAATTAAATATTTTCATCTATTTGAATGTCATCTCCGCGCAGGCGGAGAGACATTATTATTCTAGCACTTTAAGAATTAATGACACTGCTCCCTGGTGTGTTTTGAGACATAAAGAAATGCTGTCATGCCCCCTTATTGAATTTCTTTAGTTTCTGAGAATATTGGGATAAAGAGTATTTCCCAACTCAGTCAGCAACTCTTGATGAAGGCAATTAAAATTGCATAAATATTCTTTTAATGCCTCAAATAGAAAACGAATGTGCCCAGCTTTAGCAGGTACCCTTGAGCGTTGTGTTTCTTGTAGCACCCTAAGTGTAATAAGGATATTAAAACTTACTTTTAATAGAGAATCAGTAAGCTGCGAAAATCCTGCTTGTAGAGGCAATTTAGTTTTATCTTCGGAAGAGCAAACTGGCTTTAAATCTGCTTCAAAAGAAAATAAATCACGATATAAATCATTTTTTAGAAAAGACAATTTTGGATTGTTTGTACGATCTAATTTCTCAACTTGACGTAATAAACTCTCCAAATAACAATTAAACTGAGCAGCTAGTTGTGCACGATCAATCGTATTAAAATCAAAAATACTTTTGTTATCAGATGAAGAAATTACATGGAGCCAAAGGGTCACTTGCTCATGGAAAGTGAGTGTCGAACTCAAAGACAATCCAACCATTCTAGGAATACTTTCCTTATAATCTAGTTGATTTGGCTCGATTGGATTATTTATAAGATCTGATAATTCCGTTATTTTATTTAATCGCTGCATTAAAATTTGTGATAGATCATTAGAAAATTGTTGATAATCCCCAGTTTCGCCAAAGCTAATGTTCTTAAAAGAATTTATATATAAATATTTAACCAATTGCTCTTTAATATCAGTATTTAGTAAGTCTGGAGGTAATTTTCCTAGAATACTGTTAATCATGCTTACAAGAGTTTCTTTATTAATTAGTTCCAGTAATTGTTTTGCATGTGTTGAAATAGCAGGGAAAAGGCCTTTAATCCTTTTGTAATTTAAAAAATAACCCTTAGTATATCCTTTAGGATTAAAAAACCCATAATATTCAAAAGGATAAAAAAGGTCCTCATTATTCTTTTCATGTCCGAAATAACGAAATGCAGCGCCCCAATCAATGCGTGCAAATTGAATAAACGACTCTTCCATGGAAGATAAGATATCTAAACAAACCACATTCCCGCTGTGGACACTATGATCCCCTAGTAATAATGAAAACATTAATGCTATAGCTAAGCCATAATAATGTTTAAATTGAGTAAGTAATAAGTATGAGTATGGGCCATAAAACATCTCCCAGAGTGGGCTCCGATCAGAGCCGTCGTAATACCCTGTGCCAATTACTTTATATAATTCCTGAAACTCGACTTTAGGTTGGATCAGTCCATAACTTCCATCTTCAAATTGAATTAATTGAGCGCAAATCAGGGAAGCATGATATATTTTTTCAATAAAACCTCGGTTTTTAAACTCTTGCAATAATAAGCCTGCGAATAATTCAGTGAACAGCTCGCGTGCGTCCTGAGGCTTTTTTACAAAATATTCAACTCCATTATTATCACGATAAAAACCATCTACATCATTTCGGTTTTTACCACCCTCTTTATTTTTGATCTTAGTGAGTTCTTTTCCCTGATAAATAAGCATCATTAACTCAAACACATCCATTTAACCTATTTTTATCACTTTTAAAATTTTTAAGAAAGACCAGGAGAAATGTTATTGCCAAGGCCTGTACGCTAAATTACTTGCATAAATTAGCAATAAGTTTATAAGAAAGAAGAACAAATTTTTTGAGCGTTTATTTCATTACCCAAGACCATCTCATACCAGAAAGGGAAAGTAATTACAGCATGTTATTACTTTCCTCAGGTATAGCGTGAAGAATTGATTGCCCGTATGCTTAATAAATTATTGACTTAAGCATACGCCGATTATCCCTTAGAGTTGCTTGCTTTACTCCATCATCAACTGTTTTATATTTGCGCCAATCTTCAATTTTTCTACATGGGCAGCACTACTAACAGGCAATGTCGCTGTGATTTTATTGGTCTTTCCATCTATAATGGAAACCCTATTTTTCTGTTTATTTGCCACATACACTGCATGAGTAGAAGGATTTAACGCAATACCCTGTGGTAAATTTACAGGTATCTTAGCAATAACCGTATTTTTTGAGCCATCAATAATTGATACTGTGCCTTCTAGCTGATTTACAACATAGATCTTATTTGTTACGGGATTGAATACAATTCCTTTAGGACCATGCCCTACTTTAATAGTTGCTTTTATCGTCTTAGCTATTCGGTCTGTTACCATTACTGTCTCATCCAGGTAATTAATGGCGTAAACTGCATTAGTCGCTTTGTTGACTGCCATAGTGCTTGGCTCATCACTAATTAAGACTTTGGAAATAAGCCTACTCTTCACCGTGTCAACTACAGTGGCAGTAATACCCTTATCATTAGCAAAAAAGAATGTGGGTGTTGGTGCATACACTGCTACTCCATAGGGTCCAAGCTCTGTAGGAACAGTGGTAACAATACTATTGGTTGAACCATCAATAACCGTAACGTATTTGTCACTGGCACTGGCGACATAGACCATATTTAAAGCAGCATTTACCGCTACTTTCTCTAGATTACCGCCAACACCGTTAATGGTATTTGTTACGGTGGTTCCTTGGATAACTGATACAGTTCCAGAGCTGTAGCTGCTCGCATAAATGGTATTCGTTGTAGCGTTTACATCAATACCTTCAGGGCTAGCTCCTACATTTATTGTAGCGGTTACCGTATTATTTGAACCATCAATTACAGAAACCGTGCTATCGGATTGATTGGTCACATAGACAGTATTTGTGGTTTCGTTAACAGCAATGGCTACAGGAAGGTTACCCACATTTATGGTGGTAGTTACTGTATTATTTGTCCCATCAATCACTGAAACAGTACCCGGACTACCTCCTGTGTTAGTTACATAGATAGTATTCGTTGCGGAATTCACAGCCACCGCATTAGGCAGACTGCCTACACTAATGGTTGTTCCGGTAAGGGTATTTGTTGATCCATCGACAATATAAACCCGACCATTGTTTTCATCGGTGATATAAACCATGTTGGTGACCGGATTTACAGCGATGCCAAGAAAGATACTGGCTGCAATATTTAAAGTTGATACCGTATTAGAACCTACATCTATAATTGAAAGTGGGCCTGAACTTTCAGCCATAACGTACGCAGTATTGGTTGATGAATTAATTGCAATTGCCAAAGGAAAAGTAACTGGTATAGTCGAACTCACAGTATTGTTCGCACCATTTATAGCAGAGACGCTATTCGCACCGCTATTGGTAACATATACCATATTGGGTGTCGGCTTCACAGTAAGAGTAAAGTTTTGCGTGGCATCAGGAGGTGCGCCATTTGTAGCGGTAATCGTAAAAGCAAACACGCCATTTACTGTCGGAGTACCGGAAAGAACTCCGGTCGTCCCATCCAGAGTTACCCCAGTGGGTAAAGAACCTGAGGTTACGGAAAAGGTTGGTGCCGGAGTTCCGGTGGCAGCTACAGTAAAGCTTCCGGCTATAGTTTCAGTAAACGTCGCTGAACTGGCAGAAGTAAATGCTGGAGGGACAGGTGGAGGGTTAACCGTTAATGTAAAGTTTTGTGTGGCATTAGGAGAAATGCCATTAGCTGCTGTAAGAACAACGGGGAAGGTACCATTTACTGTAGGCGTGCCAGACAAAATACCTGTAGTACCATTAAGTGTTACACCTGCTGGCAATGAACCTGAGCTAACGGAAAAGGTTGAGGCTGGTGTTCCTGATGCAGTAATTGTAAATGTTCCAGCTATGGTTTCAGTGAACGTAGCTGCATTGGCTGAGGTGATTGTAGGGGGACTTGTCACGGTCAGCGTGAAGTTTTGCGTCGCATCAGGAGAGACACCATTAGTTGCGGTGAAGGTCACGGCAAATACCCCATTTACTAAAGGAGTGCCTGAGAGCACGCCCGTTGTACTATTCAATGTAACTCCTGAGGGTAGGCTGCCTGAGGTTACTGAGTACGTTGGTGCTGGAGTACCGGCGGCTGCAACAGTGAATGTGCCAAAACTCCCTTGAGCAAAAGCAGTGGAGCTCGCCGAAGTAAATACTGGCGGAGCCTCAACTGTAAGAGTGAAATGTTGTATTGCATTAGGTTGTGCTCCATTCGCAGCAGTGATTTCAAAAGAAAATACTCCATTAACTGTGGGTGTTCCTGAAAGTACTCCACTAGCACTATTTAATGTTACCCCCATAGGCAAGGACCCAGAGGTGATTGAAAATGTTGGTGCTGGGGTTCCAGTAGCCGTGATGTTAAAAGTACCTAATGTGCCTTGAGTAAAAGTAGTTGAGTTCGCAGAGGTAATAGCAGGAGGTACTGGTGGTGGATTAACCGTTAAAGTAAAATTCTGAATTGCATCAGGCAAGTTTCCATTCGATGCCGTAATTGTAAATGCATAAGAACTTAAAGTAGTTGGCGTTCCCGAAATTACGCCCGTACTGGAATCCAATGTTACTCCTATGGGTAAAGAACCGGAGGTTATTGAGAAGGTCGGAGCGGGCACTCCCGTTGCTGTAATAGTAAAACTATTAAAAGCCCCCTGGATAAATGTTGTATTATTAATCGAAGTAAAAGTTGGTGATAAGGCACATTGAAATGCGTTCAGATCCACATAAGTCGCATTTGTATTGCTCCCTTTAACCATGACATTGGTGGTTAAAAAAGTAACTGGCGCATTCGTGGCAAAGGAAATGGTACAACTTGCACCCGGAGGTAATAAAGCAGGACACTGATTCGTCTGTACCACATAGTTGATAAAATTTGCATCAGCTGATGAGGCCGTTATATTTTTAGCATGAACCAGTGATTTATTGGTAATTGTAACACTTCCTGGAGGAGTAAAACATGCAGGCTGAGCAATTTGAAGAGTACAGTTTTGTAGAGAGTTCGAACATGTATTTTTTCCCAGGGCATTTGTTTTGACTATTATATTAGCCTTAGAAAATGATAGGCTTTCCCCTCCGCTCGAAATTGAATGAGCTTGCACCAATGTTGAATAAAAAGAAACCAGTAAAAATATTAAAAAATAAAACATCCTGCCTAAATTTAGCATTTAAATATCCCTGTAGAGCAATTCATTATTACAATAACAAAAAAAATCTGAATAGCATATTAAAAACAATGACTTAAGCTGATACAGCTTAGCTACACATCTATCTAGGGAATGCTTTTTTGTGATGGGCGAAAGGATTTTGTTTTGCGTACCATGAGCATTGTTTTCATTAACTGAGGGGCTATGGAATTACCAATCGCCCCTCATAACTGCAAAGTTCTTTTTTGCCTTAACTTAAACCGTTCGCAGGCATATCTTCATCTGTTTGGCCTGGCTCTCGCATCGTTGCATAAGCTTGTTTATAAGCACTAAAACTTTGTGAACTTGCCAATGGTATTACTTTTGCTATTACATTACCGATTTCTTTTGAAAGATTATCTAAATAGTCTTTGCCTAAATTTTCCTCCAAGAGCGGTATAGCTTGTTCTATAGCAACTTTAGATTGCTCAGAAAACTGTTTCAAGGCATCAACATCAATGGGTTCTTTAAAGGCCTCTTCTTTAAGCTTATTCAATTTCTTATGTAATAAGGTTGCCACTCTAAATACCTTGTCATCTTCGACAGCGCTAATATCTTCTTCAAAAACGTTTAAAAGGCTATTCACTTTAACTTTTGCTTTACGTTGTTGATCAAGCCCAATGAGTAATTCTTGAGAAGGAGCTTTTCTAATTGTACCTTCAGCTGTGATTTCATCCCCTTCATACAAATTTTTTAAAGGTGCTATATTCGTTTTGGGCGCATTTTTTTCTTTTCCTGTTGAGTACAAAACGCTCCTTGTATGCGCACTTTGCTCAGATACCAGCTTTCCTTTTTGCGTGAGATAATCTAGATCTAAATGTTTCTTTATAAAATTTTGTTCACTCACTTTATTGCGTGTAAACCAACCGTATTGAGGACCTGCAAAACCGACAGTTGATGATTTTATTACAACCTCTGCCAATGAAGGATCATTATGTTTAAGAAACAGCAAAGCAGCAAAGACTTTATTACTACTCTCGATAGGACCCCAAATATAAATTTCCTTTTTTCTTCTCTGGTTATTGGCGTTATAATTAAGAAGAAACATTTGCGCTTGTCTAAGTGCAATATCTGTTTGCTGTTGCAAATCAAATTTTCCATAAGACTTATCAACAACTCGTCCTGTATGATCTTGAACTAAAAGCGCAACTCCTGTTACTTTATCTTGGCTAGCATCTTGAAATATTTTTTGCGAACGAGCTACTTCCCCTTTTTCTATTCGCGCTCCCTTGTATGTACCCAAATTTTGTTTTACTAAAGGGCCAACCTCCGTATCTGCTTCATAACTACTCTCACATTTCGGCAGGTCTTCTTCTAACTTATCCTTTTGTACTTTATCATCTTTAAATCCTAAAAACCCTTCCTGCTCAATTAACAAATTAGCCTTTCTAGGTATTTGTGGTATCGCTTTAGTTTGAGAGGCCTCCAACTTTTGTAGTCGCTCGTTTGCCAAATCTACAAATTTTTTATAAGCCTCAGGATTAACTAAATCTTTTACATCCTGAGCTGGTAATTCTATAGTTAAATGATCATTTTTTGTGGCTTTGGCGATAGTTTTCAAAAATTCTATATCAATGCTTTTCTCAATTTTCGCATTAATAGCAGCAAGTGCTTTTTGATTCTTATCCAGCCTCGAAACAGCGATTTTAACTAGCTGCGTATAGACGTTTTCATTTTGTAGAAAAGCTATTTGTTCCTCATTTAAATCGGTGCTTTTTAAGTCTTTATTGCTAGTGGCTAATTTTACTTTGAGTAATAAAACTTCATCTCCAACTCGAACCTGTTCCTTCAGAATCGCAATTGCATTTTTTTCTAATGCGGCCAGACGGTTTGTTCCTGCCTCATTAATTTCAGTAAATGCTAATGCATCCTCTCCTAAGGCATTCACCTCTACAGGATTTAATCCAGACTTAATCAGCTCCTCTTTGCTGCGAGTATTAGCGGCAACACGCAATAAGGCAGGATCATTGCTGGACTCAATCACAGATTTCAAAGAAAGAATGGCTTTTTGTTGCGCCACTGCTTTCATGAGACCAGTTAAATGCTCAATTTCTACTTGCTTGAGACGTGCCTCTTCTTTAACTTTAGATTCTGTCTTTTCAAGTTGTTTTACTTTCGCCGACAACTCACGATTGCTTTCTTCGAGATTCAGGGCGCTCTCTATCAACCGGGTATGTTCTTCTTGCAATGATTCCAGGCGCTCTAAGGTACGTTGTGCATCTAACTGGGCAGCTTCGGTCGCTTTTTGCTGCTGGACTAATTCCTCAGTTAACTGCTGGCGAACCTCTTCAGTAGCTTGGAGCGAAGTGCGCAACTGCTCTTGTAAGGATTGGTTCTGATTTCGTGATTCCAATGCCTCCTGCTCTAAGTGGCGCACTGTCACTACCTGCTGTTCTAATTGGCCTTGCACCTGCGTTAGATCATCGGCAATGCTCTTACGTGCACTTTCTGCCCGAAGCAGGCGTTGTTCGAATTGCTCTAAGGCCAGTTTATGCTGCTCTTGGGTTTCTTGCAGTATACGTCTTATCTCTTTGGAGTGCTCATCGTTTTTAGCAATAGCTAATTGCAACTCATCCACTCTGCGTTCGTGCGCCTGAATGGTTTGTTCTGCCTCTTCCAGCAACTGCCGCACCCTGTCCTCAGCAGATTCCAATTGCTTGGCTTGCCTACTTAACAGATCTTGGGTTTCGCTTACGGTCTTTTGCTCGTTACGCAATAAATCCTGCAGGCGTACTTGCTCTTTAGTTAATTCTTGCACCTGCGATTCTAAAGAAACCACCTGAGAGGCCAGCTCTTGGTTTTGTTCTTCCAGATGCTGCGCCTTTTCGCTCAAGAGCTTCTGCTCTTCTTGCAAAGACTGCAACTGTTTTAAAGTAGATTGGGCCATCAATTGCGCAGTCTCTGTGGCTTTTTGCTGCTGGACTAATTCCTCAGTTAACTGCTGGCGAACCTCTTCAGTAGCTTGGAGCGAAGTGCGCAACTGCTCTTGTAAGGATTGGTTCTGATTTCGTGATTCCAATGCCTCCTGCTCTAAGTGGCGCACTGTCACTACCTGCTGTTCTAATTGGCCTTGCACCTGCGTTAGATCATCGGCAATGCTCTTACGTGCACTTTCTGCCCGAAGCAGGCGTTGTTCGAATTGCTCTAAGGCCAGTTTATGCTGCTCTTGGGTTTCTTGCAGTATACGTGCTGCGTCTTTGGAGTGCTCATCGTTTTTAGCAATAGCTAATTGCAACTCATCCACTCTGCGTTCGTGCGCCTGAATGGTTTGTTCTGCCTCTTCCAGCAACTGCCGCACCCTGTCCTCAGCAGATTCCAATTGCTTGGCTTGCCTACTTAACAGATCTTGGGTTTCGCTTACGGTCTTTTGCTCGTTACGCAATAAATCCTGCAGGCGTACTTGCTCTTTAGTTAATTCTTGCACCTGCGATTCTAAAGAAACCACCTGAGAGGCCAGCTCTTGGTTTTGTTCTTCCAGATGCTGCGCCTTTTCGCTCAAGAGCTTCTGCTCTTCTTGCAAAGACTGCAACTGTTTTAAAGTAGATTGGGCCATCAATTGCGCAGTCTCTGTGGCTTTTTGCTGCTGGACTAATTCCTCAGTTAACTGCTGGCGAACCTCTTCAGTAGCTTGGAGCGAAGTGCGCAACTGCTCTTGTAAGGATTGGTTCTGATTTCGTGATTCCAATGCCTCCTGCTCTAAGTGGCGCACTGTCACTACCTGCTGTTCTAACTGGCCTTGCACCTGCGTTAGATCATCGGCAATGCTCTTACGTGCACTTTCTGCTCGAAGTAGGCGTTGTTCGAATTGCTCTAAGGCCAGTTTATGCTGCTCTTGGGTTTCCTGCAGTATACGTGCTGCCTCCTTGGAGTGCTCATCGTTTTGGGCAATAGCTAATTGCAACTCATCCACTGTATGAGCATGAGCCTGGATAGTTTGTTCTGCCTCTTCCTGCAACTGTCGTACCCTGTCCTCAGCAGATTCCAGTTGTTTGGCTTGCCTACTTAACAGATCTTGGGTTTCGCTTACTGTTTTTTGCTTATCACGCAATAGCTCGTGTAACCTTTCTTGCTCTTGAACCAAGCTTTGTACTTTTTCGTTTAATTTATTTACTAATTCCTGATCCATCGCTAAAGAAGCAATTAATGAATGTAAGTCATTACTTTGACGTGCTACTTCTTGTAGGATTACAGCAGGTAAATTTAGGGCAACTACTGCTTGGGCATCCGATTCTATACGAGGAGTTACTTCTTTTAACAAGCTATTATAGAATTTTTTTGCCATATCGTCTGAGGCTTCATCAACCAATTTTTTAAACAGCCCCAATTTTAATTCTGTTGATAACTTATCATTATGTAATAGGTTACGTAGCGCCGCATGGCTATTAGGATTATTTGCTTTTTCAATCAGCCAATCTTTATTAACTAGTAATGCAATGGTACGGTATTGCTGTAATTCTACGGCTCGAAAATCTGGAGAAATCTCATCAAATAATTGATTTAGGATCTTAAATTGATTAGCTTCATTCTTTTCAGAATTTAGAAAATTTCTCAGTGAATTAACTGGATGTGGATTACTGAGCAAGTGGACCAAGACCTTCTCTGGATCTTGGCATTTGGTTTTAATATTAGCCAACATTGTTGTCAAAACGGTATATTGGCCTTGTTCTAAAATGTAATTAAATAAGTTCTTCCCTTCTTCATCACTTTGAGTAAAAAGTTGTGTGAATTCAGCCTTAGAAAAAGGCTTATTATCGGCTGATTGAATTAGATTTTTTACCCCAAAATAATTGCCATTCTTTGCAGCAATCAAAAGAGGATAAGCATTTGTTCCAGCCGGTGGTGTTAATAAGAATGTATTAATATCAAGTTGATCAAAAGGAATTTCCTCTGAAGTTTTTTCATCCATTAAAAATAAATGATATGGAGAAATATTATCTGGCGGGAAAACCATTCCGAGAACTTTTTCTGGAGTAATTCGCCCCTCAGGATTTAGTTCATTGTACTTAGTAATAATCTGATTAAATAAAGATTTATTTCCTAATACAGCGCAAAGATGTAGTGCTTCATTAATGAAGTTATCATGAGCATGACCCTTAGGTAACAAATCCAGGATAACGGCTAATTGCTCCTTATTGTTATTGCGGATGGCAATATGAAAACAATTTGTTGACCATTTAACATAAGGCGCTGTTTTAATTTGTTTATTTGGACCATACTCGGCCATTATTAATTCGAATAGCTCTTCTGGGGTCGCATTAGCCTTAATTAATGCTTTGATTAAATTAGAAAAAACATCGGTCATTCCCTGCTCTGCGGCGTAATGCAGTAAACCGCTGGCTTTAACTTGAGCAATAAATACAGGATTAGGTTGAGTTATTTTGCCTAATAAACAATTTAGAATTTGATTTTGATTTGTAGCAATAGATTCTACCAACAGGGATTTGAAAGGGGCATATTCCCCGACAAACTTATCATTAAACTGATCTTCATTGAGGGCTTGATCTAAAATAGCAATGGCCTTCTCTATCTGCTCTTTCGTCTTTGGGTAGGTACATAAAACATCCATTCGCTTTAATTCGCCTACTTCGACTAATAGATCATCAGCCTTCAACCTGACTCGATCATGTTCGTTAAAAACGGCTTGTAAGGTCTCTGCTTGTGCAAGTGCCTGTTTAAATCCTTGATTATGAAGGTTTTCATAGCGTTTAATGCATTGTTGAGATGCTGCAATAATTTCTTTGAGCTGGATTTTATTAAATCCCTCTCCACTTCCCACTACAGTACGAACTTGAGTCAAAATGGTATCAATATCATTGATAATTTTTTGCTCAGAACTATCTTCGGGTAGTTCATCGTGAATGCGTAAAGATTCACGTAATGAATCCTGGATCATTTGTAAACGGCGATATAAATGAAGAGGCTCTCCTTCCCGCTGGTTAGAGGGAATAAACATCACCGCATCTTTTTTGCTGTATACCTCACTTTCTTGAGTCACATCCATGCCACAAGCAAAATACTGATTGAATTTAGCTACATCAACTATTTTTAATCCTAAAGGGTCTTTCCCATCAACATCCAAAACACCAGGAACAACATAGTCAGTAACAGCACGCCCTTTCACTAGAGTAAAATAAGCTTGGCGATTACAAATACCAAAAATCATAGTTGTTAAGGCCCAATCATCCATGTATGGTTGGCTGTTTTTTAACACAGTATTTAATTCCGGCTTTGGTACACTACCTGACGCAGGAATGGCCTTTCTATCTTCGCCTAGTACTTTAGGGCTGATATAAGGCAAAGTTCCATTACGTGCACCATGCAAAATTTGCAATGTGGGATCAACACCATAACGATAACCTACATCACTTTTTTCTACATAGCGGCCACTAGCATCATAGCATCTATTTCCCTCGGGATTTATAGTATTTGGCAGATCAGCGCCGAATACTTCAGCAAAAACCTCGGTAACCGATTTTGAGTTTTGCCCTTTAAGGGTTTGCTCAAATCCACCAGTTGCCCAGTCAATGTATTTTACCTGATAGCTACCATCAGGATTCTTTTTATAAAGGAAATTTTCAGGCTTAATGTCATTATGAGAAAAACCTAACTCGGCAAATCGTTGGGCCTCACTGACAATTTCTTGTGATAATTCAAGACTGTTTTTTAAGGAATCCATAGATTCTTGTGCACTTGGCTTTCCTCGTTTTATAGGATCGTGATAAGCGATATCAGCCTTAGTATATAAATTTAATTTTTTGTTGGCAGTATCAGCATAAGTATCTCCCTTTGCACGCTCAGTTAAAATTTGGTATTGACGATGAGAGCCAGTTTTGGAAAATAGTTTTCCAGCCTTTCTCTCCTTATCATCTTCTATCCAATACTGTGTATTCCCAGAAGTAAGTCCATACTTTTCCTGAGCGGCTTTGGAATAACTTTGCAAAATATCACTTTCAATTCGGTATAAAGGATCATCACGTGCCGTAATAGGCCTTGTTCTTAAATCATTTCGGCTGGCATCTTTAAATGTGGGTATTGCATCACTACCTGGTACATACCCCTTTTTAATTATCTGATTTAAGCCAGATAATAAGCTTTCCACCTCTTTAACGGAACCGTATTGACCAACACCTAACAGCCTGCTATGGGTAAATAAACGCCCTTTCTGTTTATCGCCACTATAGGCTTCATCCAGTTCTGCAAATGGTGCTATGATTCCTCGGCTACCGCCATAGGAAAAAATGAACTCTCCTCCTGCAGGTTTTACCAAAGAATAAGGAAGCTTTACCTCACCAATATCAACAGAAACAGAGGCAATATGGTGTCCTTTTTCATCGGCTACAGCGATTGTATGTTGACCGGTAATGGAATGCTTCACCTTGAATTGTACATCACCAATATCTCTCGGTTTTATGGCGGTAGCTAACTCTTTTAAAATAGAAAAATAAGCATCTTGCTCGGCGCTAGTTATGGAAGGCTCCCCTTTTTCTGTCCGCTCATATAATCGGGACATCTCTTCTGCCATATTCTTGATTTGCTCCTCCATATGAGCAATTTCCTGAGGCTTTAGATTCAAAGTGGATACCATGGAGCGGTATTCTGTAAGAAATATAGCTTCAACTTTCTTAGCAACATCACTTCCTGATTTAAAAGCTAACTCTAACTCTTCTGATAAGCTTTGTCGTTCCCGTGCAGAAGAAGAAATTACAATAGACTTTTCAATAACGGGTTTAACAGATTCAGCAGCTTCCATAGGGTTTAGTTGCGATAATTTTTGGTAAGCTTCGTTCAAATATTCATCAAGTCCAGCCAGTTCTAAGGCCTGTTTAAAGCGGCCAGCCTGAATGTGTTTAAATGCAGTCTCTAGGGTTAATGAAATTGGTGATTTAATAGTGGGGGTAGGCGCATTAAACGCATCTTTAACCTGTTTATTTCCGTAAATAGAATATAATTCCAATAATTTTCGTAATAATAATTCATCACTATTATCCAGGTTTAAACGACTAATTTCGGACTCTTGGTTCGCATTAATTTGACTTTTTACTGCAATCAACTGGTTCTGAAAGGCATGAATTTGCTCTTCAGAAAGCCGACCGGCTTTTGCCATAGTAGCAATTTGCTGCTCTATGGCGGCGAGCGAGCCACCTCTTAGGGTAACTCCCTGGACCTTATCCGTAACCGCTGATTCCTTGAGGAATTTATCCATTAAAGCCTTATCAAGAATTCGCCTAAAACCCCCATTTTTTCCGATAATGTCAATGAGCTTTTTAGTAAAAGCATCATCGCAATTAAAGTAAGAAAAATTTACCTCTATTTCACCATTTGGTAACAATTTGACGATAGGGTTAACACACTGTTCTTTAAAAGTATTTTTTATGTGTTGTTCAATTTCAGGCTCATTTGCACTAAATGCGTCGGTCTTTCCACCTTTTTTAAGTCCTTTTTCTTTAGATTTTTCATAAACTTCCGTTAGAATATCCTGTAACTTTGTAAACCTTGGTTCTTGACCTGGCTTATAAACTTGCGGTTCTTTTTGTGGCTTAAATAGTAAATCCTGTTGCAAATATCGTTTTTGTGCGAGACTGGCAAAAACCTCATCAGTAATCTTGCTTTTAGTAAATAACTCCATATCTCTGATGTTTCTTGCCCAAAATAAATCGCGTATCAGATTTACTTGTGTCTTTTTGGCATATTCTCTACGATCTTCCTGGCCAAATCTTAATGCATGAAATAATTCTTTTCTTGCTTTAAGCGCATTGATTCCTTCATCACTGGTCAAATCCCCTGTTTTACTTATATGCAATTTTTTTTCGGCTTCTACTAAAAGATCACCAATGGATTTACCATCTGTAGCTTTATATTGACTTAAGTTATCAATCACCGTTGATTGGTTTACATTAATTAATTTAGAATGTAATAAATTTATAAATTCTTGATATTCAACATATTTATTAGGCTCATCCATAAGAGACACATTATTGCAATCCCGTCTTATTATTTCGTAAAAACCCATATGCACAATTCGTTGGCATTGGTTACGCAATTGAACATCATGAGGATTACTTTCATAAAGGCTAATAGCCTGGGTTATCATGTCTTGAATATTAGGCAATGATAGTGTTTGTAATTGAGCTTCCTGTTCTTCATGATCCAGCTTAGATAATACTTCAACATATAACTGCGTTTGTAATTTTTTAATGCTAGGCGGAGCATCTGCAAGTGTATAAGCTAAATGTTTTATATCACGGAAGTTTTGTGCAAGTGATTTAATAAATGCCGGCAAATCTTCAATGTGGGGATCCAAAGCAAGATCCAGAGAATGACCATACTCAACAGAAATAGCGTTCATCTGGGCTGTTATTTGTTCCAGCGTTTCTCTCTGCTTTTTTTTGTATTCTTCTAATTGTTCATTCGCTGTCACATTATCAAGAATGCTTTCTGGTAGCTCTGATAACTGCTTAACAAGCTGCTCATGTTCTTTTTTTAGCTCTTGGTAAGCAAATGCAATTAAAGTTTTTCTAAGAATATCAGACGAAGGCCCAACAAAATTAATAGAATTGATACCATTAATAAATTTATTACAAAATTTCATCATGAGCTACTTATTAATTCAATATGTTATCAATTTTAGCTCATTTTTCTTAAGAAAAAATTAATCTATTAGGCAATAATAAATTCTTAGTGTTTTTTTTATTGTCTTATTAAATCGTGTTGTATGTAACTTAAATAAAGAATTGGCATTAAGATTTGGGGCAAGAGATAAAATATTTACCCTACACGCAAATAAACAAAAAATATTTCTTTTTATTTCATCGAGTTAACGTTATTAATGTGATTAACCCTGATTTGTCTGAGCTTCCTGATTGCTAGAAATCATCTTCGTTAGAAAATCATTAAAAGGAGTGAACAAAATAAAGATGCAATCCCCACCTGTATTTAGTCTGGTATCTTTTTGGGATAAATTCTTACTTTGAGAATTTTAGTAGCTTTAATCTTTTCTATGTCTGCACTAAATTCAGGAAAATCAATATGCTCTCCTTCTTTAGGCATATATCCTAGGCGTTGTAAAAACAATCCTGTTAAAATATCAATATCATCCTCAACGTCAATTTCACGATCAATAGCTTGCTCTAAAGAGTATATGGAGCAATTTCCTGAGGCCGTAATACTTCCATCCTTGTTTAATACCCAATCTACTTTAGTGCGATGGAATTCATCTTTAATACGGCCAATGAGTACTTGAAGTAAGTTATCTAAGGTAACAAATCCCAAAATGTTGCTTTTACCACTATAAACAAGAGCAAAATGAGGCATTCCCTCACGAAATTGACGCAATAAATCTAATGCAGGTAAGCGACGGGAAATTTTTAGAATGGGTCTAATAAAGGGCCTTAAGTCGTCTAGTTCAGATTTGTGGTAAATGGCAGGCAGAATATCTTTTACATGAATAATCCCAATGATATCTTTTTGCTCAGGATCATATACAGGATACCGACTATAGCGATGCTCCATAATAAGACTCATCATTTGGTTAATGGGTTGATTTAAATCAATCATGACCATCTCTTCACTAAAACGCATCACTTCGGTGACTTTCAAATCAGCTAAATCCAAAGTATGCTCGATGATATCGACCTCCTCTTCGGTTAGCTCTCCATGCAAATGGCTGGCGTTTAAAAGCAATTTTATTTCTTCTGTTGAGTAAAAATGCTCGCCATGATGAACTGCGTCTAAGTTAAAAACTTTTAATAAGAAATTCGAACAGGTATTAAGCACCCAAATTGCTGGATACATAAGCCAATAAAAGCCATATAATGGCAAGGCAGTCCATACGGAGACTCTTTCTGACTGACGAATAGCTAGAGACTTGGGCATTAACTCCCCAACCACGATATGAAGAAATGAGATAAATGAAAACGCGGTAAAAAAAGCGATGACCGTTATGAATTGAGGAGAATTGACTCCAATTAGGAGCAGAAATGGTTCCATTAAATGAGCAAAGGCAGGCTCTCCAATCCAGCCTAATCCCAAAGAGGCGAAGGTAATACCAAGCTGGCATGCAGATAAATACGCATCAAGATGTTGATGCACATTAAATAAAATTTTACCTTTTAAGCCATAACTGGCCTTAATTGCCTCCACTCGAGTTGCGCGGAGTTTCACCATACCAAATTCAGCAGCTACAAAAAAAGCATTTAGTAAAACTAATATAAATGCAAGTAAAACCAATAGGACATTAATCACTGAAACCATCCTTTACTGTCAATCGAAGAAGGTTTGAGCACAAGAGGCTCTTCCTGGTTCTTTTTGATGTACTAACTGAATGCCACTTTTCTTTCTCTTTCTGGTAAAAAAGTAGGGCTTTCTTCAACGAGGTACCTTGTTGATTTATAATGTACTGTTTTGCTGTCGAGATTTTCCTGGTTTAATTGATTTATTAGTGTTTCATTATCACGAAAACCATCCACCCACTTTTTGATTTTTTTTAGACGCCATATATGCTTATAAGTTTTGTCATTTTTTATTTCTTTTATAACAATAAGCTTAGACAACTTAAAGGGAAGTAACTCTTCATTGATAACAAGTATTGCCAATAGCCAACGCAGTGAAAGGAATGAGGGATGAAAATCGCCGCTACGATGACTAATGTTTTTTAAAACTGAGCCGGTTTTATTAGTAAATTTGATATTTCCTGCGGTCAAGCAGCGTGCTATTTCTAGAGGCTCGCCGGTCATTTGAAAATGTTTTGGTGCATTATTGTGAGGACGAGTTTCAAAAGCAAACCACAATTTGCCTGCTGTATCTACTAAAAAACGAAAAACTGTTTCTTCTTCTTGGGCCAGCAGCTCTTTTAAGGTAGATAAAGACTTTATAGAAAAAGAGCTACCTTTACAGTTAACCGGTGTTTTTCCTGCATAAAAAATCGTTCCTGAATCAGGTGGGCAAGAAAAAAACTCATTACTTAATTGAATACTATTTAAAAACTTAATCATTTGCTTCGGTCACTATTATTACTTGCCATATCAAAACGATATACTACCTCCAAATTAGCCATTTGCGCTTGGAGAGATTTACCCCAATAATCATTATTAGTTGTTGCCGTATAGCGATAGACGGCATTAACTGCAAGATTGTTCCTAACATTATAAGTCAATCCTGCAAGACCTTGGTAAGTAAACGAATTTTGATCTCTGTTAAAATGAGGGCGATCGAAACGGCTTGTGCTGTTTAACGTGGCATGCATGAGGGCATAACCAATCCCTACCCCAGCAAAGGGTGAAAGGTTACTCAAAAGTTCAGGAAAATCATAATAAAGATTTGCCATAAGAATATTTGCTTTAGTGCCGCCATCAATGTCTAATCGTTTTATATAATTTGAACTATATTGATTGGTGTCAGCATATAAATAAGTATACTGTAACTCATAACGAATAGGATGACTTTGATATCCGATGCTACCACCTACATCATAGCCATAACGGTAATGTACATCAGAAAGTAAGAAACCATAATAGTTTGTTCTTACATTTGAGGATAAATGGGTGTAACCGCCAAAAGCGCTCGTATACCAGTTATTAACAGGAACGGTAGCAGAGGCAGATGCGGCTGTTAGTAACGCTGTAGCAAAGAGTGCAAGTTTCATAATTTCTTATTATTTTTTTCTTGTAAGACCATATTATCGAGTTGTATTCGAATTTGCAATTCTTTAGCTACAAACCGTTTTTTTGTTGAATTTAAAGGTTATCCTCAGCAGCGGAATTTGCATGTTCTATAATTTAAAAAAGGATTTACTTAAACTGATAAGGACGCCTAATGTTGAAAAAGACATTTCAAATGTTACTGATGGCAACTGTTTTATCAGCTAATGGTAATGCACTTGCCTGTCCATGCTTTAATGCATTTTATTTAAATTCGCTTTTTTCTAATAACCAAGGAATGGCCTGTTTTCTGTTCACCGATTATGGCAGAGTGGTTCGGGCTAGCCTTTCGGATGGAAGATATAGTGCTGTATCCTCTATTGATGGGTGCTCGTTAAATTCTGCCAGCAGTAATATCCATAGAAACTTTGTTTACTACTCTAATGATAATGAATTGTGTGTCGAAGAAATCTTAAATGCTTGCCGTATGCTTAACGTTGAAATTCAATATTACTAAGAATGAAAATTATTTTTATACTAGTGCATCTCCCTTTGCATAGAGCTATTTTGTGCTAATTGATTTGAATTGTTATCTAATTTATCATCCCCGCTCAAATCAATTCCAAATGAAGAAATAAATGAAAAGTCTGATAAAATATTTTATCGTAATGCTCCTAACATTGGTTCCTGTTCTTTCTTTCGCAACATTAAAACCATTCACCAACAATGATTGTGCTGCATTAGAAATGCCCAAAACAGTTTTATTAGTCCATGCCTCTTGGTGTTCCCACTGCAAAGCTTTCTTGCCAATATATGAGCAAGTTTCTAATAAAGAAAAATATAGGGATTGGATTTTCTATCAAATGGCCAATGATAAATTTGATAAGGTTTGTGGTACTACGATTAGAGCTGTTCCTGTTACGTTTAAAAATAATATGAAAAATAATTTAGTAGGAAACAAACCCTCAGCAGTCCTAGAAGAGTTTTTAGATTCGAATACTTAAAGTAAGTCAATAGGATTATATGATTGGAAAACTATAATCCTATAGTTTTTGAGTATAGGTAATGTTGACCAATTTATCTATAAATAGTGGGTTGGTTGTAATAAGACTTACCGGAGAGTACTTCCTATTAGCGTGAAGCACTACATTTGAACCATCAAGCTTAATTTGGAATAGAGGTCTATATTTAAGTTAAAGGATTAGCTTTTAAAAGAGGTGCCTATGGATGCTGAACAGTTAAATTCACTTCTTATTGAGAAAGAAAACATTGAAAATAAAATTTCTAATGAGCTTACAGAAAAAGAGATTAGAGAAATACAAAGAGAGGAGTTAGAGTTATTAAATAAAATTATTCAGCTCTTAAAAAAAGAAGAGCCAAGCAGAGAACTTTCTTGGGAAAAAGATAATCTATTTTATGCTATTTCTTTGCTGCATCATAATATTAGATTTTATCCTACCTTAGTGGGTCTTCGATCTCCTTTAATTTGGATTGATAAAGCTCTTAGAGAAAAAGGGGTTCTTACCCTGAGTCAAGTGAACGAAATGGAACAGGTTAATATGGATTTATTGATGAAATACATCAATACATTAATTCATCTGGTTGATGGAGAATGATTATTTCCAGAGGAAAAGTTTTTGCGGCCAATATTCTTAGCTATTCAAGCTGTTCCTTTTAATTCTTATTCTTAAGTCTTTTCTTTGATGCCCTCTCATGAAATACAAAATACAATCCAGGCAATACCAACAAAGTCAAAAAGGTAGATGAGACAATACCGCCAATGACTACCGTGGCAAGAGGTCTTTGCACCTCTGAACCCGTGCCAGTTGCTAATGCCATGGGGACAAATCCCAGAGATGCAACCAGGGCCGTCATTAACACCGGACGAAGGCGTGCGAGTGAACCTTGTAATACGGCATCTTTTAAATATAATTTTTTTTGTTCTCGTAGTTTATTGATAAATGTAATCATCACCAAACCATTTAAAACGGCGATTCCTGACAAAGCAATAAAACCTACGCCTGCTGAAATGGATAAAGGAATACCTCGCAACCAAAGAGCAAAAACGCCACCCGTCAAGGCCAGGGGAATACCGGAAAATACTAATAGGGCGTTAACTATATTTTCAAAGCTCATGAATAAAAGTAAAAAAATACCCAATAAAGTTATGGGCACAACTATTTGTAAGCGTTTTGAGGCTGATTGCAGTTGTTCAAACTGACCTCCCCATTTTATCCAATAGCCACTGGGAATTTTAACTGTTCGCTCAATGCGTTCTTTTGCTTCAGCAACAAAGGAGCTTAAATCTCGGTTTCTAACATTAGTGGTAACTACCACACGGCGTTTACCGCTTTCACGGCTGATTTGATTAGGACTTTCACTGCGTACCATTTTAGCCACTTCGCTTAAAGGAATAAAATGACTGTGGCCATCTTTTCCAAGAGGCAAAGGGATAAATACCTGTCTTAACACATCAGGACTTGAGCGTAATACCTCAGGTAAGCGTACGATCAAATCAAATCGCTTATCTCCCTCAAACACCTCCCCACCTTTTTTACCCCCTATGGCGATTAATAGAGCATCTTGAATACTGCCAATTTGTAGCCCATAACGAGCAAGTGCATCACGATCAATGTCTATAGTTAGAAGCGGCAGACCACTCACCTGCTCCACTTTAACATCGGAAGCGCCGGGTATTTTTTTAAGCTCCGTACTCATCGCGTCTGCTGTTTTTAATAAGGTACTCATCTCATCGCCAAATACCTTCACCGCCACATCACTACGTACTCCGGAAATTAATTCATTAAAACGCATTTGAATTGGTTGGGTAAACTCATAGTTATTTCCAGGGATTTCTTTTACCGCCTGCTCAATTTCTTGAACTAATTCCTGTTTGTTTTTTTTAGGGTTTGGCCATTCTTGGCGTGGTTTTAGCATGATAAATGTATCTGCCACATTCGGAGGCATGGGATCTGTCGCCACTTCTGCGGTGCCCAGTTTGGCAAACACACGTTTTACCTCCGGAAATTGCCTTATCCTTTTTTCGACTAAATCCTGCATGGAAATAGCTTGGGTTAAACTAGTACCTGGAATACGCATTGCATGCATGGCAATATCGCCTTCATCAAGGCTTGGAATAAATTCTCCTCCTAAACAAAAAGCAAGGATAAGGCTAATAAAAACTAAAACTACGGCGGCCCCAATGACCATCTTGCGAGCATGAAAACAGTGCCGTAACACCTTTGCATAACCTAGAGAAAGGAGGTGCATCAAGTGGTTTTCTTTTTCTTGTACTGGCCCTCGCAAAAAAATAGCGATGGCAGCCGGAACAAAAGTTAATGCGAAGAGCATTGAGGCTAAGAGCGCAATGATTACGGTTTCTGCCATAGGCAAAAACATTTTTCCTTCTACACCGGTTAACGTTAAAATCGGTAAATAAACAACCGTAATAATCGATACCCCAAAAATGCTGGGGCGAATCACTTCGGTGGTAGCAGCAGCAATTACTTTTAAGCGCTCTTCCAAATTTAAAGTTCGCCCTAGAGCATGCTGTTGCTGCCCTAAATGCTTCATGCAGTTTTCTACAATAATGACCGCGCCATCAACAATTAAACCAAAATCAAGAGCCCCCAAACTCATTAAATTGGCACTAATTTGATTTGTTACCATGCCGGTAATGGTAAGGAGCATGGATAAGGGAATCACGGCAGCAGTAATGAGCGCTGCGCGAATGTTACCTAAAAATAGAAATAGGATAAGGCAAACTAACAGCGCTCCTTCCAGTAAATTTTTCTTTACGGTATTAATCGTGGCATTTACGAGCGATGTTCGATTATAGACTGTAACTGCTTCGACTCCTGGCGGGAGTGAATTATTAATCTCTTTCATTTTGGCGGCCACGCGTTGCGATACGGTGCGACTATTTTCACCCATCAGCATAAAAACAGTTCCTAGAACAACCTCCTCGCCATTCTCTGTTGCAGCGCCTGTACGTAACTCTTTGCCAAGCCCTACTTCAGCTACCTCACGGATGCGCACAGGAGTTCCATTAAAGTTTGCCACCACGATATTTTCTATATCGGTACTGTTCTTCACTTGGCCTGGCACACGAATGAGGTTTTGTTCGCCATTACGCTCAATATAACCGGCCCCAATATTCGCATTATTACGCTGCAGAGCCTCGACCAGATTATTTAAACTCAAGCCATAACGTACCAATTTAGTGGGATCAGGAGTAATATGAAGTTGCTTTTCATATCCTCCAACCGTGTTCACCTCCGCAACGCCTTCTACGTTGCGTAATTGAGGTTTAATAATCCAGTCTTGAATTGTTCGCAGCTCCGTGGGGGTATGACGTTTATTTTTTGAAACATTGGATTTGTTCGTTACCGTATACATAAAAATCTCACCGAGTCCTGTTGAGATAGGTCCTAGTGTGGTTTCTGCTTCTGGCGGTAGTTTATCTTTAACTTGTTGTAAACGTTCGTTTATCAGTTGTCGCGCAAAATAAATATTCGTCTCATCTTTAAAGGCCACTGTCACTTGAGATAAGCCATAACGAGATAAAGAGCGTGTGTAATCAAGATTAGGCAATCCACTCATAGCCAACTCAACGGGAAACGTAATGCGTTGTTCTACTTCAAAAGGTGAATACCCAGATGCCTCAGTATTAATTTGAACTTGCACATTGGTAATATCAGGTACCGCATCAATTGGAAGACGCTGAAAATTGTAAATGCCCAACGCGGCTATAATGAGCGTGAACAAAAGAATAAACCAGCGATGCCGTAAAGAGAATTGGATAATTTTTTCAAGCATTATGATTCTTAGTCCTCATGGCTTGCGCCTTCCTTGCCTATTTCTGCCTTAATGTAAAAGCTGTTTTTGCTTACATAATGCTGGCCTGCATCTAATCCTGAAATCACTTCAGCCCATTCATTGTCTTTTTCCCCTAGACGAACTGGGGTTGCCTCAAAATAATCACCTTGTTGCACATAAACTACATCCTGCGTACCCATTCGCTGAAGCGCGGAAAGAGATACGGCAACGGGAACAGTTTTTTCCTTGATTAGGATAGCACCATTAACATACATGCCAGGAAGCCATAAACGATCTTCGTTATTAAGAACTGCCCGTGCCAAAGTCGTTTGACTATCCTCAATACCTAACGGAGAGATATAGGAAATGGTACTCCTGGATTTAGGCTTTCCTTCATCGCCTGTTACAGTTATATTCATGCCTGACTTTACCAAGGAAGCTTCCTTCCGATATAAGGTGAAGTCAGCCCAAACATTAGCGAGGTTTGCTATTTCATAAATAGGTTTAGTATTTTGGGCAAACTCCCCATTCGTTGCATGTTTTTGCACAATCGTTCCTGTTATAGGCGCTTTTATTTCATAGCTTTGTAAGCTTTCATTACTTTCAACAACCGCTAATAAGTCGCCTTTCGTGACCTCATCCCCTAAATTTTTAGTCATTAATTTAATAATTCCTGAATAACGGGCATAAATAGGTGCTTTGGTATCACGATTGGTAGTAATTTTACCCACGACATTTAATTGGGTTTTTATTACTTGCTGTTGAGCGATGGCTGTTTGGATTCCAGCAGCCTTAAGCATCGAAGGAATGATTTTTACGCGCCCCTCATAAGAGGAATACTGCCAATTTAATTGCTTTCCTGAATGATTAAAGTGAATTGTGACCTCAAATGAATGCGGCTCATCAATGACCTGCTTGCTCTGTAAAAAATTTCCCATAGGAATGAAATTAATTTGCTCTTTTTTTCCATTAAATCGAGTAAGCTCCAAACTCAAATTTGAGGGTATGGGCACAATCATTTCCCCATTTTTATAAAAATACACTCTAAAATGAGGTGGCATTCCTCGTTCAAAAATTAACAGTTCTACAGCAAAATCACCCTCTCTAAATAAACGACCTCCCTGGGGACCTTTTTCTACCACTTCTTGATGCTGATCTTCTCCTAAAACGTGGTTGGCTTCGGCACACACCCCAAGAGAGCTCATTCCTAATAAGAGTATGGTAATTTGCACAAGAGAAATTATTGATGATAACAAGCTCATTTACTCTCCTTGTTTGGATGAAGACCTAAAAGCCCTGTCAATTGAATTAATGTTTTATGGTAATCTGCATGAGCTTGCTGATAATGTCGCTCTTCTTCATACAAAGTTGTCAGTGCAATGGATAATTCAATGTACGTATATCGACCCATTTGATAGCCATCTTGCGCTAGTTTTATTGACTTTTGCGCTAGTGGTAACAAAGACTTAGTTACTAAATCAGCCTCATAACGACTTTGCTGGGCTTGTAAAAATATATTATATACCGTTTGACGGACATCAAGCTTGGCTCCCAAATATTGATGCATGGTTTGCGTCAATTGCGCCTCGGCTGTCATTATTTTTCCTTGATTGCGGTCAAAAACCGGGATTGGGGCATAAACAGACAGTACTGCTGCATTGCTGCCATCATCAGAGAAATGACGGCCTCCTATTTGAATATTTAAATCAGGCCATACCGATTTTTTGACCGCAGTAATGGTGGCCCGTTTGGCTTTTAGTTGTTGCTGCATTTGTAGTAGTTGTGGGCTTTGAGGTAATTTTTTTAAAAGCGTTGCCCAATCTAATGTAACATCGGGTAATCCTTTATCTACTAAGGGTAAATCGACCCTTAACCCATTACCTAATAAACGAGCAAGCTTAGCACGCTGGGATAACGCATCACGCTGCGCCTTTTTTTCCTGGATACGCGCCTCACCTAAACGTCCTTGAGCCAATCTTAAGTCTAACTCAGAGCCCGCCCCTGCTTTAACTCGTCGTTCTATCGAGCGCACAATATTTCTATTTAGGGTAATAAGTTTTTTGGTAACTTGATGCCATTGGTCTGCATACAAGGCATCAACATAGGTGACACCAACAGCCATGTAAATTGCTGCTTTTTGAACACTAATTTGCCCTAAGGCAGCTAAATAATCAGCATAACTTGCCTTCTTCAAATAGGAGAGACGCTTTCCTAGGGGGATAGGTTGCGTTATGGATGCAGTCGTTTCTGCCGACTCATAACTTGAATAGCTTCCCGAGCCACCAAAATTCTCTGCGGTTAACGTCAGCTGAGGATTAGGATAAAGACCACTTTGAATAAAATAACCGCGCATAGCTTGGGCTTTATCCAGTTCTGCTTGCAATTCAGGATTATTGCGATACGCTGTTGCTAAAGCTTCTTTAAAAGTAAATACCTGGGCTGACCAGGCAATTGAGCTCATATAACTGATTAATAAACAAATAGTTAAACTGAAATACCTCATTTTTTTATCTTAACCTATCCCTGCTTAAGATTATGATTGCTACCTCATTTAACTACATTATGCGACTAAAATATATTATTAATTTATTTTACGTCTCATAGAGCCCTTAGGTTGATGCATAGGTTTTAATAACTTATCGCATATTCAGCCAAACTGATAATGAGCTTTATACACCGGAAGGTGGCAAATCAATTTTAATATTTTGTTCCCAGGTTAATCTTAAGGCATTCATAATCGCAAATATGTCAATGAATTCCTGAATAATTGCTCCAGTGACAGGAGGAATATAACCCAGGGCTGCAAAACACATACCCATGATGCTCAACCCCATACCACCCAAAACACTTTGTAATACAATTTTTCTTGTTTTTAAGCTTAAGTGAAAAAGCTCATCTACTTTATTGAAGGTATTTTCCATAATCACCGCACTAGCAGCTTCTGCAGTTACATTACTAAATTCACCAAATGCAATTCCCACAGTCGCAGCAGTTAAAGCTGGGGCGTCATTAATCCCATCACCCATAAAAACAGTAGGTGCCTTTTTCACTTCCTCACGTACAATAGCGAGTTTTTGCTCTGGTGTTTGTGAGGCATAAATTTCCGCTACCTCTAACTGATTACCAATATACTTAACTTCCGATTCTCTATCACCAGAAACGATCATTATTTTATTAAACTGATGAGCTGGTTTTAAATGGCTGATAAAGGATTTCGTTTCAGGGCGGGCGGGATCATGAAAGTTTAGCGTTGCAGCAACTTTATTGTCGATTATCACAATGCACTCAAGGCCAGATTTCTCGCAAGGAAGCGTAGAGCTCAATTCAGGATGGGTTTTCAATAATTTTTTTCTACCGGTGATGTGTATTTTTTGGTTATTAATTGCTCCTTCTAACCCTTGACCAGGTATTTCAGAAACATTAGATGCTTCAAGAAGCACAATACGCTCTTTTTCTGCGGCATTCAAAACGGCGAATGAAAGAGGATGTTTAGAATAACGTTCCAGACTGGCAGCAAATTGAAGAATCTTCTCTCGTGTGTCATCAGCAGTTAGGGTTATTTCAGTTAAGCTAGGTCGGCCATAGGTTAAAGTACCCGTTTTATCAAAAATGGCCGTTTTACAGATGGGTAATTGCTCCACTACTGTGGGATCTTTAATAATAATCGATTGTTTTGCAGCTTTTGATATAGCACTAATAATAGTTATAGGGATGGCAATCAGCAAAGGACAGGGTGTAGCAATAACCAATACGGCAAGAAATCGAATGGAGTCACCCGAAATATACCAGGCCAAAACAGCAAAAATTAAAGCAATTGGCCCAAAAAACATTCCTATTTTATCGCCCAAACGCCTTATCGAAGGCCTTTTTTGTTCTGCTTCCTCTAGAACCTTGACAATAGAGGCATAACGAGAGTTCGAGGTAAGGCGAGTAGTCTTTATAATTAAGGGCGAGTCTCCATTCAAAGCACCTGATAAAACAAATGCGCCTGGGGACTTAGAAATTTGATAAGGTTCGCCTGTCAAATAGGATTCATCCATTGAGCCATGTCCCTCAATAACAGTACCATCAATGGGGCAAGTCTCATGAGGATATACAACAATTTCATCATCTATTTTTATGTGCTCTAATTCAACATCTTCTATACGATGATTTATTTTTCGATGAGCAATTAAAGGCATGCGCTGTTCGAGTGCCAATAATACGGATGAGGCTTTTCTCATAGCGTATCGTTCTAATGCCTGACCACTGGCAAGCATTAGAACGATAAAGGCTGCAGCAAGGTATTCTTGTAAAATTACCCCAGTAACCAAAGCTAAAGCTGCCAATATGTCTGCCCCCAGGCTGCCTTTTATAAGTTTAAAAATAATCTGCAACAATAATGGTAAACCGGCGGTAATCAAAAGAAAGAACAGGGGATATTGGGCATAAGGATTGTGGAATAATTGTAAGCACCCATAAATAATTAGCATTATGAGTGATAAAATTGAGACACCTACTTGCCACCTATTTTTGAGATCCATTGTTTATTTATACGTTTTAGATTTATTATTGTTTCTAACATAGCAAAATGCTACTGAGATCGTTTGCTTATCTTTAATAAAGATATTAGCATATTCAATAAATTTCTATTATAAATTCGTTATCTGATAATTTCTAAACTGCAAAATTTTTTATCTTGAGCCTATGCTTAGTATAATCTTACGTAGCTTATTGAAGGCTGAAAATGCGTATGCAAATAATGAAAGAACAAAAACAACTCTGGATTATCCTACTAATTGTCTTCATTAGTTTTATCGGCTCATCCATTGCGTATCCCATTTTTCCGCCTTTGTTTTTACAATCCACAGATCAGCTTATTATTTCTCCGCAATGGAGTGAGAATAGTAGGCGTATCTGGCTCGGGGTAACCCTTGCTATTTTCCCATTAGGACAATTTGTTGGCTCCCCTATTCTGGGAAGAAGCTCTGACTTGTATGGGCGAAAAAAAATCCTAATCATTAGCTTAATAGGCAGCATCTTGGGATATTTACTGACGGTTATCTCCTTTTGGATGCACAGTTTCTGGTTATTATTGTTTAGCCGTTTTTTAACTGGGTTTATGGAGGGCACCTTTGCGGTGGCTAGAGCATTAGCAGCAGAACTGACAACTATTAATAAATTTGTAAGCTTCGGACGCCTCAATACTATGGCAGGTATTGGTTATATAATCGGGCCTATTATTGGCGGTTTATTATCTAATTCAAGCCTTGTGCCCTGGTTTTCATGGTCGTTTCCATTTACCTGTGCGGGATTAGCGTCAATCACTGCACTGGGGTTCGCCTGGTGGAAACTGCCAGAACATAAAGCCTCTCATAAAATTGAGAAAGAACCCATAATGAGTCAGCTTAATATTATCCGTCAATTTAAGCATTTATTTGAGAATCATCCTCATTTGAGGTCTTTATTGGTTATCAGTACGTTGTTTACCTTTGCGGTGGACATGTTTTACGAGTTTGGGCCTGTTTATTTAGCTGGCAAGTGGGCTATGTCTCCGGGGATGATTGCACTTTATAATGCAGCATTGTCCGCTGCGTTAGCCTTTGGTGCCTCGTGGCTTCCCTATCATCTTTCAAAGCGCCTGCCCATTCATCAAGTTATTATTTGGGCAATAATGGTTACGGCACTTATTTTTGCCGCTATGGTTATTTTTCAACATCCGATCCCCATGTTTTTATTCTTTGCACTCATTGGTTTTAGCATCACTAGTGTAACCACGACTATGACGATTCATATATCCAACATGTCTCATACGACCATTCAAGGAGAGGTCATGGGCACGCAGGTAAGTTTGCGTACTTTAGGTGATGCAATTATTTGCATTGCAGGTAGTTTTTTAATTGTTATGTCCCTTATTTTACCTATTGTTTTTTGCTGCATTATCGCTTTGTGTGCGGGCATTCTCTGTATGGTATATTTAAAACCTGCGGTTGCAACACATCATAAATAACTCAACTGCCCTTCTAGTAGACTTACTCAAATAATTATCACCAAGTGAATTGGGGGTACGAAGTTGGGGGTATATTTTTCTTTCAGACAAGCCGAGCAAAAACCAAGAGGTGTCTCAATTATTTTATATATTAAAAATGTAGTCAATTTGAATATTTAAAAGCCAAGGCTTATACTTCATTTATCCATAAAGGAAAATTTTAAAGCACTTCCTGGGGATGGTGTATGAGCAAAAATCCACATATCGCGCCTGAAACACAAATCAAATTGCACTTTGAGCATATGGGAAAAGGCAGTGAAAAAAAACCTTTAGTTTTTCAAGTGCAGAATGTACGAATGGACTTTATTCAACATTGTATTAATCAAGGTTCGAAACTAAAATCACCGGAAACAGAGTTAAACAATTATTTAAATCGAGACCCGAACGCTCCTACGCAAACTTCTGCTAATCCTCCTTCCGCAGGAGATTTAAATCGTCAAAAATTATCTGCGCTTTTTGCTCACCTTTCTGCCTTTAACTATCAAATGGAAGGACTGGTTATTGAGCCAGTTGCTGTAGCTGATTTGGTCAAAAAAATGCAAGAAATAAATCGAATGAGCGATGATGAAGCTGCTAATTATTTGAACAAATTAATGGGTGAAAAAATTCCTGGCCTGCAAGACATGCCAATGGATGAGTTTTTATCCCATGTGGGGGAAATGTATCAGGAGCAAGGAGTTAATTTTCATTGTTATTTACGGGAAAACTTTTTCCAACCGCTTAAACCTGAGGCGGTAAAAGAGGCAGGTGCTGCGTTAAATTATTTTATGCCCGAAGTGTTTCATCAGCAACATATTAATACTTGTGAATTATCAAGTGTCATGACCGTTTTAAAAAAAATCGCCACTAATTTTGATCAAATGCAAGCATGGTGTATGGCTAATAATCAAACTATTCCTGAAGCAGTACTGGAGTCGCGCGAAAAAGTTAAAGCACTTGAGCAGCAATTTGATCAGTTTTTAAAAAATCCTGATGCCTTTCAAGAAAAGGATATAAAAAAACTCACTCATGAATACCGTAAAGAGCTTGAAAAAATCCAAATGCATATGGAACAAGCTTTTGGTAAGGAAATGAACCCTGATATCGTTCCCTATGTTAAAAAACATGCGAATCATACTTTGGCTACCCTTCATCATTTTGTTACCGCTCGTGTTATGCCGGAGGGATTTGATGTAGACGATAATAATTTAAAACAGGTTTTAAAAGCTCAGCAAACTCCTTTTCAGGCTAAAGTTTTAGACGGTCATCTCAATATTATTGTTGAAAAGGATATTGTAAAAAATTTACATAAAAACAATGAAAATGCAGAAGAAAAACAAGGATTTTTAGATAATATCAAGCAAATGTTTCTCTATGGAAAATCACGAGCTTTTACTGATTTTGTTGTATGTGGCCATGCTCTTTTAATGGATATTTGTAATAATGGTATTTTGAAAGTTATTGAGCACCGCAATGCCAAAGATGAGTCAACCATTTTATCCAAAAATGGACTAAGCGATATAGGTATTCAAAGTCCCTCCGGCAAAGAACCTAGCGCACTCAAAGAAACAGTCGATAGCATTGAGCAGAAGCTTAAAGTTTTATATATGGAACGAGATAATATTATTAAAATTAAAGTAGGGGTTCCCAGTGACTCACCTATGTTTGAAGAGATGAATACACTACTTGCCAAAAAAGACAATGAAATACGAGATCTCTTGGAGGTAGAAAAAAATGTCAAAGAGAAATATGGCTTAGAAAAACACGTTAACCCTGAATCCTCATTCAAAAACCATCGTGATGCATTTAAACAAATGAGAGAGGAGCATCAGATGAAAGAGCCTAAAAAAGAAGTGGAACTAGAACCTGAAGGTCAAAGCCTTAATTGTAACATACGCTAATATTGAACTAAGGTATGTGCCTTTATTTTCTGCAATTTTACTCACTAAACTACTTATAAATTAACTTTTTAGATTTTATTACAAATCACAGAATTCTCGTGAATTCACGCCTTGGAAAAATAATTTTATTTAATTCTATAGCCTAGTAACTGCTGGCCCTGAAGCTATTATTTGTCTCTCGTACACAGGACACAAACCATGTGGAGGATTTGCCAAACCAGCAATTTTTTTATTACAATTTAAAAGTGATTATTTTAATAATCATAATCTTATTAATTTTAACAGGAAAAGATACCCACTAAATAAGGACGAAAACTAATGATAATTAATAAAAACTTGCTGTTAGTCTTGCCATCTGTTTTTTCATGTACTCTTGCCTTCTCTGCTTCATGCGCCTTTGATCAATCAAAAACATGTCAATTAATTACCGATATTTTGCAAGACAAAGCAAGCAGTGGTCTCAATTATTACGCATCGACCAATTATGATCACCGTATGTCCGGTGAAATTAATGTCTATGATACTTCAAAAGTAATTAAGAGCACGGACGGAAAATTAACGTTACTCGCAGATCTGATTAATACCGGCTTTTGGAAAAGCGGAGAAATAATGACTCGAGCTAACCTTAACTCACCTCCATTTAACTCTCCAGTGCCCTCAGAAGTATGGACTACGAAAGAAATAAAACATGGTTACCTGGAAGTAAACATCAATTTACCTGTTTGTACCAAAAGTATCGATGGCTTATGTCAACAAGGTAAAAATCCAAGCTCCTACAATCAAGGATTATGGCCTGCAATATGGATGATGCCCACCTATGACTCTAATTGGCCTCAAAATGGTGAAATTGATATTATGGAAGCATACCCTAAAAATACGGTTTTTAACATAACTACAGCCGCGCTGCATTTTAATGGAAACTCCTCACAGTGTGGCGGTGGAGATTGTCGTGGTTGGGGTTATTCTCTTGATTCACATCAGTTCCCTCAATTAGCCTATGCGAACCCGCACACTTGGGGATTTGAATGGGAACAAGACCCAAACAGTCAAAATGGCGGCTATATCCTTACAGGCTATATTGATAACGTGAAAACCTGGGGACCATTAAAAACTGATTCACTACCTGCTGATGGTGCTGCTGCCTTACAACGAGGGTTTAACGATCCCAATGGCGGTTATTACCTTATCATTAACCTCGCGGTAGGTGGACCTTATGCTGGAGCGCCTAACTCGCAAATGCAATCTGCCAGCATGAAGGTAAACAGTGTGAAAGTTTATCAGATAGGGGGCTCTACTCCCACGGACCAGTGTAATCCTCCAATAGATTTTTCCTCATCTTATACACCTGATAAGAGGAATATTTCTTTGTCCTGGCATGCCCCTGGAAACAGCACGAATGTAGTAGCCTATCAAGTTAAGGATTGGCAAAAAAGATTATTATGGAAAGATAATAAGTTAAATTGGACAGATACCACGCTACCAGGTACATCAGGAAAATTTACCTATTTTCTGAGTTCGGTCTGCAGCAATGGAGTCTCTAAAGATGTCCAGTATGATGTAATTATTCCTGATACTCCTCAGTGCCTTCCTCCAACCAACATCAATGCGAATTACAGCAGTGATAAAAAATCCATCAGCCTTAGTTGGACTGCTCCAGCACAAAGTTTGCCAGTAACCAGTTATCAAGTTCGTGACTGGCTCAAGCGAGTTCTTTGGCAAGGTTCAGCAATGAACTGGACTGATCGATCTTTACCCGGAACTTCAGGAAAATTTACCTATTATATAAATTCGGTATGCAATAACCAGGATTCAACCATGTTGCAGAAAGATGTTAATATCAACTAGATAAATTTTTTCTCTTATCCTTGATGAGATTACTTTATGCTTTGGTGCAATCTCATCAAGGATATTTCCAATATCTATTCCCTGTTTGAATTTTACCATTAAGGACAAGAGTTTATTTTAATAAAAACTTCTTGGGACTCATTATGCTCAGCACTATTTTGAGTCCGAAACAATGAGTTTGCATTAAGAGGTGATTTATAATTTGCTTTGATTATGTTTTTTGCAGCTTCAAAACCCGTTCTTGCTTTGCTAATGGAATAACGAGCTTCTGGATTAAAATTCAACATTCCAAGTAATGTATCTTTTATCAGACGTTTTGCATCCATATCCAGCGATTTAATGTCACTAAAGAGAGAGCATAACATTCTAATGGGTGTCGCTTTATAATAAGTTCCAGGATCATCATAGGTACCGAAATCAACATTCCATAATAAAGCAATAACACGTGCCAGAGAGAAAATGTCAGCCTTATAATCGATACGGCTTAAATAGCTTCTTACCTCTGGAGCTAAATAAACTGGCGTACCACTAATAACATCATTTCTATGAATGGCATCTTTGCTCAATCCAAAATCTATAAAATGTACTTGGATTGGAGGACCCAGATCAACCATAATATTTTCGGGTTTTATGTCACGGTGAACAATGCCTTGTTTACATACTTGCTCCTCTAATGCATTGATTAAAGCGAGACTTAACTCAGCCCGTTGAAGCGAAGATAAATCCGCGCGCTCTTCAATGATGTAAAAAAGCTCCTTTCCGGGGAGATGATTCATTGCGGTGAAGCTTATTTGAGTACCCGAGGAATTGGTCACAAGGGTTGGCTTTTTCACTGCAAGATGAGGCGTTTTTTTTGTTAGCCTATATTCGTTATCAAGCGCTGAGAGGGGGTTAGAAGAATCATGTTCTTGTATTTTAACTACCCGTCTTTTACCATCTTTCCTTTGCTTTTTTATTTTTATTGAATGCTCATCAAAACTCATAGTGCCTTTGATTTTACAGACTTCCCCAAAAGTACCGTCCCCTAGAGGAGGGCCATTACTGATTAGTTCATAGCGCATTCCAGAATGACCTTCTTTTCGTTCACGTCGAAAGACATCATTTTTTAATGTAATTACCGTGCCGTTTTCTAAAGTATAAGGAGTGTCTTTTTTCCACAGATTTATTCCAGCTTGTGATTGCATTGTAAAAAACTGAATAAGTAAAGGCACAAACTGCATTTCCACATGCTTTAGATTGATCAATAGTGGGGTATCATTAGTATCACCGTTTAATGGCATAATTTTCACTCTGTTGCAAAGGGTTGAATTTAAGACCATAAAAAATAGCAATAAAATAGCATAAATATAATCCCCTCTTATTGAAAAATATTTTCCCTGTATTGAGCTCAGGTTTTTATCAATGATAAAATTAAGCATTACCAAGAAAACTCCTATATTCTTCGAATTCAAATACAAAATTCTTTAATAATGCTCATAAGCCATTGTAGTGGTTTGTGGTTAGTAAACCGTTTGTGGTAAAAGAGGTTAATGGAAAAACTTTTTTTGGGAAATGGTAACGGTTTTATTTCAAAATCCTGTTTTTCATTTAATAAGCAGGCTAAAGAGGAAGGGACAATTGCCAGGTTATCCGTTCCACGAATTACCTCAAGGGCGCTAATCAAATTAGGCACAGTTATTTTAATCTTTCTTTTAGAGCCAATATTGATTCCAAGCTGGACCAACGCATTTTCAATAAATTGAATTTCCACATGTCCTGCTTCCATAAATAATTCTGGAGTCAATTTTTTACTGGCGAATGGATGTGATTTACGCATGGCACAAGCCATCTCTTCTTCAAGTAAAAACTCTTTAATTATGCTATTTCCATGAGGTAGAAAATCTGCACCAATAACCAAATCAACAGTGCTTGCCAATGTTTCATCCAAATTTAAATGCCCTGTAATCCAAGCAGTTTTAAGTTTTATATGAGGAGCATATTGTTCTAGATACGCAGTTAATTTGGATAAAATGAGGAGCTCTCCGTGACTTCCAAAAACACAATTAAACGTTGCTATTTCAGTAGATGGGTCAAACTCATGGTGTGCGAAAACTTCCTCAGCATAAGTTAAACAGGTTTTAACTTTAGAATATAAAGCTATGGCTTTGGGTGTAGGCTGGAGTCCATGGGATTCGCGAATAAATAAGGGATCATCGAATATTTCTCTTAATCGTTTCAGAATTCCACTCATCGCAGCTTGGCTCAAATAACATTTATCAGCTGCTTTTGAAACAGAAAGCTCTGTAAAAAGTATTTCAAAATAAACTAATAAATTTAAATTTACTTTTTTCAAGTCCATTAGTGGATAGTCTTAGTGAAAATAAATTATTACTTGCGAATGATTATGTAACATAAATAAAAAATTATTACTATGCATCTTTACTGAGCCAAAGATTATTTGAACCTTCCATAGGCCAGTTATCCTAAAGTATATTTAGAGACATCAATATGATTCATTGTGCTATTTTTGATACAATGCAATTTTTAAATGAAAATATACTTCATGGATACTTCGGAAAACAAAGCTATTTCCCTTTCAGCGACTCAAGAACTTAAAGCACTTTTAGAGATTGATCGCACCAACAGACGAGCAGCTTGGTATAATCGTCTTATAACATGCCTACCCCATGCCATCTTCACTAGTGGCGAGCCAGAGATTATTTTTAATCCCGCAGGCCTCACATACTATAATCTTGAGCTTGCCAGAACCACCCCTAAAGAAGGCGGCGCAAGTTATACTATTCCTGAGCTAATCGATACGTTCTTAATCCATGAGGGCATTGGCATAGCCATTGAAGCACGTAATCCTAAACAAACTATAGATCTAAGTTATGGTGACGTCCTAGGCTTTCATCTCTATCGAACGTTTACTGAGCCAGAAGATCATCCCTTCAAAACAGATCAACTACATCCCCATATTATTCGCGAAGGTACCGATATCCTCATTAACGATGTGCCAGCACAGATCCTGCCGGTTACGTCAATAAAACTACTGGAAGCAATCATGCAACATTTCGGTATCAATGAGGCAAAAATCCAGCTCATCCATCTCCCAGAAACGGCTCAGAATGAGTTAGTATTTTCCATTGACAAAAATCAATTGGCACCCAACGAAATACAGGCATTGATACAAAAACTGGGCTGGTTTTTGCCCAGGTATTATTCCTATTTGGCTTGTGATCTAAACAATGTATCCTCTTTAATTGAAAAACACTAAACCAAATTGCACCAGCCCAATCTCTGGGCTCTTCTCTATTTATTTGGTATTGTTATAGGGCAAATCAATGAAAACAGAGGTACTTTATTGCACTAGTTATCTGAGAATTTGCAAATGATAAAATCAACCAGAATAAAATTTACGGTCATTCGTGAAAAATAGAGCTGACCTATTGAAATTAAATGAATTTTTTGCCTTTCTGCCACAATTACGATAGGATAATTTATTATGTTGCAGCTTAAAATTATTTAAGGGATTATGAACAACGGGACTATCCATTCCATTCAATTTATTTCTTTTCCCATTCATTTTCTGAATGATTCCTGTATTTTCACCCATGGTATTTTATTTAACCTAACCTACATCGCATAAGGACATATCATGAAGTTAGCGCGTTTAATGCCACAATTAGGCATCGGTTTCAGTACTTATTGTTTTATAAGTGCTGTACAGGCAGGAATACCTGTCTGGAGTTTCACACCAAATATCAATCACCCACCTACAGCAACAGTACTATCAACAAGCACCGTTGAGGTACAGTACACTGTAAGCAATAATTCACGAAAACCCCATAACCTGATTATTAAGCCACAAACAGGGGTAAGTCAAAATGGCCCTTGTCTGCTTGGACCCAAAGGCTCTGCAAATTCCACCTGCCTGCTGTCATTAACTATTAACGGCAATGCGTTACCTGCAGGCGGACTCTTTGGAGGTCCTGCTTTATGTCAAACTAATTCGAATGGAACACCTAACCTCAATGAGTGTTTCAGCCCGAGCAAAGCAGATAGTTTAGCCATTACAGTGATGCAAAATTTAAGTGCAAGTACGACAAATTTGGCACTTAGTATCAAAGGTCTTACCTTAAACGGAAGACCATCAGGCCAGCCTCGGGTTATTACCATCACCAACAACGGCGATGCCCCTACAACAGAATTATCCATTAATTATCCCACCTGGCCAACAGGAACTACAGTAGACACTACATCTTCCTCCGCATGCACCAATGGCAAGGTTCTAGCAGCAGGTGCTTCTTGCACAATCACCGTAGTTCCTGGTAGCACAGCAACATCCGGAGCAGGTAATGCAGCATGCACAACGGGAATTGCACCAATACCAGGTGTGATCTCTATCACTGCAAATAACATACTCCAAACCACCATAAATGTAGAGGTTCTGGGTTATGGCTGTATTTATCAAGGAGGCTTTATTTATGCCATGACCGAAACGGCAAATAGCTCTCAAAGCATTGGTGGTAAAGTGGTTGCCTTGACTGATCAGGAGCCCGTACATCCTGGAATTATCTATAGCTCAAATGGTGGTACAGGTCACGGTGGTCCTGTTTGGGATGCCGAAGATGTAAGTAACGATGTAATCCCTGGAATTGATAATACGTCTACTCCATTGAGCCCATCCCCTACTTTCTCTGAGCTCCAAACCACTTTTGCAGCAACTTATACCAATCCAAACCCTTTTACTGCTTCGTCATTTAGAGCATGTCAAGGTAATGCCGATGGTCAATGTAATACGGAAAATATTTTAAAGTTTTATAATACATTCATTACACACTATGACACATCTGGAACCCCACCATTCACAGCCACTCCTGGACCCACGCCCTTAACCTATTACGCTGCAGGACTCTGCGCACAAACAATTAATGGTTATGCAGACTGGTATTTACCGGCAATTTGCGAGATGGGTCCCACATACATACCAAATAATGCAGGTTGTATTGCTGGTACGCAAAATATCATTGATGCTTTACCCGCTTTAATTGGTGTCTCTGCTGCGGCCGATCCAAGCACCTCCTGCGCTCTGGGTGCAAACTGCCTTGCAGGCCTCTACCACAGCTCCACCGAAGACTCAGTTTCTAAACAAAACAACTCGTGGTCTCAGCTTTTCGATTCTGGAGCTAATGCTCAGGGCCCTGGTGTTAAATACTACCTATATGGGGTTCGATGTTCTCGAGCTTTTTAATAAAAGTTAAAAATCATAAGGGGTTATCGTAGGATAACCCCTTTTTTTTGCATCGCAGCAAAAGCAAGGGTCAAACGTTTTAAATCCAGAATAGCCTTGTTACCAATAGCGAGTTTCTAATATAAAAGTAAATTTCGGAGATAATATGGACCAAAAGATCCGCCTGACTGCAAAGGAGCCTCTTCATGAAGGTTATCTGCAAGTCTATAAATATAATTTAGAGATCCCCAGTTTTAGCCCTTCTAAAAAATTAATTTCCTTAGAAGGAAGAGAAGTCGTACATAGCAATGATTCTATTCTTGTACTTATCTATGCCCCTTTAATAGATAGCTTTATTTTATGCAAAGAATTTCGTGCAGGAGTATTTTGCAATACCAACCGGGATGATCCATTTATTCTTGAATGCGTATCAGGCACCATTGATAAAAATAGTAACCCCGAAGAGACTGCATATAGAGAGGTACATGAAGAGTCTGGACTTGTAGTGGAGCACGTACAGCACATTGCTAGTGTATATAAAAGTCCAGGATTAATGACTGAGAAAACACATATCTATTATGCAGAATTTTTTGGCACGCCTGAAGAAGGGCTTCATGGTCTGAAAGATGAAAATGAAGAACTATTAACTCAAGTGTTGCTGCGCGAAAAAGTCTACATGTTGATGGATACAATGAAAATTATCGATGCGGCAACATTAATTGCTCTATACTGGTTTCGTGCGAAATACCATAACAAGAAAAATTAAATTGAAACACCAGAACGATCTATTGCTCTTTATTTATAACCAAATTGGCGAAAGCATCTAATTTGCCAATACATCTCTTGGTTGCAATTTGAGGAAAACCTGGTTTAAAGCAAACCAGGCTTTTGTCCATTGTTTAAATTTTCCATTACATCTTCATAATCTTTCCGTATGCATCGGATACTCAACCTATACATACGATTTTAGAATATTCATTCTCATATTCTTCAGCTTTCCTTTTGCTTCCTACTTTATTATTAAAAAAGTATGGTGAAGATGAGTTGAATTGTGCTGGATTTGTTTCTTGTAAATAATTTTTTTCCTTTCTTGATAGGCTGCTTGGCTCTTTAGAGGCATAGAACTCTTCGAGCTGCTTCAAACGAGCAGGAGGAGCTTTCTCTTTTAATTGTTCCAAAACACATGCTTGTATGCTTGCGCGGCAAGACTCTAAAATGCTAGCAACCATATTGGTTTGATAATGCTCTGGAGCCAAAAATTCCATTTCTTTTTCATCATCGTGCTTATTAAGCAAAGATAAACTTGCTCGAAGTAATAATTTAATCTCTTGCGGTGAAAGAACCAAACCAAATGTTCTTAAAGTGCGTAACTCTTCTAACAAAGGATTTATAATTAAATTTCTGTTGTTGGCAAAAAGAGAGCGATTAATGTCAGCAGCAATAAAACTCACAATAAACTGATCATACATTGTATTAATATCGTCTAATTTTCTTTTTATTTTTTTATTAAGCCCTTCGATGCTGTCGATGCCTTTATCAGACCTGCTAAAATATAAGGTATTAATACCTTTGTTAATATCTACAACTAAAGGGTTATTAGGAGCTATAGCGTTTAATTGAGATAAAACCTCATAAAAGGAAAGAACCATTAATCGATTATTATTAAATTGAGTAACTAAAGTTTTCGCTTTTTCAACCAGTTGCGATTTTGAATAAATATTGAAGAAAGTAGAAAAATTTAATGTGGTAGTAAATTGCTCTACCGAGAAGGGTGTATCTTCAAGAAAGCGGATTTTTTCATTAAATTGTTCTATAAAAACCCTGAGTAATCTATTATTTTCAACTGAAAATAATGGCGTTTTTATTGCTATTGCGCATTGATAGGCATGCTGCAGTTGTCTATGCTGCTCAGTGGGGATATTCTGAGAAAGCCTATTGATGCGTATAGTCTCCAATACTGAGATTACTGCGGCAATTGAGGTTATTTGACCGTGTTGTAATCCGCTTATTAAATCAGCAAGAGAACGATGGTCTGTATCGTCCAATCCGTTAATTGACTCTAATAGAATATCTTCCCCCTCATTATCATCGCCTATAGGCCAAATCTGCGAGGCAAAAATTCCAGTCCAAATCTCGTAAAGGTTTGCAGCAAGAGCTTGGAAGTCATTTACACCATCACTAAAATCTGTCCGGTTAGCATACAAGATGGCATCAACTCGCTCGCTCATGCCGTAATCAATAAAAGAGAGCCGTCTATTTGTATCGCAAATAATATTTTTTGTTTGGGTATCCAAATGCATAATGTCATGGCTATGCACCTGATAATATAAAGCTTCGGTTAAATTAATTGATAAACGAAGTTTTTCATCAATAGTTAAGATATTATTTAAATTGGTATAATCTTCTAATTGTTTACCTACAAAATACTTCATAAATAAATAGGTATTCTCTGTAGTTTCCATGAATTTCATATGCGAATAAGGTGAGGTGGTTTCGTATTCTGCCTCTGCTCCTAGCTTCACTACGCGATTTTTTCGTGCTTTAAATGAGGCACGATTATTGGTTATTATTACTTCACCTAATACAGGATAAACCTGGTCTTTTTCTTCTTTACCTAACTGTTCCGCACCAATTACTTCAAAATGAAATTTAGAAGTATAGCGGCACTGCCTAATTACTATAGTATGAGACAACTGAATATCATCAATTAAATTATGGGCATCGAGTTGGTAATTGCCTTTATTCGCTTGTTCCGTTAAAAATTTAGCAAGTCTCGTAGAATGCTCCGCATTATTTTTGAAATCTAATACGTTTATATTCATTTAGGCTCCTTAATGCTTGGCACAATTTAAAACAAGAAGTTATATAGGGTAAAAGGCTGGATAACTACTAGGTTTTACCTTGCAGCATATGATTTAATTATGATTCGATTGGTTTAATTTGAAACATTATACGCATTGCTTTCAATTAGTCAACTTTTTGTTTATTGTTAGACCAATTGGATTTTTCTTTTTACAGCACTCCAATCTTGCATAGGCTAGGGTTCCACTCGGGTTAATTGTAATACCAAACAGGGAAGATTAGTTGCAACACAAGCACCTAAGCTTCCATATATTTACTAATTATATTAATGAAAACCATTACGAACATGTAGAATATATGAATCTGCTAGCAATTATTTAATAAAACCTATAGATTTGAATTTTAACAATAATAATTCTACTCATGTCAGAAACCTTAGTCCTCGCATTTTCCTTATTATTAGTCACTGGCTTTCTATGCCAATGGATAGCGTCCTATATAAAGGTTCCCGCTATATTATTTTTACTACTTATCGGAATTTCTGTGGGGCCTGTTTTTCACTGGCTTAAACCAGATAAGCAGTTGGGAGACTTATTATTTCCTTTTGTCTCTTTTTCCGTAGCTATAATTTTATTTGAAGGAAGCATGACGCTTTCTTTTTCGAAAATTAGCGGCTTAGGTCGGGTTATACGCAATTTAATTAGCTGGGGTGCATTGATAACATTTATCTTAGTGGCTATTTGTACTCATCTAATAATGAATATCTCCTGGGCAATATCTTTTTTGTTTGCCGCGTTAATGACGGTTACTGGGCCTACTGTTATTTCTCCCTTGTTAAGAATATTGCGGCCAAACTCCAACATCTCTAATGTATTACATTGGGAAGGAATATTAATTGACCCTTTAGGCGCTATTTTAGCTGTTCTAGTATTTGAAGTTCTAATTTCTAATAGCCTTGCCAAAGGCATTCTCGCAGGATTATTCGTTTTTATAAAGATATCGCTTATGGGTGTCTTTTGGGGGTTAATTGGCGGATTGTGCTTAGGAGTCGCTTTTAAAAAATTTTGGATTCCTCAGCACTTACACAACTTCGCTGTTCTGGCAATGATTGGGATTATATTTTCTAGCGCTAATTATTTAATTTCCGAATCAGGATTATTAGCAATAACTATAATGGGAGTGACTTTAGCGAATTTTAAAAAAATTGAGTTGGAGCATGTTTTAAATTTTAAAGAAAGCCTCAGTATTATCTTAGTGTCGTGTTTATTTATTGTACTCTCAGCACGAATTAATTTATCCTCGTTTATCGAGTTAGGCTACCCGGCTCTAGTTCTTTTTCTTATAATTCAATTTTTAATACGCCCTGTAAACGTTTATCTTTCCTCTTGGGGCTCTGATTTAACTATGTCTGAACGGCATGTAATATCATGGGTAGCTCCACGCGGTATTATAGCCGCCGCTGTTTCTTCATTATTTGCCATGAAACTAACTCAACTAGGTTATCTTGATGCAGAAAAATTAGTGCCTCTAACTTTCTTTATGATTATTTCAACCATCATATTACAAAGCCTTACCGCGAAAACGATAGCCACCCGGTTAAAAGTTGCGGAACCTAAACCCCAAGGATTTCTTATTATTGGCGCGAATAATGTATCCCAAGCCATTGCGGTACAACTTAAAGAAAATAATTTTTATACCTGCTTAATCGATGAAGAATGGGACCAACTTAATGCAGCAAGAATGAAGGATCTACCTACATTATGGGGCAATCCTATATCGAAATATATTGAAGAAAAAATAGATTTAATTCAAATTAAACAGTTATTAATTATTACTCCTTATTTGGATTTAAATATTCTTACCGCGAAACATTATCGTTCCATTTTCTCTGAAAAAGATATTTTTGCTATTCAAACTTTAGTGCCACAACCCGGGCAAAAGGAAGATAAATTTGATTTTAAAAACAGCGGTAGAGTGCTTTTTAATTCCGCTTTAACTTACGAGAATTTCAATAAGCTATTAGCTGAAGGTGCTAAAATTAAAACCACGACGCTCACGGAACAATTCTCTTTTGAAGATTATCAAGCGAAGACTGATTTAAATTATCCTTTATTTGCCATTGACCCTAAAAATACCATACTCGTATTTTCTGAGGAAAATGAGTTCAAACCCATTAAAGATTGGAAAATAATTGGGATTCAATTGGAGCAAAAAAGCGCCTAGTAGAATTTTAAAAATAAATAATTCTTCTAAACTGTAACAGCATATATTTGCATATCCTTAACACAATATCAGCATAACAACCGGTCCATGTGAACTATAATTGATCAGAATTATTATCCCTAATCTAATAAGTGGCACATAGATAATAGTTTTTGTTATTTAAGTTTATAAACAAAACCCCCTCATTGTACTGGGGGTAATGAAAGGTGGTTACAATGATTTCTTTAAGAGTATTTCGTCAAGATCCTTATATGCTAGTACGCTATCACAGTATATCTTTGGTAATTATGGTTTTAATTGATGCATTACTCCTTTTTTATGGAGGCGGATGGTTAAAATTTACATTTTCATTATGGTACCTATTGCTTATTCCTCTAGCAATTGCATTTGGTTGTATTTCAGCAGCGCTTATTCATAACGCCACACATGGCAGCATTAGGCCACGGTGGTTAAACGGAATTGTTGGTGAGATTTTTGGAACGCATCAACTTTATGGTTATGCAGGCTGGGCAATACAACATTATATTCATCATTTATACCCAGATGATTCCCAAAAAGACCCGCATTCCCCAGGTACACAACCATTTTGGAGTTTTGCTAAAAAAATGCAAAAACAAACTCATGCTTGTCTTCGGCGTGAATATTATGAAAATCATGGTCAATCGGAAAAAATAAAACGGATTTGGGCGGTGAGGCATTTAATTTGGATATGAGTTTATTTTTCTAAAATATTATTTTGGTTTTTATTACTAGGGCCTAATCTATTTGTTTGGTTTTATATTCCGTCATTAATAGCTAACATCCTATTTTTTGCTCATTTTAATTATGCAACGCATCGAGAACGAGAAGATGGTTCGGTGGATATTCTTAATTTAGATCATAATCTTTATTACAAAGTGGTTAATTTCATCGCTTTTGGGATTTATTTCCATAAATCACATCATGCCAATCCCGCTCGGTTTAATCCACAAAAGGCAGTTACTATTAAATCCCAAGCTCGGGCTTCTGAGGTTAGAGTTTGAAGCCTTTCCACTAATAATACATTGGGATTTATTTTCTTGGGGTACCCTTCGGGGTACCCTCTCTCGTTAAATCAGCAATGCCATTTATCTGGCAATCAGAACTTTGGAATTGTATTAATATTTTCTACTAAGGGGGTATAGACCTCCGTACGTTTTTCGAGCATCTCACGCAGTTCTTTTAATACAAGCTCTGTATTTGATTGGCGTCCTAAGAAACGCATAACATATCCTGTACCATACCGAAAGCTCTTAACTGCATCTTGTTCCAGAGCCTGAGAAATAATTTGTTTTAGGGCTTCAATTTGCTGTTGCTGTGTGGGATAACCCAGCTCCTCAATTTGCCGAATACAATGTTCCAAATATTCTTGTTTTTCACGAACGCGAGTATTTGTATGACATTTTTTTATTTGGTTTAAACAGATATAACGAAGATCATTGGTTTTTTCCACATGGTAAATGTTATGATTTCCATCGAGGTAGAAATGCTCTTTTTTCCCCGCAGTATATTTTTTACCAAATATAGGAGCGCTAACGCTTAGTTCTCGCGCTTTCACCAAAATATGCTGGTGGCCAAGAGCATGCAAATGCTCAAGTAATTGAGTCGCAAAAGCATCTTTTCTTCCATAATGATTGGAACCAGAAGCTGCTTCACAGCAAATTAAGCTGATTTTGATTGGTTTTGCTGCGGTTGGTTTTACCCCAATATCCTGAAATGTTTGATGTAACCTTTTAGCAATGGTTTGAACTTCCAACTGGAAAAATAAGGCTTCATTTGTTTCTAAGGAAAATAAATCTGAGGAGCCAGCATAACAATGGCCCGCCAAATAAACTTTCAGTTCCGCATCTTCCTCCATGGTGTCATGAAATGCTTTTTTAGATTGATTATCTTTAAGATAACATGCCAAATTCTCAAAAGACTCTTTCTCTCTAAACCAGAAAGGAGAAGACATACGATTTGGGAAGATAGACATAATTCCACGGGGCTGATCTGCCGTGGTATATTTAGATGTTAGGGTTTCATACAGATCACGAACATTTCGTAAAAACCAATGATCGCCAACTCGGAATACTAGGGTCCTTCTTTTCATGATAAAAACCATTGTTATAATCTTGCCTAAGATTATAATAAATGTACATTAAGGAAAAATTAAGAGCTAAGGTTTGGCTAATTTGAAATTTAATCGTTCTTCATAGGAAAGCGTGTCTAATATGATTCTCAGGGATTTATTTTTATATACACTGAGTTATGCTTTCTGGCTCCAGTCTACAATAGAATAAGCTAATAGATGCTTATCTTTTACCATTTTTTATTGCAGCGGAGCCATCCTCATTATTAACGGTCAAAACCAAATGTAAATGAAGGACCTTTTTGTTCTTGCGTTGCTTGGTATCCGAAAAAGCAAAGTGTAGCAGCCAGTGCAACAAAAAAAGCCGTCATAGAGATTGCAGCTAATGAACAAGCAGCAATAATACCGCCAATAACCATCATATTTTCTTTTGTTGCCAGGTCACTTATTTTGTTATCGTTGCTGCGAAAAAAGAAACTAGCCATGAAAATTTCCTCTGTAAAATAAAAATTAAATAACTTATAACTTCCTGAAAAACCTTTCTTTTTGTTCAAGAAGCTGCGGAAGTTACAAATAACGGATGCATTGTACAATAATCAATCTAGTCATACAATGAGCTTTGAGATTTAGGTTCAGGCCGGACCCCTATTGATTCATGGGTTATAATTACATTATTTATTAAATTATTTTTGAGCACCTTTGAGCCTAGGCCCTCAATCTTGATATCAAGCAAGGCGTATGATGAACTACGGGAAGATCTCCATAAATATATCTTACATTATCTTTCTTATCCTATTAATAACCGCTAATGGGGTATTAATTATGTGTACGCTTGATAAAAAAGGCTTAAATCCCGATACGTCACCCTTTGTATGGGCTGCGGCAGCAATCTTCCTATCTTTTATTATGGATCGTATTTTAATTATGCTTTCTCTCGGTTTCCAGAGAAATAAAAACCTTTCAAAAAATAATTTGGATAGTAAATTAACTGCTTATACAATTTTACATGTTACATTCAGTATTATTTTATTAATTGCTGTTATGTATTTTTCCGGAACGTTTCTCCACTTCTGGTATAAAAACTTGTTCCCGCCTAATCATAATTTAGTTTATTCCTCACAATTCTTTGGACTAATCGGAGGCTATTTATTTTATATAGTGGTCCGATTTCCTCTAAAATATTTTTTTAATTTCATCTCGGCACCGCTTAATAAGGTTTTAAAATTACCCACTTATAGGCTAACAAATGACGGAGTTCAAATTAACTTCAATAGTATTGATTTATCCAGCTCAAATAAACGGTATACCGCGTTTTTATCTTTTAAGGATATTAAAAGAATCCAAATTCTAACCTATATGGATGCTCTTGCTTACTTTAGATACCAAATAAGTGCTGATATGCGGATTCAAGCGATGAAAAATAGTCTTAAGCGCGATGGAAAACAACCTGACTATTACATTTCATCTCCAGCTGGAAATGGTACTAATATCCTCATCGAAGGAACAAATATATTTTATTTCCTCTGTTTTAAAACCAGCGATGCCACGGATTTAACTACTGCATTTAAGGCATTCAAGGAACGAGAAACTACTAGCTAAGAGAGTCGTCTGTCCATGAGTTTTCCTAAAAACTTGACTTTATGTGTAATTTGGTGCCATTATGTTGTTTTATATTAATAACTAATATTTTAAAATGCACCAAATACGCGTACAACAAATAATGATAATGCGCCGCCTGGACACTGTTGTCGAGGTTGGACGGAGTTATTTGTAACAGCGCGAACAAATGAACCTCCCCAATACCAGTGTCCAGGTTCTAGGATGCTTGGTTTCCTTTTTAACCAGAATAAAGCGCTTCATTAATAAATGAAGGTCATTATTATGAGTCAATCTAAAATCTCAGCAGATGTTTTTTTTAATCGTCCTATTAAGCAAAAAAATAAATTACACCAATTAGATGCCGCTTTTAAAAAATTAATACATAATGGTTCTATTGAGGGTTTTCCGCCAGGAATTATCATCAATGAATATCATAGTCATAAATTTCCTAAAGAATTCTTAATTGCTAACTTTCAATACTTTAAAAGCATTGGTATAGAGACGTTATTCTTTGAATTTGGTAATGATAATAATCAACATCTATTTGATGAATCACTAGACAGTAACGGGATAGTCCCTATTAACTCGAGATTAATCAATGGAGATGAAGATACACGAAGAGTTGCGGCAGCAGCAATCCAAGCAGGCATTAGGGTGGTTGTATTAGACTGCAAAAAAGCCAGAGAAGGAAGCCCCGAATATTTCAGACACCCCACAAAAAAAGACTGGGAAGAGTACTACGAACGACGGGATTCAATCTTTGATGAGAACACTCGTAGAATATTTCTTAATGAGCATAAATCCAAGCCTTATCTCTTTTATTCAGGGCTTGCGCATGGTAATAACCACCACGGTTTTCCAAGATTTTTCCCCGGAGCGAAACATACGCTCTTGCTATCAGATGATGGTTTTGATTTTCAAGTAAATGGAATAAAGCAACACCTTTATGTCGATAATATTATATTCCGTAAGGATCTGGGTAGAAATTATTGGCTTGCTGACACTAATGAGAATCAACAAATTAGATGCCTAAAAGATGCCCTAGACGAGGGATACGTGGATAAGAATCAATCGACATTTTTAATTAGAAGTTAACATTGGGCTGGATGAATTAGTTGCCACTAGACATTATGGAATAACCATCCCTACTCTGTTCAAGGTAAGGTCTTCTGACAATAAGAGTTAACATATCTTATCAGAAGAGCCCTACCTCCACAGGTTATCTCTTCGGTACCAAGCTACTCTCCGAAGGCATGGATGTTGATTGGCTATTATTTAAAATGCGATACCAAGTATAAGAAGGATATTGCTGCAACTCTTTTATACTTATCCCTTCTGAGATACGCGGATGTTGTGGCGTTTGTTTGCTATTTTCTGAAGAATCAATAGAGGGGGATTTTGTTTTCATTTCCTCAACAGGTTTACCATGAGAAGGAGCAATATAAAGCGCTCGTAAGATCTCGGAAGACTCTTTATATATAGGAAGCGGATGATTTAATAAACTTCCTTGTACCCTTATTTTAAAGATTTCTTCATGAACCAACGAATTAACTTTCCCCAGAAACTCAATTTTAAGCACTGAGAATGTCGCAATATGCTGCTGTATTTCTTTATGTGTTCCATCGATTACAGAATTAAAACTATATTGGTTAGAATATAAATAGAAAGAAATGGTCTTGAGTAAACGATGCCAATTAGTATCCCGAACCAGCCAAGATAAAAGACTCTTATTAGGGAATTGCTGATAAGCTCCCTGCAAACATACAACGCCCAAATTGAGTAGGTTAATTAATTGGCTAGATTTTTCATTATAAAAATCTGCATCACTCTTTTGTGCAGCAATTAAATTACTAATTTTCGTATCTATATCTGTTGCTTGCTTAAATAACATCCCGAGTAGTGCATGTTTTTGCGCGTATGCCCCTTCTCCATTTTTTACTGTATTAACTTTTCGAACAATTTCATTCATGCCGTTAATCATTTCTTTATATTGTGTGATCTGCAAACGCTCTGCAAGCTCCTCATAAATAACAGCCACGCCTAAACACACCTGGTATAGAGTTACAGCATAAGCAAATTGCTGCATAAACTCTTGGACCTTAGGAGAATAATCTTTTAGTGGAGGAATAAAATCAAAACCTTCTTTGGATATTTGGAACGAATAACTCTCGTTTATAATGCATCTATCTACATTTTTGATAAAAAAGGATTTCGCGTTCTCATTAAGCTTAGACCGTATTAGTGAAAAAACATGGTGTATGTCAAAGGGCAATGGTTCCCCAGCCAAAGTATCTACTATGTTTTGATTAAAATATTTAAAGAGTGACTCCTCTATTCTATCTATTGCATTATAGTAATCAGTGCATTTACGTTCGAAAAATGCAGCTACCCCAAACATCTTTCTACCTGTAACTGCAAATTGTTTTATTTTTTCTACTTGTTCCTGAACTTCCGAATCGTTATACATAGATTACACCCGCAAAAAAATAGCGGGTAATACTCTCATCCTGAATTAATTATTGTCAACTAGATTATTATAGCGATGATGATAGAGGCGCTGACCTAACATAATTTAGTAGCGTGTAGATTGTATTTTGTCCCTAATTCTTCAAAAAGCGCACGTTTTTGAAAAATTAGGGAGCCAATCTAAGCTAATAACGATACTATCTATTCCATGTATTATAATGCTTATAATCCCAACACCTACCATTCTGACAATGTTTATGCACTACAACATGTTTGCAATGCCCGCCGTAGCATTTGGTAACATTTCTATTCCAATTCCAAGCTGCATAACTGTTAGCCATAAATCCTGTAGCCATCAAAACGATTATAACTTTTCCAAAAATAGATCGCATAATGAATCCCCTTTCATAAGTTAAGTCTATTTAGTATAGAACAAAATCCATCTGATTATATAATGCACATTACAATGAAACACCAACAACGGCTCAACAATGAAAAGGTATATGATTTTTATGAAAAATTTGTTTATTAATAAGCAAGGAAGCAGTTAGTCATTAGACATGATTCAGGAAAAGGTCTAAATTTAATAAAAAATATTTTTAAGGATAAAAAATGAAAGAACCTATAGAGCCTCCTAGCCCTCTTGAGCCTGAAGAACCACAGCCAGTCCATAATCCCGATGAGCCATTAGAATAATTAGCGCCAAAAAAATTTGGCGCTCGATGCAAATGGGGATCTCAATCCAGTTAACTTAGCGATGCATTAAAGTTATTTTTTAGTGGGAGAGAATCATTAGTTTCATGAGCGGCTTGACCTTGCGGTGGAGGAGGCATAAATCGGTGTCGTGCAAAAACACTTCCTCCGGTTGCTCTTTGTGCTTCGGAGACAGGTTCTTTCCCCTTAGCAACGCTTCGCTCCTCGAGCTTTGTAGATAAATGATGCACTGTATCGGAAGCAGGTTCAATAGAAGCTTGCGCCTTTGTTGGCTGCATATAATTTATAAGAAATTGTTTATAGAATGAATAAATTTCGGGAGTGACACTAATATTGAAATCTATAGAAAAAAGTAGCCATAACTCTAAATTTCTTAGCTCTGCACTACTTATCCCCCCTACTTGTGCATAAGTAGATATAGAATAGCAATCATCGTTTAGAGTCTTATGACTTACATAAATACAGCTAGTAATAATACGATGAACATTTGTTAATGTTAGCATCGTATTTGTCGCTCTTAGGTAGCGCTCTAAAAGAACAAACATCCCGATGATATCTGTTTCATCCAAGTAGAGATATTCTGTATGCCGCCTTAAATAATCAGGCACTGAAATAGAAGGAATCTTATTGCTATTAAATGCGGAACGAGGATTTATTATTTTTTGTTCGGTACTTTTTTGAATTCGGTTATTAATAAAAGAAATAACTACATTAGTTAATTCTTCGAGCTTAGTAAGACCCGTTTGTGCTTTGGGATTTGTATTTTCTACCTTCATTATTGACCAATACGCAAATATAAAGAGCATATACTCTCATAAATACCCCTTTATAAAAAGAGAGCAGCACAGCAGAAAAAAATAATTGATCGGGAAACCCTATTCTCTCAATAAATTACTCCTTTAGCTCCGAGGATAAAAATTCCCCATACCCCAATTAAAAGATGGGATGCAGAAACACTAACAAGTGAGCTTTGTTTATAAAATAACCATCCCCAAAATAATCCCGGAATAAATGTCAGTGAAGCAAACATTAAGCTCAAATGCGAATGCACTGAAGAAAAAATAAGATTAGATAAGATAATCGCATTCCAAATTCGGAATGTTTCATTTCCCGGCAAAAAAGAGAAAAAGGTTGACTGTAAAGCACAGCGCGCGATTAATTCTTGAATAGGTACAAGGAGTGCATAAAAAAATACTACAACCAAATAAAGTGGAGCACTAAACTTACCGTTTACTAACCCCTCATCAAATCCTGAAAATAGGGCAACATGATTTGGATTAGCTCCCCAATACACCAAATAGGCTTTGGCAAGTAGAAACAGAAACATTACGGGAAGCGAATACTTTAACGCTTGTATGGTTTTTTCTGGCCAATCTTCAAAAGTAATCCCAAACTGTTTTAATGGTAACCCGGTAAGTCTCATGGCACCAAGAATTCCTAAAGCAAAAAATATAATTAAACCCACGGAAAGAAATGTAGTATTGTTAATTAAATTCTTTTCAATACCAATCAGGGTAGTAAGCGATAATGTATATAAGCTAATTAGCCAAAACATCGCAATCATAAATACTCCGAGTACATTGCGTGCTTGCGCTTGCTCTAAACTTTCTTCCATTTTTTTTATGGTTACCTGATTTGTGTCCCGCAGCTTTTGGGATAAGATTTTGGCCATATTTTTGGTTAATAGTAGGCGTATTCGCGGATGAGCATTTAGTGCTTCTAAATTAAAACTTAATACGGCTAAATCAGATTTCGCTCTAATGGATGCAGAACGCGGCCTATTTTCAACAAGTGCCATATCGCCAATTACATCGTTTTCTTTCAAAGTAGCTAAGACATGAGCGTGTTTTTCATTGTGCTTGGTATTCGTGCTAATAAAAACTTCGGCCTCACCCTCAAGAATAATATAAAAGGAATCTGATTCATCATATTCTTGAAAAAGGATCTCGCCTTTACCAAAAAATAACCTTGAGCCTAACACTTCATAAAAATCAGCTAATTCCTTTTCTGTAAATTCCTCGGTAAGTATTTTATGCGAGTTTATGTTTATATGATAATTATGAGCCGGTGAATTGGAGGAAAAATAAGATTTAGGATTAAACTCTTTAACAATACAGGGATAACGATTTACAACATTCACAATAACCTCGCATATACCTCAATAATTATATTCAGCATAGTCTTAGCTATCGGGATTTTCAATTATAAGCGTCATCTCGTGTAAGAAATGGCTTATAAGAGGGGAAGAGCCCCTTCAGTTCGGTCGTTAAAACTGGAGATTTATATTTGCAATAGAGTCATAAGTACTATAATTAACCAAAAACAATAAGGAAAATTAATGCTTGGTTATACTATTTTTGATCTCTTGGAGGACATATATAGCTTCTTTTGGTATCAGAAAAACAAACAATGGGCTCAGCATGTGGCACCTCTATTGCTATTTTGGGATAGGAATTACTTTTTAGCTTTTTCCGTTTTACAAGGCCTAGCAAAGGAACGTAATTTAATTATTAGCGAAAATGATTTTAACCAAATGAAAGATCGTTTTAATGAAAAAAAAGAGACTTGTTTAAATAGGCGCGACCTCACATCCAATTTAAACATCCAAAAAACCAAATCACGCATAAAAGGCACTTGGCTGTATTTATATATTGACTCTAATAAAAAAGTCCATGATTTTTATTTTAGTAAAAATGATGACTTGGCTGGTGTTAATGAATTTTTCAAAAACTCTCTAGCACCGAACGGTTTGCCTCATCAAATAAACGCTAATTTGTCTGAGAAAATAGACATGATAAGAAACAAATTTGATGTCATCAAGAATAACCCTGACGTAGATATTTTCTAATTATTTCCAATAGGTTTAACATTAAAACTGTTAGGCAAAGAGAATGAGGATACCCCAGGGCCTTACTACCCAGGCTCAATCAATCATTAATAATTTAATTAATTTTGATATTATTAATCTATAATTTTAGTATGTTTGCCTAATTTGCTATTGTATGCCTAGGGCGCTTAGCGTAGAAACCATGGGATTATTTAGCATCAACAGGAGAAGTAATATGGAAAAAAAATCAACAAATGAACATCCTGAAGTGAAAGATATAAAAAATATATGCGATATAGCTCCCAAAAACCAACATACTAAAAATGTTTGTGACAAAGTAAATAAGGAAAAACCTAAAAGTAAGAAATAGGAATAACACATTATAAAAAGATGTCTTTTTAAGTGCCTACATCCTAAGGTGTTGCCATTGCCAGAACTTTAACAAACGGCCAAGCTTTAAAACGACAAAAAAATGAAAATGTGCCTATTTATAATCAATCAATGGATTGAGTACCTAGTTTAAAGCTCTCAATCAGATAATCCTTTTCTAATAATAAAAGCAAATCATAAAGTGCCGTTGTATTGGAATTTTTTTTCCAGGAAATCATAAATTTGAATTTAGGTGTTTTTGCTCCGACCTCATTTGTCCATTGAAGAAAAGAAGCATGGTAACCTAGAGGTTGAATCAACTGATTTAAGTCAGGAGGAGTAAGCGTCTCCTTATTGGGAGAAACTAAAAGTATGGCATGTTGTTTATGAGGTAACATAAGATCAATTTTTTTTAATAATCCTACAACGATTAAACATAATACTGTGGTAATCATACCAAGAAGCAATTGGCCTCCACCAAAACAAAGGCCAATAATGGTTACGGTCCATAAAGTAGCGGCCGTAGCCATGCCTGTAATAAGAGCCCCTTTCTTCAAAATACATCCCGCACCAATAAATCCTACACCCGTCAAAATACCAAGAGGCATGCGCATAAGATCCATCACCCCGAATGATTCGGGAGTTTTTCCTCCCAGAGAAAGCAGGATATTTGCTTGAATCATTGCTACTGATGCAGCAAGACATAATAAAATAGTCGTTCTTAACCCGGCAGCTTGGCCTGTAGTCTCTCTATTAAGCCCAATTAAAGCGCCGGCAATAAGAGTCAATAGAAGGCGAATAAAGATATCATACGATGTTGGGGATACAGGCATTTGCATTAATTTATCCTTAAATAATACAAAATAATCTTATTATAGAGACAATTAGGAAGATCTTGAAGTGATACAATAAGTATGCCACAGGTAAATGCAATTTGCCCTCAGTAACTAAGCTTAGTGTTTGTTTTAGAGCAATAAACATATTTATCGCTTAGTAGAAAAAAGCTGCGCTGTAAACGACATAGCAGCATCCATTAATAATGGTACGCTTTCGACTAATTTGCCTATCTACATTTTGTACTAATTATTTTTAGCTAGAAATTTGGGAATAGAACATTTTTGTTAATTTTATTTACTAACTGTTCTTTTTATGGTTAAATAATGCATGTTATTACCTTATCGAGATAATTATGACAAATAAGACTTTTTTTGGCGTTGGGCAGATTTATATAAAAAATGATAAGTCACTAACGCTTGAAGATTGTATACAAGGAATCCAAGAAGGCAAACTAGCACCTTTTATGGCTCTTGCAAATGAAAAAGATGTCGCCCCTTTTTATCGTACATTACAACCTTCTGGTAAACAGACACTTTCTTTGCGCGTATATTTAGGGTTTCAGAACATAGAAGCTGCCAATAGAAAGTCGATACAAACGCACAATCCCGGTAGAGTTATGATAACTTATGAAGGCGTTTCTTTAAATAATGGATTGATCCAAATTAATAATTTTTCTATACGTAGTAAAGGTTCTAATTATTCTTTTCCTGCGCCACTTCACTTTAAGTTAGCAAAAAATGAAGGGCCGCTTATGGGTGATGTTTTTCTTCGCCCTGCCGAAAATGTACTCTCTCTCCAGGATTTAGCTGCAAAAACTTTGGCAAAAAATCCTACTTTTTTTAACAAGAAGAAAGCAAGCCAGTTAGCTATAGAACAAGTTAAAGAGGCGGAAGAAAGTCTAGCTATTGCACCATTAGTGCCAATATTAAAGAAGTCTGGGACATATCTTTATCCAAAGAAACAAAAACTCGCTTCTTTACAGGATTTAGCAGCCGAAACTTTGGCGAAACATCCTTGCTTTTTTAAAGCAGCGGATGCAACCCAGACGGCTATAGATAAAGTTAAGGAGGCTAAAAAGCTCCTGCCAAGCCCCACTTATAATGGCCTTTAATAGAGACTGGCTGGATTCGATTGGACTTCTCCTAGTTCAATCGAGTCTGCCCCAAAATGATTATTATCCCTTACTAAATGCAATTCCCGTATACCAATCGATGTATTGCCCCAACTAAAAATAAGAAATTTCTTACATGATTATACGCTATTCAGAATGTAACTTTTTAAAATCCTTTGCCATACTTAGATAAGTACGAGGAGGACAGCGGATGTCTTTTAAGGATTATCTGAATGCATTAAGGACGATGCACTATCACAAGGATGTGATTTGTCTCCTCGGAACGCCATCACTTTCACAGTAAATAATCAAAATTATGTGCATACCGCTCATAGTTTTATTTTTTTAGCCAATAATAGAGTTTTTACGTTGGACTCCCATAAATACAATCAGCTTGGTTTGGTAACAAGCATACTGCCACTTGAAAGATACGCCCAATAGCACGAATAAATGCGTGATCTTATAAGCTATTAGGCAGCTAGGGAATTCTTAAACAACTGCGGCACTTCTTTTATAATCGAAAAATGATTAAGCTCTGGAATCACAATAAATTGTTTTAATTGAGATGATTTATTGCAAAACCGTTGTAACGATTTAGCGTTAAACAAAATATCTTTACCACCGACGATGACGTTAAAAGGAATTTTTAGATTACTTATGCTTTCAATGGGAGCTTGCGGCGTTAGTGCATCTGCCATTTCATTGGTGTATTGAGCGATTAACAAAGGGTCTTTTTTTAACATTTGCTTATCAACTCTTAAGGTTACAACATAATCATTTTTATAATAATTATGCTTGCTCCATCGATAAGCAAATAATTTAAACCAATTAATTGATTTAACGAATAAATCCTTACGATAGATACGATAAGTATTTGAATATCTTCCGAAATTTGGAGCAATAAAATAAAGTTCGCTAATGGCGGCCCGCTGCTCTTTTCGATTAATGAAATTAAGAATTAAACCAGCACTAATTGAATGTCCTCCAATTAGAATTTTAGCACCAGGATTTTCACGTTGAATTAATTGCAGCATCATATCCATATCTAAAAATAATTGCTCTTTATCCGGTGTGTCTCCGCGCTTACCACCAGACAAGCCATGCCCTCGTAAATCCATTAAATAGCAGCTTATTCCTAATTGATTAAGACCTGTGGCCATGCGCAGATAGGCCTCGTTAATATGACCACCACCACAATGAAGAAATAAAAGCGCTTTTTCACTAGCCGCTTCAGCAATTTTAAAGTAGGTTATTGGCGTTTTATCACTTGCCATTAAAACCGAAGGTTCTACTTGATTTGCTTTTTTCATTGCAAAATCTCCTTAATAATTAAGCCACTACTTTAAGTTCATGATCCAAATATTGCTGTAATGTCTGCTTTCTTTTAATTTTGCCACTGGTAGTTTTCGGTATTGAGCGAGATTGAATAAGCACAATTTCATCTACAGTGATATGAAAATTCTGAGCAATTTTCCCTTGAATATTGCGCTTTACAGCCTCAGCATCGTCGATTTTTTTTACTTCACAGACGATAACTAACTTTTCTTTATCTGCATCTTTGACAGCAAAGGCGGCACTACAACCAGCACGTACTGCCGGGTCGGCCTTTTCAAGTAACGCTTCAATATCTTGAGGATAATAATTTTTACCGTTTAAAATAATTAGATCTTTAAGGCGTCCGGTAATAAATACCTGATGCTTATAAATAAATCCTAAGTCACCGGTACGGAAGTATTTTTGCTCTTGGGCATTTAATGTATTATGGAATGACTTGGTCGTTTCTTCTTTGTTTTTCCAGTACCCTGACGTGATATTATGACCTGCAAGCCAAACTTCCCCAATCTCCATTTCTTGACAAATATGGTTATCTTCGGGGTCCACAACTCGAAAATCGATGCCATCAACTACTCGGCCGCAACTGACTGTTGCTAGAGCATGAGGATGATTCTCATCTACAATTACAATTTTATTATCAAAAAAAGCCTCTTTATCTATATAAATAGTCAAAAACGCCTCTTCTGCTTCTTTTGCACCACTAACCAATAAAGTTGCCTCTGCTAAACCATAAACCGGATAAACTGTTTCAGGCCTCACACCTACTTTAGAGAACACCCGGATGAAATTAGCCATAGTATTGTGATTTACCGGCTCTGCTCCATTGAGCCAAAATTTCATTGAACTTAAATCATAACGAGACGTATCCTCAGGACTCACTTTGCTTGCTAATAATCGATAAGCAAAATTAGGCATGGCTGAAATCTCTGGTTTCTCTTCGGTTATTACACGTAGGAAATTCAAAGGATTTTTAATAAAATCAAATGGAGACAGTAAATATAAAGTCTTGCCATAGAGCAAGGAACATAACATTGTACCGATTAAGCCCATATCATGATAAGGAGGCAGCCAACTAATCACCTTATCTACTTTGCAAACAAAAGTATCATGAATTTGTTTTAAATTTTCTAATAAGGACCTATTCGTAACTATAACCCCCTTAGGGTTATTGGTTGAACCTGAGGTATACTGTAAGAAAATTATTTGATCATGCTCAATGCTTGGAACTAAGGTATAGGGTTTAGCATAATTATAAAAATTACTTCCAACAATCCAAGGTACTTCATTAATACTTAGTTTAATATTTTGATGTAGTTTCTTAAGTAACTTATGAACGACCTGAGTAATACGATTGTTTGCTAATTTATTAATTGCATACAATTGACGCAATTTTTTCTGGATACTTTCACTGGTTAATACGGCGCCAACGCCCGCATTATGAGCAATATGATTAAGATTATCCGCCGCACTTTTATTTAAAGGAACCATTACAGGCACTGCAATAGCTTTTGCAAAAATACACGCCCAAAATGCAACAATATAATCAATTCCAGGCTCAATAATAATTAGCAATCTCTGGTTGCTATAACCTGAATCAATAAGATGCTGAGCTAAATTTTGCGCCCGCTGAATCAGGGTTTGGTAATCTACTCGGATTTTTGAGGACTTATCTGCAAAAAATTCCACCGCAGTTTTATTAGAGTTTGCTAAATTTTTATTTACAAATTCATAAGCAATAGATTCCATAATACACCTTAACACGTTAAAAAAGAAAACAGGCGATAAACGTGAATGGATTATTTATACATCCATCTTCAGTTCTAACTGTTCATAATTTTCAGACAGATATAGAGCAAGCTCCTGGACATTTGTACAATCCCAAAATAATGTTTCGGGTAAGGAAATATCTAATGCTGATTCTAAATCTGAAAGGATGGATAGAGCCTGTATGGAGCTTAGCCCTAATGAATCAAAATTTTGTTGTACATCAACTTGTTTTGCACCTAATTCTTTACTGATGAATTTACAGCAAAATTGTTCTAAACCGCGTACATCTTGATCACTCATGTCTTGTCCATATTGCACAAACTTTAGACTAAAGTGTAGCCGCATATTTATTTTCGTCAACTATACTATAACTATTTTTACATGCTCTAAGAGATATATATGCAAAAGAAAAACGTTTACCTTCAATTGGAAATAGGCAAAGTCTTAGACAGCTATCTGGGCTCTGCGCATGATGAAAACACTATTTTGTCTTTTAAAAACATCCGCATAGCGGATGAGGCTGAAGAATATCCTGAGCATTTATTACAACACCTATATGCGCTGGACTTACAACATTATTTACTTCCAAAAGAGCATGGAGGGAAACTAAATAATTTTGAAGAAATGGGTTTTATTTTACGCATTATCAGTCAAAGAGACTTAACCTTAGGGCTTTCATTTTGCATGCCATTTCTGGGAGCGTGTCCTGCCTGGATCGCTGGTAAAGATGAGGGACTGGAATTAGCTAAAAACTTGATAAAACAAGGGCATCGTATCGCCATGGGTTTAACCGAGCACGAGCATGGCTCCGATTTATTGGCTGATGAATGTTTCGCGGTACCAGAGGGTGAAAATGTAGTTATTAATGGTAAAAAATGGTTAATTAACCATTCAACAAAGGCTCATGCGTATATGGTTTTTGTAAGTGAAAATCAACAGCATGGCCCTCGAGGCTACTCTTTTTATTTAATCGACAAACAATTTTTAAATGAAGCAAATTTCCAAACTCATGGCAAAATTCGTACTCATGGCGTACGTGGCGCCGATATGGGGTCATTTTCATTTAAGCAATTAAAAATTCCCACCAGTGCACGTATTGGAAAATCAGGGCAAGGCCTAGAAATATTACTAAAAGTGTTTAATGTAACACGTTCCGTAGCACCTTGTTTAGCTTTAGGCGCTACAGATACAGCCTTACGCTTGGTGATGCAATTTACTTTAGAAAGAACATTATATGGGCAACCCGTATTTGCGATTCCTCATGCTCAAGAAACTATGGTTCATGCGTTCGCAGATTATTTGTTAGCCGAATGTTGTAGCATCATCAGTTTAAGAGCCTTAAATTTTTTTCCCGAAAAAATGTCTTTATATTCTTCCATATGTAAGTATTTAGTACCTACTCAATGCGAAGCCATACTGGCTGATTTGGCCAAAATCCTCGGCGCACGTTACTACTTACGGGATGAATACTACCACGGTATGTTTCAAAAAATTTTAAGGGATGTGCCTTTAATCAGCTTTGGTGATGGTAATTCTTTAGTAAATTTACATTCTATTTTATTGCAGATGACTGCTGTTTTCGGCCGAAATAAACAAGAAAAAATTGAGCAAGCGGAGACTTTTTTTAATCTTGGCGAAACACCTCCAGAAATTGACTTAGCAAGCATCACTCTATCCTGCCATGGTGGAGATATTATATTTAATATGCTAAATCAATATTGGGATGTGATTCGTGATTATTTACACGCTGATGCAGAGGTTCTTCCGCTATTAGATGAGCTAAAACAGCAAATACAAGCCATGGTCCAATGGATACAAGAACGACCTGCGTGTATACCCTATCAAGAGCCTTATGAGTGGTTTATTTATGGTAAAAAATTCTGCACGCTGCAAGCCATAGCCTCTGCCGTTCTATTATGGTTTTTTAACCAAAAAGGACAATCCAAACTTTTAAATGATTTGCACATATTAAAATTATTGTTAATACATACCTTACATCCTACAACCCCATTACCCTCAAACCTACTACAGCACGTAGCAGCTGAATTAAAAGAAAGAACAGAAAAAAATTATTTATTTTCCGTTTATCCTTTTGGCACAATACACTTGTAAAAAATTGGAGTAAGAACTGGTTGGCACAGCATGCCATTTTTACTCCACATAGTATCACCTAAATTCTTAATTGTACCTGCTCGTTGTAGATTCAACCAGAATATCTTACCATGCAATTCCAAGTAAAATCAGGAAGATATGAATGAGAATAATACATGATAGTGATGCAGCATATGAAGACATAATGGCATTAGCTTTATTATTGCTTAATTCCGATGTGGCGGCTGTAACCGTAACTTATGGAGAATCGACGACCTCGACTGGCGCGTTGAACTTGGAGCGAGTGTGCCAAGCTTTAAACCCTTTGAAAAAAATCCCTGTAGCCTATGGTGATAATAGACCTGTGAATCCTCTTTTTGCTACTCCATTCCCTGAGTTTATTACCAAAGAAGCAGATAATATTTTAGATGATACGGATGTACCTCCAAGTACTAACTCTGAAATTACCAATTCTGCAGTGGAATTAATTTATAAAACCCTGATGTCTAGCAGTGAGAAAACTACCATTGTTGCCACAGGCCCATTAACAAATATTGCCCAGCTACTAACTCAATATCCTCATTGTGTAGATAAAATTGAAAAATTAGTGATTATGGGTGGAGCAGTAAAGGTGGCAGGAAATATCACAGACTTGATTTTTGACACCGATAATTTAGTTGCGGAATGGAATATTTATGCTGATCGAAAAGCTGCAGACATTGTTTTTAGCTCCAAAAATCTTCAGATAATGCTTGTCCCCATAGACATTACTCGCCAAATGCCCATGACCAAAGCTTTTTATAAACGTTTAGCCGATGAAACATTACCCCCTCTAAAATTAGTTCGAGATATGCTCACGTCTTTATTAAAGGGCATGGGGGAAAAATTGTTTTATGAGAAATTACAATTTTGGGATAGTTTGTCTGCAATGATAACCTTAAATCCCTCCATGGCAGAATTTGAGAAATTACCGATTAGTGTTGATTTAAGCACCGGTCAGACGAAAATAAATGAGAGACCAATCATTGACGTACCTCCTGTTTATGTAGCTATGAAATTACTTGATCCTACCTCAGCTTATGAGCTTTTCGTAAAATTATTAAAAACCAACCTAGCACACAAGCAAGATGTTTCTCACGGAGTTTTACTTCGCGATCGATTTTTTGCAGGAAATAGGCTAGCAACTCCTGGGGAGACATTTAATTCAATAGAATTTACGATGAATTAAAAGGACAGTAACGCCCATTTAAGTGGCGTTACTGTATTTGGAAAAAATCTACCAAAGGCCGGTAACCTTACTCTTCCACTTTTATTTCTATTTTTTTCTCAGGAGCTGTTTCTTTTTTAGGAATTCTTATTTCCAATACACCATGTGCATAACGTGCGGTGATTTTCGCATCATCGGCAGTTTGTGGCAGGCTAAATCGACGATAAAATTGCCCTTGAGCTCTCTCTCTTCGAGTATAGCCTTCACGCTCTTCTGTTTTTTCAAAATTGCGTTCACCTTTTAAAGTCAGCACATGCTCTTCTAAAGAAATAGAAACATCCTCTTTTTTAACCCCAGGAAGATCTGCTAAAACCAGAAAGCAGTCCTTTTCTTCTTTAATATCGACCAAAGGCATCCAAGTACTTGTTTCGATAAATGAAGCATCTTCTCCTTGCTGTAAGTTAAAAAAATCATTCAGCAAACTACCCATTTCACGGTACAATGGAAAGGGTGACTTTCTTAAACTGTTCATATGCTCTCCTTGATTATGGTTTATGGATAATCTACATATAGGGTTGCTTTGCTAAAAATTCAAGGAGTAAATTCCAGTTTTTATGGTTTCATTTTGCTCGAATCTATATGAATGCCAATCAAGGTATGGTGTTCTTATAGATAACCCCATCTTTCATAATAATGAAAAACTTGTGCGTGGGATCTGCAATGATATTAATATCTTGCAAGGGATTACCATCGACCAGAAGAAGGTCAGCCAATGCACCTTTTTCGACAACACCCAATTTTCCTGGATAAGGATTCCGGGCTCCGGAAAGCGCCAGTAATTCGCCATTGACAGAAGTTGCCATGATAAGGGCTTCTGCAGGAGTAAACCAGCGTGTGAGATCAACAATAGCTTGCCCCTGACGCTCTGCCAATGCTTTTGAGAAGAGAATATCTGTCCCAAAACCAGTTTTGATCTTGAATTTCTTCACCAACTCGTACATGGAATTAGTGCCCTGAATGATTTGATGCATCTGTTTTTGTTGCGTAGGTGAAAGCATGGCTGCACCACCGAGGTCAACAAAGGGCTGGGTACTTAGCCAGATGTTTTTTTCAGCCATGAGTTTTGCCGTCACTTCATCCATAAGGTGGCCATGCTCAATTACTTTGACACCTGCCATTATTGAACGATGGATGGCACTCGGCGTATAGGCATGAGTAGCCACATAAGTTCCCCACCCGGAAGCTGCCTCAACAGCTGCTCGTAATTCAGCTTCAGTAAAGGTGGTGATATCAAGGGGGGTAAGAGGTGAGGCTACACCACCACCTGCAGTCAGTTTGATTTGAGATGCACCCTGCATGAGCTGTTCACGCGTACGTTTTCGCACTTCATCTGGGCTATCTGCAATTACACTCCCACCCAGATGCTCCACACGACTCATTGCCCCAGGGCTTCGCGGCAACTCCCAGAGTTCGCGGAAATCCCCATGACCTCCAGTAGTTGTGATAATCGCGCCTGATGGGTAAATACGCGGACCAGGGACAATATTTTCATCAATGGCTTGCTTAAGTGCAAAGACAGGACCACCCATATCTCTGACCGTTGTAAATCCTCGCATCAGCGTGGCGGTGGCTTCTGCACCTGCTAATAATGTAGTGTATCCAATGTCGTTTGATATGATTTGATTAGGTGTGGGACGGACAAGCATCGCATGCCAATGCATGTCACTGAGGCCAGGCATCAGCACTCTTCCGTTACCATTAACGACTTGAGTATCTGCAGGATTACTTACAGGAATGGGGGTATTTGAAATTCGTTCAATAATGTTATGGTGAACGAGAACATAGGAGAGCCCTGAAAGTGTGGGGGTTTTTCCATCAAAGATACGCACCTTTTCGAAGAGGATAAAACTTGGTTTCTCTTGCGCCCTCGCCCCAGTAAAAAAGAGTGCGCAACTGGCAAAAAGAATCGTCAAAAGCTTCACTTTTGTACTCACTAGACCTCCTGTCAAATTGACTCATTCGCATATGCGAGCCATAACTTATATTTTAAAGTTCTACCGGCTTAGCAAAAATTCTCTGCCGTAAAAGAAAATCGTTGATTCGCTTTAAGCTCTCTACGTGTAAACTCTATGCTATGTCGATTAGCAAAACATTTCCATTTCTGCTCTTGATGCACATATTGACTTTTTTTGCATTGGAAAACAGATTGGGTAAAGGCTGCTATATTTTTAGTTAGTGCCGTGGTTCGTGCTGAATTATAAATAAATACTTCTATATTATCCGCTCTCATCTGAGCGCCTAATAGTTGGCTATGGTCGTAAGTATTTTTGTCGGAAATATAGGGCGTATATTGTTTAAAAGGTTCCTCAGTTAAGTCTATGCCCCTATTACTGGCTATTAATGCGGTAAATGCGGTCATGGAAATTTCTATGTAGCCTAAATCAGCGCTTGTATCTGCGAAAAATTTTAATCGGTAATATGCTACTTCCGTAAACGCAGTTTCAAGTTGCAAAGAGCCATACCAGAGTGAAGGCTCACACGTAGTACCAAAGCGAGAACCATATTTTAATGGCGGATATCGAAAAGGGGTAAATATTAAATAATTTTTTCCCTTTTCAATTAAGGGTTTTGATTCTTCGATTAATTCTTCTAATAGATCATGCTCTTCAATGGAGTCTACTAAATCACGGGAGCTTAAAATATGTTGATCCTCTACCACTCTCCAAGGTTCAACAGAAATGCTACTGATGAATTGATTGCCTTCACACAACTTCCATATATTCATAATTTACCACGCATCGCATCGATATAATTTACTACATCAACTAAACCGGTAACGGTCTTTAAGTGCTCTATGGGCTTTTGGTTGAAATAATTATTATGACTATTTAACCATAATTTTGCTTTGTCATGATTATTGCCCAGCAAGGAATTTAATCCTCTGTATACCCTTAAAAGGAGTAATGCGATTTCTCCTTCTTTAGTGGTCGGCGATAGGAATGCTTTACCTTGGCTTAAACGAGTAATCGTTGATTCACTAACACCAATAATGCTATGTAAATCTTTCCCAGTTAAATTATAAAAATCAGCTAATTTTAAAATAGCCTTAGTTAAAACCAGCTCTTTTTGATGCTCATTCTTTAAGGAAGTTTTCATAAAGACCTCTTTTACATTTCATATGAAATTATATGCTCATTTTTTTTCAAATGCAAATATAGCCATTCTTTAAATAGGGCTCAGCAACGATTTACTTCGCACAAAAAAAATGCAAATGGTTGACTTAATACACGAAGAAAACGTAAACTTCAGCAGCCTATATAAGCGTAAGCTTTGGGATCTTAAGATTTATAAACTAGAGAGTACTCAGTTGATTCAGCATAAAACGTCACCGCTTAAGCATCTTACTGTTTGTCATATTTTTTTAATAACCATCAGTAATATCTTAGTCCAATACCCTTTTGAGATTTTAGGTTATCACACAACTTGGGGTGCGTTTACTTATCCGTTCATTTTTATCTTGACCGATCTGACTACCCGACTATCTAGTGCTAAAACATCACGAAATATTATTTTCATCAGCATGCTTCCCGGGCTACTTATCTCTTATTTTATAGCAAGCTCTCTGGAAATTATGGCCCCATTAAGCTGGGATAATATATTCGCTTTACACTATATGCCGTTGCGAATTGCATTAGCATGTTTTGTTGCTTATACCATAGGGCAGCTATTGGATGTCTTTATTTTTCAGCGTTTGCGTAAGAGCTCTTCTTGGTGGATTGCTCCGGCTATTTCCACTACGATAGGTAATGTAATAGATACTCTGTTGTTTTTTACTATTGCGTTTTATCACAGTAGCAATCCTTTTTTAAATCAACATTGGCCGGAAATAGCACTGGTTGATGTCTGTTTTAAAATCATCATTAGCCTATTAGCCTTTGTTCCCGTATATGGCTTTGTGTTACACTTTTTTAATATTAAAAATCCAAATACAGTTACAGCATAATTATTCATTACAGGGACATATTCATGTCTGCAACAAAAATACTCCTATCAGAAAATGATGTTTTAAACGGTAGTCTTATCCAACTCGAACCTATAACAACTCAACATCGAGAACCGTTATCTGAAGCTGCTGATTATGAGGAAATATGGCAATACATGCCGCAAAAAGCTACGAAAACTTTTTTTGATTCTTGGTTTGATGGCTGCTTGGATAAAATGGTTACTGGGGAGCAAATTACTTATGTCGTACGCTGCAAAATAAGCCAAACTATCGTAGGTGCTACGGCTTATTACGCAATTCAATTAGAAAACAAGAGTCTTTCCTTAGGTTATAGTTGGTATACCCCTAATCGCTGGGGTAGCAAAATAAACCCTGAAGCGAAATTATTAATGTTAACTCAAGCCTTTGAATGCTGGGATATTAACCGCGTTGAATTAGGTACCGACTCACGTAATAGCCGCTCCTATCATGCCATTAAGAAATTGGGCGCTACAGAAGAAGGCCTGTTACGCCAGCATATGATTCTTCACAATAATGTAGTTACAGACACCATAGTTTTTAGCATTCTGCGTTCCGAATGGCCTGCAATTAAAATAAACTTAATAAACCGTATAACAGAGAACTTCTGCCTCCTTCAGAATGATCCTTCCTCGTAAAAAGGAACGTTCTTTTCAGCTTACACTAAGCCCTTGGAGGGTTTAGGGAATATTCTCTTCTATCCGTTTAATCATGTAGGGAAAAAACGGATTGGACGAAAGACGAAGGATTGAATCCAGGCTTACAATGAGCACCTGTCGCTCGCCCCGTGAAGCGATAGTCCCTAGTTGCACGCCATATTCATTTGAATCAGGAGAAAGGCCATATAGGCTATCGTTTATGGGAAAAGGAAGCGCCACATGAGACAAGGAGTAAACATCGCGTGGATAAGTTAACTCTAGAGGGGAAATGCGTTCATTTACTGCTCCAGCCTCAGTAACTCGTTCAACTACATCAATACTGCCCTCATTCGCATTAGTAATAATTACGCTGCGAAATTTGCGCGGAGGGTCATTTAAAAGCCTGGTCACTGCCGTATCTGCTGAAGGGCGTAATAAAAGACCTAATTTGGCGGCCCTATTCAAATCAAATAATACCAGTTCACTACCATTTGCCGGAAGGTTAGCATAAAAAGCTGTAATTATGGCACTCGTACTCACGGTAAAATCCATTACCGACTGGAACGTTAACACCGGAGGAAGTTCTATCAGCCGATTTTCATTGGCAAGGCGTACTATTTGTTGTTGTAAGGCGGCCGTTAAACGATGCGACTGTCTTGCTCCATTGACTGGAAAAGAATTATATTTAAAGGGATTAAATTCAGGAAGTATATTGAGCCAAGCTGCTTTTGCAAATGGGGGTAAAATAGCGGGTAAGGCAGCAAAGCCTGCAAAGCGAGCAAAACGGGTAATTCCAATCATTGGTGAAATCAAGATGATCTTATCTGGTTTTTTTAATTGATTATTTTCAATAGAGTCAAGAGCATACTTTAACGCCAATGCTCCTCCATTAGAAAAACCTACAAGATGTAGAGGTTGTGATGGTCCTATGCGTCTTCGTGCTTCACGCACAGCGAGCCGGGTTGCTGCGAGCCAATCTTCCCATTTGACATCTGTTAATGCGGCGGGTACGGTGCCATGCGCCGGTAGTCTAATCGCTATTGCGACATAGCCATGGGCTACATATCGTTTGGCAATATGGCGCAGACTATATGGAGAATCAGTTAATCCATGTAAGAGTATAACCGCCCCAACAGCGGGACTTTGAGGTTCCAGTATATATGAGCGATTCCAATCGGTAGCGAATTTTTCCGGATAAACAGGGCTGCCATAAAAATACCGATTTCCCGGGATACGTTGTTTATTAGTTAATTTCTCAGTTACTTCTATTCGTACTGCATTAAAAAGAGTATTTTCTATTCTTATGTATTCACCCCAATTTAGTTTATCCAGCTCTTTAGCTTGTTTTTCTTTGGGTACATAAGTATGCCATAGTTCCAATGCGGGGCCACGTTGCGAATCAACTACCCTTAAGCCCAGCAAAATTATAAGGCCTAAGCAGACAAACTTCGTAAGTGATTTTAATAACTTAAATAATTTAGTACGCATTGATGCGGCCCTTTTTGATAATCAAATCTAAGGCTTTTTTTCAAGAATATCATTTAGTTTTATTTCTTTGGAGTATCTTTGCGAAATATAGGGTTTTCCTTTTCTCAGAATCATAGCACTAAGAATACTTAAAAAATTTTTGCGAAGTACCTTATTACAAGTGCCGCGAGGATCTCCTGAACGGGATACACATTAATTCGTGGCAAGTTCTGAAAAGCCTTCGTCCTAACATTAGGAGGAAAGCTTTTAAAGGTAGTCCCTCATGTCTCACCTAACTCCTTGTAACTTATTAAACATTTATCGGGTTAGTAAAATGAAAATTGAGCTCTGATGTATAAGAGTAAAATGACTTAATTTCTTCTTCTCGCTCTTCGGAAGGCAAATCGCCTAGCTCAACATGCAATACCTCCGCAATATTAGATAAATCCACACTATAATGCTCTTCAATGCTATAAATAGCATCAACTATTTCTTTAGATAGCTCAATATAAGCAAAATGATTTCTAAATAAGGCATCAAGAGTAGGCACAAAAAACCTCACCGTAGCAGAATCTGTTTGGGGACAAAATTTTTTTAGACATTTGGCACAGAATCTTAAGGAAATCTCCTCAGGCCTTGCACTAGTTTTAACAGACATAAGATCCTTCTTAATTTAATAGGTAAACATACTAGCAAGCATTACATTACGAAAAACAAATGTCAATGAGAATGATTATCAATTGCATTTGAAGGAATAAGAAATAAATGTTAATTCAAGGTAGTTTAGTATTCAATGAAATAATAAATAATTCTATTTGCATATTATTTACTCCTTTAGTTTGAAATGATAAAATATGTCTAAAAAAATGGCCTCTGTTTCATTGAGATGGCGGTTCAAGCTTACTTAACTATTCAAGCAGCAGAGGATGAGATGACAATCTGTTAAACGGCATCCCAATTGCTGCATATTCTAGGAACATATAAACCTGTCACGACTCCTTTGCCGCACAGGCAACGCTAGTTCGTGTTAGGAGCACTTCAATGAGTGATGCAGTCCCATCAAAGGTTCCAGAGGAAATACAGCTCAATCTAGATAAACAACTGCCAAATAAGCGCTTGATTAAGTTATTGCTTGAAAAATTTGAGGCCGTTAAACAATCACAATCAACTAAAAGCTGATCATTGCCAAGTGAGAAAATTAATTTATGTATAATAAAATTATATTAGACGTTCCTCTAAACAATAAACAAGAAATTGATGCACTAATTAAAGAACGATGCTCCGCCAAACCTATTGTGCCCGAATTAGTTGAAGAAAAGGAAATAAGAGTACCTGAAGCCTATAACCGTTTCCGCGATTTAGAAAAAAAAGAAGCGTTTCAAGAGAAGTTGTTACAAAGCATGCAGCAACAATTTATTCAAGAATTTGGCGCAGCAAAAGCTGCTTATCTTATTAATGAGTTTCTGCAATTAACTAAGATTATCGAACACGATGGAGCTTTAATTTTTGGAAAAATGATTGATACAGAGAGTTTCCAAAAACTAATAGAGCAATATACTGAAAAACTTGCAACAGATGGCAGTAAAAGCTGGATACATTCATATATCAATTTAGGTAACCATCCCGATTTTTTGAGCGCAAGCCAATTTAATAACGCATTCATGCACCCATTGCTGATTGCACTTATCGCTTATTCCTCTGGAGGACCCATTCGCATTGTTGATGCACGCGGCAAAGATGCCGAGCCTTTAGCTGTTCAAGCACAAGATAATATGTTGCATATTGATAACACGCCTTTTCGCAGAGAATTTAAGATCATTGTTACTTGGGAACGCGGTAAACCCAGTGGGCCTAAGGGGCAAAATTTTGTTTTTATACCTGGAACCCATAAGGGGGTTCGCAACTGTAATGTCAGCGAGAATGGGAAAGCCTGGTCTACTGAAGATGCTTCAATTTTTACCTCTAAGGAAGCCGTACAATCTATATTTGATTTACAACAAAAAATAACCGGAGAAAACTCCCCTACTGTTGTTGAGGTAACTCATCCAGAAATGCCACTCACCACAATATTTGAGGCTGGGGCCCTAATTCATCATCGCTATCGTACACTGGAAAAAGATACGCCCCGAAGCTGTATTATTGTTGCTTTTCATCGCGCCCCAGATAATCCAGGACAATTTTTAAACACCCACTATCTAGACAGCATCGCGGAAAACGGAAGCTTAACTCACCTGCTCATGGGGAAACATAGTGATAATACTGAAGAACAGTTTATTACTGCTATTTTAGCCACCACCCCAATCATCGGAGAAAAAATTATTGAACTTAATGCCTCCCACATACAAGGCTCAAAGGTTATTCCTCCCACAACCCGCATTTTGACTAAAGAATTAGAAAAATGGAAAACGACCGTCACATTCGCACCAACTGTTGAAGAAATAAAAAATAAAAACGCCTATTTTCAATTAGGAGCCGAACTTTCTCAGGAATTAATTACAGAAATGATGAAATATGACAAACACGGTCCTCTCGATCTTATTCTTTATGGAGATGGCCATGAGGAAATTCGTAAATGGGCACGTAATCGGATTCGTGAAATGCCATTGAATCGTTTAGAAAATCGTCTCCAGCAGTTTTTTTCTTGGGGTTTAATGACCACGCCAAATATTTCTTCCTTTCTTTCGCCCTTGGCTCTGCAAAAAATTGCCAAAGATTTAGTGTTTTTTATACAGAGGTTACCGCCACAACAGAAAGCTCATTTGGATAAGAATGAAAAAATATCATCTCAAGATGCCTATCGCTCCCTAAGGCAATTAATTGAGGATTTAGGTGAGGCTATAGTACGTTGTACATCGCGTCAAACTTTCCTATCAACCAGTTTGTTCTTATTTTGGGCCAATGATGAATTGGCACGCCTTCTTGTAGGATCTGTAGAGAAAGCTCCATCTCATTTAATGAGTAATAGTAAAATATTACTATCCCATTACCTTACCACCTATGTGTTAATTGAAAAACAGATAGTACTCGAGCGAAACTTGCCGACTCGCCTGGATTATGGCCTACATCTGTCTTCATTCAGATTCTTTACTCCAGAAAGAGTAAGAAGTTATATATCCGAACCAGTAAATTTGCTACCACCACATTCTCCTACTTAATGCGAATACTTTATTCATAAAGAACATTCATCACAATTAGTTTCGATTTAAATCTGCTTGGGATTTAAATCGAAACGATGCAGATCTGGAATGATCTTGGGATTCTCATTAGAATTAGTCTTTAAGGCTGAACTGATGAGGTGCTAAATGAAGCGGCATTTGTCAAAAAAAACACAACATGTTGTCATAATTGGTTCCGGTTTTGGCGGGCTTAATGCTGCAAAAACATTGGCAAATCAACCTGGATTTTCCATCACCATCATTGATAAAACAAACCATCATCTATTTCAGCCATTATTATATCAAGTTGCTACAGCGGCTTTATCTCCTGGAGATATTGCCGCCCCTATTCGCGAAATATTCCGATCAAATAAAAATATCAAAACACTAATGGCCACAGTGCTTTCTATAAATAAAGAAGAAAAAGTTGTCACTCTTGATGATAACCAGCATATTTCCTATGACTATCTAATTGTTGCACCTGGCTCGCGTCACTCCTATTTTGGTCAAAATCAGTGGGAAAAATTTGCTCCAGGATTAAAAACATTAAAAGATGCCCTTCGTGTTCGTGAAATGATATTAACTTCATTTGAATTAGCTGAGAATGCTACTGATATATCTCTTATTGAGAGTTTATTAACATTCATTGTGATTGGAGCAGGCCCAACTGGTATCGAAATGGCGGGGGCAATCGCTGAAATTGCACATCAGAGTTTACAAAGTAATTTTCGCTCAATTGATCCCAGCAAAACTAAGGTCTACCTTATTGAAGGTGGCAATCAGGTACTAAATAGTTACCCCCAAAAATTAGCAATCTACGCACAGCATACTCTTGAAAAACAAGGAGTCACTGTACTATTAAATACCCGGGTCACGGAAATTACTGATGAAGGTGTTGCTTTTGGCGATCAATTTATTCCGGCACATAATATTATTTGGGCAGCCGGCAACGAGGCATCCCCCCTATTAAAAACGCTGGATGTACCCTGCGATAAATCAGGTCGGGTTATTGTCCAACCCGATTTAAGTCTGCCTATGAACCCTGAAGTGTTTGTACTGGGTGATGCCGCATTCCTTAAAGAGAATGATCAGCCCTTACCCGCAATTGCACCAGTTGCATTGCAGCAAGGTAAATTTGTAGGAAATTTAATTAGAAAACAAATCCCTATAAATAATAGACCAGCGTTTCATTACAAAGATAGAGGGATGATGGCAAATATTGGCCGATTCAATGCGCTCGTATTATCAGGCCCTTTGCAATCCAGTGGTTTCTTTGCATGGCTGGCTTGGTGTTTTGTCCACATTTATTTTTTAATTGGTTTTAGAACTAAAATATTGGTCTTTATCGATTGGGTATTTTATTTTTTTAAAGGGCAAAGAAATGTACGCTTAATAGTAAGGCCTGCAAAAGTGAGAAAAAAAGAAAAAAACTCATAGCTTATTAATGCTTTTTGCTAAGACAAGATTGCAAAGAAAGATCTTTTCTTGATATTTTCCTGCTTAAGCTGCCTCCTTTTGGATAACAAATCTTATTGCTCATCCAGGCATGTATGGTAGCTTATAATAATTTAAACCAACGTAACCTATCATATAGGAGTTTATGGTGAGTAAGGCTTTTACCAAAGAAGATGATGAGTATTCTGAACCGGAGCGTCCGGAAAAATTACCACCCATCAAAAATTATATGACCCCCACTGGATTCTCCATGTTACAAAATGAATTACGTAATTTAGTGAGTAATGAACGACCTCAAATTGTCAAAGTAGTAAGTTGGGCTGCGGGCAATGGAGACCGTTCAGAAAATGGTGATTACATTTATGGAAAAAAACGGTTACGTGAAATAGACAGACGCATCCGCTATTTAACGAAACGATTAGAGACTGCCATAATTGTTGACCCTAAATTGCAAGCCGGTCTTACTCAAGTATTTTTTGGCGCCACGGTCCAATATACTAATGAGCAGGGTGAGTCTCATTGTGTCAAAATTGTAGGTCTGGATGAAGCGGATATTAATGCAGGCAAAATAAGCTGGATTTCCCCCTTGGCGAAAACCTTATTGAAAGCTAAGGTTGGAGAAATTAGGACATTACGAGTTGGTGGTGAAGAACATAATTTAACGGTCACAGATATTGCCTATGCGTAAGCACCTTGCCTTTGCCATCACAAGGAGCCAAGGCTAATCAATTTTGCAAATCGATAAAACTATTTTATATGGATTAATTTTTATTAGTGGTATTATTGGTCAAGCAAGAAAATCTCCAAATAAAAACAAAGTAAAAGGCTGAAGTAATGATTGTTGGAATTGATTTAGGTACGACCAATAGCCTAATTGCCTTTTGGGACGACACAAAGGCAAAACTTATCCCGAATGTTTTAGGAAAATTTTTAACCCCCTCCGTAATTAGTGTGGATGAGAACTCCATATTAGTTGGGGAGCCTGCCTTAAATCGATTAGTAACCCATCCAGCCCTAACCATGGCTAATTTCAAGCGCTATATGGGTACCAATAAGGTATTTAAACTGGGAAATTATTCCTTCCGTGCCGAAGAATTAAGCGCATTTATTTTAAAACAATTAAAAGAAGATGCTGAACTATTTCTGGGCATGTCCATTCACGAAGCAGTTATTTCTGTTCCGGCCTATTTTAGCGACGCGCAACGTAAAGCGACTAAAATTGCTGGCCAATTAGCTGGTTTACATGTGGAGCGCTTAATCAATGAACCTACTGCTGCAGGCATCGCTTATGGCTTGCAAGAAAAGTTAGATGACACCAACTACCTTATTTTTGATTTAGGTGGCGGAACCTTCGATGTGTCGCTGCTAAATATGTTTTCCGGAGTTATTGAAGTGCGTGCATCCCATGGTGATAATGTGCTCGGCGGCATTGATTTCACCCAAGTTATTGAAGAAATGTTTCTTAACGACTTAATTCAAGCCAAAGGCATTAGCAAAGAACAAATACCCGAGAAACAACGTCAAAAAATACTAGAGCAAGCGGAACTAGCCAAACACCAATTATCGTTAGCAGCAGAAGCTACTTTATCAGTTAATTGGGACGGTGAGATCTTTTCTTATCAGTACAGCGAATTAGAATTTGAAAATAAGATTGCGCCCTTGCTGGAACGTTTACGTAACCCAGTTATCAAGGTATTAAATGATGCCAAATTATCATCCGCCAGTATTGATCAAGTAGTTCTAGTTGGCGGTGCTACCCGTATGAAGTCAGTGAAAAAACTGGTAAGCCGCATGTTTGGTAAATTACCCTTGTGTCATTTGGATCAAGATACTGTAATTGCCCAAGGTGCCGCCATTCAAGCAGGCTTAAAAAGTCAAAATAAAGCACTGGATGAAATTGTTGTAACGGATGTCTGCCCTTACTCGCTAGGCATTGAGGTATGTAACAATGAGAAACATTATTTTGATCCCATAATTGAGCGCAATATGGTAATTCCCATCAGCCGAGCTCAAGTCTATTACCCCTACGACTATGAACAGGCACGTGAAGTGGAAATTAAAATTTATCAAGGCGAAAGCCTTTTTGTCGAAAAAAATGTCTTTCTAGGCAGCTTTACCATCACGGTAGATAAGCATCTCAAAAATAAAGGCTTTGAAGTACGTTTTACTTATGACATTGATGGTCTACTCGAAGTAGAAGCTACTTTTTTAGAAACCAAAGAAAAGAAAACACTCATTATTGAAGGCAATCCCGGTGTCTTAAGTAAACAGGAAATTGCTGAGCGTTTATTGATGCTGGCAGAAATTAAAATGCATCCCAGAGAACAAATTGAAAATCAATTAATCATCAGCCGGGCAGAAAAACTGTACGAGGATCTTAGCGGCAATGAACGCTTGGCTTTAAGTCAGCTCATCAAAGAATTTATCCAAGTCATAGATAGCCAAGATCCGCAACTTATTTCCAGAGCACGTAGCGCGATTAAAATAAAGCTGGATGAGATACAACATAATCAATTTTCTTTTTAGAGGCATGTAATGACTATTTGGCAAATACTGGAAATAGAACAAACGACCGATATTAAAGAAATAAAAAAAGCCTATGCAGCAAAACTAAAACAACATAAGCCGGAAGTTGATCCGGAAGGCTTTCAACGTGTGCGTGAAGCTTTCGAGTTGGCTAAAAAATTTGCTGCAGGTGAGTCCATTAATACAGATCAAGTTGATTTCAATATTGAAACAAACTGCATAGAGGATGGAGTCCAGCAAGATAAGACAGATCCCCAAGATTTAAGTATTCTATTATTAAATTTACTTGCTTTCGGTCATGAAGAGGAAGCTATAGAAAAGTTTAAAGAATTTAATCAAAAAGGATTATTAGATAATTTAGAAGATGCCGAACTCTTTCAAGAACAGATAGCCCTTCGCTTAATTGATAAAGCTGAGTGCATGCCCGCATTCACTACTTATCTGCTTGAGTATTTTGATTGGCAAAACCATCCCGCAGTACGTACAGAATACCTTTTTGGTATAGCACTTAGAAGCTTAATTAATCAAACTTCCTATTACCGCTTTTTGCAGGAAATTAAAATGTTAAGTCTAATTGCAAGTCCTGAGGAAGCACAGGAACAAGGCCTTAATTGGAATCAATGTTATGCAGCAAAAGCAATTTTAAATTCTAAAAAGCCACGTGGCTTTTTTCTCCACTTTTATGGTTCCAGGAAAAAAAGAAAGGCTATTTTGGCTTTGTTAGAAAGGGTCAATAATTATCCTTTAGCCTTGATGAAACCCTATTTAGAACTTGGTGCAATTGACTGGTTAAAGGAATACAAAGAGAAGAAAAATTTTTTATTGCGCGCCACCTACTTCCTCGCTCTTTTTTTTGCCACCATTATCTCAACTGTATACAAATATGAAACGCGTACTACTACGAACAAAACCAATAAAGAAGCCCTGGCTTCAAAAAGCGCCTTGAACTCTCCTCCATCATCAACCAATATAGTAATCACTTTTGCTGATTTGGAGGGAAAAAAACTAACTGGTGAACACCAATACATTCTGCATGTGCCTAAAGTGAATAATGCGGATAGCGGGGACCTAGTTTGGAATATCGTATTACTTGATAAGAATTCCCAAATAGCAACAAACCCTAAAAATAATAAATCCTTAATAATGAGTAGTATCAATCAATCTATTCAAAAAAATGAAGATGGCTCTTTTGATTTGTATTTACAATCTACCCCGCCTGCAAATAAAAACACAAATTGGCTGTTTATACCTAATGAAGAATTTACCATTGTTGGGAGTTATTATTGGAAAAACAATGCGGAAATAATTAGTCATTGGGATGGGGCTATCTTAACGAAAGCGTAGTCCACCAGAGGAAAACAGGTATCTTATGGCAAAGAATTTTACCGGAATTAATGTGGAAACCCTTGTGTTAGTTGCTATTTGGGAAACTCCTTTTATTTTTCAAGGATGTTTTAAAATTAAGGAGTTAGACAAAGATAATTCTGTTTTATTTTTCTTTAGATGCCAAACAAGTCATGGGCAGCAATTAGATATTCTTAACTATGAGTTTTCCCCCGAATATTATGAATTTAGCCATTTATATAATGAAGCGGGTCTTATTAAGTTGAGCGATTTAAATGAGGCCCAGAGTAATGCGCTTTATTTATTAAAATATGCACTACATAAAACATTGAGAGAGATGTTATCAAGTAGAAAAACTCATTTTACCTCAATAGATGATACGGCCATGCGCGCACTCATTACTAAAGTTAAACCCATATTGAATCAAGAATTAGCCTTACCTGAAGAAGATTATATTGGATTTGCCGTTGCAATGGATTTTTGTCCGCAAGAAGACATGGCATTAGTAGCTGCATTAACTTTGCTTTGGGGATTAAAAGATCCCCGCGCTGCACAAATACATACTCATTAAACAGCCTCTTCTTGTGCTAAAAAATGCAGGAGCCACTGGGCTATAAGCGTATGTTCGTGCTCTAGCTCTAAAGAGTTCAATCCTTGCGCAAGCACTTCCTTCTCAAGAATATTTTTACGCGATTGCATTACATCTTTAGCATAAGCCTTAGTAAACTCTGGATGTCCTTGTAAACTGAGCATGGTCTTCCCTATTTGCATCATGTTATTTGGACAGAATGCACTACTTGCTAACAATTGCGCTCCCGGTGGAAGAATGACTACTTGATCCTGATGGCTTGCGAGTAAATTAAAATAAGATTTGGCCGGATGCATCCACTCTTTAGCTTGTACGATTTGATTTTGTAACACCCCAATACCCCAGCCCTTAGGAGATTTAATTACTTTTCCTCCTAAAGCCTTAGCGATAAGTTGATGCCCAAAACAGATACCAATTACTTTTTTTGATGCTGTATGTAAAACACGCACAAACTCTTCCAGAGCGGCTATCCAAGGAAAGCCATCATTCACGCCGTACTTGCTTCCTGTAATTAAATAAGCATCTGCCGCATGGACATCCTTTGGCAGTTCTCCTTCCATTGCGTTAAATACAGTAAATGTCATCTTGGGAGCAATAGATTGAAAGAGCCTAGCGAACATATCTGGATATTGTCCATAATGTACGGCAAAGACCTCACCCACTCGATCACAATTTAAAATCCCAAGATTCATAAATACCTTACAGTCCGTTACATGCTGAATACAGAATATCTTTGTATTGCTGTTGCGTAAATACTATAGGATTTGACCCTGCTGCAGCATCTTCTGTAGCCATGGTAGCGAGCCGATCAATTTGTAAAGTATCAATACCAATTTCAGTTAAGGTTGATTCTATTCCCAACTCCAAACGCATCTGAAGAACCCATTCTAAAAACCCTTCGAATCCATTATCAAGAGACAAATAACGAGCCAAGCGGTCTATTCTTTCTTCAATCGCAGACCGATTAGCATGTAATACATAGGGCATTAAAATAGCATTAAGACGGCCATGATGGGCATCATATAATGCGCCTAAAGGGTGGGCTAATGCGTGCATTGCTCCTAAGCCACGTTGGAAAGCCGTTGCTCCCATAGAGGATGCAACCAACATATTTGTGCGTGCAGTTATATTAGTCCCTTCATGATAAGCCACTAATAAATTTTCTTTAATTAACCGAATCCCTTCTAAAGCAATACCTTCCGCCATAGGATGATAACCAAGAGCACAATAGGCTTCTAGGCAATGAGATAATGCATCCATTCCCGTAGCTGCCGTAATCGGTTTTGGCAAACCTACTGTAAGTTCGGGATCAAGAATAACTAAAGAAGGTAGCATGTTTGGATGAAAAATTATTTTTTTTATTTGCTGTTTTGTATCAGTAATAACCGAAGCCCGCCCTACTTCCGAACCAGTACCCGCAGTCGTTGGTATGGCAATAACTGGTGCCATTGCATCCACATTCACGCGCAGCCAATTATCACCCACATCCTCAAAATCCCATAAAGAATGCTGTTGCCCCACCATTAACGCAATCGCTTTACCTGCATCAAGGGCTGAGCCGCCACCAAAAGCAATCACCCCATCATGAGCTCCCTGACAATAAGCACCAACGCCATCCATGACCTGCTTTCCAGTAGGATTTGCTTTAATGTGGCAAAAAACTGAGGTTTTTATCCCCGCTTCGTGCATCAATGCCAAGGTGTTTTCTACCAATACTGAATTGGCTAAGCCAGGGTCAGTGACCAATAATGGAGCCCTCATGCCAAGCTCAATACAGGCGATCGGTAGTTCATTTAGTCGTCCCTTGCCCACACGAATTTTTGTGGGATAATTCCAATTGGCTTTCAGCATCTTTAAATTCCTAATTTTTTAATATGAAATGACTTTGGTCGTGTTAAGGATTCATAACCGACAGAAGACAAAGTGCAGCCTCTTCCAGAGTTTTTTATTCCCGTCCATGCCAGAGCGGGATCTAAATAATCACAGCGGTTAATGAAAAAAGTACCGGTCTGTAATTGCTCCCCGAGAGCAACGCCTCGCTCAATATCTTGGGTAAATACGGCTGCAGTCAATCCATATTCACTATCATTCATTAAAGCAATCGCTTCTTCATCATTTTTGACCTTCATGATACCAACTACGGGACCAAACGTTTCTTCATTCATCACCCGCATCTGATGCGTGACTTCGGTTAATATTTGGGGGGCTAAATAGGCAGAGCCTGGTTGATCTAAAGCAAAATCCTTACTATCAATCTGGGCAACTGCTCCCTGCGCTACGGCCTCTTTAATTTGACCACGCACAAAGTCGGCAGCTTCAGCACGAATCATAGGGCCTAAGGTTGTTTCCGGATCATCAGAGCGCCCTAAGCGATATTGCTTTACAAATTGCACCGATTGAGCCAAAAACTCATCGTATATATCCTGATGTACATAAACACGCTCGATACCACAACATGATTGTCCCGAATTAAAAAAAGCGCCATCCATCACTGTTTCTACTGCATGACGCAGATCCGCATCAGCACGCACGTAAGCAGGATCTTTACCCCCAAGCTCTAAGCCTATATGAATAAAACGACCTGCAGCGGCACGCTCAATCATTGCCCCACCCGCAACCGATCCGGTAAATGCAACCGCGTTGATGTGTGTGGAACGAATTAATTGTTCTGTGTCAGCATGATTCAGATGCAAATATTGAAAAACGCCTTCGGGTAAACGAGCTTCATTAAATCCATGGGCCAATCGTTCTGCCACCAAAGGTGTTTGCGCGGAGCATTTCAACAATACTGCATTGCCAGCCATAATTGCAGGAATCACCGAATTAACTGTAGTAAGAAATGGATAATTCCAAGGAGAGATAACTAAGTTAATACCTAAAGGCTCTCGTTTAATATAACGAATAAAACCTTCTTTTTCCGGGAGCACAATGGGCTCAAGCGCGGTCTTTGCGGCAGCAATCATATATCTTGCCCGTTCTTCAAAACCGTTAATTTCACCTTGGGTATAACGAATGGGTCGTCCCATTTGCCAGCTTAACTCCAAGGCAATCGCCTCTTTATTGGCCACAATAACATCTACCGCGGCCTGGCAATATTCCGCACGCTCTGCGACAGAAGCACGACGCCATAATTTTTGGGCTGACTGTGCTTTTTCGAGCGCTAAATTAATATCATTCTGGGTTGCAAAAGCACGTTCTACATAAACCGAATTATCAATGGGAGAATAGGTTTTAAATTTCATTTTTATTCCTAAATAATTTCAAAATAACGATCTAATTCCCAATCAGTAACGTGTCTTCGAAATTCACGTTCTTCCCATTCTCGAGTCGCTGCGAAATGAATCACAAAGTCTTCACCGAATAAGGCATGTGCCGCTCGTGATGCCTTAAGGTTTTGCGCTGCATCCCATAAGGTCCGTGGTAAAGCCAATTCTTTATCATGAGTCTGCGCGTATGAATTTCCTTTAACTTCTTCCCTAGGTTCCATCTCTTGCTCAATTCCATATAAGCCTGAGCCGATTGCCGCAGCTAAAGCAAGATAAGGATTGGCATCGGCCGAGCCCAAACGATATTCAATGCGTTGTGATTTTTCATTACCAGGAATTACGCGTAAGGCCGTAGTTCGATTTTCTACCCCCCAAGTTGCATCGGTAGGTGCCCAATAGCCTGGAATTAAACGTGAATAACTATTTATGGTAGGTGAAAACATAGCGAGCAACTCAGGCATTAACGCTTGTTGGCCAGCCAGGAAATGGCGTTGAATTCTGCTCATATTATGAGCGTTTTTAGGATCATAAAATGCGGAATGCCCTTCTAAATGCTTTAGGGAAAGATGAATATGGCCACTTTGCCCAGGATAGTCCATAGACCATTTTGCCATGAAGGTTGCCATTTTTTGGTTACGCTGGGCCAATATCTTCATAAAAGTTTTAAATAAGGCTGCCTTATCACCTGCATTCATCGCAGAGTCAACGGCAATCGCTGCTTCAATTACCCCGGGACCTGTTTCTGTATGCAGCCCTTCGATAGGGAAATCCATTACCTCACTCATGTGTAAAATCTGATGATAAAATTCAGCATGAACCGTATTACGTAGAATTGAATAACCAAAATTATCTGGCGTGATCGTTTTTAAATTACGAAAACCCTTAGCACGAACACTTTCAGAAGTTTCATCAAAAACGAAAAATTCATATTCCAGGGCGGCATAAACATCAAACCCCATATGCTTTGCTTTTTCAATAACACGCTTTAACACAGCGCGCGGGCAAAGCGCCTCAGCCTTTTCAGAAAATTCTGCCAGAAATAGCAATTGATTGTCTTCGACCACTAATTCACGGCAACTGGAAGGAATAATACGTACATTGGCATCAGGGTAACCCGTATGCCAACCCGTATAACCCACATTATCATAAAGGTTATCTTTTGTGTCCCAGCCCAAAACTACATCACAAAAAGCAAAGCCATTATCCAAAGCGGAAAAAAACTTATTGCGACTCATATATTTGCCAAGCATCACGCCATCGATATCAAAAATACCCACTTTGACATGACTTAATTGCCTCTCTTCAACAATGCGTTTTGCATCTTCTGCAGTCTTCACTTCACGTGGATTAAGCATCTCATATCCTTATGTATTTTATCCTTTAAATCCCTATGTGTTCCTATTATTAAAAATCTTAATCACCATAGCAGGAGAAACCTTCACTGGGAAGAGGTACAGTTAATGATTTATAACTATACTAATAATGTATGGACATAAGACTAATATTTAAGGAGCGATTATGGACCGAAAAGACTTGCAGGATAACGTATCTTATCGTCATTCGAATAAACCCGAGAAAAACCACCCGCTAGAGCCTGAAACAGATAAAAGAGGAGAAAGACAGGGTGGCATTGATAAAAAGGGCAATAAAGAAAAGGATGAAAAAGGGGAGCTTTAGGGGAACCCAATTAGGCTCCATTGCAAAAACGAATGATAGTTTATACTTGCAGGTAAAACCAAAAAAGCGGTTAATCAGGAACAAGCCGGAAGCATTGAGAGAGCCGACTGCAATCAACGAGTGTTGGTCGATGGATTTTATCCACGATCAGCTAGACAATGGTCGGTCTTATCGCTTATTAAACGTACTTGATGATTTCAATCGAGAAGGTCTTGCTATCGAGGTGGATTTTTCCTTGCCGGCAGAACGTGTTGTAAGAACTCTGAATCAGATTATTGAAAGGCGTGGTAAGCCGCGACAGATACGTTGCGACAACGTACTAACTCTGGAGTCAATATTTTTTTGGAAAAACAGATCCCGTTAGCTCAATAAGCTAATTTTTTAAATGTATTACTGCTAACCTCATCAAAACCCAATGGTTTCCATTTCTTATAGGAATATTTTTTAACCATAGTGACACAAGGTCCAGAGCAAGATGCCAGACCTTTACTGTACTTAAAACAAAATAAAATCCCAATGGAAGATCCAAACATTATCTACGAGGTCAATAGCCTCTACGGCCCTACAGAGGGGATTCTTCCACTGGGTATTACCGATTCATAGTAACATCGATAATTCGTTTCATTTTTAATGATGCCAAAGACTACACGAGCCATTTTGGCAGCAACAGCAGTATATCCTTTCCGTTTTAAATCATCGTTTTTGGGATCCTGCTTAATGTAATTCTCAAATTTTTTTCTAAATGTATTTTCGCGCATTCTAATGGCCACCGTTGCTGCAAGCCAGAAAGCATAACGTAGTTTGCTATTTCCATATTTAGATATTTTGCTGCGACCACGAAAATAACCTGATTGATGGGTGCATAAATCAAACCCACAGAACTTAAGGAACTGGCGGTAATGTCTGAAGCGCCTTAAATCACCGGTTTCAGATAAAATCATAAGTGCTAAAATAGGGCCAATACCAGGAATAGTGAGCATCTTTTTTAATTCAGGAGCATCATGCTGAACCCAGCGATACAAGGTTGTATGGTCAATTTCCAAGCCACGCTCCGCCATCATTTCTTCCAGATCACGATAACTGATTCCATATTTACAGTACCAGCGAACACACTGTAAAATCACTTCTCCATGAAAATGACGCCATTTAAAGGCTGTAGGTTTCGTTGAGCGCATTTAGGAGCCCGTCCAATAGTTTTATTTAAAGTATAAACTATCGTTCGTTTTTGCAACGGAGCCATAATGAGCGCACCCATCAAGGAAAAATTTGCTGCGGAAGAACACCAATGCAAACTTTGGTTGAAACAAATCTAGATGGAAAAATTTATAAACTAAATTTGACCTGACAGACACTTCTAAAAAAACGGCAACTGTCAGATCATGTATGAACTACTACACCTGAATTTTAATTCAAGACAATTGCTTCATTTGCTTAACCACTAAACTGATTGATACGCTCTATTAACTCTTGAGGGAGTGTTTCCTTAATTCCTAGCATGAAAAGAGTGTTATTCTTAGCGACAAAGAAAGAGGCTGTATTCAATAAAGATGGTGCAGACGCCATGAATCCAAGGCGGATATAAGCATTCATATTCGCTGTATTTTGATCACCTGAAATAATTTGCTCGACATTAGGCAAGCGAGTTTGAATGGCTTGCCGTTGTTCTGAGCTCATATTCTGTAATTCCTCAAGCATTAATGGCACTGCTGCAATATTTTCAGGTATTGCTTGAAAAATATTCGTCAACTCTGCTGCTGTCTTTTGCCTAAGGCCATTCCATCCCAAACCAAGATGCGTGATGCTAGACTCTTTAAGGGAGCCCAAGATGGCTACCAGTTCTGCTTCGGTTTTTCGCCCAAAGTCATTCCATCCCAAATTAAGATGCGTGATGCCTGAGTCTTTGAGGAAACTCAATATGGATACCAGCTCTTCCCCGGTTTTTCGAGCAAGGCTATTCCATCCCAAATTAAGATGAGTGATACTACTAGGCTCTTTAAGGAAGCTCAATATGGATACCAACTCTTCTGCGGTTTTTTGTCCAAGGTTATTCCGGCTCAAATCAAGATGGGTGATGCCAGAATCTTTGAGGACTCTTAAAATGGCGATTAGTTCTTCTCCACTCGTGTAGCCAAGCTCATTACCGGACAAATCAAAATGAGTAATTACAGTAGCTTTGAATTGTTCATCAAGAACTATCCATGTGACATCCTAAGAACTCAGTTTAATTTTTTGTACTTTCATAAATACTTCAATGAAGAATGCGGATATACGCTTATCTCTATCATTGAATCCAGGTTGAGCATGATTGAGCCTTCTCCCCTCCTCCCTACATTTCTATGCTCAATCACTATTTGTTTACCCAGAAGCGCGCAGAATGGCTCTTGGACAAATTTTAATACGGTGAGATAGCAAAACCTGGCTAAAAGTTAGTAGTTATCGTAGTTACGTGGTTGTTATCCTTATTCGCCTTTAAGGATTGCATAATGGTATCTAAGCCGCCATGGCTATTTATTAAATCACCTAAGGTACCGTTTCGGAGAGCAGTTTCCTCAGCTTCGCTCAGGATGATTGAATCATAATCTTTATGATCAATCATTTTTTTTAAATGAGTAGCAGCACTTACCTTAATTTCCCTGCTCTTAGTATTAAAATAGTTTGTGCCCCAGATTGCATCATTTAGCCAGTAAACCACAGACATGATACCTAAAAAATTATAATGAAAACTCCATTCCTTATTGCTGGCTTCGATATAGTCACTAAGACTCTGGCTCAAAGCAGAATAATC
>NZ_LN901321.1:156688-434188 GCF_001465875.1 Legionella saoudiensis | reverse complement strand
TCTAATTTTTTAATGAACATCCGCAGCTTGGACCGACCATTCTACGCACTTTGCGAATAATGTCAAACACTTTTTTTAAAAAAAGTGAAAATTAATGATTCACTGTGTGTTTTTATTTCAAATAGCAATAATCGGATCCAAAATGGAGTTAAAGCTTCGCTACAGCTACCAAACGCTCCTCATATTCTGCTTGAAATAGAGGATCATCTTCATGATGTATAGTTAAGTAAGGTTCCAAAATATCAATTTGAATTTGGCATTCAACAAGACGTCTTTCTAACATAAGCATAAGCGCTTCTTTCTCAAGCGGTTCATCTCGTTGTACTGCATCTATTAATACTCGAAGTGCATGCTTTGCCGTAATCGCATATCTCAAGGCCTCCAGTTCTTGGCCACTTAACTGTGCGGCAACCCGTGCTAATCTTATTCTGGCATCAATCTCATCAACACTATGTTCTTCATCAACAGATTTTTCGTAGTATGAATACTTATAATACGTATAGGCTTGATGCAGGTTGCCAATTGATTCAAAAGTTGCTCCACTGAAAATACTATAAATGAGTTTATCGTCATCATATTCAGCTCGGTGCATATTCTCTGCATAATCGGTTACCTGCGCGAAATAATTTGCAGCATCCTCATAAGTACCCATAGTTGCATGCAGTAATGCCAAGCGCTGGTAGGCTTTATATAATAAGGGGCTCTCTAAATCTAACACTGGGGTGATTGTTTGTTGAATAAGCTCTTCTAGTTCATTAATTAAAGACCTAAGCACCTCATTATTTCGTTTCCGGAATAATGTCACTTTTGTGGGCGGATTAGTAATTAATTCGTCGATAGTAATATCACTTGCCAGCACTTTAAATAAAAAATCATTTGCCGTGTTTTCTTTAGATAATAATGCTAATAAGGAGTTTCTTAGTTCGAATTGCCTCTCTTTAGGTAATTGTTGTTCCATCAAGCGATGCTGATTGTTGGTAAATGCATTAGGATAAGGTTCACTATACCAACCATTTCTTGACTGTACTGTTAATTCTTCAGTTTCGGGATTAAATTCCACATTATAATAATAGGCATGGCCTAAGGCCTCATTGATTATAATATTAGTATTATTGATTGTACCGGGAATTCTCTCTTTTAAAACTTTTAGAATGTCTGCTTGAACAATACTCTCATTCCAATGCTGGTTATTTACTACAATAATCACATCTAATTGAGAGTCCTCATGAATACCCAAGTCTATGTCTTTATAGTGATGAGGTGCCAAATCGATGTAAGCTGGTTTTCTTAAATTAGTAAAGAAAGTATCTTCGCTACCAAATATGCCAAAATGCCCTAGGTCAATGGTTAAGGATACATTTTTTGAAGCATAGGGTTTTCGTAATGATTGTGGTGAAACGTGCAGCATAAAATAATTATTATAAGTACGATCTTTTACTATAACAGTATGGCAGTGGTGTATATTTTGCGCGCATAAGATTACGGGGCCTTCGGGTTTGAAGTCTACTCCTTGATAAGCTGGCTCTGAGGCATTAGTAATTTGCGAATTATAATGCGGTTTTAGCAAGTAATATTTTGTTTGGCCAGGCGTATATTGAATCGCCTCATCTTCTCTTACTAAAATAATTACTGGCATAGCTTACCTTTATAAATATAGTCATATTGGTAAAAATATTAGCTTAAAATGCTTAAGATACTATTAAGTTGATTTAATTGGTTAGGGAATTGTTGGCGGAGATTCCCTGGTTGCAAGCAACCAGGTTAAGATGGAATAGCTGAGGAAATCTTTTCCTCAGCTGTTAATCTTCCTTGCTTGAATAGCCGCACCCCTCTTGTGGACATAGGATTTGGCGACCGAATCGTTTACTTTCTTTCACGGTTAATATAGGCCATGAACATTTTGGGCAAGGTTGTGCGATGGGTTCATTCCATAATGCATAATCGCATTTAGGATAATTACCGCAAGAATAGAAAATTTTTCCTTTTCTTGATTTACGTTGCAATATTTTTGCTTCATGGCATTTAGGACATTCAACACCTGTATCCGCAGGTTTCTCTAAGGGCTCCATGTGCTTGCATTGTGGGTAATTGCTGCAACCAATAAAACGACCGTATTTTCCAGCTTTAATGTGTAATGCACTGGAACAAACTGGACATACACGGCCTTCAACTACTTCTGGCTCGCTTTTGTCATTTTCTTGTCCCGCAAGATCTTGGGTGTAATCGCACTCAGGATAACCGGTACAACCAATAAAGCGTCCACGCTTGCCAAGTCTAATTGATAAAGGCTTAGAACATTTAGGGCATTTTTCATCAAGAACTTCCGTAGTTACGTCTTTACGTTGTACTTGCTGGTCCGTGGTTTGGATTTGCTGCATGAATGGTTGCCAAAACTCCTCTAAAACGGGAATCCACTCTTTCTCTCCACGTGCAATCGCATCTAAAGTATCTTCTAAATGCGCAGTAAACTTATAGTCTACATAACGAGTAAAATAACCGGTTAAAAAGCGATTCACAATACGGCCCACATCAGTAGGAAAGAATCTCTTTTTATCAACAATTACATACTCTCGTTGCTGTAGTGTATGAATGATCGAAGCATAGGTAGAAGGACGACCAATGTCATACTCTTCAAGTGCCTTTACTAAAGTTGCTTCTGAATATCTTGGTGGTGGCTCTGTGAAATGCTGATTTGCTTGAATCTCTTGAATGTTTACTTTTTCACCCACAGCAAGTACGGGTAGTAAAGAACCATCATTATCATCATCCTTAGAGTCATCACGCCCTTCTTCATAAACAGCAAGGAAGCCCGGGAAGGTAACTGTAGAACCATTGGCCCTAAAGATGTTGCCTTCACCACAACTAAAATCTACAGCTACTGTATCCATTAATGCATCGGCCATTTGGCAAGCGATCGTACGCTTCCAAATTAAACTGTAGAGTTTAAATTGATCTGCGGTTAAAGCCGATTGCACCATTTCTGGGCTCCGTTTAATTGAAGTAGGACGGATTGCCTCATGCGCCTCTTGGGCATTTTTCGATTTTGTTTTATAAAGTCTGGGAGTTGCTGGGCAATTATCTGTCCCATAACGCTCGCCGATGTACTGACGAATTTCATCTACCGCCTCAACAGCTAGGTTCACGGAATCAGTACGCATGTACGTGATCAGACCCACTGTACCTGTACCAATATCAATACCCTCATATAACTGTTGTGCGACCATCATTGATTTACGTGCAGTAAATCCTAATTTGCGTGCTGCCTCCTGTTGTAAGGTTGATGTGATGAATGGAGGAGATGGTTTACGTTTACGCTGTTTTTTCTCAATTTGGGTCACAACTAAAGAACCCTGCGCTTGCTTGATCAAATCTTCACGAATTTGATGCGCATTTTCTTGATTAACTACGGTGAATTGTTGCAGCTTTTCATTTTTGTAATGCGTTAGGCGTGCTTCAAAGGGAAGTTTTTCATGAAGACATTGGGCTAGTATCTTCCAATATTCCTGAGAAACAAAACGCTCAATTTCTTCTTCTCTTTCGACAATAAGCCGCAGTGCGGGACTTTGAACACGCCCAGCCGATAGACCTCTACGTACTTTTTTCCATAAGAGAGGTGATAGATTGAAACCTACTAAATAATCTAAAGCACGGCGCGCTTGTTGCGCATTGACTAAATCCATGGAAATCGCGCGTGGATTATTAATTGCATCTTCAACAGCCGCCTTAGTAATTTCATTGAAAAAAATACGATGGACTTGTTTGTCTTTCACCAAATTTTTTTCTTTCATCAACTCGAAAATATGCCAAGAAATGGCTTCCCCTTCGCGATCGGGGTCGGTTGCGAGTAATAATGAGTCTGATTTTTTTAAGGTCTTAGCAATGGTTTCAATATGACGTGCATTCTTTTCCAGTGGCACATAAGTCATGGAAAATTGATGATCAGGATTTACAGAACCTTTACGAGCAGGTAAATCACGGACATGACCGTAGGAGGCGAGCACTTCATAGTCATTACCTAGGTACTTTTGAATTGTTTTAGCTTTAGCGGGTGACTCCACGATCACCAAGTGTTTGCTCATAGTAAAGTTAACCCTTTCCTTTTCAATAGATTATTCAAATAGTAATAATATATTCAAGATTCTCAAAAAAGCCATTTGTACTACTAACTACTTTTGCACCCATAAACAATCGAGCACTATAATTCGGAATATCTTGGATATATGCCCAGCATGAAAACTGGGCAACTGTATTTGTGGTGTTATAGCTGATGATTAGAACTAATGCAATGTTAATTCTTCTTCTGTTTGATAAAGCACTAAATCAAGGAAGGTTAATTCTTCTTCATTTAAATTTGCAGATAAGACATTTCTAATAGTCCATTTAGTTTCTTCCAGAGTCACAATGCGTGAATCAGAAAACTGCAATTGGTTGATAATTGTTTCAAATGATTCGGCGTTAATAACATCCCATAATTTCATACGCATCAAAAATTGATAACTTGCTTTAGTCAACTTCATTTGTTCATCGTAAGTTAATACGCGAGTTGACGTTTGTTGCTGGGGTCGAACATGAACAACTTGCTCATCGGCAGTGCCTTCTTCATTCATTTGCTCTGCTGCTTCAGCATCAGCAGACTTTTGACTTTTTTGCAACTGCGTTAAACTTGTTTCAAATAGATTTAGCAACATTTCAAATAAGTTATCTTTCATATTCACACCTCATATAGCCTCCGGGCACTGCGCTAACAGCCCCATTTAATTCTAGTTCTGCAAGTTCGGACATCACTTGCTCAACGGTGTATCCACTACGCAAAATGATTTGATCTACAGTCGTTATTTCAAAGCCAATGAACTTTACTAGGTTTTCATTCTCACTGGCAAGAGAAAAAATAGGTTTATCAATGACACGTTGTGGCTCTATTCTAAGCTCATCAAAAACATCTTTTACTGAGGCAACCAATTTTGCACCTTGTTGCAGTAAATGATGACAACCACGAGCCAATGGATTATGTATGGATCCAGGTATTGCCAAAACATCTCTATTTTGCTCTAACGCCATGCGCGCAGTAATCAAAGAACCACTCCGGATTGCAGCCTCTATAACCAATATGCACAAGGACAAGCCACTTATTATACGATTTCTGCGCGGAAAATGTCCAGAGGTTGGCGGACTTTTTAATGGAAATTCGCTTAATATCAAGCCCTTTTGTGTAATTTGTTCTGCGAGCTTTACATGGCGACGAGGGTAAATACAGTCAATTCCAGTCCCCATTACCGCAATTGTTTGCCCTCCTGCATCTAAGCATCCTGAATGAGCTTGGGCATCAACACCTAAAGCTAAACCACTTACAATAGTCACACCCTGCGCGGCAATTTCTTTAGCAAACGCATAAGAATTATTAATCCCGGTTACGGATGGATTACGACTACCAATAATGGCCAATTGCGGTTGCAAGAAGGCAGATAATTGCCCCTTAGCATATAATACTGTAGGCGGGTCGGTTATTTCTTTTAATAAGGCTGGATAATCAGGGGAATCCCAGGTTAATAAATGATGGTCCTCCGCAGCATTAAGCCAATGTAAATCAGCCTGAATCTGCTCCATATCAAAATCGGCTATTTTTTTAGCTAATAACGGCGGCAAATGAGCTTGCTCAAGCTCTGCAGCAGAGAGTTGAAACATTTTATGCAAGTCTGGCCATCGCTTATACAATTTAGCTACAGTACGCGGACCTACTTTATCCATACGGTTTAAAGCAAGAAAATAGGGTAAGTTATTCATTGAAGTCAGTCCTTTGTACATTGTTGGATCTTGCAGCATTACGCTAGATCAAGGATAATATCACAAATTTTACACAGAGAAACAGTTTAACAATGGCTATTCACAAAATACGTTACTTACCGGATCCATGTTTAAGAGAGGTTTCAAAACCCGTGGAAACCTTTGATGAGAAATTACAAACGCTCATCGAAGACATGTTTGATACTATGTACGATGCACGTGGAGTAGGACTCGCTGCAGTACAAATTGGTATCGGACTACGCTTGTCTGTGATTGATGTGGAAGGCGATAAAAAAAACCAAATCGTTATCATCAATCCCGAGATTATTGCTAGTAAAGGTGAGAAAAAATTTGATGAGGGATGCCTATCTGTTCCTGGTGCTTATGATACAGTAATTCGTGCTGAAAAAGTTACGGTAAGCGCCCTAGACCGCCATGGCAATCCTTTTGAAATTGAGGCCGATGGATTACTTGCAGAATGCTTGCAGCACGAAATTGATCACATGAATGGTAAATTATTCATTGATCTCTTGTCTCCGCTGAAAAAAGCGATGGCTCGAAAAAAATTAGATAAATTTAAACGCCATCATACACGTAAGTCATGAGTAATTTAAAAATTGTTTTCGCTGGGACCCCAGCTTTCGGCTTGCCTTGTCTTGACGCATTAGCGCAATCAACACATGAGATTCAAGCAATTTATACTCAACCAGACCGTCCTGCAGGTCGTGGCCGTAAATTGCAGGCATCTGCAGTAAAAGAATGGGCTTTAGCGCGAGATATACCTGTTTATCAACCGCTTAACTTTAAAAACCCGGAGGCCATTACCGAATTAGCAGCCTTAAAACCTGATGTATTGGTCGTTATTGCCTATGGATTAATTTTGCCGAAAGCGGTACTCGATATTCCACGATTAGGTTGTGTAAATGTGCATGCATCATTACTTCCCTACTGGCGTGGAGCGTCGCCAATCCAACATGCTATTTTGCATGGCGACTCCGAGTCAGGAGTGACAATTATGCAAATGGACGTAGGAATGGATACAGGGGATATGTTGCATAAAGTAAGTTGCCCCATTACCAATACGGATACCGCAGCAACTCTGCATGATAAGTTAGCGGCGATTTCTGCACAGCCTCTGCTCAAAGCTTTAGAGGAATTAGCTAATAATACGGCCAAACCGCAAATGCAGGATAATTCTTTAGCTACCTATGCAGGAAAAATTAACAAAGAAGATGCGTTAATTAATTGGCAGCGCGATGCGAAAGAAATTGATTGTCAAATTCGTGCCTTTAACCCCTGGCCTATTGCCTATACTTTTTTGAATGACGAAGTCTTACGTATCCATCAGGCACATGTTGTGGACATGGACTCAAGCCAAGCTCCAGGTACCGTAGTACATCTTGATAAAAAGGGCATGCTTGTAGCTACCGCCCATAAAGGATTGCTGGTGGAGAAAATACAACTTCCTGGTGGAAAAGTAATTACGGTTGCTGATTGCTTAAATTCTTCTAAATCACCGCTATACGTCGGTTTAGTCTTCTCCTCTGAGCCTTAAACTCAGAGGATCTAATTTATCTAAAGTCTGTGATCCTAATTCATGAATAAAAACGAACGCCTGCATGCTTTAAAAATTTTAACTGCGCTTTTACTGGATAAGTCTTCTTTATCACAACTTATGCCCTCTGCAGCAGAAGTATCGCCCATGACTAAAGAAATCTGCTTTGGTTTCTGCCGTCATTATTACCGTCTACAAGCTATAGCAAACTGCTTAGTAGCCAAAAAACCAAAAGAGATCGAGGTTTGGATTGCCCTACTAATGGGTCTTTATCAACTGCATTATATGAATCAGCCCGATTATGCAGTGGTTAAAGAAACTGTCGCCTTATTAGAAAAAATAAAGAAGCCTTGGGCCAAAGGTTTAGTCAATGCCGTATTGCGCAATTTCTGCCGCCAACAGCAGGAACTTCTGGAAAGACTAAAACAAGATCCCTTATTCGTTTATGGCCAGCCTCAATGGCTTTTAAAACGACTCAAAGCCGATTGGCCTAACCATTGGCAAGCAATTGCGCAAGCCAATGACGCGCATCCACCCATGACCTTAAGAGTTAATGTGCAAAAAAACTCTCGTGAAGAATATCTGTCTGTCTTAAATAAAGCAGGTATTGAAGCTCAGGCTCATTCTGTAGCGCCAGAAGGTATTACTCTTAATATTCCTTGTGATGTCCGCCATCTTCCAGGCTTTGCCGAAGGTTGTATCTCCGTACAAGACGGTGCAGCCCAACTGGCTACCTCCTTACTTTCATTACAACCAGGATTGCGTGTACTCGATGCCTGCTGCGCCCCCGGAGGAAAAACCTGCCATATTTTAGAAACTGAGCCCCACTTAGCAGCTTGTGTGGCTTTGGATGTTGATGCAAAGCGATTAGAGCGGGTAAAAGATAACTTAAGCCGTCTTAAATTAGATGCAACCTTGCTGCAAGGCGATGCCTCCACACCAGAGTCTTGGTGGGATGGTCAATTGTTTGATCGTATTTTACTAGATGCGCCCTGTTCTGCCACTGGTGTAATACGCCGTCACTCAGACATTAAGCTTTTACGGACTCCGGAAGAAATTACAGCAGTCAGTAAAACCCAACAGAACCTGCTGCATGCATTATGGCCTTTGCTCAATAAAGGAGGTTTACTCGTTTATGCGACCTGTTCCATAATGACTATAGAAAATGAACAGCAAGTTGCTAACTTCATTGCCATAACGCCTGACTGCAAAGCAATACGAAGTGATTGGAGCTGGGGCCACCCCACCGGTAATGGGCAACAAATATTGCCTGGAGAACAGGGGATGGATGGATTCTTTTATACTGTTTTGCTAAAACAATAGATAGAGAGATACATTTTTAAGGATAAAAAATGATAATCGATTGGCCCTTAGTTGTAGTTTTATTTTGTCTTTCAATTCCAGGCGTACTGATTGCAATTAAACGCCTGATTTATTTTTTACTACCCGAAAATTCGGAGGAACTAAAAAAACGTATTGGGCGTTTTGCTATTGTACAAACCTTAATTCTTGTTTTTATTTTATGCCTTGCTGGGGCTATCCTTTCTCAAAATACAGGCTTACGGGCGACGCATCTTGAGGATATGTTACATGGTAAGACTGGCATAAGCACTCTCTTTCCTATTCTCTTACCTGCTATTGGTTATGCGCTTTTAAGCCTCGTTGTTTTTTTGTGCCTTTACCACCTATTAGCTAAACGCTTTATTGATGAAAAAAGCCTGCAAATAATGCGTAATTTGCGCATAGCGCTTGGTCTTGATGGGTGTATTCTTTATGGTGGTGTAGTTGAAGAAATTATAGGTCGTTGGGGAATAATGAATTTAGCGACTTTTTTCGCTATTATCTTTATGCAACATACTACTAATTTAATTATTTGGATCTCAATTTTGGTAAGTAGCTTAATTTTTTCCGCCGGACAAATTCCAGCCTATCTAGCTGCAGGGTGCAGTTCAAGTCGTAGTTTTATCTATTCCTATACGCTACTTAGTATGTCCCAATCAATTATATTTGGTTATGTATTTTGGCAATATGGATTAGTATGTTCCATTATATCACATATGCTCTTTCATTTAGGCTGGGCATTTTATGCCTCAATAATTACCAAAGAAGTCAAAAATAAGTCTTAATTCGTAAAAAAATGTAAAGCTCTCTGGACTTAACTTTGCCTTAATTTGAATCACCTATTCTAGCCTTATATTATTTTTTGGATAGGTATGGTTATGGCAAATAAGTACGTTTCAAGTGGTGATTTTGCTGCATTGGTTAGCCAATTACAGCAATCACCTGAAGACCCTTACTTGAAGCAAAAGGTAGTGAAATACTTGCCATATATGCAAGAATTAGCTAAAAAAAATCCTTTGGCTCTTTATCACTTAGCTCATGTTTTTCCTGAAAAATCCGCTCAGCATAAAAATATGATCATTAAGTCTGCAGAGTTAGGATGTACTAATGCCATGCTTGCTGCGTGTAAATTTTTAGTTGAGTCTAAAAGACCGGAAGATCAGCAGAAAGCAAAACTTTTTCTGGCGAAAATTGAGCAATCAGAAGATAGCTTTATTATGAAACATGGTCAAGAATTAGCAGCAAAGCACCCTCATTTAGCTACAGCAGTACAACCTGCAATAGTTAGCAATGCAGCAACTGCTAATCATAGATTTTTTACTAAGGCAGAGAGTAAGACCCAAGATGTTGTGCTGGAGAAGCAAAACAGTTATCAAATGGGATAGATGTAAGTTTTTCTTATTCGGTGTAACTTGATATGGCGCTTACATTAGAGAGGGTTTTCGTCTAAGTAAGAGCCATGATGCTTGCAATTGGGCTACACCTATTAGGTTAATAAGAAACGAAAGTTCCTTTGTATTTCATTTAAATCGAATTGATTTAGATATAATGAAAAACTCATCCACGCACTTAATGCAGCTAAATCTCTAAATGGTGAGGGTAAATAGACCGGACTTGTCAAAATGTCCCGCTCCATTAATTCGCGCAATAAAGGCAAATCATCTAAAACCAGTTTGCCGGTAAACAACAATGGGATTGAGTCTACATGTTTCTGGCTGATTGCAAAACGAATGTAGTTATAAATGAGAATAAAACCCTTCGCATAAGATAAATCTTTAGTAAAAGGGCCACCTGTGGGCGTACTGCCACGAAAAATTCGTACCGTTTGATTGTAGCTATCCTCTGGAGATAAACCACAGTCCAGAAAATAGCGATAGATATCCAAGAAATTCGCCCCCTGAGTTACTTTATCCAGCGCAATAACTCGATTCGTGATTTTTAGCATCCGCCCAGGATATGACGAGAAGGTAACAATTTCAGTGATCACCGCAAGTCCTTCCTGAATGACGCTACTCGAAGGTGAACCCTTAGATAAGAAAAAGCAATTGGGCTGCATTGAACCATTTAGCGTAGTACCAACATGCACCCAACCCTCATGAACTTCTAAATAACGCAAATCACGCTCACTAAACATTGCTTGCTGGCTTAGTTTAATGCTATCCGCACCAGCAGAAGCATCAGCAACCATGTCATCGCTGACCATTACGGTTACCCGGCCTGGGTGTTTATCAAAAAAAGCACCTAGCCGAGCTTGCAAAATTTCCTGGGCTTGTTGCGGAGTATAGTGCTTAACATCTGCCTCAGATTGCAATTGCACGCTCAAATCAGTTAATACATCAAAAAGCAGTGTGCCCATTTGAGACATGCGCGGACCGCCGGCATAAAACACATCATTAGGACTGCCATAAAGCTCCATCGCCAGCTCGCTGAAGGCAGGGGTTCCGCGTGCAAAAAGCATTTGAGATGCCCGACTGTATTCTTCACATTGACGCCGGATTAAACGGGTCACGGTAGAATACTGCCCTAATTGATTTTGAGCATCTCGTAAAATTAAACGAAATTCTTCTTGCTTATCATGAACATTGAAAGGCAGTGGTTTCTTTTCATAATACTCTTTATCCACTGCTGGAAGTCGTTGTCCTTTATGTTTAAAAAATTCCTTTTTAATCCCTTCATCCCATTTAATACTATCAAGAATCCGGATCTTACGTTGCGCATCCACAATGCGTTTGGATAACTCTTGTATTATGAGTAATTCATCTGACTCAGATGTCATGATAGCCCCTTATTACCTCGGTGGTGCGATACTGACTCGTGCATCCTGATTTTGTGGAGGTAAATTATAAAAATCACTAATATTTTCTTTTGTTAATGGGGGTGGTACTTCTAAATGCACACCATTCCTGCTTTTTAAGTATAGACTCTCTCCGTTACTTGAATAACGGCTGGAACAGGCGGTAAGTACCAACATACTACAAACAATAAAACTCAACTTTTTCACAACATTCCCCAATTAAATCAATTCTAAACGCTTCATTACCTGCTCCAATGCACCATGATGCTCTGCAGATAATGGGGTTAGAGGTAATCTCAGCTCATTAGCAATTAAGCCCATTTTATACATAGCCCATTTAACAGGAATAGGATTTGTTTCAATAAACAATAAGTCATTCAAAGGCATAAGTTGTTCATGCAAACGTAAACTAACTGCATGATCACCATCTAAGGCGCTATCGCACATTTTTGCCATTAACTTAGCTGCCACGTTAGCGGTTACTGAAATATTACCTTTAGCCCCTGCTAACATCCATGAGGCTGCAGTAGGATCATCTCCACTATAAACATCGATTCGACCTTCAGAAAGGCGCAGAATTTGTTGTAAGCGGGTCATTTGGCCGGTTGCATCTTTAATCCCTATAATATTAGAGATTTTCGCCAGCCGTGCTACGGTTTCTGGTAATAAATCACATGCAGTGCGACCTGGTACATTATAAAGGATAATCGGCATAGCAACCGATTGGGCAATACTGCAATAATGTTGGTATAAACCTTCTTGGGTAGGTTTTATATAGGAAGGAGTCATAATCAACGCAGCATGTGCACCGCACTCCATTGCTTCTTGAGTCAACTTAATGCAATCACGCGTTGCATTCATCGCGGTACCCGCAATGACAGGAATGCGCTCTTTAGCTTGCTCTATAACAGTTTTGATTACTAAAATTTTTTCCTCATGCGATAAAGTCCCTGCCTCGCCCGTGGAGCCTGCAGCAACAATACCGTGAGTACCCATTTCAATATGAAACTCCACCAATTCACGTAATCGAGGTATATCAACTTGATCATCTCGCATTGGTGTAACTAAAGCCACTATACTTCCTTTGAACATAGCGTCCTCTTCTTCTTATTATTATTCTAATTATCTAATACTACTGGAAAACCTAGGTCGGAGTAAAATCCCAACGCGAAAACTGCTAATTATAAATTAACAATGAATTTTAATTTCACACACAGCTCTATTTTTGTACTATTATTCATAGTGAAGAAATATCGTAATGGTTTTATTCCATAAGTTAAAAACTACTTTAGGAAAATACCTAAATAAGAAAAGGGAGTCTACTATGAAAAAAATCATCTCATCATTATGTGTAATCAGCCTGGCTACATTGATGTTGGGGGGTTGTACCAATACTGAAGTAGGTACCGGTGTTGGTGGGGCTGCTGGTGCAGGTTTAGGCTATGCCGTAACTGGCGGTAGTGCCGTTGGGACCGTGATTGGGGCTGGAGCTGGTGCTTTAGTCGGAAACGCTATTGGCCGTGATCAAGACAGACGAGCCTATTACTATAATCGTCATTATTATCGTCATGGTTATTATTACTAATTCATTAAATTACAGCCACTACAAGCCTGGACCCTAAGTCCAGGTTTGCTTTGTTCCAGAAAAAAAATATAAGGAAGTACAGCAATATCAAATTTCCATTGCTATACTCTAAAAAGATTAATTTTTTGATTGTTCTCAATAATTTTTAGGATTAACCAGAAAACACTACAAGGATTGTAATCATGCGCTTAAAAAATAAGGTTGCAATAATCACAGGTGCTGCCAGTGGTATAGGTAAGGAAATTGCGTTAGTTTATGCTAAAGAAGGAGCTAAAGTTGCTATTGCTGATCTCAACTTAGATCAAGCTAACCTTGCCGCAGAAGAAATCAAATCTCATGGTGGACAGGCCATGGCCGTTGCCATGAACGTCACTAATGAAGAAGAAGTGAATCAAGGGGTTGATGCCGTAGTGGAACACTTCGGCAGCGTTGATATTCTAGTGAGTAACGCTGGAATTCAAATTATTAACTCAATTGATCAACTCCCCTACTCCGATTGGAAAAAATTATTATCCATTCATTTAGATGGCGCTTTTTTGACAACTCGTGCCGCACTCAGACACATGTATGCTGCAGGTAATGGTGGCAGCATCATTTATATGGGCTCGGTGCATTCCAAAGAAGCCTCCGTTCTTAAAGCTCCCTATGTTACAGCAAAACATGGCTTAATCGGTTTATGTGAAGTAGTTGCTAAAGAAGGGGCAGCTCATAAGGTAAGAGCCAACGTAATTTGCCCTGGATTCGTGCGTACTCCTTTAGTTGAAAAACAAATTCCTGAACAAGCTAAAGAATTAGGAATTAGTGAGGAAGATGTTGTTAAAAAGGTTATGTTAAAGGATACGGTAGATGGCGAATTCACTACCACTGAGGATGTGGCGCAAACGGCATTATTCTTCGCTGCGTTTGACACAAATGCTCTGACTGGCCAATCCTTAGTTGTTAGTCATGGTTGGTTCATGCAATAACATTAGGAATAGATGTGTTCCTATACAACTATTTTAAGTGAGGCCGAAAATGAAAGAGTCTGAAGTTAAAGAAAAAGCATTTGCCATGCCACTTACAAGCTCAGCATATCCACGTGGTCCCTATCGCTTTATTAATAGAGAGTTTTTGACAGTTACCTATGAAACAGATATGGATTTACTTCGTGAAATAGTTCCTGAGCCTTTAGAAGTAGTGGAACCTTTGGTGCAATTTGAATTTATCCGTATGCCTGATTCAACAGGCTTTGGTGATTATACTGAATCAGGGCAAGTAATTCCGGTTCGTTATAAGGGAAAAATGGGTAGTTATACTCATGCCATGTATTTGGATGATCTTGCGCCCATCGCTGCGGGACGTGAGATTTGGGGTTACCCGAAAAAACTAGCCCAACCCAAATTAGAAGTAGTAAATGATACCTTCTTAGGAACACTTGATTATGGTCCTTGTCGGATTGCTACAGCAACCATGGGGTATAAATATGAACCTCTGGATCTTAAGAAAGTGGCCGAAGCGATTAACACCCCCATTTATTTGTTAAAAATAATTCCTCATGTAAATGGTGGCACGCAAATTTGCGAATTGGTCGAAATTATGCTGACCGATGTTAATTTAAAAGGCGCATGGCAGGGCCCTGCACAATTAGAATTAGCGCACCATGCACTAGCACCGGTAGCAAGCCTTCCTGTGCGTCGCATTGTAAAAGCAGTACATTTATTAACTGATTTAACCTTGCCTTATGGACGCGTGGTGCATGATTACCTCGCTCAATAAGCAAAAATAAAAATGATAAAGCCAAACTTAGGTTAAGGCTGTTGGTGTGGAGATAGAATAAACATGTTAATTTTATTAGGTTATGTTGTGGTCTTAGTTTGTGTTTTTGGTGGGTTTGCCTTAGGCGGTGGTCATTTGGCCGCCGTATTTCAACCGATAGAATTAATGATCATTGGCGGAGCTGCTTTAGGTGCCCTTATTGTAGGTAATAGTATGAGTGTTCTCAAAGCTCTAGGTAAGGCGCTGCCTAAAGTATTTCGTAGTGAAAAAACATCTAAAGCGACCTACATTAGTTTATTAGGGTTATTGTATAATCTTTTAAATAAGGCGCGTCAGCAAGGAATGATGTCTGTTGAATCAGATATTGAGGAACCAGAAAGCAGCCCTATTTTCACCAATTACCCAGCATTAATGAATGAGCATCACATTATTGAATTTATTTGTGACTACTTTCGCTTAATCATTACTTCGAACTTGCAACCATTTCAATTAGAAGCTCTAATGGATATGGAAATTGAATCACACCATGCCGAAGAGCTAATCCCCGCCAATACCATTACTAAAATAGCCGATGCAATGCCTGCTTTTGGTATCGTGGCGGCTGTTCTTGGGGTGGTGCATACTATGGAATCAATTAACCTTCCTCCGGCTGAATTGGGCGTACTAATTGCACATGCACTTGTAGGAACCTTCTTGGGTATTTTATTAGGTTATGGATTTATTGGGCCTATAGCTACTGCTATGGAACAAAGAGCAAACCAAACTCAGCTTATGTTGCAATCAATTAAAGCGACGATTTTAGCAAGTTTGCATAACAATCCACCACTAATTGCTGTTGAATTTGGCCGTAAAGTTCTATTTTCAGCCCAACGCCCCTCCTTCTCGCAATTAAGTGATGAAATAAAGAATGTAAAACAAACTGATTCAGCAGCAAGTGCAGCAACAAGCTAGAGAAAAATTATGAGTGAAGCGAATAACAGTAATAGCAAGGGTAAAAAGGCTCCTAATCCGATTATTATTAAGAAAGTAAAAAAGCATGGGCATGGCCATCATGGAGGCTCCTGGAAAATTGCCTATGCTGATTTTGTCACAGCAATGATGGCATTTTTCTTGTTGATGTGGCTAATTGCCTCATTAAACAAGGCTCAAAAAGATGGTATTTCTGAATACTTTAAACAACCATTACGCGTATCCTTTTTTGGTGGTGAAAACGTTGGTAACCAACAAGTTCGCATTAAAGGTGGAGGACCAAAAGTTGAAGACACTAATGGTTCGGTTTCTACTACCGACAAAGCTGCCGCTAAACTGGCAAAGCAGGAACAAAGTACTCAAGTAATTCAATCCTCACAAAATGAAACACAAAAATTAGAGGAGCTAAAGTCGCAAATCAACCTGAGCATTCAAAATGATCCATCGCTTAGTGGTTTAAAAGACCGCATGCTCATGGAGATCGTACATGATGGTTTACGCATTCAATTGATTGACGATCAAAAACATCCTATGTTCGATGTGGGATCCGAAAAATTAAATCCTGAATTTGAACCTATTTTCTTAAAAATTTCCAAGTTACTCAATGGAGTTCCTAACAAAGTAACCATCCAAGGATATACTGATTCTCATCCTTATCATAATCCTGATGAGTTGGAATATACGAACTGGGAATTATCAACCCAAAGAGCGAATGCTGCACGACGTGCTTTGGTTAAATCGGGTATGGATGAAAACAAAGTAATGTCTGTTTCAGGTTTTTCATCAACAGTTCCTCTCAATAAAAAAGACCCATTAAATGCAGTGAACCGTCGTATTAGTATTATTGTGATGAAACATGGGGTTGCTGAACAAATTATTAAAAATAAATAGTAGCTGGAGAGGCACGAAGCCTTGAGTTGTTTCGCTTTAAGAAACAAATTTTCGACAAAAAAAACCCGCCATTAAGGCGGGTTTTTTGGGTCTGGGGTAGACAGCTTACATCATGCCGCCCATGCCTCCCATACCGCCCATTCCACCCATGCCGCTCATATCAGCAGGCTCGTCTTTCTTAGGTAGATCAGCAACCATACACTCAGTCGTTAACATTAAGCTTGCTACAGAAGCAGCATTTTGTAATGCCATACGAGTTACTTTAGTTGGATCAAGAATACCCATGTCAACCATGTCACCGTACTCGCCAGTAGCCGCGTTGAAACCATAGTTCTCTTTGTTTTCAGATACTTTGTTTACAACAACAGAAGCTTCATAACCAGCGTTAGTAGCGATTTGACGTAGTGGAGACTCGATTGCGCGACGCAGGATGTTGATACCCATAGTTTGGTCGTCGTTATCACCTTTCAATGCATCTAAAGCTTTCTGAGCACGGATTAAAGCAACACCACCACCAGCTACAATACCTTCTTCAACTGCAGCACGAGTAGCATGTAAAGCATCTTCTACACGAGCTTTCTTCTCTTTCATTTCAACTTCAGTAGCAGCACCTACTTTAATTACCGCAACACCGCCAGATAATTTAGCAACACGCTCTTGTAATTTTTCACGATCGTAATCAGAAGAAGTTTCTTCGATTTGCGCGCGAATTTGAGAAATGCGTGCTTTAATTTCAGCAGCTTTACCTTCACCATCAATAATCGTGCAGTTTTCTTTAGTTACTACAACGCGTTTTGCAGTACCTAAGTCTTCTAAAGAAGCAGCTTCTAAGCTCTTACCAATTTCTTCAGAAATAACTTGGCCATGAGTTAAGATTGCGATGTCTTGTAACATTGCTTTGCGGCGATCACCGAAACCAGGAGCCTTAACAGCGCATACTTTAACAATACCGCGCATGTTGTTAACTACTAGAGTTGCTAATGCTTCACCTTCAACATCTTCGGCAATAATCAATAAAGGACGGCCAGATTTTGCCACACCTTCCAATACAGATAACATATCACGAATGCTAGAGATTTTCTTGTCAACTAACAGGATGAATGGGTGCTCTAATTCGCAGCTCATGTTTTGTTGGTTGTTGATGAAGTATGGAGAAATGTATCCGCGATCAAATTGCATACCTTCAACAACTGATAATTCATTCTCTAAGCCATTACCGTCTTCAACAGTAATAACACCTTCTTTACCTACTTTTTCCATAGCGCTGGCAATAATTGAACCAATTGCCTCATCAGAGTTAGCAGAAATAGTACCAACTTGAGCAATTGCTTTATTGTCTTTACATGGCTTAGACATAGCTTGTAATTGCTTAGTCACTGCTTGAACCGCTTTATCAATACCGCGTTTCAGATCCATTGGATTCATGCCTGCAGCAACTGCTTTGTTTCCTTCAACAAGGATAGAACGAGCAAGTACAGTAGCAGTAGTAGTACCGTCACCAGCAGTGTCAGAAGTTTTAGAAGCAACTTCTTTAACCATTTGCGCGCCCATGTTCATGAAGCGGTGTTCAAATTCAATTTCTTTAGCAACAGATACACCGTCTTTAGTTACAGTAGGTGCACCATAAGATTTTTCTAATACAACGTTACGACCACGTGGACCCATTGTCACTTGAACTGCATCAGCTAATGCATTAACACCAGCAAGCATTTGTAAACGCGCGTCGTCTCCAAAACGTAATTCTTTAGCCATTCTTTTTATCTCCTAATGAATCAATTCAATTACTTCTCGATTACACCCATGATGTCGTCTTCGCGCATCACTACATACTCGATACCATCCAATTTAACTTCAGTACCAGAATATTTTCCGAATAATACGATGTCACCAACTTTTACAGCTAATGCACGTACGTCACCGTTATCTAAGGCTTTTCCAGCGCCAACAGCAATGATTTCGCCACGCATTGGTTTCTCAGTAGCGCTATCTGGAATCACAATACCACCCGCTGTGGTACGTTCTTCTTCCATACGACGAACTACTACGCGATCGTGTAAAGGACGAATTTTCATAACATATATCTCCTGAATTTAATTAAACAGTAATGTTGCTGAATGGCATATGGGGACAGTGAGTATACTTTCAAGGGGCAAAGTAAAAAAAATTTAAAATGTTTTTCACGAATTAGCATTTTTCGCTATTATTTTCATCAATGTCTCTTTTATAATCCACAGCTAAATAATTTTTAGCCACAGAGTGAAGAAGTTAAATGTTTGATTTTACGGGAAGTTATACCGACCTTTACCAATTAACTATGGCTGAAGTTTATTTTTTGCAAGGACAGCACAAACAACAAGCTATTTTTGATTATTTTTTTCGTAAATTGCCTTTTGGCTCCGGTTATGCCATTTTTGCAGGTTTAGCGGATCTATTAAAAATATTAGAAAACCTGCGCTTTGATGCCGCAGATCTTGAGTTTTTGGCACAAAACGGTGCACACCCTGAATTTCTGAACTATCTGAAACATTTTCAATTTAGCGGAACCGTTTATGCGGTTGCCGAAGGAGACCTCGTATTTCCAACCGCGCCAATTATCACCGTCGAAGCAAATATTATCGAGGCTCAGCTAATCGAAACCATTCTGCTAAATATATTAAATTTTCAAACGCTTATTGCTACTAAGGCAAGTCGCATAAGACAGGTTGCAGGCGATAGTACGTTAATTGATTTTGGCTTACGTAGAGCTCAAGGACCTGGTGGTTACTATGCTAGCCGCGCAGCCATTATTGGTGGTTTTGATGCCACCAGCAATGTGCGTGCAGGCCGTGATTATCAAATCCCTGTATCAGGCACTATGGCGCATTCCTTTATTCAAAGTTACGACAGTGAGCTTGCGGCCTTTCGTGCTTTTGTCGAAATCTGGCCGGATAACTCTACCCTGCTTGTTGATACCTACAATACCTTAGAAAGCGGTATTCCTAATGCTATTCTCGTAGGCAAGGAAATGGAGCAACGAGGGCAGCGCTTGCAAGCGATACGCTTAGACAGCGGCGATTTAAACAACTTAGCCCATAAAGCGCGACATATGTTAAATGAAGCAGGTATGTCTTATGTTAAAATTGTTGCCTCTGATCAATTAAACGAGCACAGTATCAAAGCGCTACGCGCGCAGAAAGCACCGATTGATGGGTTTGGGGTTGGTTCCAATTTAATTGTAGGGATGCCCGATGCCGCTTTAGATGGGGTATATAAATTAGCGGTTGCCAATCAAAGACCACGGATTAAACTTTCAGAAAATGCAGCAAAAATAACTATTCCCTATAAAAAGCAGGTTTATCGAGTTATGACTGAGAAACATCTTTTTTTAGGCGCCGATGTCATTGCTTTAGCTGAAGAACAACAAGTAGATACCCTCTATTCTCCTTTTGGTCAGACTGTCCTGGAATCACTTCAAAGCTACTCGAAAGAACCTTTACTTCATAAAGTGATGGCTCAAGGTAAGATAGTAATACCATCAAAATCTTTACAACAAATTAAAGAGTACTCTAGCCTACGGTTATCGCAATTACCTGATGAATACAAGTGTATTGAGCATCCAAAAACTTATCAAATAGGCCTAAGTAATGAGTTGAAAGCCAAACGCGATCAACTGATTCAAGAATATGAGCACTAAGATAATGAATGCATTAATTATTATTGATATTCAAAATGATTTCATGCCTGGAGGCGCCTTGGCAGTACCTCAAGCAGATGGAATTGTTCCCGTAATTAATCAAGTAATGAATCATTTTGACTTAATTGTGGCCACTCAAGATTGGCATCCGCAAAACCATAAAAGTTTTGCCTCCAATCACTCTGATAAAAAAGCTTTTGAACGAATTCAACTCAATGGCCTTGAGCAAACTCTTTGGCCTGATCATTGCGTGCAAGGAAGTCGAGGCGCTGAATTTTTCCCACAATTGGAAACAAAAGGGATTGCTGCCATTTTTCGTAAAGGAATGAATCCGAAAATAGACAGTTATAGTGGCTTTTATGAGAATGATCATAAAAATAGTACGGGTTTAGCCGCGTACCTACGTGCTAAAGGCGCATCTGACCTTTATTTTTGTGGTTTATGTGCGGATGTTTGTGTTTATTATAGTGTTAAAGATGCGCTGCGCGAGGGGTTTAAAACTTATCTAATTGAGGATGCAACTCAGCCACTAAATAAGGAGGCGTTTAAACGAATTCGCAGGGAGTTAGGACAAATGGGTGTAGGATTAATTACAAGTGCTGAGCTTGCCGCAACCCCATGATCTTATTATTTTGAATGCCTATTTATGTGAACGACTGTGCATTCGTCTAATATTACCAAATGCAATTATCTATATTGCTTATGGGAAACCTGGTTGCAAGCCGTCAGTATGAAGCTATATAATTAAGAATCTAGGTTTTTATAATGTTCTTTGATTGATTCAACATTTTTCGCAATCGCAAACGCTTAGGGAAATAATACGCATCGTCGCTATAAATCGTATTTAAGAGTTACGTTTTATCTTGATTCGAACTACAATGAAGTAAATTGCATTGCTGTTATCAAGGTTTCAAATGAAAAAATGGTTGCTCTTTTTTGTATGCTGTTTTACTACCATTATTGGATATACAACCCCTCCTGCCCCACCTCAAGTATTTCAGGTTCATGTGGAATTAGTTGATCCCAACACCTTTGCAGTTAATTTCCAGATCAAACAGAAGCATTTTTTGTATTCTAGTAGCATTAAATTTGTGCCTGCGCAAAATGATATCATGCAATTGGGCGACTTGCGTCTTCCTCCCACTCAAGAAAAAACAGATAAGCGCGGGCATAAGTACACTATTTACCGAGATAAAGTTTCCATTCCCGTCTCCATTTTAGGTAATAAACCTGGAAAAACATCCTTACAATTAAGCTATCAAGGATGTTCTGATGATGGCTTTTGTTATCCCCCCGAAGAGCAAAAAATCCAGCTCATTATTAACGATAAGCTGGAGTTGGACGAAGTAAGCCTTGTCCATACAGAAAATACGCAGGCAACAAATACCGTTCAACCTAAAGGCGAATTGAGTAAAATCTTCCAAAACAATAACTGGGCTATGATCCTACTCACATTTTATGGCCTGGGATTATTATTATCATTTACCCCCTGCATTTTACCTATGGTTCCTGTTTTATCAGGAATTATCATTGGTCATGGTAAAGAAATTACGACGCGAAAGGCATTCTTTCTTTCTCTAAGTTATGTATTGAGCATGTCAATTACCTATGCCATTGTAGGCGCGGTTGTCGCTCTATTAGGCTCTAACCTGCAAATTAGCATGCAATCACCGTGGTCTATCGGCTTTTTAAGCTTAATTTTTGTTTTACTTGCCTTATCCATGTTTGGATTTTACGAGTTTAAATTACCGCATTCCTGGCAGGCCAAAATAGGTAGCACCAGTCGAAGCCAGCGCGGGGGGCATTATCTGGGGGCAGCAGTCATGGGCTGCTTGTCTACCTTAATCTTATCTCCCTGCGTTACTGCCCCTTTAATCGGTGTATTAACTTATATTGCCCAAACTAAAAATGTTCTTCTAGGCTGCCTCACATTATTTGTTTTAGGATTGGGTATGGGGACACCTCTACTACTAATTGGTACTTCTGCCGGGAAGTGGCTCCCTGAAACAGGAAGCTGGATGAACACAATAAAGTCGTTTTTTGGCGTTTTGTTTATTGCTGTGGCCATTATGCTCATCTCCCGTATTGCTCCAGCGGTATTAAGTATGGCTTTATGGGCGAGTTTACTCATTTTTTCAGGTATTTATTGTGGGGCGTTAACTCATTCATCAAATAACCAAGAAAAATTCAGCCAAAGTGTAGGAATTATTTTACTGGTTTATGGCATCCTCATTTTAATTGGCGCCAGCATGGGGGCAACGAATCCGCTGCAACCATTAACTGTGTCTCAAGCAGCCAGTGCCGCCGCGCCAACGAAGATGGCTCATGAAACGCTTACATTAAAACAAATAAAGCAGAAAATTACAGCAGCTCGAGGTAAGCCTGTGATGTTGGATTTTTATGCGGATTGGTGTACTGCATGCAAGGTTATGGATGCAACGACTTTTAAAGATCCCCAAGTACAAACCGCATTAGAACAGTTTGTGGTTCTTAAAGTGGACGTAACCGCGAATAATGCTAATGATAAAACTATCTTGAATTATTTTAATGTAGTCGCGCCACCGACTTTTGTATTTTTTGATACTAAAGGTAGACAACATGATGAGTTACTGGTGGTCGGCGAAGTATCAGCAGATGAGTTTTTAACGAAACTCAATCAAGTGGTTCAAGGGGTGGAATAACTACTATTAGATTAAGATAGCCTGGTTGTAAGCCAACCAGGCTATCTTTATTATTAGTGAGCAAGAACTGGGCTACTAGATTGTTCTTGTAATACATCCGCCGATTTAGGAAGTGCGTATCCACAACATTGTTCTTCTCCTGGGAATTGATAATCTTCTGGCAGATTAACGTTCTTTTGGAAAATTAGAACCTGCTTACGGTGACCGCCGGCTTCACTAATTGGGCTTTGGTGACGCTTAAAGAAGCGAACCAGTGGTAAGGCTGTGCCTTCATCTAACTTTTCCACTTGATAACGGAAATCCTGATTTAGATTTACCAATTTATTTAACAAGGAATGAGCGTACGCTTCGCGTTGCTCCTCATTCGGCAACTCTTGATCGTCATTTAACTCAAGCCAGATTTCTAATTGATCGGAACCTGTTTCATCTTGATAGGTATAAAAAGCCTTCTTTAAAACGATTTGCTCTAAATGCTCATCCGTTGTTACTGCACGCTCTAATTCCGTAAATGCCAAGTTAGCGCCATTGAACACTACAGTTGAATCTCGCCCCCATACGAACATTAATGGAAGATTAGTTTTGGGCTGCTGGAACATTCCATATTTGGCTAAAAGCGCCTGAACATCACTTGATGCATAAACACGACCCTTATCGCCCAAATTATAACGGATGCGTGGGGAAGAACGGTCATCGCGTGTACAGGTAAATAATAAATTGTCTTCATCATCACATTCAACGTGATAGTTCATGGGATCATAATGGAATACCATGGGTAGACCTTTATTCTCACCATAAAGCTCGCGAGCAAGACCAGGATTTGTTTCAATTGCCTTACGTACCGAAATTTCATATTCCGTTTCAACACCTAAGTTAATATCTAAATCTGAGGCGCCATAAGAAGAGTAAATTTGATTAAAACCATGATTCATTAATTGATCCCGCATGGCTTCAGATATCGCCTGACCGCCTACAACACCAATTACAGAAAACTCCTCAAAATTATACCCCTTCTCTTGAGCATAGGCGGTAAGGTCTTTAAGGAATGGAGGATAACCTGCAATAATCATCTGATTTTTTTCTTTATTTAATGCATCAGCCATTGCTTTAATTTCTGAGCGATATCGTCGAATTAGCAACTGATCACCACTACCCAATTCGGAGACTGCTAAATCAAATTCCGTTGCAAGCGTTGAGGTACGCTTTTTCAGCATCGCTTTTAAGGTGGTTTCAATTAAAGTAATAATTACCTGTTTATCCTCGGCTACTAAATTAGAATGTTTATGCATGAATGCATCAACAGCAAGCTCTAATTGATGGCGCTCGTAACGTGCATTGCTTATGAGCTTATCAAGAATCTTATCTTTATCAGGACCTGTTGCAAAAACGCTTCCTGTATCACGCATTAACTCATAGGTGGTTAAGCCTGTAGCCCATGGGCCTAGAGCAAAAGCATTAATATAGGATAAGCGTCGTGCGCCAAATTGAATCCGAGCAGCTAATTGCAAAGATTTTTTAACAGTTTCCAACTCTTGCTCACCACGAACCCACTCTGTAGGTTTACCCGTAGTGCCTGTTGAGGTATCCGTTTTATAAGCGACTGGATATTTTCCTTGAAAATGGGTATCTGAGTCATGTGCTTGAAATTTAATGTAATTATCTTTTGTAGTTTCAGGAAGTTGACGAAACTCTGTTGCCGAAGTAGGAACTCCGTTAAAGCGAATAATATGGTTTTTATAAGCAGGTACTTCTTTATAGGCTTCGTGAAAACGTTTTTTGGCAAGCACTTCTCCTGCTTCCAAAATAGCAGCCTCTTTACCTACAAAAAGAAATCGAATATTAATTAACTTTGTACTAACAATTGTTTTTTGATAAAGCCAGCTTAAAAAAGAACCTTTAAAGAAATCGCTAAAACGATTAGTCCAGCTATCAACTAAACGTTGGTTATACCTTCCAGCATGACGTAAACCTTCTGCTCCTGCTTTGATTTGTTGAGGTTTTTGCTCCACACCATGATTATTATCAGTAGTCCATAATTGTTGATTCAGCGCAGCCGCTAAATCAGCATCCTGAAGTTTTTTATGAGCGTCTTCACCAAGATATTTAATCAAACTATTGCGATTAATACGAAACTCATGTAGTTCATACTTACCGGATTCATTAACTACTTCAGCTTGAAATTTGATTGTCCTATAAAACAAGGAGGCAAAACCACCATGAAATGTAACGCCATTTTTCCCTATAATATCGCGGGGATTAGTAACACCATTCTTAAATAATAACCTTTGGCCATATTCATTATGGTTAAATAAAACAACAGGGGTATTAAGTTTATAAGCGGGCATATCCATTCCTAAATTAACAATGTCGCTCTATTTTAATACACTTAGATTAATTAAATATTAAGAGAGTAAATCTGGGGAAAAAAATTATAACTTGTTGTAAACAAAAATAATCACTGCCATCTGACAACGCTACATGAATTAGCTGTTTTAATGGCAGTGGTGAAAGGAAAATGGGCTAAATTCTGAGACCTGTACCGTGTGATAAATCAGGGATTTCAAAATCCTCTTGTTTCGTTTCAGATTGGTGAAACTCATCACCTACTTTAAATTCTTTACCATCGTGATGGTATAATTTTCCATCGCCATTAGAATAAGCGGTGACATTTTTAGTTACGGGGTCAAATAAAACGAAGGGTTGATTTTTTTCACATTGCTTCATGAAAAATTTAGCGCATTCATCTTTTGAGCTAAACTTAAATTGAACGGAATTATCTTCGTGAACTTCAGGTGGTTCATAGTTTTCATTTCCAGCATATTCTTCGTTAAAGTCAGCAATAAGCTCTTCGATATTTTCGCTGCTAACTGAAATGGTTTCGGTATCTAATTTGCGTAGTTCTTCTTCTAGTTGAGAAACAGGCAATTCAGCATCCTTGATTCGTCGAAATTTCAACTTCTTAAGTTCTAGTTCCTGTTCCTCAGTTAAAGCAGCTGCGTTTCTTAATTCGATTAAACGCTGCAAATCTTGTTTTCGATTACCCATAATTTCTCCAAAGCAAAAAATTTCTATTTAATGATACGCATTTTTTTGTCATTTGGTGAGCAAAAATGTTTTTTCTTTACATGTTTCTTACAAATGTATACGCGCTAAAGCAAGAATAAAGTAAAATTTTTTAAATAGTCGACAAGCCTATGAAGAAAGGGTATAATTCGTTCATTTTTTTTACAGTTAGAGTTTTATGAATCATAAAGTAGGTTTTGTTAGCTTAGGTTGTCCTAAAGCATTAGTAGATTCAGAACGAATCATTACTCAATTACGAGCCCAAGGTTATGAGCTGGTATCCAGTTATCAAGATGCCGGTGTGGTTGTAATTAATACCTGTGGATTTATTGACAGTGCCGTTAAAGAATCATTGGATACCATTAAAGAAGCAATGGCTGAAAATGGCCGGGTTATTGTAACAGGCTGTCTTGGTGCTAAAGCTGACATTATTAAAGAAGCATGTCCTGACGTATTACATATTAGTGGCGCACATGCTTATGAAGAGGTGGTGAATGCGGTTCATGAACACCTCCCTCCTCCAGCGGACCCCTTCATGCAATTAGTACCACCGCAAGGGATAAAACTCACCCCCCGTCATTATGCTTACTTAAAAATATCTGAGGGTTGTAATCAAAAATGTACTTTTTGCATTATTCCCACTATGCGCGGTAAATTGCAAAGCTATCCTTTAGTACAAGTTTTATCTGAGGCGAAAAAATTAAAAGAGGCAGGAGTTAATGAAATTTTAGTTATTTCCCAGGATACCAGTGCCTATGGAGTGGACACCCGTTATCAAGAAGTAACCTGGCAGGGGAAAACAGTAAATACTCGTTTTTATGATTTATGCGAGCAACTCGGGGAGCTAGGTATTTGGGTGCGTCTGCATTATGTTTATCCTTACCCTCATGTAGATGAAATCATTCCCTTAATGCGCGATGGACTAATTTTGCCCTATCTTGATATACCGCTACAACATGCAAGCTCACGCGTGTTAAAAGCTATGAAGCGCCCTGCAAGCAGCGAAAATACCTTGATGCGTATCGCAGCATGGCGTGAGGTATGCCCAGACATTACTTTGCGCTCCACGTTTATAGTTGGCTTCCCAGGAGAAACAGAAGAAGAGTTTACTGAGTTACTTCACTTCTTGGAGGAGGCGCAATTAGATCGTGTAGGATGTTTTAAATATTCACCTGTTGAAGGTGCAAAAGCGAATGATTTAGCAGATCAAGTTCCTGAAGAAGTTAAGGAGGAGCGCTATCACCGCTTTATGCAATTACAAGCTGAAATTAGCCGCAAGAAATTAGCTCAAAAAATTGGCAGTATCCAAACCGTATTGATTGATGAAATTACTCCAGAACACATCATTGCACGCAGTAAAAGTGATGCTCCAGAAATTGATGGATTAGTTATATTACCACCCACACCGGGAGTAAAAGTTGGTGCATTTGCTGAGGTACATATTACCGACAGTGATGATTATGATTTATTTGCAGAGTTCACAAATTAAAAAAGTAGGTAATGATGACTGACTTAAAAATAGGCGAAGAAGTATGGATTATCAGTTTTGAAGTCGAAAATGATTTCTATTTATTATCGAAGCAAGTGATTACTGAGCTTTTAGAAGATCAGGTTGAATGTGAAGATGAATTTAATACCTTTCATGTGTCTTATGAAGATATTTATCGCAGTAAAACGGATGCCTTTAATGCCATGATTGAGCGCTTAACGCATCTAAGGGATGTAAGTTAGTTTTGGAGCCTTGCAGTAGTGTTAGTGCACCTACTGCAAGGCTACGCTTTATTCTGCCTGTACTTTAAGTGTTACTTCGATGTTACCACGTACAGCGTTGGAATAAGGGCATACATGGTGTGCTTTTTCAACCAGCTCCTCAGCATCCTTTTGGCTTAAGCCCGTAATTGTTGCTTGGAGTTCCACTCCCAGTTTAAAACCTTTTTCTGGAGTTGGGTATAAAGAAACTGTTGCTTGCATGTGTGCGTCGCTTAATGGGATTTTTTGGGTCTGCGCTACATAGCGAATAGCACTTTCAAAGCAGGCAGCGTAGCCGGCAGCAAATAACTGCTCTGGATTATTGCCATTGCCTTTCCCACCCAGCTCTTTTGGCATTGCTAAATCTAATTTCAAAAGACCATCAGTTGTTTCTACGTGCCCATTACGTCCACCATGGGTTTTAGCTGTTGCAGTATAGAGTGCGTTCATTTTTTAATCCTTTATATTGAGCTCGACTCAAAAGATAGTGATAACTCATTGCTTTGTCAAATATGACAAATATTGCTGATAAATAGCCGCGACCTGGTTGGAAATACTCTCATCGAGAATCATTCCCGGACGCAGCAACTCCAAATGTAATACATGATGATAATAACAATATGCTTTCCTTAATACTAAGAATTGTTCTTTACTTATTCTATTCGCAGTATATAAACGCTTTAATTGCCCCAGGGTCTGGGTGGAGCGTGCCAATTCTGGGCAACCGGAATTAAGTACTAAAAATTGTACTAAAAACTCTAAATCCAATAGACCGCCGGAAATATACTTCAAAGGTGATGCCTCATGATGCTGTTCGATTCGGGCTCTCATGGCAATAACTTCGTTTTGCAACATCCTCTGATCTCGGGGCATTGCCAATACATCTCTTTTCAATTGTAAGAATGCATGTTTAATCGCTTTATTCCCCGTTAAAATACGCGCTTTTAATAATGCTTGATGCTCCCAAGTCCACGCTTGTTTTTTTTGATACTCCACAAAAGAATCCATGTGGCTGACCAGTAAGCCTGCTGACCCCGAGGGTCGTAATCGCGTATCGACCGAATACAAAACTCCCGATTGGAGACGCGTGGTCAGCATATGCAAAATTTTCTGAGTTAAACGCGTGACTAATGCCTCATCTTCAGGCTTGACCGTATGTAAAAACACCAAATCCAAATCTGAGGCGTAACTCATCTCCCGGCTGCCTAATTTGCCATAAGCGATAATGGCAAAATGGGCATGCATTTGCTTCATTTCTGGATAACGCAGACTTAATTGCTCACTCGCTAAGCTTAGCACTTCATTAAGTATTACTTGTGCTACATCTGTTAAAAAGCGCCCAATCTGTACCGAGCTGCAAAACCCATAAAGTTCTGCACGTGCTGCCATAAGCCAATTAGTTAATTTAAATTGTCGCAATAACTCCTCTTTAGCCTCCATATCCGAATAATGCTTCAATTTTTCCCAAAGCAATTCCTGTAATTGCGAACGCGATAACGGACGCCACTCTTGCCCTTGGTCTAATAACACTTCTAGTAAAAATGGCTGGCTAACCAGCAAAGACGTAATAAAGGGGCTATGGGCAAACCAGAAAAGTAGTTCAGTTAAAACATGCGGGTTTTCTGTTAATAAAGCCAAATAAGCACTACGACCGACAATATTTTCTAGTAAATGTAAAACTTGCAATAAAACCTTATCCGTATGTTCCACACGCGTTAATTCGGTTAAAAGTAGAACCATAAAATGATCCAGACGCATACGTGCCCCCTGCGACAGACGGCGGCAACGAGGGCCATGGCGAAACGCATGGATCATGTGATAGCAATGTTCTGCATTATCAAAATCCAAACTAATTAATAAGTTAATCGCCATTCCTGTTTCTACGTGTCCCTGCCAAAGACTCGCAAGCTGATTCGCCAATAATCTTTTTTTATCCTCATAATAATCTACCTTTCCCATTACCGCATGGAAGGCATAACTGATAATACGTTGATACTGATGCAGCCTCTCCAAAAGCTCATCCCAAGACGCAAACCCCATAGCTAAGGTTACTTGTGCTTGCTTCATTGGGTCTTCCGGTAAAGCGTGTGTCTGCTGATCATTTTGACTTTGCAGGATATTTTCAAGCCGGCGTAAAAATAAATACGCCTGCTTTAAGGCATCACTATGATGCAGTAAAGCTTCTTGTTTTAACACCGCAAGTGCCTCTAAAGTGCTTTGTGTCTGTAATTGAGGTAGGCGGCCTCCACGAATTAATTGAAAATTTTGAATAATAAATTCTACCTCTCTAATCCCTCCCCTACCTCGCTTAATATCATCCAAACGTGGGTTGAGCTGCACTTCTCGCTCAATCATGGCTTTCATACTACGCAATGATTCAATCACGCTAAAATCTACGTAACGTCGGTAAACAAAAGGAATTATCAATCGCTCAAACCAAGGATGTACCTCATCAAGTGAGGAGGAAATGACGCGCGCCTTGACCATAGCATAGCGTTCCCAATCACGTCCTTGCTCCTGATAATAAGTCTCCATTGCCGCAAGACTTGGGACTAAAGTACCGCTATCGCCATTGGGGCGTAACCGCAGGTCCACGCGGAATATAAATCCCTCTGGAGTTATATTTTGAAATAATTGGCTAAATTGTTGGGCCACTTTATTAAAATATTGTTGATTCTCAATAACCTCTTCGCCGTCCGTTTCTCCAGTAGCTGTATAGGCAAAAATAAGATCGATATCTGAAGAATAATTTAACTCCCGGCCTCCAAGTTTCCCCATTCCCAAAGTTAATAAAGTAACTTGATTTCCCTCTTTATCTCTGGGAATACCATAACGTGAAGAAAGAGTGTATTGGCAATAATCCAAGCCATGCAAAATAAGGGCATCTGCGCAATCCGACCAAGAACGCACAACTTGTTCGGTACTACTAAGTCCTGACAGTTCAAGCAGTAATAATCGTAATAAATGTGTATGGCGAAATTGGCGTAATTCGCGGGCAAAACTTGCTTGTGGCAAGGTTAAGGAAATATTATGTACGGCTTGAAAATATTCTTCGCGCATTAATGGAGCAACCCATTTATCGACCGCTAAAAGCTGTTTGAGCAGAGAAACGTGCTTGCTTGCATAATCGCTAACTAAAACCAGTTTTTTTACTGCATCGCTTAACGGATGTGATAAATCCGAAAAATGCTTTTCAATAAACCAGGATTTAGATTCACGTAACTCGGAGGTATTTATTGGCATAAATTCGATTCTTATCCTGAATTCACATAATAATGAAATTTTTCGTTCCCAAAACTAATATCTCGTTATAATCTATAAAAATCAATCATTATTCAGTGAATTAAAATGAATTTTTTTCGTAGTCTTTTGCTTGCGGCTATTAGCTTTTCTTCTGCGCTATTTGCACAGGACCTGCCTGTGCTCAATATTGGAACTGAAAATTTTAACCCGCCCTTTGTGATGCGCGGTTCAAAAAATGAAATCTATGGCTTTGACATTGACTCGATGAATGCCTTGTGCAGAATCATGGGACGTACCTGCCATTATCACATTATGCGTTTTGATGAGCTTTTAGATGCTGTTGCCAGAAAACAAATTGATATGGCTATGAGCTCTATTACGATTACTCCAGAACGAGCCAAGCTTGTAAACTTTAGTTTACCTTATCTGCTTAGTTATTCGCGTTTTGTTACCACTCCCAAAGTAAAGACGGAACCTTTTACTTTAGAGTTTTTGAATGGCAAAAGAATTGGCTTGGAAACGGGTACTGTATTTGAGCAAGAATTAAATACCATGGGAGTTAAGAATCCAAAAATTAAATTCTACATTACTGTTTCAGACCAGCTCACAGGTTTAAATCGAGGTGAAGTAGACATTATCTTACTGGATAACCCAACCGCGAATTATTGGGCGGCGAATTCTTCCGATACCTTTAAATTAGCAGGCCCACCTTATATGTATGGTTATGGACTAGGTATTGCGGTAAATCCAGGGGAAGGCGCTTTATTGACTGCGTTAAATCAAGCCTTATTACAATATCAAGGCTCCCCTGAATATAAGCAAAATTATGATAAGTATCTATCAGAGTTTTAAGTACTTATAAGGGAAGCCTGGTTGCAGGCAGCTAATGGCACTTACTTAAGATAACGAAACATTAAGTTGCTTGCACTGTGAAGGTTACACACAAATCGCTTTCATTATTTGTTCTGGCATATCCAGCTTGTGCATCATATTTATATTATTTTTAAGATGAGAATCGACTGTAGTCATCAGATCGCGTAGGGTTTTACTGCAATCATAAAATAATTCCACTTGGAATTTTTGCAATGTACTATTGCTCAAAACCGCCATAGCCAATTCTTCGAGATCCTCGGAGCTCAAATTACAATCGATTAATGAGATAGCCTTTAAGGAAGTATTCTCTCTTATAATTTTTGCTAATCGTGTAACATCCTCATGACTTAGAGGAAAGGTATCAAATTCAGCCGTAGTTATTCCGCTATCCGCATTTTCCAACAAATGGAATAGTCGCTGCTTTCCAGCCATAGGGCCTTTATTAAAAAAGCCTCCAAATTTTTCAGACATAAATAGCTCCTACTTTAAAATAATCCAGGCGTTTTCCTCCTGAGGAAAAACGTGTTCTTTAATGATCGTTTTAATATGCTCTAAACTTCGATTCAAACCACTTCTGGTTAAAACGCCATAAGTTTTACCCATTTCTTTTTCTGTAATTAAATTTGCATTAACGGTATTATCAATTAAGACATCGAGGTCGCTCAGTGTTTTTACTAATGCTAATTGCTTATTAAATTCAATTGCCAAAGACAATTTCTTTTTAGTTAACTCATTATTACGAAACACGCAGCTGATAAAACTTAAACGCCCATCACTATTGCCTCGCGCATTAATATACCGACTCATTTCCAACTTCACCTCATTTACTAATATGGGGTCAATTGGCTTTTTACCTAATTGCTGTTGGGGTAGAACATTTGGCTGCGCTAAAGGTTTAGCCAAATGTCGAGGTACATAAAACTGACTAAAATAATTTAGATAATTCATCCAAGCAGTATCACGACGCGCGGCAAAATCAGGATCAATGAATGCTTGTTGAATAAAAAATTGGTTATAATTTGGTGGTGGAGCTAACTTGCCTTGTTGTGGAACATGAACTTCATAACCAGGAATCAGCTCTAATGCATAGTGGGCGGGGGCTATTACCTCATGAATACTATGAAATCCCGCAGCAACAATATAAACCATCACTGCCGTTAAATAATTCTTTTTTAAACTCACCGTTGGGAAGTTAGCCAAAATTTCCATTTGGCCTAAAAGCACACTCGTCATACCAGACGGGCCTGAAACATAAACCGCATCATTTTCTATTAAATCAAGAACATACTGGGATCCAAGATTAGCTCCTTGTGCCTTGCAATCGGCAGTCCATATAGAATGATGCTTGGGAAGGCCAATTTCATATTCTTCTTGTCCCCAACCCAATAAACCTAATTGCTGCGTGCTTTCTTCATTAAAAGAATTAGGCAGCTTGCCGCGATTATCAAGCACTTTATATAGAAGAGAGCCATACATTAGATGATCGGGGATATAGCCTCGATATGATGCGCCAGAGATAGAGTCTTGTAAGCCTTCGGAAAAAAATTTTTCTGCAGGCCCTTGCCATATACGGGCTACAATCTCTGCCATTTTGCCTACAGGTTTTCTTTCTATTCCTTTGATAGGAAACTTTCGAATGATGCCTTGAGCAAATTTATAATGTATGTGCATTATTTCAGCTAATTGCTCAGGCCTATTTTCTACCAGTATTTTTTTTATCTCTTCTAACGTAGGATTTTCTTCTGCTCCAAAAGAGATAACATGATAACTTCGGCTAAAAAGATCAATATAAAAAGACCAATCAAATTCTTTAAGTAGACTTAATTGCTCAATAAAAAGAAGAATTTGTGCGGACACTTCGTTTACTGCTTGCATCATTGCAGTAGTTGGGTTGCAGAATAAAACAATTGCCAGCTCCGACTCCCAACGCCGCGCCAATGGATTATCAAATTTCTCTTGAATCGTTTGCTGATACGTACTATTTAAAATATTAGTGCTCAACTCCCTAAGTAAAGCTTCATCATCAGGAAGAAGAGCACACTGAGAAATGAGCCCTTCGATACGCTCTGCACTAACTTTTAAATCTTGCTCATGATTTTCCATGGCAATTTTTAGACTGCAAATACACGCATTGATTTGGGTAATGGCACTATTTTCTTGAAAAAAAGTCCATTTAGCATAGCGCTTGCTTAACCGCGTTAGCAATAAAATAGCATAGGAATAAGCTTCTGTTTTCGATTTGAAATTCATAACCAACTACTACCTAGTACCACTTTTCTCAGTAACCGGAGCGTGAGGACTGTAAAATCAGGATTTATACATCAAGACTTTTTTTTATGCTAGTTATTTTTGTAATAAACAACAAAACCTTTATATAGCCCAATGTATTTGTACCCATAATTAGGGTACAATTATTGGTATTTTTCAGCATCTTAACTGCGGTTTCCTCAAAAAAGCACAGTTGAGAAAAGGACTTCTCATGAAAAAATATTGGTACTTAATTTACATAGTTTTTTGTTTTTATTTGTTACTCAGCATTCCGGGTACTGCCGATTCTGCAGCCTCCAAAGAAACGCGCCCAAATCTCCAGGATACAACATCTACGCGCTCGATTATTATTCCTCCTAAACTGCAGCAATTTACTTTAATTTTCAAAAAAACTGCGAACATTAGAGACCTGTATTTAACAGCGCCTGACGAAAAAAAATATTCTTTAGCTAAAGAGGACAATGGAATCTTAGCTACTGCCAATTATGGAGTAGTACAAATGCATACTCCTACAGCAGGAAAATGGGTTTTATCAGGTCCTGAAGAGCAATTGCAGGAGGTATTAATACTGGTAAATGCTAATTTAGGTACTAACTTCACCAGTGGAACCTATTTTATTGGTGAGTTAATCACATTAAATAGCTATCTTAAACAAGACGAACAGCCTATTAAATCTGACCTGGCTGCAAAAGATTTAAAAATGAATTTTGAGCTGCATAATAGCGAACATAATTTTTCTTATGTCATTCCCTATGACAAAAATGGAGTATTTACAAATGCCTTTATTTTGGACATACCGGTAGGAACTTATCAAGCAACTTTGCGGACAGAAGGGACCTATATTAACCAAAAAAAGGAATATCAAGCGGTTATTCACCCCTCCCCCTTCGAACAAATGATTAATGCCAAACATGATTCGGTAATGATTCAACTACAGTATCCTAACTTGATTAAGCCTGAAAGCGTCCATATCAAACTTATTTATAAAGACAAACCTACAAAGACGCTCTTCAAGAAAAGCAAAGACGGCTGGACTGCGGATTTATACTATTTATGTGAACGACGCGCCTTTTCAGAAGAATATGTCATTATACAAATTAACGCACAAATGGTTAGCGGCCGTCCCGTACTCTTTAAGTTATTATTAAATGGCGCAGTCTGCACCCCAGGCTATAAACCACCTGCAGAGACTGTAGACGCTAAAAAGCTATTAGAAGAAGAAATAAAAAGAAAGAGACACGCAAAACATGTATTAATCTTTGTCATATCTATTATTATTCTTTTGATTGCAGTTACTGGCTTAGCATTTTGGCTGTGGAGCAAACGTAAGAAGAAAAAAAGTGATGATATTAATATCATCGGTTGAGCTTATGTATCTTAATTATTTCTATGCCCCACGACCCCGCAGGGCATAGAATAAGGCAAGGAACAGTAGCCCGTATTAGTACAGAGGAAGTCGGCTGCAAATATTCACGCTTTTAATGTAAGGTATTTCCCTGGGTGATGCAGCGTGTAATCACCTGCCGAGTCACGAAATCCCCCTGACTCTCCCCATATAGTAGATAAAAATGCTTTGCTAAGGTAACAACCCAGCCGGATAAGCAAAAATTCATCCGCTTTTCCGTAGGATCAACAACAATTTCAAAAAGCCCTAATGAGTCACTATCCCGCTCACTAGCATATTCCTCCATAATTACACGTGCAGCATCTAAATCTCTGTCTCTGGTAGGCCAATTTTGACTCATATTATTCTTCCTAAAAAGCATGATTAGGTCTCAGTAATATTCAAATTACACGAGCAGAAATGCCTAAGCATTATCCCATGTCTTGAGCAAATACTCAATATTGAGAGTAATTTTTGAGCGATTAATCTCTTGGTAAAAAACAAGTAAACTGTGCCCTCCAGACCTGACTTTACCTAGTTATACTCCACATCTATATAGAATGTTTGCCCAGAACAGCATATGATATGTGCCATTGCATAATTTTAAAAAGCACAACATGACTTACCAAATACTACCCTCTATGCTTTCTGCTGATTTAACCCGTCTTGGCGAAGAAGTAGATGCGGTCATGCAAGCAGGAGCCGATTTTATCCATTTTGATGTTATGGACAATCATTATGTTCCCAATCTTACCTTTGGTCCTGCATTTTGTAGCGCCTTAATCACACGTTTTCCCAGCTTACCAGTAGATGTTCACCTAATGGTTGAACCTGTAGATACTCTAATTGAAGCCTTTGCTAAAGCAGGAGCCAAACGCATCAGTATTCATCATGATGCAACCATTCATTTAGATAGAAGCCTGCAACTCATACACGATTTAGGCTGTGAAGCGGGCCTGGTACTTAACCCTGCCACGTCTACTGAGGTACTTACTTGGTGTGCTCATAAGTTAGATTTTGTTTTGGTTATGACAGTAAATCCGGGATTTGGCGGTCAAAAATTGATTCCAGAAATTATTAATAAAATAACGCAAATTCGCCAATCTTACCCACTGTTGGACCTCTGTGTTGATGGTGGTGTGAGCATCCAAAACATTGCACACTTAGCACGCGCGGGAGCCAATCAATTTGTTGCTGGTTCCGCTGTATTTAACAGCGATGACTATAAAAAAACAATAGCCTCCATGCGTGAACAATTAATGACTATTAATGCCGATGAAAAATAATTTATGAAAAAAATAATTATCCTGCTATGCGGACTTATCAGCGCACATACAAGTCAGGCCCTTACTGGACCAGAATATATGGAGCGCTTTAACACTTATGTTGCTTTAAGCAAGAACCTACCAGTTACCCCAACGCCTGTCTTTCTTGAATTTGTTAAAGGGACGACCCCTCTTTCCAATAAATTGCGCGAACGTTGGCTTTATGAATTAGCACGAACTAAAGATTGGGTCAGCTACACCCAATATTATCAACCATCTACTGATTTAAATCTTGCCTGCTATGAGCAAATCGCTAAGTATAATCTTGGCGCTCGCCAAGAAGCATTAAAAGATTCAATTCCCCTATGGCTTAGTGGTGAGTCCAGGCCTGCTGCCTGCAATAACTTATTTGAGCTTTTAATGCATGATGAAAATTTTGATCAAAATTTAATTAGCCAGCGGATCGCACTTGCTTTAGACCGACGCAACATTCAATTGGCACGTTATTTGTTAAAACAATACAAAACACCTCACCTAACAGACATCCAGACCTTAAATGCTGTAGTACAAAACCCAAGCGCCATTAGCAAGCTTAGTCCAGGAGGCCTAAATGGTGAGTTTTATCTTTATGGTCTAAAACGCATGGTTTCCATCAATATGGATAAGGCGCTGCAATTATGGCAACAAAGCAAAACATCGAAGCTTTTAAACCAAGCGCAACAGCAGGCATTTCTAGCTCATGTTGCTTTGTATAAAGCAATGCGCAATAGCGAAGACACCTCTGTATGGTTTGCGAAAGTAGCCCCCCAATATTACAACGATACTTTGCTTGATTGGGAAATACGTTACGCCTTAAAACGCGAAGACTGGAAAGAAGTAAGTACCTTAATTAATAATTCTAAAAACAAAGAAGCGCCCTGCTGGCAATACTGGCTAGGACGCTCTTTGGAAGAACAAGGTAAAATCGCTGAGGCACGAGCTGTGTACGAGCCCTTAGCGAAAAGCCGACAATATTATGGTTTTCTTGCCAGCTTACGTCTTAAACAAACCCCAAGCTTTGTTAATGAAGCCCCCATACAAAACTTGAATGTATTAAAGCCCTATCAAGAATTTCTAGATCAGGTAAAAACGCTATATCAGAGTAAAAATACCCTGCCCGCTTCTCGCCTATTGAATGATTTTATTAGCGAATTACCCAAAGATGAGGCCAGCGCGCTGGTTTATTGGATTGATACCACGTTGCAATGGCATGGCAAATCAGTTTACTTAAGCAATACAGATCGCCTCAATAACCAACTTATTTTGCGCTTCCCTCTCGCTTATAAAACAGCCATACAGCAATACGCTAAAAAATACGCCGTATCTCCAGAATTTATTTACGCCATTATCCGTCAGGAAAGTGGTTTTAGGGAGGATGCCACCTCTACGGTTGGAGCACGCGGTTTGATGCAGGTCATGCCCTATACCGCAGGGGTTGTTTCTAAAGCAGATAAAATTTCCTATCAGAATAAGGATCAATTATTTTTATCAGAAAAGAACATCAACATTGGAGTAGCTTATTTAAAACAATTGGCAAAACGATTTGATAATCATCCTATTCTTATCGCGGCAGCCTATAATGCAGGCCCCAAACAAGTGGTCTATTGGCTAAGAAGCCATCCACCAAAAGAAATCGATGTCTGGATTGAAACATTACCTTGGCAAGAAACTCGAAACTACTTGAAGAATGTGATGGCATTTTATGTAGTCTATCAATATAGGTTAAATCAAAAACCAAATCTCGCTCGTTTCCTGGAGCCTTTATAACTTATAAAGCTCCAAGGAACCTTGCCACATACTACCTAATGCTTATTGGTAGGCTGGGCTGTAAAGCCCAGCATAAATTATTCGCGATGAGACGCCTCTTAAGACAAGCCCTTTAGGTTTCATCATGTAAGCATCCCCAGCCCATCCCTAGGTTGTTAAGAACAGCAATTTTTCTTTTAGCCACTCTTGACTATTTACAAAGAGTAGTTATTCTTGCGACTTTTTTTCCATCATAGGGATATCAATTATGTTAAAAAACTGGCAAAAGAAATTTCCACAATGCTTTAAGAGGCATCCCAACATTTTTACTGAACTAACATCTACATCCCAAGAAAAGCTTTCTGTTCTCTTGAAAGAGCTTGATGAATCAGAATTATTAAATGAGCATACCGTCAATTACCTATTAAATAATGCCACCAAGTCTGATGAATGTATCGAACTTATTGCTCAAATGCTAAAAGGAGGGGTAGCTGTTGAGCATATTCCCAACTTCATGGAAAAATATATTGTCGCCGATGGATTAAGTCGAGCAATTACCTTATTTGATCTAAGTAGTTTTAATTACCACGAAGAGCATTTATTAAAATTAAGCGTATTAACCCAAGTACTTGCCAATCCCTTATGTCAAACTATTTTTGATGCAAGATTACGCTCTTTTTCAGATTACACCATACCCACTGAACCATTACGTCCACAAGATGCAAATCGCATTATTCAACAACTTTGCAATTTACAGCACGAAGAAAGCAGAATTCGCACTTTTTTTAACTTTTTTGCAGAATTTCGCCCTATCCCTTGCAGCCAGGACTATCTTACAGAAATAGATTGTGCGGACCAGGTAGTTAGGGCCTTAGAGTTATATTGCATCACTAAAATTACCGCCATTAGGTCTTATCAAGACCGCATGAATATGAAAGAAATGATACTGCTATTACAAAAACAAGGAGGGAATAGGATTCATTTTGAGGCAATTAAATACCAGGTCGCAAGTGTCCTAGAAGAAGAAAATTGGGGCTCAACTAAAAATTATGATCAACTAATGCATGAGATATGGCAGGCCCTGATTCAACCTCAAACAGCGCTGAGTGATTTTTCAACACTCGATAAGATGAGAGAGACTCCACTTATAACAAATACGCCAACTTTATTATTCCTGCAACAAGCTCCCACAGATAGCATGGAATTACAAGATAACAGCGAAGCCTATTCAATGAGCCAATAAATCGGAGAGCCGCTTATCGCCTGCGAATGAAGAACCCAGATGAATTTTAAGAAAGCACCGTCTGGGTTATTTCTCTTTATTGATAAGAGTGTACATTACGAGCAAAACGTAGCAGGACATGATTAGCGCGTGCTGCTGCTTGATGTACTGCAGCCTCAGGGCTGATTAAACCTGCAAACATTGCCTCCAAAACTTCATCATTAATATTACGAATTTGGTTTTGCGGCCCCAAATATTTCAATGGCGTTTCTTGCATGCTGCTGCTTAAATCAACTTGAGCCAACGCTAAATTAGGATGCTGGCTTGATTTTACGATGTCTGCATACTGACCTTGTAAACCTAAGGGCAGATACCCTGTATGCTCATGCCAACGCAGTTGGTTTCTTGGTTGAGCAATAAATGCAAAAAACTCAGCTATCCCCTTATATTTGATCTTCTCTTGCCCGGCCACAGCCCATAAAGCCGCCCCACCTGCTACATTGGCATGACGTACCTTACTGATTTGAGTGTCCAAGGGCATGGTAGTCGCTCCCAAACGAAATGGCACTAAAGCAGCAAGACTATTATAAGCTCCAGAAGACTGACTAAAAAGAGGACAAACATTACTGGTAAATAAAATGGTGGCATCATCTACCCGTCCTGCATAACGAAAATAACGTTGTGAATGCCAGCGTTGCAAGCGCTTAAAATGACTAATTAATTGCGGAGTATCAAAAACTGCCTTTTGAGGCTTGCCTTGTGTTAACGGCAAGCCATGAATCGCTAAAAAAGACTCAAAAAGTACCCAGCCGGGATAAGCGGTAGTATAAGCACATTCATAACCTGCTTTTTTAAGCTTTTGGGCTAAGACTTCCATCTCCTCCCAAGTTTGAGGAAAATTGCTCCCGCTATATCCTACTTTAGCAAGTGCATCCGCGTTATAGTACAAAGTGGGAACAGAGAGGTTAAAGGGCAAAGCCTGTAACCGTCCGTTTTTACTGTAAAATTCCCGAATTGAGGGAATAAAATCCTCTTTAGGCAGACTAACTCCTTGTTCGTGCATTAGCTCATCCACAGGCTTAATTGCCCCTTGAGTTGAATGCATAATTGCCGTGCCTACTTCAAAGATTTGTACCATTGCCGGTGGTTGGTGAGCTCTGAACGCTGCGGCAAAACTAGTTAGGGTTTCAACATAATTCCCTTTGTAAACAGGTTTAACAACATATTGCGCTTGGCTCTTATTAAAATCATCCGCAAGCAGCTTAACTTCATCCCCCAAATGCCCTGCCATACCATGCCAAAGCACTAACTCAACAGGCTTTGCATACAAAGGTAAGGCACATAAGAATGCCAATAAACAAATGCTCAATTTGTTCATGCTAAGAGATCTGGATAGTCACTAAAAATAGCATCTACGCCCCACTTGAATAGTTTATTCGCTTGGCGTTTACGGTTCACTGTATAAGCACAAACTACATACCCCTGATCTTTAACAGCTTTAACTCGATCTGCGGTCAAAATCTTTCGATTAAAATGAATCGAAAAACAGTCTAATTGTTTCGCTTTTTTCAGCCATTGCTCATCCCACTCGTGAAAGAGTAACCCTAGAGGCATCTCTGGCGCTAAATTACGGCACATCACTAAAGCATCCCAGGAAAAGCTGGAAACTAATGGCAAAGCCTTTCCTTCCGGCCAGAATCGATTAATATGGGTAAGAACTGATACTGCGGTTTGCTCATCGGTTCCAGGATAAGGCTTAATTTCGATATTCGCTTGCATATCAGAGCGAACCAGCCATTCCAAAACTTCTTGAAAATGAGGAATTGGCTCATCTTTGTATTTTCGGGAAAACCAAGAGCCAGCATCTAAGGAGCGCAGATACTCGGCACTAACCTTTCCGATTTCCCCACGCCCATTCGATGTTCTTTTTAACTTGTCATCATGGAATATAAACGGCTCGCCATCTTCACTGCACATTACATCAAACTCAATGAAACGGCAGCCCATTTCCAATGCTTTATTAAATGCAGCGAATGTGTTTTCAGGTGCGTATGCCGATGCGCCACGATGGCCAATAACTTGTTCAACAACCAAGAAATTTACTCCTCAATACTTTAAATAATCAGGCAACTGCCTCTATGGTTTCCGATTAGATGCTGCCTCAACTACTGCAGTCAAAGTCAGCTCATTACTTACGGCAACCTCAGGCATAGCCCCTGGCGCCGCTGAGCCCACTGCCATAGTCATCATGGTATTCTCTTTATAAGCTCTTAATGGTTGCGCTGGGGGATTATTCCCAGAAACAAAAACTAAATTGCTCACACTGTAATTTTGCGTTGGGTATATCTTATTTAATCGTCCGAGCTCATCATTTACTTGCTGGTATAATTGCTCGCGTACCTTAACCAAAACCGCCTGAACTTCTTCAAGGCTTGGTTTAAATTCTACACTGCCAACTTCATATTTAGCACCAGGTACACTTACTGATTTTGCATTTTGGTAAATATCCGTTAGCGCCGTCTGGTTCACTCGTGCCTGGGCTTGAACATAGAGTTTTTCCAAGCCTGAATTGTCTTGTGAACGCTCAAAGGCAATTAAATGCCAATCTCCGGCAGCAATTTTATTTAATCGTTCCATAATATCAGAACGCGCTTTAACTAAATCTGCATTCGACAAGGTAACATTTATATTAACACCCAATAATGCCGATTGAGTTGTCACCCATTGCTTTGCAGAAACTTGGAAAAGAACTTTATCGAGAACCATCTGTGGTGGAAATACTGCATCTGCCGCGAAAGCAAATGGAGTAATTGCCATCAAAGCAAGTACCTTAGCAACAGCCTGTCGCATAACCGTCTCCAAATTGATAAGTAAATATATACCGAACCCAAGTTAGTTTATACCAGCAACTCATCAGAAACCAAATTATCATTGATTTAATTTTTAAATAGGACTATAACTTCTGCAAAAAAATATTCGTAACAGGAGTGTAGGTAATGATGTCTGTTGAAAATATAAGCACTGACAATTCAGCACGAGCTGATGATGATTTCTTAGAATACGCGCTTGCGCATGGATTTGGTGATTTACACTTTAAAGTAGATCCAGAAACAGGCATGAAAGCAATTATTGCCATACACAATACCAAGTTAGGTCCCGCTTTAGGCGGCTGTCGTTTTATTGAATATCCTAATACTGCCGCGGCACTTAAAGACGCCATGCGCCTTGCCCGTGGCATGAGTTACAAAGCTGCGTCTGTCAATTTACCTTTAGGCGGTGGTAAATCAGTAATTATCAAACCACGTGGTTCCTTTGACCGTGTGGGCTATATGCATAAATTTGGCCAATTTGTTAATGAGTTAAATGGCCGCTATATTACCGCCTTAGACAGTGGTACGCTCTTAAGTGATATGGACATTATTGGTGAGCATACCAACCATGTAGCCAGTTTATCTAAGTATGATGGTGATCCATCTCCATCAACCGCACGCGGAATTTTACGTGGCATTCAAGCTGCTGTTGCATTCAAATTGGGCAAAGATAATCTGAAGGGTGTGCATGTTGCTATTCAAGGCTTAGGCCATGTAGGTTATTTACTTGCGCAACATTTGCATGAGTTAGGAGCGAACTTAACAGTTGCGGATATATCTCCTGCTGCAGTAGAAAAGGCAATTAAAGAATTCGGAGCTAAACCAGTAACTACTGAAGAAATTCATAAAGTTCCTTGTGATGTATTTGCACCCTGTGCCTTAGGTGCAATACTCAATGATATTACGATTCCACAATTGCAAACTACAATTGTTGCTGGTGCAGCAAATAACCAACTCGCTCATACCTATCATGGGAAAGTGTTGCATCAAAAAGGAATCTTATTAGCTGTGGATTATGTAATTAATGCAGGCGGATTGATTTTTGCAGCATCTAAATATCTGCATACCCCTGAAAGCAAAATCAATGAGCAAATTGATCATATTCGTGAGCATTTAACTGAAATTTTTGTTCGCTCAGCAAAAGAAAATATACCCACCAATGAAATTGCCGATGCAATGGCTCAAGAGAAATTAGCATAATGAAACAATTAAGCCTAACTCCTAAGCTTTATGAGTACATTTTAGATAAATCATTGCGCGAGCATCCTACTTTGGAACGCTTGCGCAAGGACACTTCCTTGATGGAGCTGGCAAACATGCAGGTTGCGCCAGAGCAAGCGCAGTTCATGCAATTTCTTTTACGCACTATAGGTGCCAAAAATGTGTTGGAACTAGGTACATTTACTGGTTATAGTGCCTTAGCTATGTCTTTAGCCTTGCCTGATGATGGCCGCTTAATTACCTGTGATATTAGTGCCCAATGGACTAAAAAAGCGCATCTTTTTTGGGAAGAAGCCGAACAAGATCAGAAGATTGAGTTACGTCTTGGACCTGCCCTAGACTCATTGCATGCACTTATTAATGAGGGTTGGGAGCAAAAATTTGATTTTATTTTTATTGATGCGGATAAAACCAACTACGTGCAATACTATGAATTGGCATTAAAATTGATTCAGCCTAAAGGTATTATTGCTATTGATAATGTTCTTTGGGATGGTAAAGTGATCGATGAGCAGGACACGAACGGTCAGACCCGAGAGATAAAAAAGCTTAATGATTTGATTAAAAATGACAAGCGGGTGTTTACCAGTATGTTGCCTATTGCTGACGGATTATTTTTAGTGCACTTAGCATAGGCTTAAGTTATAACTTAAGCCCAAAGCCGGATAAGGAAACCTATAAAGGAGTATAATGAATGCAAATAAATGAGAACCCATGTGGATTGGATGGCTTTGCTTTTTTAGAGTTCTCAGGACCTGACAAAAACCGCCTACATCAACAATTTCTTGATATGGGCTTTCAAATTACCGCGACTCATAAAGATCAAGACATTGCCTTATTTCAGCAAGGGCAAATTCAATTTATAGTCAATGCAACAACAAACAGTCAAGCAGCAGTTCATGCAGCCACTCATGGCCCTGGAGCCTGTGCAATGGGCTTTAAAGTGCGTGATGCGCAAGCTGCTTTTGCGCATGCAATCAAACATGGGGCCACAGCTTTTGAAGATTGCGAACATGCCCATCATGGCTTGCCAGCAATTCAAGCGATTGGCGGTAGCGTCATTTATTTTGTTGATGATCAACACCAACCGTTTGCTCAACACTGGACGAATAAATCGGATGCGACAGTAGATGGCAATGGTCTGTTACTTATTGATCACCTAACTCATAACGTCTTTCGTGGTAACATGGATAAATGGGCTCATTTCTATGAGCGGATTTTTAACTTCCAAGAAATTCGTTATTTTAATATCAAAGGTAAAATGACTGGTTTGCTTAGCCGTGCTTTAGGAAGTCCCTGTGGAAAAATCAAAATTCCTCTAAATGAATCTAAAGATGATGTATCGCAAATTGAAGAGTTTCTCCATGAGTATCATGGTGAAGGCATACAACATATGGCCTTAACCACAGACAATATTTATCACACCGTACATAGTCTAAGAGAACAAGGGGTTCAGTTCCTTGATGTTCCAGATACCTATTATGAAATGTTGCAAGACCGCCTTCCATGGCATCAAGAATCAGTAAAACAACTTCATCAAGAAAAAATATTGATTGACGGTGAGGCTGATCCCAAGCATGGTTTATTATTGCAAATCTTTACTGAGAATATGTTTGGCCCAGTATTTTTTGAAATTATCCAACGTAAAGGCAACCAAGGATTTGGTGAAGGAAACTTTCAAGCGTTATTTGAAGCAATTGAACGTGACCAAATAAAACGCGGTACCTTAAAAGAAGTTCAGTAGGAGTCCCTATGAAATTAGCGACATTAAAATCAGCCTCTTCACGAGATGGGGAATTATGTGTGGTCAATCAAGCATTGACCCATGCCATACGCGTTCCACACATTGCAGGTAATATGCAATACGCGCTGGATTATTGGCAGCAGGTTGAACCTGAACTACAAAAAATATACCAACAGTTGAATGAACAGTGTTTAGAAAATACCTTTGCATTCGATCCCAAACACTGTACTTCACCTCTGCCCCGTGCGTATCAATGGGCTGATGGTAGTGCGTATGTTAACCATGTTGAATTAGTCCGCAAAGCGCGCGGCGCAGAAATGCCCGAAGATTTCTGGACTAATCCTTTGATGTATCAAGGAGGCTCTGATACCTTCCTTGGCCCAAGAGATCCCATTCTTGCTGCAGATGAAGCCTATGGCATTGATTTTGAAGCAGAAGTTGCCGTGATTACTGATGATGTACCCATGGGGATAGATGCTGAAGATGCGAGCAAGCATATTAAATTACTAATGCTCGTTAACGATGTATCTTTACGTAATTTAATCCCTGGAGAACTGGCCAAAGGTTTTGGTTTTTTCCAGTCAAAACCATCGAGCAGTTTCTCCCCAGTAGCCATTACTCCAGATGAGCTTGCACAATCCTGGGATGGCCAGCGTGTGCATTTACCCCTTCTCAGCCATTTAAATGGAACACTATTTGGTCAGCCTGATGCGGGCGTTGATATGACCTTTTCATTTACTGAATTAGTGCAACATGCTGCAAAAACAAGAGCGTTAAGTGCAGGAACGATTATTGGCTCAGGAACTGTATCTAATTTAGATCGCAGTAAAGGTTCTTCCTGTATAGCAGAAAAACGAATGCTGGAAATCATTGAACAAGGTCAAGCCAAAACTCCATTTATGCATTTTGGAGATACTATTCGTATTGAAATGCTGGATAAACAAGGCAAGAGTCTTTTTGGTGCCATTGAGCAAACCGTGAAGCTGGCTTAACGATGAAACTTTACGATTACTTTCGCTCCACCGCCTGTTATCGCGTACGTATTGCGATGAATCTTAAAGGCATTAATTATGAAAAAATTAATGTGCACTTAGTTAATAATGGTGGTGAGCAGCATAGCCGCGAATACCAGCAAGTCAACCCACAAGAGTTAGTCCCTTGCTTGGAACTAGATGGGCAGATGATTAACCAATCCTTAGCCATCATCGAATATTTAGAAGAAGCCTACCCTACCCCAGCATTACTGCCCGCAGATCCCTTTGCTAAAGCAACCGTGAGGTCCCTGGCATTAATGGTTGCGTGTGATATGCATCCATTAAATAATTTAAGAGTATTAGGTCAGTTGAAAGCAGAGTTTAATGCGAACGATTCTCAGGTCACACAATGGTATCATCATTGGTTAAAAAAAGGATTTGATGCGCTTGAAACTAAACTAAAAACCATCAAACGCACCCAACCTTTTTGTGTGGGAGATAGTGTGTCAATAGCAGATCTTTGCCTTATTCCACAAGTATTTAATGCAAAACGTTTTAATTTTGCTTTGGATGATTACTCTTTGATCCGTGAAATTGATGCTCATTGCTTAGCGTTAAAAGCCTTTCAAGATGCAGCTCCAAAGGAAGCGTAGGCTATACAGTATTAGATTGCTCTTATTAAAACCAAGCCTTTGCTAACTCCGAGGTTACCACTCCCTCTGGCGTTTTTTCCAACATGCTCCAAGTGGTTTTACAACGTTGTAAATAACCTAATAATAGATTTTCGTTAGTACAACGATATCGAACCGGCATTTCATCATAAACTTCGTTTGAATAAATCGCTAAACAGCGCTCTCCATTAGATAACTCAATCCCCCAGGGATAAGTACGAGACATGTCAAGCGTCTCGTTTTGTGCATTATTTAAAGGGACAGATACATTAATTTGTACGCTGTCTGCAACCCAAGGTGATTGTGGGCACAAAGCTTCTTTTCGATTAGTTCCCGCTTTAACAAAACAAGGATCATAGGTTTTACCTTCAGCCTCACAACGCCACGCATCCTCCCGTACAATAATCCGTGATTGCGACAGACAATATCCCCCAACAGTGCGTTTTACGATAGGCATTACCTGGCCGGTAGCCTCGCCATAAGGTCTGTATAGTTTCAACACAGTATCTTTAGCCTGTATCAAGGTCGAACAACAAAATAATAATGCAAATAAAACTCTTTGCTTCATAATGCTCCCTCACGGATTTTATTTAGTGTATCATCGCATATTATATTCAACTACAGGAATAAAAAATGGCAGAAGTTTTTACCATCAAAGAATGTTTAGATGGTGCAGTCAGCGTAGATGAGCAAGTTACAGTAAGAGGCTGGGTTAAAACCCGTCGTGATTCAAAAGCAGGCTTATCCTTCATTAGCCTGCATGATGGCTCCTGCTTTGCACCGATTCAAATTGTAGCCACTGACGTGTTGTCAAATTATCAGGATGAAGTTACTAAGCTTAATGCGGGTTGTTCCATCATCGCGCGTGGTAAATTAGTTGCCTCTCAGGGTAAAGGCCAATCTTTTGAAATTCAAGCAGAGCATATTACTGTTGTTGGTTGGGTAGAAAACCCTGACACTTATCCTATTCAAGCCAAACGCCATACTCTAGAATTTTTACGAGAGGTTGCCCACTTACGCCCTCGCACGAATACCATTAGTGCGGTGACCCGCATTCGCCATTGCCTATCTCAGGCAGTGCATCGATTTTTCCATGAGCAAGGCTATTTCTGGATTCATACCCCCATTATTACCTCAAGTGATTGTGAAGGTGCAGGGGAAATGTTCCGTGTGTCCACCTTAGACTTAGTGAATCCTCCTAAAAATGCTCAAGGACAAATTGATTTTAGTAAAGATTTCTTTGGTAAAGAGTCCTTCTTAACTGTATCCGGCCAATTAAACTTGGAGGCCTATTGCTTAGCGATGTCTAAGGTATATACCTTTGGACCAACCTTCCGTGCCGAAAACTCCAATACAAGCCGCCATTTAGCGGAGTTTTGGATGATTGAGCCTGAGGTAGCTTTTGCAACCCTTCATGATATTTGTGACCTCAGTCAAAATATGCTGCGCTATTTATGTAAAGCGGTACTGGATGAACGTCTTGATGATATGGAATTTTTCAATCAATTTGTTGCGCCTGGATGTATAGAGCGTCTAGAACATATCGTTAACTCTGATTTCGAGATAATGACTTATACAGATGCGATTAAGGTTCTGGAAAAATCAGGACAAAAATTTGAGTTCCCTGTTAGTTGGGGGCTAGATTTACAATCAGAACATGAGCGCTACTTGGCTGAAGTTCACTGTAAAAAACCAGTGATTTTGACCAACTACCCACAGGACATAAAAAGCTTCTACATGCGTCTTAACGATGATGGTAAAACAGTTGCCGCAATGGATGTGTTAGCTCCTGGAATTGGCGAAATTATTGGTGGAAGCCAACGTGAAGATCGTCTGGAGATTTTCGACCGGCGCCTTGAAGAGTGCAACCTTAATAAAGAGAGCTATCAGTGGTATCGAGATTTACGCCGTTATGGCAGTGTTCCTCATGCCGGCTTTGGCTTGGGCTTTGAGCGTTTAGTTAGTTATGTAACTGGTTTAGCAAACGTACGTGATGTGATCCCATTCCCGCGCACACCAGGGCATGCTGATTATTAAAATTCAAACGTGTGCCTGGTTGCAAATAACCAGGCGACATGGCTTTAAGAGTATTAATTATTGTAGCTCATAGGACTAGGCTCAGGAGCTGGTGAATTTGTTGGTGTGGTAGGTCGGCTTTTATGCGATAAAAAGCCATGGGTTGAAGATTTAGGGGGAACAGGTATTACGGTGCCAAAATCTTTCAAATCATACTGTGCACGGTCAAATCCCTCTGATGCAGAACGTTGCCGCTTTCCTCCATTCAATTTAATAGTGGTTAACTTCGCGCTTTGTGCTTTTCCATCGTTAAGACCCATATTGATTACTCCCTATCGATTAAAATACATTAACTTGATAAAGTCCCTTCTCCCAAAACCAGTACTCTATCCATCCGTTGTGCAAGTTGTTGATCATGCGTCACAATAACCAGGGCGGTATTCATTTTTTTATTTAACTCCAACATCAAGTCAAAAACCTTAGTTGCTGTTGTCTGATCCAAGTTTCCTGTAGGTTCATCCGCTAATACACAATAAGGTTGATGCACTAAAGCACGCGCAATAGCTACGCGTTGACGCTCACCGCCAGATAGCTGTGATGGTTTATGCTCTTTTCTTGCCCCAAGACCTACTGCCTCAAGAATTGTACTTGCTTTTTCTTGAGCCTCATTTATAGAGCTATTCGCCAATAATAATGGCATACATACATTTTCTAAGGCACTAAATTCAGGTAGTAAATGATGGAACTGGTAAATAAACCCTAAACCCTTGTTGCGTAATTGGCAACGGCGTTTTTCACTAAGTTTTTGCCAATTCACCTCATTAACCACTACCTCGCCGCTGGTCGGCTTATCCAAACCACCTAATAAATGTAAAAGCGTACTCTTTCCGGAACCCGAAGGGCCAATAATAGCCACTCGTTCACCGCGAGCAATGGATATATCGATTCCTCGCAGTACCTCTACTTTCGAGTTCCCATCATTATAAGATTTATAAAGTTGTTTAGTGCTTAAAATAATATCATTCATAATGCAAAGCCTCCGCGATTACAGTTTTTGAAGCGCGCCAGGCCGGATATATAGTTGCCAAGAAGCTCATTAACAATGCCATCACACATACTTTCCAGATGTCGCTAAACATGATTTTAGAAGGTAAATAATCCACAAAATAAATGCTGGACGATAAGACCTTAAAATGGAACCAGGTTTGTAAATGATTCACTATAGTAGTGGCATTATCCGCCAACAGTAAACCACCTATTAAGCCTAAAACTGTCCCAACAATCCCTACCATCATCCCTTGCACGATAAAGGTCCAAAGTATGGTCGCGGGTGTAGCCCCAATTGTCCGTAAAATTGCAATTTCTGCCTGTTTATCATTGACTACCATTACCAGGGATGAGACTAAATTAAATGCAGCTACCGCAATGATGAGCAATAAGATCATGAACATCATGGTTTTTTCCATCTTCACTGCTTCGAAGAATGCCCCATACTGCTCTGTCCAATTGCCTGCTTGATACTCATCACCTAATAAATGGGATAAACGTATAGATAGCTCCGGTGCTTGATATACGTTATTAATTTTCATTTTCAGGCCAGTAACATCATCGCCCATTTGAAAAAGCTTTTGTGCATCCTCCATATTGATGAATGCTAAGCGGGTATCAAAATTAAACCCCGTACCCGCAGAAAACACACCAACAACCGTAAAGCGTTTAAAACGGGGAATCATGCCTGTCGGGTTCACGGTTGCTTGCGGGATCATTACCGTTACTTTATCTCCAATCATGGCGCCCATGGTATCAGCTATGTTTTTACCCAAGATAATGCCAAAATGGTTTAGGTTATCAACGCTACCACCCAGTAATTTATCTTTTAAATGGGTGATATTTTCCTCTGCTGAAGGCAGCACGCCGGTTAATACTATCGGTAAAACCTGACCATCATGAACTAACAGTCCCTGACCGCCAACATAAGGTGCAACGGATTTAATTTCAGGAATCGTGCGAATTTTTTCCTCAACGGCAGGCCAATTACTTAAACGCTCATTAGGGCCTGTAACCGTAATTTCAGGAGCCATACCAAAAAAACGATTGTGTATTTGCTCATCAAAACCATTCATTACCGATAAAACAGTAACCAGCACCATTACCCCAATGCCAATACCCAACATTGAGCTCAAAGAAATAAATGACACAAAATGGTTTTTCTTCCGGGAACGCGTGTAGCGTAACCCCATAAATAGGGCTAGTGGTTTAAACATAATTGCTTGAATTTTGGTTAAAGACTTATTGTAGAGAAAAACACAGCCCAGCGATATAGTTAATACCCCATCACAAATTAATTATTTCATTATCAGCTAACTCACACACTTATCCACAGAATTTGTGGATATCTTTTTATGGCATTCAGATGAAATAATTAAGAGACAAATCGGCATATTTTTTTATTTAATAGTATTAATTTAATAAACTAACAGGTATTCTGTACAAACTAAAAGCACTCAATCCAATAAGGTAAAGTGAATGAATCTTAGTTCATGGTATTTCCCATCGTTAATTGCCCTGCTCCTCTATGGCGCCTGGGGATATTGGGGAACGAGAGCATCCAATTTTATTAGTCCACTTTCCATTACCTTTTATTCCAGTTTAGGAGTACTCATTTCAGGGCTTATTGCCTTAATGCTGCTGGGGTTTCGACCTGATTTGCATGCAAAAGGAGGGCTTTATGGGCTGCTAAATGGCTTAGCTAGTGGCATTGCCTGTATTTTCTTTATTTTAGCCTTGCGCAATGGGCCAACCATGCCGGTGGTTTTAGTTACCTCAATGTATCCGATGATTACACTGATACTATGCATGATATTCTTAAAGCAAAGTTTAACCTTAAAACAAATATTAGGTATGGGCTTTGCCATTGTTGCCTTGATCTTATTTGCTACTGAATGATTTTGGAAATTTTATGAAAATTTATTTTTTCCTGTTGTCTTTAATCTGCTGCGCCTTTGCTCAAGCCCAACCTATTCTTGCCTTTGAACGTACGGGCTCTATTTGGACGGCCAATATTGATGGCAGCCATGCGAGAAAAGTTGCTGAAGGATATATGCCCCAAATATCTCCTGATGGAAAATTCATCGCCTACAATATAGCGGATAACAATCAATCTACAAATCGTTACCTGGTATTATTAGCGCTTGAATCGGGGAAAATAACCCGTTTAAAAAATATCCCCTCGCAAAACAACTTTAATCCAGTGTGGTCTCCTGATAGTAAACAGCTACTGTTCAATACCTTTATTGATAATGAATGGTACATAGGATTAATCAATGCTGATGACACCGGGTATCGCACCATTAAAAACACTGAAAATGTATATAGACCAACTTGGGCTAGTAATGGTACTTCCTTTTTTAGCCATGACTTGTATTTCATTTACTGGTTAGATTTAAAGGGGACCTTAATCAAAAAATGGCGTATTGATACCCTTATCCCTAAAGGGAGTATGAGCAGTGGCTCCCAGCTTAATGCCTCGCCCAATGGGGAGATGTTAATTATGGATGTCGATATGGATGAGAATTCTCCTGTAGCAAGTTGGGAGGGAGCACCAACCGAATTATGGACCTTTGATGTTAATTTGGAAAAAGTTACGCGTATTAGTCCTAAGGGAATGCTTGCCTGGAGCCCTTTTTGGATTAACTCCCAAGAGTTTGTGTTTATTGAGCAGAAGAAAACGGATAAGGCTTTTGGATTGTATCGAGGGGCATTAAAGAGTCCTACTTGGAAGTTCTTATTAAATGATGCACAGACACCCAGTGTCTCACGCTAAAATAGCTAGTAGCGCAACCTCATCTTTTTAAGGCGCTCGATTAAGTTAAGATGTGTAAGCCAGATCAAAACCCAACACATTGAGTTTTGCGGCGGCGGAAGGCATGTTAAACCAGGCTCTCCAGTTCTAACCGCTGGCGCTGTACCTCTACCTTTACTGGATTTAAACGTTCAAGATGAGCATCATGATGCGTGGTTAATAAAATACCACAATGAGCCGCCTTTTCTGCTAATATCGCCAATAATACCTGCTGAGCATTTTTATCCAAACCATTTAAAGGTTCATCTAAAATAATAAAATCAGGCTGCCCAATCAGCGCGGAACTTAAAAGAAATTTCTTTTTTGTACCAAACGACATATCGGCAATTTTAGTATGCGCATGCTGCTCTAATTCAAATTGCTCAAGAAGCGAATTAATTTCTGCACTATTGTTTGTTCTTGCTTTTGCAAGCCACAATAGAAACTCACTTCCGGTTAAGAAAGGATAAATAGCCAAATCATCAGGAACATAAAACAATTTTTTTGCATTAACACTATTTTCTCTTACTACATGATTATCATTCAGCACGATGCAACCTGAATCGGGAGTATCTAAACCAACGATTAAACGTAACAAGGTTGATTTGCCAGCACCATTCTTTCCTATAATATGGTACACCTGCTGATGGAAGGTATAAGATAAATCTGCAAACAAAACTTTATTTGCAAAAGATTTATAAATCTTTTGCAATTTAATATTACGCTCCAAAACAGGCTCCCAAAATATGATATTGCACCACGCAACTACCCATAGTAGTTAGCATTGTGGAAAATAAACAAAAACGTAATGATCGCGCATAAAAAATACGATTAATTATCAACCCTACAGAACTCATCGCCCCCATTAGTGAGAACCATAAAAAGTATTTTTCAAAAATGAAAAGATAATAGAAAAAAACTGGAACTAAAATAATAAATAACAAGAGCAAAGCAATACATACTTCTTTTACAAAATTAATTTGTTGCTGATATGGAAAAACCTTATGGAATACAGCGTAATCTTGTTTTCCTTTTTCAAAAAGAGCAAACAGCGTAGATAGGATATAAGTTTGCAAACCTACTAAAATCAGAAGCATTCCCTCTCGATTAGGTACCTGTAAAATGACTCCAGTTATAGCAAAGCAGAAAAGTAATCGTGTTATCAATACTCTTTTATTTGCTCTTAAAGCGGCTAATTGGATAATGAATATTTTTTTACATTTGTTGTTCTCCCCTACCTGGAACCGGGGCATTTTAAATAAATGATTTCTCGCGCGCACAAAAGGTTGCACAGTCCAAATGGTTAATACACTTAGTACTATTACCAGGCTACTAACACCATAATTTACAAGCCAACTCGCCTGCACTGAACTCCAAACAATAAGTATTAATGCAGAAAACAATAAAATACCATTCGCTATTTTTCGATAAAGATAATTCAATAATAAAGTGACTATTGTTAATATCATGGACGTGTATAAGCTGTATTGGGATAAAACAAATAAGGGTTCTTTAGCATAGTGCAGGATACTCGCAGCCCCAAAAAAAACAGCCATCCAGACAATATTTAGTGATAAAAGGAGAATAATAAAATCTATTTTCTTATACGTGTGCGATGAGATATGCAAGGTGTGCAAATATTCCCTAAGTTCTCCTCCGCGGATAAAGGACAGTTGAGTTTTAGTCATTGCCAATAAGAAGGTAAGTAATAAAATTAAATAAATGAGTTTTTCTTTTAATGTATTAGTTGGATCAATAAGAGCATAAAAGGGAAAGCCTATTGCTTGAATATGCTCCACTCCAGGCGCTAATAAACAAATGATAAAAACTGATAATAATTTGTGACGAGCAAGAAACTCTTTCGTCTCGTTAAAATAATACTTTATACGAAACTTGAGGAATTGCTGATGAAAACTGCCCTTATCCAAATGAGCTAATTCAAACATAAATAGATAAACCTATGCTACAAAATTCATGCACTGAACAGCATAGTAATTTTCAGCCACTAAGTACACAAGCCTCAAAATGATTACAATGGGATTGAGCCAATACGAGTTATAGCCCTTGTTGGCGATGCGTCATCATCCTATGACGTTTTTCGAGAAAGAGTGTTGGGGATGACGCACCTTGAGTTATTCCTTTTCTACTACGACAATATATTTTTTAATGGAAAGCTTTCACCAACTACGCTAATAGCTTTTTTAAAAACAGAAAACACCTGCTCTTCTCTATTTTCAGTTACACTGCCATCAACAATTAGCTTTGTAAGCTCAACCGCGATTTGCATTTGAGTATTACATGCACTAATAGTATCTCTCATCACATCGACCATCATATCGTCGCTATACCCCTCTTCTTCGAAAAGCGACATGAAATCCGTCTCGTCTTCTTGAGGCTCAATTTGATTTTTCTTAGTCATGTTTATCTCACCTGCGTTTCCAAAAGATGGAAGTTAATCATTTAGCTCGATAAAAGCAAGAGGAATTTAGAAAATGAATTTTAACTGTAGCTCGTATTAGCTCAGCGTAGTATGGGGGATCTGTGCATGAATCAAACTCAATCCCGTATTACCCTGCGCGAATACGGATTTACGTTTGTATCATGCGCTAAAATACAATGAAAAGATTAAAAAAAACTTTAAGATATTTTTCTGGGATAAGTTCTTGATAATAAAGTAAAGAAGATTTGGTGCCCAGGGCCGGAATCGAACCGGCATGGTGTTACCACCGAGGGATTTTAAGTCCCTTGCGTCTACCTGTTTCGCCACCTGGGCTTTTCTTCTTATTTTGGAGGCTGAGGCCGGAATCGAACCGGCGTCCACGGCTTTGCAGGCCGCTGCATAACCACTCTGCCACACAGCCAACTGATACTTGCCACGCACGTACCACTTGTATGCTGCTCTAAAAAAAAAGCGACTGTGTCGTCGCTTTAATTTGGAGCGGGAAACGAGACTCGAACTCGCGACCCCAACCTTGGCAAGGTTGTGCTCTACCAACTGAGCTATTCCCGCGTCTCTACAGGGCTGCATTCTACAGGGTTTTCAGAACCTGTCAACAAAAAATTTAACTTTTTTTCGATAATTCTGGCCATGCAATCGATAAGTAAATAACCATAGACCAAATGGTTAAAATTGCAGCCACATATAGCAAAATAAAACCAAAAATTCCCCACCAAGAACTTGCTGGGTTAAACGCTAATAAAAGAAATAATGCGGCCATTTGTAAAAATGTTTTTATTTTTCCGACATAACCTACAGCAACACTGGCTCGTTTACCAATTTCAGCCATCCATTCTCTTAACGCTGAAATGACAATTTCTCTGCCTACAATAATTATTGCGGGAATAGTAATGTAATTAAGATCCTTAACACCAACTAAAAGTAATAAGCTCGTCGAAACCAAAAGCTTATCAGCCACCGGATCTAAAAATGCTCCTAGCGGTGACATCATATGTAGTTTACGTGCCAAATAACCATCGAGCCAATCCGTAAAACTAGCTGCCGCAAAAATACCTGCGGATACAGCGCCAGCCCATTTAACAGGTAAATAAAAAATAATAATTAATACCGGAATTAGTACAATACGAAGCAAGGTTAATAAATTAGGTAAACTGGTCAACGTACTCAATGCTTAATACTCCCTTTGCAGACATAACCCTAGAAGACATTTAATTAATGTCCTGAGGATATTATTAACGAAAAAATGCAGTACTCTTTTGTTTCAATAATTAAGAAACTTACCACTGACGCCTGAATGAGCGTAATATAGTTTGGGATCGAGATAGGATTCTGTCTTATTTCCATATTACGCCATGCGAATACGGGCTACGTCTCCTGCAATCACCTTACTTACGGACAACATACGTAATCCGTTATCTTATAAATGCAGATAGTCTGCAAGCAATTTGTAATCATCAAATACAGCCAAAGCACCTGCAGCTTTTAAGGCTGCCTCTTGTTGATGATAAAAATCGACGCCAATGGCGTTAACATGGATGCTTCTTGCCATTTCTATATCAGTAACTGAATCACCTACCATCAATGTAGTAGCCGCATGCCCACCCATTTCATCCATAATTTCTTCAAGCATCTGTGGGTGCGGTTTTGCAGGAACTTGTCCGGCAGAACGAGTTATCTTAATGAATTCATCCAGACCTGTAGTCTGTAATGCGCGTGCTAATGACTGGTGCCCCTTATTCGTAGCCACGGCCATATTTATATGGGCATCCTGAAGTTGATGAATAAATTCACGGACTCCAGGGATTAAAAAAACTTCCAGTGAACGAGTATGCATTGAGCGATGCACCGCATATATTAGCTGCTCATGCTCCTTAGCAGATAAATGCGGATATGCTTTTATTAATGCACGCTCCAGTCCCAAGTCCACATATTTTCTTGCTTCTTCGGGCTCAAAAGTTCCAAAACCCAGTAAATCTGCTTCTACAGCAACAGTATGAAATACTGCACCTAAAGTGTCTGCAATAGTGCCTTCCCAATCAAACACTACCAAATCATAATGATTGCTCATTGCTCACTACACTCCTCGCACGCAATTGTTTTAGTGTGTTAGAAAAGACTTCATCTGCATCAGCTTGAAAGAAATGCTTAGTTCCATTCAATTCAAATTGAATAGAGCGTGCATGCAAATAAAGACGATGAGGTTGATTATCTATCCCTTCTACTTCTCCTGCAATAGATCCGTACTTTTCATCACCAACAATAACATGTCCTAAATGTGCACTATGAACCCGAATTTGGTGAGTGCGCCCCGTTTTAGGGCTTGCCTCAACCCAACATGCCTGTTGATAATTCTCCAGTAATTTAAACCCTGTTTCTGAAGCTTTGCCCTCATCAGTTACCGAAACTACCCGTTCACCAGATTTCAATGTATTTTTTTCTAATGCGGCGCGAACGATTAACTGTTTTTTCCCTTCCCACCGATGCGTTAATAGGGCCCAGTAGGTCTTTTGTACTTCACGCGCCTCCAGCAATGCATGCATTGCTCTGAGCGTACTTCTCTTTTTAGCTAGTAAAAGACAGCCGGAGGTTTCTCTGTCCAAACGATGAATTAATTCTAAATAAGCCAGATCAGGCCGAGTCTTTCTTAATGCCTCAATAACCCCTAAACTTAAACCACTGCCCCCATGCACTGCAATCCCTGAAGGTTTATTAATTACCAAAAAGCAAGCATCCTCAAAAATAACGCATTCTTTAAGGCGTTTTGCCAGAGCATCACCAACAAATACTTCTTTTGACTCAGAAAGTCGAATTGGTGGTATACGTACCATATCTCCCGCATGCAAGCGAGAACTAACCTGTGCTCTTTTTTTATTAACACGAACCTCGCCGCCCCGAATAATACGGTAAATGTGGCTTTTAGGTACGCCCTTTAAAATTCGGATTAAGTAATTATCCAGACGTTGTCCTTCTTCTTCATTACTTATCTCTCTATAACTTACTTCATTCATTGTCAATAAACCTGTTTGCTGGGCGTGTTTTTTTTGATATGATCGCCTGTAGCATGGGAATAATTCCATGCAACCGAATTATAACGCATAAATATAAAAAAAGCGTAACTATTTACCGCAGTGCCAAGGTATCTGCTTATAATTCACTATTTGAGCCATTTGGCTAAGAACGTGAACTTATTCTCAGGCCTAATTTTGAGTCTGCAAACACAGTGCAGCACAAGGATAACAGGGTATAAGGCAACTAGTTACAAAAAAATCGCGCTTCCATTTAAGCTTAAAGATATAAGGAAGCGAACCAATATGCCAGAGACAAATTGATCACATACTTGACAGAAACCTACGCATGCCAGACATGCTTTATACCGACAGCGAATTACATTAAGATTTTTACACGTCTCCTTTTTACGTGTTTGGTTCGTGTTCAGTATATTACCCAGTATGCACCTCCGATGATTCAGGGAACATGCGTAAAGTCTGTCCACAGGGCTGCGGATTCGCTTAAAGATCACAACTCTTACTGTTCAAAAGATGAACCTCTAAGATATATTGAGCCTTACACTATCGTAACTTAAATGAAAGCGCCCTAAATATGGGGTTACAGATGGAAAAAATGTTAATTAATGCCACGCAAACGGAAGAGGTTCGCGTTGCACTTATTAAAGACAATCGTTTGTTTGACCTGGACATTGAATGCCCAGGAGAAGTAAAGAAAAAAGGTAACATATATAAAGCAACTGTTACCCGTCGCGAGCCAAGTCTTGATGCTGTTTTTGTAGAATATGGTTCGAAACGTCAAGGTTTTTTGCCTCTAAAAGAAATTGCACCTGAATATTTAAGCAAAAATCCTGATGATTTTGGTGATGAAAAGCCACCAATCACTTCATTAATTCGCGAAGGCCAGGAATTATTAATCCAAGTAGATAAAGAAGAGCGTGGCAACAAAGGCGCTGCGTTAACCACCTTTATTACCTTAGCCGGATGTTATTTAGTATTAATGCCGAATAACCCTCGTTCAGGTGGTATTTCCCGACGCATTGAAGGGGATGAACGTGATGAATTGCGTGAAACTTTAAACGCGTTGACGCTACCTGAAGATATGGGTCTCATTATCCGTACGGCAGGCGTAGGTAAAAGCCAAGAAGAATTACAAGATGACCTGGATATGTTATGTAATCAATGGCAATCCATCAAACAAGCTTACAATACCGAGTTATCGCCCTGCCTAATTCATCAGGAAGGGGATGTAATTATTCGTTCTATTCGCGATAATTTGCGGAAATCTATTAGTGAAATTATTATTGACGATCAGATTTCTTACATCAAAGCGAAGCAATATATTGAACGTGTAAAACCTGAGTTTTTACCTAATTTGAAGTTATACAATAGCAGCGTTCCTCTATTTAATTTCTACCAAATTGAAAGCCAAATAGAAACAGCCTACCAGCGCCAGGTAATGCTTCCTTCCGGAGGTGCCTTAGTTATCGACCGGACTGAAGCTTTAGTTTCAATTGATGTAAACTCAGCTAAAGCCACTGGTGGTTCTGATATTGAAGCCACGGCATTTAATACGAACATTGAAGCTGCTGATGAAATTGCGCGCCAATTACGGCTACGTGACTTGGGTGGCTTAGTGGTTATCGATTTCATTGATATGAGCTCCAGCAAGAACCAACGTGATGTTGAAAATCGCTTAAAAGAAGCACTACAAGCAGATAGAGCGCGTATCCAAGTGGGTCGTATTTCTCGCTTTGGTTTATTAGAAATGTCCCGTCAGCGTCTCAGATTATCTTTAGGTGAAACAGCTCAAGAAGTCTGCCCTCGTTGCGAAGGTCGTGGTACGGTGCGCAATATTCAATCCCATGGGCTATCCATTACCCGTCTTATTGAAGAAGAAGCGTTAAAGGAAAAGACCGCTGAAATACAAGTGCAACTTCCTCCCGAAATGGCTACTTTCATTATGAATGAAAAACGCAGTTTCATTCGAGAAATTGAAAAAAGACATAGTGTTTCTGTAATGATTATCGCTAATCCTTATATGCATTCACCACAGTATACAATTACTCGCTTGAAAGAAGATAATGTAGGTAAAACTAAAAAACCTAGTTACAGCTTAATTCAACAGCCTGAATTGCAGGTTGCCAGCAATGACCAAGAGGCAGCAGTCCGTGACGAGCCTGCAGTAAAACCATTTGCAGGTCACCCTACCCCTAAAAACCTGCATAATGGCTTCATTAAGCGTTTATGGTCAAGTTTATTTGGCGGGCATGCGGATACCACAACGACCACAGCACCTAGCCATACGAAAAAGACGCATAATCGGAACCCTAACCAAGGGAAATCATCAGCGTCCCGCGGTACTGGTAATGAGCGTAAACCTCAACAACAAGGCCGCAGACGTCGTTCCGGTGGCAATCAACAGCAACGTGCAGGAAATGTGGCTGCCAATGCAGGTAATGCGGGTTCAGGCCAACAGCAACAACGCCGAAGATCCAATACGAATCAACAAGGTAGCTCCCGTTCCTCTACAGCACGTGAAGGAAATAAAAAAAAGGAAGCCTCTCCTAAAGAACAAGTTGAAAAATAATCTTTATCGCCTGGTTGCTTGCAGCCAGGCATCTGCTCCTCATCTCACACTTTACATTCCTTGACTGCCAAGCCAAAGCCCCCTATCTTTAGATCCATTACCACATACTAAAGGACTAAAAAATGATACCTGTAAAAGGATATGCTGCCGCTGATCCAAAATCCGCATTAGCCCCCTATGAATTTAATCGTCGTGACCTAGGAAAAAACGATGTATTAATTGATATTCATTATTGCGGTATTTGTCATTCAGATATTCATCAAGTTCGTGATGAATGGGGTGGTTCCGCGTTTCCAATGGTGCCAGGGCATGAAATTGTTGGGACGGTGAGTAAGGTTGGTTCAGGAGTAACCCGTTTTAAGGAAGGGGATCGAGTTGGCGTAGGTTGTTTTGTTGACTCCTGTCGTAAGTGCATAAATTGCAAAGAAGATTTAGAACAGTATTGCGATGAAGGCGCAACACTAACCTATAACAGCAGAACACGTGATGGTAGTGAAGCAACCCAAGGCGGCTATTCCACCAAAATCGTTGTGGATGAAAATTATGTGTTGCGAGTACCTGAAAATTTACCAATGGATGGCGCAGCTCCTCTTCTCTGTGCAGGTATTACTTTATATTCTCCACTCAGGCATTGGAATACTGGTCCTGGAAAACGCGTTGCTATTTTAGGCTTAGGCGGTTTAGGGCATATGGGTGTAAAACTGGCTCATGCCATGGGAGCAGAGGTTTCTGTACTGAGTCATTCAATGAATAAAGAGGCTGATGCAAAACGTTTAGGGGCAGATCACTTTTATGCAACATCTAACCCCGAAACATTTACTAAATTAAATAACCATTTTGATCTTATCATTTGTACGGTTTCCGCTAAATTAGATTGGACCCAATACCTAAGCTTGCTAAAACGTGATGGAGCAATGGTCGTAGTAGGCGTGCCGGCAGAGGAAATTCCCATACATGCTTTTGCGCTTATTGGTAAACGCTTAACCTTGGCTGGTTCCCTGATTGGTGGGATAAAAGAAACCCAAGAAATGCTCGATTTTTGTGGAAAACATAATATCGTTTCTGACATTGAATTAATTCCCATGCAGAAAGTTAATGAGGCTTATGAGCGCGTAATAAAAAGTGATGTACGTTATCGGTTTGTTATTGATATGGCTTCTTTATCCTCATAAAAACACGGATTTTTAATTTATGCATTAATAAGATGGTGAAATAATGAAGCTTCTCAAACCGCTGTTACTTAGTTTTTTATTTTGTACAAATCTTGGTTATGCTGAATGTGCTGCAAATCAAGATGAAAACTTAAATACAACCGCCTGGCTTTATAAAGCCATGGCGGCTACTTTTAATGTAAATTTCAAAACCAACGAAAATTATTATGTAAAAAAAGCCTCTGCGTTTTATACTCCAACTGCCTGGAGTACTATTTATAATCAGTTAAAGCAACAAAAGGTTTTTGAAACCGTTCAAAACCGCAAAGGGATATTGGAATTAACTGTTGATAAAGTTCCTTATGCCGCTCCAATAACAGACGGGTGGGGTACGGTAATAACGCTACAAAATAAGATGACACTGGCCGATCATGTTGAAGACTTTCTTCCATTACGCACATTTAAGATCCACTTAATTAAGGATGCGAATGGTTGTTTAGTCATTGATTCCATCACAAATCTTTAGGGGTTTGCAGGATACTTAATTTAATTAACGCTATTGCGTGGCCCGTATATAATACGGGCCCTGTTTATGGAAAAAAGTGCTAAGGCACTACCGCCGGAGTAGGACCTCCAAATAAACTCATAATCAGCATAATGAGAAATATAACGATAAATAAAAAGAATAAGACCCTAGCAATACTTGTAGCGGTTGAAGCAACTCCTCTGAAACCAAATAAACCCGCAACAATCGCAATCAGCAAAAATATGACCGCCCAATGTAGCATAACAATCTCCTTATTAAATTACTCAACAGGCGCTAAAGATTTACAACCTATTGTTTAATAGCGTCATAATACTTTTTAAGTATAGATTACTTTGAGCGTAAGAAGGCAACTGCTATTCAGAAGCAATAGGATTGACCCCAATGTTGGGATTAATACCACAATCATCGAGAATTTTAAGCAGGTTATTACCTTTTTTAGTGAAGCGGTTGATACAATACTCCGTCAAATAACTTTTTAAAATATAATAATATTCATCCAGCATCAAAATACGGAGTATTTTCTCTGCCCGTTCTAGATGCTTAACCTGGCTGAATTCACAGGCTTGAAATAAGACTCCACCCAACATTGCTGCAATACTTGCCTTGCGTTGAGGGCTTGCCAGATAAAAACGTTGGATACATTCGTCTAATGCCCTATCTTTATCCCATTCCACCCATTCGTCATAAAGTTTCATTGCGGGTACAGGATTGAATGCTTTTTGCGTAATAATTCCTTGGATGGCATATGCGACAGGGACTATCGCTTGTATATTGGCCCAAGAACAGTTGCCTGAAATTTGAGGGCTAATTGGCATTCGCGCTACCGGGATTAAGCCTAACTGTTGATTAATTTGCTGGTGAAAATAACGACGACTTTGTTTCTTATACATAAAGTTTTGCAAGAAGCTTAAGTTAATTGCTTCTGGACGGGTAATTTGGTAGATATTAACTGTGCCTTCCTTGATGCTATTTTCACCTCTATCTATTTTTGCCCACCATTGTCCAAAACGGATAAAACCCATCGCATGTCCTCGACTGGCGGCAGGAAGAATTAACATGGGCGCCTGTAATATTTGTTGCATACGGGTAAAATGCTGGTCTTGTAAGATAGGAATATGCTGAAATTGTAATAACTCGGCTGCGTCATTAAAGGCATCAATTATCACATGCAGTAAAGGAAAGTAGTCGCGAAGATGGCGTGTTGAATAGCTACTGGTAAAGCGTCTTAAAGAATCTTTGAGTACAGCAACCGTGAATTCGAGCATAAAACCTTCATAATCCAGCTCAATGAATTCGCCTTGAGCATTGATTATATCGACATCACCCTGCAATTCAAAACGATGACCCAACAGCTTGCCGTTGATGAAATCCAAAGCAAAATCAAGCCGTGCACCGTATTGATATAATAAATGTTTTAATGGATCTTGACCGCGTAATACCGGATAAACCAATATGGAAAGTCCATTTCGTGTGTAGGCGTTTGCATCAGCACCATGCTCTAATAATAAGCGCACCATTTCGATGTCATTATTATCAACCGCCCAGTGTAAAGGTGTATTTCCTGTTACATCTTTCGCATTCACATCAACTTTACGGGCAAGTAATTCTGCTGCAATTTTGGGTTGACGGGTAATGGCGCATTCAATAAGGGGGGTAAAACCATATTCATCGATATCATCTAAAGACTCGCCTGCGCGCACATAAGCATCAAAATCAGGCATACGATGACTGATAATGTCATTGGCAATGGTCATTAGTAAGGTCCTCTAGGTGTAGGTGCCTTACTAAATTTGGGCATATTACCTAAGCGTAATTGCTTCTCCATTTCTTGCTCACGACGTTTATTATCGTATTCACGACGCGCAGCAGTATTTAAAGGAGGTTCGGGATTCACATTGGGATCAATACCGTCAAAACGTTGGCTATCAAGATATGGGTGTTGAAGCATGCCGTTATCCATCGCCTCTTCAGGAGTAGCTCCGGTATTTTCATCGGTATTATGTTCACGCGCGTTCACACGAGCTATTCTGCGCTCACCATCTTGTTCCATGAGGCGCCTTCGGCGCTCCATTTCTTTGGTTTCGGCAGCAAAATAACTACTTTCAGCCCTTCGGGCTGTTGGCAAATTGGTGTCTGGAATCGTTACTTTTGTGCTCATAATTACTGAGTATATACCTAAAAAAACTTTATGGCTAATTGCAGTACATTCTGTTAAATGTATCTGGTGTTTAACAAAATGTCACTATTAATTTAATGTGGGCGTGGGGTATTTTTTCAAGAGGTTGCGGTTAATTAAACTTCTCTCACAATGACCGCAGAGGTTTACAACAATGACGAGATGTTTATTACCCATGTCATTGTAAGCGCAGTTATGTTTTATAGTCTTGTAATGCACTTAATTTAATGACGGTAAAACAATAAATATATAAAATTCAATTTCCAAGCCCTTAGGAAATGGCTTGCAATCAAGTAAACCTCTTAGGATAACAACTCATGAAAGAATGGAACCCTGCCGTTTATATTATGGCTAACAAACGTAATGGAACCCTTTATACGGGTGTAACTAACAATTTAATTCAGCGCGTATACCAACATAAACATGGTTTACAGCCAGGTTTTACAAAACAGTATGAATGTAAGAAATTAGTTTATTATGAACTGTATGCAGATATGCTCCTAGCCATTGCGCGCGAAAAACAAATTAAAGCGGGTTCTAGGAAGAAAAAATTAGCTCTTATTGAAAGCGTAAATCCTAGGTGGATCGATCTTTTTGAGTCATTAATGTAAGCATTGACCTTCACTTCGCCACCCTGGGTTGCTTCGCTACGCTCGCAATGACGGTGCACAGTTAGTGCCTCCGTCAACTACTCAGCTTGCGAACTCCATCAATGACGGGTACAGTTAGTGTCTCCGTCATTGCAGTAACAGTAGAGCCTTGCTACTTACTATCGAACTCCATCAATGAACGGTGGCACAGTTGACGTCTCCATCTTGCATTGATAGTAGATCACTACTACTTAGCTTTCTAAATACGTCATTGCGAGCGTAGCGAAGCAACCCAGGGTGGCAGGGTGAAGGATTATTCAGGTCTACAAATATTCCCTTTGCAAAATCTCAGCAATTTGCACCGCATTTGATGCAGCACCTTTACGGATATTATCCGCAACCACCCACAAGTTTAATCCATTAGGATGAGAAAGATCTTCACGAATACGCCCAACAAATACATCATCATGCCCTACTGCGTTTTTCATCACTGTGGGATAGCTGGCCTTAGCGGGATTATCAACTACCTGAACCCCAGGAGCTTGAGAGAGAAGAGTACGTGCCTCAGCAGCAGACATTGGTCTTTTTAATTCCACATGAATCGCTTCGGAATGACCATAGATTACTGGTACTCGTACAGCAGTCGGGTTCACTAGGATTTCTGCATCTTCCATAATCTTACGTGTTTCCCAAACCATCTTCATTTCTTCGCGGGTATAACCGTTGTCTTCAAATTGATCAATATGAGGAATGGCATTAAAAGCGATCTGCTGAGGATACACATCCACTTTGGCGGGTCGGCCGTTGAGTAAATCTCCTACTTGTGAAATGAGCTCACTAATTGCTTTTTTCCCGGTGCCAGAAACCGATTGGTAAGTAGCCACATTAATTCGTGAAATTCCCGCAGCATCATAAAGTGGCTTTAGCGCCACCACCATTTGAATGGTAGAGCAATTAGGATTTGCAATAATATTTCTATTTCGATAATCCGCAATACGATGTGGATTAACCTCAGGAACCACTAGCGGAATATCATCTTCATAACGAAAACAAGAACTATTATCAATAACAATACATCCTGCTGCTGCAGCTTTAGGGGCATACTCTTTAGATACTGCTCCCCCTGCGGAAAACAAGGCAATATCAGCCTGGCTAAAATCGAATTCAGCTAAGTCCAAAACATCCAATTGTCGATTATTAAACGCTATGGTCTTACCTACTGAACGAGAACTGGCTAAAGGATAAAGATTCTTAATTGGAAGTTGTCGCTCTTCTAAAACCGTGAGAAAAGTTTCGCCAACCGCCCCTGTAACGCCTACTATAGCTACATTTAATTCTATGCTCATTATGCCCTCTTTTATTGTATTGCCTTTTGCCGTAAATAATGGTCCATCAGCACCAGAGCCATCATCGCTTCAGCTATAGGCACTGCTCTAATTCCTACGCAAGGATCATGGCGGCCTTTAGTCACAACAGTCACCTCTTCACCAAAAATATTCATGGTTTTGCCTGGAGTAGTAATACTCGAGGTAGGTTTTAAAGCCATACTGACCTCTATATTTTGCCCAGTCGAAATACCACCTAAAATTCCACCGGCATTGTTACTTAAAAAACCTTGTTGTGACATTTGATCTCGATGAACAGAACCCAACTGGTGCACCGCAGCAAAACCTGCTCCTATTTCAACACCTTTGACCGCATTAATTGACATCATTGCAAAGGCTAAAGTTGCGTCCAATTTATCAAATACAGGATCGCCCAAGCCTACAGGAACATTTTTAGCAATAACCTTAACGCGAGCCCCAACAGAATCGCCTTGTCGGCGCAAACGATCTACATACTCAGAAAGTTCATTAACCTGGTGATTATTAGGGCAAAAAAATGGATTGTTATTAATTTCTTGCTCACTATCAAAACGCAGGACTAAATCGCCCATCTGCTCTAAATAACCCACAATTTCCAATTGCAAATGACGCTGTAAATACAAACGAGCGATCGCCCCAGCAGCAACCCGTGCTGCTGTTTCACGTGCAGAAGAACGTCCCCCACCCCGATAATCGCGATGGCCATATTTATGATGATAAGTAAAATCCGCATGCCCCGGACGAAACAAACTCTTTATTTCCTCATAATCGCGTGAGCGTTGATCCATATTGGGAATCAACAAAGCAATGGGCGTGCCGGTGGTTTTTCCTGCAAAAACGCCGGAAAGAATTTGTACCTTATCGTCCTCTCTTCGTTGTGTGGTGTATTTAGACTGACCCGGCTTACGTTTATCTAAAAAAGGCTGAATGTCTTCCTCGCCTAATTCTAAACCTGGAGGACAACCATCAACAATACAACCAATGGCAGGGCCGTGGCTTTCACCAAAAGTAGTGACCGTAAATACGCTTCCAAAGGTATTACCTGACATTAAAATATTCGTCCAATTGCTGTTTCGTTAACAAGAATACCCCCTGTCCGCCATGGCTCATTTCTAACCACGTAAATGGAACATGAGGATAAGCATCATTAAGCGCCTCTTCACTATTGCCCACTTCAACAACTAAAATCCCATGCTCACTAAGGTATTCATGCGCATTTCTTAATATATCTTCCACAATGGCCAATCCATTATTCCCCGTTTCTAAAGCCAATACAGGTTCATGGCGGAATTCATCTGGCAGCGTCTGCATTTCTTCCTTCCCAACATAAGGAGGATTACTAACAATTAAATCATAGCGGACCTTAGGCACTTTGCTAAAACAATCCGATTCAATTAGGGTCAATTGCTCCTCAACCCCAAGCTCTTCACAATTAATAGCAGCAACAGCAAGCGCTTCACTGGAGATATCAACGGCATCGACCTTCGCTTCGGGAAACGCATAGCAACATGCAATGGCAATACAGCCACTTCCTGTACATAAATCCAATATCCGATGCACCTTATCCGCCTCAATCCAGGGCGCAAACTGATCTTTAATCAATTCTGCTATAGGCGAACGAGGAATCAATACGCGCTCATCCACATAAAAAGGCAAATCACAAAAGTACGCTTCTTTAATTAGATATGGAACTGGGACACGTTGATTAACCCGTTTCTCTAACTGCTCACATAAGAACTTCTTTTCACTGGTCGTTAAACGACCATTTAATAGCATTGGGTCAATATCATAGGGAAGGGACAAGCTTCTAAGTATTAAAGAACGCAGGTCATCCCAGGCATTGTCTGTGCCATGACCATAGTACAATTGTGCATCAATGGCACAAGACAAACTAAAACGTAAAAAATCCAAAACTGTTGATAATTCTTCCGTTTCTTTAAGAATATAATTACTCATTCCTACTCCATGTTACCAGGATGTGGCGGTTATACAGAAAAGATACAGATTGTACCTCGTAAACCTGGCATTTTGAAGGATCTTAAGTATACTTCAGGCATAACTCTTAAATATTGATAAAAATGGTTGATGACGACTTTCTGTCTGATGAAGACAAAGCTTTGTTTCGTGAACATATGCGCTGCGTCAAACCATTAAATGAAAAAAATAAACGGGTAAAAACTGAGCCGCCTCCTAAGCCTCCAATTCCACGGAAAAAAAGAATAGAACCGGTTATTGAGGAGCGAACGGAGTATTATTTATCCGATACCATCCAAGAGACCGTTTTATCACAAACCTCATTATCCTATGCTCAATCGGGATTACCTAGTCAACGCTTCAAGGAACTGAAAAATGGCAATATTCCCTGGGAAAGCCGTTTAGACCTGCATGGATTAAAAGCGGAGAATGCGCGTGATTTATTATGCCGGTTTATTCATAGCCAAGCAGAAGATGGGAAACGCTGTCTTTTAATCATCCATGGAAAAGGGGGACATTTGGGGGCCCCTCCGGTTATCAAAAATTTAGTAAATCGTTGGTTACCCCAATTAGATGATGTGCTCGCCTTTCATAGCGCTCTGCCTAAAGATGGGGGTACGGGGGCCGTTTATGTGTTATTGAAAAGAATCCGGTTCTGAGCTCACCTATATTATTGTTAGTTCAGGATGACATAGGATGAGGTGTCATTCGCTCAGATGGCATACGTATTATTAGCAATGCACTTGAATTTTTTGTAAACACCCCCATTAACCCGCTATAAATTTACGAAACAAATTCCTTTACTTGCGTTAACACCGCATTCTGGGGATAATTCGCTTCATTATTAAAAATCATGAGTACAACATGGAACACTTAGGTCAATTTATTACAAATCACTGGCAACTGTGGCTATTATTCATTGTCGTTTTATTTTTAACGTTTTTAAATGAATTAGTAACACAAAAGAAAAAAGCGAAAGCACTATCACCTCAAGCCGCCGTTGATCTTATTAATAACGAAAATGCCATAGTAATTGATTTACGGGATAAAGAAGCGTTTAAAAAAGGGCATATCATTGATGCCATTAATGCCAAAAGTGAAGATTTTGAACAGCAAAAAATGGAGAAATACAAGAACCAACCGCTTATTTTAGTGTGTGAGCGGGGCTTACAATCTCCTTCCTTTGCAACTAAAATTAGTGCCCAAGGGTATAAACCCTCTGTACTCAATGGGGGCATGGCCGCTTGGCAGAATGCTGACTTACCGATTGTGAAAGGAAAGTAAATTATGGCAGAAGTTATTATTTACACTACAGGTTATTGTCCTTATTGTGTTAAAGCCAAAGACCTACTAAATAAAAAAAATGCTGCGTTTACAGAAATTCGTGTGGATTTACAGCCCGAACTTCGTGAAGAAATGATGCAAAAAAGCAACAGGCATACAGTACCCCAGATATTCATTAATGGTCATCATGTTGGTGGCTGTGATGATTTGCATGCCCTGGAGGCTCAGGGAAAATTAGATCAATTACTAAGAGGATAGAAACATCATGGCTGAACAAGCAAACCAAGAACAACAAAACCTTGAAACTCAATTCATGATCCAACGCGTTTATGTTAAAGACTTATCCTTTGAAACGCCAAATACTCCTGCAGTGTTCCAGCAACAATGGGAGCCTGAATTAACTCTGGACATTAATACGAATTCAACCCAATTAGAAGCCAATGTGTATGAAGTGGTTTTAACAGTTACTGCTACAGTAAACAACCAAAAAGAAGTTGCCTTCTTAGTTGAAGTAAAACAAGCCGGTATTTTTACCATTCAAGGCGCTCCAAATGAGCAGCTAGATCATTTACTTAACAGCTTCTGCCCAAGCATTCTCTTCCCTTATGCTCGTGAGGCGATTACATCACAAGTTATTCGCGGCAGCTTCCCGCAGCTCGTATTAGCACCTATTAATTTTGATGCTTTATACATGCAGCAACTTGCAGAAAAGCAACAAAGCGCCCAAACTAAAGAAGAAACTACTACTCACTAAGATATGGATAAAAAAACTATTGCCATATTAGGTGCCGGTTCATGGGGCACCGCTGTTGCAATTCATTTATCCCAGATAGGGCATCGTGTTTTGCTATGGGCGCATAACCCATCGCACGTTGCCCTTATGGCTGAAGAAAAAGCAAATTCTCGTTATTTACCTAATATTAATTTCCCGCAAACACTATTCCCTAGCGATGATTTAAACCAATGCATGCGTGAAGCAGATCATGTCATTATTGCCGTTCCTTCCCATGCCTTTGCAGAAATTATTTCTAAGATAGATAAACCGAAATCCCATCAAGGCTTAACCTGGATAACCAAGGGAATTGATCCACACAGCCATTTATTACTCAGCCAGCTAGTAGAACAGCGTTTTGGTCCTGATTTACCGGTTGCCATGATTAGTGGGCCTTCATTTGCTAAAGAAGTGGCTCGCTTTTTACCCACCGCTTTAACTCTTGCTGGAAATAATTCCACCTTTCAAAAAAATATTAGAGAATTACTCCATCATAATAATATTCGAGTTTATCTCAGCGATGATTTGATTGGCTTACAAGTCTGTGGCGCAGTTAAAAACGTCTTAGCTATTGGTTGTGGAATTAGCGATGGTTTAGGTTATGGAGCTAATGCTAAAGCTGCATTGATTACTCGAGGCTTAGCGGAAATGAGCCGTTTAGGACTAAGCCTAGGTGCTCATGCCGATACCTTTCTTGGTTTAGCAGGCGTGGGGGATCTAGTATTAACCTGTACCGACGATCAATCACGTAACCGTCGTTTTGGCTTGCTTTTAGGAAAAAATACCACTATAAATGAAGCAGAGAAACAAATTGGTCAAGTTGTGGAAGGAAAGAGTAACGCGGCACAAGTATGCTTTCTAGCCCAACAAAACCAAATCGAAATGCCTATTTGTGAGCATATCAATGCACTGTTACAAGGAAACGTAAGTGTTAAAGAGGCTGTTCATAGTCTTATGAGCCGGCCACCCAGGGAAGAATAACTCCTTAAGTTAAGTGATTTCATCCTGGAGTTGTATTATGAAAATTAAACTTGAAGAAACGCTTTTTCCTTTACGTCAATCTGCGTTAAAAAAAATAAATGCCCTTGAATATACCCAGGCTAATACTGATTTATTGGTGTTGCTGGAAGAGCTTCTCTGTGAAGAAAGCTTACTCTCACACCCTAACATGCCCAGTCTGCTTAATCTGTTAAACAAGCCCGAGTTACCTGAGTTGATTAGCTATATTGTTGATTTAGATAGAATTGATGCATCACCTTCATCACCTAAAGGTTCATTCTTCGCTCAAAAAACAATTAATAGGCAACATGACAGCTGCATTAATTTACTGCGAAATGTGGCATCTGTCAGAGATGATGATAGCCAGTTATGGCATGATGCTAACGGCTTGTTGCAAAATGCCTTGTTGATGTACCCTGCACTTCCTAATTCATCACAAACTAATGTGGATGGGTGTATTTTATTTTAAAAAATAGTTCTAGTTGCACGTGGAGCTAATTTCACGAGGTATGTTTAACTGTTGTCATTGCTGTGCAAATGGCAATAACGGGTTAATATTTGAGTAATTATCCCTTAATTTAAATCCGCTATTAGACGCCATACCCCGTATTAGCGCAGCGTAATACGGGAGAGGGACGTAAACATGACTACGTCAAAAAAATTGGTTTTTAGCGCACATCAACTAATTCAATATCTGCCACATTAAGCGTCTCGCCTAGGAATATTTCACCTACAGACTGAAAGCGTTTAATTGAGTCAGTTACTAGATAATTAACTGTTGCCGCCCTAGATGAATCATTGAGTAAGTTTTTCTGCTCCAGCAGAGTACATAAGGAATGAGCCGTTGCATGTGCGGAATCCACTATAGTAACCCCTTGAGGTAATAAATCGGCTAATAAGCTTTTAAATACTGGAAAATGAGTACAGCCAAGCAATACGGTGTCTTCATCCTTAAAACCATCCAGATAATGCTTTAATGCCTCTCGAGCCACTTGATTATTGGTCATTCCTTCCTCTGCCAAAGCGACTAAAACACTACATGCACGTGTACTAATTACTGCTTTAGGCAGTTGCTTAACGATAAGCTCTTGATATGCTTTTGAAGCAATCGTTGTTTCGGTTGCTAAAACAGCAACGCGCTGGTTTTTAGTCGCAGCAACAACGGCTTGAGCTCCTGGCACAACCACCCCAAGTACGGGCATATCCGGCAACATTGATTGCAAATACGGTAGTGCGGCGGTTGTTGCCGTATTACATGCAATGACCAAAGCTTTAATCCGCCGCTCTACAAGGAGCTTTGCCATTTGCATCGCATATTGTTTTACGGTATCAGGACTCTTGGTGCCATAAGGAAGACGAGCTGTGTCCCCTAAATAAATAAATGATTCTTGAGGTAGACATTCTTTTAATACACGTAAAACGGTCAACCCCCCCATCCCTGAATCAAATACCCCAATAGCTAATTGATTAGAATCCAATTAATATCCCCTTTATTATTTAGGCCAAAATAAGTCCATTTTAGCTAGAATAGTAGAAATAGCAACTTACAATAGGTTCGTATCACAGATAGTAAATGCCCGCAGCCATGCTGCGGGAAATTGATTAAGATTAATGAGTGTTAGGAGGAGCTCGCCGCGCTTGCTCAGCTTCCGTCTCAGCAGCCACCGGCTGCGTAGTAGATTGCCCCCTATTAGCATTTACTGTACTTCTATAGAGCTGACTGGTTTCTTTCATTTGCTCTTCAGATTTAGGCGTTCCTTTCCTATTTAATCGCTCAGAAGCATGCTCTTTGGAGTCGTTAATTGCGGCAGTAACGCTATCACTATGCTTTTTAAATGTTTTCTCATAAAGAGAGTCTTTGGAAAAATTACTCCACCCCCAACCTAATTGGGTTTTTGGATTAAATATATGCTCATTAACTACTTTTATTGCTTCAGGACCAAAATGCATATGGGGGTTTTTTTCACCAAGAACAACCAATGCAGTCCATATGTATTTTAATTGTTCTTCATTCGCTCCACGCAAACGAAGAGGATTCTCTTTGCTTGGTGGTCGGTCCATTGTGGCAAGAAGCTGAGTGGCAACTACCATTGCATAATCCACTTTTGCTTTTTCAAGCGCATCTTTATCCTGCGGGCTTCCCTCTTGATAGTCAGGGAATTTATCAATAGTAATACGACCAGGATTCTCTTTATGTATTCCGCGATGCGTGGCGGTTGTTGTAACACTTTTACTTGTATCATAAGTGAAACGGCTTTCAATCGTAACCTTCTTGCTCGCATCACTTGGAAGATTAGACTCATGAACCATATCAAAATAACGAACTTGCGAACCTGCTAAGGAATTCTCAAGGTTAAATTTAGCAACTTTCCCCGGATCATTAGCACTATCAATAACAACATGATTCGGATCTGAGTCAAGATCTGGCGCGTTTCTTTGGATAGGTAAATCTTTTAATTCCTCGCGTGTTTTAACACCACTGCTGATACCTGCACGAGCGTAACACCAATAGGGCTCCTCCTTTATTCGCTGCACCATATCGAGGATACCACCTCGCCCGTTAATACGCTCTTTAATCTCAGCATATTGCTCTAATTGCTCATCAATTTTATCTAATTGAGCCTGCAATTTACCCTTCAAGGCCTCAATTTTAGCCCCTACCTGGGCTTTAGTGTTATGATCCTGAATGTCATCAGTATTAGGCAAGGCATCAATCAAGCTTCGCAGACGAGCGTGCGCATGCCTTAATTCATTCATCTGAACATCGCAGCTTTTTGCCAGAGCCGTATATTTTTCTCTTAGGCTTTCACCTGGTTTCGGGTCTTTTTCTTGTTCTCTAATAATCAGGTTATTTATATGTATTTCCTGAACATCAAAAACAAACTGAGCGCTATTAAGATGTTTACTGATCTTTTCTTGCGATTCTTGCATTTGAGTCAGAATTTTTTGTACATTGCTTACAGCTTTGGCAGCAACCTCAGGCTTTTGCTCCGCGCAGGCATCTTGTAGAAGTGCCGCTTGCATTTCGTTAAATACTGCAGGTGTAATTGCTCGCTCTAAAGATGCTTTAAATTGATTTCTTTGTGCCTCATTTAATCCGGTACTGCCAGCACCAACGCATACATTGATAAAAAGCTCGCGATCAGCAAAATTCAAAACTTGCTTTTGCAATGCTGCAAATGAAGCAGGCGTATTAGGAATTGTTCCATATGCATGCGGAAGCGCAAGCATCATTCCTAAAAATTCTTTATTAATCGTATTTGCGGGATCTTGGTATGCTTTAAAAAGCTGTTGATACTTTTCATTATAATTAAGAATCTCTCCAATAAAACCATGCGGATCACTTTTAGTGACCCCATTAGCGGCCAGACCAAAAGCAGCATTAAATGCTTTTACAGCTCCTGGTTCTGAAATGGCGCAAATTGTTCTTATCTCAGCAACCATTTGTACGTAACTGGCATCATCCCAAACCGCTCTATCCAAAGCCTTATTGATTGCCTTAACCTGAGCTGAGTCTAATGCAATAGGAAACCTGGCGCCTAATGCTTTACGTATTCCAGGATTCTGGATTTTTTGTACCGCATCCATCTGTTGAGAAGAACTTAATATCCCTTGCAAATCCTCTTCCGCAGCGCCGGGCATATAATGTTTAAGCACACTTATATCCCGTGCCATTGCGATATGTCTTACATGATTAATTCTCTCTGCATCATCTGTATTTCTAGGCAGTAATTTTTCTTGCTCTTCCACGCTCATTTTGGCAAATGCTTCAACCAAGCGCTTATGAGACCCTATCGGCAGCTGAAGAGCGGAGGAAATGGTCATTTCAAATATGCGCGTACGCGCTGCCTGGCGTACTTCATCCATCTGTGCTCTATTATCAGCGGGAAACAGATTATCTACCACATCAGATATTTTCTGTAATGCCTGGTTTTGCCCTTCCTTGTTAGAAATATCGATGTCTGGAAAATTCGCCCTTACATAACTTGCGGTAGATTTACTTGCTTTTATCGCATTTTTAAATGTCTCATCCGATTTAGAAGTAGCCAGATCACGCAACCACTTATAATCCTCTTGGTACTGCTGAGGAGTCGTTTCGCTTAACATCTTGTTTCTAACTTCTTGAGCTATCTTGGCCCTCATTTGTGGCGCCATTTGCTCTTTACATTCTTTCATGAACTGTGGGGTAACCACATGATCAATATAGTCGTGTGCAGGGTAAAACTTTTTTAATACTCTGGTAAACTCTTCTGGGGTACTGGCGTCAAATAATGAATCCAAAGATTCGCCATTCTGAATACGATGTGCCACAGATACCTTTAAATAGCGTTCACCTAACTGCTCTCTAAGAACTTTAACTTGCTCAGGACTTAAATCATCTTTATGAGTATCAAATGCAGTACCTGAATCAGGCAAACCAGCGATAAAATCTGCATCATCATCCTCAAGCAAAAGGGATTCCATATCTAAAATATCTGTATCACTTATACCGCTTTTAAGAAATTGATTATATTCATTAATAAACCCTTGTACTAATAATTCTTTTTGGCGTGCGAGAACACGCTTTTCCACTAAATTCCAAATGCGATCAATTTCAATTAAATTAGCATGCTTATCAGGAAATTCAGGTAAGGCTTTTATTTCCGCAGCAAAATCATCATCCATTTTAGCAATTAATCGATCTAATACATCAAGTTCCAGATTGTCTATGGTCATTAAAACCCAATGCGCTAACGCCTCTTTTTGGATATCTAATAAAATATCATCTGATAAAATATTCTTATCTGATGGAGCCTCGGGATCCCAACTTTCAAGATGATTAAAAGTAGGCACCACATGATTTGCAAGATATTTTCTAAGCTCCTCTGTATTGTTTTGCATAACTCCTAGCAAAATCTCCACATCAGAAACTGCGCTCAACCCGAGTTTAACGCGTTGAGCAGCCGCTTCCTGCTGAATGCTACGAAATGTAACATCATCATTCTCATCCAAAAAAGCAGAGTCTTTGTAATAATCGTTAGGATCATAAGTGGTCAAAAAATTCCAGGAAGCCGGAGTTGCCCATTCCTTAGCTGCCTTCTCATCCTCAAGCTCCAAAATCTTGGCATGTTCTTTTGCTACTGCTCTGAATGCTACAGGATTGTTAGAATCTACAGCTAATAATGCATCACATGCTTTCACGAAGTCACTTCGTTCAGTATCACTGAGGCTATTCCATTCTAAGTTATGTAAGTTTTCCCATAAATCTGCATTTTTAGGATCAGGTTTAGCCATAGTCACACTCCAAAAACCATTATGTATTCATTTTAAGCTTAAATTATTAATTTAACCTTAAATTACGAGAAAATCCTCATCTTTACTGAATAGATAGTATAAGATAAATTAAGTTTATATTTAGTATAGCAAGTTTAGGGTCATTTCATGCGAATTATTCTGTTCGGTTTATTAGTCCTCGCAAATTTTGTTCACGCACAAGGATGCATTGTAGGAAATACTCCTTCACAACCGCGTTATATTTGCTACGACGGCAGAACACTGGAGCTCACTCCCAGAGGCTATGTCTGGAATGCCAAGCGTGGTTGCTTTATCAGCTCAATACCCTGTTGTGAATATAATGCAACCCACTACGCCTTTTACAATGATCCTAGAAAAATAGGCGCAGGGTATGCACGCTGCCGTCATACCTATCCATTCCGTTTAGGTGAGATGCAAACCCATTGAGGGCAAATTTATTGCGTCAGGCTGTGGCTGTAGCGCAGCCTCTGTTTTACCCCTACTGAAAAATGAAAAGTAACTCGTTTCTTGGGGATAAAGTTCCTGCTTGGCTTGCTTAATCATTTGATTAATATCCATCTGCGTTGAGGTCCAACCATATAATCCTCTTAATTGGCGGACAATCCACAACCGACTTCGTAACTGGCGAAGATATTTTAATGGAGCGGCTTCAGCTTCAGACGACTGGCCATTAACATCTTGTTTTAATTGCTCTAATTCGCGCTGAAAATCAGGATGGGATTTTCTTACCTCAATCCACTGGCGAATGCAGTCAATAGCCATATTCTTTTTATATTTCAAGCAAAACTGATGCGCCTCGCCAATCTCTCTTAGAGTTTGTTGTAAATTAGTATAAGAAGAAGTAGCTACAATGCTTGCTTTAAACGGGTGTGCAAAAATATAGTTTTTAATTTCATTATCTAATCTAGCCTGTTTAAATGCCTCAGTCTTTTGTGCGCCATTTTCTAATAAATGTTTCATCACAAAGCGCATGTCAATGCTTACGTTATTATCCACGTTAGGTGCAAATGCATTAATTCGGTCCAAAGCCACATCCAAAGGTGTTTTACCTTCTTTATTTTTTACATTAATAAAATGACCAAACATACGCATCGATTCTTCATAACGATACTCACCTAATTTAATCGCTGTATGCAATGGTGTATCACCCTCTGCAAACCCATTTTCAGCACATAAGGTATGAAATTGTGCCAGAGTCCGTTTAATTTGGGGTTCTAAAGCGTCATTGGTGGGAATAATTTCACGCAAAAGCTCTTCATTTTCCTCATCACTCAAGCTCACCACAAACTCACGAAATTCTTTAATTGAAAATAAAACGGCGCGTAAATGAGCGAGGCGGGTAACCATCGCTTGCGTTATTAGAGCAATATGAGCTCTGTCCTCTGGATCTTGAATATTGGCACACTCCTTTAAGGTGGTTTCAATTAAAGACCGTGGAATAGAGCAATGTTTAAAAAAAGTTTTCCATTTTGAGCGAATAAATGTTGGATTTTTCGCTAAACGGGAAAATGCCGCTATTTCAGCGAAACTATGATATTCCTTATTGTCAAAAGGATTGGCTACATAACCAAACTTTGTTGGCCAATAAGAATTAGCCGAACGCTTCAAGTTTGGAAAGGATAATAGATCTTCGGCAAAAATATCAAAGGCGCTTGGACCGTGGAATAAATGGAATGGTCTGCGTGTATGAAAGCCCATAATGCTGTCAACGAACATTAAATCATGGTCGATTTTAAAAAATACAGCATGCGGCTTCCCTTCTCTTTCCACTAGATAAAAGCCAAAATTCCCTTTATGTAAATCATCCTCTTCCATAGTATATGAAGTGGCAAGGATGCTTGCTAAAGAATCATAATCAATAGTTAGCTGGTTATCTTTCTCTGCTTTAACCAGGCGGGCATAAAAACCCTGTGGTAAATTGTGTAAGAAATAGATGGGGATTTTAGTTAAGTCAGTAATTCGATGTTTTGTCGTTTTGCAATTAACACGCTGATTATTTAGAGTGTAAAATGCATTTTCCAATCCTTCTTTGTTTTCGACAACATAACAAAGATGTTGAACTGCTACCCCTACAACTTGATTTTCATCATCTACGACCAGTCGTTGTGAGGGAGTTAAATCAGGTGATAAAAATAATTTAGCGAGCTGGCTAAAACTCACTTCCAAGCGAGAAAAAGAAGCAATGCCATATTTATTTTTTTTATAAACGATCTGTTGACTATCTGGTCTATATACGGCACCAAGATATGCCTCATGCCCAGAATGAGAAGGAAGACCTAAAATAATATCTTTAATGTTATAAAAAGCAGCAGCCATTAAAAACCATTCCCGGATATCTGGATTTGTTCAATATTAACACAGGGTTAAAAAAAAACAACTACCTTGTTAATTCTTTATCAAATCAAAACAAAATATAAGTCATAAATAGATATGTCATTTCGACATAATGACGTGCGATTTGCGGCCTCTAACCAGCCAATGGGCGCAATACTAAGGGGTATTAAGTAATATCTCAACTACTTATGTTCTATAATCACATTTTTTCTAAAACTTCATGTAAATATTTTACTGGTTCAATTACCATGGAAGCATTCTGTTGTTTTGGCGCATTAGCAAAAGGAACAATGGCACGCTTAAATCCATGTTTGGCCGCCTCCCTTAATCGTTCCTGACCACTTTGTACGGGTCTAATCTCACCTGCTAAGCCAACTTCACCAAAAATAATGGTTTCGCTATCAAAAACACGATTTCGCAAACTGGAAACTACTGCGGCAAGCAAAGCTAAATCAGAGCCCGTTTCTGTAACTTTAACGCCGCCGACTACATTGATAAAAATATCTTGATCATAGGTTGCAATTCCACCATGGCGATGCAAAACCGCAAGTAAAATGGCCAAACGGTTATGCTCAAGACCTACCGTGACTCGTTTGGATTGCTGGCCATGCGCCTCATCGACTAATGCTTGCACTTCTACAAGCATAGGCCGAGAGCCTTCCCAAGTGACCATTACCGCGCTACCTGGAGTTGGCTCGGGTTGGCGCGATAAAAATATTGCAGACGGGTTAGCAACTTCTTTCAACCCCTTGTCCGTCATAGCAAACACACCCAATTCATTAACCGCGCCAAAACGATTTTTAATTGCGCGAATCACTCGAAAGCGACTATCGCTTTGCCCTTCAAAATACAACACACTATCAACCATATGTTCTAAAACTCGTGGGCCTGCCAAAGCTCCTTCTTTAGTGACATGCCCAACTAGAAATACTGCCGTTTGCGTCATTTTGGCAAAGCGCACTAATTGTGCCGCAGATTCACGTACCTGACTAACCCCTCCGGGTGCTGAGCTGATACTTTCTGTAAAAATAGTCTGAATGGAGTCAATAACAATAATTTTGGGATTTTCTTTTTGAGCATGGGAAATAATTGATTCTACCTGTGTTTCCGCTAAAAGCCTTAATCCTGCTAACGGGAGACTTAAGCGCTTGGCTCGCATAGCCACCTGTTGTAAAGACTCTTCACCGGTAACATATAATACGGTTTCTTGCAGAGAAAGATTGGCTAAAGTTTGCAACAGTAATGTAGATTTTCCAATGCCAGGATCACCTCCAATAAGCACCACAGAACCATAAACAAGCCCTCCTCCTAAGACACGATTTAATTCAGATAATCCACAATCCATACGGACTTCTTTATCCATTACCACATCTTCTACGGCAGTAATAACAGAACGCTGATTTACCCAAGAGCCCCCGCGAACATTGCGACTAACAGGGACAATCCCCTCTTCAGCGACCGAATTCCATGCCCCACATTGTGTGCATTGCCCTGCCCATTGTTTAAAGACCGCAGCACATTGATTGCATACAAATTGGGTTTTGGTTTTCATAAATTACTGACCTTGATTAACGTGCTGGCATCATAGCTGAACTCGTAAAAAATTCCTACCTATAGGTTGGCCTGCAAACCTCAGCACCAACCTGCATCGAGATTTAAATTAAGGATTGAATCCAGAAAACAACTCAATGTATAATTACAACTTTTTGCACAAACAGGGCAAAGTCTATGAGCAAAGACATCCACTTTGAGCAGTCTATTGGGGAGTTAGAGGAAATTGTTAGACAGCTAGAAAAAGGGGAATTAACTCTTGAGGACTCGCTAAAACAATTTGAAAAGGGAATCAGCTTAGCCAGACGCTGCCAAGATGTATTACAGCAAGCAGAGCAAAAAATTGAAATGCTAACTACTGCACAATCTTCTGCAGAACCCTTTTCGGATGAAGAATTAAGTGATTAAAACCTATCTCGAACGTCAAGAACAATTTCTTTCGCGGATTACCGATGAAATATCAATACCGGCGGAGCAAATTTATACGGCAATGACCTATTCTCTTTTTCCTGGAGGAAAAAGAATCAGACCTATCCTTGTTTATTTAACGGGTAGCTTAATTAATCTAGATCTCCAGGTTCTGGATGTAATTGCTGCCGCAGTCGAATTAACTCATTGCTATTCTCTAATTCATGATGACTTACCTGCAATGGATAATGATGATTTTCGCCGCGGTAGACCCAGTTGTCATAAAGCCTTTGATGAAGCTACGGCAATTTTGGTGGGGGATGGAATGCAAGCACTGGCAATCGAAGTGCTATTGTCTCATTTATCTCAACTCCTCCCAGCAGCTCAGGTGATTGCCATCACTCAAGAACTAGTCCGAGCCAGTGGAGTAACCGGAATGGTTAGTGGACAAAGCTTGGATTTATCTGAATTAGGCAAAGCATCAATTAGTGAAGAGCTTCTTTGTGAAATACATCATCTCAAAACAGGCCGACTTATTTCCGCCTGTATTGAAATGGTTTTAGCTGCAAATAATTCTACGAGTGAACAAAGCAAAGCGGCATTAAGAACCTATGCCCGTCATATAGGCTTGGTATTTCAGCTGCAAGATGATTATTTGGATCGCTATGCACCTACAGAACTTTTAGGTAAAGGACGATCCTCCGATCTCGCTAATGAGAAAATTACATTTGCTTCTTTATACACGCGAGAGAAATTAGAGGCAGAAATAAATCACCATTATCAAATAGCGTTGGATGCAATCCAATTGTTTGGTGATAAAGCCGTAGATTTAATTGCTTTGACACGTATGTTGCAGGAACGCAGTGATTTGAACAAAGTAGCCGCAGTTAAATAGGTAAGCGTTCACGCTGTATGTATTCTATTAAATTAAATAAAAAACTGCTGAAGCAACCCAGTACTGTGTCTTAACGAAGCATCGATCTGGGTTGCTTCGCCATGGCTCGCAATGAAGAAATTTACATAGCTCGTGAACGCTTACCTGCGGGGACACATCATTCTCCGCGGTGCCAGAGATACTCATTTTTTGACGGATCAAAAGGAGCTTAGGGCATTACCGGAGCGGGGGTTCGCTTCCCCACATACCCCTGCACTTCGTCAAAATAAGTATGATTATTCCAATTATTAGTGGCCTCAATAATCTCTTGCTTATTGCGTGCAACAAAATTCCACCAAATGAGAATTTCCTCGTTAAACGGCTCACCACCAATCAACAAGAAACGTGCTTTTTGAGGAATATTAAGTTCTAATTCCGTACGCCCACAGCCTAGATAAAGTAACATATTATGATCAATTAGCGTTCCTTCTATATTCAGCTCATTATCTAGCGGCAAAATTCCATACTCAAAACTGGGATTTAAAGGAAGCTTGGTGCACACCCTCTTTGTCGTATTAATATCTAAGCCGATGAGGGGTGAATAAACGGAAACCGGGGCTTTAACACCCAGTAGTTCGCCCACCATAAGGTCAATGACTAATCCATCATGCTCAATTACCGGCACCTCAGGATAATGCTTAAAGTCAGGCTCCATATGGCGCACCGAATCAGGCAAAGCAATCCATAACTGCACACCCTGTAGTACTTGTCCTGAATGGAGCGACTCTTCGGAATGAGCTATGCCTCGCCCTGCCGTCATAAGATTTACTTGTCTGGCCTTAATCAGTTGGTTTGAGCCTAAGCTATCCCGGTGTTGTATTACCCCCTCCATCATCCAAGTAAATGTTTGTAACCCTATATGAGGATGCGGTGCTACATCAAACTCACGATCCTGTTGCAAAGCTAAAGGGCCAAAATGGTCCAGAAAGCACCAGGCACCTATCATCCGCCGTTCGCGAGTGGGTAAAGCGCGACTAATTATTAATTTTTCACCTAACAAAGCCTGTCGCGTTTTAATCATTTGATGAATTGGTTTTGCTGAAAACTCAGGGCAATCTTTTGAGTCAGATAATTGAGCTTTAGTCATGAGATCACTCATTTTTACTCCTTGCACAGCTCATCGGAGCTTAATGTTATAGCATAAAGGGAAACAGCCACCAACCAAAACAAACCAACTGTACTATAATTATACAATTATGAGCGTGTCTTTAGGAGTAATGTATGAGAAAGACGGAACTCACTCTTGGCTGTTTGGGAGGTATGCTTTTACTTACCAACTGCGCCACCACTGATTCAAATGGTTTCGTAATCAGCCCTGAAAAAAAAACTTATGTTGTAACAGATACACCCAGCTATACTGACCCAGACCCAACCACTGCATACTCATCTCCTTATAAACACATCAATTATGTTAATCCTCACGATCCGTTAATGAGAGGAACTGTACGTCAAAATGATCCGGAAACCATACAAACAACAGAACTGGAGCTGGAATCCTTACCTAGTGATTATTCGAATGACTGGTAAGCCCTAAGCTGCGCGCTTTACGCTCTGCTCCTTCGGAATGAAGTTGTTTGATGGTCATTGCGGCGAATGAACATAATACAGCGCTACAAATTAGATAAAAGCTTGGCGCCAGTACATTGGCAAAAGACTCAACCAGATATGTGGCAATCAATGGCGTTAACCCGCCAAAAAAAGCAAACGCAATGTTATAAGATATGGCAATACCCGTATAACGAATGGACGTAGGAAAAAGCTCTGCCAACACACTTGGATAAACCATAATGGAGCTACTTAAAATAGCTAATAGGGATAAAGCGATAACCAGTGCTTGCGTTGTTTGTATTGATAAAATAGCAAATAAAATATATCCAAATAAAATAAAGCTTATCGCTCCAGTCAACAGTATGGCTTTTCGCCCAACGCGATCCGCAAGCCAGCTAAAAAATACCAGCAAGCATGAATAGAAAAATAAATTAATCGTATTAAATAGGGTTGCCTCTTCTTTAGGATAGGAAAGAATTGTAGAAAGGTAGGTGGGCATGTATAAAAATAATAAATTTATGACCACAGCACCAAGGCAAGTTATACCTACTCCTTGCATTATTTGTCGCCAATAAAGCGTAATCGCCTCAATAAACGGAATGCGCTCCCGCTCCTGCTGTTCTTTAAATACCATAAATAAAGGACTTTCCGTCATTTGCTTGCGAATATAAAAACTAAATACCCCCAACAAACCGCCTACAAGAAATGGAATACGCCAACCATAAGATAATAGCTGCTCTTTAGTTAGCAAACTGGTTAGCAATAAGCTAATTGCTGCCCCTAAAAAAATACCTAAATTAAGAAAACAAAAGATTACGCCACAGGCTAATCCTCGGGAGCGTGGATTTACATGCTCACAGGTAAAAGTAATTGCTCCAGGTATTTCACCGCCAATAGAAAGCCCCTGCAACATACGCATCAACACAAGCAAGATGCTAGCCCATACCCCCACATGCTCATAGGTAGGCAAAAGCCCAATTACTACCGTTGGCACCGCCATTAATACTACGGAAAAAATAAATGTTTTTTTGCGGCCATATTTGTCCCCAAAATGACTAAACGCAATTCCTCCTATAGGGCGAATTAAATAGCCAATTGCAAAAATTGCATATATTTTCATTAAAGAAGCCAGCTTGTCTGTTTCTGGAAAAAAAATCTGGCTAATCATCGGAGCAAAAATAACGTATATGATGAAATCATAAAACTCCAAAGCTCCACCTAAAGAAGCTAAAAATATGATTTTGCGTTCACCAGCGTGTAATTTTTGCGTTGACATAGTGACTCCCTTCACCAAAGAATATTATTGAAAATACCATGTTATTCACTAAGTTGCATAACATTATTGTGCGCAATGCAATAAGGTCAGATTACAAAATTGCTCTCATTTGTAGGCCCCTCATCATCAGGATGAACTTCCACATTTGGAGCAGTAATAGAAAAGCCATCTAAGACACTTGTAGGTTGGGCAGAAACATTGTGAAAGAATCTACTTTTGCTATGAAACGTATTGGCAAGTGATTCCCCAATAAAGAGAATAAAACTCGAAGCCATCGCTAAAAAATCATAAAACACGGTTCTAATACGCACATCACTTTCAATAGCAGTTTTATGCCGATTACAAATATTCTTTAATTTGTGCTCAAAGAGAGCATGATTAGCATATTGTTGTTGCGGGGTCTGCTGAATGTACTCGTTAACCAGCATTTTTAGTTTTCCGTAAGCTGCGTCTAATTCTTTTACGTAAGGATTATGTTCAGCAGCCAATTGGTCAATTACCGTTTTGATGCGTTCTAATTTTTTTTGCGCCAATTGAGTTGGATTAAGCAAATTTTTTAATAAATAATTATTATGGGCAAGCGTTAAAACATGGAATGCCTGGTTTTCACGGCGTAGGTCAGACCAACTTAAATCGTTATAAAAGGCATCCAATATCGCTCCGGCATGCGGATGAATTCGAATACCTTTTAATGCCGGTCCTATCATTGCATCAATGTGTTCCATATATTTATCAGGTTCTATACCACATGCTGTTATTGCATCAGAATAAATAGCGAAGGACGCTGCTGTTAGCGCTTTTTGATTTTCAATATTCGTCGGCTCTTTCAAATAGTTTATTAAAGTAGCTCTAAATTGTGCCGCCAAATTATGAAGCATAATGTGCTCTAATTTAATTCAATTAGCCAAATTATATCAGGTGAACATTAAAAAAATATTAACGCGTTAATCTCTTGATTTGTGAGATAGGAATTAAGGTTTCAATTCCTTGCTCCGTCTTTCGCTGCTCTCCTTTCCATGCATGGCCATAAACCACCTCATAGGTTAGAGGATAACGTCCCGTATCAGTTTGTAGGGAACTATAGTTTTGCTCAAATTTTTTCCATGAGCTGCGGCCAGTTAAGCCTTGATTACGTCTTAAATTAATATTTTTTACGCCTTGAGCTTTTAATGAGTGCACAAGCTTAGGTAACGATTCATAATGAACAGCCAATAATTCCATATCCATTACCGGCTCAAGGAAATGCTCGGCCATCAAGCAATCGCCCACATCATGCATATCTGGAAATTCATTTACATGCGCAAAATCATTCGCACCAGACCACGCATGTTTTAACTCTTTAAACGTATCAGGACCTAAGGTCGTGAACATAAGACAAGCATTTGGCTTCATTACTCGGTTCAATTCACGAAAAACAGCCTCTAAAGATTCTCCCCAGTGAATTACTTGATTTGCAAAAACCAAATCAAAGGCTCCAGCCGCAAACGGAAGCTGTTTCATGTCAGCACTTACCAAAGGCCATTTACGTCGCCAACTATGTTTTTTCTGCGCCTGTAATAACATTAAATACGCTAAATCCAAACCTACGATTTGCGCTTTAGGATACATTTGAGCTAATTCCCGGGAAAAAATACCGGTACCACAGCCCAAATCAAGAATACGCTGAGGAGCGATTTTTAAATAGTGGAGTCGCTCTAATAAACGAGTCCCAATTTCATGCTGCACTTTCGCAGCAAGCTCATATTCTACGGCATGTTGGTTAAATGCCTTGCTAATTTCATGTGTACGGGTCATTATGCGAACCAGGAAAAATTATTCAAAATCAGATGGAATCCAACACGCGTGCGCCAGAAACTATTCATTGTAACACAGAGTTTACGTTTGCCCTCTATATGCACACTTTGCAATCAATTTCACAAAAGCACTCATGCTGTTTGTGCGCATTGTATTGCGTTCATGCCCCAACTAGGGCTAGCTTGCCGGCATTGTGCAACTCCTATAGCTGATGCTGGCTCCTTAATCTGCGGCGGCTGCATTAAAAAGCCACCACAGTTTGCATATGCTTATGTAACTTATAAATTTGAAGAGCCATTACGTGGGTTGCTGCATCAATTTAAATACCATAATGGACTTTATCTGCATTCATTTTTAAGCCATTTAATGTTGAATAGCCTGTCTATGGACAACTTGCCCCAATGTCTTATTCCTGTTCCCATGCATGCGAAAAAAATAAGACAAAGAGGATTCAATCATGCGGCAATTTTAACACGAAGCTTAGCTAAAAGATTAAATATTCCCTATGATTTAACCAGTTGCCAAAAGATTTTTAATACAGCACCACAAGCCAGTCTGGATAAGGAGCAAAGGCAAAAAAATTTACGTAATGCGTTTATCAGTAAAAAACTTCCTTTCCAGCATATTGCTTTAATTGATGATTTACTGACAACGGGATCCACCGCCAATGAGCTTGCATTAACACTGAAAAAGGCAGGAGTAGAGCAAGTGGATTTATGGTGTTGCGCACGAACAGTAATAAATTCCTAGCCTAGTTGCTCCCTGCAATCAGGCTAAACCTAAATCCTTTGTAAATCATTCATCAATAAATGCACCAATACCACACAAAATACAATAAATACCAAACGATGCACTAATAATTCCATAGCTACCGATATCGACTTGCCACGAATCTTCTCCAATATCGCATAAACAATGGAACCGCCATCTAAGCCTGGAATCGGAAACAGATTAACTAAAGCAACAGCCAGGCTTAAGGTAGCAATAAAAAACATAAAGACTACAATTCCTTGCGTCAATGAGGCGACCGAAGCGGCAAAAACACTCAAAGGGCCGAGGAGCATTGAGAAAGGAATTACTCCGGTAAATAGCTGCTTGAAAATCATTACAAAGAAGTACAGCATATTTCCTATCACCGCATTCGCTTGATGTATTGCAGCGCCTAAAGAAGAAGATCGCAAAGTATCTCTGGGAGCAGAAAGATTAGGTTCTATGCCCAACTGACTCAACAGATGCGACTTGGCCCCTCGAAAACTTACCTGACTCAAATTAATCGTTACTTTTTTCAATTCAGTTCCATGACTTAAAACCATTGGAACTTCTTTTTGTCCCCATAAGACAACCATTTGCATCCCTACATCATTCCAAGTCGGTGTTGCTCTATCAGCAATCGATACAAACTGATCCCCAACGGTGATTCCTGCCTGAGCGGCAAGGCTATTCGGTTGTACTGATTTTACTTGCGGTAAGGTATAAGTTAGACCGATGCTATAAACCAAGATCAAGGCAATCCATGCCGTAATAAGATTCGCCACAGCTCCAGCCAATAAAATTAAAATTCGCTGCCAAATGGGCTTTTTATCAAAACACCCAGAATATTCGGAGGGTTCTACAGGACTAATACGTGTATTTTCTAATTGTACGTAGCCGCCTAAAGGAAACATGGCCCAAACCCATTCACAACCGCTGCTGGTTTGCCAACGTAATAATGGCTTACCAAAGCCAATAGAAATCTTTTTAATTTTAACCTGAAAATAACGCGCAACTAAGGCGTGCCCTGCTTCGTGAATCCCTACAACTAAAAGTAAGGTAAGGATGATGGCAATAATCGCCAAAAACATAATTAACTCCTTCTGATTAATCCAGAAAACTAAGGGCAAAGCAAGAGTCTTGCCTGAGATTCAAACCTCCACAAGCGTACGTCATGGCGAACATCGCGTTCGGAATGACGGGCGCTTCGCTTGATATGCGCTTCATAGTCTACGTCTTATTTTGTATTATCAACCACTAATTGTAGTAAGGGCGTTCCTTTTTTTCCCAATTCATATCCTTGCCGATACACCTCAAAAACACGATAAGCCTGGTTTGACTCACTATCCACCAACTCCACATCATCACCTTGCTCATCGATTAATGTTACCGTTAGATGAATTTCACGAAAGGCAGCAATATGATAACGCTCTTTAAAGAGTTGCAAAACGCGCTCTAAACTTTGTGCTGCCTCATCGCCGCTATGTTCACCTTGAAGGATTATATCCATGACCGTCTCCCCATCAGTTAGCACATTTAGTGCAAAAACATTCTACTGTATGTTAGCGGCTGAATAATTTTGTACTTTAATTTTACAAAATTTTTCCTAAATCCCTTTTATCGCAACATATTGCCTAAATGAATAGCAATTAATTGCTGCCATTACAGCAGAATTGTTGTTAAACCCTACAAATTTAGCGACTAATCGTTTACAATCCCCCGATTACTTTAAATATAGACTAATTCATATTTCTATGGTGTTTGTTGCTTGCGGACTCAATCATAAAACTGCTCCAATAAACGTGCGTGAAAAAGTTGCGCTATCTCCGGCTACCCAAGATTCCTTACTCAATAGCTTAATAAGTCTTCCTGAAGTGAACGAAGCGACGATTTTATCTACCTGCAACCGTACTGAAATTTATTGCGACACCCAAGACACTCAAGCTCTTACTGATTGGCTAGCGCGAGAGCATCAACTTGCCCCTGATGCATTAACGCCTTATTTGTACATTCATAAAGGCAAACAAGGTATAAAACATGCGTTGCGAGTTGCTAGTGGTTTAGATTCCATGATGATCGGGGAACCGCAAATTCTTGGACAAATGAAACAAGCCTACCAGCATGCAAATCAAATTGGGTCGATAAAAACCCAGTTACGCCCTATTTTTGAATATATCTTTAGCGCCTCAAAACGAATCAGAACCTTAAGCGGTATTGGCATCAATCCAGTTTCTGTAGCCTATGCAGCAGTGCAACAAATTGGCCAATTTTTTGCAGAGTACAAATCATTGCGCATTTTATTAATTGGCTCAGGAGACACTGCAGCCCTCGTGGCTAAATATTTACATCAGCAAGGGGTACACCACTTTCTTGTCGCCAACCGTACTTTAGAAAATGCTGAGAAACTTGCACAAGCATTTGGAGGCAAAACGGTTCCCATCAGTAACCTGGCGCAGCATTTGCCCGAAGTCGATGTAGTTATTACTGCAACGGCCTGCCCTATCCCATTTATTAATAAAGATTTGGTTGCGCATGCCTTGCAACAAAGGGCATCCACCCCCATGTTCTTTTTAGACTTGGCGGTGCCTCGCAATATTGAGGCTAATATTACCGAGCTTGCGCAGGTACATTTGTATAATGTTGACGATTTACAGAATAAAATTGAACAAGGCATGGAAGAACGGCGCCAAGCAGCCTTGCATGCAGAACAGTTAATTGAAGACGAGTTGAATAATTATTTACGCAAACAACGTTCTCTAAAAGCCAAAAAGGTCATTTGCGATTACCGTTTACAAATGCAACATTTGGCCCAAAAAGAATTGCAGCGCGCTTTTAAAAAACTTTCGGCAGGGCATTGTCAACAAACGGTTTTAAATGAATTTAGCGAGCGCTTAGTTAATAAATTAACGCACACCCCAACCACAGGCTTAAAACAAATAGCTCGTGATGGACGTGAAGATTTATTTGTTCTAGCGCAATACCTCTTTAATACAACAACTTACCAATCATCTTATGAAGAAATCTCTTGAGTTAAAACTGCAGCAAATGCTGGAACGCTTCCAAGAAGTAGAGCGCTTATTATCTGAGCCCTCAGTGATTGCGGATCAGAATCAGTTTAAAGCCTTATCCAAAGAATATGCGCAATTAGAGCCTGTAGCCAACTGCTATGAAACCTATCTTGAAGCACAAAATAATTTGGTATCCCTACAGGAAATGCTGGAGGGCGGTGACAAAGAACTTGCCGCAATGGCCGAAGAAGAACTTGACGATGCCAAAAAACAAATTGACGAGTTAGATGAGCAATTGCAATGGCATTTAATTCCTAAAGATCCTGATGATGAGCGGAATATTTATCTTGAAGTGCGCGCAGGAACCGGGGGCGACGAAGCGGCTATCTTTGCAGGTGATTTGTATCGTATGTACAGCCGTTATGCTGAGAATCGAGGTTGGCAATTGGAGTTAATTAGTGCGAGCCATGGCGAGCATGGAGGCTATAAAGAAGTAATTGCCCGCATCAGTGGTACTGCGGTTTATTCGCAACTTAAATTTGAATCTGGAGCTCATCGGGTGCAACGTGTTCCTGAAACGGAATCTCAAGGCCGTGTCCATACTTCCGCATGTACGGTAGCAGTGATGCCAGAAGTTGAAGAAATTGATGAGATACAAATTAATGCTGATGACTTGCGCATTGATACCTACCGCTCCTCAGGGGCTGGAGGCCAGCACGTTAACAAAACCGACTCAGCCATTCGTATCACGCATATTCCGACAGGAGTGGTTGTAGAATGCCAAGATGAGCGTTCACAGCATAAGAACCGTGCTAAAGCAATGTCGTTGCTAAAAACCCGCTTATTAGATGCTGAGCAAAGCAAGCAAAGACAAGAGCAAGCACAAACACGTAAATCACTTGTGGGTACAGGTGATCGCTCCGAACGCATTCGTACGTACAACTATCCACAAGGCCGCCTGACAGATCACCGTATAAATCTGACCATCTATCAACTTGCTGATGTAATGGAAGGTAATTTATCCCTCGTTATTGATGCTTTACAGCGTGAATACCATGCGGAATTACTCGCAGAGTTGGGGCGCAATGATTAGTATACGCACAGCTTTGGGTAATAACCCAGAGCTAGAGGCTGAAATTTTACTCTGTCATGTCTTAGGTAAAAACAGAGCGTATTTGTTTGCGCATCCTGAAGAGCTACTCAGTAACGAGCACTATGAAACCTATCAGAGCTTCTTGATGAAGCGTGCTCAAGGTATTCCTATTGCCTACATTATAGGAGAACGTGAATTTTGGTCGCTGACCCTAAAAGTTAATGAGCATACCTTAATTCCTCGCCATGAAACGGAATTACTCGTTGAATTGGCTTTAGAAAAAATCCCGCAGGATGAAGCTGCATGCATTCTTGAACTGGGAACCGGAAGCGGTGCCATCGCGATTGCTATTGCGAAAGAAAGACCCAACTGGAAGATCACTGCCTGTGATTTTAGCCAGGAAGCATTGCAGGTTGCCCAAGAAAATGCCTTAAAGTATCAGGCACATAATATAAGCTTTCATCATTCAAATTGGTACAGCGCTCTTCCAAAGCAACAATACCATGCCATTATTTCTAATCCACCATACATTGCCGAGCAAGATCCTCATTTGGAAGAAGGTGATCTACGCTTTGAACCGCGAAGCGCTTTAGCTAGTGCTCAAGATGGATTAGCGGATCTTCACTTGATTATTGAACAAGGTTATGATTATCTTTTACCTAATGGCCTGATTTTACTAGAACATGGTTATGATCAAAAGTTAAAAGTTAGAGCTATACTTAATGAACTAGGCTACAAAAACGTGCAATGCTGGAAAGATTTACAGGGTCATGACAGAGTAAGTGGTGGTTGGCGATAAATATTGTTGATGATACAACAGTTTTTTGGTATACCTACCGCCTTCTGAAGAGATCCCAAATGAGTAAAAATCGTCTCGGTTGGTTTGCTATTATTGATATGAAAACCAGCGGGCAGTGGGATGGAGGCTAATATGACCGAACAATTAATTGATAAAAATAATGAGAGACTATACAACGTGAAAAATGACACGATAGGTAGCATGGGAATTTCTCCTTACATTGAAAGCGAAGGGGAAGAGTATATGAATGAAAAGCAGCTAGCCCATCTTGAAAAGATTTTGCTAGCATGGCGTCAATCATTAATGGAAGAAGTAGATCGCACGGTTACTCATATGAAGGATGAGGCAGCGAATTTCCCTGATCCATCGGACAGAGCAAGCCAAGAAGAAGAATTCAGTATTGAATTACGTACTCGTGACCGGGAACGCAAACTAATTAAAAAAATTGAAGACGCGTTGGAACGTTTAAGAAATGATGATTTCGGCTATTGCGAAGCATGTGGTATAGAAATAGGCCTCAAGCGCTTAGAAGCAAGACCAACCGCTACACTATGCATCGACTGCAAAACTTTATCTGAAATCAAAGAAAGACAAAATCAAGGATCTTAAGTTCATTCTACATTAAATGTCCGCGACATCGCTCGCGGACTACAATTCATTTTACTTGTTAGTAGCCCTATTAGCGCAGCGTGATACCGGGTATTTGTGCCACAAGCTCCCGTATTACACTGTCTAATACGGCTACAATTTTTCTTAATATTTGCTTAAGTTAAGGCACTTATAATAGCTCTTTTTTCTATTTAAATGTAACGATGAAACGTAAACAAGATTCTCTAGAGCCGTCTAATGTTCCAAAGCAAAAGAAAATAACTCTCTACTCTGCCCCTGGTTTCTTTGCCGCTACTGCATTAGATACCCTGCAAACAGAGAGCATTTACTCAGTTATAGAAGATACAAATAGTTATCCTGGTGAACAAAATTACTCCTACCATGACCTGAATGGATATGTTCTTACCTCTGAAGATGTACAAAAATACTCGCAAACTAATGTAACTAGTGCTCATATTGATTATGATGGTTGCGTTGGCATTCGTCACCATCGCAGCAAACAAACTAATCAGCAATTAATCAATCATTTAATCGATATATCCTCAGGAAGCAATTTGCTTTTGCTCTTTGTATCCAGTCTTCGCCAGACAGCGAGTGTCGATACCTTAAACCGAGTAAGGAATAAGAATGGGTCTGCATTTCATTATTTATTTGATTTTGCCAAGAAAATAAAGTCTTCTGAGAAATGCCCTGCAGATTTAGAAATAAAAATTGTGCCTTTATCACTTTACGATTTAATTGCCAAATTACCTGTTGGAACCACTTATGAAGAAATTCTGCGTTGTTATGATGGAAGTTATAACCAAACACAAATAGATAGTTGTAAGCTGCTACGGCAGGTCCCTAATTACCTATCTAAGTTTCCAATTATCTATATGCAATTAAGCTTTATAGCCGCTTTATTTAAAGAAGCACAAGCGTATTTTTTCGATGATTCATTGGATGTTTTACATAAATTAATTCAACCGCTCCAAAATAACCCCGATGGGATGTTTGCTAATATTTGTTACCACCAACAACAATGTATACGCGGCGAGTTACATGGCCATAGCTTAGTTATTAAACCAGGGAAAATGCCAACAAATTTAGATCCCTATAAAATATTTCAAGTCTTGCAGACTGTAATTTTGGGACGAGCCATTGATGGTACTTCTATGGGATATCCTTGGTTATTACCTTTTGGAAACAGCATTGTGGACCCCATAAAAAATCTGGATGATATAAAACGTATCCTTTCATTTTTTAAAATCATTACCCACCAAAAGCTCGCAAAGTACCTTGTGATTGATGACAGTACAGTAATTGCATTTAATAATCCATTAGCTCCTAACTCTTTATTAAAAATTGAACTGGCCCCTAATTATAACACTGACAGCACAGAGGCTAATTCAGAAGAGGATGATGAGGCGCTTCAAGCTTTGCTAGATCTTGAAACGGAAGAGCGTAGAGGATTAAATTTTTAGCTTTTAAATACAAGAACTTAGCCTGAGGCAAGCCCCGCCCGCGGAGAGAGGGTAAGCGTTCACGAGCTATGTAACTTTCGTCAATGCGAGCCATGGCGAAGCAACCCAGAACGATGCTTCGTTAAAACTCACTGGGTTGCTTCACTTTGTTCGCAATGACAGCAGTTTTTATTTAATTTTAATGGAATACATACAGCGTGAACGCTTACGGAGAGGGTTGCTCCCTTAACTGCATCAAAACCTAATCATAGCCATAGTTTTTAATTCATAAAACTATCTATTTGCTGCATATGCCGCAAAACCGCACCTTTGTTTTTTTCAAATACAGTAGTTGCATTTTCAATAAGTTCTTGACGGTAAAGAGGATGGGTATGCAACTTAATCAACTCATCAATCACCTCATCCGCCTGCTGCACCAAGACAATTGCTTTTGCCTTTTCTAACTCCTGGCAAATTAGTTTAAAATTATGGACATGGGAACCACTAATAACGGGAACATTCATCGCGATTGGTTCAAGCACGTTATGACCACCTACTGGCACTAGACTGCCCCCAACAAAAGCATAGTCACTTATTTGATACATGCCCAAAAGCTCGCCTAAGCTATCCAACACCACAATTTCATTATTAAGACTTAAAGAAGCTAAATTAGAGCGTAATCCCGTGTTAAACCCTGCTTGCACGCATTGTTGATATACCTCTTGAAAACGTTCTGGATGTCTTGGTGCAATTAATAATATTATGCCAGGAACTGCTTCTTGCAAACGTCGTAACTGGGCAATAATCTGCGACTCTTCATTATCATGAGTACTGGCCGCAATAACAGCTACCCGTTCAGCCCCCCAATGACTTTTTAATTCACTAAATTTTTGATGGTTAATACGGTCTGTCTGTAAATCATATTTAATATTACCCAAAACCCGTACTCGCTCGGCTTGTGCCCCTAAATCAATAAAACGCTGAGCATCCTCCTCACCTTGTGGCAAAATAGCCGCAAAACGGTTAAGCAATGGTTTTATAATAAATTTAATTTTTTTATAGCCTTGCATTGACCCATCAGACAAACGCGCATTAGCGAGCAATAAAGGTACATTAGCCGCGCGTGCTTCATAAATTAAGTTAGGCCATAGTTCTGTTTCCATGATCAAACCAACTCGTGGTTTAATTTGTTTAAAAAAGCGTTTAAGAATTCTAGGTAGCTCGTAAGGCACATACTGATGCCCTACCCTATTACCATAATGGCTTTGTACACGCCCAGAGCCAGTAGGCGTCATAGTTGTAACGAATACCGACCAATTTCGCTCTAACATCGCATCAATCAACGGAATAGCAGCTATCACTTCGCCTAAGGAAACAGCATGCACCCAAACATCAACGGGTTGGTGTTCTTTTCCTCCCAAACAAAAACGTTCGGCGATACGCTCTCTATACGCTGGTAAGCGACGTCCTTTCCACCATAAACGAACTACAATAAATGGTGTGAGTAAATACATTAAAAAAGAGTAAAAAAATCGCATATAAAGCCAAACCTAAAAGCCGACAGTATATACTTAAAATGTGGTATAAATCGACAAGACTATTGCAGATGAGAGCAATACCCTCATATACAGTGGAACTGACATTAATTTAAGGTAATTCTATATAATGAATTTTAAGGATTTTTTTACAATTAGCACCTGGTGGGGAAAACTTCTCGGGGCATTCTTTGGCTTTTTATCCGCAGGTCCCACAGGTGCGATTTTTGGTATTTTAGTGGGAAATATCTTCGACCGAGGGCTTGCGAATCATTTTTCTAATCCACTTTTATTGTATTTGACTGAAAAACGCAGCAATGTACAAACCATGTTTTTTGAGGCAACTTTTTCCATTATGGGCTATCTGGCAAAAGCTGATGGTCGCGTTAGCGAAGAAGAATTAAATATGGCTCGTTCCATTATGAGCGAAATGCATTTGGGCCAACAACAAAAAATACTGGCTATGCGCTTATTTAATGAGGGCAAAAGCTCCCACTTTGATCTTATTAGCGTCCTTTTAAGGCTGCGTCGTGCCTGCAATGATAACCGTAATTTATTAAAAGTCTTTATGGATATTCAGTATCAAGCAGCACAAATTGATGGCTTAACAACACGAAAAATACAAACCTTAGATATTATTTTCTCTCATCTTGGCTTTATGCCCTTCCATCAACAATATCGCTTTTATGAAGATTTCGGTTCCGCTCATAAACAGCAGGATGCCAATCAGTCTTCCTCAGATTCCTATTCGTCATACAGCAGATACAACTATAAACCATCTAAATCAAATCTGGACTATGCCTATGCCTTAATGGAGGTATCGCCGAGTGCCAGTAAACAGGAAGTTAAGAGAGCCTATCGTCGTTTATTAAGCCGCAACCACCCAGATAAGTTAATTGCGCAAGGCTTACCCCAGGAGATGATTAAAGTCGCCAATGAGAAGACGCAAAAAATTGTGAAGGCCTATGAGCTGATTTGTGAAAGCAAGGGCTGGTAGTCAGTAAAAACTAAACGTTCACTGGACATGTAAGTTTTATTAGCTAAGCTTAGCGAAGCAATCAAAGAATGGTGCTTTGCGCCAATTCATTGTTGTGTTACTTCGCTAAGCCTCGCGATGAGGACTTTTTTATTACTTGGCTGCAACAATCAGATTACATTTTATTTACGATAATTTCCTGCATTGGCTCTGGAGGATCCTCATTATAACCCGTCCAATCCTCAGGCTCCTCATCTAAAGCAACCTCCTCTTTGGGGATGAAAGCCGCTATCGAGGCCACATAAGAAACAAGCACTGGTGGCGGTTTGGGTTTGTTTTCGCTAAGTTTCAGCATCCAGCCGCTAAGAAATGATACTACCATCGATTCATTATATTCATAATCATGGTTCGCGCCAGGTACGTTCATGGAGGTATATTTGCTTTGGGCAAACGCTTTTTTACGTTCGTTCATTTGCTCAAGCACCGCACCATAATCAAATTGACCTGCGATATCAAATAGAGGAACTTTTAATTCAATTTTTTTGTCATCCTTTTTCTCACCTGCTTGCGATAAATCATAAGCAGAAAGTAAAATCAGACCTTCTATTCCAACCTGCTTATCGAAAGCAGCTAAAGTTTGATTGACTTGCTCCCCATAATGAATAACCACAATGCGGTTATTTTTTTGCTGGCGCAGAGTATTAATTGCTTCGGGTAGTTCTTTTATCCACGACTCTGGACTATCTTGCTCACAATTCAATAGCACGGTAGACCAGCCATAATCTGATAAATGCTTTGCTACATACTCAAGAAAAGTTGACCATTGTGGCTGCTCACCGCCATGGATGAGGACAATTGCGCCGTGGGGATCTTTTAATGCAGACCAATAAGGTAGTTTAATGCTCTTGCCATTAAGCTTTATCTCCAATTGCTCTGTATAAGCAGTGGAGATAACGAGAAAAAATATAAAAAACAGTCTTAAAATGTAATACATAACATCCCTGAAAATTGTAACAGTCCTTTTATTAAACTGTAGCCCTTATTAGCATAGCGTAATACGGGATCGGGGACCTATTCAAGCGCGATCTCGTATTACATGCGCTAAAGAACTAAGCTTACTCAGCAAATACAACCCCTGCTTCATCAAGCGCTTTCCGAGCGCGATCCGCTAACAACTCATGAGCAACTGCAGTTGGATGCACTAAATCAAAAAATAAATAGCCATCACATGCATCATTATTAAGCTTAGGTTTGGCTACAGAAACCATTTTTAATACTGATTTTTTCCTGAAACTTTCAGGCATTAAATCAACACAAGTCTCTTTAATATTGTTAAATCCATACGATTGTGGATTAGTAACTACATCGTTAAATGATTGATTCATATCAAAAAATAGCCATTCAACCTCTGGATATTGCTGTTTTAGGTTAGCTAATGTGTTATTTAATAATGCGTTATGTGTTTGTGAAAAATAAGACATAGCTTCAATTGCGTCAAACTCAATCGCTGCAGGAGTACTTCCTAAATCAGGAATATTAACTACTAAAATATGTTTTGCTCCCTTATCAGCCAGGCGTTGTAAGCTCTCGGTAATTCCTTCATTTACCTCGCGTAAGGTTTTATCAACTTCAGATGGCAATGCCAAATAATTATTAGCACCTATCCATACCACATAAAGGCTATCTGCGCTTGCCTTATTTTGATGAGCAGCCAAGTAATCTTTTACTTCTCTTCTTAAAGTAAACAAAACGTCATCATCTTCTTCATCAGAAGAAACACCCGCACCGCCATAAGCATAATCTAATAAATGTGCGCCAGTATCCTTAGGAAAATAAGAAGCGGCTAAATGTTCTATCCATACAGGTCCATTAGAAAAACGGCCCTTAAAATAAGGAGGTGATGGAGGCAATTGATGATTCATGAATTCATAAAGGTTGCCGTTATCCGACAAGCTATCACCAAATACAACTATATTATGGAGAGGTGTTGCTAGAACAATTCCAGAAAATAAAAAAGCACCTAAAGTTGCTAACAGTCTCATGTATACCCTTAATTATAATTGATTGTTTTTAAAAACAAAATTAATCGATAATTATAGCATTAAATAATCTTTTTGTTTATTTAATTTGCATTACCGATCCCCAATACCTCTGAGCCCAACATAAGAACACATCTTCATCCATAAGGAAATACCCTGTGTTCCTCTTCTTGCCTTAATTTTGAAAGATCCTTATAGTATTTCTTTTACGGTAAGGAGACCTTAAATGACCATATTTGAACACGAGTTCATCGAAAAATCCCTACACCTACTCCATCAAATTCTTTCTAGTGAAACCCAATTAGCTGATGCAATTCACGCATTCACGCAAAATGATTCACAAAATCCCCGTTATCAGCTCCACTCAAAAATTGCTGATTCCCAAAATTGGCAACAGCTTGAATTACTTCAAGTAAGTGCGGCCTATTCCGAAACCCTATTTCGCACAATCCAATTCTATAGCCAAGACGCAAGCCTAACCCCACAACAAATAGATGCAGCAATCAAATTATTAGAACAAGACTATTTCAGCTTAATTACCTCTAATACCATAGCAGAGCAACGAATTAGCTCAGTGGTAAACAATATTACGCAAATAAAGTTGAATAAGATTGGCACGGAAGACAGTAATCCAGTTACAGAGAAACCAACAGCCCATCCCTATAAATTTTTTACTCCTGAAACAACAACGGCAGGTTTGATTCTCACTGCATCACTAGCAGCGGCAGCGACACTTTATTTTGCTGCGAAATAAAAACAACGCTTCTCTAATTACAGAAAAGCGTTGTGTTCTATAGCTAATTAAGCACCACTACTAATTAACGTTAATTTTAACTGTCGGCCACAAACCCATGCTTTAGTTAAATCATTTACTACTTCTTTAGACATGCCTTTCGGTAAGCGTACAGTAGAATGATCTTCATGAATTTTAAGACCGGTAATATGGCGACTTTGTAAGCCTGCTTCATTGGCAATGGCACCGACAATATTACCTGGTTTTACGCCATGAACCTTACCTACATCAATACGGAATAAATCCTGTTCAGTAATGTCTTCGTTAAACTTCTTACGGCCTCCATCACCAAAGCCTTTTCGGTCAGAACGTCGCTCATCAGAACGTGAGAATGAACGCTCACGGTCAAATCGAGATCCACGCTCGCGCTCTCCACGCCCTTCTCTTTCAGGACGAGCAGCTTTAGGTAACGATTGTTCTTTTTGCTGCCATGGCTGATCTTTATGAATTAACAAGGCCAAAGTAGCAGCAACATCAACAGCAGAAACATTATTCTCTTTAATGTACTCTTCAACTATCTTTCTGTATGAATGCAAATGCTCATTCTCTAAACGTGCGGTGATATTTGCCATAAAACGCTGTTGTCGTGCAACTTGAATCATATGATCATTAGGCACTGTTACTTTAGTAATACGCTGACGCGTATGTCGTTCAACACTACTGATTAAACGTGATTCTTTAGGTGTAACAAACAAAATTGCAACACCAGAACGACCTGCTCGGCCAGTTCGACCAATACGATGCACATAAGTCTCATTATCATGTGGTAAGTCGTAGTTAATTACGTGAGTAACACGCTCAACATCTAAACCACGTGCGGCAACGTCGGTAGCAACGAGAATATCGATTGCCCCTTGACGGAACTGAGAAATAATACGCTCGCGTAAGGCTTGGGTAATGTCGCCATGGATCGCCATAGCACGTAAACCTTGCTGCTGTAGTAATTCCGCAACCTCTTCAGTACTGCTCTTGGTACGCACGAAGATAATTACGCCTTGATACTCCTCAACCGCTAAAACACGTAGCAATGCATCTGGTTTTTGGTAACCTGAAGCAAATAAGAAACGTTGTTCAATGCTTTTTACAGTTGCAGTTTCTGCACGAATTTCAACAGAGGCAGGATTTTGTAAATAAGTATTGGCAATTTGACGAATGCGATAGGGCATTGTTGCTGAAAATAACCCTATTTGTTTTTGTGCTGGGAGTTTGGCCATAATGGTTTCAATATCTTCAATGAAGCCCATACGCAGCATTTCGTCTGCCTCATCAAGAATAAATGTACGTAAGTTATTTAAAACCAACGTTCCTTTATCAATGTGATCTAAAATGCGACCCGGCGTACCAACAACCACTTGCGCACCAGCACGTAATTGTTTTAATTGACGACCATACTCTTGTCCACCACATAGGGTAGCAACAGTTACGCCACGTTGTCTGGCACTTAATAATTCAAATTGTTCTGCAACTTGAATAGCCAACTCTCGTGTAGGGGCTAAAATTAGCGCTTGGGTACCTTGAATGCTGGGAGATAAACTTTGTAAAATCGGTAATGCAAAAGCTGCCGTCTTACCTGTCCCGGTTTGCGCTAAGGCAATAATATCTTTTCCTTCCAACAAAAGTGGAATAGTTTGAGCTTGAATGGGTGATGGGGTAGTAAACTTCATATCCTCCAGTGCCTTATTTATCGCATCTGAAAAATTAAAGGAGGCAAAGTTTGGTATATCTTGAATCATAAACTTCCTAATCGTGTAATGCATGGCCTAAAAAAGCCAAGCTATATAAAATTTGCTCAGTATAATAACAAAATAAACAGTGTGATGCACTATATTTGTTACATTTAATTCAAATTCGGCTGAGAAAAATTTGAAATTCTCATTAATATTCATACAACTTTGTGAATATATTTTGTCTTTACTTTATTTCTTTGTTACCTTCATTCATGGTAAAAACAACTTTGGCTTATGGGTTTTTTATAATAAACAAAGAGTTACCAAGAATTCTGTTACTGTTTGCACAATAAGGTTCTGCTGAAATGCTGCTCTAAGTAAAACATCACCTCCCAAAGCTTCAATTTTCTGATAAAAATCCCTTATAGGCTCTTGTCTAATAAGGGTTATTTCTGCCAACTTAGCATTAATATTTTGTCTTTCGTCTCTTCCTTTGTTACAGTCCCCAATGCATCAATAACAATAATTTAGGGATTTTTATTATGATACACAAAGGGTTATTAGGACTGCTATTATTATTTGCACAACAAACATTCGCAGAGGTTGCGCCTTTAACGGAAACACCTCCCCAAAATACCTCTAAAGCAAAGGCTGAATTAACCCTAACGGTTAACAATCGTAATGCCGTTGTATGCTCTAACTTTGTGCAAAACTGCACCATAAATATTGGTACATCGGGTTGTGTGAATCCTCCAGGCTTTATCACGGTTACGAATAACTCACTAGTGAACGCAAGAAATATCACCGCGTCATCTACTGATGCCAATTACTTAAATAACGTATCACAAAATAACGGTTGCCCTGCAATATTACGCCCCAAGGCCAGTTGCTCCATATCCTTTATTTCCAATAATCCTAATGCATTTTATATCCCCAATGTAGTAGTGCAGGGAAGTAATACCAATGCCGCATTTTTTAATATGAATGCGCTACAATGTTCTACCCCACAAACAGGAGCGCTAGAACCAATTCCTGGAAGCCCGTTTATAACCGGAGGAGACCCTAGTAATCTTGCCGCAACGCCAAACAGCCAATTTCTTTACGTTGCCAATCTTAGTGGTGGTGCAACCGGCTATTCGATTGCCCCCACTACCGGTGTCTTAACGCCTGTTTCAGGAAGTCCTTTCAACCCAGGCAATCAATATTCGGGAATTGCTATAAGCCCTAATGGCCAATACGTTTACTATACCGATTTTGGTAACCTCAATGTTGCTCAATTTAGTATTAACCAAACCACTGGTTTTTTAAGCTTTATAGATAACTATGAGGCAGGACAAGGCCCTGCATTTATTGGACTCTCACCCAATGGGCAATTTGCTTATGTAGCCAATCAAAATGGAGGTAACGTTTCAGCCTATACAGTTGATCCGACGAGTGGCGCCCTGAACCAACTTTCAACAAGTCCTTATCCTGCTGGAGGGTTTAGCCAACCTGTAGGTCTTGTCGTAACCCCTAATGGGCAATTTCTCTATGTAATTGATTATGCTTATGGCTATATTTACGGCTATACAATTAACCAAACTACTGGAGAGCTCAGCGCGATGCCCGATAGCCCCTTTACGACAGGGTTTTATCCTGGAAAAATTATTACCAATTCTACAGGGACCTTGGTTTATGTTGCAGCTAATAATGGAGGTGGATTCAAAACGATGGACTATGACACATCTGTTTGGGTCTACTCAGTCAATCCTACTACGGGATCGTTAACTGACGTAACCCCCACAATCATATCAACAGCAGCTTCAAGCATCGCCTTAACGCCTGATGATAAATTTGCTTACGTTACGAATTTTAATGAAAATACGATCAATGCCGATAGTGTTGATCCGATAACGGGTGCTTTAAGTCTTTTACCTAATGGACCTTATGCCACAGGAAACGGTCCAACGGCGATTATTGTGACCCCTAATGGATCATTCGTTTATGTAGTTAATTTTAATGGCAGTAATATTACAGGTTATTCTATTCATTAACAAAAGCATAGCCTGGTTGCGCGCAACCAGGCTATTTCTAATCTTTATATCAGTGCAGCTAAACGACAAGCTTGATCAATCGCATGACGGGCATCAAGTTCTAAAGCTTTATAAGCTCCACCTATTAAATGCACTACCTTACCGGCCTCTTTGAGTGGTGCTTGTAATGCAGCAAACTCAACTTGTCCTGCACAAATCACGACATTATCGACTGCTAAAATTTGTGGGGTTTCATTGATTTGCACGTGTAAGCCTTCATCATCAATACGTTCATAACTAACGCCGGAAAGCATTTTGACGTGTTTATGTTTCAAGCTTAAGCGATGAATCCAACCAGTAGTTTTGCCTAAACGCTTGCCTAACTTTTCTTTTTTACGTTGCAGTAAATAAACCTCTCGTGGGCTTGGGGTTATTTCTGCAGGCTTAATACCTCCTCGATGTGCTCCAGTTACATCAATCCCCCACTCATCATAAAACTCTCCGGCAGATGTATGAGATTCATGAGTTAAAAATTCGGCCACGTCAAAACCAATGCCGCCCGCGCCAATAATCGCCACGCGCGCTCCTACCGATTTCTGGCCGGTGATCACCTCAATGTAACTTACAACTTTTGGATGCTCAATTCCGGGGATATCTGGAATGCGGGGTTTAATACCACTTGCTAAAACAATTTCATCAAACTCTGTTAGTTGCTCAACAGTTGCCTCGGTTTGCAGAAGAACACGTACTTCATACTTTTCTAACTGATATTTAAAATAATCCAAGGTATGCTGAAATTCTTCTTTACCCGGGATTTTTTTCGCTAAATTAAACTGCCCACCGATTTGCTCCGCTTTTTCAAAAACAGTGACCCGATGTCCGCGCTCAGCGGCAACGGCGGCAAAGGCTAAACCAGCAGGCCCAGAACCCACTACGGCAATCGACTTAGGCTGGAAGGTTTCTTCATAAATCAACTCGCTTTCATTACATGCGCGAGGATTTACCAAGCACGAAGCGGTTTTGTTAACAAACACACGGTCTAAACATGCCTGATTACAAGCAATACAGACATTGATCGCCCGACTTTCACCTAATCTAGCTTTTTCTGCAAATTGTGCATCCGCTAAAAAAGGCCTTGCCATGGATACCATATCGGCGACACCTGACTCAATAAGCTGATTCGCAAGCTCTGGCGTATTAATGCGGTTTGAGGTAATTACAGGAATGCTGATTTCAGGTTTTAAATGTTTAGTTATCGGAGTAAATGCCGCCTCAGGGACCATCGTCGCTATGGTGGGGATACGAGCCTCATGCCAGCCAATGCCGGTATTAATGATGGTTGCTCCTGCATGCTCAATCGCTTTAGCCAATTGCACAATCTCTTCCCAACTACTGCCATCATCAATTAAATCGAGCATGGATAAACGATAAACGATAATAAACTTCTCACCTACGGCTTCACGCACACTGCGTACTACTTCAACAGGAAAGCGCATCCGATTCTCATAGCTGCCACCCCATTCATCCGTACGCTGATTGGTATGGGTCACAATGAATTGGTTGATTAAATACCCCTCACTGCCCATGATTTCAATTCCATCATACCCAGCTAATTGGGCCAGGCGAGCACAGCGTGCAAAATGTTTGATGGTTTTTTTAATCCGGTATTTACTCATTGCCCAGGGTTTGAAGGGGCTAATCGGAGATTTAATTGCACTTGGAGCGACAATAAAAGGATGAAAACCATAACGCCCCGCATGCAAGGCTTGCAGCAAAATTTTCCCGCCCGCATCATGTACCGTGTGCGTGACCAACTCATGCAGCTGCTGCTCTTTGCTATTGGTTAGCTTTGCCGAAAAAGGAGCTAGGCGCCCTGCCCTATCCGGAGCAAAACCACCTGTGGTAATTAAGCCAACCCCTCCAAGTGCCCGTTCACGATAAAATTGCGCCAAACGACTAAAACTTCTTTTATCTTCTTCAAGGCCTGTATGCATAGAGCCCATCAATAGACGGTTTTTTAATTGAGTAAAGCCTAAATCTAAAGGCTGGAATAACGCTTTGAAGGGGGTATTATCAATTCTCAAATCCATGAGCGCTCTCACTATAAAAGCTGCAAAATCAAAAGTATAAACCGGGTCAGGATCTTTTTCACAGAATTTATTTTTCATTCGCGTACCTAATCATGGTGAAGCTCATAAAAAAATAAGGAATTGATCAATATCTGTACATTTACATTTTAATAAACTATACTTATAAAGAGCGCTTACTGGGGATAGATTTATGAAAGATCCTTTTGCAGCACTAAAAGACGCCTTGCAACCCGTTTTTCATAGAGCACCTATGAGAAATGAACGTTTTATTTACTCTGAAATCCAACAGCTCAAGCAATCTTTGGATAATTTCCATCCAATTCCACAAAGAAAATTTATTGAGTTGTTAAAATTTTTAAAGGCTGTTATTCCTCATCTGGAAAAATGGCATCTGGATTTTGGGGTGATAAAAGCACAGGTTGACTGCTTAGCTAAAACCCTAAATTTACCGCCTATGAAGTGGGATAATTACTTGTCCCATTCAAACGCCTCCCCCAAATTTCAATTCAGCGCATTAAATCACAGACCTCAAGAAGCAGACTTACTGACCTGGTTAACGCATAAATCCGGAACTACTGTTAAACATGATAACCAAAACTCAATTATTACTATGCTGTTGGAGTATCGAGAGCATTTTGGCTTCAGCCAAAAATTAAGTGCTCAATTAAAAAGAGAACCGGATTTTTTAAGCAACCTGATTATGGAGTCAGATAATAACTTTGTGCAAATCGTACGTACACGACTGGTGCTTTATTTAACCGATAGGCAGCTGGCAGAGGCGATTATTAAACATATTCCTCATTTTGTACAAAATAATCCTGACCCAATTACTAAGGCCGTGCAATTAGTGGAAAAACTTAATGAGACTTTGTCTAATGGTCGTTCCATATCAACCATATTACGTAATGCAGAAGCCAAATTTATTTTGGATAGTTCCGAACTAATACAAAGATACCAAACAGCGGAATTAGCGAAAAAGACATCTCAAAATATACAGCCAGTGTCGGATAACTCTCCCTCTTTATTGGAAGAAGGAGAGTTTAAATTAACATTCTAGTGGGGATTAATCTAATAACCCTAAAGATTTAACAGTATCGCGTTCCTGTCTCAACTCATCTAAAGTTTTATTAAACATTTCACGACCGTAGTCATTCATGGTTAAGCCTTCGACAACACTTAACTCACCTCGTTCAAGACGGCAAGGAACAGAGAAAATCAAGCCCTTATCAACACCATATTCCCCTTCGGAATGACGGCACATAGAGAATGTCTCTCCAACAGGTGTATCAAATATCAGATGATTCACCCCGGTAATTACTGCATTTGCCGCAGATGCCGCTGAAGAAAGGCCTCGTGCTTTAATGATGGCAGCACCACGTTGTTGCACAGTAGAAACAAAGGTATCTTTTAGCCAAGCATCATCATTAATTACTTCTGCCGCCGATTTACCATTAATCTTCGCATTATAAAAATCAGGGTACTGGGTAGCAGAATGGTTACCCCAAATTGTCATTTGACTTACTGCAGTAATATCAACACCCGCTTTTTGTGCTAATTGAGTACGTGCTCTTAATTCATCTAAGGTAGTCATCGCATAGAAACGGTCATTAGGGACATCACGTGCATGATGCATTGCAATTAAACAGTTAGTATTGCAGGGGTTACCCACCACAAACACGCGCACATCATCACTGGCATTATCATTAATTGCTTGGCCTTGCTTGGTAAAAATTCCGCCGTTAATTTGCAACAGATCAGAACGCTCCATGCCTTGCTTACGCGGTACTGAACCTACTAATAAAGCCCAATTAACTCCATCCATAGCTTTATTTAGATCAGAAGTGCACACGATGCGCTTCAATAATGGAAATGCGCAATCATCAAGTTCCATGGCTACCCCATGTAATGCTTGCAGTGCTGGCTCAAGCTCTAATAGGTTTAATTCTACTTCAGTATCCGCACCAAACATTTGTCCAGAAGCAATACGGAACAATAATGCATATCCGATTTGTCCTGCTGCGCCTGTAACGGCGACTCTAACGCGTTTTTTTGCCATGTTATCCCCTTTTTTTCTTATTCATTTTTGTGACAAAACGTATGTCATGATACTATTGCATTTCCAAACAAGCCAGTCTAAAAGCGTAATGATTCCTTTATCGTTGTATATTCATATCCCTTGGTGTATTCGAAAATGCCCTTATTGTGATTTTAATTCCCATAAAAGTCCGGAAATTTTACCTGAACAAAATTACATTCAGGCGCTCCTTTCCGATTTAAAAACTGATTTAATTCAGTTCCAATCGCGAGAAATTAGTTCTATTTTTATTGGCGGAGGCACCCCCAGCCTGTTATCAGCGGAAGCCTACCATACTTTATTTTCTGAACTAAAAAAAATCCTGCCCTTTGCCTCAGATATTGAAATTACCATGGAAGCAAATCCGGGAACTGTAGAGCAACAACGCTTTACTGATTATCGACACAGTGGAATCAACCGTCTATCTCTAGGCATTCAAAGTTTTAATCCTGAACACTTAAAAATTCTAGGGCGGATTCATGATGAGCAACAAGCGCATCGAGCTATTGCTGCCGCGCGTTATGCAGGCTTCGATAACTTAAATCTAGACATTATGCATGGCCTACCCCAACAAAGCATCGCTCAAGGTATGGCCGATTTACGTACTGCTTTATCCTATCAGCCTGAACATTTTTCCTGGTACCAATTAACCATAGAACCGAATACTGTTTTTTACAAAGAAAATCCGCCACTCCCCTCTGAGGATGATGCGTGCATCTTAGAGGAGCAAGGTCTAGACTTGTTAAAGCAATCGGGATTTGCACGTTATGAGATTTCAGCTTTTTCTAAAATGAATAAGCAATCACGCCATAATTTAAATTATTGGTTATTTGGCGATTATTTAGGCATTGGCGCCGGAGCTCACGGAAAAATCACCGCAGATGGGCGTGTATTACGTACGCGTAAACATCGCCAACCTAAAGATTATCTGAATACAGAAAAACCATTTCTTGCCAATATTGAACAGGTGGAAGGTAAGGAGTTAATTTTCGAATTCATGCTAAATACCACACGTTTGGAGCAGGCTATTCCCTTAGAGCTATTTACCGAGCGCACTGGATTGGCGCTGGATGCGCTTTTGAAACCGTTAACAGTCGCTGCTGAAAAAAAACTAGTTCATTTGACAGAAACGTATTGGCAGGTAACTGATTTTGGCAGAAGGTATACTAATAATTTGCAAGCACTTTTTTTACCAGAAGAACAGTAAATACGCGAATTTTTACTAAGAATCGCCTAGAATATAAAGAGATCAATACTATTACGATTTAAGGCTCCAAAGTGCAAGATGAGCATGGATAATTAAGGTATTTGAGGGGGGTTTTTAGCGAAAAAGGCATTGATTTATTAAATGTTTTAGGTAATTCTTATCCCAAAAACCGATATTACTAGTCTAAATAAAGGAGTAATCCGTGATTTTAGCTGCTTTTTTGCTCATACTTGCTTATTTAATGGGGTCAATTTGTTCCGCGGTTATTGTATCTAAGGCCTTTGCTTTGCCTGATCCGCGTTCCGAGGGCTCGCAAAACCCAGGTGCAACAAATGTATTGCGCCTTGCTGGAAAAAAATACGCTACCATTGTTCTGGCTACAGATCTACTCAAAGGTACTATTCCTGTGGTGATTGCCAAAATGTTTGGCGCTGATGCTACTCTGGTCAGTTATGTAGCCTTGGCAGCAGTGCTTGGCCATATGTACCCCTGTTTTTTCGGCTTTAAAGGCGGAAAAGGCGTTGCTACTGCGATTGGTGCTCTTTTAGGTTTTCAATTTATTGTGGGAATCATGGTGACGGCAACTTGGTTACTGGTTGTCCGATTCTCGCGCTATTCTTCTTTAGCATCCATTGTTTCCATCAGCTTGGCCCCATTCTATTCCCTGCTGATTATTGGTCGCATTGATATATTTCCTGCGATATTTTTTATGGCTGTATTAATCCTAGTTAAACACAAAGACAATATTCTGCGTTTGATTGATGGCACAGAATCCAAGGTGAAGTTCAAACAAAAAAGCGTCCTTGAGGAAGTAATGGATGATACCCCTCTTCCAGCCAATTCAGCCGATATCGCGGCTGATGAGCACATCACAACCGCTGAAGTCATTGAGATCTCTTCCGCGCGCAAAACAGCAGCAAAAAGAGCCTCCTCTACGCAAGAGTCTGCGCCTAAAAAAAAGCCGGTGAAAAAAACTGCCACCACAAAGAAAACAACGACAAAAGAAGATAAAGCAGAAAAGAAACCCAAGTCTGTGAAAAAAACTGCAGCTCCAAAGGTGAAAAAGCCTAAAGACGAAGAGCCACAAGACAAGGTTTAGATTGTGTTACTCCTAATGAAACCTGGTTGCAAGCGACCAGGTTTCATAAAGATTTTTTAAGCCAAAGGCCAACGAGGCTTAACTTCAACCCCAACCTGCGCATCCTCTTCCCCTGCCAACATACGCAAACAGCCAGCATAAGCAACCATTGCACCATTATCCGTACAATATTCAAGCGCAGGAAAATAAATCTCCCCACCAATGCCATGCATCCATTGCTGCAAGGCCAAGCGTAGTGACTTATTGGCACCGACCCCGCCTGCAACGACTAAACGCGTGCATTCAGACTCTTGCACAGCCCGCTTACATTTAATAATTAAGGTTTCTACTACTGCGTGCTGAAATGCCTTAGCAATTTCTGCACGCGCCTGTTCATCTTTATTACTCTGATTCCAAGTATTTAGTGAAAAAGTTTTTAAGCCACTAAAACTAAAGTCCAAGCCGGGTCTATCCGTCATCGGACGCGGAAAACGATAGGGAGTGGATTCACATTGATCAGCGAGTGCAGCTAATACCGGCCCACCAGGATAAGGAATCCCCATTAATTTGGCGGTTTTATCAAAAGCCTCCCCCACGGCATCATCTAAGGTATCGCCTAATAATCGATACTCACCCAATGCCTTAACCTCAATTAACTGACAATGGCCACCGGACACTAAAAGAGCAATGAAAGGAAATTCCAAGGAGGGGGTTTCCATTTTGGCTGCAAGTAAATGTGCTTCTAAATGATGAATACCCAAAGCAGGAATATTTAATGCATAAGCCAGGCTTTTAGCAAAACAAGCCCCAACGAGTAAAGCGCCAATTAATCCAGGGCCCGCAGTATAAGCAATGCCATCAAGATTCTGCTTTTGAAGGTTTGCTCGGTGCAATACCTCATCAAGCAAGGGAATAAGGTAATTTACATGGTCTCGCGAAGCAAGTTCAGGCACAACACCGCCATGTACCCTATGCGTGTCAATTTGTGAGTGTAAGGCATGCGCTAATAAGCCTGTCTCCGAATCATAAATAGCAACCCCAGTTTCATCACAAGATGACTCAATACCTAATACCAACATGGCAAACCTGATAATAATAAATCAACTAAAAATTATAACATAAAATAAAAACAAAATAATTTCGTGCTATAATCTTGACGAGGGCTTCAAGTCGCACTAGAATTGCCCACCTACTCAGAATAAATTGTTAGAGGATAAACTTAATGCCTACAGTTCGCGTCAAAGAAGGCGAAAACCCAGAATACGCACTGCGCCGTTTTAAGCGCTCTTGTGAAAAAGCCGGTATTTTAACCGAGCTACGCCGTCGTGAATTTTATGAAAAGCCAACTGCTGAGCGTAAGCGTAAACAAGCTGCTGCAGTAAAACGTCACCTAAAGAAAATTTCTCGTGACACTTCTTCACGACAAAATGTAAAACGTCGCCGTAAATAAGTTTTTCATTCTGTATTATTGACCAAGGTCACATTTTTGTGGCCTTTTGGTTTTTGTACTAGCCTCGTTTCCTTCACCTAAGGATTAGATCATGACTATTAAAGAACGTCTCAACAATGATATTAAAGACGCAATGCGTGCAAAAGATAAAAATCTATTAACCACATTACGTTTAATTACTGCTGCAGTAAAACAAATTGAAGTTGATGAACGTATCGAAGTCGATGAAGAACGCATGTTAGCAATCTTGGATAAAATGAGCAAACAACGTAAAGAGTCTATATCTCAATACGAAAAAGCGAATCGTGACGATTTGGTTGCTCAAGAACAATTTGAGCTTTCAGTAATTGCCAAGTACTTACCTGAGCCATTATCTGCGGCAGAAATAGAAAAACTAGTCCAAGACGCAATCACATCGACTGGCGCTGAAAAAATGGCCGATATGGGTAAGGTAATGGCGCAATTAAAGCCAAGCCTGCAAGGTCGCGCTGATATGTCGCACGTGAGCACTTTGATTAAGGCCAAGTTAAGCTGAGGATATCTATGTCTGGCTTAATTCCGCAGCCATTCATTGACGATCTTCTGCACCGCACTGATCTGGTTGAGCTAATTGATAGTTATGTTCCCCTTAAAAAAAGGGGAAATAGCTATACTGCGTGCTGCCCATTTCATAATGAAAAGTCCCCTTCCTTCAACGTAGTGGCCAGGAAACAATTTTATCATTGCTTTGGCTGTGGAGCCTCGGGCAATGCTATTAGCTTTGTAATGAATTTTTTAAATCAAGGCTTTATTGACGCAATTGAAACCTTAGCAACACGTGTAGGGCTTACCGTTCCTCGTGAGGGACAAACCGAAAAAAACAATGCATCCCAAGATTTATATAAACTTATGTCTGCAGTAAACCTTTATTATCAAAAACAACTCAAACACGAAGGGCAACCTGCGATTAATTATTTACGGGGCAGAGGCTTAAGCGGTGAAATAGCGAAATTATATCAGTTAGGCTTTGCCAATGAGGGGTGGCATAACCTAGAAAAAGCATTCCCACGTAATCAAAAAGAATTGATCACCACAGGTATGCTGATTAAAAATGATGATGGCAAAATTTATGATCGTTATCGTAATCGAGTGATGTTCCCCATTCATGATCGCCACGGACGTATCATTGGTTTTGGCGGACGCGTACTAGATGACCAAAAGCCTAAGTATTTGAATTCGCCGGAAACCATCATCTTTCAAAAGAGCAAAGAGCTCTATGGATTGCATCAAATATTGCAACAAAAAAAGTCCATTGATTACATTATTATTGTTGAAGGCTATATGGATGTTATTGCCTTAGCACAACATGGAATTATGAATGCCGTGGCGACTTTGGGTACTGCAACCAGCAGTTATCATATACAACTGCTGGCCAAACATACTAAATCATTGGTGTTTTGCTTTGATGGGGACAATGCGGGAAAGCAGGCTGCTTGGCGTGCATTAGAAAGCAGTTTGCCTTACTTAAATGAAGGTTTAGATGCTCGTTTTATCTTTCTACCCGAAGAGCATGATCCCGATAGCTTGGTACGCTCCGAAGGTAATGAAAGCTTTTTAAACCGCTTAAAACAAGCAATACCTTTACATCGTTTTTTCCTCAATACGCTGGCTAAAAACATTAACTTGCAAAACCCAGCAGGAAAAACACAATTAATTAATTTGGTTAAACCTTTTTTGCAAAAAATGGCAGAAGGCTCCTATAAACAATTATTGATTGATGAGTTGGCGCGTTTAACTCATATCGAAAGCCATCGGCTCAACCTCTTGTTAACCGATCAAGCACCGGCGCCAACTCCCAAAGGACAAACAGCAACTATCACACGCACTCCCATGCGTGTTGCAGTAGCTTTACTTTTGCAACACCCAGAAATCTATGCCAAATGCAAAGAGCAGATTAATCCAAATTTATTAGATGCGAATGAGCATGAAATTTTATTAAAACTCTTGCAACAACTGGCCCTAAATCCGCACGCCAATACCGCTTCATTAATTGAAACCTGGCGCAACCACTCCTATTTTGATTTTATTAACCGGCTAGCGGCGTGGAATCATCAAGTTCCTGAACTGGAACTTGTTAAAGAATTTATTGATATCATCTTATTTTTGCAAAAACAAAACCAAGAATTAATTATTCGTCGGCTTATTGAAAAATCGCGTCAACAGGGTTTAACCGAAGCAGAGCGAATAAATTTGCAAAAAATGTTACAGGAGCGACACGTGTAAACATAAAAACATATCGGGGCTGTTTACATTTTGTTGATTTGAGCCAAAATGGCACGAGCATAGAAATGTAAACAACCCCTACTCCAAGCCTGGCGCGGGGTAGAACAAATCAGTGCAAATAGTTCAATAAACTACTGGCATGTTACTGCTAGCCAGTTTATAATCAGAACATTTTGTAATGCTTAATTGTCCTTAAAAAGAAGTGCCTATGACCATGAATGATCAAGAACAGCAAAGCTCTCAGATAACTAAAGTCATCAGCCTTGGAAAAGAACAAGGCTATTTGACTTACAGTCAAATCAATGACTTATTGCCAAACATCGTCGATACGGAACATTTCGATGTCATCATCAGTATGTTGGAAGGGATGAACATCAAAGTATTCGAACTCCCACCAGGCGATGACGAATTAGCTCTTCTACTTAACACCGAAGAAGTCCCTGATATTGAAGAAGCGGCGATGGTACTTGCGTCCGTAGACAAAGAAACCGGTCGCACCACCGATCCAGTACGTATGTACATGCGCGAAATGGGTACTGTTGAGCTCCTGACTCGTGAAGGTGAAATCCGCATTGCGAAACGCATTGAAGAAGGTATTTATCAAGTTCTTAAGTCTCTGGCTCATTACCCAGAAACAGTACAATTAGTTCTTGATGATTACGATCGTGTCAGCACTCAAGAAATTCGCCTTAACGAAATCATTAGCGGCTTTGCCGATGGTGATGAAGAAGTTGCTCCGGCTGCAAGCATTGGCTCTATGCTTGATGAAGCACAGCAAGAAGAAATGATCTTAGCGGATGACGATGAAGAAGGTGAGAGTGAAGGCGAAAGTGGTCTTGGCGAAGTCGATGATGGCCCCAACCCCGAACAGGCGCAAATTTATTTTGACGAACTGCGTGCCTGTCTTGAGGTAGCAATTAATGCAGGAAATGAGCACGGCAGAGCACATGCTAAAACACTAAAAGCTTTAGATGCCATGTCCGAATCCTTCTTAAAGCTGAAGTTAACTTCACGCCAGGTTGATCGATTAACTCGTCATTTCCGCCAATTACGTAATCATATCCGAGAATATGAGCGTAATGTAATGCGTCTATGTATTGAAAAAGCACGTATCCCACGTAAGCTGTTTATTGATACCTTCCCAGGTCAAGAAACTGATCTTGAATGGTTAGCTAATATCACGGCGAAGCATGCTAAGAAACTGGATATGCCTCGTATTGAAGAATACAAAGAAGAAATTCTACGTATTCAATCGCGTTTAGTTTCGTTTGAAGTTGAATACGGTTTAAGCATTAGCGAAATTAAAGACATCAACCGTAAAATGTCGATTGGTGAAGCCAAAGCTCGTCGCGCCAAGAAAGAAATGGTTGAAGCAAACTTACGTCTAGTAATTTCGATTGCGAAAAAATACACCAACCGCGGATTACAATTCCTCGATTTAATTCAGGAAGGTAATATTGGTTTGATGAAAGCAGTAGATAAATTTGAATACCGTCGTGGTTACAAGTTCTCTACTTATGCGACCTGGTGGATTAGACAGGCAATTACTCGCTCAATTGCGGATCAGGCACGTACCATCCGTATTCCGGTACATATGATTGAAACCATTAACAAGCTCAATCGTATTTCCCGACAAATACTGCAAGAAACAGGCCGTGAAGCAACTCCCGAAGAGTTAGCAGAAAAAATGGAACTAAGCGAAGACAAAATTCGCAAAGTTCTAAAAATTGCTAAAGAGCCAATTTCTATGGAGACGCCTGTTGGTGATGATGATGATTCGCACTTAGGTGATTTCATCGAAGACAACAACATTGAGTCGCCAATCGATATGGCCACCGCTGAAGGCTTACGCGAAGCAACTCTGGAAATCTTGGAAACATTAACCCCAAGAGAAGCCAAGGTACTACGCATGCGTTTTGGTATTGAAATGAATACCGACCATACTTTAGAGGAAGTTGGTAAACAATTCGACGTAACGCGTGAACGTATTCGCCAGATCGAAGCAAAAGCATTACGTAAACTACGCCACCCCTCACGTTCTGAGAAACTAAGAAGTTTCCTTGAGGGTGATGAAGGCTAATTTATCGCCATAGTCTCAGGCTATGGCTACTGCTCGCTTACTTAAGAGACACGTCATCCCAAACACCGCGAGGGATCTCCTGAATGTGGCACGAATTAAATACGTGCCACATTCAGGAGATCCTTCGTCGTAAACTCCTCAGGATGACGTCTTTTAAGTTTCGGCAAATTCCGAACATAAATATTTTATTGCGCTCAGAACCATACTCTTACCCAACTACAATTAAAACAATTTTAACTTAAGAATAGTAAGAACTATTACAGCCCCACCCCTTCAACTATTCCACTTAGCCACTTCTTAAAATCTAAATCCGTCTCAAAATTGCAACGCAGAAATAAACTATAAAAAGCAATAAAAACTTACTAAAAAAACTAGCACAATAATCAATTTAAGTTTAAAATAAACTCCTCTTCCGGGCCCATAGCTCAGTTGGTTAGAGCAGCGGACTCATAATCCGTTGGTCCTAGGTTCAAGTCCTAGTGGGCCCACCAATTTAGACCTTTAAAATCAATAACTTACGTTGACTACCTGTTTTAACACAAAAGTCCTGCGTGACTTTTGCGTGACCTAGATCACGCACTTACAAACTTACGTGACTTTCCCTTAGAGTATTTTGACTGGCAGGTCTACTCTTTGGGTTTCGTAATAACGTTAATATCACTCCGCTTTTACGATTCTCACAAATCTTATTCGCAGCTTGATATAAACTTTGCAGCTCAGCTGAAGAATAGTGAGTTGTAATCCTACCTGAACGATGCCCAAGTAAATCTTGCCTGTCTTCAAAACTTACTCCTGCAGCTCTCAATCGTCTGCCAAACGTATGCTTTAAGTCATGCACTCTTACTTCAGGCAACTTAGCCTTTTCTCTAGCCTGTCGCCAACCCGTCGATAACATACGACTTAATGGTCGACCTTTAAAACTAAAGACATGAGTAGAATGTTTACCTCTCTGCCCTTCTATCACTTCCCGAACTGTTTCATTACAAACAATCAACCGTTCTTCACCATTTTTTACCAGTTCACCTGGCACAATAAAAACGATGATGTGTGGCAATTCTGGAATCTGTATTTCCCAATCCCAGCGCAGTTCACATATTTCACGATCCCGACATCCGGTGTTTACAGCAAACAAAGCCATATTTTTCAGATGCTCAGGTAACTGCTGAAACAGTTTGTGCTGTTCATCCCAACTTAATGGATAAGGTTTTCTTAAATCTGGTTCAGGTAAAAGTTTTATCTTTGGCGCTGAATTCAACCAGGTTAAGCCAAACTCATCCATCCATTCACTAGCCGCTAAATTTAATATGCGCCGAACAATCTTCAAGCCATGATTGATGGTTCTCGTGCTTACTTCATCTTTTCTTCGACCTTCAATGAAGGATTGCAAACTACCAATATGAATTGCTTCAATAGGCATATCCCCGATGTACTTAACCAATTCTCGCAAACGGCCAGCATCATCACTGATACTGCGTTTGTGTTGGTTTTCCATCAGAAATTTAGTAGCGGCTTCTTTGAATGTTCTCTTTGGGCGAACCCCATAGACTGTTGCCAGCCTTATTTCTTCGAGACGCCTTGCGAGATACTTTTCCGCCTCTTCGAGGTTGTCAGTACCAGTGCTTTCGCAAAGTCGTCGTCCGAAGACCTTTTTGTCAATACACCAGACGCTGCCACGCTTTTGCAGCCCTGGCGTTCTTTTTCGTCCCATAGTTCCAAACTCCTACGCTTAACTGCCGCGGGACGACCACTACACTGTATATAATCGTCTACCCAAGCGTCTAAATCAAGCCGGTCAAATGCTACTCCCTGAGTTCCCATTGGAATTTCAACCAGATTTGGCCTGACATCTTTATTAAATCGATGGCGGTCCATACCTAGATAGGTCGGAGCGTCTCTTAAGCGAATTAATCGAGGGATTAGGTGAATATTGCTCATGACTTCTCAACTCCTGTAACTCACGAAATAAAATACTCGTTTCGAGTATTTATTACACCATATTGAGCACATCACTGCAAATGTTTTTTAGGCTATACCTATAAGAGTTTTATTTGTACAATGTTTATCAAAATTTAATATAAGTAAGGTGACATCAAATGAGTTTACTGGAAAAACTTGAACACGCTGTAGGAAATGAGTATTTGATCAGCCACAAAGATTTATTGTTAGACACAAATCAAAACAAACAGAGGCAGGCTAATTCTAATACAATAGTTTCTGTACAAAGACACCATCAGCCTGATAGCAATAAGATAGTGAATATAAAACAAGTTAATGAATAAGCTTATAGTAGTAGGGTCAGGAATAAAATCGATTTCCCATCTGACCGAAGAAACTAAACGGGTTATCCAAAGTGCTGATAAGGTACTCTACCTCATTAATGAAAATAACCTAAAACAATGGATTCAACGAGAAGCAAAAAATTCTGAATCGTTGGATTCTATCTACTTTAGCTTTGAAAAGCGGATTGAAGCATATCAGGCATTAACAAATCATATCATCGAAGAATACAAGAAAGTTTCAATTTTATGTGTTGTTTTTTACGGCCATCCTACTGTTTTTGCAGACTCGGCACTTAATGCTGTAAGAAAAATTAAAGAAAATGGTGGTAAAGCTATTATTTTACCTGCATTATCAGCCCAAGACTGCTTGTTTAGTGATCTTGAAATTGATCCAGGTGATCAGGGGTGTTTTTCAATTGAAGCTACAGAGCTGGTATTATTTGAACGGTACATTGATGTTCATGCGCATTTAATACTTTGGCAGATAGCAAACTTTGGAAGAACTGATGGAAAAAAAGCTAATAACTTACCAATTTTAAAAGATTATCTAATTGGTTACTATCCAGCAGATTATTCCATCTGTCTTTATGAGGCCCCCTCTCTGCCCACTTACATCCCTAGAATAGAGTGGATTCCACTCAGTCATATTGATCAATCAGTTATTTCTTCAATAACGACTATATATATTCCACCAATCGAAAAAAAGGAAATTAGCAACAAATACTTGAAGCTGCTCGATCTAACAATTGATGATTTAATACTGAAATGATAAATACTCTATTATTTTCTTAATCGAACGCAACCTCTAAATAATTTCGCATCGCTGGCAAATTGTGTTCTGTTACTGCAATAAGAAAAAGCAAATCGGTTATCGGTACCTTCTAATTCGTCTGAACTATTAATGTTCTTATTATTAGAAGATTTATAGTGGTAAAAAGAGAATTGCGTTTGTTTGCTCACATGGTAAAGTGGACTTCCAAACGCAGAACTATTATCTGCAGTAAACTCCGACTGATAAGCCAACAGCACATTTCTTAGCATTTCCAGTTCACTGAAAGCGCTGTTGCTTTGATTGGTTTTAAATGTATTAATCTTGGCAAATGGACACTGTAAAGGATAATAAACACTATCAGACGGACCATTCAAGGCTGATGGAACCATTACGGTCGCGGTGTATTCTAAGTCATAACATTCATTATAAATTTTCTGAATCGTTTTAACCGGGAAGTATTGCTCATCAATTGCCGGCTTCACACCAATGCCTGAACCCATGCAAATATTAAAAATGTATTTTGCCGTATCCATGATGAATGGCGTAGGTCTGAAACGATTAATACTCTTGGCACTTAGGAATAAATCGTTACAGGAGGCATCGTAGGTATTTTGCGTCAGCTTTTTCCTTAATGACTCCGAGAAATACAATTTCAGCTTTAGCCATTTATCATTATGTTTAACTTCATTGATAAACTGCTCGGAAAAATAAAGAATCTCGCTATGCCAATTATCGTTAGTATTTTTATCCATCAAAATCTCTTTGAATACCAGGTAATGTTCATAAGGAGACTTGGGGGCTGGAACAGCAACATTAAAATATTTCTGGATTCTGGCATGTTTTCTTTTGCAACCGATATTCGGCAATAAAAAGGATGAAAGCGCGCCAGAAGAAACGGACAGTACATTGTTATCAACAGTCTGATCTTCATCAAAAATAACCTGCATATTAAAAATTGCACCAGGCCCCTGAACACAGTCTGGAAAGATACGCTCATCTTCACCAAAATAATGCCACTCACAAAACTTATCCAGTATTAAGCCCAAAGGTAAACTATTTTTGCCATAGCCAAGATGAGAAAATAACTCATTATCGCTGTGCTTGCTGTCAATTTTTTCCATTTTGCCGCTATTGGTTGGCAGATAAGCATGATTTTTAATACCGAAATGCTCACCAAATTTATAACGAGCTAAAAAGAATGGTATTTTTTTGTCAGGTTTAATTTCTTCAATGACACGATATATCGATTCGTTGACTGGTTTTAACTTATGTTTGATTTCATCCCATGAAACTCTGGTAATTTTGTTCATCCTAAACACCCATACAGCAATTAAATATCAATTATCATCTTTTGAAAATCAGGATAATTGCATAAAGGGATTAAGTTTATCCATTTTTAATGATAGAGTCACCTTCCAAAATAGTTTTAGGGATAAAATATGTTGTTATCAGAAAAAATGCCAAAAGGAATTATACCCCTGTACTTAATACAAGCCTTTTCAACCTTTTCCTATGCGATTCTCTATTCCTCATTATCTCTGTTTCTTACGAAACAATTAGGATTGGCTAATACCCTTTCAAATAGCATTGTTGGGTTATTTCTAGCATTTAATTATGTTCTGCATTTACTCGGTGGAGTGATTGGCGGACGATTTCTAAGTAACCGAGCCTTGTTTTTGATTACCACAGCCATACAAACCATTGGTATTTTACTTTTGGCACTTTCAGTTAAGTCACTACTTTACCTTGGACTGAGTTTATTTCTTGTTGGATGTGGCTTAAATACTACCGCATACAATAGCATACTGACCCAACGATTTGCGCCGGATGATAATCGCAGAGATAAAGCCTTTTTCTTCAGCTACTCCGCCATGAATGTAGGATTTTGTGCTGGCTACATTATCAGCGGCTTTTTTGATTACTCCAATCAGTATCAAACGCTGCTCTATGCCAGCATAATGCCAAACGTAATCACGCTTTTGCTTATGTGGGGTTACTGGTCGAACCTGAATGATCGTGATACCCCCTTACTTCAAGTTAGGAGAAAAGCTTCGCTGAATTACAAACAAACTATTGGATGGGGAATTATCTTATCTCTTATCCCATTCACCTTAATTTGCTTTTATAAAGTCCAGTTCAGTAATGGGGCTGTAGTAGGTCTCAGCGTTTTTATGTTTTTTGTCATTCTATACCTTGGCTACCAACAAAAATCGACTTTAGATAAGCAAAAGATTATGACTTTTCTAATTCTGACAGTAACATCCATTCTATTCTGGATGACCTACTTCACAGGCCCAATGGGCGTAACCCTATTCATTAAAAACAATGTCGATAAACACCTGTTCTATTATGAAATGGCGACCCAATGGATTTTGAATATCAATTCCATAGTGATCATTATTGGCGCCCCATTATTATCAATAGTACTAACCCGACTGCAGGCAAACGGATACAATGTATCAGTAACCAAACAATTTATCTGGGCCTTTCTGATACTGGCCGGCTCCTTCTTCTTGTTATCCGCTGGCATTCTCTCTGCCAATAAACATGGGTATATTAGTGTTTATTGGGTAATGCTCCATTTTATCACGCAAGCAATTGCAGAGTTACTGATAGGACCAGTAGGCTATGCGATGATCGGCAGAATTTCCCCACCACAATTGCAAGGTATACTGATGGGCACTTGGATGATGGTATCAGGCGTATCAGCATCATTATCACATTACTTTTCCAATGCTATGACCAAAGGTGAGTCCACGAATCCATTGCTATCCAATGCTGATTACCTGAATGTGTTTAATCAGCTGGGTATGTGGGCACTATTGGGCGCCCTTTTCCTTTACTTGATCGCCAAAAGAATTAAGCCTGTTATTGAGCAGAAAACAGATTCGAGCTTTTCGGAGGCAATAACAGCCGTATAGAAAGGGATAGCAAACGATAATAATTGATATAAAATAAGTCAAAACTGCATTTTACCTCTGATCTTTTCCATGTAAAAAAACTAATTTTATCGATATCACGGCTATGGTTTACTGTTTTCGACTGTAAGTTGCCATAATAAAATGAAAATGAAGGATGTTACATGGAATGTTTTATCGAAGTTTCAGAACCTATTATTGATGTTAAGTTTCAATTAAAAAAAGACTCTCAGAAATATTTGATTGATTTTATTCTGTCTTACAGTAAATTGAACTGTAATGAACTAGCCCAAATACTTGAGGCGAGCCCACTGGTGATCAGCCAAGTATTGGCTGGAAAAAAGTTCTTAGGCCCTTTAAAGGCACACAACTTGTTCCATTATTTTGCCATGATGATTGGGCATTAATGCTTCTAATTTCTATCAAACCAGATCTGTTCTATAGTTTTAGATAACTTAAAGAACAGATCCACCCATCAAATAAACCAATATTTACACACTTTGACTATAATCATGCTTGCAAATTGATTAATCAAAATAATTTCATTAGCATAAGCCGTTTTTAAACCTTTTTAGCCTAATGTGATCTGGTTTTCATTAGCTATACTTGTTTTTATATTGCAAAAAAAATAATCATAAGAGAAGAGCAATGAATGATAGGTGGTTATCGGTTGATGAAATTGGCGAATACCTCGGTGTTAAAAGAGATACTGTTTACAAGTGGATTAATGACAGAGGCATGCCTGCGCATAAAATTGGGCGGCTTTGGAAGTTTAAAGTTTCTCAAGTTGATGATTGGATCGAAGCTGGGAGCATGCAGCAAACTGAAATGAATGATAATTAAGAAAGTAGCTCAATTAGCCAGGAAGTAAATATGGTCAATCAAAATCCGGAACAAAAAGCCCGCGATGAAATAGATACCCTACTTAAAAAAGCAGGTTGGGCTGTACAGGATAAGAAAAAGATCGATTTCTCTGCCGCACTAGGTGTGGCTGTGCGTGAATATCAAACGGATGTTGGCCCTGCTGATTATGTACTGTTTGTGGACAAAATGGCAGTAGGTATCATTGAAGCCAAGCCCGAGTATTGGGGCGAAAAAATAACTACCGTTGAAGAGCAATCCTCTAATTATGCAAATGCAAAACTAAAGTGGGTCAACAACAACCAGCCATTGCGCTTTATATACGAAAGCACTGGGGTGCTCACTCGTTTTACTGATAATTTAGACCCGAATCCTCGTTCACGTGAAGTATTTAATTTTCACTGCCCGGAAACATTAGCTAAATGGATGTGTGAGAGCAAAAGCCTGCGTGGTCGCCTACAAGATTTCCCTCCATTGAAAACCGATGGCCTACGCAATTGCCAAATTACAGCAATCACTAATTTAGAGGCTTCGCTAAAGCAAGACAAACCCCGCGCATTAGTGCAAATGGCCACTGGCTCTGGCAAAACTTTTACTGCCATCACTGCAAGCTATCGTTTGTTAAAAGAACCTGTGAGTGCTAATCGCATCCTGTTTCTGGTAGATACCAAAAACCTGGGGGAACAGGCAGAGCAGGAGTTCATGAGTTTTGTCCCCAATGACGATAACCGCAAGTTCACCGAGCTCTATACAGTGCAACGACTGAAAAACCAATACATAGCCAAAGATGCCCAGGTGTACATCAGTACAATCCAGCGCATGTATTCCATTCTGAAAGATGAACCGCTTGATGAAGCTTTGGAAGAAGAAAACCCGGCGGAACAATACATCCGCCCGAAAGAGCCCTTACCAGTCGTTTATAATCGAAAAATTCCACCTGAGTTTTTCGATGTCATCATTATCGATGAATGTCACCGATCTATCTACAACTTATGGCGACAGGTACTGGAATACTTTGATGCTTATCTAGTAGGCTTGACCGCAACACCCGATAATCGAACCTACGGCTTCTTCCGTAAGAATGTAGTCAGCGAGTATGACCATGAAAAAGCAGTAGCTGATGGTGTTAACGTCGGTAATGAGATCTTTGTAATTGAAACTGAGAAAACCAAACAAGGCGGAAAAATTACCGCCAAACAACAGGTGGAAAAACGCGAACGCACCACCCGTCGTAAACGTTGGGAAACCCAGGATGAAGATGAAACCTACACAAGCAAACAACTAGATCGAAACATCGTTAATCCTGATCAGATACGTACCGTAATCCGTACCTTTAAAGAGGCTCTACCTTCTATTTTTCCTGGACGCAATGAAGTACCTAAGACTCTAGTTTTCGCCAAAACCGACAGCCATGCCGACGACATAATCCAAGTTATACGTGAAGAATTTGGCGAGAGTAATCAATTCTGCAAAAAAGTAACCTACCGTGTAGCTAATGACAAAACCGATGCTGATGGCAACATCATAGAAAAAGGTGAAGACCCAAAATCGGTGCTGGCTCAGTTTCGTAATGACTACTACCCTCGCATTGCCGTCACAGTCGATATGATTGCCACTGGAACTGATGTGAAACCATTAGAATGCCTCCTGTTTATGCGCGATGTAAAAAGCAGAAACTACTTCGAGCAAATGAAAGGCCGCGGCACCCGTACGCTGGATAAAGACAGCCTGCAAAAGGTTACACCCTCGGCACAAAGTGCAAAAACTCATTACGTGATTGTCGATGCAATTGGCGTCACCCAATCGCTGAAAACCGCCAGCCAACCCTTGATCACCAAACCGGGAGTATCACTCAAAGATTTGGCGATGGGAGTCATGATGGGAGCCAGTGACAGCGATACAGTGTCTTCGCTTGCTGGTCGCTTGGCACGACTTGATAAACAGCTGGACGATAAAGAGCGCGCTCGCATTGCCGAAAAAGCTGGAGGCACACCACTGTTGATGATTGTCGGCGAACTGTTTAATGCCATTGATGGCGACCGAGTGGAGCAAAAGGCCCTGGAAATCACAAACCAACCGGTGGGTTCCGATCCCGGAGAAACTGCCCGCGACCAAGCACAAAAAGAATTGGTGAGCCAAGTAGCCAATGTATTTAACGGTGAACTAATAGAATTGATTGACTCGATCCGACGAGACAAAGAACAAACTATAGTTCACGACGATTTGGACACAGTACTTAAAGCCGAATGGGCTGGTGAAACCACTGAAAACGCTAAAGCCTTAACTCAAGAGTTTGCCGAATATCTTAATGAGCAAGCTGATAAAATCGATGCCTTGAGCATTTACTTTCATACTCCAGCACGACGCTCTGAGGTCACTTATCCGCAAATCAAAGCCGTTCTGGAACAGCTAAAGCTAGATAGACCAAAACTTGCTCCGCTGCGTATCTGGCAAGCTTATGCACACCTTGACAACTATCACGGGGATAACCCGATAAGCGAACTGACAGCATTGGTAGCGCTGATCCGCCGTGTCTGTAGTATCGACAAGCGTATCACCCCATTTAATAAAACCGTTAGAAAGAATTTTCAGGATTGGATTATGAAGTATCATTCAGGTAACAGTGACAAATTTAACGAACAACAAATGGCTTGGTTACATTTAATCCGAGATCATATTGCCAGCTCCTCCCACTTTGAACGCGATGACCTTGAGATGTCGCCCTTTGATGCTCAAGGTGGTCTAGGCCGTATGTATCAACTGTTTGGTGATCGAATGGATTGGATGATGGATGAATTGAATCGGGAGTTAGTGGCGTGATGGAAAAATTGACATATCCAGCTAACTGGTCAAGTGCTACCCTCGAAGAGTTACTTATTTATGTATTAGGAGGTGATTGGGGTAAAGATAATACTTTTAATGATCCAAACTATATTGATGTTCTTTGCATTAGAGCTTCGGAACTTAGGAATTGGGATAAAGAAAGGGGCGAAACAGCTACGCTCCGCAAGGTAAAAAAATCAAGTCTAGAAAGAAGAGAGTTACGTGAAGGAGATATAATTCTTGAGATTTCTGGTGGTGGACCAGACCAACCTGTCGGCCGCACAGCATTAATTGACAGAGCTGTATTGTCAAAAAAAACAGAATACAAAAAAATATGTACGAACTTTTTTAGGCTTATAAGACCCTCAATTGAGATAAATTCAACTTACTTGAATCTTTATCTTCAGAGTTTTTACAAGTCAGGAAAAATTTCAGAGTATCAAGCTGGTAGCAACAATCTAAGAAATCTGAAATTTAATGATTACACTCAAATAGAAATACCAATAGCCCCTCTCAACGAACAAAAACGCATCGTCGCCAAAATCGAAGAACTCTTCTCCGAGCTAGACAACGGCATCGCCGCCCTCAAAACTGCCCGCGAACAACTCAAGGTTTACCGCCAAGCCATACTCAAACACGCCTTTGAAGGCAAACTCACCGCCAAATGGCGTGAGGAAAATGCCGACAAACTGGAAACTTCAGAGCAACTACTCTCACGCATCCAAAAAGAACGCGACACACGCTACCAACACCAACTTGAAAAATGGAAAGCAGCGGTCAAAGAGTGGGAAGCGAGGGGAAAAGAAGGGAAAAAGCCGGGTAAGACGAAACAATCTTCTTGTCCTATATCCCTTTCGAATGATGAAGTAGAAAACCTACCTCAGGTACCATTGGGATTTACCTACACTTATTTGGCAAATATTGGCGATCTTAGTAGAGGAAAGTCAAAACATCGACCAAGAAATGATTCAAGGTTGTTTGGTGGTAAATATCCCTTTATCCAAACAGGTGAAGTTAAGGCTGCTAACCGTAAAATTACAAATTTTGAACAAACTTATAGTGAATTTGGTTTAGAGCAAAGTAAACTTTGGCCTATTGGAACGCTATGCATAACTATTGCTGCTAATATTGCTGAAACAGCTTTTTTAGGCTTTGATGGGTGTTTTCCTGATAGTGTTGTTGGTTTCACTGCTTACAACTCGGTTTTACCTGAGTATGTGGAGTTGTTTATCAAGGCAATACGGATTCGTATAGAAGCATATGCACCAGCCACCGCACAAAAAAATATCAATCTAACCACTTTAGAAAATTTAGTAATTCCGTATTGTTCGACTGAGGAACAGAAGCAAATAGTTGATGAACTTGAATTACAGTTTTCGATCATTGATAAAAATGAAACTGAGATCGAGCAAGCTTTAAAGCTTGTAGAAACTCTCCGTCAATCTATCCTTAAAAAGGCTTTCTCCGGCAAGCTAGTTCCGCAAAACCCAAATGATGAGTCGGCTAGTAAATTACTGGCACGGATTAAAGCCGAGAAAGATCCGCAAAAAAAGTCTGTTAAAAAATTAGCGACAAAACAAGATCTAATAAAAGTTAGCAATGAGGCTTACAATTGAAAACAGGCCAATATTGGCATTTAAGTTTAAATCTAAGGAACAAATTTGATGAATACTTCTTCCATTGTCTCCAGAGTCTGGAGCTTCTGTACTACTTTGCGTGATGACGGTGTAGGTTACGGTGATTATCTTGAGCAGCTCACTTATCTGATCTTCCTGAAGATGGCGGATGAGTATTCTAAGCCTCCCTACAACCGTAAGGTGGGCATCCCTGAAAAATATAACTGGCAAACACTCACCTCGAAGAAAGGCGCAGAACTTGAGGTGCTTTATGTTGAGTTGTTGCGCGAACTTGGCAAGCAGAAGGGTATGTTGGGGCAGATTTTTACGAAAGCCCAAAACAAAATTCAGGATCCAGCCAAGTTATATCGCTTGATAGACATGATCGACAGCACTCAGTGGATCATGATGGGTGCGGATGTTAAAGGCGATATTTACGAAGGATTATTAGAAAAGAATGCGGAAGATACCAAATCTGGGGCAGGCCAATATTTCACCCCAAGAGCATTGATTCGCGCAATGGTAGAATGCGTTCGGCCTGAACCGGGTAAAACAATTGCAGATCCAGCTTGTGGCACAGGTGGATTCTTTCTTGCGGCCTATGATTTTTTGACAAACCCGGAAAACTATTCACTCGACAAAGAGCAAAAACATTTTCTGAAGCACAGTACGTTTTATGGCAATGAAATTGTCGCAAACACTCGTCGTTTGTGTTTGATGAATATGTTTTTGCATAACATTGGCGAAATTGATGGTGATAGTCTGATTTCCCCGAATGATGCATTAGTAGCAGCAAGTCCTGTCAGCGTCGATTATGTATTGGCAAATCCACCCTTTGGTAAGAAAAGCTCTATGAGTTTTACCAATGAAGAGGGAGAACAGGAGACTGACGATCTGACCTATAACCGCCAAGATTTCTGGGCAACCACCTCAAACAAGCAGCTTAACTTTGTACAGCATATTCGTAGTATGCTTAAAACCACTGGCAAGGCAGCAGTTGTGGTACCAGATAACGTCTTATTTGAAGGTGGTGCTGGTGAGACTATCCGCAAAAAGCTGCTTGCAAATACCACTTTGCACACCATCCTGCGTTTACCAACAGGTATTTTTTATGCCAACGGGGTTAAAGCAAACGTTCTATTTTTTGACAACCAACCTGCTAGCCCAAGTGTTTGGACCAAAGAAGTCTGGTTCTATGATTACCGTACTAATATCCACCATACCCTCAAGAAAAAGACAATGCGTTTTGAGGATTTGACTGATTTCATAGCGTGTTACAACCCAAAGAATCCAAGTGACCGCAAAGAAACTTGGCATCCTGAAAAAAACCCAGAGGGGCGCTGGCGCAAGTACAGCTATGAAGAACTAATTGCGCGCGACAAAACAAGCCTTGATATTTTCTGGTTGAAAGACAAAAGTTTAACTGATCTGGATAACCTACCTGAACCAGATGATCTCGCTGAGGAAATCATTGAAAATCTGGAGGCGGGACTCAATAGCTTCAGGGAGGTACTTATCGGACTTGCTACAAAATAATAGGTAATAGACCATAGAGCTCCCAAGATCTTATCGAACTATCGTTTACAAGCATTCGAAGTTTGGATATAGCAGAGATACTATTTTGGGAACGACTGTTTACGAATAACTTTTAAAAATTACCATTGCAAAAAAAATTAAAAGATAACAATTAGTCTTCTAAAGGCTTCTGGAGTCAAATTATGCAACTAGTTATTAGGGAGTTAACATGAATATTGAGAACCAGCAGATAACAAGATGGTTGTCAAAGTGCCCTAGGTGGCTGCAAGTTGCTGCTAAACGCATAATTGAGTTTACTGAAATTAATGAATCAACTATTAACGAACTTGTTAGGCTATGTCGATTAGAAACTAGCAATGAATTCCCTAACATTGATTACAGCATACCAAATGATGCTTTTAATTCACATGACACAGAGGAAATACGGCTATGTTCAATTAGTGAAGTTAGCGGTGTTAACAAACTTGCTCCACAAAAACCTCTGAATTTTGGAAGTAGTAATATAACTGTAGTGTATGGGCATAATGGCTCAGGAAAAACGGGCTACGTTAGACTACTAAAACATATATGTGGTGTTCGGGATTGTATTCGAGGTGAGCTGCATAATAATGTATTCTCATCAGATGATGTGCCTCGAAATGCAAAAATATCTTTTCTAAAAAATCATACACCTATAGAGTATCAATGGTCTGGCCAAGGCATATGTGATGAACTCTGCTCCGTTGATATTTTCGATGCTTCCTTTAGTAGAGTGTTTGTTGGAGAGGAAAATGAAGTTAGCTATGAACCTTTACTTCTATCTTTTTTTAGCCAGCTCATTGATATATGTGAGAAAGTCGGCGAGAAACTTGGTAATGAAGCAGAAAAACTTATCTCCAAAATGCCTAGAATGCCTGATACATTACTTAACACTGTCAGTTCAGAATGGTTAAAAAAACTTAATAATGAGGTTTCCGCTGATAGTATCGAACATTATTGCCTGTTTACAGCTGAAGATGAAAAAGAGTTACAAATTTTACATGAAAGGATTTCCGAAAATTCTCCAGCGGACAAGGCGAAGCAATTGCAGAACAGAAAACTTCATGTAGATAACATTATTAGGGATATTAAAATCTACTCAGAGGAATTATCCGATGAAAAATGTAAACAATTTCTTAATACTAAAAAACAATTCATTCTGAAAAAAGATGCTGCTGATGCTGCCGCTAATGAAGTGTTCAGCGACGCAAAGCTTCAAGGCATAGGCTCTGACACTTGGAAAGAGCTATGGGAAGCTGCACGAAAATACTCAGAAAAAATGGCTTATACTGAGCAAAAATTTCCAGTTATTCAAACAGATTCTGTTTGTGTATTATGTCACCAAGAACTAACTGAAGAGGCCCAAAAGAGGTTTTCTTCATTTGAATCATACATAAGAGGAGAAACACAGAAGCAAGCCGAGCAGGCAAAACAGATACTGGATCAGGCTATAAATAATTTACCCAACATTCAAAGCATAATAGAATTTAAAACAAAATTTGATGCTGCAGGTATAGAGGATCGAAGTCTTATAGACTCATTGGTGAATATAATTAGTTTTCTAAGTGATAGAAAAGCAAATTTATTAATAATCGAATCAGAGTCTGAATTAAATCCCATTCTGTCAGCCCAGACTGCCATAGATTCGCTACAAACAATATCTCAAGGATACAAACAAAGAGCAGATAAGTATTTAGAAGATGCTCAAAAGAATAATGCAGAAGCACTAAATAATGAACTGAATCAAATAAAAGCTAAAAAATGGCTTTCTGAACAAAAAGTTGCAATACAAGAAGAAGTTAGTCGCCTTAAAATTCTTCATGATATTCATGAAGCTAAAAGGAAAACCAACTCGACATCTTTATCTAAGAAAAAAGGTGAACTTTCTGAAATGCTTATCACTGCATCTTTTGTTGATCGTTTTAATAGCGAGCTCAAAGTATTGGGAGCCTCGAAACTTGAGGTCGAATTAATAAAATCGCGAGTTTCAAAAGGTAAAGTCTTACACACTCTCAAATTAAGAGGTGCAGATCACAATCTGCAGGATGTGCTTAGTGAAGGTGAAAACCGGGTCGTCTCTATTGCCGCATTCCTAGCAGATGTATGTGGAAAAAATTATCCATCTCCTTTTGTATTTGATGATCCTATTTCATCCCTAGATCAAGATTATGAAGAAGCAGTTGTTCAACGACTCTGCTCTCTCGCTACAGAAAGACAAGTAATTATCTTCACTCATCGACTATCTCTTTTAGGTATGATTCAAGATTATGCAAAAAAAGCAAATATTGAGCCTGAAATCTTATGCATCCGAGAAGAATCATGGGGTACTGGTGAACCTGGTGATACTCCTCTCTTTGCAAAAAAACCAGATAAAGCATTAAATCATCTTATAAATGATCGTCTCTCTAAAGCAAAAGGGCTTTTAAAAGAATATGGAAGAGAAGCATATGATCCATACGTAAAATCGCTATGCAGTGATTTTAGAATCCTCTTGGAAAGGATGATTGAATGTGAGCTTATGTCAGGTGTTGTCGAGCGCTATCGACGTGCAGTTAACACTATGGGGAAAATTTCCAATCTAGCAAAAATTTCGTTGGAAGATTGTAAATATTTTGATGAACTAATGACAAAATATTCAAGATATGAACACTCGCAACCTATTGAAGCTCCTATTAGGTTACCAGAACCCGGTGAACTAGAAAAAGACTTTAAAGAATTACAACAATGGCTAACTGAATTTAAGAATCGAGCTCCAAAGCCGTCAACTCAGGAGAGTTAATGAAAATTTCCTTTATCCATACAGCCGACTGGCAAATCGGAAAGCAATTCTCCAACATCAAAGGAGATATTGCAGCTTTCCTTCGCGAGTCAAGATTCGATGTCATTAAAACGCTTGCCAATCTTGCAAATCAACATAAAGCAGATGCTATTCTGGTTGCTGGCGATGTGTTTGACGCCAACGAAATCAGTGATACAACCATCAGAAAAACACTCAATGCCATGCAAGAATATAAAGGACCATGGATATTATTACCAGGGAACCATGATCCTGCTTTAGCACAAAGTGTTTGGACTCGAATAAAAGATTTACCAGAAAAGACAGAAAACATAATATTGGCTTTAGATCCAAAACCAATTTTGATTGCAAATGATAAGCTTCATATATTGCCTGCACCTTTAAAATTGCGTCATGAATATAGAGACTTAACTGAATGGTATGATGAATATCATGCCCCCTCCTCTGCTTTCAAAGTCGGATTAGCTCATGGTTCCATTGAGGGCTTTCTACCTGAATCTGCTGAATTACATAATATGATTTCTTTCCAACGAACAGAAACAGCAGCTTTAGATTATCTTGCACTAGGTGACTGGCATGGCCAACTTAAAGTCTCAACAAAAGCATGGTACGCAGGAACTCCGGAACAAGATCGCTTCCATGATAACGAACCAGGTAAAGCTTTATTGGTAACGCTGGACAAAAAAGAAACTGTACCGAAGGTTGAATCATTAGAGACAGGAAAATACCAATGGCATCGAACCAACTTTAGCTTATTTGAGAAAAATGACTTAGATGCATTAGAAAATCATTTCAAAAAGCTTAACCGTACTGAAAATCAAGTTATTTCACTCAGCCTTGATGGCAATTTATCACTAGAAAATCGACAACAATTGGAGCAATTACTTGATGGTTGGAAAGCTAAATTTGCTATGCTAGAAGCGAATGATCAAAATCTGAAATTAAGTCCTTCGGAAGAGGACTTACAGGATTTTCACTCTATTGGCTTCTTAAGCAATACATTGGAGAAACTGTTGGCTATCAGAGACAATAATTCACACGAACAGAATCCCTATGCCGAACGAGCTATACAAATGTTATGGCAAGAATTGCAATCAAATAAAAAGGCAAATTAAATTATGTTGCTAACTTCAATTTCCATTCAAAATTTCCAGCAATATGACAAGCCTTTTGAACTAAAAGGACTTTCTGCAGGTATAAATGTAATTTATGGCAACAATGAAGCTGGAAAATCAACCCTTTTACGAGCATTGCGAGCCATATTATTTGATAGATTTAATGGTAAAGGTGCAGAAGATTTCGTTGGATATAATGGAGGTTGTCCTGAAGTAAAAATTCAATTTGATCTTGGTGGAAATAGTTACAATCTTGAAAAAATATTCTCTAAGAAAAAAGAAGGTCGTGCCATACTAACTAATGAACACGGCATAAAATGGACAGGAACAGAAGCCGAAATACATCTGGCTGAATTATTAAAATTCGATACGATTGAAAGAGGGCTTACCAAGTCCGAGCAACAAGGAATTTATGGAGTATTATGGGTTGAACAAGGCAGTGCATGGCAACAATTCTCCGTATCAAATAACCTTAAAGCTAGCCAGGCAATTCAAAGCGTACTCAATCATGAGTTAACAGATATGCTGAGCCAAGGGAAAGGTGAAAGCCTACTGAAAAAATTTAGTGATGAGCTTAATGAATATCAAACAGAAAAAACCGGCAAGCCCAAAGGAGTATTTAAAGAAAAACTTGATAGTAAAGAGGCTGCTAAACAAAAATTAGAAAATTTACAAGATGAGTTAAGTAATTACCAAAAAAGAGTCGATCAACTATCCGAATATCAACGTGACTTAGCTACCCTTGTTGATCATCAAGTTGAAGAAAAAGATAAAGAACAACTTGAAACAGCTCAAAAACATCTTAGACATGCTGAGGAAATTAATGAGCAACATAAAAAAACTAAGACAGATGTAGAATTGATTGAGCTAAAACATGAAAGTGCCCAAAAAGCTCTGAAAGATCGTTTAGATTTAATTGAGAATCTACAAATAGAAACAGCAAACGAAAAATCAGCTCAGACAAAAATACAAGAATTAGAAACTGAAGTTGAACAATTTGAAAGAAACTTTAAAATTGCCACAGAGAGTTTATCAAAAGCAAAAGATTGCCATGAGCGAAGTCAGTTGACCCTAAAAAAAGCAAGGTCTTATCAAAAATTAACTGAAGTTCAAAAAAATATTAAACATATTGAAGAACAGCTCAATAAAGCGCAAACCCTAAATGATGAAATCAAACAGAAACAACATAGCTTATCGGAGATCTTAATAGGCTCTTCAACTTTAGCTGATCTAAGAAAGCTCAAGGAACAAGTTAACTCATTACAAGCAAAATTTGATGCTGTGGCTACTCGAATTAAATATTCGATTAATGAAGACTCAGTAAAATTGAATGATGATATTATTACTGGTGAGGGAGAAGTATTCATATCTGATAAGTCAATAATAACCTTTGGGAGTAACAAAATTTGTATTATCCCGGGAGGAGAAGAATTAAGTGCGGTCCAAACGAAATTAGATGATGCTAAAAAACTACTTATTAATCAATTTGAACAACATCATATAGTTTCCTTATCTGAAGCAGAGGAACTGTTCGACAAGAAAAAAACTCTTTCAACCGAGATAGACTCATTACAAGCACAAGTTCAACTTATTTCACCCAACGGTATTGAATCATTGAAGCAACAATTAAAAGATCATCAAACAGAAGAAAATACATTAATTAAGCAACTGGGTGATTCTGATCAGATTTCAATAGATGAGGCTGAAGCTCTTGAAAATTCTGCCTCTAAAGAACTTACTAAGTGTAGTGATAATGAACGTCAAGTTCATGACCAGCTAGTAAAAAAACAGGAAGCACTTAAACACGCTAAAATAGCCCTATCATCAACAAAAGAAAATTTGGTTCTACTAATAAAAAAAATAGAAAAAACAAGAAATGATAATACTGATGAACAGCTGAAAAACATAGAGAAAAAGATAGCACATGAAAAACAAATGCTCAGAGAAAAGCTGAGTGAGCTTGAGAATACTTTGCTATCGCTTGATTATGTAGGAGCTGCATCAGAAGTAGAGAGGCGTCAACAAGTTTTAGATAACACTAAAAAAAGAATGGCTGATTTAAAGCAAACGATAAGAGATTTAACCATCGAACTTCAAACCAGTGGTCACCGAGGGCTGGCAGAAGAAAAAGAGCAAGCTGAACAGGAGCTAAAAGAATTATGCAATGAAGTCCAACGTCTGGAAATGCACGTTGGCTCTTTAAACTTATTGTGTCAACTGATTAGAGAAAACATTCAATCTGCAAAGGAGCTGCTGGTTAAACCCTTAACTGAAGCAATGACACCCTATCTGAAAATTTTATTCCCTAACTCTGAACCTATTATCGATGAAGAGTTTTGTCTTCAACATATTTTAAGAGATGGTATTCGAGAGCCATTCGAAAATTTAAGTATTGGTACTCGAGAACAACTCGCAATTTTATTACGATTGGCATATGCCGATTTATTGGCCGAAAAAGGGGCTTCTGTTCCAGTAATTCTCGATGATGCCCTGGTTAATTCCGATGATATCAGGCGCGAGAAAATGAAACAAATTCTGCACCGTGCATCTAAAAAACATCAAATTATACTTTTAACATGTCATGGCAATGACTATCGGGATTGCGGTGGCAAATTCCTAAGTATTTAACTTTTTAATCCCCTAACCAAACTAATACCACATCCAATAATCTGGGCTTTCATTTCACTGAAACCAACACGAATGTCAGCCCAATCTTCGTTAAGTGCAATTAATTCAAACTGCTGGGCCTCTTTAGAGGCCGATAATTGCTTATACTTGCGAATAATCACTTCCTGCTCTCCTTCAATCAAAGCCACTACAAAATCGCCAGGTTTAGGGCTTGTCTCGGGATCTACGATGAGAATATCATTAATCCGAAACTCCGGCATCATGCTTTCATCCTTAATTTGTAGTGCAAAAGCATTCTTTCCAATGCTATCACTGACAGCAGTACTGACCGGGATAAACTCAACTTTAGTATCAACATCCTCTTTAATTTTCTGGATCAAAGCAGCTGGATCAATTGCTTGTTTGTAATCCAAGACAGGAATCAATGCACCCATGCCAAGGGATTTCGTCATCTTCCCTTCACGATTATCAGTTAAACACATCAAATATGAAGCAGATACTTCCAGCACGTCGGCCAATAACTTTATCTCAGTTGGGCCAGGTGTACGGTCCCCTCGTTCATAATTATTAATACGAGAGATTTTCAATTCACCTGTCAATTCAGCCAATGCCTTTCTCGTCAATCCTTTGGCCTTTCGTTCACTCATGATTCTTTGACCGATTTTCTCTTTGATGTTCATATCCATTCCACGGTATTTGGCAAATAAATTAATTCATTTACCCATTGACTATTACTCATTATGTGTTATTTTGAGATCCATTAATTACTCGTTTCGAGTAATTATGCTCATTAAGAGCCATTTTTAGCCTTTTATTCTCAAAATGGTATCACATGTTTCATTGGTCGCTAAGACTTTAAGTTAAGGAATAACGGATTATTTATGTACTTTACAGTGAATGATCAGGAATTGGATGCGCTCTGTGGGCTTTCATATATACAGCAAATTACCTACTTAAGAGGAATTCGACCTTACATGGATCGCAACACACTCATAGTAGGAATTAAGCGACGAATTAGTTACCAATCGCTAGCTGAAGTGCTTTATATTGAACCCCATCAAGGCATTACAGAATCAGGGAGTCCTAGTCGTCAGCAAATTCGCCGAGCCATTAAAGGGCTTGAGCGATCAGGGCTTATTGCTATTCAGTCTTTCGATAAACATCTTATTTTAAAATGCCTTTTAGCGGATATCCGTTATTGTGTCCAAAATAAACCCGACACAAACCCGACACAGCAAGTAGAGACAAAGCCGCACACAAAACCTCTTGTTTATACAGGAGATTCTGAAGATACAGAGGTAAAAGCCGACATAGATAAAATCATAAAAGCCGACACACCTCTATTAATAGAAAATAATTATATTTATTTATTACAACGTTTCGACCACTTCTGGCATATGTACCCCGAGAAAAAGTCACGTGAGCGTGCCTTTGAAATGTTTAAACAACTCAATCCAGATGAGCCTTTGCTACAAAGCATGTTGCAATCTCTTGATAAACAAATCAAAGCCCGTACACAAAAAGAAGCGCATGGCGAATGGGTTCCAGCATGGAAGTTTCCAGCCAACTGGTTATCTCAAAGATGTTGGGAAGATGAAGTCAAAATTGAATTAACGAAGGAGAAAAGGAATGAGAAGTGCGGCCCAAATACTAAGGACAGAGCCATTGATCCATTTTGGAATCCAGAAACAGGAGACGCAGCGATCACCAGTGAAGACGAATACCAGCAATCAAATGTCGTCAACCTGCAATGCTACCGAAAGTAGAAAAAAGTGTATTGAGAAACTTTTTACGCGCTTCGCGGTCTTCTACGGACATCTATGGCGCAGTCAGTTTAAAAGTGATGGTTTTTTGGAGTTTGCCAAGAAGGAGTGGCTTGAAGCTTTAAGTCAATTCAGTGATGAGATTTTGAATCAGGTCATTATTGATTGTCGCGATCATTGCGAAATGCCTCCTACCCTGCCGCAAATGATTGGCTTTTGTCGTGATATCAAAAAACGAAGTGCTTTTTATGTCACATCAGAAAAATATCAACCAGCCAGCAAAGAAGTGGTTGAAGAGAATATCAGGCAGTGCAAAGCCTTTTTATTTAAATAGCAGAAGGAAAAACAATATGTTGGTTTTAACAAGAAAAGTAGGGGAATCCGTTGTTATCAGTGAAGAAATTTACTGCACTGTTGTGGGTTATCGTGATGGTGAAGTTCGCCTTGGGTTTGATGCCCCTCAATCGATTCCGATTCACCGTGATGAAATTCAAAGACGCATTTATCGGGAACGTCAGAAAGATCAATGGTTCAATGAATCTCCTCCCAATAAGGATAGCATTGTTGACCGCTTAATTAGCAAATTCAAACACGAGTTGAAGTCTGCTTAAAAAGCATCAAGTAATTGAGGATTATACCGTATGAAAGCACAAGAAGAACAAGCGATAACGGTTAAAGACCGAGCCCGTGAAAAGCTAAGACGTGACTTGGGCGGCATGATTGAACAAGCTCTAAGGGATCCTAAAACCGTTGAAATCATGCTCAATGCGGATGGAAAGCTTTGGCAGGAGCGGCTTGGTGAAAACATGCGATTTATAGGAAATATCAATGCAGCGCGTGCCGAATCCATCATCAAAACTGTTGCCGGTTTTCATGGAAAAGAAGTAACCAGCATGAAGCCTTTGTTGGAGGGAGAACTGCCTCTTGATGGCTCACGTTTTGCCGGACAACTGCCGCCGGTTGTTTCGAGTCCAACCTTTGCCATCCGCAAAAAAGCTTTATCGGTTTTTACACTCAATGACTATGTTCAATCGGGAATTATGACCGAAGCACAATGCGAGGTTATTGAAAAAGCCGTTTCTTCACACCGAAACATTTTAGTCATTGGTGGCACCGGTTCTGGCAAAACCACATTGGTGAACGCCATTATAAATGAAATGGTTATTCATGCGCCTGAAGAACGTATTTTTATCATTGAAGATACAGGGGAAATCCAGTGTGCAGCAAAAAATTGTGTTCAATACCATACCACGCTTGATGTCAGTATGACCCAGCTTTTAAAAACCACACTGAGGATGAGGCCTGATCGAATCATTGTGGGGGAAGTTCGCGGAAGTGAAGCGCTTGATTTGTTGGATGCATGGAACACGGGACATGAGGGAGGAACAGCTACTTTGCATGCGAATAACTGTATTGCAGGGCTTCATCGATTGAAATCACTCATTACTAGAAATCCAGCCGCGCCTTCCGAGATCGAACCTTTAATTGGAGAGGCTGTCCATTGTGTTGTGCACATCTCAAGAACTCCGCAGGGGCGACAAATTCAAGAAATTATTAATGTCCATGGTTATGAAAACGGTCAATACAACATCGAAAAACTTATTTAAGGAGAAAATAAATGAATCAAACAACTCTGTTTAATCAAAAAAACTACTGGATAATGGGATTAATCGTTTTACTTTTGTTGTTAATCACCCATCCAGCCGCTGCTTCCTCTGCAGGTGGAGGACTTCCCTTCGACTCATGGCTGACTAAAATTCAAAAATCCATTACAGGCCCTTTTGCCTTTAGTGCTGCCATCATCGGATTGGTTGCAGCAGGTGCGACACTTATTTTTGGCGGTGAATTAAATGGATTTATGCGATCTCTTGTCTTTTTTGTATTGGTGCTCTCATTTCTGGTAGCAGCTCAAAATACCATGACGGCAATTACTGGCAAAGGCGCTGAAATTTCTAAACCATCTGTTGGGATCGTTGCAACGGAGTCCCGGCTATGAGTCTTCGTTCAATCCCAATACGACGCTGCGGAAACCGTCCCAGTTTGTTTATGGGCGGAGACCGTGAACTGGTCATGTTCTCAGGGCTCTTATCAGCAATTCTAATCTTTGCAGCTCAAGACTGGCTGGCGGCTTTTGCAGGTATAGCCATATGGTTTCTATCCTTGAAAGGGCTTCGTTTAATGGCCAAATCCGATCCTTATATGAGAGCCATATATTTAAGGCAAAGACGTTACCAAGCTTATTATTCGGCCCGTTCAACTCCTTTCAAAATTAATAAAAGAGGTTATCAATGATTGCATTAATCACCTTTCTAATCAGCACGACAGGATTATTACTTTTGAGCCTCCTATTTTGGGAAATTCGCCAGAAGAGCCGTAAATACCATTTAAAAAATCATCGCCATAATTCAGGAGGTACTGCTGATTTACTCAATTATGCCTCAGTTGTTGATGATGGCGTGATTGTCGGTAAAAACGGCTCCTTTATGGCAGCCTGGCTATACCAGGGTGAAGACAATACCAATACAACGGATGAGGCTCGTGAGATGGTCTCGTTTCGAATCAATCAGGCAATGTCTACTATGGGCAATGGCTGGATGGTTCATGTAGACGCTATAAGACGAGCGGCTCCAGGTTATAGCGAGCGTGCTTATTCTCACTTCCCAGATCCGATTTCCTATGCGATTGATGAGGAAAGAAGGATACTCTTTGAAAGCATGGAAACCCTATATGAAGGGTATTTTGTGATTACCTTGACCTGGTATCCGCCAGTGATTGCCCAAAAGCGTTTTGTGGAATTGATGTTTGATGACGAAGGACTGAATTTAAGTCAAAAGGCAAAGACGCATCAACTGATTGAAGAATTCAAACAAGCCTGCAAAACCTTTGAATCACGACTAAGTTCAGCCCTTAACCTCGAACGACTGAACGCTGAACAACATCGTGATGAATATAATAATACCCTGCTTCAGGATAACTTCTTAAGGCATCTTCAGTATTGTGTCACAGGACTTAACCATCCGGTCAATCTTCCTAAAAACCCGATTTACCTTGATGGGTTAATTGGTGGTCAGGAATTAACACCGGGTATTACACCCAAAATTGGCCGGAAATTCATTCAGTGTGTTGCGATTGAAGGGTTTCCAATGGAGTCCTACCCAGGGATTCTAACCGCCCTAACTCAATTGCCAGTTGAATATCGTTGGAGTTCTCGTTTTATCTTTATGGATGCTCATGAAGCGGTGGCGCATTTCACCAAATACCGTAAAAAGTGGAAACAAAAAGTCAGGGGATTTTTCGACCAGGTTTTTAACACCAATTCAGGTGTGATTGATGAAGACGCGCTCAATATGGTGAATGACGCACAATCAGCCATTGCTGAAACCAATTCAGGAATGGTGGGTCAAGGCTATTACACCTCGGTTGTCATTTTGATGAACGAAGACCGTGAGTTAGTTGAAAAAGCAGCACTTTTGATTGAAAAGAACATCAATGCCTTGGGATTTACGGCAAGAACAGAATCCATTAATACCATGGATGCCTTTATGGGCAGTCTTCCAGGACATGGTGTTGAAAATATAAGACGGCCTTTAATCAACACCATGAATTTGGCTGATTTGATACCGACCTCCAGCATTTGGACCGGCGAAAACAAATCCCCTTGCCCACTGTTTCCACCATTATCCCCTCCATTAATGCATTGTGTCACTACGGGGAACACACCCTTTCGCCTGAATCTTCATGTAAGAGACTTAGGTCATGGCATTATGTTTGGTCCTACACGCTCAGGGAAATCAACTCACTTAGGATTAATTGCACTATCCTGGCGTCGCTACAAAGATGCACGCATTTATTCATTTGATAAGGGAATGTCCATGTATCCCACGTGTAAGGCCAGCGGTGGAGAACATTACACCATTGCTGATAAAAACTCCGTTCTTTCATTTGCGCCCTTACAGTTTTTATCGACCAAAGCAGATAGAGCCTGGGCAATGGAATGGATTGATACGATTCTTGCCTTAAATGGGTTAAATACTACTCCTGCCCAACGTAATGAAATCGGTCATGCCATTATGAGCATGCATCAGAGTGGTTCTAAAACATTATCTGAATTGGTTATGACCATTCAAGATGAACCCATTCGTGAAACCCTGAAGCAATACACCATCGATGGATTGATGGGGCATTTACTGGATGCCGAAACCGATGGTTTAGGACTGTCCTCATTTATGACCTTTGAGATTGAGCATCTTATGGGGCTGGGTGAGAAATTTGCTTTGCCCGTATTGCTGTATCTGTTTCGGCGAATTGAAACATCACTGGATGGCAGGCCAACCCTGATAGTACTCGACGAAGCATGGCTGATGTTGGCACACCCGGTATTTAAAAACAAAATTGCTGAATGGCTTGATTCGATGGCCAAGAAAAATTGTGTGGTATTCATGGCAACGCAACATTTATCGCATGCCGCGAATTCTGGAATTTTAGACATTATAGTTGAATCAACCGCCACAAAAATCTTTTTACCTAATCTGTATGCTCGTGATCCTGAAACACGCCTAATCTATGAACGCATGGGGTTAAACCCACGCCAGATTGACATCATTGCATCAGCTCAACCCAAGCGTGATTACTATTATGTCAGTGAAAAAGGACAACGTCTTTACCAATTGGCTTTAGGTCCAATGGCGTTAGCATTTGTGGGTGCCACAGATCCTGACTCCATCGAGCGAATGAAACAGCTTGAGCAAAAATATGGCGCTGAGTGGGTCTCTTATTGGCTTTTAGAAAAAGGAATCACAATGAATCAATTTGGAGTAGCAGCATGAACCAATTAAAACAAAAGCTAAGTCTTAAAAAGAAAAAAAACGACTTAACTGATAATCCTTACCTCAATGCCCAAAGAGCTTGGAATTTCCATACTGCAGGTCTTATGAAATCATTGCAAATATGGCAATTAGTCAGTTTGGGTAGTCTTTTAATCACTTTGGCTGCTATTGGCGGACTAATAACAATTGGAAGTCAGTCCAAATTTATCCCCTTGGTGTTTCAGCAGGATGCCAGCGGCAATACACTTTCAGTCACTCGTGCAGACCATGTCGGTGATGCAAGTATCGATGATTACCGGGCAGCTGCAGCCCATTTTATTGAAAACATCAGAATGGTCAGTGTTGATGTCGCACTGCAGAAAAAGGCTGTATTTCAAGTTTATTCCTATTTGAACCAGAACGATGCGGCCTTGACCAAAGTTCAGGAATTTTACAGTGACAAACAACACTCAAATCCATTTGACCGAGCAGCACATGAAATCGTCAGCATTGAAATACGCTCTGTCCTGCAAGAGTCTGAGGACACCTGGCAGGTTGATTGGGTCGAGACAGTAAGAAATCGTGACGGAACGCTTAAAGAAAAGCCCGCCCAGATGAAAGCACTTGTAACAATGTATCAGGATAATGAGCTCAATGATGTATCCAATGAATCGATTTTAAAGAACCCTCATCTGATTTATGTCCGCGATTTCAATTGGTCTTATGACTTAAAGAATGGAGAAAATGTATGAAAAAAATAATTTTTACCCTCAGTTTATTACTTCCTTTGACAAGCTTTGCTGTGGACAACACTGAGCTGGCTAATTTCTATTTTTCTAAAAGCATCCCGCAACTCACGAATCAAGAAAAGCAGGCTTTAAGCATTGCAGAAGAATGGCAAAAAGGGGATAAAACCAGCAAACCATTTCACTCTTCCGATGGCGCAATTAGTTTTGTTTATGGTTCAGGTCAAATCAGGGTGGTATGCGCACCATTACAGGTTTGCGACATTGCGTTGCAGTCTGGTGAGCAGCTTAACGATATGAATGTCGGCGATCCACGTTTTCTCGTTGAGCCTTCGATTACGGGTTCAGGCATGGATCAACAAATCCACCTGTTAATCAAACCAAAAGATGTTGGGCTAGATACTTCTCTAGTCGTTACTACAGACCGAAGAACCTATCATTTTAGGTTGAAGTCCGATCAAAACGATTTTATGCCCTATGTCTCTTTTACTTATCCAGATGATGCAAAAGCAAAATGGCGTTTGATTCAGCACATGCAAGCGGAGCGCCGAAAAGCCAATACATTCACCGAAACCAACGAATATTTAGGCGACCTTCATTTCAATTACAGGATACAAGGCAATTCCCGATTGAAACCGGTTCGGGTTTATAACAATGGTGTGAAAACCATTATTGAAATGCCTAGAAGCATGTCTGAAAGCGAAGCCCCTGCACTACTGGTCTTAAGAAATGGTGGTTTGTTTAAAAAACCAGAATCGGTGATGGTCAATTATCGCCTGCAGGGCTGCCGATATATTGTTGATAGTGTGTTCGACAAGGCAATACTGATTATCGGAAGTGGCTCTTCTCAAGAAAAAATTACCATTACGAGGTGCTAGAGATGAGGAAATTAAGTGTTTTATTGTTGGTAACTGTTTTGTCGAGCTGCGCAAGCATGCAGTATGGAAATTTTACAGTTGCCTCTCAGAGCAAAGATATTTATTTGGCTAAAGATGCTGCGTTACAACTCACACATATTTATCCGCCGGCTCAAAATACATTTTATATCAGTCAAAAAGTCAGTGATGGCTTTGGCATTAATTTGATTCATGAAATGCGAAACAAAGGTTATGGCGTGATTGAAAGCGTCCAACCAGGACAAAAAGCAAATTTGTTTTATGTGATTGATGATGTTCGAAAAGGCTCTCTTTATCGAGTCAGCCTATATGTCGGCTCGCAAACATTAAGCAGAGTCTATGTCAAAACTAAAGAACAAATCGCTCCAGCCAGCCCATGGTCATACAAGGAGTAACAAAATGAACCAAAACATCGATTTATTATCACCGAATAGTTCACCGCAAAAACTCAAAGCAACAGGAGTCAAGCGTGTGAATAACCTCCCTTTAGTGATAGCCATTGGCGTGTTGACCCTTTTTGTCGTGTTAATCGTGTTTGTTGCCCATAAGAGAGCCAATACACAAAACCAAGCTCCAGAGGTCATAAAAGTCACGGGACAGAAGAAAAATAACATAAATCTGGCCAATGAAATCGTTGGGAATCACAAAACCGGTGTGATGCCTGAGGCACTCATCATCAATCATGAGCCGGTACTTGAGTTACCTGTGGAGCAAAACTTCCTTCAAAAACAAGACATGGATAGTCAAAATGTATCCGATACGGAGCTGGAACGAATTCGTCAGGAAAAAACCCAAGCATTTGAAGAAGCGGTCAAAGCAAAAACATCAATTATGGTTGATAATCCTCACCTAAATACCAGAGAAAGTATGACTACACACAGAGCCAATTCTGTTGCACCATTCGATGTCGATGGCGGCAGTTCCTTTAAAGAGCAACTTCAACTGCTCGAGGGACGACAAAATGCTAGACCCATGCCACAAACTTTGGGCGGTGAGGAAGATGAAATGCGCTGGCATTTAAATTCACGACTCGAGAATCCCAACAGTAGATACGAGTTAAGAGCCGGAAGTGTTATTCCTGGAGTGATGGTAAGCGGTATTTCTTCTGAACTGCCTGGACAAATCATCGGTCAAGTATCCCAGAACGTTTATGATACGGCGACAGGTCAACATCTTTTAATCCCACAAGGTACAAAGATTTTTGGCCTTTATTCCAGTGAGGTGAGCTTTGGTCAGAGTTCGGTGCTGGTAGCCTGGCAACGCCTTACTTTTCCAGATGGAAAATCTTTGGATATTGGCTCTATGCCAGGAGCTGATAGTGCAGGTTTCGCAGGCTTTCGTGATCAAGTAAATAATCATTACTTACGAATTTATGGTTCAGCCCTCTTGATGTCCGGTATCGTTGGGGGAATCAGTTACAGTCAAAATAGTAATCAGTCCAATCAGTATGGATTTAGCCCCCCTACAGCGGGCAGTGTATTAAGTCAGGCATTAGGACAACAGGTGGGTGAGGTAACGTCGCAACTGGTGGCAAAAAATCTGAATGTAGCACCGACTCTAAACATTCGTCCAGGTTATCGATTCAACATCATTGTCGTAAAAGATTTAACTTTTAGAAAGCCCTACCGGCAGTTCAGATAACAAAAAAGAGGAACTGTGATGAAACTTCGAATCCTGTTTGTTTATTTATGGACATTTAATGCCTGCTCCAATATGCCCGTGTTTGATTTACCCAATTACGTACAAAATGGAAAAATGCTACTGAATCAGATTAAAGAGTATAAAACTCAGGTTGATCAATACAACAACCAGATTCAGCAATATCAAAACATGCTGGACAACACCAGATCACTTACATCGTTTCAGTGGGACAATGCCAATGGGGTAATAGATAATCTGCTTGAATCGACCGATACGATTGATTATTACAAACAGGAAGCAGGTAGCCTTCAGAGTTACCTGGATAGGTATCAAAGTCAGGAATACTATCAAAAAACCCCCTGCTTTAATGGCAGTAACCAGTGTAGTCCCGAAGAAATCCAAAAAATAAGACAAAGTAAAATCTCAGCTTCAGTTGCTCAAAAACGGGTTAACGATGCCATGCTCAAGGGAATTGATAAACAGCAGCAAAGTTTAAAAGATGATTCGGTAAAACTGCGTACCTTGCAAACTCAGGCTCAAACTGCCCAGGGACAAAAACAGGCACTCCAGGCTGCCTCGCAACTGGCAAGCGAACAATCCCATCAACTGCTTCAAATAAGAGGACTTTTGTTAGCACAACAAAGCGCACAAACCACAAAAGATGCAGCAGCCGCGAATAAAGAAGCCATACAAAACGCTGCTGATGAGCGTTTTAGATCGGGCAGCTACCATAAAAGTTCAGGTAAAAAATGGTAACTCATTTATAACAAGAGGAAGACAACAATGAAACGATTAGGATTATCCGTAGCACTTTTAGCATTTCTGCTTATAGGCTGTGACAGCACTGAAATGAAAGCACGAAAAAAGGCTGAGTATCTCGCATCGTTAACCTGCGACAGCTCCAAAGAAGGTAGAACAGCCGATGAGCTGCAGGCCATAGCGGATGCTTGTTTTAAAGGCGGAAGTTACTCCAAAAGTTCAGGCATAAAGTGGTAATCCTATGAAAAAAAAGACACTCACTTATTTAATCGTATTCCTTTTAATTGGGTTTTCCGTGTCGGCTCATGCACAAGGCAGCATGGACAGCAGGGATTTGCTGGATAATATTCTGTATCGGTTTTCCAGTACAGCCTCTACATGGAGCCAAACCATATTAAGTTATGCTCGATACCTCTTCTGGTCTCTGGCATTAATTAGCATGGTATGGACCTATGGGCTTATGTCATTACGAAGAGCAGATATTCAGGAGTTTATGGCTGAAACGGTTCGATTTTTAGTGGTTGTCGGTTTTTTCTATTGGATTTTAGATAATGGATCAGCCATTGCAACTGCAATCATCGATTCCATGCGACAACTCGCAGCTAAGGCTTCCGGAATTGATACGCACATTTCTCCCTCTGACATTATTGACGTAGGTTTTGATATTGTCTCAAAAGCAATTGATAACTCGTCTCTATGGTCCCCTGCGGCAACTACGGTGGGATTGATCGTTGCAGGGGTGATTTTGGTCGTTTTGGCACTGGTCAGTATTAACATGCTAATTATTCTGATTACCGCCTGGATTTTAACCTATGGCGGAATCATCTTGTTAGGTTTTGGTGGTGGGAGATGGACTCAGGATATCGCGATTCAATACTACAAAACAGTGCTTGGTATTGCATTACAGGCATTTGCCATGATTTTGATTATAGGTATCGGTAAGTCTTTTGTCGATCAATATTATGCCGCTATGGCAAAGGACATTCTCTTAAAAGAAATGTTTGTGATGCTCGTTGTATCCATTCTTTTGCTGATATTGATTAATAAAATCCCCCCTGTTCTTGCCAGCATTGTATCTGGTGGAGGCTCAGGTGGTGGGGGTCTTGGCCTGGGTAGTGCTATAGGTGCTGCCGGTGTTGCAGGAGCCGCTTTAGCAAGCAGCGCAGGAGCTATCGGTGCTCAGAGTGCAGGAGGCTTATCAGCTCTTCATTCTGCGTTCAAAGCAGCCTCCCAAAGTATGGGCGCTGGTACTTTAGGTTCTGCGTCAGAGGGCAATGTAAGTTCCAAAACCGGTAGTTTGGCCCAAGCCATGGGACAGGCCTCCAAATTTACAGGTTCATTCGGGTCACATTTGGCCACTGGAGCATTTGATGTAGCTCGTGAAAAGGCAAGCACTATGAAGGAAGCAATAGCTGCAACAGTGGCCGAAACTACAGGTGGTAAAATTGCTGATGCAATTCATCAACGAGTGGATTCACAAAACGATTTATCAACATCGGAACAGCAGGACTCAGCATTTCAAAACATTACGTCGATAGGTATCCCAGAAGGAAGTTTTAGTTCTGGAGAGAATGACGATGAAGTCAGCCATTTTGTCAATCGCAAAGCTTCCGGAGACAGCCTATGAATCTGAATAAGCCTAATAAATCTATTGGCCCACAGGTAAGGAAAAAACAGGATAAAAAGAAAACCATACGACTCATTGGAATGATTATTCTGGGGTTTTTAATCAGTCTAGAAATTGGCACACAATATGTGGCTTATAAGTTTCATTATCACAATAGTTTAGGCTTTTCATTTGCGCATGTTTATCTACCCTGGAATCTGCTCTGGTGGAACATGAACTATCATCATTACCATCCCGAATATTTTAATGCCGCATTTGGCATGGTGGTGATGAGTAACTGTCTTTTTTTAATGATGCTGATGTTCGCGAGTCGCCATTTAAAAACAGAAAACATCAGCGAATACCTTCACGGTTCAGCTCGATGGGCGAATAGGGATGATTTAAACGATGCTGGTTTGCTTTCCCAAGAGGAAGGTGTTTATGTTGGGGCTATTGAAGACAAGCAGGGAGAGATTCACTATTTGCGCCATAATGGTCCTGAGCATGTTTTAACTTATGCGCCAACGCGCTCGGGAAAGGGTGTTGGTCTTGTGATTCCAACCCTTTTATCGTGGAAGCACTCCTGTGTCATTACCGATTTAAAAGGTGAGCTTTGGGCAATGACCTCCGGCTGGAGACAAAAGCATGCCAACAATAAAGTGATTCGCTTTGAACCAGCAACATTAACTGGTTCAGCCCGTTGGAATCCGCTTGATGAAATTAGAGTCGGTACGGAATCAGAGGTGGGTGACGTACAAAATTTGGCAACACTTGTAGTGGATCCTGATGGTAAAGGACTTGAAACCCACTGGCAGAAAACCTCACAAGCCCTTTTGGTGGGTTTTGTTCTGCATGCGATTTACAAACTCAACAACCAGGGGGAACCCGCCACATTTCCCAACATTGACCGTATGCTGGTTGATCCTAATATTAATATTGCCGACTTGCTCATTGAAATGACTCAATACCCCCATATCGAGGGCAAAACCCATCCTGTGATTTCAGCCTCTGCCCGTGACATGATAGACCGGCCCGAGGAAGAAGCAGGTTCCGTATTATCCACTTTAAAATCTTATCTGGCGTTATACCGCGATCCAGTGGTAGCACATAATGTCTCGGCCTCTGATTTTTGCATCCGCGATTTAATGAATCATGAATGTCCTGTGAGCCTATATATCGTTACTCAACCCAATGACAAAGCAAGGCTTCAACCTCTGGTTCGAGTCATGATTAATATGATAGTGAGGTTATTAGCTGACAAAATGGAGTTTGAGCGTGTATCGGATGATAAAGGCTTATCCTATGTCAGAACGAAAAAAACGTATAAGCATCGACTGCTTTGCATGATCGATGAATTTCCAAGTCTTGGAAAACTCGACATTCTACAAGAGTCATTAGCTTTTGTTGCTGGCTATGGTTTAAAGTTTTACTTAATTTGTCAGGACATTAATCAGCTTAAAAGTCGTGAACGCGGCTATGGTCCTGATGAAACCATCACTTCGAATTGCCATATCCAAAATGCTTATCCACCCAACAGGGTTGAAACCGCAGAACATCTTTCCAAGCTGACAGGTCAAACAACTATTGTTAAAGAACATATCACCACCAGTGGAAAACGCTTTTCTACGTTCTTAAATCAAATATCAAAAACCGTTCAGGAAATATCGAGACCTCTTTTAACCGTTGATGAATGTTTACGTATGCCAGGACCGAAAAAAGATGCCGATGGTTTGATACGTGAGGCGGGAGATATGGTGGTTTATGTTGCTGGTTTTCCTGCGATTTATGGGAAACAGCCGCTTTATTTTAACGATCCGATTTTCTTAGCCAGAGCATCTGTCGAGGCACCAGTACACTCAGATATTTTACGTACTCGTTTAAGTAAAGATGAGATCATCAAGTTATGAAAAAATTGTCCGTCTTCATCGCTATTTTCTTGATGAGTCTTATTACTTTAGGCGCACTGTTCCATGCCATGGGTTTTAGGATAAACCTGACTGAATCCATACCTATAGGTTTATATCGCATCACCAGTGCGGAATCCCTCAAAAATGCTTATGTGATTTTTTGTCCTGATGACAGGGAGTCGTTTAGGTTAGCCAAGAGCAGAGGCTATATAGACCATGGTCTTAATTGTGGTGGATATGGTTATTTAATGAAAAAAGTGGTTGCTGTATCTGGCGATATTCTCTCTGTGACACCTGAAGGGGTCTTGATAAATCAAACGTTGCTTCCCTTTTCAAAACCAAAGTTAAAGGATGGAATTAACCGAACATTACCTCAATGGAGGATCTTAGATTATCCGCTTAAAGTAAATGAAGTGATGACCATGACCAGTCAAAGCGAATGGTCATTCGATGGTAGATATTATGGTCTTGTTCACACAAGACAAATCAAGGGAATGATCATACCCATATGGGTAATTAATAAACGGGAGAAAACCACATGAGTCACGAAACCGAGTTAGTGGATGTGATTTCAGAAAAATTCGAAGATTTAGTAATCCCTGGCTTTCTTGTCGAAGTCAGCCCGATAGAAGCTGACATAATGGGAGCTTTTGTTGAAGATGCACTCAATGAAGAAGATGCGATGGAGGCTATTTATGACTAAAATGCCTTATCATCAAGTCGTTGCCAATCAAATTATTGAAAGCCTCAAAGCAGGAACCGCTCCCTGGTTGAAACCATGGGAGCCAGGCATAGGCAATGGTCAAATTCCATATAATCCGATCACAGGAAAGCGTTATCGAGGAATTAATGCATTGTATTTAATGCTGAACCAAAGTGATGACAACCGTTGGTTAACCTACAAACAAGCACAAAGTATGGGTGCGCAAGTTCGCAAGGGAGAAAAAGGTACCACAATCCAATATTGGAAATTTCATGAAGAACAAACCAAACACGATGATGCTGGTAACCCTGTACTTAATGCACAAGGTAATCCATTAAAAGTGCAGGTGAATCTTGAACGACCCAAGGTGTTTTATGCAACGGTATTCCATGCCTCGCAAATTGATAATATGCCTGAACTCATTGCAAAAGAGCCGGACTGGTCCTTAATTGAAAGAGCAGAAAAACTATTGCATAACTCCAGTGCTACCATTATTCATTCTGAGGCTGACAGAGCCTTTTATAGATTATCGACAGATAGTATCCATCTTCCACCGAAAGACCAATTTAAATCCGCAGCGAACTACTATGCTACTGCCCTGCATGAACTAGGGCATTGGAGCGGTCATCCTTCAAGACTGGATAGAGATTTAGGCCACCCCTTTGGTTCAGATGCTTATGCCAAAGAAGAATTGAGAGCAGAAATTGCAAGCATGCTTTTAGGTGCTGAGCTTGGTATAGGTCATGACCCTTCTCAACACACTGCCTACATCAAATCATGGATTCGTGTTTTGGAAGACGAGCCATTAGAAATATTCAGAGCATCCGCAGATGCAGAGAAAATAGTGAATCACCTGTATGCGTTAGAGCAAACTCAAGACATTCAACAGTCAGAACTTATTGAAATCAAGGATGAGCAACTCAAAGAGGAAGTCTTTATGACATCTGAAAAAACCACTTCTGAAAAAGTCTGGTTAAGCGTTCCCTACAGACAAAAAGAGATTGCCAAATCCACCATCGGAAAACTCCCCGATGGAACACCGGGTATTACCTGGGATAAAGTGCAAAAATGTTGGTATGCAAACCCTGGTGTTTCTGTTGAGAAAATCAAAGCCTGGCTTCCTGAACGTCAGGAATCATCTCAAGATAAAGTGCTTCTGCCTGTAGATGAATTTAAAGCTGCTTTGATAAGCCTTGGTGCAATTGTTTCAGGCGAGCATCCGATCATGGATGGGAAACCTCATCGTATCCCCACGGAGGGCGATAAAAATGGTGAGAAGGCAGGATTTTATGTAGCCCATTTAGATGGTATTCCAGCAGGATATATTAAAAACAATCGAACCGGAGCTGAGCTTAACTGGAAATGTAAGGGTTACATTTTAACTGATGAAAAGAAGGCATCGCTTAAGGCAGAAGCACTTGAACATCGACAAACTTGTCAACATGAGCTTGAAGCCAAACAAAAGAGAACTGCAATAAGACTCAAGCAAAAATTATCCATGATGACAGAGGTTGTGGAATCCACGCCTTATATGCAGGCCAAAGGTATTCAGGTTCATTCTGGCGTATATACAGATGAAGAAAAAAAATTAACCTGCATTCCAGCAATAGATTGCGAAGGAACACTTTGGACTGTTCAGTATATTGCCGAAGATGGAACGAAGCGCTTTGCAAAAGACTCAAGAAAAGAAGGTTGTTTTCATGTATTGGGCGGTATCGACAAACTTGCAGATGTACCCGTTATTCTGATAACGGAGGGTTATGCCACCGCTGCAACGATACAAGAGGCAACCGAGCTGCCGGCTGTCGTTTCAGCGTTTGATGCTGGAAACCTCAAGTCTGTGGCGAAAGCGCTACATGAAAAATATCCTCATACCCCAATCATTGTGGCCACAGACGATGACAAACACCTTGAATTAACTCAAGGCATCAATCCTGGAAAGGAAAAAGGAGGCGAAGCAGCAGATGCAGTCAATGGCTTCATTATTATCCCAACTTTTGCACCAGACGAACAGTCATTAAACCCCGGCCAATTCACCGATTTTAATGATTTGGCAAACAGAAGCATGCTAGGCATTGAAGGGGTAAAACGGCAGATAAAACCAAAGGTTGATAGAATCGCTAAGCGATATAACAACCTGAGATTATCACAAAAGGGTAATGTAGTTCGTATTACATAGACTCAATTTTATTGGCGACAATTTTTGCGTTCAATTGTCGCCATAAAAATTCCATTGAAAAATCTATAGCCTTTTATGCTTCTTAATTTATTCTACAACTTAGTTTCTCTCTGCATCCGCTCATTGTACTCTTTTACAAATGCTCCACTCTGAATTTTATATTGATTCAGTGACTCCATAATATCTTTTTTGAATATACTAGGTAATGCTGTGGTCTTTATAAAATTCAAATATTTTTCATCAAAATCAGGTGTGTCCTCGACCATTGTCATTAACAAACTAACACCTCCCGTGCTCATTTGTTTTGGAAACAATACCAAGCTATCGTATTCAGATTCATAAGAATGATCCACAATATATGAGAGGTAAATAAACTGATAAATTAACGGCAAAGCTGCTGCTGTATTATTTTCATCATTTAAAAACCGAATCCCTGACTCAAGCAACCATTTATACCCATTCCAGTCACCTTGAGAAGATAGCTCGACTAATTTTTTTTGAATTTTTCCCCATATAGCATCATTTAAAGGAATATTTTCCACATTGCCCTTATATTTATAAGCTTCTGCTAATTTTTCTTTAAATTTTTCAATTTCATCAAAACTCTCAAACCAATTTTTCCAAGTCCCATTTGACAACCATAATAACTCTACATATAGCTTCTCATTTTTGTCATCATATAAAAGATAATCACCGCTAAAATAGTTTTTTCCTCTGTTTATATTTTTTTTGCAACTTTTACATTTAATTTTTCTTTTAGGAAACTTAACTAAGTTGATGCCACAAGATGGGCAAACTGCATCTAATCTGCCAAATTTATCCCAACGAGCCATTAAATGTTTTTTTTGTTCATCAGTTAATGTTGACTCTAATGAAATTTTTTCAACTCGATCTTCAATTATATGGTTTGAGTTTTTTAAAGAATCTATTTGCGGTTTTGCCAAAGACTTGGTTTTAGGACAACATAAATAAATCACACCTATTACCAAAAATAGAGAAAACACTACCCCGATAAAATCAAATCCTAAAAATGAAAAAAATAGCCCTGAAATAATTAAAATAACAATCAGTGTCGTATTTTTTATTTCCTTGTTATTGCTTAATTTCATCGTATTCTCTTATCTATAAGTAATATTCAGATCATCAATTTCGTTATATTCTTTCATATTATTACTGATTGAATATATTGATATATACAGTGTAGTCTTTTCTTTGATAACTATCTTATTTCTTTCGATTTTTACTATTCTGATTTAACCCAAAAACTTTCCGTCGCACATGGTTATCAGGTTTGAATCTTTGCCACTCCAGGTGATCATGTGCATTATCCTGCAATAGCACTTGACCTCCTCCGGAGAGCTGAACCAGATCGCATTTGGACAAGTTTCGCAAGCTGTTGTGATCTTTGGCTGGCGAGCCTTGTCTAATGCTGAAAGAGTTGGACTTTGTGCTGCCCCTTCTATTTCCAGTGGCTGTTCCAGCAGCCTCATGGCCTCCTGAAGTTCTTCCTCGATGGCTTTGTCGGTTTGAGCTTGATTGTTCATGAGATTTCTCCTGTTCAAAATTTAGTTTTTGACGTTGATTTTCCAACTCCAAATCAGCAAAAGTGATTGGCATTTGATATTGAATAACAATTTGCAAGATAAGCTTTTTAAATAATGGAGACCCATTCACACAAATACAGTCACCATAGCGCTGCCTTGCCATTTCCAAGGCTCTTTTAAGAGCATGAATAGAACCACCTTTAGAAATGATAATTTCCTTTCCATTGTCTCTAATAACACTGTTATCTTTTTTATAAATCTCAGTACCTTCTTTAGTAACAGAGTCGATTTGTCCAAAATTTAAAGAAGAAGAAAAAGAAGAGCCTGATATGGTGTAATCATGCTTATTTTTGCGATTACGATAACGCATTGCCATTAAAGCATCCTGGTCGCCACCATGTGCTTTTTGTTTCAGCCAATCAGTCCAGGTTTTGTTTTGATGGGAATCTAACAACCGGCTACGTTCTTTTGCGTAATTTTTCCTTATGTTATCAATCTCATTAAGCAGCGTTTTGTTTATGTGACTATATAAGTACTTTTTCTGTACTTTAGAAAGGTTCATTAATTTCAAAGCCGCTCGTTTAATTCGACCTCGCTTTTTCGTTTTTTCAATAAGTTTGGCTCTAGCCTCGCGCAACTGTTTGAGCTTTTGTGAAATAAAACGTTTATTGTGTGATTTTTCGTGCTGATATTTGGCATAGAGCTCGGAACCAAGTACTTTTTTATTTAATGGTTCATAACGATAAACATTTGATGCAGGTACGTTGTTTTCTGAGCAGCATAGTACGAACGAACCTAGCATGCATTCAAGATTTTTTTTAGAAAAGGTTCTGGAAATTGAACTGGCTTTAACGGTGAGCCCTTGGACATTGCAGAACACAAAACCATTGGCTTTAACACGCATCATCAATCCATTTTCTGCCAAAATACCATGAATCTCCTTCCAGCTAGTGGCTGTTTCGATTTTTTCTTTGCAATGGCGCTTCATCCAATTAATCAGGCTCTCAATACCTGAATGGTGTTCCATATCGTCAGCAAGGTTTTCTGAACGGTTTTTTCGGGTTTGATGATTAGTTATTTGAAGACCTAATTCAATTTCGAGCCTGGATGCAATCTCAGCAAAAGTCTTATATGCCCTGAACGGTTCAATCATATTAAAATTTTTGGGATGGATTTTATTAATAGCCACATGGATATGGAGATTATCTGTGTCATGATGCACAACTGAGATTCTTTGGTGTTCTTTAAATCCTATGGAAGACGTCACACTTTCTTCTATTTCTCGTAAGACTTTATCCGAGGGGTTCTCACCTGATGCGAAAGATATGAGCATATGGTAAGTTTTCTCACCCGTCGCTCTCTGGTTTTTAGCCTGTGTTGCCAATACCTCCTGAACAGCCCAAATGGAATCGAGACTATTACAATTCGATAATCTGACTTTGCCCACTCGCTCCTGTTTGTTTTGTTTATTACAAAGGTACTGGACAAGACCTGAAAAACTGCTGAGTCTTATTTTTTTCATAGGAATATGGCGAATAATCATAGTTTTTTCACCACTTCAAACATCGCATCCTGGGTGGTTTGAATACGAGTTAACAATGTTCTTATTGTTTGGAGATCAAAGTGTGCAACTCGTTTATCCTGAGTCAGCCATAGTTTTAACAGTCCGCCAAGCCGTCCTAAGTCACCATTGATTTTGGCTAGCTGCAGTACATAATCCTTATCAACACTACTTTGAATTTGATATCCGAGACTGATCCGTCTTAAGTACTCAGCAATTGAAAGACCAGCATTGGCCGCATTCGATTTAATTTGAATTTCTTCGGAAGGCAAAACAGGAACGCGAAGATGACGACCATTTTTTCTGGTGGGTGTTTTAAGTTTCTCGTCCATAAGGATGCCGACCTCTTAATTAAGTGGTTATGCAATCCTTTGAGTATCGATTTGATCTCAAAACACAGTTTTTTCGTTGAGTACCGAAGGTGCGAATAAGACTCGTGAGGTTTGGTAGCCAGCTTGCTGGTTAGCTAACTTCACCTATCTTGCCCTGCGTTTTAAGTTCATTAAATGGGATACTATCAGGTAATTTTATGTAATTTCAAGGTTATTTTCCGTAACGCCCTATTAATTACTGATAATTACTATTAATTACGATAAATTACACTTAAGTGCATTTAATGGTTTATTTAATTACGCCAAAGGGAAGAAAAATTACATAACCTATTGCAGTGTAACGTAATATTTCATACCATCGAAGAGAACAACAATAAATTGACAATATGACATGGGAAACTCCCTCAGCGAACGAATCGCAGCCAAGCAGATAAATAGGAAATGCTCTGATAAATCGGTCAACAAAGCCGCTTTTCTTGCGCTAAAAAAAGATATCGCTTCAGCGCTAGCCGACGGCTGGTCTATAAAGCTTGTCTGGGAAACCTTAGTTGAAGAAGGCAAAATCTCATTTTCATATAAAACATTTTGTGGCTATGTAGCACGTTTGATTGCTGCAGAAAAAAAGCTATCTATGCAGGAGAACACCAAGGATGAACAGGCTAAAAGTAAGGCAAAAAACGAAATTCGCGGTTTTACTTTTAATCCCAAACCCAACCTGGAGGAACTCTTGTAATGGCAAAAATTCATATCACACTGCAAGGCAAAGGCGGTGTCGGCAAATCATTTATTTCAGCAACAACGGCGCAATACAAACACCACAAAGGCCAAACACCACTGTGCATTGACACTGACCCCATCAACTCAACCTTTTATGGCTTTAAAGCCCTCAACGTCGACCATATTCAAGTCATGAGCGGTGATGAAATTAACCTCCGTCTTTTTGATACCCTCATCGAAAAAATTGCCTCAACAACTCATGATGTAGTAATAGATAACGGTGCTAGCTCCTTTGTGCCCCTTTCTCATTACCTCATCAGCAACCAAGTTCCCGCATTGTTAAAAGAACTAGATCATGAAATGGTGATTCATACGGTCATTACCGGAGGCCAGGCATTATTCGATACCATTAATGGCTTTGCACAACTGATTGACCAGTTTGCAAATGAAGCACAGTTTGTCGTCTGGCTCAATCCCTATTGGGGAGCCATAGAGCATGAAGGTAAATCCTTTGAGCAACTGAAAGCCTACCGAGATAACAAAGACAGAATATCAGCCTTAATTCAAATCCCCGATCTGAAAAAAGAAACCTATGGCCGGGATCTAACTGAGATGCTTCAACAGAAACTGACCTTCGATGAAGTTTTAGGTACGCCAGAGAAAAGCATTATGACCCGCCAACGCTTAAAAATCGTTCGCGATCAACTGTTTGGACAGCTGGATAGCGCCAAGGTGATTTAATGTCAGAGAAACTTGATAAAATCGTTCAAGACATCACTGTCAAACATGGTGTACTTTTGGGTAAAGACGATCCAATCCTCATGCTTCAGACTATGAATGAACAACTGATTGAGGAAAATCGAAAAGCCCAACAAGATTTGTTAGTACAGTTCCGAGAGGAAATGGAAAGCATTTCCTCTCAATGGAAAGATGATGCCAAAGAAAAAGCTGAAAAGGTTCTCAATGTGGCATTGGCCTGCAGTAAAGAATCTGTAATTAAATTACTGCAAGAATCTACTAAAGAATCGGTTGAAGCTATGAAGAAATTGATCTCTGATTCATTGATTGAGGCTCACTCCTTAACACAAAAAACACAAAAATTCGGCCGGTTCGCATTGGTATCATCAGCCACATTGTTTGCTGCTTCTTGTATGATTCTCTTGCTGTTTTGTAAATAGGCTTTATCGTAAAAGAATTCATAGCTCTATCTATTGCCCCAGATTGGGGCTTCTTATTTTTATCAACTAAACTTAATAACATAAATATTTAAACCAATACTTGTAGAGACAAGGATGGCAAAGCTCCTAACTAAATCAAAGTTCAAAATGGCTTTAGAATGCCCAACTAAGCTCTGGTATTATGATCGACCTGATGAATATACAAATAAACTGGATGAAGACTCTTTTCTAAAAGCATTGGCTGAAGGCGGCGCTCAAGTAGAAGCATTGGCAAGATGTTATTTTCCAGATGGTATATCAATTGAGGCCTCCAGTACAAAGGAGGCACTAGACAAAACTCAAGAGTTAATTCAAAGGGATTCGATAACCCTATTTGAAGCCTCGTTTCAATATCAAAACTATTTCCTACGTGCTGATATCCTGCAGAAAAGACAAGGCCATATCAAAATAATTGAAGTTAAAGCAAAATCCATCAGCAAAAAAGATGAAACAAAGATGACCACTAAAAAATGGCGATCATATATTGCTGATATCGCTTTTCAAAAGTGGGTGCTAGAACAACTTTATCCTTCCTTCACCATAAGTAGTTATTTAATGCTTGTCGATAAAGATACTATTTGCCCGACTGATAGCTTAAATCAAAAGTTTCTAGTTCAAAAAGATAGCAACGGCAAAGCTATTGTCACATTAACCTCACCGATAACTGAAGAAGATTTGTCTGTGAAAATCCTAAAAGAAGTTAATGTTGATGATCATATAAATGTACTTTGGCAAGAAACAAATGACGAAGGACAAACCGTAAAAGATCAATTTCACCACTTCAGCAAAATATATTTGAGTGGACAGAAGTTTCCGCCTAAAGCAAAAGGCGAATGCAGTGATTGCCAATTTAATACACATGAATCCGACGGGCTCTTATCTGGTTTTAAAGAATGCTGGAGTGAAGCATTAGGGTACAAAGAATCAGATTTTAATGACCCTACCATTCTCAATTTATGGGATTGCCGGGACAAACCGAAATACTTTCAGCAAGGACTGATCAAACTAAAGGACATTGACGAAACAGAATTCACAATAAAAGAATCAGATAAATCGGGTCTTTCCAGAACAAAAAGGCAATGGCTTCAGATAGAAAAAGTTAAAACTCAAGATAATAGTGTCTGGATTGATAAAGAAAACCTAAAAGCGGAAATGGACTCATGGCGATACCCCTACCACTTTATAGACTTTGAAACAGCTATGTTGCCAATTCCTTTTAATAAGGGTGCGCGTCCTTATCAAGGCATCGCCTTTCAATTCTCACATCATACACTTAATGAAAACGGTCAAGTTTCTCATGTTGGTCAGTATCTTAATTCTGAGCCTGGAGTTGATCCAAGCATCGAATTTGTTCGCCATCTGAAAAAGGAATTAGAAAATGATGACGGGACAATATTTAGATATAGTAGCCATGAAAATACCTATCTAAATTTTATTCGTGAATATTTAGAGCAAATGATTGAGCCACCCAATGACAAAGAAGATTTATGCTCTTTTATTTTTTCCATAACAAGATCACCTTCTAAAAGTAAAGTAAAATGGGAAGGACCACGGTGCATGGTTGATATCTTGGAGTTAGTCAAACGTTTTCATTATGACCCCCTTACCAATGGGTCTAACTCAATTAAACAGGTGTTCCCAGCTATTTTAAATCGCTCAGATTTCCTTCAAGAAAAATATAGCCACCCAATCTATGGAGCCGTAAATGGAATTCAAAGCCATAACTTTATAAATCAATGCTGGATAGTTAAAGAAAATAATCGAATAAAAGATCCCTATCATTTGTTACCACCAATTAATAAAGATATCTCTGATGAAGGTGCTCAACTTCTATTTGATAGCGAAGACTTAAAAGAGGGTGGTGCCGCAACAATAGCTTATGCAAAGTTACAGTTCACCAATATGAGCAATTCCGAACGTGAAGAACTTAGAAACGCTCTATTGAGATACTGCGAATTAGATACTTTGGCCATGGTTATGATTATTGAGGCATGGCTACATATCCTTCAAACTTAAATACTCATTACATATGTTGCATAAATGATCTGTATTCTTAATATTCACTTAAATTAAATAATTGATAACTTAATCTCCAAAAAACTAAAATATCCTTGCGAGAGATTTGCGTGTTTGAGTACGACACTGTTAAAATGCCCCTCAATGGCTAAAGCCTGATTTTTTAAAAAAATTTAACAAATTAATTGGAGTTTTTCTCTACACTTTTTCAATAATTTTTTGAGGAAAATCACTTTTACTTACCTTGAAATTTAAAATACCATCCGAACCTGTGATACTATACATTTTATTTTTTCCTCGTGAGACAGCAATCCATTCTACTTCTTTATGTTCATTATCTAAAATGGTCTTTAAAGAATTCCAATCTAAAGCTACAATACCATCTTTGTGACAAACTAAGATGATAAAAACATCATTATAATTATTTTTTAAATTTTCAATCTCCTCTTGGTGAGCTCTTAAAAATGTAAATCTCCAGGGGGTTAGCCTCTTCGCGCAATATTTAATATATATACCAATCTTATTATTGATTACATATGAAGCATTTGATTTTGGGTTAAACTTTTCAAAAAAAATTGGCTCTATCATAGAACTAATTAATTGCACCAAAACTACTCCATGCTGTAGCTCGTAATCCTTTATCATTTTCGTACTCTTTTAGTTAAAAATTTGACATTTACCTCTCTATATTTGTAATAAAGTCTCGCCCTGCCATTTGGAATATAAAATATTTTAATGTGATGTATTGCCTCAGGAAATCTATTGTAATCACTACCACTAAATATCCCCCCAGTTGAACGTGTTATCGTATTAGGATCAACATCTCTTTTCTCAACTGAACTTGAATTATGTATAGCTATATCTTTCTCACTATTTCTTATAGAATTTTTAATAAATTCGATCACGCATAAAGGAAAAGCATTTTCTCCAATTAATTCATGTAATTGATTTAAAATTTCAAGTTTTGGATTTAACGACTCGTTTATTATTTGATCAGCCATTGCGTCATAATTAAACAATCCAAAAATCATTGAATCATCATGTAGCATTATGGTCTTTCCATCTATACTAGATTTTGCAACGGGTGTTACTCTGTTATCCTCAAGCCAAACAGGAGCTCCCTTGTTATTTCTTATAAGATCAAGAGATAATCTGTGATACATAAAGCATTTATGCCAATCAGCATAAAGCTTTTTGGGAATATATAATTCAAAATAATCTAGATAATTACCTCTATATCCGAACATTCTCGCTCGTTGAATGTAAGTATCTTGCTGAATTTTATGCTTCGCATCTCGTGCAAAAAACATTGTTAACAAATTTTCAAACGTTACTCCCCTGGAAACTATATTTCCTCCTATTGCAAAGGTATATAAGGCAGACGGACTAGTCGCTCCTTTCACACTTTCTTTATCATGTTCACTATTTATAACTATTACTTGTGATTTATTTATATTATTCAATATATATTGAACAATATTATTAGCTTGTTGTTCATCATTAAATTTCTTTACACATAAATCCCAAATTTCATTATAATATCTTTGATACATCCTATGTTCGCTATGAGCCAAAATATCGAGTGTCTTCTCTACATTTTTTTGGTCAATTTCATGATCATATTTTTTACCGCTAGTATGTATTAACATACTATAATTGACTTCAGCTCCATTCTTATTCGAGTTTAGATAAGAATTATTAATAAGAAAATTAAAAATTGCTTCATTTAAGAATTTCTTACTATCATTTTCATCCGGGAGCATTTTAACTAAGGAGGAACTTTCATAATTAGGAGGAAAAAACCAATCTTGTCCATGATAACTAGCTGGAGGATTGAAATAGATCCATTTTGTATTGTCGTTTTTAAAAGTGTTATTCAAGTCCAATCTTGCAGGTGTTGCAGTGACTCCAATATAAATACCATCTTCACCAATTAATTTTTCTACTAGCTCATTAATTTTTGTTTTTTCATTGAAATTAATTTTAGAGTTTGGACTAGCATAATCCGCTTCATCTGATCTTGCCTAGAAAAAACGGACACCTAACTAAGCTACCATTTTAACTTCAAATAACTCAGGGGATTTATACCCGATCATTGAGTGAAGTCGTTTACGATTGTAGTATATTTCGATGTATTCAAACACATGATTTTTGGCAATTGCACGTGTTACAAATTTCTCCCCATGAATCGCTTCTACTTTGAAACTATGATTCCAGCTTTCCATAGCAGCGTTATCATAGCAATCACCACGCTTACTCATGCTGCACACAATACCATGCTGTGTTAAAAGTTGTTGATACTCGTAAGAGCAATATTGGCTTCCCCTGTCTGAATGCAGAACAAGTCCTTTAGTTGGTTTTCGACTCCATATAGCCATTTGAAGAGCATCAATTACTAATTGCTTTGTCATTCGTTCAGAAAGAGCCCATCCAACGACCTTGCGGGAATACAAATCCATAACAACTGCAAGGTAAAGCCATCCTTCCTCAGTCCAAACATAGGTGATGTCGCTCACCCATTTTTCATTAGGTTGATGTGCCAAGAAATTTTGCTGCAATAAATTCGGCGCGACAGGTAGTTGATGGCTACTATTGGTTGTCGCTTTAAATTTCTTCGCCGCACGTGCACGCCAGCCATTTGAACGCATGATTTTAGCCACTCGATGCCTACTCACTGGCTCGCCTTCATTGTTTAATCGTTTAGCAATCCTGACGGCTCCAGCGCGTGATTTTTCCTCATCAAAAATAGCTTTAATTTTTTTAGCTAATACTTGATTAGTTATGTCGCGACGGGAGGGTTTTCGTTCCCGCCAATCATAATATCCGCTGACCGATACAGAAAGTAGGCGACACATTAAACGAAGGGAAAATTGACCTGAATGCTCCTTAATCGTGGCGTACCTCACTTTGATTCCTTCGCGAAGTACGCAGCCGCCTTTTTTAGAAACGCATTTTCTTCTGTTAACAGTGCATTTTCCCGCTTCAAACGAGCCATTTCTGCTTGCTGTAGCTTTTGATTCTCAAGAGAGTCCCCACCTTTTTTCTGTTGGGCTTTCCAGGAGTAGAGTAAGGGTTCTGATAGACCAAGATCTTTTGCCACCTGACGAACTCCATCTTGCGCTATTCGTTCAAGGGCCTGATCTTTAAATTGGGGACTATATTTTTTTCTGGCTAACTGCTTTTCTGGTTTATTATTATTCATTATTCACCTCTGCTTTTGATTTTACTCTCTTAGCAGGGTGTCCGACAATTCAGGGCAAGATCAATCATCTATAATAATTTTTTCATGAAAATCATCTATTATAGTAATCAACTTTTGTAAATCTCTAGAGTTTTTTTTCGAAAATATTATTCTCTCACTATTTTGGATGTTAATCGTTTGATTAATTATATCGCTATATAACTTAGGCGTAAAGTCTATGTTTGATCGTTTAAATCTATCAAGATTTTGATTTAACAATTGAATATTATCATTTAGCAAAATTATTATAATTTTTTTGCCAAAATCTAATAATCTTGCAGTTAATGCAATCATCATTTCAGTTTTTCCGCTTTGTGGCTCTCCATAAATCACAAATGAACGACACCCAGACTCTATATTTTTAATAGAATCCTCTATTGCTTCTGTAATATTAGCAACATGACTAATTGTTTTACTTATTCTATCAATTTGATGCTTATATCGATCGCTTTTGGATTTTTTTTCTAAAATCAACGGATCAAACGGCATATAAAGTCCCTATAAACTCCTCCTTGATACTCATCAATTATAGCATATGAAAAATACTGAACTAATGTAGGGGCGGATTATGGAACGAAAAAAAAGAGATTAAAAAGAGCTATTCTTCTAAGGATTAAGAGGAGAATAGGGTGTCTAAAAAACGAAACTACTGTACTGTATCAAAAAATCAAAGATTGCACTTGTAGCAATTGAAGACAAATTGCACAGCACTCAACTGACTAGCGAGTATGCCGTTACAGGCTATTTCAGATGTTTTTTCCGAAGCGTACATCAGAAGCTAACTCTTTGCGACAAAACCACTTTTTCCCATGGCGTCACAAATAGTCATTTTATAAAAATCGCATGACTTTTCCTGTAAAATTCCCATAGAACTACTAAAATAACCTTGCGTGAGATTTGCGTGTTTGAGTACGACACTATTATACTCTGTACGACATTTGTAGTGGTATCCCGTTGCAAATTATTAATTTAAAATCAACAAGTTATTTTAAAAGATCAGGGCTCATAATCCGTTGGTCCTAGGTTCAAGTCCTAGTGGGCCCACCAATAGAATCAAGTAGTTACGAAAGACCCCTCTCAAAAACGAGGCCCCATGGGGCACTGATGGGGCAGTTGAAAATATCAAGTCACCACACATATCAATAAATAACAACTATACTTTACCTAATATCTGACATATGCGGCTCAACAATGAACTCAGACACTGGCATAAACTATGGTGCATCATCTCCTAACATGAACAGTGAAATACAAAAGTTCATAAATGCTGTCAATGAGGTTGCAAACGAGATATTACGTAAACATAACATTGACATAACACCAGCAGATATATGCTTAGAAATAATGGATTATGAAAATCATTCCTGGTACAGCTATGCTTTCTTAATTAACCGTGATGTAGAAACGGTTTTCAAATTGAATTGTGAATTTGCTGAATATTTTGAATCAAGGAGTTTGTCTAAATACAAAGGCAGCCAGAAAGTAACTTTTATGTTTGAATTTAAGGAAGAAAAAAATGCCTATCCAACCCAACGATCTCTTACTTCTTTCTAAAAGCCTATTGAACAATGCCCATGAAGAAGCAGAATTTAGGACATGCTCAAATCGTTCTTATTATGCATGCTACCAAGAAGGCTGTAGAATCGCGCCCAAAGCCACCGGATATAAACCTCCATCACAAAATAAAAATATAGGACATACTGACCTACATACACTTTTAAGTAATCATGAAAACCAAACTCCACCAAATCATAGAAGCCAAGAAGATAAGGCCATAATATACATTGGTGTTCTCATGAAGCAATGTTTTAATTTAAGAGTTAAAGCAGATTACAGGTTCAATGATACTTTCCGATACAATCAAGCCCAGATGGCAAACCTATTAGCAGACCAAATTATTAAGCAGGCAAAACTCATTCCATAATAGTATGTTGAAAACGAGAAAAACGAGAGAGTGCCCTATTCACCATCTTGGTTTTTCTTCTGCTTTTCCTTATAAAGTTTACATAGCCAATCTTTACATAACTCTATAATAGAATTAATTATTTTAGTAGCAACTATTCCCAAAAATCCTAAAAACAATATGGGCCTCTCAGGAATATAGCTAAAAAATGATCTTTCCCTTATATTTTTTATTTGCTGCCTTTTCTTCGCTTTTATGGATTGAAGTGTTAACCCAATATCCTGTTGTGCAAAGTGTGGCGAAGCGGACATCATTGCATGTTCAAGTTCAACTTGTAAATTTGTATTGTATTTCTGGTCATATTCTTTAAATAATTCAGGTTTTAATTGATCTGTAGGCTTGTTTGTCTGCTTTACCAAATAAGCTAGTTGCTCCTCAAGCTGTATTATTATTTCTTGGGCTTGCTGCTTATTTCGAGAATAAGCGTGAACAATATACTGATACGTAATGGATAAGAAGAACCATACAATAATGAGGCACAGAAAGTAAAACCCTTATAACTTTAAACGTTCAAGCATTTTATCATCCCTAATAATAAGTTTGTTTGTATTATTTTAGATCAATATTTTAATAAATTTAATTTCAAGTGCCCCTAAAGTGTCCCACAAAAGCCACATATACATATTTAACACATATATATCAATTGGTTGTAATGTAATTTCATCGGATTACATATCCCTTGGTCCTAGATTCAAGTCCTCGTGGGTCAACCAATTAAAACAATTTAATATCTTCTACCCATTGAAACCTGCTTCAGGATTTCTTCGGGGCCTACGTTTAATAAAAATAATTGTGCCCAATGCTTATGATTAAACAAAATTATTTCACTTCAATCATTTTCCAAGCAAAATACATAATTTTATTCTTTGGCTCATTATGCTTAACTAACATTTCATTTTAGATTAAATAAACTTTGAGGTTTGGGGCTGGGATATCTAACAGAAGTTTGGGAGTCACAGTTTGATATTCGTTTTAATTGCAAATCTGCTCAAAAATTATTCTGGAATTTTTATTATAGCAAATATGATTTAAAGGAATTATCGAGTTATTAGAGGTAACCCCTTCTGTTTAAATCAGGTTCTCAATGAAAAGAATACTTATCCGAAACAGTGACTTCAAAAATTATGGTATTTTTCCAGGTAATTAAGATGAATAAAATACTTATTTACGTGAACAATTCTTTCGCGTAAGCCCAGAGGAAAGGCTAAATAATGCATAGTAGCTCAAACTTAAGCTACTATGCCTAAAACGGTAAATTTATCAATTGAATGATGTTTGTAAATCATATAGCCTATCTTTATTTCGAGAGAATTAAAATCGTGTTTGTTCATCGATATGAACTAAATTACGAGAAAATGATTTAATTCCTTTCACATTTCGGAGGTCAGCTCCACGAAAATCCACATTTATCAGCTCTGTATTAGTAAAATCAGCTCCCTGCAAATTTGAATTCTTAAAAGAGGCGTTGCAAAGCATGTTCCCAGCCAAATTAGTAAAAGATGCATTTTTTAGGCTTGAGTTGAGGAATAAAGGCCCTATTAAATTAGCACTATCAAATTTCGCATAATCAAGATTAGTACTATAAAACTTTGTTTCACGTGCATAACAATAAGAAAAATCTGTAAAACGTGCATCACAAAAAGAGAAGTCAGCTCCCATAAGATCACCTTTTTTATCTTCTGATGAAAAGGAACTATATCTACAATCAACTTCATGGAATATAGCATTTCTCAAATTATCCAAGGCAAAATTACAATACAATAACCGACTGTTATAGAGATATAACCATCCTAGTTTTGATTTAAAAAAACTTTTTTTCATTTTTTCCCTGAAAGCAACCTCAATCGTATCCATTGAATTAAAATCTGGTAATGTCCAGGGCGTTGTAAATGAAACTCCAAACATATTTAAATTTTTTAATTCATAACGATTAAATTCTATTTGCCGTATTTTTAAGTAGTGGCTTAATAAGTCGATCCTGTTTTTGAAGTGATAATCAGCTCTCATTAAATATGAATACCATCTTAAACTAACAGGATCTTCAACTGCTAACAACTCAGAAGAGAGTAAATCATAATTTTCAAAGGCAATATCTATATTATCAAATATATTTTGAAGATGTTTTTTATAACCCTCCCATGAGGTTTTGCCTTTTGAATGATGATTCAGCTGGGTAGATATTCTTTCTAACAGTTCACGGTGAGAGGTAATTTCCCTCCAGTTCTCATCGACATTAAATATCTGCGATAATGAGTTGTATATATTATTTGATTTCAGATCAGAATTATCTCTAAGTGAAAAAGAGATTTCTTTTAATGGGTTCAAAAATGATTTGATTGAATTCATCGTTATTTTCCTTAAACAAATATCGCCAAGAATTTGCTCGCTAATTCTGACAATTTGAATAAGAAAAAAAGTAACTTAATGAAGATATAACTTACTGGGATTGGCTTATGCGAGCATGCGGGTGTCAGTAAGACCACTCATGAATTAAATGCTAATAATGTTTAGAGTTTTTGTCAAGCGAAGTGTAGCCCTTTCATCGCTAACGCATACTTTGACTAGTTCACATCCCTCAGTGTATGACATCGCAAACTCGTTTTACTCTTGTTTTAGGGCTAAAAAAATCAGGAGATTTAATTTACTAACCATTATCAAATGGGTAGTAAATTAATTTTTAAAAATAAGTTTACATTCAAAAGCCCATTTTTCCTATTGGTTTTAATTCATTTTTATAAGCCATAAACCAGGTGTTTAAAAATGGTACTACCACGAAAAATAGATTAAGCTGTAATTAATTGGAGATGGTTATAGTTTCTTAAAAACTAACATGTCTTATACTGCATCACTCTTTTCTATTTTTAGCTTCCTCATAACGTCACTATTATTTCTTTTTCCAACAACAATCACTGTTACAATTAATTTGTTATCATTTACTTGATAAACTAACCAATAACCAAATTGCCATAATTTATCTTATAGTAATCTTTTAGTGCACCACATAGAATCGCCGGAACAACATGTGGACTTTCAAAACATCGCTATTACTCGTTTGATATTTGATTTAATAGAATGGGTCATATGACCCATTCTATTTGCTATAGTTTTAGTTGAAGGACAAAAGATCTTCTTGTTCATTCCTATGCTGAACCTCTTCTGTAACTTCTTTTTTCGCAGAATGCAAAGGTGATTTCCCTTGATAAGGAACCGAGTCAGCAGTGGGTGAATTAGTTGCTGAAGAACGATTAACACCTAAGTCGTCTATTAAGCTTCTTGTAGAATCTGGAGCCTCCTCTCTTGGTGCTTCTATCGTACGGTCTGCATAATAAGGATAAAAGAATTTGCCGGCACACCATGATACAATAGGTTTCGTAGCAGCATACCATAGTGTAGCTAGGGCAGCGCCAACTACAGGAGAAAATGCTACGAGACTTAATGCCCCCAACGTGTCCACAATCGCTGTTAATAACGAAATCGCTGCTAAGCTACCTGTAAAATACAATAAGTTTGCCCCTGAAAAAGCAATCAATGTCCACTTAAAGGCTTGACCTACTAAAGGATAAATTTTAAATAATCTTTTAAACCACGCAAAAAGCCCTTTTTCCGGTTGAATGCTTAAAGAAACGGGTTCTTGGGAAGTATCACCGACCAAAGCTTTATGACGGCTATTTAAATATTTGGCTCCAGGAGTTGCAGTAATTACCATTCCTCGAGATGTATGGGCCTCTCTGGATAGGGTTTGCTTTACATAAGCTAACTCTTTTTGATAAAGACTAAGATAGGCTAGCTTCATGGCCTCAGTATCAGTGTAATCTCTATCTGTTTTAAGTTGTGTACCATTTTTTGCTAAAAACTCTTCTACACGAAGCCTTACGAGTTTTGAAGAAGAATGAAATATTTGCTCAGCCTGCGCATGACAACCGTTCACTACTTCCTCTTCAACTTCCGTCTCAGGAGGATAAGAAACTAATAACGGAGCGTGGCATGCAATAGCAGGAAGCGGAATATGTGGATATAAGGCCAATACTTTTCTTAACGGTTTACAATCGCTTAAGTCCATTGTTTTATTTGCTAAACTTATCTCAAATGGATCAAGGCTAGAAGTAGTAATAAAATTACCAGGGACTGGATCGAGTAAAGCTAAATTAATAGCAAGTTTTTCTTTATCAATACTACTCAGTTGTTTGGCAAGCAATAGTGCTGCGATGGCCCCGCGGCTATGACCATAAACGTTTAGGGTTACTTGGTGGCCAGCATTTATCTCTTGTATAACGCGCTCAATAACCTTATCGCATTGCTCATCGAGGCCAGAACCAAAAATGATGCCATTAAATCCATAATCGACGCCACAGCCATTAAATCCCATCTTAATTTGAGATTCGCTTTCCTCTGTCCTTGCATGTAGAGAGCTAGCTAAAAAATGGCTTTCATTGATCCGAAATCCTGTACCACTAAAATACACTGAAATTGTTTTATTCACCAGGAAGCCTCGTGTTTAAAAAATAGGCAAATAATAAGGTTTTTTGTCTTAAATGTAAACTGTCCTTTGTTAAACGCTCAGAGGAGATTATTTCTTAATGATGCAGCAATGGCTTTTCTTTAACTAAGCTTAGAGTTACATTTTTCCCCATCATTTGTTAAATAATTGCATAGGGGTTTGTTAGCTCAAAACGACCAGGCCTACTGAAAAATTCCATTGCCCAACCTATACTAAACTTTCTTATATTTCGATTATAAGTTGCGAACATGAGATGAGATAAGGAGAAACTTATGAAGTTTAAAAAAGGAGATCATGTAACCTGGAATTCAGAGGCTGGACGTGTTAGCGGGACTATTATTGCTGTTCATACCTCAGATTTTGATTATAAAGGACATACTCATCATGCGACTGAGGAAGAGCCTCAATATGAAATAAAGAGTGATAAAACTGATCATATTGCAGCCCACAAAGGTTCAGCGCTTAGTCTTTGTAGATGAATCTAGTCGTGGCTAATCCGTTTTACACAATCGGGCATTCAACTCGTTTGCTTGAGGATTTTGTTGCCCTTTTAAAAAATGAACACATTGAATTGGTTGTTGATATTCGAACCATTCCTAGGTCCCGAAGTAATCCCCAATATGAGCAAGAAAATCTTCTTCGTGAGTTAGAGGCTGTACGTCTAGATTATCTTCATCTCAGTCAACTTGGGGGACTTAGGAGTAAGAGTAAAACAATAGCGCCCGAAATTAATAGTTTATGGAAAAATACGAGCTTCCATAACTACGCAGACTACGCCCTTTCAGAGGAATTCAAGCAAGGTTTGAACGAGCTCATTTGCCTAGGTCATAAACAGCGCACGGTAATCATGTGTGCAGAATCAGTGTGGTGGCGCTGTCATCGCCGAATTGTAGCCGATTATCTTTTAGCGCATAATGAAATAGTGTTTCATTTAATGGGACCTAATCGAAAAGAACTCGCCCAACTGACAAAGGGAGCTATTGTTTTGGCAAATGCGACTGTCATCTACAAGGGACAGTAATAGGTAGAAACTTTTATCCTACATCCATTAAGCCTATCCGCACTGTATTTCTCTTGAGGAATCGCTACATTGCCGAAAAATCATGATTATGCCAGGCACACCAAACTGCCCTTTTTTATTCAGGATTTCCTTAGCCTTGTTCGTAGTTTCCCCGAAATTTTAATTCTGCATAAACTTTTGTCATAGACTAAACTAAGTTATACGGCGTACCTCTAAGAGGATACAGTTTATCTTGAAGGCATTAGCTCTTCAGATTAAGTATTGCTAAGGAGTGTATTATTATGGATGAGCAGCTGATTATTAAAAAGGAAGTATCTGCATCGATACCCTCAAAATACGGTTCATTTACACTTTCATTGTTTACTACCAATCACGATGAAAAAGAGCATATGCTCATTGCTTTTGGGGCAGTAGAGCAGAGTGAGGATGTTCTGGTACGCATTCATTCCGAGTGCATGACCGGGGATACTTTAGGTTCACTTCGTTGTGATTGTGGTGAGCAATTGCAAATGAGTATGAGTCAAATTGCCATAGAAGGTAAAGGGCTCATTATTTATCTAAGGCAAGAGGGACGAGGAATTGGATTAATTGAAAAACTTAAGTCTTATAATTTACAAGATCAAGGAAAAGATACTGTTGACGCTAATTTGGCTTTAGGGCATACAGAAGATGCGCGAACTTATGAGGTAGCGGCTCATATCCTGCAAGAATTAAAAATAAAATCAATCCGCCTGCTTACCAATAACCCATCAAAGATGGAAGCATTAGCGCAATATAACGTAAATATTACTTCAAGAATTCCGCTGAAAGGCGTGATTCATTCTCACAATGCTTTTTATCTACTAACCAAGCAACAAAAAATGAATCATGTCTTTGAAGAACACGAGTTAAAAGAACTTTATGAAAAATGTTCTTCTTTTTTAAAACCGAAAAAACCTGTAGTTACACTAGCCTATGCTCAAAGTCTTGACGGTTCTATTTCAGGTCATAGCAAAAAAAGACTGATGTTGAGTTCTAAAGAATCTCTTATTATGACTCATAAATTACGGGCAGAAAATGATGCCATTTTAGTAGGAATCGGCACCATTATTGCGGATAACCCCTTATTAACCGTACGTTATTATCCAGGGGACAATCCGCAAATTGTTATTTTAGACAGTAAACTTCGCATTCCCTTGTCTTCACAAGTCTTAAAAAATACCCAACCGCCAATTATTTTTACTACCAACCAAGCCGATCCTGAAAAACAAAAAATACTTCTAGAAATGGGTATCCAAATCATTGAAGTAGAAAAAACAGCACAGGATCAGGTGAATATAAAGCAAGCCTTAGAAAAGCTATCTCTTATGGGCATTAAAAGCTTAATGGTGGAAGGTGGGCGAAATATTATTACTCATTTTATTAACGAAGGACATGTAGATAAAGTCATTATCACCATGGCCCCTATTTTTGTAGGCGGCGTTTCTGTTTTGTCCCAGGAAACAAAGGAAAGAGACGTATTTCCGCAATTAAAGAATATCTTACAATATAAGTTAGGCAAAGACATTATTATCATGGCAGATATAGAAAGGAATCTAAATTGAAAAATTATGTTCTTTATTTTAATAGCCCGAATGAAGTTACCGTGATGGAGGAGCCCATCCCTACTCCTAAAAGCGATGAGCTTCTAATTCAAAATGTATTTTCAGGTATTAGTGCAGGGACTGAGTTAATGCTTTATCGCGGCTTAATGCCTGACAATATGGAACTTGATTCTAATATTGCTTCGCTGCGAAAAAAGCTTACTTATCCGTTCAAATATGGATATTGCTCTGTAGGCAGAATTGTTGAAACGGGAAGTGAACGGTTAAAGGACCTATTAAATCAATGGGTATTTGTATTTAATCCACACGAAAGTTATTTTTGTGTGAAAAAAAAGGATATTTTATTATTACCTCCTAATATTACTCCACATGATGCTTTATTTTTACCTAATTTAGAAACAGCTTTAAATTTCATTTTAGATAGCTCGCCCTTGATTGGCGAAAATGTTCTTATCTTAGGTCTGGGAATTGTGGGTCTGTTGACTACTGCATTACTAGAACAATTTCCTCTCTCGCTCATTATTGGCGTAGATGGATATGAGAAAAGGAGAAATTTAGGTAGGACGCTGGGTGTACATACTACTTTTGACCCCAACCAACCCGATTTTCATGAGCAATTAACCGATTTTCTCGGTAGTTTAATTCACCCTCATTTAGATCTGGTTTATGAACTGACCGGTAACCCAGCAGCACTTAATTCTGCTATAGAACTGATTGGTTATGAAGGACGTATTGTGATTGGCTCCTGGTATGGCAAAAAATCTTGCCCTATTGATTTAGGGGGAAGATTTCATCGCAATAGAATTAAACTTACAGCCAGTCAAGTCAGTACAATTGCCTCAGAACTTCAAGGAAGATGGGATAAAAAAAGACGATTAAGCGTGGTTTTAAAGATGTTAAATAAAATACAGCCCTCTCGTTTTGTGAGCCATCAATTTCATATAACTCAAGCCCATAAAGCTTATCAATTATTAAATACTCACCCAGAAGAAGCTTTATTGGTTTCTTTAACCTATTAAGGGAGTAGCCATGCATAGTTTAATTTTTCAAAAAAAATTTATCGCACAGCATTTTCTCTTTGGCAAAGATTTTGGACCGGAAAATAAAGTGCATTCTCACCATTATACTTTTGAATTAGAAATAGAAAATGCGCTTTTGGATAGTTATAATTTTCTTATTGATATTGTCGACGTTCAATCACATATCGATCACATAATTCATCTTTTCCAAGATAAAATCCTGAATGAGATTCCGGAGTTTCTCAATCAGAATCCTAGCCTCGAGTTTTTTTCTAAAGTTCTTTGGAAAAAATTTAAGGAGCATTTACCATGCCCCGAAAACAGCCTGCTAACCATTAGGTTATGGGAAGATAATATTGCTCAAGCCACTTATCGAGAAGTTCCATGAAAATTGGGCTGATTATTTATGGCTCTTTAAATACGATAACCGGTGGCTACATATACGATCATATATTGGTCAATTATTTACGTACTCAAGGAGTTATAGTTCGCGTTTTTTCACAAGAAAAGAGAACTTCTTGGGAGGTGTTTAAAAACAATTTCTCTCAAAAAATGGTTCAGGATATTTTAGCCTTTGCGCCAGATCTTCTTTTAGAGGACGAATTGAATTTTGCCTCATTATTTATTCTAAATAAGCGGCTCAAAAAAAGAGGATTTCCCATTATAAGCATTATCCATCTGTTACAGGCTCAGATAGAAAAAAATTATTTCATTCGCTTTATCACTAAAAAAATAGAATATTGGTATCTTAACTCAGTAGACGGTTATATTTTTAATAGTTTAGCTACCCAAAAATCCATTGAGGCGCTTATTGGGAAAAAAGATAACCATTTAGTGGCGTATCCCGGGAAAGACCGTGTTCGCATAGACCAAGTTAAATCCTTTTCCAGTTCATACGAAAATAAGCCCTTGCAGATTATTTTTATGGGTAATTTATTTTATAACAAAGGCTTACATGTACTCTTAAAAGCAGTTGCATCACTAGAAAAAACTCAATGGCGCCTTTCAGTGATTGGCGGGATGGATTGTGACCTAAAATACACCCAAGAAATACAGCAACTAATTCATAATTTAAAAATTAAAAGTAATGTTACATTTCATGGATACCTTCAGCCGAGCTCTTTAAAAGATATATTAAAAGAACACGACCTCCTTGCAGTTCCCTCTTATTATGAAAGTTATGGTATTGTTTATGCGGAAGCTATGGGAGCAGGCTTACCAATCATTGCCTCTAGTGCAGGGGGGGCCTGCGAGATAGTAAAGCATGAAATGAATGGATTCTTAATTGCTCCTGGAGATAGCGAGGCTCTTAAAAACTGTATTTACAAGTTTATAAATAATCGCCTGCTACTTACTGAAATGGGCTTAGCCTCTCTTAATTTCTATAAGGATTTACCAACTTGGGAGCAGAGCATGAAAAAAATCTATTTATTTTTGCATCAAAATATAAAATCGTCTCCATAACGGCATTGTCATCCCTGTTATTTCCAATAGTCTAATAAGGGCCCCTGAAGGCCAAAAATCGGATCAGAATCAGGCCGTGGAACTTTTTTAATATGTATGTCAACGGTTGGATGCTCTTCTGCCTTACCGTAGTTCATATCCGGTTTATGGCCCTCAGGATAAGAACCTACGCATTTAAAATCATCCGAGGAAGTAATGCTCTTATGGGATACACCTGCAGGAATAACAATTACATCTCCTTTATCAAGAGTATATAAAGTCCCTTCATTGCCACCGATTTGTACTTTACAAGTTCCCTCCATAATAACCAAGGCCTCATGAGTAGTACTATGATAATGATCATAATTATAAATTTGATCTACCCCTGAGTTAACCCAATTGTTTTCTTTTAAAAGTTTTTGAATGGTTTGAGCATCGGGATTAGTAAAATGAAATACACGCTTGTAAATCAACAAAGGAAGTTGGGCGTTGTTTGGAAAAAAATCCTTAGGGCATATGATGTCATTAATTATTTCTGTCGGAAACTTAGGGATTAATTTATTCATCTTTAAACTCTATGTATGATTTACAAAAATTTATCATAGCAAAGAAAACTAATTAATGAATCCAAAAGAGGAAAACCATAATAAAATCAGGGAAAAAATAGCTTTATATTAGGTCCAAGAGCCGCCATTTGAAACAGTCCATCGGAATAGGTAGCCTGCAATATGAAGATGCACCATCTTGAAGACAAGCCAAAGACCTGCTGAATGAGGCACGTATTAATTCGTGCCACATTCAGGGTGCCCCCTCAGGATAACGTCTTAGGGCTAAGCAAACTCGGATTTGCCTGCAAATTCGGCCTCATGATCACGATGCTTCGGATGAGACTTCACATGCCAGAGTGGCAGCATGAGCAATAAGGGAATTAAGCAGCAAATAAATAAGGTGAGGAAGAAATTATCCCAACCATAATTTTTGATAATTGCCCCTAATGGAGCACCAGCCAACACCGCCCCTACACAATAAGCAAAAAATCCGGCAAAACCTGTTGCAGTCGCCGCTGCTTTTTTATGAGAGAGCTCAGCACACGCCATACCAATCATCATTTGCGGTCCAAAAATAAAAAAACCAAAGAAGAAAAGGAATAACGAGTCGAGGAATGGTGTATATCCTTTAGTCAATGCAAACAACAATAAGGTGACAAATACACCTGCAGTAAAGAGTACATTGATGGGGTTACGTTTACCTTGGAATACTTTGTCTGAAAGCCAGCCGGCAGCCAGATTTCCAAAAAAACCACCTACTTCAAACCATATAATGCAACTGCCTGCGGTGATTAAAGAATAATCCTTCGCTTCAGTTAAGTAGAGCATGCTCCAATCATTAAGGGCAGTTCGCACAATATAAATAAACACATAAGAAATGGCCAGTATCCAAATATATTGGTTACTTAACACGTAAGTCCAAAGAATTTCTTTAACAGAAAGTTCGGTTTTTTCTTGGGGCTGATTTGATAAAGCAGGACCATCTTCTCTGTATTGCTCTATCGCCGGTAAACCAAGCGACTGCGGAGTATCTCTTAAACGATTGATTAAAAAGATACCTCCTAAAATGCAGATAACCCCAGGCACAAACATGCCAAAGCGCCAGCCATAATATTGCGCACATACAGCAACAATAAATGGAATTAATGCACCACCAACGTTATGTGACGTATTCCAAATGCTCCACCAACGACCACGTTCGGATTGAGAATACCAATGTGTTAATAATTTAGTGCAACCAGGCCATCCCCATCCTTGAAACCATCCATTTAATCCCCAAAAAATAGCGAATAACCACCAGGTGGAAGACAATCCAAATAAAATATTACAAACACCTGTCAAAATTAGCCCAATCGCCATTAAATAACGAGGATTTGACTTATCGCCAAGAATTCCACTCAAAAATTTGCTGATGCCATAACTTAAGCTCAAAATGCTTGCAATCATTCCCAGTTCAGTTTTGGACATCCCCAAGGTGCTTTGTAATGCCGGCATCGCGAAAGTAAAACTTTTTCGCGTAAAATAAAACAAAGCATAGCCTATATACATCGCATAAAAGGTACGAATACGCCAATAACGATATTGCTGTTTAACAGCGTCCTTATTTTGAATTTCATCAAGATAAGGCGCAGGTTTTAAAAATTTCAAAAATGACATGATTGTCCATATCATGATAAAAAATAAGATTAGAATGTAACTCGCAACTTATGTCAAATCTTTCTAATGAAAATAATTGCCGGATTATACCTAGTGGTAATTAATTAAAAATTTAAATGGAATTCTTGCCAAATTATAAATAAACTACGCGATTTGCATTAAAAAGGGATTTATAGGAATGAAAGAAATTATAAGTTTATTAGAACAAGAACAAATAGATGCTAAACGACCTGAAGTCATAATGGTATTACGAAGAAAATTTCGTACTCAAAAAGATTGGATTATTTCTTCTTTTAACCAATATCAATTTACTGAAGAGGAATCGCAAAAAGTGCAACAAGCCATTTTAAATGGCGATCTGCGCGTAACTGACCTTCTAATACGTCCATTTTCTCATCATTTTTGGAGTTTCCTTACCTTTAAGTGGGGAGAAATTCTTGCAGGTGGAAAAAGATTATCGAAACAAGAGGTCTTACAAGTTGCCGACTACTCCAGTAAAGGCCAAGAGTTTGCCCGAACTCCCTCTCAAAATAGAAATAGGCTGATAAAAGGAGTGCCTTTAGTTATTGGCAAAGTTGTTACGTCCATGGCGCTTTGTATGGTATTTTGTCTGGGATTGCTGAGTACTTTAGGGGCTCCTTTCGCCCTTAGCCTTGGCTTAGCGGTAGTGCTTTCCATATGTAACGGAACAGTTTGTTTATTGAGCCGTGGGCAAGCCATGCTTGATAGTGCGGGCTTTCACCCTAAAAAACAAAAAACCTTTACAACCCTTGACGAAAATATAAAAGAAAAAACGATATTCGATAAAGGTCAAAAATTATTTTTTGGTATTGTAACCTTGTTGGCTTGTATTTCCGCAGGTATTTCCGGATATGCAGGTCTGGTTGGTCTGCTCAATTTCTTGGGAGCAGGTGCACTCGCCTCAACCCCGCTGGTTATGGCCGCTACAGTGGGCTTATCTTTGGTTGCAGCAGTTTCTTTTTATTCATTTCAAGCGGTAGGTATCCGTGAAAATTATGCAAAGTTTAAAAATCTTTTTATTGAAGATTATAAAAAACCCTATGGTCTTTTGCGCTGTGTCTTATTAGGAGCCGTAAGTACAGTCTTTTTAGCCGTTTATGCAACATTAACCTGGTTTACTACCGTATCCGGGGTTAATCGGCTTTTCGATGCTTTAGGGGTGAATTCCAGTACCTTTTTAGCCCATGCGCTTGCTGCGATATGCACTTCAACGACTATGGTGGTTAATACTTTTTCCCAGGTATATAAAGTCTTTAACCCGAAAACTTATGTCGATCTGAGAGAAAAGTTTGCATCAATATATCAACCACTGGAAGAAAATCCCACAAAAGCGCAAAAAATAAAGCATGGAGCCATCAATATGCTCAAGCTATTTGCTTTGATAGGTGATTCTCTTGCTTATTCAGTTGCCGGGGGAATTCGAAGCGGAATTCACGTGGGTGAAACGCTGGGTGAGGCAATAGGAGAAAAATTTGCATTAACTGTTACTATGGCAATATTGTCTCCAATCGTTTTAGTATTCGTATCGGTTGCGTTTACTTGGCCAACCCTCTTCCAAAGTAAAAAATCAGCTCCCGACCCCTTACCCAAAGAGAAGCCCCTGATGGAAAGGTTGAGCCCAAGCTCTACTTCTGATGCACTTCCAAAAAATACGTTGCGAACATCTGAAGAACCTCCGAAGCAAAGTAGAGGAATGAAATTTTTTGGTTCGGGGTTAGATAAGCATGATGATTCTGATTATATCCCTTCATCAGTGTTGACCAACTCCCAATGATGATGATGTATTGGAGATAGGCGACGCATTGCTCTAGAAACCCAGTCATTAGAGCATAAAGCGTTGCTAGCTCAAAAACCATGTAACAGGATTTAGGCTTTGAGAGGCATCATCCCAAGCACCCAAGGGATGACAGGCCTCTTAAAAGTTTAAAAAACATCGTCCTGAGGGGGCTAGCAACTAAATTTGAAGGTAGCGTATAATTGCTCGCATAAATATGCCTTATATGCTGGGAGCAAAACCATTCATGCAAAGTGATATTGCTATTTCAATCGACTCGCTTCAAAAAATTTATGAAAATGGTTTTAAAGCATTAGATAATATCCACCTTAACATTCGCCAGGGGGAAATTTTTGCCTTGCTGGGGCCAAATGGCGCAGGAAAAACAACACTCATTAATGCAATTTGCGGTATTGTACAGCCCACGGGTGGTACCGTTGCTATATTGGGCTATAACAATATTCGCCAATACCGAGAGGCGCGAGGCGCGGTTGGCTTAGTCCCTCAAGAACTTACGACTGATGCCTTTGAAACAGTATGGGATACCGTTAGTTTCAGCAGAGGTTTATTCGGTAAGGCAAAAAATCCTTCTTATATTGAAGACTTATTAAAGCGCCTCTCTCTTTGGGATAAAAGAAACTCCCAAATTCAACATTTATCAGGTGGAATGAAACGTCGCGTCATGGTAGCTAAAGCATTATCTCATGAACCGCAAATTCTCTTTCTTGACGAACCTACGGCCGGTGTTGATGTGGAACTACGTAAATCCATGTGGGCACAAGTACGAACTTTACGCGAAACCGGGATTACGATTATTCTCACCACGCACTATATCGAAGAGGCGCAAGTAATGGCCGATCGCGTGGGAATTATTAATAAGGGTAATTTAATTCTTACCGAAGACAAAGACACCTTAATGCATAAAATGGGGAAGCGCCAGATGATCTTTGTCTTACGCGAGCCAATAGCAAGTATTCCATCAGACTTGAAAGATTATCCCCTAACGCTCAAGCAAGATGATAATGGGGGCAAATTGATTTTGACTTTCGATGCCGAGGCCGATAATGATATTTCCGAAATCTTGGATAATCTAAAAGCAAATGGCATTAGACCCAAAGACATTTATAGCCATCAAAGCAGCTTAGAAGAAATCTTCATTGAATTATTGGGGGACAAATGAATTTACGTGGTATTGGTGCAATTTATGCCTTTGAAATGGCGCGTATGTTCCGCACATTAGGGCAAAGTATTGCTTCTCCGGTGATCTCAACCGTTCTTTATTTTATTGTATTCGGGTCTGCAATTGGTTCCCACATGCAAGCGATTAATGACATACCCTATGGTGCTTTTATTGTTCCAGGCCTTATTATGCTAACCATTTTAGGGCAAAGTGTATCTAACGCATCTTTTGGTATTTATTTTCCCCGTTTTACTGGCACCATCTATGAAATTCTCTCCGCCCCCCTTTCCTTTATCGAGGTCATGTTAGGTTACGTTGGGGCTGCCGCAACAAAATCGGTAATCATTGGCGTGATTGTGCTTGCAACCGCCTGGTTTTTTGTACCACTACGCATTGCTCATCCGCTATGGATGACTTTCTTTTTAATTATGACCAGCGTGACCTTTAGCCTACTTGGCTTTATCATTGGCATATGGGCTGATGGCTTCGAGAAATTACAATTAATACCCCTGCTCATCATTACTCCTCTTACCTTTCTCGGCGGTAGTTTTTATTCCATCCATATGCTTCCTCCCTTCTGGTACCATATTTCTCTGGCTAACCCAGTCGTCTATTTGGTCAGCGGATTTCGCTGGAGCTTTTACGAGCACAGCGATGTGAGCATTACCATCAGCATCACCATGATTTTAACTTTTACCGTAATTTGTTTGGCGATTATTGGTTGGATTTTTAAAACTGGGTACGGGTTAAAAAAATAATATTCACAATCAAGTTACTTAAGTGATTGTTATACTATACTGAAAATGGTCAGGTCATACTAATAAACGCTCAACAATCAAGGATGATGTTTATGAGAAAGCCGGTTTCATCGCGAATTCATTACTTTATTTTATTCTTGATTGCCGCTTTTGGGATTTCCTGCAGTCAAAATGATAAGCGCCCTTCTGTCCAAATCAGACCCGTAAAAGCAATTCAAGTAGGTAATTCCAATGGATTTAATGGCCGCGCGTTTCCAGGACGAGCCCGGGCATTCCAACAAGTAAATTTGTCATTTAATGTGGATGGTTCTTTAATTGAGTTGCCTGTTAAAATCGGAGAGCAAATTAAAAAAGGGGCATTAATTGCGAAACTGGACCAACGTGAATTTGAGGCCAAAATACAATCCGCTCAAGCGGAGCTTATTCGCGATCAACAAAATTATTCACGAGCTAAAGCACTCGTTGGTAAAGGGCATATTTCCAAAGCAGATTATGATCTGCTCAAAGCAAAGCTTGCCGTATCACAAGCGAATAAAGACTTAGCAGAAAAGACATTAAAAGATAGCGTGCTACTAGCCCCATTCAATGGAAAAATTTCTAACTTGTATGTGGAAAATTTCCAGACCGTATCAAGTAAACAAAATATTGCTCGCTTATGATACTTCACAAATTGAAATGGTGATACAAGTTCCGGAGGGATTAATCAGTTACATTTCATTTGCAAAAAATATTATTGTGCATTTCGACCCATTTCCCAATCATTCGATTACTGCGCAAATAAAAGAAATAAGCAATGAAGCATCTCCCGAGACCCGAACCTATCCCGTAACTTTGATTATGCAGCAACCAACGGATGTTGAGATATTACCGGGAATGGCAGGTAAAGCTACTGGGCGGGTTGAACAGGCAAAGGTTCATAATAAATTAACGATTCCTGCTGCTGCAGTGCTAACAACCGATTCAGACAAAAAAACTTTTGTCTGGGTAATCGACCCAGAAACACAGCGGCTTCATCGGCGTGAGGTCGCTATTGGAGAGCTTACACCCACAGGTATCTCAGTCCTTGAAGGATTGCATGAAAAAGAATGGGTAGTAACAGCAGGTATTCATAGTCTAAAAGAAGGCGAGAAAGTCACCATTTTAAATGAGCAGGAACTTTAAAATGGCCTTAGCGAACCTGGCAATTAAAAATAGAACGGTAACCTCCTTTATTTTACTGTTACTAGTTATAGCCGGCTCCATTTGCTTCTTTAACCTTGGACGTTTAGAAGATCCTGAATTTACTGTTAAAACAGCAACAATTACTACTCATTATCCTGGCGCTAGCGCAGAACAAGTCGAATTAGAGGTCACTGATCGCATTGAGAAAAAGATCCAAGAAATGTCAGAGGTAAAAGATATTTCCTCCATTTCTAGACCTGGACTATCAATTATTAAAGTCAATATAAAAAACGAATATTGGTCTGATCGACTACCACAAGTATGGGATAACTTGCGCAAAAAAGTACAAGACATACAAAACAGCCTACCTCCAGGAACAGATATACCGATGGTAGGAGACGATTTTGGCTATGTATTTGGTTTTCTCTTGGCAGTAACCTCTGATGGGTTTAGTTATGCCGAGCTGGAAAACTACACTAAGGAAATTCAAAAAGAACTGAATATCATTCCTGGGGTTGCCCGAGTTGATTTATGGGGGGTGCAGCAAAAAAGAATTTATTTGGATGTTTCCAATACTCAGTTTTCCCAATTGGAAGTCACACTTGCAGATATAGAAAAAACGCTCAAATTACAAAACCAGGTGGTGAATGCAGGACACGTAAATTACCAGTTACAACGCATGAGAATTGCCCCAACAGGTGAGTTTAGTACGGCGGATGCTATTGGCGATTTAGCCATTAGCCCACAATTAAAAGTAAGTAAACCACAAAACAATGATGAAATTATCCGAATTCGTGATTTTGCTGAAGTTAAAGAAGGGTATATCGATCCGCCTGAACAATTAATGCGATATTCAGGCTTACCCGCAATTGGAATTGCCTTAGCCCCACTCGCAGGGGTTAATGCCGTCAAAGTAGGTCAAGATGTAGATAAGCGTATTGACCAGTTACAGGCAAAACTTCCACATGGAATTGAGATTCATAAAATTTCATGGCAATCAGATATTGTTGCTGAATCAATAGACGCATTCCTTATTAATTTGCTTGAAGCAGTAATCATCGTTTTGCTGGTATTGGCTTTTACCATGGGGGTAAGAGCTGGAATGATCATCGGAGTTTCTGGCTTAATATTAGCGATTTTAGGTACTTTTATTATCATGCAATTATTGCATATTGATTTACAACGGGTATCACTAGGAGCATTAATTATTGCCATGGGGATGATGGTAGACAATGCCATTGTCGTTGTAGATGGATTTATCAGCCGCTTACAACAAGGATTGACTCGGGAAGCTGCCGCAGAAGAAGCAGCACAAATTTCTGCGTGGCCATTATTAGGGGCAACAGTGGTTGCATCAATGGCTTTTTACCCCATTTTTGCATCTACTTATGATACCGGAGAGTATGCTGGAAGCTTATTCACTGTCATTGCCGTATCCCTTATTTTAAGCTGGGTTCTTTCTCAAACAGCCACACCTCTCTTATGTATTTTATTTATGCCTGATCCCAAAGAAAAAATAAGTAAATACGAGGCATATACCAGCAAGTTTTATACAGGATATAAGTTCATATTAGAAACTGTGATCCGTTATCGAATATTTTTCAGCCTGTGCATGTGCGGGCTTTTGGTATTATCCATTATTGGTTTTCGCTTTGTTCCTATTATGTATTTCCCTGATTCATCCCGGTTGCAAGTAATGATTGATTATTGGGCGCCCGAAGGAACTCGCATTCAAGTAGTGTCGAAGGATCTTGAACAATTAGAGAAAAAGCTTTTACGCGATCCCGGGGTTGCCAGTGTGAGCACCTTTATTGGTCAAGGGCCGCCTCGTTTTTATTTACCTGTAGAATCAGAATTTTCTTATTCTTCCTATGCTCAGCTAATTGTAAATATGAAAAGCTTAAAAGATGTTGATCGCATAGTAGTTACATTACCACAATGGAATAATAAAAATTACCCTCAATCCATGGTACGAGTACGAAAATATGCCGTGGGTGCATTTAATAACTGGAAAATCGCTGCTCGATTTAGTGGGCCCGCCAATGCTGATCCAAAAGTTTTGCGTCACCTTGCTGCTCAAGCAGTAGCGATTTTAAGAGCAAGCCCTCATGCGATTGATGTTCGCACCGATTGGCGTGAGCCTGTCTTACAAATTGTTCCCGAATATCAACAAGAGCGTGCACGCTGGGCAGGTGTTTCACGGCTGGATTTAGCGCAAACCTTAGAACGAGCAAGTGATGGCATCACTGTTGGCCTTTATCGCGAACAAGATAGTTTAATCCCTATTATCTTACGCCAACCATTAAATGAACGTGATACAGCCGCTGTTGATTTGCCTTTATTGCAAATCAATTCGCAATTAAGCACTAAAACAACCCCTGTTTCGCAAGTAGTCGATGGCATAAAACTTGTCTGGACCGATCCTATATTATGGCGATGGGATCGTAAACGAGCGATTACTGTCCAATGTACACCTTATGAAGTTACCGCAAATACGCTTCGTGAGAGTATCTTACCCCAATTTGAAAAAATTAAACTACCTCCTGGTTACACCTTGACATGGGATGGGGAATATAAAAGCAGTAAAGAATCTGCCGATGCCTTAAAACCAGGTCTTTTCCCTGCAATAGTCATTATGCTGCTAATTATCGTCATGTTATTTAATGCCTATCGCCCGCCGATTATTATTATTGCAGTTATTCCTTTCGCAATGATTGGGATCACCTTCGGCTTGCTTCTTACAGGGGTGCCTTTTGGTTTTATTGCCTTACTAGGGGCGATGAGTTTATCGGGAATGATGATAAAAAATTCCGTAGTGCTCTTGGATCAAGTGAATTTAAATCTCGCCAACGGCATAAGGCCTTACGATGCGGTAGTGTCAGCCGGATTAAGCCGTTTATCGCCCGTAGTTAATGCCGCAATAACGACTATCTTAGGCGTTATTCCTTTATTACAAGATGTTTTTTGGGTTTCTCTTGCGGTGACTATTATGTTTGGATTAACGGTTGGAACCATTCTTACTATGTTCTTAGTTCCAGCGTTTTATTGCATTTTATATCGGATTAATCCTAAAAAAGAACGACAAAAGGATTAACAATGGCTCTTATAAAAAAATGGCGTTTTCTTTTTTTATTTTTTGTTATTTTACTTTTTTGTTTGCTCAAAGCGATCGAAGCACAAACAGGCATACAAACAGTCGCTGATTTGTTTTTAATTTCTTTAATTAGTGCCAGCTTAATAGCAATTGCGGAACGGAAACAAAAGCTTATTTATGGCTTATTTATTTTAGGTATATTAGAAATAGGTCTGATTGCCGTGAACCTATGGCTAATTAATTTTCCCAATCATTTTTTAAAATTACTTTTCGGATTACTTTTTTTCCTATTAATGACGGTTACTTGTATTAAACTAACTTTACAAGATAAAACTATTAGTATTACTACCCTCTTTGGCTCCCTCTCAGCTTATCTGTTTATTGGATTAACTTTTGCCTATTTATACTTACTTATTTATCAAATATATCCTCAATCAATCTCTGGTTTAGAACCCTATGCGTACACTCGAGCCATTTATTACTCGTTCATTACTTTAACAACGGTGGGATTTGGCGATGTAGTGGCTACAGGCCCAATTATGCAGTGTTTGTCTTGGATGGAGGCTTTTTGTGGTCAAGCCTATTTAGCTATTTTTATCTCTCAACTAGTAGGAAGATATACGTCGAACTCTTGACATTTAGTTAACATAGCCTTGCTGCACTAAGCAAAATCAAGGCTATGTGTGTTGCTTAACTTTGCAAATTATCTTTTTCCTGTTCAAGCCAGGCTAAAAAAGCTTCGCGATCTGATTGTGACAAATTAAAAAATTTATTTTTAATTGTTTCAATGGGTTGCTGTTGCTTTCGAGGAGCTTTGACATACGCTTCGTTTATATTTATTTTTCCTTGCACCACATTTTCATAAGCGTCAGGATCTTTCCTCATTAATTTCAAAAGCTGTCCATCGGTCGATCGCGAATGAGAAGGTAAATATGTAATCGTATTTTCCTTCTCCAGATCCGGATTTGCGATATCTTGCTCTCTAAGATTACTATTCAAGTCTTTGATAGCAATTTTATTTTCCTTTGCGTAGGTTCTGACCGAGCTCTCTACCCTGCTCAAAACATCCCCCCAATGTGCTACATGTTGTTTATTTATATTCATGGTAGAGCGTAATAGCCATAACGTTTCATTATTAGTGATACCCAAACCGTCTGATGATTTATCAAGGGCGTAGTCGCCAAAATTCTCATAGGTCTTCGTTCTTTTTGTCCAAATTTCCCGTTCAATAATCTGGGCGATTATGGGAGGAAGACATTGAGAGATAAGTTGATTAAATTCACTTATATACTGATTCGCTTGAGTATGTAGTTCCTCATCAGAAAGCATGGGCTTTTCATTGGTTTTATTTGATATTTCATCTAATTGCATTTGTATATTCACTTCTTATCAATAATGGCGCGAAATTTTAAACTATTTGAATATTTTAAGCCGATAAGCTCATCACACTCAATACAAGGTAGCATTATGAGCGGTAGATTATTAAACACTTCATATAAAGTATTATATCTATGGGCTTAGCTAAATGCTCATTAAAGCCACTGGCGTTGGAGCGGATGCAGTCTTTCTCTTCATACCAACCCGTTAAAGCAATTAGCTTCATGGCATCATATTTTGAGTTTTGTTGAATTTTTGGGCAACCTCATAACCATCCCACAACCGCAGCAGACTCAAACCAATAATCAAAACATCTTTTCAATCATCAGTACCATGCGCAAATGGCATAACCATGGCATGACGGGTGGGATATTGATTCTGAATGATTTGTAGATGTGCTGGTAATTCATATACAAGCACTGAATCATTATTTTCTACTATCTTTTGGAATGGCCAAATCGAATCATCAAGAGCTTGGAGACAATTATAGGGTGATCCTAGCTAACTCAAATGCTCGCATTCGCTGTGCCATTTAATTGTTACCAGGGAAGATGCTTTTAAGGTTCTCTTCAAAATTCATACAACGTTCTCATACCAATTATAAAAAAATGCATACTAGCACTTTTAACTCAAGGTTAAAAATCTTCCTAAGTATATAAACCTACATTGCCCTGAAATGCTGTGACTCCTGATAATGTACATTAAGTGAACTGTTTGAAATTCCTTACTTGCTGGGCTTACAGCCCAGCCTACCTGTTAGCCTAGCATTATTGAGTGGTTCAAGCTGTTGCCAGATAATCCTTTCCATACTGCTCCAAATAATCATTATAATTACCAAGGAAGTCCTGCACGCCATATTGTTCTGTCAAGACAATAATACGTGTAGCAATATCATCAATAAAGTAACGATTATGGCTAACAAATAATACCGTTCCAGGAAAAAGTTGGATCGCTTCGATTAAGGCATCGATGGACTCGAGATCTAGATGGTTGGTGGGCTCATCAAAGATCAACGCGTTATGTTTTTCCAAAATTAATTTGGCCATAATTAAACGGGCGGATTCCCCTCCGCTTAGTACGCCAATCTTCTTATCAACATCCGCTCCACGAAATAATACCTGACCAAGTACCTTGCGGATTTCCTGGCTTGGTGCGGCAATGTTATCTTCCATCCATTGCAAAATAGTTTGTTCTGGATTCAATTGAGTTCGATAATCTTGAGCAAAATAACCAACCTTTACCGTGTCACTCCATTCAAAGCTACCCTGATCAGCATGTAACTCGTTCAATAAAATTTTTAGAAAAGTTGATTTACCAATACCATTTGGTCCGATGATGGCACATTTATCGCCTCGTTGAATACTAAGCGATACATTTTTTAATAATACGCGTTCATCAAATTTTTTATGTAACTGCTCAACTTTAACTACAACTTTACCGGAAGATTTCTTTTGCTGAAAATTAAAATAAGGTTTAAAAATATTAGATTCTTTAATTTCGACCAGCTCGATGCGATCAATCATTTTTTGTCGTGACGCCGCCTGGCTTGCTTTACTTGCTTTTGCACCAAAGCGGTCCACAAACCCTTGTAAGGCATCAATACGTTTTTCCTGGTTTTTCAACTCACTTTGTTTTAGTCGCAAACGCTCCTCTTTCGCAAAACAAAATTTATCATAATTTCCTGGATAATCCAGGATCGTATCATAGTCAATATCGAGGATATTGGTGGAGGTGTTGTTGAGGAAGCTTCGATCATGGGAGATGAAAATCAATAATCCTTTAAATGAAGTTTTTAGAAACTCTTCCAGCCAGGCAATCGATACAATATCCAAGTGGTTAGTTGGTTCATCGAGCAACATGATATCGGGTTGTTGATAAAGAACTTGTGCTAATAAAACACGTAACTTGTAACCACCTGACAATGCGCTTAATGGACCATAATGAAATTTTTCAGCAATTCCTAAGCCCAGCAATAAATTTTTTACAGTCGCCTCTGCTTCATAACCGCCTTGATTCATGACAATTTCTTCGAGTTCGCTCAGCCGATAACCATCTTCTTCGGTAAACTCTTCTTTAGAATACAAGCGCTCTTTTTCGGTCAGCGCATCCCACAAAACAGGATTTCCGCGAATTACTACATCAATAAGGCGATCTTGCTCGTAACGGAAGTGATCTTGCTTCAAAATGCCTATTTTATGAATTTTTGCTTTCTCAACAGTGCCCTGTGACGCTTGTTCTTCGCCTGCTAATATTTTTAAAAAAGTAGACTTTCCTGTGCCATTGGCACCAACCACCCCATAACGCTGTGTAGGCAATAAGGTCAAATCCACATTTTGAAATAAAGATTTTGGTCCAAACAGCATACTTAAACTTTTTACTTCTAACATTAACCCAACCTCACTTTGCCTATTTATTCAAAACACGATGCTCACAATTGAACCTATTTGTGCTTTTTGTGCAATTTTAACATTATTTGTGACAATTAGCATTCAACTTAACATGTTTGGCCTTTTCAGCTTGAGGATTGACTCGATAAATATTTCATATTCACAAAACTAATTGATTTAATATTGAACTAAAAAATGGTACTCTATGCACTTTTTTAAACATAAGTACTCATCAATGACCCGCACCGAAACCGCCAACCAACAGCTATCGTTCTCTCAGCTACCCTTGCGCGAAGAACTAATAAAAAGCCTTAATTCGTTAAATTATGAACACATGACCCCTATTCAGAGGCAAAGCTTGCCTATAATCCTGGATAATGAAGATCTTATTGCGCAAGCCAAAACAGGAAGTGGAAAAACGGCAACTTTTGGTTTGTCGTTATTAAATAATTTGAAAATTGCGTTTTTTGGCGCACAAGCTTTAGTTCTTTGCCCTACCCGTGAACTGGCGGAACAAGTCAGCCAGGCAATTCGTCGATTAGCCTGCTTAATGCCTAATGTTAAAATTATTAATTTGTCTGGCGGTACTCCAATGAAACCTCAGTTGGACTCACTAAGGCATGGAGCCCATATTATTGTAGGCACACCAGGTCGTATTCTTAAGCATTTAAAAGGTGGCTCCTTAGATTTAAGTCAAATAAAAACTTTAGTTTTGGACGAAGCGGATAGAATGCTTGATATGGGCTTTTTTGATGACATTACCAGCATTATTTCCGCTACCCCCAAAAAGCGCCAAACCCTCCTTTTTTCTGCCACCTATCCTGAAGAAATCAAACAATTGGCAAAGCAGTTTATGATTAATCCCAAAGAGGTCCATATTGAAACCTCTCATGAGGAAATTAATATTGAACAGCGTTTTTATGAGGTTTCTAAACAAGCTCAAAAGTTTGCGGTATTAAAATCATTACTGCTGCATTATCAACCTGCTTCAACACTGGTTTTCTGTAATACCAAACAACAAACAGCAGACGTAACAGATTACCTCATTCATGAAGGCTTTAGCGCCATTGCATTAAATGGTGATATGGAGCAAGTAGAACGGGATCTAGCGGTTTTGCGTTTTGCCAACCAAAGTTGTTCTATTCTGGTGGCAACTGATGTTGCCGCTCGTGGTCTTGATATTAAAGAGCTTCCTGCGGTTATTAATTTTGATCTTGCCTTTGAACATGATGTCCATATTCACCGTATTGGTCGAACCGGTCGAGCAGGTCATAAAGGGATTGCTTTAAGCATTACCACACCCACAGATGCACAACGGCTTTGTGCTATTGAAGATAATTTATCCAGCCCTATTGTCTGGGGGAACACGGAGGAATTTGAAAATAGTCATGCCACGCGATTAGTGCCAGAAATGATTACTCTATGCATTGCTGCTGGTAAAAAAGAAAAAATTCGCCCCGGAGATATCCTCGGTGCATTAACCAAAGATGCAGGATTAGCTGGAAATACTATTGGCAAAATTAACGTCACTGCCACCCATTCCTATGTTGCCATTCATCGTGAGCATGCGAATAAAGCCTATCAATATTTCCAAAATGGAAAATTAAAAGGGCGTAAAGTCTATGTTCGTAAAATTAGTTAATTAATCCTGTGGCCTTGATGTAACATCATCAGGCCTTAGGGATCTGGCATCTTTTTAGCGCTTCCGGGTAATTAAGAAAGCCTAATGTGGTGTCCCAATTTATTGATTGGCTCTACTAGTTAATTTTATTCATAAATAAGCTCGGCTAATTTTATTGCCCAGCTTGGATCACCATTATCCTCCATAAACCAGACAGCCATCAAAATTAAGCGTACAAATACCCAATCCTTAATTCGCTGTGCGTCAAGCCCTGATTTGAGTGCAAGCAGTTCAACCCGTTTCTCAAAAAGTTTTTTTACATCAGGGGCTGTAACAAGCTCATTAATGTACAGGAAATCAAAGGCAGCAAGTTCAAATTCCGTCTCGCCAACCACGCCCTTGGGATCAATAGCCAACCATTCGTTACCATGTTTTAAAATATTGTCATGATGCAAATCACCATGAAGGAGAATAAGTTGTTTAGGAGAGGCAAGAAGTCTATTTCTTAACGTAATTGCCTTATTTAATAGTGCTGGAGGGATTTGCAAACTCGGATTATCAAATGCATTTAGCCAATGCGCAACATGAGTAAAATTAGAGTGTACTGGCTGTTGGTGAAGGTGAAGTTTTTGCATTGTCTTAATATAACAATCCATCACATAATCCGGATCCTCTTTATATAAGGATTTTAGCGTTATACCTGGAACTGCTTGTTGTAATAATAAGGCATTATACTTGCTACTGTAATCAATCAATTGGATAGAACCCAGACCAAGGCTAGCTAAAGCTTGCTGTTCCATGAGAATACTTTGTTTATCATAACTGATTTTTAATACCACAGGGACATTAGTATGAAGCCTGGCTTTGGCAACATAATTAAAGGTCATATTAGAGACAGCGATCACTTCGCTTAAATCCCAATGATTTGTAAGTGTCGTGATAAGCTGCGGTAAATTAGCAATCCACTCAGCACCTTGAGAGCCATAAAGATTTGTTATGTTTTTCTGAAATATTTTCATACCATAAACTATAGTTAACCAAATTTATGAATCTCATATAAGTCTACTTCGTTCGTCCAATAGTGTGAACGTCCTACGTATTTCATTCCGGCTTTTTCCAAAACCCGTCGTGAACGCTCGTTATACGGATTAATAACACCAACCAGTTTTTCAACTACGAGCTGGGTAAAGCCCCAAGAAATAAGCGCCCGAGCCAGCTCCGTACCATAACCTTTATTCCAAAAATTTTTCATTAGAGCATAACCGACTTCAATGTCAGGCTGGTTATCATCATATGCCAAATAAATTAAACCCGCCCGCCCTACAAATACCTCACTTTCCTTTTCAAATACACAACCCAGGCTAAAATGATGTTTCTGATAATGTGAAATCGCTTTGTCTAAACCACTCAGCACTTCAGCTTCAGTACGCACCCCCTGCCCAATATACTGCATCACGTCAGCATCAGATTGTAAGGTGTATAAGTTATTAAAATCGTTTAATTCTGGCGTGGTAATAATTAAGTTTTTAGTTTCTAAAAAAAGACTCATCAGATAGCTCAATAACAATTTGATTCAATAATATCGTGAAAAATACATTTGATACCAATTTTACTAATGGATTGGGACGCTCTGATTTTAAGGTATTGCATCATGAAAAGAAAAACCCGTCAGATGTTTTATTAATAAGTATTTTCTAATTCTAGTGGTAATGAATATCAAAGCATACGAATTCTCTAAAGCTCCCCTGATGCAGCGCTACATCAGGTTACTTTTATTTTAAGCTAAAGATGCAATCTGTTATGTGATCGTTCACCATGCCTATTGCTTGCATGTAAGCATATATAATAGTGGTACCTACAAAGCTCATTCCTCGTTTCTTTAAATCTTTTGATAGGGCATCGGATTCTGAGGTTGATGCGGGAACTTCTTTTAAAGATTTGGGGCGATTGATTTTTGGCTTATTGTTAACAAATCGCCAGACGTAGGCGTCAAACGAACCAAACTCCTTTTGAATAGCTAGAAATACTTGGGCGTTTTTTCGTACGGAAAATACTTTGAGGCGGTTACGGATGATGGTGGAATCGGTCAATAATACTTCTAGCTCCGCGTCTGTCATTTGCAGGACTGCATTGGGGTCGAACTGCTTAAATGCTTGGCGGTATGCGTCTCGCCGCTTTAAAATTGTTTCCCAGGAAAGGCCAGCTTGCGCTCCTTCTAGAGTGAGCATTTCGAAGTGTTTTACATCATCATGTACCGGAACGCCCCATTCTGTATCATGGTATTGTACGTAATGAGGTTTGTTTTCATCTACCCAGCCGCATCGCTTCATTTTTTTTCCTATTAAATATTATCTCATGATCATACAATACTTCGCTTCTTTATCCGAACGGATATGTATCATGTCAAAATTACCCATCACTTTACGTCAAATCACAGAAGCAGATCTTAGGGAGTGTGTTGCGCTTTTTCAGAATACTGTTCATAGCATTAATGCGAAGGATTACTCAGCCGAGCAACTAGAGGCTTGGGCTCCTCAATCGAATTTAGAAGTCACTGAGCGTTGGAAAACCTTATTAGAGAATGTAACTTATGTGGCTGAATATAATAAGCAAATTGTTGGATTTGGGGATTTAACGCATCAAGGGTATTTGGATAGGCTTTTTGTGCATCAAAATTATCAGGGACTCGGTATTGCAGGGGCAATTGTAAAAAAATTAGAGGCTTGCGCACATGACTTGCATATCCAAGAACTTGCTGTAGAGGCGAGCATTACCGCGAAACCTTTTTTTGAACGATATGGCTTTATTATAGTTAAAAAACAACAGGTTGAAATTCGTGGAGTTATGTTAACTAATTTTTTAATGGCGAAATCTCTGGTTGAGAGTGGCTTACCGCGTTGAATTGATGCCTAAACCTTAATTAGTCTGCTGAGCAACAAAGCTACATTTTTCCTCTTTTGCCGGCTATAGCGTTCTATACTAAACAAATAAAGTAATAAATAGGCCAGGGAGGCTTGCCATGTTTTCACAAGAAATTTTACTTAGTACGCCAGTTCGTACGCCGATTGGCAACTACAATGGTAGTCTTAAACAAACACCTGCTGTTGAATTAGGTGCTACCGTTATTAAAGAAACATTAATACGTGCAAACCTTGTGCCTGAGGCCATAGATACTGTGGTTATGGGGAATGTGGTGCAGGCAGGTAATAAAATGAACCCAGCCCGCCAAGCAGCAATTCATGCCGGCTTAAGTGTCAACACCCCCGCCATGACAGTGAATCGTGTTTGCGGCTCGGGGGCGCAAGCTATAGTTAGTGCGGCTCTAGAAATTGCTGTGGGTGCTGCGGATATAGCCATCGCAGGTGGTCTGGAAAATATGGATCTGGCGCCTTACCTTATGGGTGGGGGACGCTGGGGATATCGTATGGGCGATGCCCAGATTTATGATAGCATGTTGCGTGATGGGTTACATGATGCATTTTCGGATAAACACTCAGGCTGGCATACAGAAGACCTAATTGCGAAATATGGTATTAGCCGAAAAGAGCAGGATGAATGGGCTTTACGCTCGCATCAACTGTTCACCCAAGCGCAAACAGAGGGTAAATTTACAGCGGAAATTGTCCCCGTTACTATTTCAGTCAAGGGTGGTACTCTTGATTTTGATAAAGATGAAACAAATCGTCCCGATACTTCACGAGAAAAATTAGCTCAACTAAAGTCCGCATTTAGGGAAAATGGAACCTTAACTGCCGGTAATTCTCCAGGGCTTAATAGTGGCGCGGCGGCAGTCTTAGTCAGTAACCGTGCAGCGGCAGAAAAGTATGGCTTAAGGCCCGTAGCAAAATTATTAGGCTATGCTGTAAGTGCTGTTGAACCCGGTATGTTTGGCATCGCACCTGCTCCAGCAATACGGACTTTAGTGAAACGAGTTGGATGGGCTCTCGGTGAGGTTGAGCGTTTCGAGATCAATGAGGCTTATGCTGCTGTACCTCTTGCAGTGATTAAAGAGCTTGGCCTGGATGCCTCTCGTGTGAACATTGAAGGAGGAGCTGTTGCTCATGGCCATCCTATTGGGGCAACTGGGGCTATATTAACTGTACGACTGTTGCATTCAATGAAACGTGATGGGTTGCAACGAGGCATTGTTGCTTTGTGTATTGGTGGTGGGCAAGGTATTGCTTTGGCGCTAGAGGCCGTGGATTAATATAAGCTATAGCCGAGATTTAGTTGTCGTTTAAGGGAAACCTGGTTGCAGCAACCAGGTACTTATTCTTTATTAAGTATTTGTTTGGCTGTGTTATAACCTTTTTCTTTAAGCTCCTCAATTGTTTTTCTGGAGAAATCAGAATCCCATGAATACAGACCCTCTTGTTCTGTTGCCAGCATAATCCTGGTTACGGAGAGCACCCCGAGATCACCCATTATTTGAATAAATAAGGGCAATTCCGTGATTTCTTTAACTGCATCCGATTCGCAATAGGCTAAAATTAGCTCAATAAGCTTTTTATAGTCTCCGATTAAATCCTGAGTACGGAAATCTTTTCTCATCTTTTCCGCAAATAAAATTTCATTTTTTCTCGAAAGCACTTCGATTATATTTGTCGGAAGGCCTCGTTTTTTAGGATAGACGTCAACGACATAAACTTTTTTACCGCTCCAGCCACAGATTTCAAGAGCGGAGTCAAGAGGCGTATTCGTAACAATTCCACCATCCCAATAATGTTTCCCGCCAATAGTTGTCCATGGAAATGCCGGAGGCAAGCTGCCACTGGCAAGGATGTGCTCCGGCTTAAGGTTATCGGTATAACTATCAAAAGTTTCAAATTCAGAGGTTTCCACGTTCACGGCCATAACCAGTAAACGGACCGGGCTCTTATTTAAGTTTTTAAAATCGACATACTTACAAAGCAGTTTTTTTATTGGACTGGTGTCATAAAAACTGGTCCAATTTATGGTAGGCTCGCTTATATTCATACATTGAGAGAGCCATCTGGGATGAAAGAAATTTGGCGAGCCCCAAATAATTGCTTGTAAATAGGATAAAAATCTTCTTGATTGCTCATCAAAAATATCAAGAGTTTCCAAGGCAAGATCATTCCAAAATGCTTCTAATGCAGCAGTGGCATTGCCTGGATTTCCGGCAATAATCGCCGCATTAAACGCGCCAATGGAGATCCCGGCAACGATGTCAGGATAGATTTCTGACTCCTCCATCGCCTTAATTACCCCACATTCAAAAGCACCAAATGCGCCACCACCTTGAAGTGCAATAAGTGTTTGTGTTGCCAGCGGTTCAAGCGGAAATGAGATATCAGTAAGTTGCTTTTTAACTGAGGCTAAATTAGTATGATTTTCAATAAGTGATTCAGCCGCTTTAATTTCTGTAGTAGGACGGCCAACTAAAATTGCGCCTTGGAGCACGTTATCTTTTAAATAAAGATTAGCAAAGTTCTTTTCTTTGGGAAAACCTCTTATCAAAAGTTCAGTCGCATCACTTGCATCGCCGATAATAATAACGGCAGTGCCAAAAGCATAAAAAAACAAATAGGACGCAGTACGATTGTAGTGCCTAGCCCCGGTCATATTGGCCGCGGCAATTTTTCCTTGTTTAATTGCTGTATCGCCATAGCGCGTTTTACGAAATTTTTCAAAAATTGGATCATAAAAGGTTACAACATCACCAGCCGCATAAACATCAGGTATATTGGTTTGCATGTATTGATTCACTACAATACTCTTATCCGTATCAAGCTCGATACCACTCTCATTAAGAAAGTCTGTATTGGGTTTTAAACCCATGTCTACAATGATAAAATCACAAGAAAAGTTTTTTCCCGTATTCGTTGTTACTGATTGCACACGGCTGCTTCCTTCAATTTTTGTAAGCTTCTCACCGAGGATAACCTCTACTCCATTGTTGACCAGAAAATGAGCTATTTCCGTACAAACTTTAAAATTTCCTGTATTAAATTCATGGGTAATAACGGTAACCTTGATCCCTTTTTGGCTTAAAGTCGAGGCAAGTTCAATAGTAATAAAACTATCCCCATAAATAACGACCTTTTTTGCTGCTTGCATGTCGTAAATAATTGCCTCAGCATCGTCAATGGATCTTAGATAATGCACTCCTTCTAATTTTGCACCGGGAATAGTAAGTTTTTTAGGGCTACAACCTGTTGCAATGAGCAGCTTCTTATAATCTATTTCTCCGCCATTTTTTATTTTCACTCGTTTATTTTTTGTATCAAGGGTACGTACTTTGGCCTGCAAAATAATTTCAATGTCATTTTTTTGATAGTAACTTTCATCATATATATATAATTGCTCTATTTTTTGTTTTCCCAGAAGAAACGCCTTAGGGATTTGCATGCGAAAATAAGGAAAAAACGCCTCTTCACAAAGTATTATAATTTTACCCGCTTCTCCTTCTCTTCGAAGAACATTAGCGGCAAAAGCGCTAGCTAATCCTCCGCCTATGAGTAAAAAATCGGCAGACTTGCTCATAGTAACTCCCATCCTTGAGTGAAACTGAAATAATCAGTGGTTAAAAATAAATGTAGCACAACTCTGAAATTTAAGATTTACAAATAGAGGTACTTACAACTTTGCAGAGCCCGAGGCCACCAACTATTACCTCTAGAAACTTTAATTTAATACTGTCAAAATATGTCAGTATTAATGATGCTAAGGTCTCTATTTTGTCTCGAACCCAACGACTTTTTGATCTAATCCAGATACTGCGCCGCTACCGCTACCCTGTGAGTGGGCAGCAATTAGCTGATCAGCTTAATGTAAGCTTACGCACGATTTATCGTGATATTGCCACATTGCAAAGCCAAGGAGCTTCAATTGAAGGTGAGCCTGGTATAGGGTATGTTTTGCGTCCTGGATTTATGCTGCCGCCTCTTATGTTTTCTGAAGAAGAAATCGAAGCCTTAGTGCTTGGCTCGCGTTGGGTTGCTCGCAGGGCAGATAAGAAATTAAGGCTTGCGGCAACTAATGTTCTGGCAAAGATATCTGCGGTACTCCCAGATGATCTTCGACATCAGCTTGAATTTTCTGGACTACTGATTGGACCGGCTAAAACAATAATAGAGCATAACGATGAAAATGAAGCCTTGATTCGGCACACCATCCGTAAAGAGTACAAGCTGCAAATAACTTATGTCGATATCAAAGGAGATGAATCACAGCGGGTGGTTTGGCCGTTGGCTCTTGGTTTTTTTGAGGAGGTACACGTTATTGTTGCCTGGTGTGAATTACGAGCAAATTTTCGTCACTTTCGTACCGATAGAATTATTACATTAACATCGCTAGAAGCTCGCTATCCTACACATCGTCAAACGTTATTAAAAAAATGGCGTGAAGCGCATAATATTCCTGAACAGTAGCACTCACTACTGACAAAAACTGTCAGCTTAGAGCTGTAAACTAGGTTTGTTCATATCAATTATCAAATTTAAGGAGAAAAACATGATGTTCGAGCCTAGTGTTATTGTATTGTATGTGGAAAATCTTGCTCTAAGTAGCAACTTTTACCGTGATTTAATGGGCATAACACCTACAGAACATTCACCCAGCTTCCATGAATTTAAATTATCAAATGGGATGAGTTTATCGTTGAAAGCAAAACATACCGTGGAGCCACCTACGGATAAAAATAATGGTAATGGTGAATTAGCCTTTACAGTACGTGATCATAAAAAAGTAGACGAGCTTTTTGCACGCTGGCAAGCAAAAAAAATACATATAATCCACCCACCAACTAGTGTACCCTATGGCTATACTTTTCTTGGGCAAGATCCCGATGCGAATCGACTACGGGTTGTCTCTGTGGAAAAACAAGCGACTAAGGAGTAATGCATATGTCCTCTATACTACCTAGCCTAAAACAGGTAAATAGTTTTAGAGTAACCGGCCTAAGTACACGAACCCAAAATAGGAATGAGTTTGCGGAAGAAACCGCAAAACTCCCCACTCTTTGGCAGCAAGTTCATTCTAGTGGTATAGCAGCTAATGCCACCCTTGTAGCCGTTTATTCAGACTATGAATCAGATGCCAATGGGCTTTACACGGTTACTGTTGGTATACCCTCTGATGAAACGCCTGCTCAGTTGAATTCGGTTACGATTGAAGCGGGCAGCTATTTTGTTTTTCAAGGTAAAGGTCCTATGCCTGCGACAGTGATTGAAACCTGGCAGCGTATTTGGAATTATTTTGACCGAAACCCTGAGTTTCAGCGTAGCTTTATTAGTGATTTTGAAGCCTACAAGGGTCCTGATGAGGTGGCTATCTATATTGGGGTCAAATAGCTATTAACCTAAATTTACTTAGGCCCCTCCCTCCCCCATGCTTAACAATATATATGATTCGCATCTCTTCCCCGGGCGATGAAGACATCTCATGTCGCCCGCGAAGGGAGTTCGAATTTGTATTACAAAGGCTATAATATAGAACATAGAATGTAACAAGGAGCGATGCGTTCATGCAAAAACATCAAGTCATGGGAATAGACAGCCAATCATTTCATCAGATGAATTATTATGAATGGGGAAATCCGAATAACCCCAGAGTATTATTATGTGTTCACGGCCTTTTTCGTAACGCTCGAGATTTTGATGACTTAGCTCAAATGCTTTCTCAACATTATCGCGTGATTTGCCCCGACATGGTAGGGCGCGGCTTAAGCGATAAGGTAATAAATGCTAATGATTATTCTGCCCCGACTTATATCGCAGACCTTACTATTTTATTAGCCCAACTGGGTGTAACTGAAGTGGATTTCATTGGCACCTCGATGGGGGGAATGATTGGCATGATCATGGCAGCAATGAATAATTCACCAATTAAAAAACTCGTGCTGAACGATATAGGCCCCTATGTTGACACCAAAGCACTACAACGAATCGTTGCTTATGGCAAAGAAGGCAGCCAGCACACCTTTAAAACGCTTGAGGAAGTAGAAACGTATTTTAAAAAAATCTATCCAAGCTTTGCACAATTAAGCCCAGAACAATGGCAACAACTAGCTATTGCTGGAGTATGGGAAAGCCCCAATAAGCATTACCAATTAGCCTACGACCCTAAAATAATTGATAATGTGATCTTAGCAGCCCAAAATAATATTCCGCTATGGGCTTTATGGAGCAAAGTTCAATGCCCCGTATTATTATTGCATGCCGCATTATCGGATGTTTTATCCGATGAAACCGTAGCTCAAATGCAGCAATTACAACCTAACTTAAAAACCATAACCATTCCCGACATTGGTCATCCTGTATCCTTGATGAAACGGGGTGAAATTGAATTAATTAAGGACTGGTTAAATGGGATATGAGTAGTGTGTACCTAATAAACAAATTTTTTGAATTTATTAATTATGAGTACATGAGGAACTATCAAAATCTAGCGTATTAGTTTTCTTTTTATTGTCATTCCCACATCGGCGGGAATGACAATATTTTATTCAAATGTGTTGCCTAGAGGAGTTTAATGCCTCACTATACTTCGGCATTTATTTCCTTTCACCATTAAGAATACCTGGCTATCTCGTGTCAAAGTATGAGAACCACAAGGAATATCTTTGCCTTCTGCAGAATGACTTCTATAGCCAAAGGAGTAAGTACTATTCGCTGGACCTTTACCTGTATAACTTTTACCAGCGCCTCCTATTTTTTTGCCATTAACAGCAAAACCAATTCCAGCCGAGGTTGGATCATTAGTTGTTACAGCCACCGTAATCATGTTAGAAGCAGCAAAGACTGCTGAAGACCCCATGAGACAAAACCCTATAATTAACTTTTTCATATCCTCTCCTTCTGTCGGCACTCATTATCACACAGATTGGAAACCCTCTCCGTGGATAACCAGATTTTGAAAACCATGTTAATTATATGCATAAAAATCCTCCTTGGGTTTTGTATCATCATCCTTCTACCATTTACTTAATTACTATTGAACAATTTGAACCTCTTCTGCACATAGTCCTTTTTGCCCTCTTCCATATCTAAAAAGAACCTGCTCTCCTTCGCGAAGCGTTTTAAAACCACTTTCCTGAATGGAGCTAAAATGTACAAAGTAATCTTTTCCTTCACTTTGAATAAATCCAAAACCTTTACGTTCATTAAACCACTTAACGGTCCCTTTTATTTTCTCAGACATAAGCATTATTCCTTACTTAATAATTTAATTCTCATACTCTTTCGCATTACTCAATCGTGTAAAAATTAGTAATGAGGGTGGTAAATTCGGGCTCAGAAAAATTGGGCCAATGTTCTTTGTCAAATCCAGGAGCATTTTTCAAACGATTTTTATCAACGTTGAGGACGAAGTAATCCTCTTTATCGTTGTATAAAAATAATTGCCAGGGCACTGCAAAATATTTATTACCGAACCCCAAAAAACCACCGAAATCTAATACTAAATAATTTACTTCTCCTGATTGTTTATCAATAACTACTTCTGCAATGTCTCCTAATTTTTCATTCGTTGGATTCACCACTTTTGCTCCAACAATTTCACCTGACTTTACAATCCCTCTGTTTTGCATCTTACCCTTCCTTAATTATTATTTAGCCAGTAAAGAATCCCGCCCTAATGATTGGTCTGCTGTCCACAAGTGATTAGAGCAAGCAGGACCATTTATGAGGGGGAAAGGGCTAATTACACCCGTTTTTTATTTATTATTGCCATTGCCTGCAACATGTCTTGCAGCTTCTGAAGAATAATGTGCGGCATGCTTATGATGACCATGAGCCATATGCGCATAATGGTTACCTTTTTCATGTTCGCCAGATTGATGATGTTTTGCCGCTTGCTCATGGAGCTCTGCTGCTTTTTTATGATGTAGTGCTGCACTTGAATGATGTTGATGTAATTTGTCTTTGTCCATGTTGTTACTCATTTTTTTTCCTTAATTAAAATAAAAATAGCACTAAAATACTGGTGCAATTTTCAGGGAAAATCTATTAGGGTTTTCCTTGGACGAAGAAGAGTGCGATTGTTCTTAGATACTGAGTTTTAAAGATTTTTCGCATCGCAGACGGTATACAATTGTTTATATAAATTAGCCTCGATCCCGTATTACACTATGCCAATACGGGATCAAGCTCTAATTATATTTTTGGGGTGCTCTTATAGGTTGCCTCTAGCTCATCATTTTTTGCCGGAACCTTATCTTTTTGATTCAGCGCGTTGAATAAGGTTTGATGATCTTGTGCCCAGAAACGCTGAGCTTCTCGCAATAACTCTACACGCCCCTGCTCATCACTGTGTTCTAACGCCGTGACCAATTGGTTCAGTTGCTCATAAGTAGCTCGGGAAACACTCTTAATTTTTATTAAATTGACTATCCCCTCTCCTCGTTTCGTAACCGGTAAAGCAAGGTTTTTTAGGTAGGTGCAAAATTGGTTAATGTGCTCAGCAATATCGTTTATCTCCTGTGTGTTTTCAACCTCTTTTGTTTTCCACTTAACTAATAATTCTTTCGTTTGAGCCTGCAATTCATAGGCACTATTTTTTAATTGCAAACGCCTTCTTACTGTAGGCACCATTACCGCAGCATGGCTTACAAAAAAACCAACCGCAGCACCGGCAGCCCCTCTTAGCATAGAGGAGCATTGATCATCATCACAAGTATTCGCGGCCACTGCGGCACAAAGTACCGTAGCCGTTAAAAGGCTTGCACGTATAGCTAACTCGCGCCAGCTATAATATTTCCATAAGCCCCATAATGAATTTTTAGTCCTTTGTATGGCCAGTCCGCCAATATTATAAAAATCCACTAAGCCCCCAGTTGCATTAGTTAACGCTCCCGCAAAATTTCTCATAAATAATCCATTAATGAATAAAAGGGATGTGCATAGTAACAATCTCATAGGTTCAAATGCAAATGATTCTTGTTGGCATTAAAAGTCTATTTTTTAATCATTCACCCTTTAAAAAATAAAATTTTTCTTCCTTACATTTCCATAAATGTAAGATACAATCTTGGCTCTTCTGTTTAAGTGGTAAAAAACTTTAACGTCAACTAACTTGTAGCACAGGATTTGCTATGAAAAAAAATAATTTATTCTTAGGGGTACTTTGCTGTATTTATTCCCTATTTCCTTTATTGGTTCAAGCAAGCTCTACCCCTCTATTTGTCTTTTCACCACTTACCCCGACAACGTTTCAACTACCAATTAGCAGTACAGCTTTCGTGCAATATACCATTACCAATATGTCCACTAAAACGCATACATTAAAGATGTTACCCATCACGGGCATCAATCAAATAATGACCCCGGGTAATTGTGCGAATGCGTTTACTCTGGGAGCAAAGCAATCTTGTACGCTAACGCTACAAATTAATGGCAGCCAAATATCTTCCTATGTAGTAGGTGGTCCACAAGTATGTCAATTGGGGCCTAATGGAAATCCTAATCCCCTCCAATGTTATCAACCAAGCATGGCCAATTCTTTGCACATTACGGCCACTTCAGCGATTAGTCTTCTCTATGTGGGCACTCAAAATGGGCAGGTTTATTATTCGCCCGATAATGGAGTCAGTTGGGTTGCTACCACTATTCCTGCGGGTGGAAGCGCTATCAATAGCGTCTTCGCGACTAATAGTACCTTATATGCCGGAGCGGCTAATGGCATCATTTATGCCTCGCAAAATAATGGCATCAGTTGGTCTCCTCAACTAAACCCAGCCCCTGGTTTTGCCGTTAATGGTCTTTATAGTTTCGCAAATATTTTGTATGTAGCAAGTGCCAATGGCTCTGTATTGCTGTGTTCACCAAAGCCAGGAACCTGTACTCCTACCAATGCACCGGCTCCTAGCTTCGCGGTTAATGGTGTGTTCGCAACGGAAAACTCCTTGTATGCCGCAAGTGCTAATGGGAATGTTTATTATTCCAATAATTATGGCCTCAATTGGACTGCTATTAATGGCCAGCCTGACGGCAGTGCGGTAAAAACAGTTTATGTTTCTGCCAATACCATCTATGTAAGTACGGCAAATGAATTTGTTTATGCCACTACAGCATTAACAGGTGGTGGTAGCTGGTCGCCCTTTGCACAAACTGTTTACAGCTTTTTTATTAGTTCCTATGGAAATCAAAGCTTTGCCGGCAGCCAAATTGGTTATGTGTACTCATTAACCTTTGGTACTCGTCTTGGATTTGTAGCAAATACCTTAATCAACACGGTGTTTCTATTGACATAACCCCTGCAATGGAGTGTGACTCATGTTAAAGATGAAAAAACTGGGATTAAGCCAGTTACTCTTAATTAGCCTTGCAATACCCTTCGCAAGTTATTCAACGGTTGAACCGATTGCCATATCAAGCCCTGGTTTAACATTGTTAAATCAGGCGCAATTGATTGGGCCTGCAAGTTTAAGCCAAGAAATCCATTTTACGGTTCATCTAAATATTCGCAATAAAGAACAATTCGATGCACTATATCAAGAAATTTATACTGCCAATAGCCCACGTTATCATCACTATTTAAGCACGGCAGAATATGAAGCTGAATTTGCCCCCACCGCAAAGACAGCCGCATTAGTAAAAAATTATTTTGCTGCTCAAGGCATGCAGGCGAAGATTATTGCTGAACGCATCCAGCTAAGGGCTACAGTGGCACAAATCCAGAAAACCTTTAACGTAAAAATAAACAATTACCGCTATCAAAATAAAACCGTATATTCCAATGCAACAGAACCTAAAGTTGCTTCGGAAATTGCCCCTTATGTTCTTGGGATTGCGGGCTTAAATAATATTCCCCGCTTCCACAAGATGGTTCTTTCTATTCCACGACAAACACAAGCTCAGCTTAATCCTCAGATACGTGAAATCAATCAAAAGGCCCTAGCGAATTTAGCTTGGGATTCGTTTACTCCCAAAGCCCTTCCCTCCGACACTTCATTGAATGGTTTTACTGGAGCTCAATTGCGAACTACTTATAATGTGGCGGCGATTCCTGCAATCAATGGGCAAACGCTTGATGGTACAGGACAGACTATTGTGATTCTCGATGCATGGGGAATTAACGATCCTGCTACCATACTGGCTGATGTGAATAAGTTTAGCGCTTTAAATAAGCTTCCCCTTCTCGCATTCACGTCATCGCCCGGGCAAGCAGCCAATTTTACAGTAGCGCGGGCCGATGGAACTCATTATGCTCCAAATGATCATGAAGCAGATCAGGGATGGGCTGATGAGATTGCCTTAGACCTTGCTTCCGCACATACCATTGCACCAAAGGCGAATATTGTTTTAGTTTTAGATAATAATTTAGATTTAAGTACCGTTATTTCGACTATTCTCAACAGTGGGAATGTAAGCTTTGCAGGTTATCCTAATGCTTATGTGTTATCGAATAGCTGGGGTGAGGATGAAATCGTTGATGCCGTATTGGAAACGAGACTACAGCAGGCAGCAATGAGCGGTATAAGCGTTAATTTTTCTTCAGCAGATTGTGGGGATGGTAGTTATCACTCTTCATGGCCATGCCACATATCCAGCTTTGCACCCGTAGTACAATATCCTGCAAGTTCGGCCAAGGCAACGGCGGTGGGTGGCAGTAGCCTATTTGTTGATACAAGCTATAATTACTCCTTTGAGTCAGGCTGGGGAAGTGCTTACCCTAGCTCTGGGTTTTATGCGGGGAGCACCGGGGGTATCAGCAAGCTTCATAGCGCACCTGCATGGCAAAATAACACTACCTTTCAAGGGTTTACTGCTGGAGGCTATGGGATTATTGGTAGTTATGGAGGCATGCGTGCAGTTCCCGATATTGCTATGCTGGCCGATATTCACACGGGAATTATCGCTTATTATACTAATGGTTGTGAAAATGGCTGTATTTTTGGAGGAACAAGCGTTGCCTGTCCCTTGTACTCAGCAACGCTAACCTTAGTCAATCAGGCACGCATGCTACAAAGTAAACCAACCCTAGGTTTGTCCGCTCAATACCTATATGCCCTCGATCCTATTTTACTACAGAATCAAGGTCTTAATTTTATCACCCCTCCACATCGCATTATTGATAGTACGGTTCCTAACCCACCGGGTGCTCCTAATTATGCCTTTACTTTGTTTGACCAAAGTTATTGGTTTCATCGTAAAGTAACATTCAATTGGGACTCTTCACTTACAATGAATGAAAACCAATACTGGAATGATGTTGTAGGGCTTGGTTCGCCTAATCTGCCTATTTTTGTGCCCTTCATGGCTTCTGTATTATAGAGCAAGTCATCGCGACTGCAGCGATAGAGGCAATTCGCGATGGCATAGTGTCGATAACATAATTGTGCTACATTTATTCTATTAAGGATTAAATTCACTCTCTATCGAGATCACTATGGATTGGACTAAAGATCGTCAAGATTACGAGCAGCGGCTTGCAAATATTACACCTTTTTTAAATGGAAAAATCGTCTTAGAAAAAGACATTGTAGCCTTATTAGAAGCCGCGATTAGACCTTACGACAAAGTTTGTCTCGAAGGCGATAACCAAAAACAAGCCGACTTTCTTGCTCGCAGCCTCTGCGCCATAAATCCTAAAAAAGTATATGGCCTCCATATGATCCAATCGGCAGTAACGCTTGCCGAGCACTTGGATCTATTTGAGCGTAAAATTGCCGCGAAAATCGATTTTTCTTTTGCCGGTCCTCAAGCAACACGCCTGGCGATTATGATTCAACGAAATCAAATAGAAATTGGCAATATCCATACCTACAACGAGCTTTATGCGCGTTATGCCATGGATTTAACCCCCAATATAGCCCTAATTACCGCAGAAAAGGCCGATCATCAAGGTAATCTATATACCGGAGCAAATACCGAGGAAACGCCAAGTATCGTGGAGGCAACTGCATTTAAAAATGGTTTAGTCATCGCTCAGGTCAATGAGTTAGTCGATATCCTTCCCCGAATTGATATTCCTGGTGGTTGGATTGATGCTGTAGTGCAGGCGCCTAATCCTGCCTATATTGAACCTCTATTTACCCGCGATCCTGCCTTGATTGATGAAGTAAAAATACTCATGGCTATGATGGTTATTAAAGGCATTTATGCACCCTATCAGGTCAATCGTTTAAATCATGGCGTGGGATTTAATACCTGCGCCATCGAATTAATTCTCCCCACATACGCGCAATCCTTAGGCTTGAAAGGAGCCATTTGCAAACACTGGATGGTTAACCCCTTACCGACGTTAATACCTGCAATAGAGGCTGGCTTTGTGGAGTCTATTTTTTGTGTGGGGGGTGAAGTAGGCATGAATGAGTACGTGCGTGCCCGCCCGCAAGTTTTTTTTACCGGCCGTGATGGCTCTTTACGCTCTAATCGTCTTTTTGGTCAACTCGCCGGACATTATGCTTGCGATGTCTTTATCGGCGCCACACTGCAAATGGATACTCAAGCGAATAGCTCTACCGCGACCAAAGGGCGTATTGCCGGTTTTGGAGGAGCACCCAATATGGGCTGTGATTCTTTAGGACGACGTCATTCCTCTTATGCATGGCTTAAAGCAGGACAGGAAAAAAATCGCCATAACCCGCAAGCGATACCTCGTGGCCGTAAGCTGGTGATTCAGATGGTTGAAACCTTCCAAAGTGCAGGAAAACCGACTTTTGTGGAAAAGCTTGATGCCTGGGAACTACAACAAGAGATGCAAGCCGACTTACCCCCAGTCATGATTTATGGGGATGATATTTCCCATGTCGTTACCGAAGAAGGTATTGCCAACTTATTATTATGTAAAAATTTAGAAGAGCGCGAACAGGCAATTCGCGGCGTTGCCGGCTACACCCCCATGGGGTTAAAACGAGATAAAGGGATGGTTAATGAACTGCGCAATCGGGGAGTAATCCAACGCCCAGAAGATTTAAAAATCAGCTTAAAAGACGCGGACCGTGACTTGCTTGCTGCCAAGAGCATCCATGATTTGGTAGATATATCACAGGGGCTTTATTGTCCTCCAAATAAATTCAGGAATTGGTAGAAACTTATGGATACGTATCAATATACATTTAATCTGGAAAAAACATTAACCGCAGCCCCTGTAGTTAAAGTTGGGGTTGCCGGCTCTGGCAATTTAGAAGTGCTCATTAAACCGAATACTAATTCCAAACAAACAACGATTCGGGTTAATACCACGATTTCTGGTTTTAAAACAACCTGGGATGCGGTCATTGAGGGTTATATTGAAGAATACCCCTTCGCAGGACTCAATATTATCCTGTATGATGCCGGTGCGACTCCTCCGGTGGTATCTCTGCGCCTACGGCAGGCAATTGAAACATATCAATCAGGCTATACCCGCAAAGAAAATTACATCGAGGCCAATGCACGCAGCCGCATATACTCTTTGGTGGATGCCCAAAGTTTTACCGAGTTTCTTCTTGATGAAGACACACCAAGCCCCACGCTGCCGCAATTAAAAATGCAGGTAGAAACTGATGACGGGGTTATTATTGGCACCGCACAAATTGGCGGGTCAAACATAGCCATAGCAGCACAGCAAAAAGATTTTATTGGCGGCGCGGTGGGTGAAGTTCATGGCGCAAAAATTAATGGCTTAATTAAATATGCCATTAAAAAGAAACTGGAAGCTTTGGTCTTCTTAATTGACAGTGGTGGTGTACGTTTACAAGAAGCCAATGTCGGCGAAATCGAAATTTCAGAAATTATTCGTTCTATCTTAGATGCCCGTTCTGCAGGTATTAAAACTATTGGGGTAATTTGTGGTAGCAACGGAGCCTATGGAGGCATGGGAATTATTAGCGGCACCTTAGATTATCTGATTGTGAATCAAGGGGCACGTATCGGCGTTTCTGGCGCCGAGGTAATTCAGGCGGTAAAAGGGGCAGAGGTATTTGACAGCAGTGATCGTGCATTAATTTGGCGCGTTTATGGGGGTAGAACCCGCTTTTTGCAAAAAGCGGCACAGATTTATACTACCAATAAGATAGCCGATATCCGTGAAGCGATAAACAATGCTTTGTGCCATTCGCACCCTGAGCTTAACTTAGACACAGTTCTTGCTCAGCATGAATTATTACAACAGCGCATCCTTGCCGCCAATAACTGCACTGAAGAGGGTGAATGGCTGAAAAAATATCACCCCGAACTTTATGAGCAGGATGTTTTTAATTGTACGGACTCACAGTTTTTAGTCTTGGCCCATAAAAGGAAAAATCATGTCCAGTGATCAAATTACCGCGCAACAACTAATCAAGCACTGTTTTGATACGGCAGAAACTCAAATCAACCAACGCATTATCTTTGGCAGCGGCAAAATAAAAGGGAAGCAATTTAATCTACTTGGCACCATTGAAAATACCGATTTTGGAGTTGATGAAGCCATGGAAATGGCCAAACAACTATTGCTGCTGATAAAAAATAAAAATCAGGATCCCATTATTTTGCTTACAAACGTCATTGGCCAAAAATTATCGGTTCGTGATGAATGGCTGGGCATGTATGGCTATTTTTCACATTTATTGAGCTGTTTGCATTTGGCGCGTCAAAATGGCAATAAACTCATTTCCTTAGTCTACAATCAAGCCATTGGAGGCAGTTTTATCGCCTTTGGTATGATGGCTGACCGTATTTATGCATTACAGAATACGGAATTAGCGGTCATGTGGTTGGAGGGCATGGCTAAAGTCACTAAATTGGATATTGAGTTGCTGCGTGAAATCAGCAAAACATCAGCAGTATTTGCTCCTGGTGTAGAAAATTTTAAGAAGCTGGGCGGCTTGCACGAAGTGCTGCATTTAAATGAAGTACCCGACAAATTATTACAGACCATAGAAGAAGAAAATCTTACTAAAGACAATCGTGCAGAACTTGGAAAAAAATATGGTGGCCGCTCGATGGCCTTTGATCTAATCAATACGATTGAAAATCTATGAATTATGCGCGACATACCCTATGTTACCTAAATCCCAGTACGATAGCGGCAAGTCAGCATTCAGACGAGCAGCAGCGTTTATTCCAATACTGGTTGCAGTGTGGCTATCCTTTTATATGTCCCAGACAATCGCAGGAGCTTGTATCAGGAAAAATACAACTTGCAATTCCCTATGTGGATTTGCAACAGCAAAAAATACGTGTCTGTTATCAAGTAGCCCAATCTGCAATAATTCAAAACCAAGAGCTTCCCAAGCTCACAGATATATTTCCTGTACAACTGGAAGTCCATGCCGACGTTAAAGTTTATGGTTCTTATTGCTGGCAACATCTCACCCAAGAATCCTATGTACAACCTGACTCCGATTTAGATGTGCTGATTATCTACGCAGGGCAATCACTTTCCGACTTAAGAGAACTTTATCAAGAATTACTTTTTAAAAGTAAGGTACTACGGATTGATGGTGAAGTACGCTTTCCTCACTGGGGTGATTGTTCGCTGCACGAACTACTGCAAAACAGCGACTCTATTTTATTTAAATCCATTAACAACGTGTTTTTGTTAGCTAGAGAGGAACTTTATGCAACATACCCCTCCCTCGGCTTCTAATCTTAATAAAATGGCCCGTTACTATGCCAAAATAGCAGTGCGTGCGCTTTATGACGAAATTGCCCTATACCCCAAGCCAGGCTTGGTGAGTTTTGTGGATACTGGGGCGCATCAGGACATGGATGGCGCTTTATTTTTTCGCAGTCTCTTTGGCTTACGCCATTATTTCATTCACGTCGGACAACAAGCCGCACTTAATGCACCCCCTGCAGAATTAGTAAAGTTGGGACTACAAGCTGAACAAACTATGCAGAAAATAACTTCTGGAGTTAATACCCATCGCGGAGCAATTTTTGCCTTGGGCATAATGTGTAGCAGTATTTGTAAGTTAAGCCTACGCTATAAGAAATTTTATCCGCAAGATTTGCATTTAACCATTAAGAAGGAATGGGCCTATTATTTACAAAAGCATCACCAAAATATCAATACTCATGGAAGTCTGGTTAAGCAAAAATACGCAGTTGCTGACGCGAAACAAATGGCAATAGATGGCTATAAATTAGTTTTTGATACTTACTTAGCTTTAGCAGAGATTCAACATGATAAAGAGTTTTTTGGTTTACTTGCCTATCAACAGCTCTTATTAGCTATGGATGACATTAACATCCTCTATCGTACCGGCCCAGAAGGCTTGCAGTTTGCCCGTTATCACATACAACAAGCAATTTCCTTAGATAATCGTGCACGCTCCATACAGGAGGCTGCTCGCCTGCATTTATTATTTTCCCAATGCAACATTAGCCCTGGAGGGGTTGCAGATATGTTGGGGCTTATTTATTTTTTACGTCATGTTTTTGGGGAGCCGTCATGAGAATTTTATGCGTTTTTGCCGGACAAGGTTATCGAGAGAACAATCTATTTACTTTCTTTCAGGAAAATAACCAGGCCTTGCACCGCTTAAGCGAGTTCTCATCCTTAACCAATATCGATTTTTTACAGCCCAATCCTCCTCTTACTGATCCCCATTTCACGCAACTTATTATTGGTGTTTACCAGCTAACTCTTTTCAGTATGCTAAAACCACTTTTTAACCCGCATCAAATTGAATTAGCCGGTTATAGCATGGGCGAAGTCAGCGCATTTCTGGCGAGCATTAATGCCTCATTGGAAGACAGCATTAAACTCTATAACTATCGCACTAAACTGATGATAACACTGCTGGATCAAGCTTATGATTTACTTTCTATTCGCGGGAATTTTGACGTTGCAGAAGTAAAGGCTGCCTGCGCACGACATCACTGTTATGTCGCAATTGTTAACTCCCAGCAACACTTAGTCCTGGGTGGCAAAATAGTAGCGCTCAACCAATTACTTGCCAAATTGCAAGACCGCATTGCTCGGGCTAACTTTCTTGAGGTACACCTGCCTTCACATACGCCCTATTATGCAGATAAAAAGGGACTCTTGCTGACGTTTATAAATGAAAATCTGCCGCAATCCAGTTTACTTTATCCCATTATCAGCCCCTTAGAACTAATCAAAGTATATGATAGTGATGAAGAAAAGCAGATGCTGGACCAAGAGTTATATACGTCATTACAATGGCATAGTGTTGGTGAACTAATTAGTGCGTACCAGTATGATCTGATTATTGATCTTGGACCGGGGACAGCAATGAGCACTATTTTAACAGAGATTAATCCGCAATTAGCGGAAGTAAAACGGGTCATTACCGCTCAATATAAAAGTTTAAACGGTTTGTTACATGCATTAACGCAGCTTTTATGATGGTTATCTGGCGGATTAATATACGTAGGCGATTAATTCACGCGTGGCGTGCTGTGCCAATGGTGATTGCCGGGCTTAACAGCCCGCCGACGCACTTTATTGATTACATTGATTAAGGAAATAGAAACGATGCTCAAACTCTACCAATTTCCACCCCAATGGTCCTTACCCAATCCCAGTCCATTTTGCATGAAGCTGGAAACTTATTTGCGTATGGCCAAGCTCCCTTTTGAAGTTGTATCGGTTGTTAATCCGGCAAAAGGCCCAAAGAAAAAACTACCTACCATTAATGATGACGGCAAAATAATTGGCGATAGCAGCTTCATCATTAGCTATTTACAAGAAAAATATGGAGATCCCTTAGACAGCCACTTATCGAACGAGCAAAAGGCGCAAGCTTTAACAATAAAACGCATGCTTGAAGAACATTTGTATTGGATCTTAGTGTACTCGCGCTGGATAGATGACCGTTATTGGCCAATCACCCGCAATACATTTTTTAGTCATTTGAAACAGCCTCTGCGTACTATTCTGCCCATTCTTATCCAAAAAAAGATTCGTGGCGATCTTTATAAACAAGGAATTGGCAGGCATAGTTTGCTTGAAGTATATCAATTAGGACTTGAGGATCTAACCGCCTTAAGCACCCTCTTAAAACCTTCCTCCTTTTTTATGGGTGAGGAGCCAACCAGCACCGATGCCTGTGTCTATGCTTTTTTAGCCAATATTTTGGAAACACCGTTTACCTCTCCATTACAAGATTATACGAAGTCCCAACCTCAATTCATTGACTATTGCGAGCGAATGAAACGTCGGTTTTACTCCTAAGCATCCTGAAGAATCGCTTGAAAGAAGGCCTCAAGCGATTTTCTCCTATTTATCAATGCTAAGCACTTTCCATTTAAATTCTTATATGTTAAAATAATATGCAATTTGATCTTTATTGAAATAACCTGGTAGGATTTTAATTGCACTCACATTTTGACATAAACGCAACTAATTTGAATAAAAAGTTCATCATGCAAACACCGTCTTCAACATTTAGCCAATTTTTAGCTCAAGCTGATGATGAATATCGTAAAAAACTATCTACTATTCCTCTTTTTAATGCAGTGAAAACAGCGACCTGGGATGCAAATCAAAAACGAATGTTTGCTGCTATTTTTTATCATTTAAGAGGACATTTTATTAATTTCATGTGGTTTATTGCCAATTTTTCGGCTGACTCGCTCTCTAAATCAATTATCTTAGATAATATAAACGAAGAGTTTGGTACTGAAAATAGACTGTCCCATGAACAACTTTATGCTAATTTTGCCGAGGAATACGGTGTGCCATCTAGCTTGGTTAGCCGCTCATGACGCAGAAGCTCAAATCGCAGCTTTTGCCGCTTATGAGCGCTTGGATAATATTGATTACATCTATTTGAGTGAATGTGCCTTATCAATAAAAACATCTCCAAAAGGAATGATGTTTTTCAAAGTCCATACCCATGTCGAGCATTTTAGTTCTGTTCTTGAAAAACTAGAACCCATTTGGAAGCTCCGTAGCGATAAAATAAAAGAAGCCTTTGCGTTTATTTATTCGCATCAAATTGAAATGTGGCAAACGTTATCCGATGAAATTTTTGCACTGACTAAGTGATGAATACCAAGAGGTGACTAATTGATATTATATTGTTTAAAAAAAGGAATATTTACGATTTATAATTATCTAATGGAAAAAACCATTGAAGCCAGTCATCAAATTACCCTATTTGGTATTGTGATGATGATCAACTTCCCTCTTTTTGGAATTTTATGGAAATTACAAAATTTTCAAGTAAATAAAGAGTTTTTCCTTAGACTAACTGCCACCCTTATGTGTGCCTTATTAGCACTGCATCGTTTTTGGCCGCCGAAGCTTTTAAGAATTCTTCCAGTTATCTGGTATCTAAGCTTGCTCTTTTGCTTACCCTTCTTTTTCACCTACCTAACTTTATTAAATGATGGGGCAACCTTATGGCTAATGAATTGTATGTCAGCAACCTTTTTCTTATTTTTAGTAACTAATGCCTTAGACTCATTAGTACTGCTTCTTTTAGGCAGTAGCCTAGCCTATGTTTGCTTTGTTTATGGTTCCGATAAAATAATAAAGTATGTGCCTGGCGATGTATCTGTTTTTGGGCTGGGAATTACCTTTACTGCAGCCATTATCATCGGAGCCCTTTTTGCCCGTGATAGAGAACTCATTTACAGCGCTAAAATTTCCGGGATGCGTTTACTTGCAGGAAGTTTAGCGCATGACTTACGAACGCCCCTATCCAGTATTTACCTGCAAGCAAAAATGCAAAAATCACTGGTTGAAACCTTATCTAGCGAACAAGAAGTAAAGCACAACCTGAGCGAAAGCATTGCCAAAATTGAACGGGGAATTGATAGTGTAAATCAACTTATTAGCGCACAATTAAATAATATACGTCACGATAAGTTTGATACTTGCAAATTTGGATTCTACTCCATCAATGAACTTTTAAAGCATGCCTTAGAAGATTATCCCTTTAAAAATAATCAACACGAACTCATCGACCTCATTTTAGAATGCGATTTTGTAATTTGGATTGAAAAAATCGCCTTTAGAAATCTAATTTGGAATTTATTGAATAATAGCTTTGATTTTATTGAAAAAGAAGGTAAAGGCGAGGTAGTGATCAGTCTGGCGGAAGGGCAAGAAAAGGATAATTTTAATTATTTACATATTAAAGATACTGCTCAAGGCATTTCTACAGAAAAAGCAAAATTGATTTTTGAACCCTTTTACTCTGAAAGACAAGGGGGTACCGGTATTGGCCTAGCCTATTGTAAATTACTTATGAAGGCTGCTGGAGGCTCGATTGCCTGCCAAGGAAAACTGGGTGAATACACTCATTTCACCATTAAGTTTCCCAAAATAGACTAACCCCTGCTTCGCCCTCTGCACGCAAAGGTCTAACGAGTAAAGTGCCAATTAAGCATCAACTTCCATTCGCGAATTAATGAATAAAAAAGCTATCAAGTGTATTATTAAGAAATAGATAATCTAAACTGAATTTCTAACTGTGGAGGATAGTTAATAGCGTATGGCCTTAAAAGAGATAAACTACTCAAGAGTTGATGAAGCAGCAGATGCCATTAAAAAACAAGGAAAAGTCCCCTCAATTACAAATGTATGTGAAGAGTTAGGAATGGTTTCACCTACACCCAATTTACCAGCCCTTTTAGAACAATGGTTTCATACTCAACCTGAGTTTCAGCGTTCAATACAGGCCCCCCTTTCAGAAAATATTAATATAAAAGCGGTTAATATTTTTGAAAAAAATATTGAACTAGAAAAGTCTCTCTCCTTGCTACGCGCCACCCTTGAGTCCACTGCTGATGGTATTATGATGGTCAATGGCCAGGGTAAAGTAGTCGATTGGAATCAAAAATTCGTAGAAATGTGGCGTATCCCCACCCATATGTTAGAGGTAGGCACTGAAAGCATTAGCTTCGAATATATCCTAGAGCAATTAATTAATCCTGAGGGTTTAATTTCCGATGTCAATTTTCTTTATGAAAACCCGGACTGGCAGGGCGAACTTCCCATATTACATTTTAAAGATGGACGTATTTTCGAGCGTTATACCCAGCCACAACGGGTAGGCATTGAAATTGTGGGACGAGTATATAGCTTTAGGGATGTTACCAAAAAGTTAATGCATGAGGATGAACTGCGTATTCGTGAACGGGCGATTGAGGCAAGCACCCATGGCGTAGCCATACTCGATATTAGCAAGCCCAATCTTCCCATTATTTACGTTAACAAAGCCATTGAGCGCATTACGGGTTATACTGAGGAGCAGCTTTTAGGCCAGGGGCTCACTTTTTTGCATGCCAATAAAACTCAGCATGTGAACCACAAACGCATTATTCTGGCGATAAAAGAGTTACGCGAAGAAACGGTTGAGCTTGAAAGCTATCAACAGAGTGGTGAGGTTTTTTGGTGTGAAATCAGTGTTGCGCCAGTACGCGACTCTTTTGATAAAGTCAAACATTACATATGCCTTATAAATGATGTTACTGAACGCCGTAAGATGGAAGAACAACTCATCAAACAAGCAACGTATGATTCGCTCACTGAATTACCAAATCGCGTCCTTTTAATTGACCGGGTTGATCAAGCAATCTTACAAGCAAAAAAGAAAGGCTCCATATTAGCTTTTTTATTCCTAGACTTAGATCATTTTAAACTGACCAATGATACCTTGGGCCATAGTATGGGTGACTTACTCTTGCAGGCCGTATCAAACCGATTGCTCCTTGCAACCAATGATCTTGATACGGTCAGTCGTTTAGGCGGTGATGAATTTGTTATTTTATTACAAGACATTCAGACGGAAGAGCAAGCCCATAAGATTGCTGATAAAATACTTAGCTCTTTAGCAAACCCATTTCAAATTGACGAACATTATATAAAAATCACCGGCAGTATTGGTATTAGCTATTTTCCTAAAGACGGTAATGATTATGAAACCTTGATGAAAAGCGCTGATTTATCGATGTATCATGCCAAAGATAGTGGACGTAATACCTATCATAATTATGATAAAGAAATGAATACGCAAATCGTTAATCGCATGCAAATTAATAATGCCTTACGTGATTCTCTGCGCAAAAACGAATTTCACTTACTCTATCAACCCCTAATTAATTTATCTAAAAATAAATTGATTGGTTTTGAAGCCTTATTGCGCTGGAATAGCCATATCTTAGGTGCAGTTCCCCCCAACGATTTTATCGGTATTGCTGAGGAAAACGGTTTGATCTTAGAGATTGGTTTGTGGGCTATGGAAGAGGCATGCAAGCAGCTTGTCCGTTGGCATCAGCAAGGCTATTCTCATTTAACCATGGCCGTCAATATTTCGGGTCGCCAATTACGCCAACCAAGAATGCCCGAAATGATTGGTAGAATTCTTAGCGAGGCTAATCTATCACCTAAGTTTTTGGAGTTAGAACTTACGGAAAGTCTCTTAGTCGATAATATAAAGCATGCGGTTGATGCGATGTATGAGCTCAAAGATATGGGCATTAAAGTGGTTATTGATGATTTTGGTACGGGCTATTCAAGCTTGGCGTACCTAAAGCAATTTCCGGTAGATAAATTAAAAATTGACCGCTCATTTATTACCGAATTAGTAGATAAAGAAAGTGATGCAGCCATCGCTCGGGCAATTATTAATTTGGCCCATAGCCTCAATCTGGAGGTATTGGCTGAGGGGGTCGAAACGGAATTACAGCGTGAGTTTATTATGAAGCATGGTTGTGATTATGCTCAAGGGTACTACTTTTCTCCGCCGCAAAAGGCTGAGGAGTTGGAGGAGTTTTTGAAGGATTATTTGTAAGCGATATTGCCCTTCTGCCATAAACTTTCTTAATGTACCGCAAAGCTTTAAAAACCGTCATCCCTTACGGCGAGGGGATGACCTGCTGCTCGAAAACCTTTAAGCACCATTAAGTCCAGCGCGCAACCTGCACCGTATTACATTTCGCCCAACCAGGCACAATTCTTGCTCCCATACAAATAGAGTCACGTATCAGGGAGATAGGAATGAAAGAGATAAGTATTATTGGGGCTGGCTTAGCCGGAACCTTACTTGCACTCTACCTGGCAAAACGTGGATACAAACTCCAGGTCTTTGATGCTAGACCAGATATCAGATTAACTCACGCTCATGATGGACGCTCTATAAACCTTGCCTTATCTTGCCGCGGACTTACAGGTCTTGCCGGTGTTGGCATTAGATCTGAAGTGGAACAGTTGATGGTACCCATGCGGGCGCGGGCGATACATGATGCTCAAGGTCAAATTAAATACCAATCCTTTGGCCGCCACCGCGATGAATACATTAATGCCGTAGAGCGCAATGAATTAAATAAGCTCCTACTCAATGAAGCTGAAAAACATCCCAATGTACGCTTTAACTTTAATAGCAAACTAGTTCAACTCGATCTGGAAAAGAAAATTATGCATTTTCAAATGCATCAAGGAGAACATTTAAGCTTCCCCTATCAGCACTTAATTGGTGCCGATGGCGTAAATTCTTGTGTACGTGAGCAATTAAACACTCGCGGTTTAATCAACGCAAATCGGAGTTTCCTATCCTACGGATATAAAGAATTATCCATTGGGGCTCCCGGCCAGCAGCAACTTGCGCATGAATATTTACATCTATGGCCTAGAAATGCCTTTCTACTGTTGGGCAATCCCAATCGCGATCACTCCATTACCGGCTCTTTATTTTTACCCAATGAAGGAAAAAATAGTTTCGCCGAATTAGATACTGAATTAAAAATTAATGCCTTTTTTAAAGAAGAATTTGCTGATGCCTATGACACCATGCCTCATTTGCTGCATGAGTTTACCGAACATCCCACAGGCAATATGAGCACCATTCAATGTGATTCATGGCATTATCAAGATCAATGCCTTCTACTTGGCGATGCCGCACATGGAGTAGTCCCCTTTTTCGGACAAGGCATGAATAGCGCTTTTGAGGATTGCCGTATACTCAATACGCTTTTAGATGAATACCAAGATGATTGGGCCCAAGTAATGCCGGCCTTTTATCAATCGAGAAAGCCAAACACCGATGCAGTGGCACAAATGTCTATGGATAATTTTCAAGAAATTCAAACAAATATTCGCGATCCTCAGTTTAACTTAAAAAAACAATTAGAACAGTTGCTCATGCAACGTTACCCCCAACAGTACATTTCCAAACATGTATTAGTCATGTTCACTAATACCCCTTATGCAGAAGCATTAAAAATAGGCGAGAAGCAAACCACATTTTTAAATCAGATTTGTAAGAAGGTAACCAGCCTGGAAATGGTTGATTGGGAGCAGGTAGACCAGCTCCTTCACAACCAGAACTTGGCAGGCACCATAAGTTAAGGTATGGAAGACACAGGGAGAGATGATGCGACTTATTCAAAATTATATAGATTCAAAACAAAATGAGTTTAAAAAACATCCATTTTTTAAGCTCTTAGAGCAATTAAATAGCCTCGAGGAAATAAGCTATTTTGTTCCAGAATTAACCTTTTGGACTATGACCTTTCAAGACATATTACGGATTAATGAGGAACGTGTTACCGATCCCTACCTAAAAAAAATAGCACGCCATCATCGACATGAAGACGCTGGCCATGACCGCTGGTTCTTGCAAGATAAAAAATATATGGGAACCACCAGCATTAATAAGGCCTGTAATAAAAATGGCGTTAGCTGGCTCTATAGCCGAGATACTCGCGCTACTCGTGATGCAGCTTATGCACTGGTTGCCGAAGTATTTAATGCCAAAAATGACATTATAAATATCGCCCTACTCTTAACCCTTGAATCCTCTGGACATGTATTCTTTGAAAAAGTTTCCGAACAGGTGAGAAAGACTGGCGAAGAAGAGCATTTAAAATACTTTTCTAAAACGCATCTGGAAGTAGAAAAAGCACATGCATTATTTGAAACAGAAATGGAACGTGAATTATTTTCCAGAAAAGTTCCTGTCCACGTACGCCGTGATGCCCTGCAAATGATCGACCGTTGCTATGATGCATTTACTAAAATGTTTGATGGGCTAGTAATCGCCTGCAACCGTAAACTGGAGTTAGCTCAAAAGAGGAACCGAAAACATGCCGCAAACTGTGAACCAGTGGAACACCCAGCATCTAATGCATTGGGAAAAAAAGCCCGAACAAAACATTCTAAGTAATGAGCAGGCGCTTATTCCTTTCGGCCGCGATTTCGGCGGGATGGTACATTCCCAACCCGCTGCGGTCTGTGCGCCGCAAACGCGCGAAGCGCTGCAATCTTTACTTAAGTATGCCCATGAACATCAACTTCCGGTGACTATTCGTGGTAATGGTATGAGCCAAAACGGGCAATCGCTAGCAGCTCCCGGAGGACTAATTCTGGATATGCGGCATTTTAATCAGATAGAGGAACCCGAACATCACTCCATTTGGGTGGAAGCGAATTGCACTTGGGCCGATTTACTTCAGCGCACCTTACCTCATTCCTTAATTCCCTACGTCCTACCCTATAACTGCAACTTATCGATTGGTGGGGTACTTTCAGCCGGTGGAATTGGAGCCTCCTCATTTAAATACGGGAGTGCGATTGCCCATGTACGCGAATTGGAAATTACCCTCGCCAACGGGGAATTAGTCCAGGTAGATAGGCATTCTTCTTTAATGCAGGCATGTTTAGGAGGGCAAGGTCATTTTGGCGTGATAACCCGAGCTCGCATCGCCCTGAGATTATGCAAAAAAACGGTACGAACGTTCTACTTAACTTATCTGGATAAAGAAAGCTGGCTCCATGATTTACATCAATGTCAGAATTATGCGGATTTTGTTGAATCCTTTTGCAGTCCGTCAATACAAGGAGCTAAGCTCACCACCACAGGACGCGCACCCTTCGCTCAATGGCTTTATGCTTTGCACGTTTCAATTGAATACGATCATCATGCACCTGATTTTCATGATCTACCCTTGAAGCCTTGGAAAATTCTTCATACTCAAGATGAAACGATTCACTCCTATTTGCATCGTCATGATGCACGTTTAAATGTTATGAAATTGAGTGGACAATGGGATTTACAACACCCGTGGTATGAATGTTTTATTCCTAAATTTCCTTTAAATAAATTAGAAGATATTTTGGAAACCCTACCCCTTCATTACGCATCATTAGTGCATTTAATTCCCATTGTTAATCGTAAGCCGGTAGGCTTTTTAATGCTTCCTGAGGAACCGCATATTTTTTCGTTTATGATTATTAATCCGGGCTTGCCTAGTGTATTTACTCCAAGTTGCTTGGAAGCCATTAACCATTTAGATGCGCTTTTTTTACCTCTAGGAGGAAAGCGTTATCTCTCTGGATATTTAGGGGAATCAATAAAAAGTGATTATTGGAAGAAGCATTATGGGGCACGATATTCCCAGTGGCTGGAATTAAAGGAACAGTATGATCCTTTGCATATTTTAAGTTCTTATTTATTTAATAAGTGTTCAAAAATAACGGAAACTAATCTATCTTAGGGAACTGGGATAGGTTACCCTCCATAGAGTCACGTTATCCCCAATGATGTCGCGTCCCCTTAAACGATGCCATATCATCCTAAATAATGTCACGGCATCCGGTATGACGTGACTTAAAAAATTAGACGATGGAAACCAGGAGAAATATATGCCGATAAAGCTACTCAAAGGAATACGCCATTTTAAAAATAATGGCTTTCTTGAAAAGCGTGATTTATTTCACTCCTTAATCAAGGGCCAATCTCCAGATACACTTTTAATCACCTGTTCTGATTCCCGGATTGTTCCCTCATACGTCACAAATGCAGATGCCGGCGAGTTGTTTGTTATACGTAACGCAGGAAATATTTTCCCCCCAAAAGTCCCCTACCCTACAGGGGAAAGGGCAACCGCTGAATATGCCGTAAAAGTACTGAATGTGACTGAAATTATTGTTTGTGGGCATTCAGACTGCGGCGCTATGAAAGGGTTGTTAGCTCCTAATCTTGCTGAGAATTTACCACTAGTTGCTGAGTTTCTCGACGCATATGCTCGACCAGCTTTAGAGCGGGTACATAAAAAACATCCAGAAACACAGGATGCAAAACAAAAATTAAAATGCCTTACCGAAGAAAATATCCTCTTACAAATAGAACATTTACATACTCTGGATGTTATTAAAGAACGTTTGGAGGCAAAGAAGCTAAAAATTCATGCCTGGTATTATGATATAGAAGAAGGTGAATTTTTCATTTATGAATCCAGCACCCAATGTTTTCTACCTTATGAACAAGCAGTCGAGAAGCTATTTAATAGCGAGCTCGTACTCAATAAGATGCACGAGATTATCGAAGAAGAAGCAAAAGCATATTCATTGCCAGCTACTGAAGAAGAGTATCGTAAAGTTACAGAGCAACTGAAACTCCTAAAGTTTAAGGGGGAAAATGTAATATGGAATGCAATTCAAACCAAAGTAATCGATAGGCTTTGGCAGGAATTTGGCGAATTATGTGTTGAAGAGGAGGGGAAAAATGACCCTCGATTTGTATCATTACTAAAAAAATGTCCTGAGGTTGCTTTAGGAATGGCAGAAAAATGTCAACAAAATATCTTAAGCTCTCAGGGATATAATAAGACCTGTGTTAATCGAGCGCATACACTGTTACGTACTATTACTTCTTCTAATGATGAGGAATTGGCACCTACTGGTAATTATTACTGTGCTCAATAAATGTAAAATCCTAATTATGCGTTACTGCAGCAAAGCTACGGTTGAATTGTAGCCTTGATGCAGTAACGCGTAATCAAAGTAGCACGGATAGTGTTTTATTGCTCTACTCTTCTAGGCGTCATTAGATGAATCAATTGTTTACGAAAATAAGTAAAAAAGGTTAACGTGATTAACTCCACAAGCTGTGTAGCCATTCTATCAACCCATTTTTCTTCACTTAATTTCCATCCAAGCCATAAACAAGGAACTAATACGGTAATCACTAAAATCACCGTATAATTTGTTCGGTGCAAGCCTAAAGATCGCTTATTTTGGCTTATCAACGCCTGTTGCAGATGAACCCTCTTGTCCATTGCTGCTATTTGCTGGCGTAACCGTTTTCGCGAATTGCTCATCATCCGTATCCTTATTGTGGGAAAAATAGGATCTTGTTTTTTCAAAGCTCATATTTTTCAGATTAAAAGCAAGATACTTTGCCAAGCCCAATAATATTCCCAGATTAAATAAAACGACTAACACAACCGAAAGTAGAAAATTATGAGAAATTACGAAAAACTCATACCCGAGTAATAATGAAATAGAAAACCAAAAAGTTACCAAAACAATAAAGAGCAGGCAGATATTCAGAATTAGCGGGAAGATACTAAGCCCCGCCAATCGTGCCTCCATACACATTACTGAAAACATCGTTTTTACAAGATCAATTCTTGTAGAAACGAGGTCCTCTACCTGCTTTATGACTTCCATCATTTTCTCATAATCTTAGATAATAAGAAGCCAACCCCACCTGCAATTAATATTGAGGTTAATGGGTTTTGTTGTACTTTTTTCAATAATTGATCAGTGCATTCCCTCAGGTTCTCTTCTGCCTCGCAAGCACGATTGATCCCTTCATCACACATTTCATTTGCCCATTTTTTTCCTTCTTTGAGCAACTCACTAGCCGCTTCTGAAACATGCGCTTTTTCACTACGGTTTGCATTATCCATAATAGCTCTCCTGTATTATTTCTAGTGTTTAATATCATTAACTATAGTTAGTAAGGCAATAAAAACAAATAAAATCAAGTAAAAAAAACCTTAATCTCTATTCTGCATTAATGATTATCCCGGGAATAAATCGCCCAATTTCGCTCCACACTCAATGCTTGTTCTGCATAGGCTGCGGCCTCTAAACTGCATTGTTGCTCAAATACCTTACCCATAGAACTTGCTACATACGTGGACGTGGAGTCACCTCCATGCCCATCATAAATCCCCACTAAAAAGGGTTTATTTTTTGTTAAAACTTGTACAGAGACAGAAATATTATCCATTGAACCGGCATGTAATGCCTTATAAGTAAGCAATCGAGCTAATTCTGCTTCGGAACGAGTGCCGGGATTATCAATCGATTGCAACTGCTTCCAAAACCATTGTTCCTGATTTTCTTTTGTTTGGCCAGGAACAGGCTCGGTAAAACCATCACAAGTAGTAATAATCTGCATCTTCATTCCGGTGGCATGCGTCAAGTCACTTGGTGTTATATCAATATGCGCATCATCACAAACACCCGATTCGATAAAATCATAATCCCCCAATGCTCTGGATAATGCTAAAGAACCATTTCGACCCAACAACCGCCCATTGCGTACAAGACCTCGCACTTTAGCCAACCGCTCTTGATCCAGATTAGGATGATGAATGATTTTATTTAATCGTACCACGGAAGCAACATGACCATTGGGGAAATACACCACCGCAAAAACTACCGAATCACCTAAAGTAGCAGTAATTAAATTACCCTCCCCATCATAAACGGTGGTGGATGCGGTGGAGCCGCCAAAACCAGGCTTAAGACAATGCTGATTAATTAATTTATAGCTGGTCCATAAACGATGACCAATATCTTGCGCAGATAATGTATTAAAAAAACCTGCTGGGTACCAAAATGCTACTGCAGCATCCTCTTGAGTTGGACGTAAGCCTTGGATCTCAAATAAGGCAAAATCATGTTCTTTTTTCTCAAAGCAAACCTCAGACTCATCCCTGGGTATAGAAATTAATTCTGCGATTTTCTTCATGGTTACTCCTTAACGCACAGATCGCTCTTTAACTGTTTGATCTGCTGCTCAAGCTCTTGCGTAATCATCTTATAAAATTGATAGTTCAACTCCGACGCCTTGGGTAGATAATTAGTCATGAGGATTGGTGAACCAAAACAAACCGTAACGCTTCCTTTCCTAGGCCAGACTTTTCCTTTAGGTAAGCAATCATAAGCGCCTTCAATGTATGCAGGAATAATAGGAATCTGCAATTCCCATGCCAACATAGCACAGCCACCTTTAAACGGCTGAATTTCGCCGCTCAAAGAACGAGTGGCTTCTGGAAAAATAATTAAATTCTTCTGCGCGTTAATTGCCGTTTTACAGCTACGAATATTATTTAGCATAGCTGCTGATTGGGGGTTGCGATCAAAGGGAATCAGATTAAATAATTTTTTCAATAACCAAAGAGTCAATGAACGGCGCTCATAAAAATAGTCTTTGGCTGCCAATAAAACATAATTATCAAAGCTCCCTCCAGCAGCCACCATCAATGCCAAATTATCTAAATGGCTACTATGATTTGCCGCAATAATAAAAGGTCCATCTTGCGGCAAAAAGGCTTTGCCATGAACTTCAATGTCAAAGCGATTACGAGTAAATCCTGCGATATATTGATGTATTGTGTTACGAATGGGCGATGTTTTAAAGGAAATGGAGGCATTTACTGGTTGCTCAATGAATGAGCTACCAACGCATTTGTCTCGTTTTTGCTTATAGAGAATCGTTTCTGCCAAATCATCTAGAGTGTTCATCTCAATGATTTCATTATCCCCCAGGCGAATACCAAATTTTTTCTCAATTACCGTCAACAGTTCAATTTTTGCTAATGAATCCAAGCCCCAAAACTCGAATGGCGAATCATCAGGGTGCAGATGATGAATAAGATGCAGTAGCTCCTGCTGGATCTTTTGCTTTTGAGTCACTTTGGATCGTAACTCCAACATCATCTTCTCCTCATTACTAATAAGTTATTCCGAAGGTAGTAAGAGATTCCAACCTCTGGCGAGGGGTTCTTGCGAACACCTCACTATCTCAGGATTACCTGGCTCAGCTTTGCCTCAAAGCACACAAAATCGCACATTTTGAAGAATCTTGGATATAGAACTGGAATCATGGATGCTATCAATATAGAAAATTTCTAATGAGCCTTCCAAATAATTTTTCTTACATAATAAGCGCTGAATTTTGCCGCTGGTTGTTTTAGGTACTGCTTTATGTGCCGCAAGCACCACAATATCAGCAGTAATTCCATGCTCTTTTAAAATTCTATTGCGAATTATTTTAATTATCTCGCGGGCCACTTCAGCCTCTACAGGTTGTTTTATTTCCTGCACAACGACCAAATATTCTCGCTCGTTCTCTTCCACAGAAAAAATTGCACAGCAATTTAAGCGTACATTGGGGTGACAATTATGTAGCGTATCTTCTAAATCATGAGGATAATAATTACAGCCACGAATAATAATCAAATCCTTGAGTCGTCCGGTAACATAAAGCGCCCCCTCCGCAAGATAGCCTAAATCACCGGTTCGCAGAAAGGTCCGCTCATCACCAGGAATTTTTGCATGAAAGCAATATTTTGATTCATTAGGTAATTGCCAATAGCCCTGAGTAACACTTTTACTGGTCACCCATATTTCCCCGACTTTGCGTTCAGCACATACCTGTAATGTTTCAGGATTAACAATCACCACGTGAAAATCATCAGCCGGCTTACCACAGTTTACTAGCCGGCGGGCATGAGGATGACTGGCATCGCAATAACGCACCTGTCCTAAGCTTAAAGCCTTATTATCGACTAATTGGCTCTGAACCCCTTCGTTCCGATCTACCGCAGTGACCATTAAGGTTGATTCTGCCAAACCATAACAAGGGTAAAAAGCCTCAGCTTGGAAGCCACAATCTTCAAAAATATGAGCGAATTTTTCTATAGTAGAACAGCGAATCGGTTCAGAACCCGTAGCCGCAATTCGCCAACTACTTAAATCCAAATGACTTTTTTCATCATCAGTAATCTTATCAATGCATAAATCATAAGCAAAATTAGGGGCTCCGGTAATCGTTCCTTTAAAGCGAGACATTGCTTCTAACCAAGAGACTGGGCGTTGTAAAAAAGATAGGGGCGCCATTAATTTTACTGGATAGCCGGTGAAAAGAGGCTGCAAAATGCCCGCGATGAGTCCCATGTCATGATAAGGGGGCAGCCATGAAACACAAATATCATCTTCTGAGGAGCGGTTACGTAATTGCATTACCGCTAAGTTATCTAATAAATTCCCATGACTAACCATCACCCCTTTAGGTTTTCCCGTAGAACCTGAGGTGTATTGTAAAAAAGCCAGAGTATTCTCAGTTATTGATGGCTTATTCCAGCCCGTACATGAATAATCCGACAAGTGATCGGTCACCATAAAGTGCATTTTCTCAAAGTCCCAACCAAGTAATTGACTATGCCGTTCAAAAGAGGGCCCCATCAGGTGAGGAATCATTTTCCCAAGAACTGGCGTTTTATCGATTAACTTTAATATTCTTAACTTCTTAATTTTAATTAAGATTTCCTCTGTAGTTAATGCGATTTTAGCGCCTGAATTTTGAATAATATGGTGCAGTTTGGTCACTAAAGCTTTAGTATTAGGCGGATAAACAGGTATAGCAATGACACCTGCATACAAACAACCAAAAAATGCAGCGATTAACTCCAGACCTGGAGGGTAGATAATAATTACCCGCTCACCAGGTCGTGCGCTCTTTTGCAACAAAATCGCTATTTTTCGTGCTTGTTCTGCCAAGGTTTCAGGCGTTAGAATTCTGTTTTCATCCATAGTTCTATTTAAAAAGGTATATAGAGGAAAATCAGGTTTTGACTGAGCAGTTGCTTCTAATAAGCTCACTAAACTGCTATAACGGCTGTTGCTCATACATCGGTCCCTCGGAGAACAATAAATGGATACAACCATGGTTTAATAGCGTTACTGCTCTTAATTAAAAAACTAGCAAATGATAAATATTTTGTCAAAAAAGACCTGGTTGAAAAAAAAAAAGAATTGATAGCTTCTATTAGCTAGGGATTGGAAAAAAATAAGAGCCTGGTCCAAAATTAAGCATATCTTAAGGATTGGGTCAAATAAGTTTATTTTTTAAGGTACATTTGCATGCTAAAGTTTCTAGCAAAAGTAGGGTTACAACTGAAAAGAGCTACATTTTATTCACTAGATGGATTAAAAGTTGCCTTCAAAGAGGAGTTTGCATTTCGATTGGAGGTTTATGCCAGTTTTATTGCCTTACCTGCCGCCTTCTGGATTGGTAATTCAGCTCTAGAGCGTATTGCCCTGATCAGTTCCTTTTTATCCGTTCCTATTATCGAACTACTCAATTCAGCCGTAGAAACGGCATTAAATCGTATTGATCTAAGCTGGCATGAGTTAACTAAAAAAGCCAAAGATATTGGTTCTGCCGCTGTTCTGCTGGCGATACTCAATGCAATTATCGTATGGCTTATTATTATTTTCCCACACAATTAAATTCTGATGCTGCCATCTATTTTACGTATGATATCTTTAAGAAGCTCCCGGATGAAACTCATTTACCGCTTTACGTCGTGCCTCCAAATTGTCATGCACGGGTTGCATCATAAGCTTGCGCCACAAACTGGGAATAAAGATAATTAAGCTACACACAAAGTACCCATAAGGTAATTGTGGATTAGCCGTACTATCCACGCTCACCTCATAATCACGACCCGGACGCAAATGATGTATGGAATGACGAGGTAACTGGAACAAAAGATAATTAGTTAAAATATAATTGGAATTCCAACAATGCATGGCACTAAACTTTTCATAGCTCCCATTCGACAAGGTAAAACGTTCCAATCCATAATGTTGAATATAGGCCGCACCAAGAATAATTATGCTACTTACAAGCACTACCCCAATGAAATACAATAGTGCAGCATACCCCCAAAGGATGGTTAGAACCAAAGCCAATAATAATGTGCAGAGATTTAGCGTCACTAAGCGATTATGTAAACCCCATAGAAAATATCCTTTGCGACGCATTAATTTCTTTTCGGCCGCAAAAGCGGAGGTGCGTAAACCTACCATCGATTTTAAATAATAGGTATAAAAATTCATCCCATTTGGCGCATGCACATGGTCAGCTGGAGTTCCTGTAATGAAAGGGCCGTGATGAACCAATACGTGCTCCATTGGCGCATGGCCTGTGGCAGTACAAATTAAAACAATATTTCCCATCCAGTTATCTAAAGGATGATTTTTATGTATTAATTCATGTGCAGCACAAAAAGCGATTCCGCCATTAATACCCACCGCAATCATATAGCCAATCGCCTCAAATAAGTACTGGCAATGGCTGGTAGCATAAGCCCCCCAAAAGGTTAAAATAACCTGGCTGATGACTATCCCATACAAAACAATCCGGTAATAAGTATGAGACTCCGTTTCAAGCGCGCAGGGGTTGGTATAATCCTCGCCACAAAGAAATTCGGTTATAGGAAGTAGGATGCTGAAAAAAAATAAGGTGGTATAGCTGACCAGCCCGCCAAACAAAAAACCAATGATCGCAGACAGGGGAAAAATAAAAACCAGTAAATACCAGTAACGACTTTTCATAGGCGGCCTCGTCGCAGAGACATAGTAGAGAGTTTTGTATCATTGATAAAGGTATAACATAAATTTAGAGAAAATAAACTAGGAGCATCATTCGGTACCTAATTGCTGGTAACCAGGCTATACTAAATTTTAAAATATCGTCAAATTACCGTTCCTATGCTATTGTTTTGGATAATAAAAAATCGTCACTAAACAGGAATCATTATGGAAGATTTACTATTCATTAGCATGACCGTACTGTTTTTTATTTTGTGCCTAGGATTGATCAATTTCTACGATAAACTGTCACGGAGTGAGCAATGATTACCTACTTAATTGCAGGGATAATCGCAGTTGTCTTACTGGCCTATCTATTGCTAGTTTTATTTAAGCCAGAGTTTTTTTAAATCGCATAAATAGCTCTTAGAAAGGATTCTATGATTACATTGATAGGTTTATTACAGACCCTCGTTTTTCTTTTAGTCCTATTAGCCCTGGTCAAACCACTAGGCTGGTACATGGCAAAAGTCTATGAGGGAAAACATTTTTGGTTAAATCGCTTTGGCAATCGATTTGAGCTATTCATTTACCGAGCCTGCCGCATTAAAACGAATCAAGCAATGGATTGGAAATGTTATTTAACTGCCATGCTTAGCTTTAATCTCTTTGGCATACTTGCGGTTTATCTCATTCAACGGCTGCAAATTTATCTGCCCTTAAACCCGCAGCAACTTGTCGCTCCCTCTCCTGATTTAGCCTTAAATACCGCAGTAAGTTTTGCTACTAATACCAATTGGCAAGCATACAGCGGTGAAACCACCATGAGCTATTTTACACAAATGTTCGCACTCACCACCCAAAACTTTCTTTCTGCAGCAACAGGTATGTCCATATTGGTTGCTCTAAGCCGAGGTATTTCCCAGCATGAAAGCACGAACTTAGGTAATTTTTGGGTGGATATGGTGCGAAGCATCCTCTATATTCTCCTGCCCTTATCCTTTATCTTTGCTTTAATATTGATCTCCCAAGGCGTCATTCAAAACGTTAAACCCAATCAAACCATCCACCTGGTGCAAACCAGCAGTTATCAGCAACCCCTTATCGATGCATCAGGACACCCCCTTAAAGACAAAAATAATAATATCCAAACCGCAACAAAACCTCTAACGGAACAGACCATCCCCATGGGGCCAGTTGCCTCACAAATTGCTATTAAACAATTAGGCAGCAATGGTGGTGGCTTTTTTAATGTTAACTCCGCTCATCCTTTTGAAAATCCTACTCCTCTAAGTAATTTTTTAGAAATGCTGGCGCTGCTATTAATTCCTGCAGCTCTTTGTTATACCTTCGGCGAAATAGTGCAGGACAAACGCCAAGGTTGGGCTATTCTTGCTGCCATGTTTATTATTTTTATCCCCTTTACCTTCTTAGGCATCATGGCAGAACAACAAGGAAATCCTGCCTTAACCTCCTTGAGTATCAGCCCAAATGCAGTTGCGCGTAGCTATCCTGGTGGAAATATGGAAGGTAAAGAAACTCGTTTTGGCATCACAAGCTCGGTTCTGTGGAGCATAAGCTCTACCGCCTCATCTAATGGCGCGGTCAATTCGATGCTTGACTCCTACACACCTCTAGGCGGATTAATCCCCCTATGGATGATGCATTTAAACGAGGCAATCTTTGGTGGAACCGGATCAGGTTTATATAGCATGTTGATGTTTGTCATTCTTACGGTATTTATCGCCGGTTTAATGGTTGGCCGTACCCCAGAATATTTAGGCAAAAAGATTGAACCCTATGAAATGAAGATGGCATCCATTTCTGTGCTACTTATGCCGCTTATTGTTCTTATCTCAACTGCAATCGCGGTCGTAACTCCAAGCGGATTAAGCGCTATTGCCAACCCCGGAATGCATGGCTTTACCGAGATTCTTTATGCATTCACCTCTATGGGCAATAATAATGGCAGCGCTTTTGCAGGGCTTAATACCAATACTCCGTTCTATAATTTACTGGGTAGTCTCATCATGTTGATTTCGCGTTACTGGATTGCCATACCTACGATCGCACTTGCTGGCTCTCTAGCGCAAAAAAAGATAATTCCTCAAAGCACAGGGACCTTGGCCACCCATACCCCACTGTTTATTATTCTGCTTATTTGCATCATTTTTCTGGTAGGCGCCCTTTCATTTTTGCCGGCCTTAGCACTGGGGCCAATTGTGGAGCATTTAACCTTATGGGGACATTATGGATCTTAAAATGCATCGTTTCTCCTTTTGGGGTAGTGATATTGTAAAGCTCGCCATACGTGCTTCATTTTTAAAATTAACCCCCCAATACCAGATCCGTAACCCTATTATGTTTACGGTTTATATCGCCTCACTATTAACGACTGCCTTATTTATTCAATCATGGTGGGGTCAAGGGGAGGCGGCTCCTAGTTTTATATTAACAATCACTTTATGGCTGTGGTTTACCCTACTTTTTGCTAATTTTGCAGAAAGTATGGCGGAAGGACGTGGAAAAGCTCAAGCCGAAGCATTAAGAAAAGCTCGCCATGAAATTCAGGCAAAAAAATTAGCAAAGCCTAAAAAAGATGCAGCCATTACCCATGTCCGCTCAGGCTGTTTACGGGCTGGCGATATTGTATTAGTAGAAGCTGGCGATTTTATTCCCAGCGACGGGGAAGTGATTGAAGGAATTGCCTCGGTCAACGAAAGTGCTATTACTGGTGAAAGTGCGCCAGTAATTCGTGAAAGTGGTGGCGACCGTAGCGCCGTTACCGGAGGTACCCAGGTAATTTCTGATTGGCTAGTTATTCGCATTACCTCCAATCCGGGGGAAACATTTTTAGATCAAATGATTTCCCTGGTTGAAGGAGCACAACGACAAAAAACACCTAATGAATTAGCGCTCACCATTTTGCTTGCAGCGTTAACGATTGTATTTCTTTTGGTTTGTGCCACGCTTCTTCCTTTTTCTATTTACAGCGTTACCAGCGCGGGCTCTGGTAAAGTAATCAGTATCACCGTTTTAGCCGCTCTTTTTATTTGTCTTGCGCCAACCACCATCGGCGGCTTACTCTCAGCCATTGGTATTGCCGGCATGGATCGCATGATTCAAGCCAATATTATTGCCATGTCCGGACGCGCGGTAGAAGCTGCAGGCGATGTGGACATATTACTGCTCGATAAAACCGGTACAGTGACCTTAGGTAATCGCGAAGCCATTGAGTTTATTCCTCTGGAAGGCATTACCCTGGAAACACTCGCTGATGCAGCGCAACTGTCTTCACTGGCGGATGAAACCCCTGAGGGGCGAAGTATTGTTATTTTAGCTAAAGAACAATATGGCTTGCGTGGACGTGATATTAGCGAGTTAAAAGCAAGTTTTATCCCTTTTACCGCCGAAACCCGGATGAGCGGTGCTAATTTGCCAGGAAGACAAATTAGGAAAGGAGCCACCCAAGCAATTGAATGGTATTTGCAAGAAATTAATGGCAATTTCCCTCAGGAAGCACATCAAATTGTTGAGCAGGTTTCCCGTCAGGGAGGAACTCCTTTAGTCGTTCTGGAAAATAAACAAGTTTTAGGCATTATTCATCTTAAAGATATTATCAAAGGAGGCATTCGGGAACGCTTTGCCGAATTACGCCGTATGGGTATTAAAACCATTATGGTTACCGGAGATAATCCCTTAACCGCCGCAGCCATTGCAGCAGAAGCGGGTATCGATGACTTTTTAGCGAATGCCAAACCAGAAGAAAAGCTTAAACTGATTCGCCAATTGCAAACAGAAGGTCATTTGGTTGCCATGGCTGGAGATGGCACCAATGATGCTCCTGCCTTAGCTCAGGCAGATGTTGCCGTAGCGATGAATTCAGGTACGCAAGCCGCCAAAGAAGCAGGAAACTTAATTGATTTAGATTCTAATCCCACAAAGTTAATCGAGGTCGTAGAAATTGGCAAACAATTGTTAATGACTCGTGGCTCGCTAACTACATTTAGTATTGCCAATGATGTCGCTAAATATTTTGCTATCTTACCGGCCGCATTTGCTAGCACCTACCCTACCTTAAATAATCTAAATATTATGCAGCTTAGCACTCCTGAAAGCGCCATATTGTCTGCAGTGATTTTTAATGCCCTCATTATTATCTTTCTAATCCCTCTAGCCTTACGGGGAGTGAAATATCGCCATGTAGAAGCAGCCAAGCTCTTACGCAATAATGTTTTAGTGTATGGCTTAGGTGGATTAATTGTTCCTTTTATCGGCATAAAACTCATCGACTTGATTTTAACGGCACTAAAGGCAATACACCTAAGCCCAATTTAATATTAAGGACTCGCCATGTTAAAAGAAGCAATAAATCAAATGAAAACCGCATTGATACTGCTTATTTTACTCAGCATTTTAACAGGCTTTATTTATCCACTCACCGTAACAGGACTAGCCCAGATTTTTTTCCCTTGGAAAGCCAATGGCAGCTTAATAAAACAAAATAATCAATTTGTTGGCTCAAAACTAATAGGACAACCATTCTCCGATGCACGTTATTTTTGGGGTCGCCCTTCTGCCACAGCACCATATGCCTATAATGGCGCGGCATCCTCTGGATCCAACCTCAGTTCTTCAAATCCTAATTTTTTGTCTATAGTAAAAGAAAGGATGATGCACTTAAAGCAAGTGGATCCACAAAATGAGCAAGCAGTACCTATTGATTTAGTGACCGCCTCAGGTAGTGGTCTTGACCCCGAGATTAGCCCCTATGCTGCCAATTACCAAGTGCCACGAATTGCCAAAATACGTAAGCTTCCTGAAGCAGATGTCTATCAATTAGTGGAACAATACAGCAAATTAAGAACATGGCGAATCTTAGGCGAGCCGCGTGTGAATGTTTTGGAGTTAAATATTGCCTTAGATAATTTAAGGAGCAGTAATGCCCCAAAGTCGCCCTAACCCGGATCATTTATTACAGCGAATAACGGAAGAAGAACGTCAAGAACATCATGGAAAACTCAAAATTTATTTAGGCGCCTCACCTGGTGTTGGAAAAACCCATGAGATGCTCCATGATGCCTATGAAAAAAAACAGCAAGGGCTTGATGTAGTTATTGGAATTGCCGAATCCCATGGGCGAGAAGAAATAGAAAGTTTTCTGCATAATTTTGAGATTATCCCGCGCAAACCTGTACCTTATCGCGAGAAAACTTATGACGAATTTGATCTTGATGCGGCCCTCCAACGTCATCCTGGGTTAATTTTAGTAGATGAGTTGGCTCACACTAATACTCCTGGGTTACGCCATGCCAAACGCTGGCAAGACATTAAAGAGCTTTTAGAGCGCGGTATTGATGTCTATACCACCTTAAACATACAACACATTGAAAGCTTAAAAGATGATGTAGCACAAATTATTCATGCTCCAATTATCGAGACAGTTCCCGATTCCATGATTGAACGCGCCGATACCATTGAGTTGGTTGACCTACCTCCGGAAGACTTATTAAAAAGATTACAAGAAGGGAAAATATATATTCCCCAACAAGCAGAGTTCGCCCGTGAACATTTTTTTCGTAAAGGTAATTTAATCGCTTTACGCGAATTAGCATTACGCGTCACGGCTGAACGAGTAGGTTCCGATGTTTTATGGTACCGACATGGAGAGGGCGTTAAAGAGATTTGGCCCATAAAAGACAAAATACTGGTTTGCGTCGGCCCTAATCCCGAAACGATGAAACTAATTCGCGCGGCAAAAAAATTAGCTACGCACCTGCAAGCAGAATGGGTCGCTGTTTATATTGATATACCACAAAAAAATAGTGGAGCACGCGGGCAGGCAATTAAAAATTTACGTTTAGCCGAACTGTTAGGTGCACAAACTCACGTGCTGTCCGGATTTGATATTGTCAAAGAAATATTACGTTTTGCCCATGAGCAAAACATCACTCAAATTATGATTTGGAAACATATCAGAACCCGTATTCGCGATTGGTTTTATAGAAATTTGACAGATGAAATTGTACGCCAAAGTGGGGATATTGATATATATATTATTACTGGGCATAACTCAAAATCAGCATCCCCAAAAACCAAAGCTCCTCTGCGAAAACGTCCCTGGAAAGTTTATGGCTTAGCCGTCGTGGTTCTACCGCTGATAACCTTATTCAACTTTGCCTTAGAACCCTATCTGGACACGGTAAATCTTATTATGATTTACTTGCTAGGTGTTACCTTCATCTCCTTATGTGGACGTCGAGGCCCTGCACTCTTTGCTTCCTTATTTAGCGTTATTATGTGTGATTATTTTTTCATATCGCCACGCTACAGTTTTGCAATCAGCGACATCCAGTTTTTTATTACTCTGATAATTATGCTTGTAGTGTCACAAACGATTAGCTATTTAACCATTCTCCTTCGTCATCAGGAAGAGTCTTCTCGCTTTACGCAACACCAAACAACTGCCTTATATGCGTTTAGTCGTCAACTTATTCGTTCGCGTAGCATTAAAAAGCTACTAAACTTTGGTGTAGAGTATATTGCTCATACCTTTGATAGTGATGTTATGGCATTGATGCCTAAAAAAAATCAACTCGCAGTCCAAGTTAGTTTTCCCGCTTCAATGAGGCTTGATGCAAAAGAACAAAGCATTGCTCAATGGGTTTTTGACATGGGGCAACCTGCAGGAATGGGTACTGATACCCTGTCTTTATCTAAGGCACTTTATTTGCCATTAGCCAGCGCCTCCGGAGTAATTGGCGTATTAAGAGTGCAATCTAAAGATCAACAGTTGTTTACTCCAGAACAACGTGGATTACTCGATTCTTATGTAAATCAAATGTCACTGGCTTTAGAAATTGATCTGTTACATGAAAAAAATCGCAAAAAAGAATTGGAAATGGAGCGAGATCGCGCCCGCATCTCCTTATTGACATCAATTTATCATGATTTGAGTTTCCCACTCAAAAGTGTGACAAATGTCATAAACGGCTTAAAAAACAATCGTAAAGCGAAGCTAAGTGTTATTGAAAGCAACATGGACCATGAGATAAATAAATTAAATCACTTAAACAATAATCTCTATCAAATGATTTGTCTGGAAACCGAAGGAGTTAACCTGAAAAAAGCGCTCTGCTCTTTAGAAGAAATTATCGAAGCAGCTCTCAAAATCTCCAGTGAGCTTTTTGAAAAAAGACCCATAAAATTAACCATACCCGAACATATGCCCTTAATTAATGTAGATGCGCAATACATTCAAGAAGTACTCATGCACCTGCTCGATAATGCCATTAAATTTTCCGATCCTAAATCACAAATTCGCCTTTCTGCGCAAATTACAACCATCAATCTGATTGTAAGTATTGAAAACATGGGGCTGGAAATTGATGCTGCAGAGCAAGATGAATTATTTAAAAAATTCTATCGCAGTAAAGAGGCTTTGGAGGAGCATGGTTTAGGTTTAGGCTTATCAATCTGCGAGAAAATAATTTCAGCGCATCAAGGCACAATCTGGGTGGAAAATCTTCCCAGCAAGGGAGCTGTTTTTCGTTTTGCATTACCGATAAAATAGCCAGCCAGCTGTATTGCTAAAAGTTAGACTATACTTTTTATATCTCCTTGCTTTAATTGGCTTGCTAATTAAATCATGAAAAAAAATTTTCTCTTGGCTATAGCAATGAGTGTTACATCCTTTGTCTTTGCCTCCACAATCGAGGAAAATTCTGTGTTTCATAGCGAAATAACCCCCATTCCAGCAACAATTGCAACGCAAATGCAACACTATACTTGGCATGAAGGCTGCCCTGTGCCACTGGAACAGTTAGCTTATATCCAACTCAGCTATTGGGGGTTTGATAATAAACCACATACAGGAAAACTGATTGTCAATCAAGAACTGGCACAGGAAGTCGTTGCTATTTTTAAAGAGCTCTATCAGCATCACTTCCCCATTCAGCGTATGGAACTGATGGATGCTTTTTATGGTGATGATGCAGCCTCGATGGCGGCCAATAATACTTCTGCTTTTAATTGCCGCGAAGTTACTGGGCGTGCGGGAGAGTATTCTCAGCATAGCTACGGTCGTGCCATTGACATTAACCCATTAATGAATCCATACGTTAAAGGCCATATTGTATTACCGCCTGAAGGAACAGCGTACATTGATCGTACTCAACCCGCTCCAGGGCAAATTGTTAAGGGAGATATTGTATATCAACTCTTTACGCAACAGGGCTGGGATTGGGCTGGTGACTGGTTTGACTTACAGGATTATCAGCATTTTGAAAAAAGGGCGCATGGAAAAAAACGCAATCCTTATGGGTATGGCTTCTAAAGTCCCCTTTTATTTATAAGCGGGGGCCCTCGCCCGTACTTCATTAGGATGACGTCTTTTTAATTAAGAATGTGTAAAGGTATTATCGCTAATAAATTTATTAAGATCCTCAAACTGCTGTTCTTCAATATAAACCTCCTGGCGCACATCTTGAACCAAAGTCAATTTATTCAACTTTTGATATAGCTCTTCTACCTTTTCATGACGGCCCTTACCAAAAAAGTGCAAGCGACTATAATAATTTGCCCAGCTATTTTCCGTTTTTAGGCGTCCTAACTCCTTTAATTCACATAGTTTTTCTATAGGCGACTTATCGGAGTTTAAAATCTTAAGAATATCAGCGATACCTGAACTATTGCTGCCTCGGAATTTGTTTACATCCCCCAAAATCTGAGCATGATGATTAAAGCAATTTAAAGCGCGTTCCAATTTTTGGTTTTCGTCGCGCAATTTAGCAATCGCTGTATCTAAGAAAGGATAGGGATAATCCTCTTCATCAAAATCAGCTACCCGGTTTTCATTGACCAACCGGCATGCCAATTCATAGTGAGACTTAGGCTTTTTAGTCAATTGCGATAACGACTGATAAATTTCCTCTTTCGTGCGAATTATAGCTCGATTAAATAAATTGCTTGCTGGCCAGGCGACATTAAACTTACTTGCCTTATTAGGTTCTAAACTATGCTTTTCTTTTAATAAATGCAAATGCAAATAATTGTTCTCAAGACATTCGAATTCTTTCGTTAATAAAAGCCAATCGTCTTTAAATTTAGCATAGGCATCCATCCGGCCCCGAAGTGAATTAAAAAATTTACTGATCACATTAATCGTTGGACGCTGCTCAGGGCTTGGGGAGTGCATTTTATTAATTAAGGTTTTAATGTCATTTAACAAAAATGGATCCACACCCGAAACATCATAATCAGAAAATATGTCATCTAAATTATAGGGTGCATTAACAATAAGTTGGGAGAGTGAATATGCTTCCTTATTACGAAGAGTGTTCTTACAACCAAAAACTTCCGCAAGAACTCCTGCCAAAGAATACATATCCGACGCATAACTATACTCTGCGCCAGCAAGTACCTCAGGAGCCATATAACCTAGAGTTCCTACAACAAGAGCACTGCGATTTTCTAGTTTTTTCGCCAAACCAAAATCAATAAAAATAATTTGAAATTGCCCTGCGGGAATACGGCGCTGAGTATCTTCAGGAATTTCTTTATAACAAATATTTGCCGGCTTAAGATCACGATGCACTATTCCCCGTTGCTGAAGAATGGACATTTCATTGGTAATACGTAAGGCAACCTCCACGCGCATCATAAAAGGGAAAAGCGCATCTTCCGGTTTAAAAGGTAATAATTTATCAAGGCTAGGACCACAATCTTCAACCACGGTAATTACTTCCTGCTTCGTATCGATAACAGAGCTTACTCGGACGTGCTGCTGTCGTTGAAAATGAGCTTCATACAGTGTACTTTTCACTAGCTCGTCATGGGTAATGGAGCGCGAACCAACGTGTTGTATTTTCGCAATATCATTCGTTGCAGTAACCTCTGCCTGATAATCATGTTTCGTTTTCGTTAGAGTAATTTTATATTTTGACTTATAAGACACGCCAAACTCGCCTTGACCTACGGGCTCTGGCTCTAAAATATGCCATTGATTAGCTGCAGATTTAACCAATTGATGGCTAAATACGAACTCATCTTTAGCAATTTTTATTGATAAAGAAACTGGGGGCAACAATTTAGTTTTATTGCTTTCATACAAAAATTTTGCGATCTTTTTATCTAAGAAAAATGGGGTTGTTTGCTGATTAGCTAATAAACTTAGATCAATAAAAGGCATTCTTTGTCTACCGAAGCTCAGAATAGGCGCGATTTTACGTTAAAAATGTGATCATTAATATATCTAATATTATTCTTTTTGCTCTTATTAATAAATTACAGAGTAAAATTACAAATTTACTTACGAGAACCACAGATTCAGGTTAAAATAGGCTCCCAAGTAAATGAAGTATTAGAAGCTCTCAACGCCATGCCCAATTCACTAATTCGAACTAAACTAATCTCTTGCGTTGTTCCGGTTTATAATGAAGAAACCATTATTGCCGAGTTTATTGCCGCACTCGATGCCACCCTCAAGCAACTTACGTATACTTATGAAATAGTGCTTGTTGATGATGGCAGCCAAGATAATACTCAAGCAATTATTCAACAATTAAGAACCAAATATTCTTTTCGCTATCTACGCTTTAGCCGTAATTTTGGTAAGGAGAAAGCGATTAGTGCAGGATTGGATCATGCCCGTGGTGATGCCGTAATTTTAATGGATGGGGACTTCCAACACCCACTCGAACTATTAGGTGAGTTTGTGGCCAAATGGGAAGAAGGCTATGATATGGTTTATGCAGTACGCCAGAATCGCTCCGATGAATCCTGGCTAAAACGTACTTGTGCAAAAACCTTTTATCAATTCACTTCCCGAATAAACCGCGTCAATATTCCGGCAAATGCCGGGGATTTCCGTTTATTAGACCGCAAAATAGTGGATGGCTTGCAAAAATTACCCGAACGAAACCGTTTTATGAAAGGCTTATACAGTTGGGTAGGCTTTAAACAAGTAGCGGTTCCCTTTGAGGTGCAACCACGTAAAGCAGGCTCCTCTCAGTGGAACTTTTATTCCCTACTTGATTTGGCCATTACGGGCATCACCTCATTCACCGCATTTCCACTGCGGTTAATTGCACTTGGAGGTATTGGGGTTGCGACCTTAGCAATACTTTATGCTGCCTGGATCATTATAAGCACCTTAATTTTCGGTATTAAAACACCAGGTTGGGCTACGATAGTCACCGCAATTACCTTTTTTGGTGGTTTACAACTTTTTGCTTTAGGGGTGGTCGGCGAATATATAGGACGGGTCTTTGATGAAGTAAAACATCGACCACATTATATTATTGATGAGGAAGCCAGTTTTGATGAAAGCGCAACTTAAGTTAAAGCACCGGCTGGTTTATTACGCAGGAATTGGGGCTACTGCGGCTGCAACCCATCTGAGCATTGTTTTTTTACTGGTAAATTTTGCGCACACACATGCGCTTATAGCCAATATTTTTGCCTTTTTTACTGCATTTAATGTTAGTTTCTTTGGTCACAAATATCTGACTTTTTCACAACTGCATGACCAAAAGGTACTAAGCCTACCTCATTTTTTTTTGGTAGCAGCTTCCGCTGGGGTAATTAATGAGGGGCTTTATTTTCTCGTGCTACGCTATACTCATTTAAATTACCTATTGGCCCTAGGTTTGGTTTTATTTTTAGTTTCCGCTTACAGCTTCATCCTATCAAGATATTGGGCCTGTCGCTAACATTCCATTCACTACCTCTACCGGCTCGCGAATAACCAGCCGGGTTCCTGACATTTCTTTTATCTTAGGTAAAATCGACTCGACGCGCTCGGCGGTATCAATAAATTGGACCACCAAGGGTAAATGAGCGCCAATATCTACAAACGATGCCGTTTCAACAGGCTTCATATAAGTAAAACCGGCAATGGCACGTAATACAGTCCCACCAGCAATCCCTTCCTCATCCAACATAGACATAAGCTCTAAATGCAAAGGACGATGCTTCCATTTATCTGATTCATTAATGTAGATAGAAACCTTCATACAATTCATCGCGTATCCTTACGTTAAGCTCCATGTTTTAATTGCCACGCTAAATTGCTCGCGCAAGAATCACTCCCGCAATTACGGCAATGAGGCAAAAAAGATTATTGCAAATAAAATTCATAGCAGCAAGGCCATAACTCCCCTGTTCAATTAAGGCATAGGTTTCATAGCTAAAGCTCGAAAAGGTAGTATAAGCACCACAAAATCCAACAGCAACAAAAGCACGCCATTTAGGGTCTAGTTCCATTCGTCCGAAGCTCCAAGCCAGAAAAAAACCTAAGATGAAACTTCCGGTTAAATTTACGATAAACGTTCCATAAGGAACATCCGCAGACAAATAGCGTAACGAGAAACGATTCACCAAATAACGCAAATTAGCGCCAATAATCGCGCCCATAGAGATCCATAAAATATCAACCAAGATGTCCCTTCCTATTCATTGCGATATCTTTTACACATCTATACGCCTGCGACGTAAAAAGATGTCATAGAGACAGCGCTTTATTCCTGGGTCTATTTAGCCCCATATTCTGGTTTTCAGTAGGTAGTATAAAAAATAATGTAAAACATCTCACTGATTTTTTATCTAAAAATAAAAAGATATCCATAAAATTAAAAGCTTGCATCTAAATAAAGTCTCGTATAACCTCCCTAAACGGCCATTGCCTTACCAGTTAAGAAATAGCCCTCCTTGGTCAAGAACCCCGTAGACCGATGGAATTTTTATTCTTTTATTATCAGGATAGATTAGGATTTCTAATGAAACATTTCATTAAATTTGGATTTATAGTAGGGCTAACCATAAGCTCCAAAGCGTTTAGTTTAGACCCGGTTCAAGGTATTTATTTGGGGCTTTTTGGACAAATCAGTCGTACGATTTCCAATCCCAACCTTACTTTCAATATTAATAATAGCCAGTTCTCGTTCTCAGGCACAAATCCTATTACGTTAAGCCCTATTGGCGGAGGCGCGGGGTTTTCTCTTGGATACCGCATAAATACCGTACGCTTGGAAGGACAATTTCTTTTTAATATTAATAATTATGGGGAATTAAAAGTTGGCTCATGTACTTTAATTAGTCCTAATGTTATGGGACCAGAAGGAACCTGTCCTGCAATTATAAGTAATGACCAAGGTATTGGCTTGGGTTTTAATGGAAATACCACCGGTATTTATGGCATGTTTAACGTATTTTATGATTTTCTTTCCAGTGATCCAAACGTGAAGATGTTTCCCTATATTGGCGTTGGTTTAGGGGGAGCAATCATCAAAAACAAAGCCAATTTCACAAGTAATCAATATAATGCTTTAGGCAGTACGTTTTCTACAACGATAAGCACCTCAAATAATGGTTTTGCTGCGCAAGGAATTATAGGAATTGGTTCTTATTTGGATGATTTTGCAACCATTGGTATGGATATCCGCTATACCTCAGCGTTTAAGCCGAATAATAATAATTCAACTACTAGTAGCTCAGGATCCAGTAATCAACTTGGGATTGTAACGCTTAACTTTACGGGTACATATGCTCTTGATAAAGGGAGTGATTAACTAAATTAATTACCCAACAGGAGTAGCCTGGTTGCAAGCACCAGGCTACGGTGCCTCGTACTCGGTTTAAGCTTTTTCTTTCACCTGCTCCTTCCCTGTTTCCTTTTTATCCTTTTGCGCAACAGAATCCACCCGCTTTTTCTCCGTACGATAATCTTTAGCTAATTGGCAATACAACTTACGCAGCTCCGGGGTCGTATCCTCGCGGCATAATTTTTGCAATCGAGATAAGGTTTCCTCATTAGGTGCTTCCTTACCCACAGCAAGCAGGGGAATGCAAAAAAGCATCAACAATAATATTCTCATTAAAAATCCTTGATTTTGATTTATGAAAAACAAACTATCTTAAGGTTGGATAATCAATATACCCTTTTTCATCACCACCATAAAAAGTGGCGCGATCCCCTTGATTAAGTGGCGCGTTCAGGCGAAAACGCTCGACTAAATCAGGATTTGCAATAAAATCTTTACCAAACGCCACCAAATCAGCATAACCCGAAGCAATAGCCTCAATGGCTAATTCCCGGGTATAACCATTATTTACCATCCAAGGGCCATGAAACTCATCGCGTAAGGCATGAAAATCAAATCCCAAGAAGTCACGCGAGATTCCAGTGGTTCCTTCAATAACATGAATATAAGCTAAATTTAAACGATTTAATTCACGCACCAAAGGAAAATAAACCGACTGGGGTGACGTTTCTGTAATTCCATTCATAGAGCCTACAGGCGATAAGCGGATTGCGGTGCGATGACTACCAATTTCACTCGCCACCGCCTCCATAACCTCTAATGGAAAACGTAAGCGATTCGCAACGGAACCTCCATAACTATCCGTACGCTGATTTGCACCATCCGACAAAAACTGCTGGAGGAGGTAACCATTTGCCCCATGCACCTCAACTCCATCAAAGCCAGCCTCCATTGCATTACGTGCCGCCTTACGATAATCCTCAATAATTAACGGCAGCTCCTCTAATTTTAAGGCTCTTGGCTGTCCAATATCCGTAAACATACCGGTTTCTATAAAGGTTTTTTGTCCTACGGGGGTTAATGCAGAAGGAGCAACAGGTTCATTCCCTCCAGGTTGTAAACTGGGATGTGAAATGCGCCCTACATGCCACAATTGGGCATAAATAGTTCCGCCTTGCTCATGCACTGCCTCAGTGACTAGTTTCCATCCAGCAACTTGCTTGGGAGAATAAATTCCTGGAGTCCAAGCATAGCCTTTCGCCGTTGGTGAAATTTGAGTGGCTTCGGAAATAATTAGACCGGCTGATGCGCGTTGCTCATAATATTCAGCATTTAATGCATGCGGTGCATCACTGCCATGCAAAGCACGATTTCGCGTTAACGGAGCCATAACCAGACGATTTTTTAATTGATGTCCTCTTAGGTCAAAGGGGGTAAATAGAATAGATGCATCAGTATTCATGATTATATCCTTATAATAGGGGCCAATTATCCTGCTGCTAGCATAACGAACTTAAGATTCAAATTATAGCATCTAAGGTCACGCCATACTCCTGGCAATCCTGTAAAAATTCATTACTGGAAAAATAATTCATTTCGATATTACGCGTAGCAGCAATAACATCAGGTTCATTACAAGGCTCACCGGGATGACACATAATTAAGGTTGGAGCGGATATAGAATCCAACCAGCTGCGAAATAAATTGCGATAATCAGTATGCGCTGCAAAGTCATAGATCCCTGAAAAATATGCATTATGAGGAATTTCCGCCTTAGCTAAAGCTGCACGCAAAGCCCTACCCCCAGTCACTGCCAAAATTTTTGCTTTCAACCGATACTGTCTCACATCAACTGTAGGATAAGTTGAACGAATCGATGCCCCCTGCTGCCTTAATTGCTCTTCATAAAGATCCACAATAACTTTGCGTATACGTGGAAATTGATGCACATGTTGATGGCCATCAACAAAATCAGGAAGTCGCCCCATCACCTGTACAAATTGTGCCAATTGCTGCTTAAATTCCTGGGCAATAAAAGATAGTTTGATGGAAGCCAGATGGGTCTTAATAAGTAATTCATTAAGCGAAAAACATGGACGATTAGGCATAGACAAGAAGCAGCCTTCGGTTAAATTAAAATGTAAGCCAATCTGTACTCGACCTTGTAACGCCAATAACTCTTCAGCATAGCTAGGAAATGCGGGCATGTTTACCATACAGCTTACTGCAGACAAACGCCCCAATTGTGCTAATTTTAGAATACCTTGGGATACTCCAGAATTTAACCCGAAATCATCGGCGCAGAGCCTTATGCTTTTTAATTCGCTCACAGCCATACCTATTTTTCTAAAATAGCCTATGATAACGCATCCCAATAAGAAAATCAGGCCGCTTCCGCATCCACACTGACAGGTGTTTTTACTGCAAAGAATCGAGAACCTAAAATATTGATGCACAAACCGCTAATCACCAATAGTCCTGCAACCAATTTCCACATATAAAATGGCTCACCCAAAAAGAACACTGAACTTACCATGGCAACTACTGGAACTAACAAAGTAAATGGAGCCACCATACCAACCGGGTAACGAGCCATTAACCAATTCCATAAACCATAGCCAACCCAGGTTGACGCAAAGACAATGTAAAGTACCGCTCCTGCACCTTTCCAAGTTAAATGAGCAAAGGTATAGGTAAAATTGGTAATACCTTCCACCATTAAAGAAATCAAAAACATGGGAATACAAGCGACAAAACTGCCCCAAACAATAAGTGAGATCATGCTAACATGCTCGGTCTTAATTTGTTTGGTAATTAAATTGCCAATACCCCAAGTCGCAGCCGCTGCCAAAATAAATATAAAGCCAATTAAAGAAATATCATGGTCAAAGTGCATGGCAACTAACGCAATACCGGAAAATGAAACCAAAGCGCCTATGATTTGCCCGATGTTGGGTTGCTCTCCCAAGAAGAAGATTGCAAAAAACATACTAAAGAAAACTTGTACCTGAATGAGAATTGACGCAATTCCTGCAGGCATACCAAAGCTCATACCAATAAAGAGCAAGGCAAATTGCAAAGCAAACATTACCAGACCATACAAAGCCACCATTTTGAAAGATTTCTTTGGTAGTTTAACAAAAAAAATAGCGGGAACACTCGCAACAAGAAAGCGCAGGGCACAGAGCAGCAAAGGGGAGATCTCGGTAAGCCCGATGCTGACAAAGAGGAAGTTTAATCCCCAGACAAAAACGACAATCAGCGCTAATATAAGATGAGAAAATGGCATGTTTAGGCACAACGAATCAAAATCTTATTTTAGCAAAAAACCTGTAACAAAGCTAGATACAAAGTTTAATTTTTAAACACCAATTTGTGTAAAAAATGAGAAAATTCAGCATTGAAAATGCCTAAATGGATTCACCAACTTAGATGCTCAGTTGATGTAGGCTGGGCTGAAAAGCCCAGCATGGAAGCCACCCCTGGGAGTTTTGCTGCGGCAGCACAGCCTACGCTTTTTCCACCATTAGATAATGTTTTACGAGCCAGTAAAGTTATGCCTCTTCCTTAAGCGCCTTTTCCACTACCCTAATTAAGCGTGGGGCGTCAGGAGAAGTAGTTGAATAAAAATAATCAACCAGTTCGCCTTTGCGATTAATCACATACTTATGGAAGTTCCATTTCGGTGCAGTGCCAAAGCCTAATTTCTGTTTAGCCCATAAGTAAAAGGGATGCGCTTGTTTTCCTGAAACTACTTCTTTCGCAGCCATTGGAAAAGAAACACCATAATTAACCTGGCAAAAATTAGCGATTTCTTCTGCTGCACCTGGCTCTTGGCTACCAAAGTCATTAGAGGGCACGCCCAAAATCACAAAACCTTTATCTTTATACTCTTCATAAAGCTTCTCTAAGCGTGCGTATTGAGGAGTAAAGCCGCATTTCGATGCGGTATTCACAACCATTACCACCTTACCGCGAAACATTTCTAAAGGTAATTCTTTGTCTCCAATAAGTGTATGAAACGAATAATCATAAGCATTATCATGAAGATTAGGTGTATCCGCTGATGTTGTAGTGTTCATAAGAAAACATCCTAGTATTAAAATGAAAAACCTCATTAATGATCCCTAAAGGGGCCTCGTCTTGCACATTATATACCTAAACTATAAAAAAATTCAGTTCCGCTTTGTAAATGATCAGGTTAAACTCACAATAAAATCAAATACCTTTAAAACTTGTAATTATGACCATTCAAATAAACGAACTGGTTCTAGCCACCAGCAATCAAGGGAAAATTAATGAGTTAAACGCCCTTTTGGCGCCTATTCACTGTGTATCACAAACAACCTTAGGCATAAACGACGCCATAGAAGATGGTTTAAGCTTTATCGAAAATGCGCTCATAAAAGCCCGTCATGCCAGCTTTTATGCTCAAAAACCAGCGCTTGCAGATGATTCCGGATTGGTGGTTCCTGCTTTAAATGGAGAGCCTGGAATTTATTCTTCTCGATATGCAGGCAACAATGCTACTGATAAAGAAAATATCGACTTATTATTAAAAAACATGGCACATTTACATGGAGAGCAACGCCAAGCCTATTTTTATTGTGCCATAGCTTTTGTAATGCATGCGAAAGACCCTACTCCGGTGATTGCCACGGGTATTTTTAAAGGAACAATCCATGCTAACGCGCTCGGTGAGGGCGGTTTTGGTTATGACCCCATCTTTTATGTGCCAGAATACCAATGCACAGCAGCCCAGTTACCTGCTAAACTTAAAAATAATATTAGTCATCGCGCACAAGCATTACAACAATTGCGCCTACTTATCCAGAATTAATCATGAACGCAGAAATAGAAGGACTCTTTGCTCAAGCTTATAAGCTCCAACATGAGGGGAAGTTACCCGCTGCTATTTGTATTTATGAGCAAATACTGACTAAAAACCCGCAGCATTTAAATACGCTACTCTTTTTGGGGCTGGCCTATGCTCAGTCCGGCGATATGCATAATGCGATTCTTTATTTGTCCCAAGCACATGCCTTAAATCCAGAGGATGCTACAGTATTGAATAATTTGGCAAATGCTTATAAAAAAATACACCAATTGGACAAAGCCGTTGACTATTATTTGCAAGCCATTGAATTAAGCCCTGATTATGCTCAAGCTCATAATAATCTGGCAACCATTTATGCCTTACAAAATAATTACCCCAAAGCATTGCAACATTATACTAAAGCCGTTCATGCGGAGCCTGATTTCAGTGCAGCACATTTTAATTTAGGTTTACTCTTGTTACAAAACAATCAATTAGAGGCGGCAAAAGTTCAATTTAATAATGTCATTACCTTAACTCCTGACCACATGGAAGCCCATTTTTATTTAGGGATTTTACACCTGGAAAATAATGCCCTTGATGAAGCAGAACAGGCGTTTCAATCGGTTTTAGAGCAAGACAATGAGCAAATACAAGCCCTTACTAATCTGGGCGTGGTAGCTCTAAAAAGAGAGCGTAATCAATTAGCTGTCGACTACTTTAGTAAGGCACTCGCCCTAGATAATGATAATATTGATGCCCGTAATAATTTAGCAGCAACCTTTATGCATCATGACCGCTTTGAAAATGCCCTTATGCATTATGATGTGTTGCTGCAAAAAGATCCTGATAATATTGAATATCTTTACAACTCCGGCGTGGCTCAAATGGCCCTAGGGCATTTAAATGAAGCCATTATCTTTTTTGAGCACATTCTGCGTTTAGATAAGAGCCATACTGCCTCCTTAAATAATTTATCCGCAATTTATCTGCGTATGGGGCAACGTGAAACATCGCGTGAGTATTTGCGTCAAGCTTTAGTTATAAATCCCGATGATAGAGTAAGCAGTTACATGCTGCATGCAATTGAAGGCAACTCCACCGCAGAAACAACACCTGAGTATTCCCACAATTTATTTAATAATTATGCTCTTTATTATGACCAACACATGCAAGGTACTTTGAATTATTCAATCCCCCAGCATATTACACGGATTATTTACCGACTCGAGCTGCCTGAAAATACTCAAACACTGGACTTAGGCTGTGGCACTGGTTTGACAGGCGTAGTGCTTCGCGAATTAAGCAAACGTCTAACCGGAGTAGATATCGCCCCCAAAATGTTGGCACAAGCCAAAGAAAAACATATTTATGACGAATTAATTGAATCAGAACTTATTGAGTTTTTTAACACTAATCAAAACCATTATGACTTGATTGTCGCCGCCGACGTTCTCCCCTATTTTGGTGAGTTAGATACGTTGATGCATGCGGTACAGCAGCATTTAACCCCTGAAGGTTATTTTATTTTTACTACTGAAATTAGTGTAAAAGACCCCTGGTTTTTGCAAAGCAGCGCTCGTTTTAGCCACAACCCAGATTACGTAAAAAAACTGGTGGAGCAAAATCACTTGCAATTAATTCAAAATGAAAAAATCCCTGCACGCATTCAAAATCAGCAGCAGTTAGAAGTAATGTTGTATGTGGTACAGCGCCAAACAATACCATCCAAACATTCTGAGGGATCTTCTGAATGACATAAGCGTTAAAATGGAAGTTTTAAATGCGGGTTTACTCGCTGTATCTCGTTTTTAAATAATTGCTTTATCTGCTCCAATGCAGCCAAATCAACCGCTTCAAAACGGGCAGTCAAACTCGGAGAAGTATTTGAGGCACGCAATAATCCCCACCCCATAGGAAACTCTACCCGCAATCCATCAATTGCAACAATTTTTGCCCCAGTAAATTCTGCCTGTACGGCAAAGCGTTGCATGAACAAAAATTTTTCTTCTTCCGCAATATGAATTTTGAGTTCCGGCGTATTGACACTATTAGGAATTAAAGCAAATTGCTCACTTACTCTAAGATCGGAAGCACTAATAATTTCCAATAATCGGCATGCGCTGTATAAAGCATCATCAAATCCATACCAACGGTCTTTAAAGAACAAATGCCCGCTCATTTCGCCGGCAAAAATAGCCCCCTCTTCGCGCATCCTTTGCTTCACAATGGAATGGCCCGTGGGACACATTTTAGCCACGCCATTAGCAGCTTTAATTTCTGCCCCTAGATGAGCAGAACATTTAACATCAAACACAATGGTGGCACCAGGATGATTGGCAAGAAGCGCACGTGCGTAAAACATCATTAAGCGATCAGGCCAAATTATTTCGCCTGCATTCGTGACTAAACCTAGGCGGTCAGCATCCCCATCAAAGGCTAGGCCTAAATCGGCTTGATGCTGTGCAATTGCTGTTTGCAAATCCACCAAATTTTCGGCAATACTGGGATCTGGGTGATGATTGGGAAAATGCCCATCAACCTCACAATGCAAAGGGATGACATCACAACCTAAATCTCTTAGCACCTTAGGAATGACTGGCCCGGAAACGCCATTTCCACAATCAACCACAACCTTTAATGGACGTTTAATCTGGATGTCGCTTTTTACCCGTTGCATGTATTTGGGTAACATATCGACAACTGATTCTTTACCCTGCCCATGCACTCGCTTTTGTTCAGCTATTAAATGATACAAAATATCAATATCTTCTTGGACCAACGTTTTGCCTGCCAAGACCATTTTGATGCCATTATAATCTGCAGGATTATGGCTTGCAGTCACCATCAAGCCACAATCAATTCCTTGAGTATGTGTTGCATAATACATTACAGGAGTGGCAACCATACCAAGCTCAATCACATCGATGCCACTTTCAAGTAAACCCTGTTTCAGCGCTAAAGCCAAAGCAGCACTTGTTAATCGCCCATCACGTCCTAAAAAAATCTGTTGACGTTGCAAGGCATGCAAACGACAGGCGATGGCCAAACCAATGCTGTAAAAAGCATGCTCATCCAATTCTTGACCAATAATACCTCTTATATCATAAGCCCGAAAAACAGAACGAGAAATTGGCCGTTTCTGGTAACGCATTAATGTCTCCCAGAGCTGCCAAAGCCACCTTCACCGCGAGCACTTTCGGTAAATTCATTAACAAGTTCAAATGCAGCTTGTACAACGGGAATAAATACCAACTGGGCAATGCGCTCACCTGGATTAATGGTGAAATGCTCACTGCTACGATTCCAGCAGGAAATCTTTAATTCTCCTTGATAATCTGAATCAATTAAGCCAACCAGATTACCTAAAACAATACCATTTTTATGGCCTAAACCAGAACGTGGTAAAATCACCGCGGCCAATTTCGGATCGCCAATATAAATAGAAATCCCCGTAGGCAGTAAAACAGTTTCTTGAGGGGCAATTTGCATTGGCTCATTAATACATACACGTAAATCCAGGCCTGCCGAGCCATCAGTTGCATAAGTAGGTAAAGGGATGCTCTGCCCAATACGTGAATCCAGAATTTTCAGTTGAATTGCTTGCATTATCATTATTCCTAAATCGTAATGTCGTATTATATTCAGGCGCCATTGTGCAGAGATGCGGCAAGAATTGCAATAATTTGGCCTGCTAATCGTGTTTTATGGGTTAAAGGCAAAGCAATTTGTTTGCTTGGTGTGATGACCGTCACCTGGTTTACTTCGCTTTCAAAACCAAGTCCTTTCCCTACGGAATTAGCCACAATCATATTCAATTTCTTTCGCTTTAGTTTATCTTGAGCATAGTGGATTAAATCGGTGGTTTCCGCAGCAAATCCCATAACAAAAGAGGCTTTACCTGTTTCAACTACCGAACTTAAAATATCGGGGTTTTTCGTTAATGTTAAACTTAACTCGGAATGCTCGGTTTTCTTTACTTTTTCTGTTGCTGGGGATTGAATATGATAATCAGCTACTGCAGCAGTAGCAATAAAAATACTGCCTTCCTGTAATTCATGCATGACCACATCCAGCATTTCTTGGGCTGATTCAACTTTTAACCGTTTAATTCCAGCAGATGCAGTCAACTCACAAGGTCCGCTTACTAAAGTGACTTGTGCCCCTGCCATTGCTGCAGCTTCAGCCATCGCATATCCCATTTTACCGGAGCTGTAGTTACTAATATAACGCACGGGATCTATAGATTCACGTGTAGGGCCTGCCGTAATGAGCACTTTCTTTCCAGATAATGATTGTTTCACTCCATGCAAACGCAAGGCACTGATAATTTGCTCAGACTCACTAACTCGACCTAAACCAAACTCGCCACAGGCTTGTGAGCCCTCTTCAGGCCCTACCAGAATGACTCCGCGACTTTCTAATAACTTACAATTGCTCTGAGTTGCAGGATGCGACCACATACTGTGATTCATAGCTGGACAAACAAAAACTGGTACTTCGGCAACCAGGTATAAAGTGGATAATAAATCATCGGCAATCCCATGAGCCATTTTTGCCATAAAATTGGCGGAGGCTGGAGCAATAACCAGATGATCAGCCCAGCGCGCCAATTCAATATGCCCCATAGCGCGTTCAGCCTGGGCATCAAACAAATCAGTACGCGCCTCATTACCCGATAATGCTTGCATCAGTAATGGGGTTACGAATTGTTGCGCGGATGCGGTCATAACTACCTTAACCTCAGCCCCTAGACGGGTTAAGTCACGGACTAAGTAAGCTGATTTATAAGCCGCTACCCCGCCACAAATGCCTAAAATAATTTTTTTACCTGTGAAATCTTGCATGGCTTACCGTTTTGAAAAAAATAATGCTGATCAAAACATAAACCATGCAATAAAGAAATACCAAATGATTAAAAGCTATTGCTCACTAGTTAGGTTATTGCACGCACACAGCGGACACCATAAGCCGCATCTTTATTACCTAAGTCTTGATATTGACCATTCATAGAGAAAAACTGATCAAAGGCACCACGGTACTGAGGAGAAACAGAATATTCGGTAGAACTCCAATAAGCACCATACATTAGTGATAAATTACTGTAATCAAATAGGCTATATTGCATGTTCTGCAAAATTCCTGGGGTATCACCGCAGGTTGACCCGGAGCCATCAGCTGTTCTATAGCCCATTTCACAGATTGCCGGTAGATACCAATCACTATAACCATCAATAAAGCCCATACAAAGACCCGCAGCATAGGTTGATGTGGCTAAAGGAGGAACGAGATTGCTAAACGTCGAGACAATAATATAGGTATCTCCTGGCATAGGTGTTGCTACATTGGCACCATTACTATTACTAAGAGCCCCTGTGACAATGCAACTTTGATCCGTATCATTGCAACTACTACTGGAATCCCAAACTATTGGCGAGCCTTGAGCATCCTCCAAAGCCGCAACTTTGCCACCGACACTTTGAGTTGTTGGCGTTGAATCATCAAAAGCAAAAACATAACCTGATTGGTAAACACTGCCGTAGGTTAAAATACTAAGGTTTGCTCTGGCTGTGCTTCCATTACTTGAGACAGCAGTTAATACAATGGGGGTAGCAGAAGTATCTCCAACGGCAGCACTTGGAGTAGCTCCCGGAGTAATCGTTAACACACAAGCGCTTTTAGGTAGAATATTTCCACAGCTTGATGGGCCGATAGTTGAACCAATAGGTAAGTTTCTGGATAAATTATAAGTTACATCCGTGGCAGTAATTGTGCCAGTATTCCTAATAGCAAGTGTTCGTTGATGTCCTGAGCTTGGCGTTCCAACAATTCCCTGCTCAGTAAGGCCGGTGACACTTAGTGCCATATTGCTGATGCTAAATTCTAAAACCGCTTGTCCTGGTGCCCCTGTGCTTTGTAGCACCATTTCATCCGGACGCCCTGGACGATAACATTGATTAAGATTCCCCTGATTGCACACAATAGGTCCTCCGCGAACACCACCTGCGGGTAATTTGCTTCCATCCACATTGATACTTAAAATACATGATTGCTGCGGTGCCAAAGTAAAAAGAGGAGCACAATATTCTACTCCACTGCTATCTTGGCTTGCGCCAACAACAGGTTTCATTTTTAGAGTGTGGGTACGAGTTGCCTGATTAGTAATTCGATATTGAATAATCGAAGAACCATTCGTTGGAACCATAACGTTGATGGCAGTTAAGGGGGTAAAGGTCCATACTGGAATACCGGCATGCGCGAAATTTATCGGTAAGACCATGCCAACACTAGCTAATAACCGAGTTAAATTAAGTTTAATTCTCATAAACATACGTCCTTACTCAATAGTCTAAACTCATCCATGCTCTGCTCTGAAAATAATTTTTTCAAATAAACCTACATTAAGCTACTAGAAAATCAGACCGGCAGAAAGGGATTTTCGATAAATTTCAAACATTAAGATTAAATCTTAAAGGAAAAATATTGCATGTTTATTTATTTTTGATAAAAATAGCCGAGCAAAACTCGCATAAAGGAATACATAATGACGTTTGTCCAAACAACGCGGCAGTTAAATCTGCGTGAACGCTTACTTACCAATGGGGTACACAGCCTTTCCGATACCGAATTATTAGCTATATTCATCAGTTCTGGCAGTGGGAAGCGCTCCTGTCTACAATTAGCCACGGACTTACTTAAGCATTTGGGGGATTTACGTGGGATACTCAATGCCAATCAACAACATTTTCAGCAAGTTCCAGGACTTGGGGAGGTACGCTTTGCTCAATTACAAGCAGTTAAAGAAATTTGCCGGCGTAGTGATTTTATTCAGTTACAAAAGGAAAGCCAAATTACCAACAGCAAACAAACCTATGCTTATTTAAAGAAAAGATTACGTGATTATAAAAATGAAACCTTTGCCGCCATTTTTTTGGATAACCAACATCGCATTATTGCTTATGAGGAGCTTTTTTCAGGAACTATTAATACAGCCACTATTCATCCACGTCCTATAGTTGAGCGGGTATTGCAGCTTAATGCTGCAGCGCTTATCCTGGCGCATAATCATCCATCCGGTGTATCAGATGCCAGTCAGCAGGATATTGCCGCCACAGAGCGCATTCGAGATGCACTTGAGTTGGTGGATGCACGTTTATTGGATCATATTGTTATTGGGGATAATGAAGTGTATTCGATTATGGCAGAGAGTAAGTGGATTTGTAATTGATATCGCCTAAAGTCATCACGAACGCAGTGAGAGGCTTCCTGCACCTGGCTCAATGCTTGGGCAATGCGCTCCGGAGTATACATTTTAGGTCCTCTTACTCTGGAATTCCATGTTTTTATCTAATACACTGAGGATAAAATATTACTTACAAGAGCATAAATCATGTCATTTGATAATAAATTAATAGCCGATTACACCGAGTTAATTAACGATGAACTCGACAATATTGCTGTTAATACGATGGAGGAGTATGGCCTAATAAGCACTGCCCTCCAAAGACTTCTTCCTCCTGCATCCGGCATTTGGGGCTTTTTTCTTTACTATTTGAACAAGCTTCTATTTCCTGCCCCACCTCCCACACCGCTTCCTAAGCACATCGAAGAGCGAGTTTCGATGGTTAAATATTATCTAGAATCTCCTGAAGATTATGTCGCCTTGCCTGAGAATTATGCGGAGTATCAACAAATCTTAGTGCGGCGTATTAAAGCCAAAATTGCAGAATTTGAATCTTTTGATTCCATTCAAAGGGAAAATTATATAAAAAATTTGGCCGCTAAAAGATACGCTATGAATCCAAGCCTGCAGCTACTTGAGCCCAAATTATCTTTTGATTCCCCACATGATGGGAAAGAGTTTGAATTTGATATCTGCGAGGATGGTTCTGAACCAGAGCATCATGGATATATTTTTGAGGAGGAAGAACCCCTGTCTCATTTTCAGATTAATATGGATGGAAGTTTAAATTGTGAAGGGACGCGACGGTGGGGGCTTTGAACAGGGTAATATTGTAGACGGTTGGGTCAAGACCCAACCTACCGCCTCAAGCCCGAGCGAAATCAAAAGAAATAATCTGTTCCAACCGCGGTTTACTTAACGCCAAAGCCAATAGGCGGTCCACGCCTAAAGCAACTCCACTACATGTTGGTAATCCGTGCTCCAAAGCTTGAATGAGGTATTGATCCGCCTGAACTTCCGCGAGCCCCTTCTCTTGGCGAATCTGCTGGTCCAAAGCAAAACGTTTTGCCTGAGCCGCAGCATCGGTCAACTCATGAAAACCATTCGCTAATTCCACGCCTTGATAATACACTTCAAAGCGTTCCGCCACTCCATTATTAACTTTTGCCAAGGATGCTTGTGATGCAGGAAAATCATAAACCGCAACAGGAGCATTTTCCTTTCCCAAAAACGGTTCTACCACATGACTCATGAGTAAGAATAAATATTGATCCCGATCCAGTTCCTCAGGCGGCAATACATTATCCAAGCCATAACGCGCTAATACCTGGCGCAATAGCTCGATAGATGCCGTTAATGGATCGAGCGCACAAGCCTCTTCAAAAGCTTGCTGGTACGTCTTTTTGAGCATTGATGGTGAATGCATTATCGTTTGTAAAAATAAATCCATTTCATCCATTAATGCATGATGATCAATGCCTAACTGATACCATTCCAGTAAGGTGAATTCTGGATTATGCCAACGCCCTAATTCATCATCACGAAAAACTCGAGCCAGCTGAAAAATGGGACCACTGCCTGCAGCAAGCAAGCGTTTCATGTGGTACTCGGGAGAGGTTTGTAGATGGTAGGTTTCTCCACGAAATAGCGCTTTGATATTACTTAAATAAACATCCGTTGTGCCGTAACGTGCCATGGCAGGTGTTTCTACCTCAAGATAGCCACGAGTATTAAAAAAATCCCGTATTTTAGTGACAAGCTGCGCACGTTGCCGCAAGGACTCTATAGAGGCTGAAGGCTGCCACATTTTAATAAAAAATCCCTAATTCAAGTCGTGCCGCCTCGGTCATACGCTCTTGAGTCCAAGGTGGTTCCCAGACCAACTCAACGGTGCAATCACGAACCCCTTCGACCTGATTTACCGCTTGTTCCACTGTTCCTGGGAACGTTTGCGCGACTGGGCAGCCGGGCGTGGTTAGCGTCATTTGCACAGCTACATGTGCCTCTTCGTCAATAGATACATCATAGATAAGTCCTAAGTCATAAATATTAACTGGAATCTCAGGATCATAGACACCTTTGAGGGCAGTAATTACCGCCTCTTTCATTGTTTCAGGATCTGGTTTTTTCTTTAAGCCAAACATATAGGTACCTGTTTTATTCAGTTTTCACGACATTACTGTCTTTATTCAATGCCGCTTCCAGGGTATGCCAAGCCAAAGTGGCGCATTTTACACGCGCAGGATACGCTTTAACTCCAGCTAATACCGTGAGTTTATCCATTATCCGTAATTGTCCATCTTCATTTTGCGTCAGCATATGATGAAAACGGTGAAAAAGTTCATGAGCTTCTTCCACTGTTTTTCCTTTGATGGTATCCGTCATCAACGAAGCAGAGGCTTGTGAAATCGCACAACCACAGCCTAAAAAGCTTAACTCGGAAATTTTATTCTTATCTAATTTCACATAAACCGTTAATTTGTCGCCACATAAAGGATTAAACCCATTGGCTTGAGTAGTTGCATCATCCATCGCATAATGATGGCGAGGATTGCGATTATGATCAATAATGATTTCCTGATACAACTCACGCAAATCAGCACTCATGCAAATACCTCTTTAACTTGGTTTAATGCTTCGATACAGCGGTCAATCTCTTCTTTGGTATTATAAAACGAAAGCGAGATACGTGATGTTGCGGCAACCCCATAGAAATCCATTAAAGGCATGGCACAATGATGGCCGCTGCGTAAAGCAACGCCCCTGCTGTCCATGATGGTACCAATATCATGCGCATGAATGCTTTCATGGATAAAAGAAACCACCGGTACTTTCTGCTTGGCGGTACCAATAATTCTAAAACCACCTAAAGATTGAATTCCTGCCGTTGCATATTCAAGCAATTCTTTTTCATAAGCCGCAATGGTTTCAAGATCCAAAGACCATAAATAATCTATAGCAGCTCCCAAACCGATTGCGCCAGCAATGTTAGGGGTTCCTGCCTCAAACTTTTGTGGTAAGGGTGCATATTCAGTGGAGTCGAAGGTGACGTAATTAATCATTTCGCCGCCCCCTTGATAAGGAGACATTTCATCTAAAAGGGACTCTTTACCCCATAATACGCCAATACCTGTTGGACCATACATTTTATGCCCGGAGAATGCGTAAAAATCACAGCCTAGAGCCTGCACGTCAACCGGTAAATGCGCTGTGGCCTGAGCGCCATCTAATAAAACAGGCACTCCATACTCATGGGCCATGTCAATCATTTTTTTAACTGGATTAATGGTGCCTAAGGCATTGGAAACATAATTTAGCGAAACAAAGCGTGTTTTCTCGTTTAATTTTTTGGCGAACTCATCCAGGATAATTTCACCCTCTTGAGTAATAGGTGCTACTTGCAACTTGGCACCTGCCTTTTTGCAAATCATTTGCCATGGAACAATATTTGAATGATGCTCCATATGGGTAATTAATACCTCATCCCCGGGGAGTAAACGCGGAGCCACATAACTTTGTGCCACTAAATTAATCGCCTCTGTAGTGCCGCGAACAAAAATGCATTCACGTGCTGAACGGGCATTAATAAAGTGCTTGACCCTTGAGCGAGCTACCTCATAAAGATCGGTGGCCCGAACACTTAAAGTATGCACACCACGATGCACGTTGGAATTATCCAATTCATAATAACGTTGAATGGCATCAATAACCGCCTTTGGTTTTTGCGTGGTTGCCGCATTATCAAAATAAACCAAATCATAGTCATTAATCTTCTGATGCAAAATCGGAAAGTCTTTGCGAATTGCATTGATATTTAACGTGTCAACTAATGAGTCAATCGTGTCCATGTGCTTACCCCAGTTGTTGTATTAATAAATGGCCCATAACTTCCGCCAATTTAGCCTGCGGGATGAGCCGCAAATTATCTTGAGCAAAAGCATGTATTAGATAATGAGATGCTTCCACACGGCCTATTCCACGCGTTGCTAAATAGAACAGTGCCTCTTCATCCAATTGCCCAACTGTTGCACCATGTGAACACTGTACATCATCGGCAAAAATCTCTAACTGCGGCTTGGTATCTACTTCCGCATTAGCCGTAAGTAATAAGTTTTTATTTTGTTGTTTGGCATTGGTATGCTGTGCATCTTTCGCCACAATCACCTTGCCGTTAAATACCGCGCGTGCGCGGCCAGTTAAAATCCCTTTGTAATCTTGATCACTAGTACAGTTTGGTACCAAATGATGTACCGTTGTGTGGTGATCCACATGTTGGCCTTCGGCTGGCGCATAAATCCCATTCATTAAGCAGTGCGCTTTTTCTTCTTGCAAATACAGACTTAAATCAGAGCGTACACACTTACCACCTAAACTTAATGAATGGTTGGCAAAATCGCTACCTGCTCCTTGCTTCACTGAAACATGGCCTAAGTGATACGCCATTTTACTTTCGCGTTGAAGCTTATAATGCGTAAGCTTAGCATTGGCACTTAGAAAAACTTCCGTAACCACGTTAGTTAAATAACTAGTGCCCTCCAGGCCTTGATAGTCTTCAATAATCGATGCTTGGCTGTCTGCTTCGACAATAATCAAATGTCGTAAATGCACTGCCTGGTTAGCCTGGTCTTGAACATGGGTTAAAGCAATCGGCTCGTCCACACAAACGCCTTTGGGGATATAAATAAACACCCCACAATGAATCATGGCAGTATTTAAGAAATGAAAACCATGTTCTTCATTTAAACTATGACCCAAATGCGCTTGTACCAACTCCGCATGGCTGGTTAATGCGCTTGCCAAAGGCAAAATCAAAACACCCGCAGGCATTGCTTGCGTAACTTGCTCTATTCCAGAAATTAACCCATTGTGGATAAGTACTTGCTGCGCTACGGGTAAATCGGAAACTTGCGGGCTAGCCGCAACTGCATCACGATTATAGGGCGTAAAAGACTGTTTTAATAAAGCATCAACATTGGTGTACTTCCACTCTTCGTCATGACGAGTAGGAAAACCTCGGCGGTTTAGATTCGTTAATGCTTTTGTTTGCAACTGCGCAAGCCAAGGAGTCGTTGATAAACTGACTGCGGCCTGTTGCTGATAAAAATCCAGAATCTCATTCATCACTACACCGTTTCCTCAAGCCAGCTATACCCTTTTTTCTCTAGTTCGAGCGCTAGGGTTTTATCACCTGACATAATAATTCGCCCATTCACCAATACGTGAATAAAATCAGGCTCAATGTAATCCAGTAAGCGTTGATAATGCGTCACTAAAACAATGGAACGCTCTGGTGAACGCATGGCGTTTACCCCATGAGAAATAATGCGTAATGCATCAATATCCAAACCTGAATCCGTTTCATCAAGAATAGCTAATTTGGGCTCTAACGCCGCCATCTGCAGGATTTCATTGCGTTTTTTCTCGCCACCTGAGAAGCCTTCATTGATGCTGCGGTATAAAAAGCTTTCATCCATATCCAATAATTCACATTTTTCACGAATGAAGCTTAAAAATTCAATTGCGTCTAAAGGATTTTTACCCTGACCTTTACGGACTGCATTAACCGAAGCCTTAAGAAAATTAATGTTGGTTACCCCAGGAATTTCTACTGGATATTGGAACGATAGAAAAATGCCTGCGCGTGCACGTTCCTCAGGAGACAAAGGCGCCAAATCATTACCTAAATAAATCATTTCGCCACTGGTTACCTGATACGAAGGATGCCCTGCTAAAACTTTAGATAAGGTACTTTTTCCTGAACCATTAGGGCCCATAATGGCGTGAACTTCGCCGGGATTAACATTGAGGTTAATGCCTTTTAAAATCGACTGCTCGTTCACTTCAACATTTAATTCATTAATTTTTAACATATTAGCCTACTGCCCCTTCTAAACTTAAACCCAGCAATTTAGTGGCTTCTACAGCAAATTCCATGGGTAATTCTTTCAATACTTGCTTACAAAAACCGTTCACAATCATAGAAACTGCATCTTCAGTATCAATGCCTCGTTGCTGGCAATAAAACAATTGTTCTTCACTGATTTTGGAAGTCGTTGCTTCATGTTCTACTTGTGCGGTAGGGTTTTTCACCTCAATGTATGGGAACGTATGTGCTGAACACTCCGAGCCCATTAACATGGAATCACATTGCGTGTAGTTACGTGCATTCGTTGCCGTTGGTGCAATGCGTACTAAGCCGCGGTACGCGTTATGGGCACGTCCGGCACTGATCCCTTTAGAAATGATCGTAGAGCGCGTGTTTTTACCGATATGGATCATCTTCGTACCTGTATCGGCTTGTTGGAAATTATTGGTTAGGGCCACCGAATAGAACTCACCTACCGAGTCATCGCCTTGCAAGATAACGCTAGGGTACTTCCAGGTAATGGCGGAACCTGTTTCAATCTGAGTCCAAGAAATCTTGGAACGCTTACCGCGGCACGCACCACGTTTGGTTACAAAATTATAAATGCCCCCTTTACCCTCTTTATCACCTGGATACCAGTTTTGTACGGTAGAGTATTTAATTTGCGCACCATCTAAAGCCACTAACTCCACTACAGCCGCATGTAATTGATTTTCATCACGCATCGGCGCCGTACAGCCTTCCAGATAGGAAACGTAGCTGTCATCGTCGGCGATGATCAATGTGCGCTCAAACTGACCAGTAGAGGCTGCATTGATACGGAAATAAGTAGATAATTCCATAGGACAACGCACGCCTTTAGGAATGTATACAAATGAGCCATCGCTAAATACCGCTGAATTCAATGCCGCATAGAAGTTATCCCGATAAGATACTACTGAACCTAAATACTTCATCAGTAAATCTGGATATTTATGTACTGCTTCTGAGAAAGGACAAAAGATAACCCCTTTTTCTGCCAATTTGGCTTTAAAGGTCGTCGCTACGGAAACGCTATCAAACACTGCATCAACGGCAACACCAGCCAAGAGCTCTTGTTCTTTTAAAGGGATCCCTAGTTTTTCATAGGTTCGTAATAACTCAGGATCAACTTCATCCAGACTTTTAGGCGCGTCTTTTTTGCTTTTAGGCGCAGAATAATACGAAATAGCCTGATAATCTATTGGGGGATAATACACACTCGACCATTCAGGATGCGGCATGGTTAGCCAATGCCTGAATGCTTGCAAACGCCATTCCAGTAAAAACTCAGGCTCTCCTTTAATAGCTGATAAACGACGAATCACGTCTTCATTCAGTCCAGGTTCAAAAGTTTCTACTTCAATGTCGGTTATAAAACCATGTTGATATTCTCTATCGAGCAGAGAATTAAGTTGCTCACTGCTTTTAGCCACGATTGACTCCACTTGCTAATTGTCGGATACGCTCTATATCACGTACCTGTAGAGTTGGTTTTGCCAAGGTATCCAAACTCACACTATCCAACGCGGTCTCTATCGCCTGGCTAATAAGTCGCCAATTGCCCTGAATAGTACAAACTCCTTGTAACGAGCAGTCATTAGGTTGCAAACTGCATTCGGTGAAACCACGATGATCTTCCAGCGCAAAAATAATTTGCGAAACGGAAATTTCAGTAGCAGGCCTACGTAACCGATATCCTCCGGTTACCCCTCGCACTGAGGTGAGCAATCCTGCACTGGTTAAACGTTTTAAAATTTTACTTACCGTTGGGACAGTCAAATGGGTATGTAACGCAATGTCACGGGCATTACATAAATCCTGTGGGTGCCTGGCAAGGTACACCATCACAACTGTTCCATAATCGGCCAATTTGCTGATGCGCAGCATAACACTCCAAAGCCAAATAATCTAGTACTAAATAAGTCTTAATTAAAGACAAAGCCGGCGCATAATTATTGTTCTTCATTACTATAAATATAGTACTAAAATAGTTCTATATACGGCAAAGGCGAATGGTACCTTATTATTATGGGTTGATGCAAGTTAGAGGTGCTTGGAAATAATCTCGTGATTTATAACAAGGTATCCCAAGAAACAAAAGATTAAGTTCTATTTAAGGAAAGTTAGGCAACTTCTTTATCCTTGTTAGCACATAACCCTAATCCGATGGAACATGGTGAATGTAATTCAAAATGCCCTGTTGAGCTTTCCATCGAGTTGATATGCTTGCGAAATAAAATACTTTATAATGCAACCCTTAATTTAGTAAAAAAACAACCTTGGATTTGTTTTTTATGATAGGGAGATTTATGAGATATTATTTATTTTTGGTTACTCTTATCTTTGCATCTAATACATTCAGTACTACGCAATCACCAAACGCTGTTTTAAGTATTGTCAAAAATCAATCCAATGCCCTGTGTAATAATTTAAATTTGAGCTGCGTAACCAATATTACTCTAGAAGGGTGCATGGCGACCCCAGGCTCCATCACCATTAAAAATAATTCGCTTATTCCAGCAAGAAATATTCAAGTCAGCTCTACAAATTCGAATTTTATTCATTATGTGGTGCAAAATAATGGCTGTCCTGCTGTTTTAGCCCCAAATGCTCAATGTAACATCTCCTTCGCAACAAATGCCAATATTGCGTTTTATATAGCCAATGTTTTAGTGAAAGGAAGCAATACCTCCTCTTTATTTTTTAATCTTAATGCTTTTTTATGCTCTATGCCCCATACGGTAGGCGGAAGTGTATCAGGGCTTCAAGGCACATTAGTATTGCAAAATAACGGTACTGAATTAATAACACTCAATACGAATGGACCATTTACTTTCCCCACTCCAGTTCTCCAGGACTCACCTTATTCAGTCACTATCTATTCTCAACCTGCTAACCAAGTATGTACCGTAACTAATGGTAGCGGAACTATGGGTACCGCTAACGTGACGAATGTTCAGGTGAACTGTGTGACCAATACCACTACGTTATCAACCAGTGTCAGCGATTTGGCCTTGAGTGTCACAGGACTTACTGAGTATGGGGTGACAGGAACGCCAAATTCAGGAGTTGCACGAATAATCACCATTTCAAACACTGGGAGCTCGCCTGCAGTTAATTTTAATGTCTCAATCCCGTCATGGCCGGCCGGTACTGCATCTAATACCACGAACTGTAACGCACCTTTACTCGCTGGGGACAGTTGCACCATCACCATAACCCCAGGGGCAACAGCAAGTTCAGATGGGGCAAATCCTTGTTCAAGCACAGGAACCTCACCTATTCCCAGTGTAATTACTGCTCAGGCAGATAATGCTCTCCCCGTAACCAGCAACGTTGTTATTTTAAATTATGGCTGTATTTATCAGGATGGATATGTTTTTGCTTTTGATGATACTACGCCGAATACTTCAAGTGTTGGGGGCAAGCTAGCAGCAATTGCCGATGAAACCACTCCTTTACAGTGGTCTTTAGCAGACAGTGTCACGGGTGCAACCGATATTTCCGATGGCCAAACCAACACTGCCCTACTCGCCAATCCACCAGGAGACTTTCCTGCTGCTCAGAGCTGCCTGGATAAAATAACGCCTGAGGCAAGCAACTGGTATTTACCAGCTATTTGTGAGTTTGGATATGATGCTTTATCGCTAGGCTCTGGCTGCGGGTCGCAGGCGGCACCTTTACTCCAGAATATACATTCAAATTTATTTGATAATAATATAGGAAACCTCTCCACTGTATCATTTTATTGGACTTCAACTGAGCTAGATATTACAAGTTCCAGAGTTGAAAGTTTCCCTGCTGGGGGGCAAGGATTTATTAATAAGAGTAATGGAGTGGCAGTCCGGTGTGTGCGGACAATGTAGCTTCTAATATAATTTCATTAACATAGGAGCCGGAAGCTTCATTGATTTAATCATAAGTAACCGGCAGATGGCAGAGAAACGTTAAATGAGAAATTCCGCTCTAACTCCCACTTGAACTCAGTGCATTACATAACGTATTATCTTCTTCTTTTGAATTTAGAGTTTTTGCACATCAAATGGATGACAGCGCAAAAAACCGTTTAGGAGCTACATGATGGCAGCTGAGCTTTACAGCACCTCACTTGTCAGTAATCCCATCACTAATTCGGGCCCTTTACCTGCCCCGCAAGGCTATTATCGCTCTAAATTATTCATTGCCCCTTTTTCTACCAACACTTTGGTTGCCGCATCTGGCCCTTTATTATCACTGTTGGAGCGCCTGTGTTTAAGTGCTGCTTTGCCTCCAGTTGAGCACATCAGGGATAATATTGAGCATGAGCTATTAGCTTTTCACAGTAAGCTCCATGCATCGAAATACCCGGAGGCATTAATTGGCATTGCCCATTACCTGGTATCCGCAACAATCGATGAAATGCTGGGTAAAAGCTACATGCGCGTTTATAATATCACTGCTGAATTCAAAGCGTTTACTCCGTTAACTAATGATAATGCTCAGCCCCAAGACCGTTTTTTTGAAATCGTTGATTATATTAAAGAGCGCCCTAATCAATATCTTGATCTGATTGAGTTGGTATATTATTTACTTATTCTTGGCTTTGAAGGCCGCTACCATCTTAAAGCTGATGGACGACAAGTTTTAGATAATTATATTGAAGATCTATATCAAATCACGCAACAGCATCGTTTTCACAAACCCCAACGTTTATTTAATGAAAACCCCATGCCGAAAATCGTGAAAAAAAATTATAAAACAGCCATATTAACGGTAGCCATTGCGGCAGCAATTGTCTCACTTGCTTTTTTTACCAGTCATATTTTATTAGAAAATAAAGCTAAGGCCGTCTTATTTGGACACACCCAACTTGCATTGCTGGATAAATAATGGACAATTCTTTACATGCATTATGTGATGCAATTAAAAAAACACTCACTCGATTAAAACCACAAAGCAACCAATTATCATTTCTCGTGATTACGGGAAAACATGCTCAAGGTAAAACCTCTTTATTGAAACAAAGTAATATGGAGGAAATGCCTGTCTTTAGTGAAGAACACGCCAAAGTTTATTTTAATCCACGCGGTATTATTGTAGAACTAGGCGAAGGTTGGTTTACCAACAGCAAAACTTTGTTGCAAAATACTTTAAAACAACTCAATCGATGCAGCAGTTATCTTAAAATTACTGGGGTAGTGCTATGTATTGATGTTGAAGATTTGCTCATTAGCGACCGTAACCAGTTTGGCGAGAAAAGAAAAGCACATTTACAATTACTAGAGCGCTGGGGGATTAACCTTGGTTATCCGGTGGAGTTAGCGCTGATTTTCACTAAAATGGACACTTTGGCCGGTTTTACTGAATTTTATCAATCAAATCATGCCTCCGAATTACTCAAACCTCTAGGTTTTTCATTAGATTGTGTAAACGAAGTACACAAAAAAATAGAAACCTTTACCTCTCAATTCAATCATTTGCTGGAAACATTGGGGCAACAAGTAATTCCCAAAATGCATCCTGCCCGCTCTACAATGAGACGAAGCTTAATTCGTGAGTTTCCGATTCAAATGGCTAGTTTACGCCCGCCAATTCATTCCCTACTGCAAGGAATTTCACCCAAGTTATTCCAACTGCACTCGATTTATTTTACTAGTGCCGAGCAAAGTGGGGTCAGTATTGACCGTTTAAATAAGAAAATTCAGCACGAATATGCCTTAGTGGTGCAAGACACCTTCCCTCAAGCAACTAATTTTAGAGCATATTTTGTTGAGGGAGCCTTAAAGTCGATCCAAGAACAATGCAGTCAAATTCCCCAGGCAAGAAAGTTTTCCCAAAAACCTTTGGTGGCACTTACCGCCGGTATTGCCGGAATTACTTTATGTATTTTGAGTTATCATCATTATAAAGCCGTGCATTTATTGGACGCCGCCAGTAAAGAGCTGCTTGCTTATGATGCCTTAATTAGCCAAAAGGATAAGAGCAAGCAGGCATTATATCACTTATCCAATGCGGCCAAAAAATTAGCACATGTTTCCAGTAACTCTTTATCATTGCCTACGGTACATCAGTTAAAATCGAATTTACACAATAATGCACAGCATCGCTTACAAGGGGAATTTTTACCCGCAATCACTGCCGAATTGGAAACCGTAATTAATAGTCCAGGCAATACGCCTATTGCTCGTTACAATGCGCTTAAAGTGTATCTGATGTTAGGACAACCAGAACACTTCTCTGCAGCGCAGGTGCAAGATTGGTTTACTACTCAATGGCGCAATCTACCTGCAGTTGAATTACAAAAACAAATCGCCTTGCTCAAACAATCATTAAGCAAACCGCCTAAAGATATGCTAATTAAATCGCAAGTGGTTAGTGATGCACGTAATTATTTAAATGCCTTACCAAGCAGCTACCTTTATTACTCTATTGCTAAAGAGTCTTTTCCTAAAACTCGACAAAAAATTGTCGCCGATGGGTTTATTTTGGCTACTGATGAATTACCTGTTTATTACACTCGCGCAGGATTTAACGAGATAATAAAGAAAATTTCCGAAATGAGCCAAAATCTGCAAAAAGAAAATTGGGTATTGGCGCGTCAGGATATATCGGACTTGCCTAATATGCTCACCCAAGCATATTGCTATGATTATGTAACTTGGTGGCAAACCTTTATGCGCCGCTCGCAACCAGCACATTATCAGAATTATCAGGAAGGACGTCAGGTCGCTAAACGCTTGGAGCAGTCCCATACTGTCACCACTTTGGTAGGTTTGCTGCAACAAGAAACTAAGGCTGATTTAAGCAATGAATCATCCTTGTTTAACCAGGCCATTGCCAGCCAGTTTACTGATTTAAATTTAATGAGCCTATCAGGCACTAAAGAATTAAGTATAAAAATCGAAGAGCTTGATCGCTTCATTTCAACCCTGTCCATGATTAATGATGGAGGCAAAACGGCATTTAATATTACTAAATCTCGTTTTATGAGTGATACCGCCTCCGATCCGGTCAGCTTACTCTTTAATCAAGCACGTCAATTACCCGAGCCTTTAAGTAACTGGGCCAAGCAATTAGCAGGTGAAACCTGGGGGCTCTTACTTAAAGACAGCCGTCAGTACATTAATCAACAATGGCAACAAACGATTTATCAGGAATTCAAAAATCGCATTGCCAAACGCTATCCTTTGGATGCCAACCAACATGAAGAAATTGCCATTGCTGATTTTAACCACTTTTTTGCGACCAATGGTTCATTAAACTCCTTTACGGAACAATTCGTTAAACCGTTTTTAGATACCTCTACTGCCGAGTGGAAGCCAAAAGCAGTTAATGATTCTGTTCTACCGATCGCCACGGAAACGTTAGATGCACTGATGCGTGCAAATATAATTACAAATATGTTTTTCCCGAATGGCGGTAATGAGAGTCGTATTGACTTTAGTCTGCAAAAAATAAACCTGGACCCGGTAATAGCAAGCCTGGTTCTGGAAATTGGCAATACCCAAATCTCGGACAATCAAAGCAGCGAATCACATATTCGCTTTATCTGGCCTCAACCTAATGTCAAACTCGCATTAGATTCTATTGATGGCAATCACTATGAATTAGCTGAGCAAGGAAATTGGGCCTTATTTAAGCTTTTGGAAAAAGTTAATGTCTTAATTGATGAACAAGACAGTTCCAGTCTGCAAATTCTTTTTGAAGTGAATAGTAATTCAGGGCGTTATTTATTAAAAACAAATAATCAGGTGAACCCGTTTACACCGGGGATTCTAAATGGTTTTGTATTAAATGAGGCTATTGTTTAATGAAGAGGCTGGGCTTCTCAGCCCAGCTTATTGCTCCACTAACAGATTTCTGTTAGTTAAACATATTTGCTAGTCGATTTAAACCGCTCGCTGTAGAGTCAACAAAGTCTTTAACGCCTTCTCTCATAAACTCAACTGCAGGCTCTTTATCCTCGTTATAGAAACGATATGTATCTTGTTTAGCGAAACCATATTCTGCAGTAGCAATAGGACGGCTTATCAAGCTAATCGCTGACTTTAGGAGTGATACCACAGAAAGCGATAAGGCTAAAGCTGATGCTATACATAGATTAAGCGCATTCGCTGCATGATCCACCTTGTCATTATCAGCCATACCCCAATGAATAGCTAAGGCGTGAACTCCCTCCCATGCAGCGGCAACAGCGGCAACAACCGAACCAAGCAATGCTACAACAGGCAAAACGGTAGCCCCAAGAACTTCATCCATATAATCATAACCGTCACGTAGAGGTTCTAATACAAGGAAGCGATCACTGATAACTTTATCCATAAATTCTTCTATTTGACGTTCTGTTTTCAGTTCCTTATACTTTGTGCAAAGCTCTGCTGTTTGTCTGGCTAAAGCATTAAGATGATCATAATAATTCTGGAAAAAATTTTTATCAGGATCAGGACGTTTAAAAAAACCGGGCATAATTACTCTCCACAATAAGGAAATGATAATTGGACTATATTTGCTAACTGTGGGCATTATAACAATGAAACATTAAGAGAACATTATGAATCTTAGAGAAGGTCCAATTAAAGAATCAATTTTGACCTTCATGATAAAAATAATGCCGAAATGTATATGTTATGTGATTTTTGCGGATTCCAGGTTTTTAAACCTGGTCTTTAGATAAGAAGGCATCCATAACTATCCCTATAGAGGTTGGTGCAAATACCTCTTCCGGCTGCAAGATAAAATGCTCTGGTGATACTTCGCGCAATGGATTGAGAAATCCTCGTTGAATTGCCATTTTATGATAATTTCGTAACTCTACCGCATAAGTTTCTCTTAACTGGAGAATATTATTCATAATCTTTACAATCATACCTTCCGCTTGCATATCCTGAAACAAGATTATCGGATTACCTTTATCATCCCGGCTGCTATTATAAACTCCACCTCGTTGAACCAACTCAGAAATTAGCTCATAGAGCCTCGCATCATCTAAACTGGAAAAACGATACAAAGCACCAATGTATTCATCGTGTTGTTTGGGAGTTAATTGCTCAAAAACAATCCCCTGCTGCAGGTTTTTGCCTATTTGAATATCCTTTGCGTGAGAATCAATACGCAAACCATCACTAGTTAAAGCTGCTCCCGCATCAACCAACACTACTTTAGCCTGAGCATCTTCAAGCACATAGCCAGTATTGTTACCTTTGCTGCCTAGCCAATCAGGGTCACCCATAATTTTGGCCATAGCAGCAAGAGACATTAGCTGCTTTAATTCATAATTAAAACCTTCTTTTGTCGTAATGTGCTCGGGGGGATTACCTTGCTGGATAATATAATCAACCACATCAGAACCTAAATCCGTATATCCTTTTACATATTGAACCAGGAAAGTGGCATATAATGGTCTATTTAGATGCCCATAAGTTGCTTTATCTAACATTATTGCAACAACGTCCTGTATATCCTGCTCTTTGTCAGTAATTAACTTTAACTCCATTGCCGCAGTCCATTCCCTCCCATTATGTTTAGCAGCTTTTCGTGCCTGCCTTATTTCTTCTGCTAAAAAATAATCAAAGAGCAATTGCTCCATATAATCTTTATCACGCACCGCAATCAAACTGTAGGGAACTCTCGCCACTAAGCCATAAAATCCAAGACAAATCTTGTCTTTTATCACCTTGCCTAGCGCTCCATCCTCAGGCTTCTCAATTAAATCAACAACATCTCGCTCCTGATGCAATTGCGCTTTATCCAAGATTGCTATTTTATGCCTACGCTTAGGGGCTGATTCCTTTTTTTGGCGAAAAAGCTCGAAGTCGGTATTTATGTTCTCACGCATGATATCCTCCTATATCACTTCTGGAGGTACATGAACAATGTCATTATGGCAGTTGATTCATATGCCCAAATTAATAAAAAGCTCTTACTCCTTTGCTTATATTGTCTTAGCACGCGAAAGTAAGGGCTCGAAATAAAACATTTTAAGAAATTTGTATAGCTATTGGCCTTGAAAAACAAAATTCAATAACTACTTTATTAATTATAGTTTATTTTTTACTCACCCAGAGGAAAAATAGCCTTCGTTCATATATACTTATACTCCCTATTTAAAGAAAGGTCAGATACTATGCGTACTCTCATTTCATGTTTACTTATCACCATACTAAGCTTTGGTCTGTTAGTTAATGAAGCAGCAGCTAAGCGATTTGGAGGTGGCAGAAGTTTTGGCGTGCAGCGCTCACAAAGCAGTATGTACTCACCAAATAAAGCGCAACATGCAACACCATTGGGACAACGGACTAACAATACCAGCAAATGGGGTGGGCTCTTAGGCGGTTTATTAATTGGCGGCCTATTAACCAGTTTATTTATGGGGCATGGTTTTGGTACAGGTATATTGACCTGGCTAATCGTTGGTGCCGTCATCTTTTTTGCAGTTAACTTTTTCCGCAGACGCATGCAGCCAGGAATGCAAACTGGGCAGCAAAACCGCGCATTTAATCAGCAACAAAGCCCGTTTAACAATTTTACGCAGGCGTTTAATAATCAAGCTCCTAGCAGTAGCAGTGCTGCAGACGTTCCTGCAGGCTTTTCTCCGGCAAGCTTTTTGCGGGAAGCAAAAGTTACCTTTAATCGCCTACAAGCAGCATATGATGAAAAGAATACCCAGGATTTAAGAGAATTTACTGCTCCGGAGGTATTTGCTGAAATTAAAATGCAATTGGATGAACGCGGTAATGAGCCTAATAAAACGGAAGTAATTACTTTAGATGCGGAATTATTGGATATCTCCAGACAAACCAATTCCTATATTGCCAGTGTGCGTTTTACCGGTTCAGTTAAAGAAAATGACGAGCCGATTACCCAATTGGATGAAATTTGGCATTTCCGCCAATTTGATGACAATAGTGCCTGGGTAGTTGGTGGTATTCAGCAAAACGATTTTCAATCCTAGAACATTATGTAGCCCGTATTACGCTTCGCTAATACGGGCTACATAATTGGCTTATCCTTTAGAGTTTTTTATACACTTTACAATCTTCTTGAGGTTCATTTTGCTCTACAGCTGCAACAAACATTCTCGGGTTATATTTTGTATGAGCTTCAGCATCGTTCTCATTTAGGGCTAAGGTTGCCAACTCCTTATTGATTACCTGCTCTATTTTCATAAAAGCCTTTATTTTTTGATCACCATCAAACTTAACACCATACTGCTTTTTTACATCTATGGCGCTATCGATTGGCAATGATTCTTGATTTCCTGCGAGAAAATTTTTGCGCTTTTCAATGTAGGTTTTTTTGCTGCAATGGAGGGTGAATTTTACATTTACATTCGCATTATTATGAGAAAACAATGTATCGACTCGCTCCAGTTCTTTATTTGCTTTTTTCTCGTTATGCGGCTCGTATACATCATCACGACCAGCCTCATTAAAGATAAGCGTGGTAAGCTCTTTTTTGCTGATTGTTTGAAGATCTATCGTTCTAAACTCCCTAGCTGCTGCGCCTCCTAAAGCCACATAACATTTGCCTGTCATTATCTTCTCCCTGATTTAAAATTCGAAAAACATTTAACTAGACAAAATACTGAATGTAAAGCCCAAGCTTCCCAAGCTACTTAAATCTATTTATTAGTGTGATTATCTTAGCAAGATGAATTTATTGAATAATAGGTTGGGTTATAAAACCCAACCTCAGGGATGATAAATTACATGGTGATATAAATAATTGTAGGAATAAGCAGGAATTTAGACATACTGAACTTCAATGATTTCGTAATCAACTAGCCCGCCTGGTGTATTAACGGTTACTACATCATCCAACTCTTTGCCAATAAGTGCGCGACCAATTGGTGAACTGTATGAAATCTTATGCAGCTTAATATCTGCTTCATCTTCACCTACGATCTGGTAAGTAATGTGCGCATCTGTTGCTACATGGCAAACCGTCACCGTTGAACCAAAAACTACTTTACCGTTATTCGCTAATTTACTGATATCAATAATTTGCGCATTGGATAATTTTGCTTCTAGTTCTTGAATACGGCCTTCATTAAAGCTTTGCTGTTCGCGAGCAGCATGATACTCCGCGTTCTCCTTTAAATCGCCATGCGCACGTGCCGTAGCTATTGCTTCTACAATACGTGGTCTATCGACAAATTTTAAACGTTGTAATTCTTCTTTTAGTGCTTCTGCACCTTGTATTGTCATGGGATGTTTGTTCATATCAACCTCTAAATGTAATTCCCTGGTAAAGATACCTCATTAGAACCCCTATCCTGGTTTTCTCCCCTAAACCGGAATAAAGATCGTTTAAGGGGCGATGAAACCACCGCCCCCCAATTAATGATACCAATAGTTAATGTAAATCCTGTAAGCGAGTTACAGTCTCTCGGTCTTCATATTTCATTGCAAGACATGCTGCTTCAGCACCAGAAAGAGTCGTTGTATAACTCACCTTATGCTGTAAGGCATTGCGTCTAATCGCAAAGGAATCTGCAATTGCTCGCTTACCCTCAGTAGTATTTACAATGAAATCGATCTCATTATTTTTAATGAAATCCAATACATGGGGACGCCCCTCAGCAACTTTAAATACCCTACGGCAATCAACTCCTGCCGCTTGTAAAACTAAAGCAGTCCCCCGAGTAGCAATGATTTCAAAACCTAATTCAATTAGGCGCTTTGCAATCTCTCCTACTCTAGTCTTATCCGCGTCGCGCACTGAAACAAAAGCACGTCGCCGTTTGGGAATATTACATCCTGCACCTAATTGTGCTTTGGCAAATGCTTGTCCAAAACGTCTCGCGATCCCCATTACCTCTCCTGTCGACTTCATCTCAGGGCCAAGAATCGAGTCCACTCCGGAAAACTTGATAAAGGGGAAAACCGGCAGCTTAATGGAATAAAATGCCGGCATATGGTGATTTTGGCTTAACCCTTGCTCCTTTAAACTCATACCTAACTTACAACGTGCCGCAATCTTCGCTAAGGGCAAGCCGGTCGCTTTGGATACAAAGGGAACCGTTCGCGATGCCCGTGGGTTCACTTCCAACACGTAAATATCGTCAGCTTGAATTGCAAATTGCGCATTAATTAAGCCAACCACACCTAATTTCAATGCCATTTGGCGCATTTGTTCCATCAGGTCCTGTTGCACCACCACGCTCAAGCTAAAGGGTGGTAATGTACAAGCCGAATCACCTGAATGAATTCCTGCTTGTTCAATGTGCTCCATGACCGCACCAATCAATACGTCCTTGCCATCACAAACTGCATCAATATCCACTTCAATTGCATCATTCAAAAATCTATCCAACAATACGGGTGAATCGTTGGAGACTGCCACTGCGTGGGATAAATAATGCCGTAAATCCTCTTCTTGATAAACTACTTCCATAGCCCTTCCACCTAAAACATAGGAAGGTCTAACTACTAAGGGATAACCAATTTTATTTGCCAAAGCGATGGCTTCTTCTTCGCTGCGCACAGTACCATTATCAGGCTGGTGCAAACGTAATTCGGTAACTAATTTTTGGAAGCGATCGCGGTCTTCGGCCGTATCAATTGCATCCGGTGAGGTACCAATAATGGTGACTCCATTCGCTTCTAAAGCCCGTGCCAATTTTAAGGGTGTTTGTCCACCGTAATGAACGATTACGCCGTCTGGTTTTTCCACATCAACAATGGCCAGCACATCCTCAAGGGTTACTGGTTCGAAGTACAATCGATCCGAGGTGTCAAAATCAGTAGAAACGGTTTCGGGATTACAATTTACCATGATGGTTTGGCATCCCGCATCTCTTAATGCCATTGCTGCATGCACACAGCAATAATCAAACTCAATTCCTTGACCAATGCGATTAGGACCCCCACCAAGAATCATAATCTTTTTCTTATCATGCTCAGGACGTGCTTCACAACTGCTCTCATAACATGAATACATATATGCTGTGTCACTGGGGAATTCACCTGCGCATGAATCGATGCGTTTATAGACTGGTAATACCCCCTGTTCTTTACGCCAAGCACGTACCTCATCTTCAGTACACCCTAGTAATTGGGCCAAATAAGCATCAGCAAAACCACGTCGTTTTAATAATCTCAATGTTGTTTTATCAAGCTCATGAATACTCTTGTCTTTAATAGAGCGCTCAAGCTGCACCAGCTCTTCAATTTGGGCCAAGAACCATGGATCAACCCGGCTTTCCATATGAATTTCTTCAAGCGTCAAATTGTGGCGGAACGCATCCGCGATGTACCATAAACGATCGGGTGTAGGTTCACGCAAATGTCCTCTTAACTCAGCTAAGTCTTCATTTTTAAATAATGAATGCAAACCGCAACGTCCAATTTCTAAACCTCGAATTGCTTTTTGTAATGATTCCTGAAAATTCGCCCCTATAGCCATTACCTCGCCTACCGACTTCATTTGCGTTGTTAAAGTAGCCGAAGTTTGCGGGAACTTATCAAAATTAAACCGGGGCACTTTAGTAACCACGTAATCAATACTTGGCTCAAATGAGGCTGGAGTTTTACCACCAGTAATTTCATTTTTTAACTCATCAAGCGTATAACCAACTGCCAGTTTTGCGGCAATCTTAGCGATGGGAAAACCGGTTGCTTTAGAAGCAAGAGCGGAACTACGCGAAACCCTAGGATTCATCTCAACTACCAGCATGCGCCCATCTTCAGGATTAATCGCAAACTGCACATTTGAGCCACCGGTATCCACACCTACTGCTCGCAAGACTTTAATCGCTGCATCACGCATGCGTTGGTATTCTTTATCTGTTAAAGTTTGTGCAGGAGCTACGGTAATAGAATCACCAGTATGAACCCCCATGGGATCCAAATTCTCAATGGTGCAGACAATAATGCAATTATCATTTTTATCGCGCACCACCTCCATTTCATACTCTTTCCAACCTAATACCGATTCATCAATAAGTAATTCATGGGTAGGTGAGAGCTCTAAACCGCGCATACAAATTTCTTCAAACTCTTCCCGGTTATAAGCAATACCGCCGCCACTTCCGCCCATGGTAAATGAAGGACGAATAATCGCGGGATAACCTAATTGGGCTTGCACCTGAAAGGCCTCTTCCATAGAATGGGCAATGGCTGAGCGCGGCATTTCCAAGCCAATTTTAATCATTAACTGACGAAATTTTTCGCGATCCTCAGCTCTATCAATTGCTTCACGCGTAGCCCCTATCATTTCTACAGAGTACTTTTCTAAAATACCCTCACGAACCAGATCTAGGGCGCAGTTTAGAGCGGTTTGCCCTCCCATTGTGGGTAATAAGGCATCAGGACGTTCAATTTCAATAATTCGTGCTACTTCTTTCCAGGAAACAGGCTCGATATAAGTTGCATCAGCCAATTCAGGATCCGTCATAATCGTTGCTGGATTCGAATTAACCAGAATAACACGATACCCCTCTTCCCTAAGCGCACGTACCGCTTGCGTGCCAGAATAGTCAAATTCACAGGCTTGCCCAATAACTATAGGCCCTGCACCAAGTATCAATATGGATTTAATATCAGTTCGTTTTGGCATGGCAACAACTAAAAAAATAAAGTGATGTATTTTACCGATTTTTGCTTAAAGTTTATACCTTTGATTGATAATCTTTAATAAATTAACTGTATTCATTTGCCAGAACAATTTGCAGGCCCGCCTCAGTTAAGGATAAATACTTGTAATGAGGGTCTGCGGTAGTGCGCTCTAACCATTCATTGGCAATACAAATATCAGTTAATTTTTGCGCATCTTCTACGGAAACAGGCATATTAAGTTTCTGTGTTAATATCGCTGCTGCCTCCTCCTCGATGGTTAGAAACACTTGATCACGGGTAACGCCTTGAAGTTTCATTTCATCGTAAAATAATTTCAAAATGTCTAGCTCGTTCACAATAGTCACCTTAAATCAGAAACCTTCATTAATATCAATTATTAATGAAGGCCTAAGAAAATTCCAATCGAAAGAAGCAAATTTAACTAAATGCAACAATGTTGGACTTTAATCCAGTACACGTACTATTATTACAAAGCTCAATAGTACAACCAGAATACAAGCCCGGAAGTAGTGAATTACCACCAATATTTAAGGTATTCACTACAGTTGCAACTAAACCTGTGATACTCACTCCAGCGGTACAAAGCAATCCACCTTTTACATTCAGGAATGTATTTGGGAACACATTCATATTTGTTCCCACACACACCCATGCCGTAGTTAATATACCTCCTGGATAACTACAAGAAGTAATATTCGGCGCTACCGCAATATAAGTATAACCATTAGTTAATGTGGCTGTAGATACCGTATTATTTACCACAACATTAACTGTCAAAGAACCACTATTGTATGCTGGCGTTACGGCAGTTATCGTTGATGCATTCACCACTGTTATGCTGGTTGCTGCCTGCCCGCCAATAGTGACAGTAGTCCCAGGAATAAAATTAGAACCTGAAATAGTAACACTAGTACCTCCAGAGGACGTTCCCGAAGTAGGAACAATTGCAGTAATTGTGGGGGCACTCGCAATATAGGTAAATGCGTTTAATAAACTTGCGGTTGCCACACCATTATTCACTACTACCGTTTCCACTAAGGGACCACTGACGTAAGCTGGGGTTATTGCCGTTAAAGTTGTTGCATTCACAACATTAACGCTTGTTGCTGCAACACCGCCAATCGTTACCGTAGTGCCTGGAGTAAAGGCTGTTCCAGTCAAGGTAATAGAGGTTCCACCACTCGTTGGTCCCGATGTAGGAGTAATACTCACCAAAGTTGGAGCAGGTGCGATATAAGTGAAACTACTGGATAAGGTTGCATTGGAATTACCATTATTAATGCTAATGTCTTTAGTTAACTGGCCACTTACATAAGCAGGAGTTACCGCAGTTAAGGTAGTCGCGTTGGAAACGACAACTGAAGTCGCACTGATACCGCCAACAGATACCGTCGTTGTTGGGGTAAAGTTTTTGCCCGTGATCGTAATGGTTGTACCGCCAGACATAGGGCCACTGGTTGGACTTACCGCAGTAATTGTTGGTGCAACCGCAATATAGGTATAACCACCGGTTAAAGTCGCACTGCCTACGCCATTGTTTACCACCACATTACTAACTAAAGGACCACTGACATAGGCCGGGGTTATTGCGGTCAACGTCGTCGCATTAACTACCGTTACATTGGTGGCTGCAATGCCTGCAATGGTTAAGGTCGTCGTGGGGGTAAAATTCGTACCACTGACGGTAACTGCCGTACCACCCGCCATTGAACCACTGTTTGGACTAATGCTGGTAATGGTCGGAGCAGCCGGTTGATAGGTAAAGCCTCCGCTTAATACCGCATTGGATACCCCATTATTGACCACCACATTCACCGCCAAGGCCCCACTCACATAAGCTGGGGTTACGGCCGTAATGCTGGTTGCGCTGTTCACGATAACGCCTGCAGCCGCAATACCGCCAATGGTGACCGTAGTTGTTGGCGTAAAGCCGGTACCAGTTAA
>NZ_LN901321.1:0-156548 GCF_001465875.1 Legionella saoudiensis | reverse complement strand
GCCGTACCCAGCCATTGAACCACTGTTTGGACTAATGCTGGTAATGGTCGGAGCAGCCGGTTGATAGGTAAAGCCTCCGCTTAATACCGCATTGGATACCCCATTATTGACCACCACATTCACCGCCAAGGCCCCACTCACATAAGCTGGGGTTACGGCCGTAATGCTGGTTGCGCTGTTCACGATAACGCCTGCAGCCGCAATACCGCCAATGGTGACCGTAGTTGTTGGCGTAAAGCCGGTACCAGTTAAGGTTACGGTAGTACCCCCTGCGACAGGACCAGTACTTGGACTAATACTTGCCAAAGTAGGCGCAATCGCCGTATACGTAAAGCCTCCGTTTAGTGTCGCACTACCTGCCGTGTTGGTCACCACCACATCTTTTACCAGTGAACCACTGACATAAGCTGGGGTGCTTAACGTAATCGTCGTGGCATTGACGACGGTCACGGTGGCGGGGATACCGCCAATGGTAACCGTCGTACCCGGTATAAAGCCCGTACCCGTAATTGTGGCACTCGTGCCTCCGGCAATGGAACCCGTATTGGGAGAAATCGTACTTAACGTCGGAGCTGCTGCCAGATAAGTAAACGCTCCGGTTAACGTAGCATTCGCCGTGCCATTACTGACGCCAACATCAACCAGTAAAGGACCACTCACATACGCCGGCACGGTGGCAGTGATGCTGGTGTCGCTCACCACCACGACATTGGTCGCCGCAACACCGCCAAAAGTAACTGCGGTAGTGCCCGTCAGATTCGCGCCCGTCAGCGTCACGTTCGTACCTCCCGCAACACTTCCAGTCACAGGACTTAAGCCGCTTAAGGTTGGCGCTAGAGTCACGTAGGTAAAGCCTCCACTTAAGGTGGCGCTATTCACGCTGTTGCTCACAACCACATCCACTGCCCCACTAGTGTGAGCAGGGGTGACGGCGGTTAATGTCGTGCTATTGACCACCGTTACATTAGTGGCGGCGGTACCACCTAAAGTCACACTCATTCCTGGAACAAAGCCACTGCCCGTTAAGGTAATGGTCGTACCCCCTGCGATGGAGCCACTCGCCGGTGTAATGCCGCTTAAGCTTGGGGCAACTGCCGTGTAGGTAAAACCACCCGCTAATATTGCATTAGAAATACCATTATTTACTACCACATCGGCAACTAAGGCACCCGCTAGGTAAGCCGGTGTGGATGCAGTAATAGTGGTGGCATTGACGACAGTAATATTAGTTGCTGTCGCTCCGCCTATAGTCAGCGTAGTACTTGGTGTAAAATTAGTGCCCGTAATCACAACCGAAGTACCACCTGTAACTGGGCCACTATTGGGAGCAATAGAGCTTAGGGTTGGTGCGGCTGCCTGATAAGTAAAACCATTGACTAAGACTGCTGTGCCAACACCATTATTAATAGCGACATCAACGGTTAAAGAACCGCTTATATAGGCCGGCGTGACTGCAGTTAAAGTAGTTGAACCACTAACAACCACATTCGTTGCGGCAACGCCTCCAAAACTGACCGTAGTTGTTGGCGTAAAATTAGTTCCCGTTAAAGTAACTACTGTACCACCCGCCATTGAGCCAACATTGGGGATAATCCCTGTTAATCCGGGAGCAACTCCAGTGTAGGTAAATCCGTTCGTTAAGGTGGTACTACCCGCTTCATTATAAATTGTTACATCTTTGGTTAATGAACCATTTATATAGGCCGGGGTAGTAATCACCAAGGTTGATGCATTAAGTACATCTATGCTGGTAGCAGCAACGCCTCCAATCGTTACCGTGGTGTTCGGCGTAAAATTATCTCCTGACACAGTTACCGATGTTCCTCCTAATACAGGGCCCGTATTTGGCGAAATCGTACTTATTGCTGGTAACGAAACTTCATAGGTGAAACCACCAGTTAAGGTCGCAGTGGTGATCCCATTATCAATAACTACATCTGCTGCTAATGGCCCATTAACATAAGCAGGCGTAACAGCCGTTAAGGTTGTAGCATTTTCAATGATGATCGAGGTCGCAGCGACTCCACCGACAGTTACTGACGTTCCAGGAGTAAATCCTGTACCCGTCAGTGTAATGGTTGTACCTCCAACCATAGGGCCTGAGCTGGGTGTAACATTGGTGAGCGCTGGAGCAATCGCCACATAAGTATATCCTCCAGCTAGAGTTGCGCTGGCAACGCTGTTAGTAACAACTACATCACTGACTAAAGCCCCACCAACATAAGCAGGGGTAACTGCAATTAAGGTTGTGTCATTAATCACCTGAATACTGGTTGCCGCCACACCACCAATAGTCAGATTCGTTGCTGGAGTAAAATTGGTGCCACTTACAGTCACTGCAGTACCGCCGGCGATCGAACCACTATTTGGCGTAATGCCTGTAATCGTGGGCGCAGCGGCTTGGTAAGTAAATCCGCCACTTAATATTGCATTAGATACGGTATTATTTACTACTACGTCAGCAGTTAAAGAGCCACTAACATAGGCTGGTGTTACAGCCGTCAGGCTAGTAGCACTAGTGACCACAATCCCAGTAGCTGCAACACCACCAATGCTTACCGTTGTTCCTGGAGTAAATCCAGATCCAGTTAACGTAATAGTGGTTCCCCCGCTAACGGGGCCTGTAGCGGGACTAATGTGCGTTAATGTCGGGGTAATTGCAGTGTAAGTAAACCCCGCAGTTAAAGTAGCACTACCCGCGCTATTGCTCACTACTACGTCAACCACTAAAGGACCACTCACATAGGCAGGTGTTGTGAACGTTAAGCTGTCCGCATTAATCAGGCTTACATTCGTTGCCGCAACTCCGCCAACAGTAACCGTTGTACCGGGTACAAAACCTGTTCCTATAATCGTTACTGCTGTACCTCCAGCAATAGAACCATTATTAGGAGAAACAGTGCTGATCGTGGGTATTGTTGCAACATAAGTAAAGGCATCAGATAAGGTTGCATTAGCAGCACCATTGCTTACCGTAACATTAACAACTAATGGGCCACTCACATAAGCGGGAACCGTGGCAGTTACACTAGTATCATTGACCACAGTAACATTAGTTGCTGCAATGCCTCCAACAGTAACCGCGTTAACCCCAGTTAAATTAGTACCAGTTAAAGTAATTGCTGTACCACCATTAACACTACCAGTAGCAGGGGTAATACCTGTAAGTGTCGGAGCACTAGAAGTATAAGTAAATGCATTATTTAAACTTGCAGTACTGGTGCCATTATCAACCACAACATTCACTTGCCCACTGGCATGAGCAGGTGTTACGGCCGTTAGGCTGGTCGCACTAATTATTTGCACACCTGTTGCCGCAATACCCCCTATTGTTACAGTAGTTCCAGGAATGAAACCACTACCAGTTAAGGTAATCGTTGTACCACCGGAAGTAGAACCACTATTAGGGATCACACTGCTTAAAGTAGGCGCCAATGCGGTATAAGTGAATGCCGAAGGCAACACGGCAGTTGCCACACCATTGTTCACTTCCACATCAACCGTAAGTGAGCCATTCACATAGGCCGGAGTTATTGCAGTTAAGGTATTGGCATTGACCACGCTAACATTAGTTGCCGCAATGCCGCCTAAGGTTACTGTGGTATTAGGAGTAAAATTAGACCCCATAATAATTATTGCCGTGCCACCATTAATTGATCCCGCATTTGGGCTAATTGAAACAATAGTTGGGTTCGCCGCCTGGTAGGTAAAGGCTGACGTTAAAACAGCATTGGAAACTCCATTATTTACCATGATGTCAACACTTAATGGCCCATTAACATAAGCAGGCGTTACAGCAGTCATGCTGGTTTCACTGGTCACCGTAATAACCGTAATATTAGTTGCAGCAATACCACCAAAAGTTACGGTAGTACCTGGGGTAAAATTAGTACCGGTCAACGTGACAACGGTTCCCCCGACAGTGGATCCCACGCTTGGTGCGCTATTTACCAAAGTAGGTGCATTAGGAATGTAGGTATATCCTTGCGGAAGTACCGTTGCGCCCGCTTCATTGGCAATGGTTACGTTTTTAATTAGGGAGCCGCTGAGATAAGGAGGTGTTACCGCAGTCAAGGTTGTCGCATTAAGAACTGAGACATTAAATGCAGTAATACCGCCAATACTCAATGTAGTTGCTGGCGTAAAATTAGTTCCTGTGATTGTTAAAACTGTTCCACCATCAACAGTTCCAGAGTCTGGGGTAATACTGGCTATGGTTGGTGATGAAGGCACATAGGTGAATCCACCCGATAAGGTTGCATTAGATACCCCATTAGTTACGGTTACATCCGCAACCAATGCACCACTAACATACGCTGGGGTAATTGCGGTTATAGTTGTGGAATCCACCATGACTATACCGGTGGCAGTGATACTACCAATTGTTACGGTAGAACTTCGTGTAAATCCAGTGCCTGTTAGAGTAATTGTCGTGCCACCAGCAGTTGATCCTGATGCAGGTGAGATGGAATTTAAGGTTGGAGCCATTGGCGTATAAACAAAGCCTGCAGCTAAAGTCGCGGTACCCACGCCATTATTCACTACCACATCTTTAATCAAAGCACCACTTACATAAGCGGGTACCATCAGGGTTATTGTACTTTCATTGATGACAGTAATGTTACTGGCTGCTATTCCTCCTATAGTTACCGTTGTTCCAGGAACAAAATCTGCACCGCTTATGGTTGCGGTAACTCCGCCAGCCACCGTACTGGTATTTGGGCTAATACTAATAATGCTCGGCGCCATGGCTTGATAGGTAAATCCGCCAACTAAGGTGGCATTGGTACTGCCGTCGCTAACCGTCACATCCGCCGCTAATGGACCACTTACATACGCTGGCACAATTGCCGTCACCGTATTGGCATCAACCACCGCCACATCCGTTGCCGGGATACCGCCCACCGTTACTGAGGTAGTGCCTGATAAATTAGTCCCACTCAAAGTTATAACCGTACCACCAGCCACGCTACCGGTGAAGGGACTAACCCCGCTTAGGCTTAGGTCGCCACCTACATAAGTAAAGGCTGCAGTTAGCGTTGCAACGCCTGCACCATTGTTCACCGTGACATCAGCAGCACCACTGGCATGCGCCGGGGTTACTGCCGTTAAGGTCGTATTATTAAGTACCTGCACATTTACGGCATCGATACCATCCAAAAGTACTGTGGTTCCAGGGACAAAACCTGTGCCCGTTAAAGTAATGGTTGTTCCGCCTGCTGTAGTTCCACTGCCTGGTGTAATCGCTGTGAATGTGGGTGCTGCTGCTGTATAAGTAAATCCCCCTGCTAACGTGGTACTGCCCTCGGCATTTGTCACCGTCACATCAGCAGCCAAAGCACCACTCACATAAGCTGGTACCACTGCAGTAAGAGAACCTGTACTCGAAATCGTTATGGAACTGGCGGGTATGCCACCGATGGTTACCGTAGTACCCGGTACAAAATTACTTCCAGCAATAGTTATTACCGTACCGCCTGTAGCTGGGCCCGTGTTAGGGCTCACACTACTGATGCTGGGAGCTTCGGGCTGATACGCAAACCCATTCGCTAACGTGGCACTGCTAATCCCATTATTAACCACAACATCAACGGATAAAGGACCACTGCTGTAAGCAGGCGTTATCGCAGTCAGCGTAGTAGAATTCACCACCGTAATCGCCGTTGCTGCCATCCCTCCAAAAGTAACCGTGGTGCCCGGTGTAAAGCCGCTACCTGTTAGCGTTACGGTTGTGCCGCCTAAAATGGAACCGGTTCCAGGAGTAAGCCCGGTTAAGCTAGGGGCACTTTCAATATAGGTAAATCCAGCAGTAAGGGTGGCACTACCTGCTCCATTATTTACAATGACATCTTTAATTAATGAACCGCTGATATAGGCTGGAACTGTAGCAGTTAGGGTAGTGACATTGCTAACATGAATATTAGTTGCCGCAATGCCCCCAATTGTTAAGGAAGTTGTAGGAACAAAACCGCTGCCACTTACCGTAATGCTTGCACCACCGGCGACTGAATCGCTATTAGGGGTAACACTAGTCAGCGTGGGCGCAATGGATTGATAAGTAAAGGCTTGCGATAAAACAGCATTGGACACACCATTATTCACCATCACATCAACCGTTAGTGGTCCACTGATATAAGCAGGTGTTACCGCCGTTAAGGTGGTAGCGCTACCTACCGTAACATTAGTTGCCGCCACACCACCAAAAGCCACTGTGGTACCCGGTGTAAAACCGGTTCCAGTTATGGTTACTAAAGTACCACCCGCACTTGAACCTATAGATGGACTAAGACCGCTTAAAGTAGGAGCGCCCACCACATAAGTAAATCCCCCTGTTAAGGTTGCGCTACCGCTGCCATTATTAACTACTACATCCGCAACTAAAGGACCACTGACATAAGCAGGAACCGTTAAAACTAAGGTCGTGGAGTTAACTACAGTAATAGTACTAGCCGTTACCCCGCCAATTGTTACTGTTGTTCCAGGAACAAAACCAGATCCACTTAGGGTTGCAGTTATCCCTCCCGTAATAGGACTACTATTGGGACTAATTGTATTAATTGTTGGTGTTGTAGGTTGATAAGAAAAACCCCCAACTAAAGTGGCATTTGTACTGCCATTACTAACAATGACATCAACTACCAAAGGACCACTGATATAGGCAGGAACTACGGCGGTTATCGTTGTGTCATCGGCTACAACAACATTCGTAGCAGATACATCGCCGAACGTAACGCCGGTCATTCCAGTTAAACCAGTTCCAGTTAAGGTAACTGAGAAACCTCCAGTAACACTTCCGGTCGCAGGACTAATTGCAGTTAAAACAGGAGCATTAGCAATATAAGTATATGCCCCAGCCAACGTAGTACTGCCCACGCCATTGTTAACTACAACATCAACGATACCAGCAGTGTGAGCGGGAGTCACCGCGGTAAGTGTGGTTGCATCAATAACTTGCACATTAGCGGCAGCAACGCCCCCAAATGTTACTGTCATCCCCGGTATAAAACCAGCACCAGTAATAGTAACTGTGGTTCCCCCAGTAACCGCCCCTGATGTTGGACTAATGGTTGAAAGGATGGGGGCAACGCCAATATAGGTAAATCCACTATGAAGTGTGAAACTGCCCGCGCTATTACTTACTGTCACATCTTTAATTAAAGAGCCACTTACATAAGCAGGAGCAACCGCTGTCAAGGTAGTAGAGTTAAGCACAATAACCGAAGTAGCAGCAATATTGCCCAGAGTTACCGTTGTACCCGGAACAAAACCATTACCACTAATGGTAAATAAGGTTCCGCCTTGTACTGAGCCAGTATTTGGACTCACACTGTTTATTACAGGCGTGGTAGCTTGATAGGTAAACCCATTAGCCAGCGTTGCATTCGATGTTCCGTTATTCACAATGACATCTACAACTAATGAGCCACTAATATATGCAGGGATCGTTGCTGTCATTGAGGTCGGACTAATGAAGGTGACACTTGCTGCCGGGATAGCACCAAAACTAGCCGTTGAATTAAGAGTAAAACCTGTACCGGTTAAGGTCACTACGGTTCCACCGGTAACTGAGCCCGTGCTTGGCGTAATACCTGTTAACGTAGGCGCATTTGCTATATAGGTGTAGCCTCCTGGCAAGGTAGCACTACCTATTCCATTATTAAGAGTTACATCCTTCACTAGGGAACCACTCACATAAGCAGGAATCGTTGCGGTTAGAGTGTTTACATTGGTTATATTAATATTAGTTGCCGCAACGCCACCTATATTTAAAGTAGTCCCCGGAACAAAGCCACTGCCAGATACGGTCACTGTAGCCCCACCCGCTGCAGAGCCGCTATTAGGTGTAATACTTTCTAATGTAGGTGTTATCCCCTGATAGGTAAAGGCTCCGCTTAGGGTTGCATTAGACACACTATTACTAACCACCAGGTCGACCGTTAAAGGACCACTAATATACGCTGGAGTCACTGCAGTAAGCACATGAGCATTGTTTACTGTGATATTAGTCGCAGGAATATCGCCTACAGAAACAGTGGTATTAGGCGTAAACCCTGAGCCTGAAACCGTAATAAATGTGCCTCCCGCCAAAGGGCCAACGCTTGGTATAACTCCAGTTATCGTGGGACCTACTGCGGTATAAGTAAAAGCAGCAGTTAAAGTTGCAGTACCAACACCGTTATTAACCAGTACATCTTTAACTAGTGAGCCGCTCACGTAAGCAGGCACGGTCAGAGTAATTGTGCTTGCATTCACTACTGTAATATTATTCGCAGTAACCCCTCCAATCATCACTAAAGTGCCTGGAACAAAATTGGTGCCGCTTATGGTTGCGGTAACTCCGCCAGCCACCGTACTGGTATTTGGGCTAATACTGATAATACTCGGCGCCATGGCTTGATAGGTAAATCCGCCAACTAAGGTGGCATTGGTACTGCCGTCGCTAACCGTCACATCCGCCGCTAATGGACCACTTACATACGCTGGCACAATTGCCGTCACCGTATTGGCATCAACCACCGCCACATCCGTTGCCGGGATACCGCCCACCGTTACTGAGGTAGTGCCTGATAAATTAGTCCCACTCAAAGTTATAACCGTACCACCAGCCACGCTACCGGTGAAGGGACTAACCCCGCTTAGGCTTAGGTCGCCACCTACATAAGTAAAGGCTGCAGTTAGCGTTGCAACGCCTGCACCATTGTTCACCGTGACATCAGCAGCACCACTGGCATGCGCCGGGGTTACTGCCGTTAAGGTCGTATTATTAAGTACCTGCACATTTACGGCATCGATACCATCCAAAAGTACTGTGGTTCCAGGGACAAAACCTGTGCCCGTTAAAGTAATGGTTGTTCCGCCTGCTGTAGTTCCACTGCCTGGTGTAATCGCTGTGAATGTGGGTGCTGCTGCTGTATAAGTAAATCCCCCTGCTAACGTGGTACTGCCCTCGGCATTTGTCACCGTCACATCAGCAGCCAAAGCACCACTCACATAAGCTGGTACCACTGCAGTAAGAGAACCTGTACTCGAAATCGTTATGGAACTGGCGGGTATGCCACCGATGGTTACCGTAGTACCCGGTACAAAATTACTTCCAGCAATAGTTATTACCGTACCGCCTGTAGCTGGGCCCGTGTTAGGGCTCACACTACTGATGCTGGGAGCTTCGGGCTGATACGCAAACCCATTCGCTAACGTGGCACTGCTAATCCCATTATTAACCACAACATCAACGGATAAAGGACCACTGCTGTAAGCAGGCGTTATCGCAGTCAGCGTAGTAGAATTCACCACCGTAATCGCCGTTGCTGCCATCCCTCCAAAAGTAACCGTGGTGCCCGGTGTAAAGCCGCTACCTGTTAGCGTTACGGTTGTGCCGCCTAAAATGGAACCGGTTCCAGGAGTAAGCCCGGTTAAGCTAGGGGCACTTTCAATATAGGTAAATCCAGCAGTAAGGGTGGCACTACCTGCTCCATTATTTACAATGACATCTTTAATTAATGAACCGCTGATATAGGCTGGAACTGTAGCAGTTAGGGTAGTGGCATTGCTAACATGAATATTAGTTGCCGCAATGCCCCCAATTGTTAAGGAAGTTGTAGGAACAAAACCATTGCCATTCACCGTAATGTTCGCACCGCCCGTAACTGAGTCGCTATTAGGGGTAACACTAGTCAGCGTGGGCGCAATGGATTGATAAGTAAAGGCTTGCGATAAAACAGCATTGGACACACCATTATTCACCATCACATCAACCGTTAGTGGTCCACTGATATAAGCAGGTGTTACCGCCGTTAAGGTGGTAGCGCTACTGACCGTAACATTAGTTGCCGCCACACCACCAAAAGTCACTATTGTACCGGGTGTAAAATCGGTTCCAGTTAGTGTTACTAGAGTACCGCCCGCGATCGAACCTATTGTTGGACTAATGCTGTTGAGAGTAGGAGCATTAGGTGTGTAGGTAAAGCCCCCTACTAAAGTCACACTACCTACCCCATTATTAACCACCACATTTTTTATTAAAGGCCCGCTCACGTAGGCAGGAATGGTCAAGGTAGCCGTTGTTGCATTAACTACATTAATATTTGTTGCCGCTACACCACCAATGGCCACAGTGATCCCGGGAACAAAATTAGTCCCATGAATAGTAGCAACCACCCCTCCGGCAACAGAACTTGTGTTGGGACTAATGGAACTAAGTGTTGGTGGACCTGCCTGATAAGTAAATCCACTCACTAAAGTTGCGTTAGAGCTATTATTGCTCGCAATTACATCGACGACTAAAGGCCCGCTGATGTAAGCAGGAGCTACAGCCGTTACTGTCGTATCATTTACCACCACCACATCTGTAGCGGCAACCCCTCCGAAATGGACATTAGTCATTCCAGTTAAACCAGTTCCTGTTAATGTTACGGGAAAACCACCCGCAACACTACCCGTAGTCGGATTAATTGCAGTAAGCGTAGGAGCATTAGCAAGATAAGTGTAGGCAGCACTTAAGGTGGCACTACCAACACCATTATTAACAATCACATCTACAGTGCCACTGGCATGTGCAGGGGTCACTGCAGTTAATGTGGTTGCATCAAGAATATGCACATCTGTGGCGCTAGTCCCTCCTAAAGTGACGGTTGTGCCCGTAACAAAACCGTTACCTCTTAATGTAATCGTTGTCCCACCTGCAGTAGCTCCACTGGTTGGTGCCAGACTGGATAATTCAGGAGCACTAGCTATGTAGGTAAATCCCCCGGTCAAAGTAAAAACGCCTTCGCCATTATTTACCTGAACATCTTTCACTAAAGGACCACTAATATAAGCCGGTATCGTAGCCATTAAAGTTGTTGGGTTAATGACCGTAATATTGGTTGCCGGTATGCCGCCAATAGTAATGGTGGTTCCTGTTGCAAAACCACTACCGGTAACGGTAATTGTAGTCCCCCCTGCCGTCGATCCCTGGTTTGGTGAAATATGGCTGATCGATGGGTTACCCAACTGATAGGTAAAGCCATTAACTAAAGTAGCATTTGATGTTCCATCACTAACCAATACATTAACAGTTAACGTGCCTCCATTGTACGCGGGAGTAACCGCTGTGATTGAGGTACTGCTATTAACCACAAAACTGCTTGCCGGCACACCACCAAAAGAAACGGAAGTAATCGCATCCAGATTGATCCCTGTAATTGTTGTCGTTGTGTTACCATCGACCGAACCGATATTAGGAGTAATACTGTTAATTTCAGGAGTAGTGCTTGTATATGTAAATCCATTGGAAAATGTAGTACTTCCTGCGGCAGTTGTTACTACAATTGCAACGACTCCTGCTGCATGTGCGGGAGTAACTGCTTCAATTAGCGTAGGTGAAATACTAATAATTTCTGCATTAATCCCACCAATAGTAACTGTGGCATCGTTAGTAAAATTCTGCCCTACTATACTTATTAAAGTATGGCCTCCAGTATTTCCTGTGCTTGGAGCTACTGAGGTGATTTGTGGAATACCAAAAGCAGCGGTAGTATAGGTATACCCATTAGTTATTGTTGTCTGTTGCCCGTCCTCATTTTTGACTATGACAATAACAGGCACCGATTTGTGCGTAGATTCTGCAAGAGTAACCACTCGCGATAAAGCCGCGGGTATCGTTACTGACAATTGCACAGGTGAAATATATTTTACGGAGGCAAATTGCCCATCGATCAGTACACTGGGAGGATCGCCATTAAAATTTGTCCCATTAATGGTAATCACATTACCACCCCCTAATGGTCCACTATTAGGATTCAGAGATTGCACGCTGGGAGCAAGTAGGCGGACAATTTGTTCCGCAATCGCAAGTACCTGATTCATTTTCACCGCAGGCTCTCTTACCCAGGTTGTCAAATCAGAAAGAAAGGCGTTTGGATTAATTTGATAATCTTTTTCTCTTGAGCGATCTATATCTCCTAAAAATGCGACCTTCACCCCAACCATATTATTATCCGGCGTGGGGTTTTTCGACACAATGCGCTGGGCAAAAAGAGAAATCTCTGTTTGCGCTGACGAAAAGAATGGGGACAGCCAAGACAAAGCAGCATTAAATGAATTATAAATAGCCCGATATTCAAAGCCACCAGTAAATTTCAAGCGTGAAGTAAGCAGCTGCTCCAGATTAACCGTAGTACCAAATCCCTGGCGGTTATATCGTGAGTTTGAGGAAAATATGGTGCTGTAATGCAGCTGATCATAATTTAACCGTGCTTGCAGCAATGTTTTCGGACTAAGTAACAAGGTAAAGCCCAAATCAGCTCCAGAACTGATTCCCCCAGCGATATTACGTTCGTTAATACAAGCTAACCCCGTAGGATTACCCAAACAATTCATTCCATTAGACATATAAACAACTGGCGATAACTGCATATTATGTGCCGCAGCATAGTAACCGCCAAAATCCAGAGCCTTAACCAAAAAATTCTCATAAAAAACTTTTTGATATCGCCCTCCTACAGCATCCTGGTTTATGCGGCGATAAATTGAACCTGAATCAAACATAAAGGGTAAGCGCTGATTTAAACGCTCTGCAGAAACTTTGATTAAACTGGATGGGCTTAATTGCAAGCCCAGCGTACCATTGTATCGATATTGATCGTTACCATACTCACCTAATAAGCCAAAGGCCCAAATATCCGATAATTTTTTTATATATTGCGCTGTTACATAGGTGCCAGTGAGATCACTGTAATTTACGCCTAGATTAAGTGGCCCGGTTAAACCAAATTGCTCACTGCTAAGCGCTAGATTAGCAGGGGCCTCCATTGGGGGCATCGTATTATTGGGTTTAAACCCGGATGAACTTGTGGCCAAGCTTCCCGCATTCAGGGGATTCCTTCCCATATCGCCAGCAACTGTTCCCAAACTAGATAGCATTAATACAAACGCCGCAGTCCTTTGCAGAGTTTTAAGCATAAATATATTCCAATTGAATTTTATTAAAAAAATACAATATTGTGTTTTTTAGTAAAATTCAATGGTTTTCATCTATAAAAATAATGAAATTTATTATTTCATTAGCTGATTAATTTTTTTATTCTGGTATATTTTATATACAAAATATCCTTTGTTTTTAAAAATAGTCTATACTTATGTCGCAGAATCTTAATTTTCTGTAATCTTTTCTTTAAAAAAATTGACATCGAGAGCCCACTTATTACAATAGATTATGTACTGTAATGGATAAATATTAAAAATAAAATTTGGCTATCCAATTTTATCATAATATTTAATATTCTTTCCATGTTAAAATTTGAATTTGATTTGAATAGAGAACTTTATAAAATTGTTGGAGAACGCCTTAAAAGCGTAAGGATGCAGTTGGGTTTTTCCAGGCGCGAGTTTGCAGATAAATGCGGTTTTTCCGCTGCAACACTTCAAGCATGGGAAGACGGAAGATACCCTGTGCCTAAAAAAAGTATGATCAAATATGTGAAAACCTTATTTGATTGCGGCCTGATCACATCTCCTGAATGGTTTATAAATGGCGAGGGGCTACCTCCAAGGCCAATTAATAAATTCTCACTTAATTCCATTGCTGAAAAAGATGCAATTTTGCGAGAGATTAATTTCTTTGAATCAGAAAATAAAAATCCAATTATTACAGTAATTACCGACGACTCAATGCAGCCTTTTTATGCAATTGGCGATTATGTTGGTGGTAAATTAGTTCCTGTAGATTACGCAGATCACTATATTGGCACTTTTTGTATTGTAAAATTAATTACAGGAGAAACGCTGGTAAGAAAATTAAGACCCAGCTCTGAAGAAGGACGTTATAATTTGATCTGTACTAATTTAGATACCAGTTCCACTACCCCGTTCCTCATTAATTGTGAAATTACGGAGTTAGCACAGGTTATTTGGCATAGAAAAGTAGAATTATCGCTGGAATTAGAGTAGTACCTAAGGTATGGAAGATGTAGATGTCATTATTGTTGGTGCAGGGGCTGCAGGCCTCATGTGTGCAATTGAAGCCAGCAAACGGCATCGTAAGGTCCTGGTACTTGATCATGCCAATAAAGTAGGCAAAAAAATTTTAATGTCAGGTGGTGGTCGCTGTAATTTTACTAATTACTACATTGAACCTGAAAAATATAATTCCCATAATCCTCATTTCTTTAAATCCGCCTTATCACGCTATACGCAGTGGGATTTTATTTCCCTGGTGAAAAAACACTCTATACCCTTTCATGAAAAAACTCTAGGACAATTATTTTGTGATAATAAATCAAAGGACATTGTCGATATGCTCCTAAAAGAGTGTGATAATGCGGGAAGTAGGATCCTGTTACAAACCAGTATTGAAAAAATTCAAAAAGACCAAAAGTTTAAGTTGCATACTTCAAAAGGAATAGTCCATTGTGAGTCATTGGTTATTGCCAGTGGCGGCTTATCTATTCCGACTATGGGCGCCAGCCCTTTTGCCTATAAAGTGGCAGAACAATTTGGCATGAAAATATGGCCTACCCGCGCAGGCTTGGTCCCACTAACACTGGATGTTAGTGAAAAAGAAAAAATAGCCTTACTCTCTGGGGTTAGCGTCGATAGCATAGCCAAAAATGAGCGCATTGAATTTCGCGAAAATACCCTATTCACCCATCGTGGCTTAAGTGGTCCTGCAATTTTACAGTTATCCTCTTATTGGCATGCAGGAGAGCACATTAATATTAACCTACTCCCCGAAATCAACCTGTTAGAAACCTTAAAAGCCGCAAGAACCAGCAGCCCACATAAACAATTAAATTCTATTTTAACTAATTATCTACCTAAACGAGTTGTTGAGTTATTTACTCCAGCCCCCCTGGCAGAAAAGAAATTAGCTGATTTAGCCAATCGTGATTTAGAGCAAGTAGCTAAACAACTTAATTCCTGGCAAATAAAACCTAATGGAACAGAGGGCTATCGCACCGCCGAAGTAACTATTGGCGGCGTTGATTGCAATGCCGTTTCCTCAAAAACGATGGAGGCCAATGAAACTCCTGGACTTTATTTTATCGGTGAAGCATTAGATGTGACTGGATGGCTTGGCGGCTACAACTTTCAATGGGCCTGGTCCTCAGGATGGGCGGCTGGGCAGGTTGTGTAGTCTATAGTAGTTAACCAAGGCGTTTCTTAATCCCCCCTTAACATTGATCATTTATAATTCGCATGGCTTATTTAGTACTTCTAATGGAAGGGGCGAAGAAATAATATGAAATTAATCGAAAATAATACCGTGCTAGTCAGGGTTGATGAACATGATATAAACGAGGATGGCTCACTTACCCTTCCAGCCTCCGTCACCTCCATTCGGAGAAATACGTTTCCGCCCTTTTCAAAGGTGAAAACAGTCATATTCCCCCAGGGCTTTCGCTCTATTGATGAGCAGGTATTTTCGGGATGCACTGAGCTAGAAACGCTTATTTTTCCTGAAACCCCTATTTCTATTGGTAACGAAGCTTTAGCCGACTGTAGCAAACTTAAAATACTTATCCTTCCTCAGGGATCTTTTATTGGTAGAGGTGCATTGAGAGGATGCAATAGTTTAGAAACTCTTATTATCCATAAAGATTCTATTAGGGAAGAAGTACTTAGGGAATGCAGTAGTCCGGCTCTAAAAATTATCGACCTTCCTGATGAGTTTATTTTGGGTCCAAGAGAATTTGCCCATTGCTATTATTTGGAACGCATTAACCTTCCCGCGAGACTCTCTTCTATTGGTGATGAAGCATTTTTATATTGTAAGAAATTATCCATCATCACAATTCCTCAAGGAGTTACATTGATTGGAAATAAGGCATTTTATGGATGCCATAGCCTGGAAACCGTTATTCTTCCTGCAGGATTGAGGTCCATAGGTGAGCAGGCTTTTGCAAACTGCCCTATACGTAGAATTTTAATTTCCAGTACAGATGAGACTGAGATTACGCGTATTACAGCTTTATTACCAAAAAATTTACAATGTAAAGTAATTCCCAACGAGTTAGCCGATGAGGTTTTTGGTTTCATTAAAGAACAGCTTTCCATAATTGCACAAACATCTACACCGGCAATTAATCCTTTGTATCAAAACATGATAATGCGTCATCGGCTTTCAGACGATTTATTGCATTATATCAATAGTTTTAATAGCGATAATATTTATCATCAAATAACTAAAGAACTCATCGATACCATTCCTTTTCCTAAAAATAAGAAAGAGATGGCATCTTACAAAGATAAAGTACAGCAAATCAGTGAGCGAATTATTAAAGTTCTTTATTTCGCCAATAACTTAAACGAATTATTAAACGCAATGGAGCATAATGAGCATGTATTTAGAGAAGAGGGGCATGCAGACGCGGCAGATGCAGCAGAAGAGCTCCATCAACAAATAAGGATTAGCCTTAATCACTATTCCTTTTTCAGCCGTGATGAGGAATTTAATGAGATCTGTCATGAGGCAATAGATGAGGCACGATCATTATTGCAAGAGCATCGTCCTATCAATCCCGCTCCCCTTCCATTCTCAGAGGAGGTCACCCTAGGCGAATTAGAGCAGGCAGCGGATGAATTATTTCAAGCTCAGCAGGACCTATTTTCAAATTATCCAGGCATTTAGTTTTGCCACGCCGTGACCTCTGGAAATCATGAGGGCATTTTATAAGCATAAAATGTGACGTCAAAAAAGGTGAATGCCGTTATAACCTACCGCACCCGAGTCATCAAATAGAGTCCCAGCACGGCAAAAATCACCGTTGGGCCTAAGGCAGCTAAAGCAGGGGGTAATTGAAATACGGTACTCACTGGTCCAAAAAAACGACTTAAAATATGAAAGCCAAATCCAACCGCAGCACCAACCAATAATTTGGACCCCATAGTTGAAGAACGCAAAGGCCCAAAAATAAACGGAATCGCCAAGACCATCATCACCATCGTTGTAAAGGGTTGAACGATACGTTGCAGAAAGGCAAATTGATAAGTATGCACATTTTGATGACTACGCTTTTGTTCGCGGATATAGCGATTGAGTTCACGTAAGGTCATTTCATCGGGGTCAATACTGCTAATGGTTAAAATTTTAGGTTTTACCGGCACATCCCAAGGCATCATAGCAAAAGTCTGTGCAACGGTGCGGTCCTCCCCAAATTCAGTTTGTTGCACGTCATAAGCCATCCAGGCTTGATTGCTGTATTTAGCCTCTCGAATAAAACGGGCAACCTTTAAATGATGCTGAGCATCAAAACGAAACTGGTATATATCATGCAATACATAGCCTGGAAGAACCTGGCCTACAGAAATAAAATCATTATTATTACGTAACCAGAAGCCTTTGGAAGTTCTTAATGTTTGCCCACCACTTACCGCAGCCGTTTTATAATCATTGGCATAATGGGATAGAAACGGGATGAGCGTTTCACCCAAGATAGTAACGAGAACAATTAAGAGAACAGATGCTTTTAAAACTGCGCCGGTAATTTGTATTATCGATTTTCCGGAAGAGCGCATCACCACCAATTCACTGTGATTGGCCATAATACCTAAGCCAATCAAACAGCCTAGCAAACTGGCCATAGGAAAGAATAGATACACTTGATAAGGCATTTGCAAAAGAACAAAAAATGCAGCTTGCATAATTCCATAATCAACTCGCCCTAAATCACCAAGCTGGTCAACAAATAAAATGAAAATCTGCAGCCCTACCAACATTAAGGTAACCATCCCAATGGACATAAGAACAGTTTTTGCAATATAACGATCGAGAAGGTTCATGCTAATTTCACCTGATTACGCCAGATTAGGAATAACCCCAGAGCCGCTACGAGAAGATGAATCCACCACAGCCCTATCCATTGGGGAACCGCTCCAGAAACAACTGCATTACGTCCAATGAACATCAAGTTGGCATAGAGGATGTAAATAATAATTGCCGGGAATAACTTAGCATATTTACCTGAACGTGGATTAATACGGCTTAAAGGTACCGCAACTAAAGTAAGGGTGAGCACCATTAATGGTACCGATAGGCGCCATTGTAATTCCGCTGCTTTACCGCGATCGGGATTATTTAATGGCCATAAACTGGCAGTGCTGAATGTACGCAAATCATCACTGATTTTAACAATTGGGTGAGGCAAACGTGCTTTGTACTCCCCAAACTCTGCTATTTGGTAATTGGCATGTCCAGGGGTTCCCTGATACTCTTTACCATCTTGCAGGATAATATAGTCTTCCCCTGTTTTGGTATCAGTTTCAGCATAGGCTTTATCCGCCCAGAGAACATCCCAACGAACTTTATCTTTATCAGTGCTGCGTTTTGCCAAAAATACTTGTTCCGCCTTTGTATGATCACGACTCATTGATTGCACATAAAAAACTTGTTGTCCATCATCAATCCCATGAAATCGCCCTGGCATGATGGTTTGCACTAAAGTTTGAATCCCGGTAGTACGTAATAGTTTGGCACGCTCAATATAGATATATGGGCTAGCCCAGATCATTACTGCAGCAACGATAACTGCAACCACTGATGCCATAATGAAACTATGTTTCAGCAACTGGCCTGAGCCATAACCGCAAGCTCTTAACACAGTCATCTCACTTTCGGCATATAAGCGTCCATAAGCGACAAGCATCGCAATATAAAAGCCTAAGGGAACCAACAGGCTGAGCAAAGTGGGTAGTTCGAGCATCATCAACTTCATGATAATAACTCCGGGAATACTTCCTGAAGCTGCCCGATTTAAATATTGAATTAATTGATTACTCAAAAAAATTAAAACGAGTATGGATGTTAGCGCAACCAAAGTGACGAACACTTCTTTAGCTAAATAACGAAAAATGATCACTCAATGCCCCTGTATCGAGGATATAAACAGCCCTTAGTAATAGAGAAAACACCATCCCTGATAAAAAGTACATTGTAACCTCTTGCCCGCAACTTAAAAAGTTTTTTCTAGATTTTAAATAATTACTTTCGGGCGAAGTTTTCTCCAGGCTAGATGATTTGATAGAAATTTCCTAATCGCCATAACTTATTAAATTTAAAAAACCTTAGACTATAATTTAATTAATTTATTTAACAATCAGCAAAAAAATATCTTCACCGAAATCCTGCAAAAATTCAGGACTCGACAAAACGATATGAAGCGTTGGAGATCATGATGCGTGTTCTAATAACTGGCGGTGCTGGATTTATAGGTTCGAACTTAGCAAAATATCATGTGCAAAAAGGAGATGAAGTTATTGTTATTGATAATTTATCCACCGGTAGGATTGAAAACATCAAAGCATTACAACAACAATCTAATTTTACTTTTTATAAAAAAGACTTGCTTAAATGGAAAGGACTTACTCAAGCGCTAGTGGGCGTTGATAGAATCTATCATATGGCCGCAGTCGTCGGTATGTTTCACGTTTTAAACCACCCCGTTGAAACCTTAAAATGCAATATTTTTGCTACTTTAAAGCTTATGGAGGCCATTCGTTCCATCGGTAGTAAACCCCTAGTGCTTATCGCATCCAGTTCCGAGGTTTATGGTAATCAACATAAAACCATGAGCGAGAATACCCCATTGATTATTGAAAGTAGTATTACCAGCCATGCTTCTTATGTAATTAGCAAACTTAGTGATGAATCCATCGGCTTATCTTTTTGGCATAAGCATCAAATCCCAACGATTATCCTTCGACTTTTTAATACCGTTGGACGCAATCAATTATCGCGATACGGTATGGTGGTGCCACGATTAATTAAGCAAGCACTGCATAATGATCCCATTACTGTATTTGGTGATGGCACGCAAAAAAGATCTTTCTGCAATGTAGAAGATTCCGTTAATTTAATTGATCGACTCGCCAACAATTCAGCCTCCGTGGGCGAAATTGTTAATGTGGGTTTCAATGAAGACATAAGTATTAACACCTTGGCAAAAAAGATAAAAAAAATTTGTACTAGCCAATCGACCATCACCCATATTCCCTTTAGTGAGGTTTATCATAATGACTTTATCTACATCGCCGATCGCAAACCAGACATTAGCAAACTCTTGCGCCTGACCCACTATACTTATAAATGGAATATAGATACGACCATTGCAGATATTGCCGCCTACTTTAAACAAATAGGTATAAAATGATAATAACTTATTTAGGACATGCAGGATTTTGCGTAGAAACCACCTCAACGATTATCGTTCTAGATCCTTGGTTATCCGCATTTGGGGCTTTTGATTCCTCTTGGTTTCAATATCCAAGAAACCATCACATGGCTCAATATGTTATTAATTTATTTAATAACAGCGAAAAAGAAAAATACCTCTACATCAGCCATGAACACAAAGACCATTTTGACCTTCCCTTTTTAAACGCGCTTGAAAATAGAGACTTCTCCTTTATTTTGGCCGATTTTCAACACCCAATTGTCAAAGAAACTTTACTGCAAAAAAATTATCAATGTAAACAAATTATTGAATTAAAAGACCAGGAAAACCTGATATTTCAAGATGGCACCAGTTTCACTATGTTCGTTATTGACTCAGAACTTGAATGCGATTCTGCGGTCCTTATCAAAGCAAACTCCAAGAGCTTTCTTAATATTAACGACTGCAAAATTAACGAGCGCTTAGAAAACATAACTAAAGAGTATGGCCCCATTGATGTCTTTGCTGCCCAGTTTTCTGGGGCCATTTGGCATCCAACCTGCTATGACTATGATTTACTTACTTACGAAAAAATATCCCTAAGCAAAAAAACCGTCAAATTTGAACTCACGGCACGCGCGATCGAAATCGTAAAACCTACTTTTTATTTTCCCTCTGCCGGGCCTCCCTGCTTTCTTGACCCAATGCTTATCCATAAAAACTTTGAGCCAATTAATATTTTTCCCAGGGCTCCTGAACTTATTACGTTTTTAAATAAGCGTTGTAAAAATTCAAATACCCAATGGCCTGAGGTTATGCCAGGCGATGCTCTGGATGTGGTGACATCTCAATGGGTTCATCTTGCACCCAAGCGCCTCAACGATGCTGACTTTTATGAAACGGTGCAGACTTATGCAGCTGATTACACTAATTATTTTTATCAGCGTGAGCTTGAAAATAATCACATAAACCCACAGCAGGTTTTTTTGGCCTTACAAAAAGATTTAGAGGAAAAAATTAAAGGCTTAAAATTAGTTCATGAAGCGGTAACCGTTCCTCTTTATTGGAAAATCCAAGATTATGATTGGATGTACCAGATTAATTTTAAAGAAAAAAGCTTAACCAAGGTCAAAACCATCACCGACCCTCACCATTATTACTTGATCGAAGCACCCGCTTGGCAAGTACATAAAGTATTGCAAAAGGAAATTAATTGGCCCGATTTTGCTTTGACCTTTAGGGTAAAATTGTCTCGTAAACCCGATTTGTATAATACCTTAATCCATGGCTTTATTACGTTAGATGCCAACAGTATTGGCAGGCTTTGTGAACTAATGAAATCTTATCTAGAGCGTCGAGAACGCATCATTGTTCATTATGAAGGAAAGCAGTATTCCATTTTAAGATATTGCAAACATCAGGGAGCGGATCTGTCGCAAGGATGGATTGAAAATGGTTGCTTAGTCTGTCCAAGACATCGTTGGCACTATGATCTAAAAGATGGAGGCAAATGCACCACCAATCTAACCAGCATTGAGGCGATCTGCTTGGATTCTAACGCAGAGAAAAAATAGAGCACGGTTCAGCGGCTGCCACAACTAATGCAATAAATTATATGATTGGCGCTCGGTATGTGATATTTTTTAGTTAAACAAACAGGAGTTTTTATTGTGACAAAAAAATGGATTTTTGTACTAACTTTGGCTTTGCCTTTTCTTTTTTCATGCACCAAAAGTATCGTCAATTACAGCTCATGCGTTCCTATTAATCTGAGTGAAAAAATAGCCGTTATTCCCTTTGTAAATAATACCGAAACTCCGCTTGCCGATGAGCGAGCCATGTCCATAACCGCTTCGGTTTTAGAATCCAAAGGCATTTGCCACCTTGCGATTTATCAAAATAGCATGTCAGGAAGAGTTTTGTTTCCTGGGATGAATCAGGTCCAAACAAGAGCAGCTCTACTCAAATGGGCTCGCCGCGTTCATGCTCGTTATGCCATGACCGGAAGCGTTAACGAATGGACTTACAAAATCGGCCTTGATGGGGAACCGGTTGTCGGGATTGCCTTGCAACTAATTGATCTGAAAACAGAACGCGTCGTATGGACTGCAGTAGGCAGTTCAAGCCGAGGAAGTCGTATTGCCGTGACTACCGCAGCACAAGAGTTAATAAACTCATTACTCAAAGGCTTATACCAAACAAATTGCCTGCGTGGAAAATGGAATGACAAATGAGAATACGCTAGCAGCATGGGGAGAATCGTTAGTAATAACAATTTTATTTCTATCTGCTAGCGTGCTTTTACCATAGACCAGCACTCTTTTTTTTAAATCGGAACTTTAGAGTCTCGAGTTTTAAAATATTTATGATGGTTGATTAGGCTATACTCCCCCTTATATAACCCCGATATAAGGATAACAAAATGGGACGCTATTTAGTGACCGGTGGTGCAGGCTTTCTTGGGTCGCATTTGGTTGATGATTTAATTAAAACGGGACATGAAGTTACAGTCATCGATGACTTCTCTACGGGAAGTTATGAACACCCACAAGCAAGAACAATTAAAACTAACATACTTAATGAAGAACAAGTTCGCCCTTATTTCCAAAATATTGAGGGTTGCTTTCATTTAATTGGCATTCCTTCAGTAATTATGACTATGGAAGATTGGTTTCACTTTCATGCCACCAACATGAAAGGAAGTTTAGTGGTTTTTAAATTAGCCATTGAAGCGGGTAATATTCCAGTCGTTTATACGTCTTCCTGTGCTGTGTACGGTGAGACGCCTCAACTGCCCCTTAAAGAGAACCAATTAGTGAAGCCCCTTTCCTCTTATGGTTGCGATAAATTGGCCGTTGAATTAAATGCTTATGCTTTAGGGAAAAATTACCAATTACCAACTCTGGGCCTGCGCCTCTTTAATTTATATGGACCAAGACAATCACCCACCTCGCTTTATTCCGGAGTAATCACTAAATTTATTAATGCGCTGAAAAGCAATTCGTCTCCGGTAATTTTTGGTGATGGTGAGCAAACGAGAGATTTTATTTTTGTCAATGATGTGGTTAATGCCTTAGTTAAGGCAATGAATAAAGTAAGTGCTGATGGCGAGGTTGTTAATATATGTACAGGCAAAGGAATTAGCATCAGTCAATTAGCATTGGAAATAACCAAGCTAATGGGGAAAAATATTAATCCAACACACGCCCCGAAACGTTCTTACGACATTATGCATTCGCTAGGCTCTGTTGAAAAGATGCATGCTTTTGGCTTTGAAGCAACCTCCAAATTCTCCGAAGGATTGCAAGAGACTATCGATTTTTTCTTAACTAAATGAGACTTAGCAATGCTTTATTAGAACTTACATTTGCCATGAGAGGTATTATATAGAGCATTGTAAATATAGTAAGGCCGCCGAGGATGGTGCCTAATGAAATATCGCCTGGTAATCTGATAAAACCAGTAGCCGAACAAATGTTAAACAGAATTAATAAAATATAATCTATACTTTCTATAAGACGAACGCCATACGGAAGGGACATTATGACGCAAATCGTTGCAATAATAGGGGTTGGTTATGTCGGTCTACACAGTGCGCTTACCCTCTCCAATGCAGGAATAAAAGTGATTGCTTATGATATCAATGAGCAACGTATTAAGGAACTTGCTTCTGGAGTTGACCAAAATATGGAAATTACAGAAGTTCAGAGCCAAAATATAAATTTCACCTACAACCCAGAACTACTAACAGAAGCAAATTGTTATTTAATTTCTGTACCCACCCCCATAAACTCACACAAAATTCCCGATCTGCGTCCATTAAAAACCGCGTCAAAACTTGTTGCTAAGGTTTTAAAAAGGGGAGATCTCGTTATTTTAGAATCAACGGTATTCCCCGGTGCAACTCGCGAATTATTAATCCCCATTCTTAATGCACGCAGCGGATTAACAAGCGGTACTGATTTTTTTGTGGGCTACGCCTCAGAACGTATCGTTCCTGGGGATGAACATTTGACCCAACTCAATACTTCAGTCCGTGTCATCTCAGGACAAAACGAACAAGCGTTGAAAAAAGTAGAACAATTCTACCAATCAATTCCTGGGATAAAACTGCATAGCGCTTCAAGCCTTGAAGTGGCTGAATCTAGTAAGCTCCTGGAAAATATCCAACGCAGTGTTAATATATCTCTGATGAATGAATTTGCTCAGATCATGGATAAGCTGGAAATCCCATTTCATGATGTATTGGAGGCTGCAAAAACCAAATCCAACTTCCACCCCTATACTCCAGGTTTAGTTGGAGGACATTGCATTCCTGAAGACCCCTATTATTTGATTTACCAAGCCAGCACCTCCGATTGTATTCACAATTTAATAAGCTGTGCCTATCAAACGAATCAACAATTTTATTATTTTATAATTAATAAATTAACTACCTTGCTCATTAAGCAAAAAATACTGGTATCTAATGCTAAAATTGCGATTTTAGGCATGAGCTTTAAGGCAAATGTTAATGATATACGCCATAGTTTATCAATTAACTTATACGATAATCTTAAAACTATGGGCATCAATGTTCTCGCCTGCGACCCTTTAGTCGTTCATGAAAAAATGGATATGAATTGGATTGATTTAGACGAGTTAGAGCAATGTGATGCAATTGTCCTTTGCCAAGCCCATGAAGAGTTTATTCAATTTGGTGCGTACAAGATGAGTAATAAACTCGTTGAAAACGGTGTGTTTATTGATATTCCAGGAGTATTTGCTCATTCTTCAGAGCTAAGAAAAGATATTCGTTATTGGGGGTTATAAGTGTAGTATTAAAAGCATAGCCTTGATGCACATATCGTAATCAAGGCTACGTCTTTTTAATCTATGAAGCTTTCTTAGCTTCGTCAACCAAGCCTAACATCGCTTTTTCAAAAATTTGAAAAGACTTTTGCATGTACTCTAATGCCTTATGACCATTTTCCACAGCCAAATTAATTTGCTTTTCAAATAGCTCTTCAGGCTTTTTAATCTTAGCAAGTTCTTCTGGCTTTAGGTAAGTCATTGCCTGCATTGTTTTTATATTTAACCCGGCGATGGCTTGAAGTGGCTCTTGCAACTTCTTAGCCATATCGCTCCATTTTTCAAAATTAGGTTGGTTCATAATAGTCTCCACATTATGTTGCATTGCACAATTTAATAATAGTATATGATCTCGTTTTCTGTCAACTAATTAACTAATTATTTTGCTGCAACGCAGCATGAGGTGGTTTATTAGAGCCTTAATAATAAGCTAGTGTTTAAACTCAAAAAAAACCGCTTAACAGCGGCTTTTCAAGAAGATACAAACTTATAATTAGTGCTTATCAGATGTTGTTCTTTTAGCTTCCTCTACCAGACTTAACATTGCCTTTTCAACAATTTGAAAAGATTTTTGCATGTAATCCAAAGCCTTATGACCGTTTTCAACAGCCAAATTAATTTGTTTTTCTAATAATTCTTCAGGCTTTTTTATATTAGCAAGTTCTTCTGGTTTAATATAAGTAATACCTTGTAATGTTTTAACATTTAATTCAGCGATGGCTTGGAAAGGCTCTTGTAACTTTTTAGCCATATCGCTCCATTTTTCAAAATTAGGTTGATTCATGATATTCTCCACTATTATGTTGCATCGCACAATTTAATAATAGTATATTGTAAACATTGTTGTCAATGCCTTAGAAAATTATTTTTTGCAGTGCAACATAATTAGGAATTAAGCCGGCCTAGTAACACCATCCTAAGCTTCTTAAAAACATCACCGGCGAGGTTTTTCGAGAAAGGAGCGCGAAGAATAGCGCGTATTAATTCGTGCCCCATTTAGGAAAGGCCTGCCTATCGAAAAGATTTAAGATAGTCATTAGCGCATCCTATGTCTTAGCAATGCGGGCAATGACAGATTCCAGCAATAATGGTGGAAAAATATCTTAAGACTTAAATAAAGACTGCCACTGCTGCATCATCGTTTGCATTTGCTGATTCCAGTTTTCCGTAGCTTGAGTATAAGGGTTAGTTTGTAATGGCTTTTCCATAACCATAAACATTTGCTCCATCATTTTTTTTAATGAAGCATGCATTGGATGATTCGCTAAAGAAATGATTTGGCGCAAAATGGCTGAGGATAAGAATTGATTTGCCCCGGCTTCCATCTCGACAATAATCTGGAGCAAAATGGTATTTGTTAAATCTTTTCCAGTCATAGAATCTTCAACGCTAAATTGAACCCCATCCACAACATAACGTTGCAGTTCTTCGAGAGTTATGTATTGGCTGGTTTCTGTATCATAAAGTCGACGATTTTTATATTTTTTTATTAATCGAGTCATAGCGTTCTCATGAATATTGATCTAGTCTGAGTTATCTGTTCTCAGCCCAATACTCCATCTTATCAAAAAGTTGTATTGGGAAGAACAGGTAACTTGTTAATACTAATTAAAGAACAATTTCTAATACATATGAAGTCCACCATTAACGCTCAGGTTGGCACCTGTAATGTATTTGCTCTTCTCATTAACTAAAAACTCAACTACCCATGCAATTTCCTCAGGTTGTGCTAAGCGTTTTGCAGGAATTTGCGCAATAATTGATTCCAAAATGTCAGGGCGAATCCCCTTCATTAAACGCGTATCAACATAGCCAGGAGAAATACTATTTACGGTAATATTTTTACTCATTAACTCTTGTGCCAAACTTTTGGTAAATCCATAGATACCTGCTTTGGAGGCGGCATAGTTTGCTTGAGAAAACTGACCTTTTTGCGCATTTACCGAAGAAATATTAACGATTCTTCCTGATTCATGTTCTCTCATATTCTCTACGACCTGACGAGTTACATTAAACATCCCATCAAGATTGACCCGCAGCACTTCATCCCATTGCTGTTTTGTCATTTTAGTAAATACCGCATCACGAGTGATGCCGGCATTATTCACTAAGACATCAATATCACCGAACTCCTTCATAATGGAATGGATGGTTTTTTCACATTGATCATAATCACTTACATCCATATGCCGAAACGCTATATTTCGATAACCTGCTTCTCGCAGTTCTTCTTCCCAGGCGATACCATGCTCTTTAGAAGCAAGATCGAGGGCAAATACATGTTTAGAAGATGCATTTAATTGTTTTGCGATTGCAGTACCGATATCACCGGTACCCCCAGTAATTAATACAACGTTGTGACTGTGCATAGGACTCTCTACTGTTGGTTTACTTAAATTAAGCATAGACTTAACTCCCAAGAGTAACAACTTTGGGAGTCATTCTTTTCTAATTGAGGCGTTTCACTGCAAGATTTTGCGAAGAGAAATTACATGTACTGACCGCCATTAATGTCCAAATTTGCTCCAGTCATAAAACCACTGGCAGGAGAGGCAAAAAAAGCAACGGCGTCAGCAATTTCCTGAGGTTTGCCCAAACGTCCAACAGGAATATTAGCAATAATTGCATCAAGAACCTCTGGTTTAAGCCCAGTTAGCATTGACGTCTCTATATATCCAGGCGATATGGTATTTACGGTAACCCCTTTACTGGCTACTTCTAAAGCTAAGCTCTTAGTAAAACCAAATAATGCCGCTTTGGTCGAGGCGTAATTACATTGACCAAACTGGCCTTTACGTCCATTAATAGAAGAAATACTAATGACACGGCCATATCCCTTATCCAACATATGGGGGATCACATTACGAGTCATGTTAAAAACACTGGTTAAATTGGCATCGAGAACTTGCTGCCACTGTTCCGGGGACATTTTTCTTAAACTGCAATCTTGTGTAACGCCTGCATTATTAATCAATACATCAATGCGTCCATAACGCTCAATCATTTGCGCCGTTATTTTTTCACAATCAGCAAATTGCGCTACATCACCATAGATAATGTCGATATCAAAACCTAATTTTTTTTGTTCTTCTTGCCATTGCTTGGCTTCTTCATGCCGACCATGTTTAAAATAGCACGCAACTACTTGATAATCTGCAGCAAGACGCTGACAAATTGCAGTACCAATTCCTCCAGTACCACCCGTAACAATTGCAACACTCTTAGTCATAAATAACTCCCTGTTATTACTCCAATTAGCATATTACTACTATTATTAAAAACCGCAAAATACCTTTCTAAGGATTTTGAGTATAGAAGAAGTTTAGAGGTAAGCAAATGGATTATAAAGAATTTTGCAGCCTGGCTGCGGGCAACCAGGCTGCAGAGGAAATCAAACTAATGTGTTTGATAAACAGGAACATAACCTTTTAACTGCTGCGCAAACTGCTTGAGTACTTCAAGGCCAGACTCCTCAGCCTGACGGCACCATTGTTGCAGTGCTTCAATCAACTCCTTTTGAGTTGCGGCTGTTTTTAACCAAACATTTTGTAGCGATTGTTTGTAAGCATACACTAAACGTAATTGCTCTCGTGCTTCTAATAAAGCAGACAAACGCACTTTCGCTTTAGAGCTTAATAAAGAGTCTTCACGGCGTAATAAGCTGCCGGCACGAGCAAACATTTTTTTTGTTTCTTTACTGTCATCACTATTAATGCGCTCTTGCTTTAATATAGGACGAATCACGCCTTTGTAATAATTAGACATAACTTGGAAACGATTAGAAATAACTGCTTTTACCGTATCAATATCTACATTTAATTTACCTGCATCCATCGCTAATTTAGGCGGTAATTTTTTAACTTTTGCTAAACCAAGGAACGATAAAATACGAATATACATCCAACCAATATCAAACTCCCACCATTTCACAGAAAACTTGGCTGAGGATGCGAAAGTATGGTGGTTGTTATGCAGCTCTTCACCACCAATCCAAAATCCCCAGGGAATTATATTGGTTGCGGCATCACGACATTCGTAATTACGATAACCCCAGTAATGACCAATTCCATTAATCACGCCTGCAGCATGGAACGGAATCCACATCATTTGGAGTGCCCAAATTGTTATTCCCGGCAGACCAAAAAAGAATAAATCCATAAGAAACATTAAAGCAACGCCACTAGCAGAATAACGCGAGTAAATATTTCGTTCTATCCAATCAGTTGGCGTGCCATGGGAGTATTTAGCAACCATGTCTCGATCTTTACGCGCAGCACGGTAAAGCTCAGCCCCCTCCCAAAATACTTTTTTAATGCCCATAACTACGGGGCTATGAGGATCTCCTTCAACATCAGTCGTTGCATGATGTTTACGGTGAATAGCAACCCAATCAGCGGTAACCATTCCGGTAGTTAACCATAACCATAAACGGAAAAAATGGCTAACGATAGGATGTAACGTTAAGGCTCGGTGAGTTTGATAGCGATGTAGGTACAGTGTTACTGCGGCAATAGTAATTTGCGTCAAAACAAGGACCGCAACCACATACCCCCAAAAAGACAGGTTTAGATAACCAAAAAGCATAATCACTCCGCGTCAAATGCTAGTTTATGAAAAAAAGCCATTTCCATAGGCAAAACACATGGCTTGTGGCAGTGTTTTACATAAGATCCTTCAAGTATAGTATAAGGATAACACATTTTTACTCATTCCGTTGCAACATTTCTTGATGTAGTCGATAATTAACTTTATCTCATCATATACACTTTTTGGAAAAATGCTATGAACAATAAATTTCAAGTACCAAAGATCTTTGAGACCTTAATTCCATTTATTATTGCCGGAATTGCTATTGCTCTATTTATCGGTCTGTTGTTTATGTTTTCCTATGTTGTTATTTGGGGATTAATTATTGGTGGCGCTCTTTGGCTCATCTCTGTTGTTAAAGAATTACTTTTTCCCAGCCCTAAAAAAACTACCATTATAAAAAAAACTCAGGGCAGGATTATTGAACATGACGATAAAAAATAATGCCTGAACTACCCGAAGTTGAAACCACCAAAGAAGGTATTAAACCTCACCTCGAAGGGCAAATCATCCGGAACATCGAAGTCCGTAACCATGGTTTTCGAATTCCTGTGCCCCTCAATATTAATGAGCTATGTGCCAAAAAGAAAATTCTTGCGGTCACACGTCGAGCAAAATATATTCTGCTGCAATTAAGTGAAGGATACCTTTTAATTCATTTAGGAATGTCAGGGCACTTACGGATTGTTCCCCATAACAGTTTACCCGATAAGCATGATCATATTACTTTATATTTAGCCAACGGAAACGCATTGCGATTTTGCGATCCTCGACGCTTTGGTTTATTTATCTATATAGATGAAAGCCCGCATCAGCATAAATTACTGATGCACTTAGGCCCCGAGCCACTTTCTGAGGCCTTTGATGGTCATTATTTATATCAACGGGCTCGCAATAAAAATAAACCCATAAAATCATTGGTCATGGATAATGAAATTGTTGTGGGCGTAGGTAATATTTATGCTACAGAAAGCTTATTCTTATCGAATATTCACCCCGCCACTCCAGCCAAGAACATTAGCGAAACCTCCTATCATCTGTTGGCAAAACACATTAAATCCGTGTTACAGCAAGCCATAAAAAGTGGCGGCACTACTCTGCGTGATTTTTATGCGTTTGATGGGAAACCTGGTTATTTCAGTATTTCGCTTAAAGTTTATGGTCGTAAAAATCAACCCTGCATAGAATGTCAACATCCGATCCAAACCGTTATGATCGGAGGCCGCAGCTCTGCTTTTTGCCCCAACTGCCAAATAGTACCTCCGGAGAACAAGGTATCTGGGCAATTGTAACGACTTAAGTTATATTAGCGACTAATTTAACTTAGCATAATGATAATGAAAATAAACCAGATAAGAACAGCATGGGTCGTTGGTTCCTTGTTTTTTTATACAGCGGTAACCAGCATTCGCTGTATTTACAAATACTATTTCAGTACCATTACCCGAGCATGGACTGATAAAGCACTGCATCATTGGGTTGATCAATTACTCAATAGTGTCCAAGTAAAATATAAAGTGGTTAACCCCCATCAGGTGCAACCGGAGGCAGGAAAAGCCACCATTATTATGTGCAATCATTCCAGTGCCTATGATATCCCTCTTGGTTTTAAAGCTTTTCCTAACCACTCCATTCGAATGCTGGCAAAAAAAGAATTATCAAAAATTCCGTTAATGGGTAAAGCCATGCATGCAGCGGAGTTTCCATTTATTGATCGTAAAAATCGTTATCAGGCGATTAAAGATTTAGCTTATGCCAAAAAATTAATGGAAAGTGGTATTGTTCTTTGGGTAGCTCCTGAAGGAACTCGCTCTAAAGATGGCACATTGGCTCAATTTAAGAAAGGGGCCTTTATTACAGCCATTGAATCGCAGGCGACGATTATTCCTATTGGCATTCGCGGTGCTAATAATATCCTTCCAGCACGCACGTTTAATATCCATTTAAATCAAGAAGCAGAAATACATATAGGTAAGCCTATTGATACAACCGCATTTAACATAGAAAACAAAGCGGAATTAATTCAGCAGACTTATGATTCGATTAAGGCATTGCTTGGTGAGTAAAAAATTTAGACACAGCCTGGTTGCTCGCAACCAGGCTAGCTAATTTAAATAGCCGCCTAATACTTCACCCCATACCCACTAGCACTAGTAACTACACTGGCTGCTAAACCTATCGCTCTAGGATCAGATGCCGCAGTAAGAATATTAGTATCCTTATCCCAAGTAATTGCTTGCATATCACCATAATATTGTCCTAAAGGCTTCAAGATATACCCCATAGCCTTAAGCGCTTCTTGGGTTGCCGGTGAAAAAGTATCTGGCTCAAACTGCAATAAATCAGGAAGAAATTGATGATGAAAACGCATTGCGGAAACCATACTAATTGCCCCAAAATCATCGTGAAAGACCAATGAAGCAAGCAAAACCATTGTAGCAATGCGACTCCCTCCAGGTGTGCCTAAAATGGCAACCCGCCCTGGCAATTCAAGAAATGTTGGTGTCATGGTAGATACCGGCCGTTTGCCCGGAGCAATACTATTCTTCTCACTTCCTACGACACCAAATACGTTTAGTGCTCCTACCTTAGAGGTAAAATCATCCATTTCATCATTAAGTAGCACCCCTGTTCCTTCAGCAACTACGCTGGAACCAAAAATGAAATTGACCGTCATCGTTGCTGCGACACGATTACCCTCTGCATCAATGATAGATATATGAGTAGTATTGCTTTCTTTAGTAGAACTTTGGGCGGCTCCCTGTAATACCTTACTTGAGATTGCCTTATTCTCAGGAATTAATGCTTTTAATTGTTTCCCATTCTCAGCAGAGATTAATTTTTCTACAGGCACAGACACAAAATCGGGGTCGCCCAAAAACTCTTCACGTTGCCAATAGGCCAAACGCATAGACTCCGTCAAATAATGCACCCATTGCACCTTAGGCAAAGAAGATAACGAATAATGCGATAAAATATTTAACATTGTTAATAAAGCAATTCCACCTGCCGAAGGAGGCGGAGCCGTAATAACAAGCATATTGTGATAAGCACCGACTAGGGGCTCTCGAAGCTTTACTTGATAATTAGCCAGGTCGGATAAGGTCCATTGCCCTCCCGCGGCATTAACACCTTTTACTAGGCGCTGCGCAATTTCTCCAGTATAAAAGCCCTTCTCGCCTTGCTCAGCAATACGCTTCAACGTATTAGCTAAATCGGTTTGCACTAAACGCTCACCAATTTCATAAGGTTGTCCTTTTTTTAAAAATATTGCTGCTGTTGCAGGGTATTTTCTAAGCTGTTCAATTCGACCTTCCATGTTGAAAAAATGACTAAGTTGCTTATCAACTAAAAAACCGTCTTGAGCTAATTTAATTGCAGGGGCCAATGTTTTACTCAATGGTAAACGACCATAATGCTTTGCCAGATAAGCCAACGCAGCTGGATGCCCAGGGATTGCGGCAGCCAAACCTCCATTTAAGGATAAATCAGGAACAACCTCTCCAGCGGCATTTAAATACATGTCTTTATGAGCGGCGGACGGTGCTGTTTCACGTGCATCAATAAATACATTGGAGCGGGTACTTTCTTGATGCAATAACCAAAAACTACCACCACCTAAACTTGAGTGATAAGGTTCAACAACGGCCAATACCGCTGCTGCGGCAATCCCGGCATCAAAAGCATTTCCACCATGAGCTAAAATATCTAGCGCGGCATTAGTCGCCAAAGGATTAGCTGTAGCAACGGCATATCCAGGCGGGTGACTGTGCGTCTTTTTCGCATGGGTATTAAAACTAGGAAGTAAACAACTGACAACTAATACTGCAGACCACAGCAAATGCTTTGGCTTTTTTCTATTGTAAATCATTATTCTTTCTGTCTCTTTTGTAATTCTTTCGCCACACAGGGAGGAACAAATTGAGAAACCTCTCCATTTAAATTCGCAATTTCACGAACGAGACTGGAGGAAATAAACATAGCATGTTCTGATGGTGTTAAAAACATAGTTTCAATATTCTGATGTAACTTACGATTCATCCCCGCAAGCTGAAACTCATATTCAAAATCGGAAACAGCACGTAAACCACGCAAAATAACTGTCGCTTTTTGTTCTTGGGCGAACTCGATCAATAAATTATCAAACCCCATAACCTGCACCCCGGGAAAGTCTGCTACCGCTTCCTGTAAAAGACGTATTCGGGTTTCCAAGGAGAAAAATGGTTTTTTTACCTTATTACTGGCAACGGCAACAATAAGTTCAGGGAAAATTTTCGCGGCTCGTCCTATAATATCCACATGACCGTTAGTCACCGGATCAAAGGTGCCTGGATATATTGCTTTTGTTTTCATATGATTTAAGACTGATTGCTAAGACGACCAGTCTAGCGTATTGTTGTACAAAAAACTATAATAATCCTGGTAAAACAGTAGGATGCAATGCTTTACCAGATCACGGACCGAGGTGAGTATGGATAATTTAAAACGTTTTATTGTGCTTCCTATTTTTCTATTAACCGCCTGTGCGCCCCCAAGGCCACCGGTAATGATGCCAGAGCAGCCAAGCAAAGTAACCAAAGCACTACCTAAAGGAGCACCAGCAGAAAAAGCGCCCGCAGAAAAAGCTCCTGTAGAAAAGCAGCATGCCGCAAAAGCCGAAACCGTTTCCTCTTGGGAAATTCGTGGTGCCTTAGCAGCAAAAAATAAATCAAAAGGTTGGTCTGCAGCAATGCATTGGACACAAAACGGGCCTAACTCCTATCAAATCCGTTTGATGGGCCCTTTAGGAGCAGGAGCAGTTCTTATTAATAAAAAGGGAGGCACGATTACCTTTCAAGATGGCCCTAAGAGAATTACATCCACCAATGCCGATGAATTATTACTAAAACAAACAGGGGTAAGGCTTCCTGTAAGTAACCTCTATTATTGGGTTAGAGGTCTCCCAGCCCCTGGAAAAGTAAGTTCCGAAAAACGTGATGCAGCTAATAATCTGGTGATGTTAAGGCAAAGCGGTTATACCATTACCTTTGGCAACTATACTTCCGTAAAAGGAGTTGCTCTTCCTGGCATGGTTCGTTTAGACGGGAATGGTGTGATGGTAAAAGTTGTTATTAAAAATTGGGCTATTTAAAATAAGCTCCTCTCAAACAAACGAGACCCTTATCTCGTAATAAAAGAATTTCCTGAAGAAGATATACACAATAACATGGATCCTCTTCGGGAAATCCTTAGTTCTAGGCTTCATTGACGCGCGCATTGAATTCAAATTGAACTAATTTAACAAGCAAGAGCCTATGTAAGATATAAATAAAAAAAAATTATAAAAATTATTGCTTTCAAAGTTGACATGTTAATAAAACCACTGCAAAATACCCCCACATCGCAAGGATGGAAGCTTTTATAATTTATGGAAGTTTTTATATAGAATCTGCAATTTTTTAGGGGTGTCGCCAAGCGGTAAGGCACAGGGTTTTGATCCCTGCATACCTAGGTTCGAATCCTAGCACCCCTGCCACTTTCTTGTTGATTCACAAGTAAACAGACAGCAGAAGATAACCTGGAAGGATGCATTTCGTTGGTGCTCAAATAATAATAATATCTTTTTGGCTGTCTTCTGCTATGTGTTTAAGTTAAACGATGAACCTAGATCTAAGGCTTTTTACACATGTCCACAATGATGATATTTGCCGGTAACGCGAATCCGGAATTAGCACAAAAAATTTCTTCCCACTTACAGATCCCCATAGGCAAAGCTACGGTTGGCACGTTCAGCGATGGCGAAACCATGGTTGAGATCCTTGAGAACGTTCGCGGACGGGATGTATTTATTATTCAGTCGACTTGTGCCCCATCAAATAATAATTTGATGGAGTTGCTTGCTATGGCCGATGCTTTAAGAAGATCTTCTGCATCGCGTATTACTGCAGTAGTACCCTACTTTGGTTATGCACGACAAGATAGACGAGTACGTTCTGCACGTGTCCCTATTACGGCAAAAATTGTTGCCGATATGATGGCTTCTGTAGGTATATGTCGTGTTCTTACAGTCGACCTGCATGCGGATCAAATTCAAGGCTTTTTCTACATGCCAGTAGATAACGTCTATGCAACGCCAATGCTGCTTGAAGACATTGCCGCCCAAAATTTACAAAATGTTATGGTTGTATCACCGGATGTAGGTGGTGTGGTCAGAGCTCGCGCTGTTGCTAAGCGTATTGAACTTGCTGAATTGGCAATTATTGATAAGCGTCGTAGCGGACCTAATAAATCTGAAGTAATGCATATTATTGGTGATCCAGCCAATAAAAACTGCATTATTGTTGACGATATTGTTGATACCGCAGGAACACTCTGCTCGGCAGCTCATGAATTAAAGAAAAGCGGGGCCAAAAGTGTTAGAGCCTATATTACCCATCCCGTTTTATCAGGCCCCGCACTCAAAAACATTAAAAATTCACACATTGATGAGGTTGTAATTACCGATACGATTCCTTTATCAGAAGAAGCTCGTACTTGCGATAAAATTCGTGTTGTCAGCCTTTCTGACATGTTAGCGCAGGCTATGAAACGCGTGAATATAGAAGAATCAGTTAGTTCTATGTTTGCCGAGTAATCTCTCCTATTTCCTGGTTGCTTGCAACCAGGATCTTTATCAAACAATCTATTTTTTCCCAGGATAATAATTAATATTCTCTTAATTTAGCATTGCTACAATTGGCACAGCTAATAAAAAAGAGAGCACTATGTCCAATTATTCTAATCTATTTAGATTTTTCGACAAAATTGAAACTAAGTATAAGGATATGCTCAAATACATCCATGCAGGATTACAAAAGGAACAGTATCATATTGAGACTAGTTTTGAAGAGATTAACTTTTTGCTGCGGTTAATTGCTGCATTACACCTTAATTCTGATTATGCAACAGACCCTGCTCATGCTCAGGATGTATTACAAGAAATGTTAAACGGTGGCCATCTGAATTTAGACGATGATGGTAAATTTTATGACGAGTTAGTCACACATTTTAGCTTAAGCATTAGCAAACGAGTTTCCTCCCACCATTCAGTAACCCAGCAATATTCTCTTTCTTATCCAATTTCAAAAGAAGTTCTTTTTGGGGTAACCGAAGATGCTGAGGGTAGGAAAAGAACTTGGGTACAATTTGAAAAGCATAACACTAAAAACTTATTAAATATTATCCTACACCTTATTGATTACCTTAAGTACCGCATCACTGGGAAAAATATCGGCCCCTTCGGCTCATCTGAGCATACTGAAAGTAATCCTTTAGTAGTTTCGAAAGGGCTCTAAGTTATAAACATGGGATTCTCATGAATGCTCACGAAAAGCAATGGTGGCAATTCAACATACCTCGTGAAATTATCTGTAAGCGTTCATGAGATATGTAAATTTCGTCATTGCGAGCCATGGCGAAGCAACCCAGAACGATGCTTCGTTAAGACTCAGTACTGGGTTGCTTCACTTTGTCCGCAATGACAGCAGTTTTTTATTTAATTTTAATAGAATACATACAGCGTGAATGTGTACAATTATCTCGCTTGCAAGCAACAAGCCACTAAACTTAGCAAATGAAAAAGGGAGCCTCAGCTCCCTTTTTCATTTGCTCTTGCGCAATTAATCACGCGTACCAACATATTTGTCGTCAAAATAACGTCGTAACTTAGTTCTTAATGTTCCACGACTAATTCCCAGCATAATTGCAGCTCGTGACTGATTGTACTTACAGTGTTCCATTACTGCTCGAAATAAAGGTGTCTCAATTTCTTCAAGTACAAACTGGTATAAGTCAACAGGATCAGTTCCCTTAAGCTCTGAAAAATATTTTTGTACTGAATGTGTTACGCTCTCGGCTAGTGAAGCGGTGTTATCCACTACTTCATTACTGATTGTTGTCATTATTATTAGCTCCTCCTTTTAAAAACAGTATATTACCGAATCAAACCCTGTCAGACAAGGGTCGAATTGAAAAAACTACGTTAAATCAATATAGAATACGAATCCTTTGGCTCTTAATATCCTAAACTCATTGTAATAGATAAGGGAGCTTTAAAACGCGGGGCATCTAGTGACTCGTTTAAAAATAAAGAGGGGAAATTGAAGTGACAATTTCCCCTCTTTTGACAAAATGAATTCAAATTAAAACTTTAACATTGATTCATTAAAGGGCTTACCATTAACAATAAATTTGCCCTGTTCTAAAGTTACTTCAATGAAATAATCAGTGCCTTTTTCAACAATTAAACCAGCTTGTTTTAACGTATTTAACTGTTGTTCAACTTGCTGATCCACTGATGCAGGTTGAGCTGGCTGTGGTGTTGCCGCTTGACCTGGTTGCGTAGTAGTTGGTTGAGCGCCTAACTGTTTAGCAACTGATGGCTGAGCATTAGGTTGTTTTGCCATTTGCTGAGCTACTGCCTGCTTCATTAGCTCTCTTACTGTAGCAGCAGGAACGCTCAATTTAGCATTACCACGAATTTTTTGGATTAATTCAAATGGATTAGCATTTTCATCCTTAGGCAAGGAAAGAAGCAAAGTACCATTAATTGTCCCCTCCGGCATCTTGAAGTTGAGTTTAGAAATCTCAAGTTCAGCACCTTTGTTGAATAATTTAGGCAGTTCAGGAAGCAAGGCAATCATTGCTTGTTGACGCTGTTCTTCGGTACCATTTTGCATTGCATTGGCTTGCTGATTAATTTTTGCCAATACATCTGCATCAAGATTCCTTACAGAAATTTCAAGCTCACCTGGACCATAATTTTTCGCATTCGCTAAAATTGACTTAATCGTCATGGTAAAACTTGTATTAAATAAATGCTGCTCAATATCACTTTTTGATTTAAAGAATAAATCAGCAATTTCGAATATTTTTTGTCCTTTAACCTGAATATTAAATGCAGGCAAGTTAAAATTCGCATCACCTAAATACAAGCCAGAATTTGTTTCATGTAAGTCATAATCACTAGATACTTTACCTAAATCAACTTGAGCATCATCTTTAGTCAGACGAACACCATCGACAACTACAGTACCATCAATTTTTTTCATTCCTGGGGATATTTTTGTTGTCGCATTTAATCCCAACCAGTTAACACGACCACCCTCTTTGGAAACTAAATTAAACGTAGGAACGTGAAAATCCAATGTGCTTTGATTAAAATAATTTACAAAGATACTTAAATCTAATTGTGGTTTAGTTGATTCTGCCGTGAAATTGGCATTAAATTGATCCGCATATTGTTTCGGGAATGGAAACACTGCCTCAGCATATCCAAGTCCAAATCGTACTGAGTTATTAGCAAAAATAACGGGACCATGATGAATCGTTAAAGGCATTTCCATTGAATAATCTTGTGCAGGAACAGTTTGCGTAGTCCCATTTGTGTCTACTACGTGTTCAGGAATATGTAGCTGCCATTGGATCTGAGCTTCTGAGCTAAACCAACCTCGATTATATTGCTTGATTTCTGCTCGCAACCCATTCGATTGGTCAATTACTTCAATATTGTTTCTAATCGCTTTTTCAGTTAGAACGCCCATACCATAATATCCGCCTAAAACCAAAGCGGCCAGGATAATTATTAATCCTGCCAATTTTTTCATTGTGCTCTCCATGTTAGTAATTCGAATTACAGCCTAGAGTATAACAGTAAATAGTCTTATTGTGCGACAAACTAGTGGTTGAAAATAAAGAATAAAATAGAACCCTAAGAAGTAACGAAGCTGGGTAGTTTACAACCCGGATCTGTTCTTGATTTTTGACATTAAAGAAAGCCTGGTTTGCAAACAACCAGGCTTATGAATTGGAGATTAAGCGTGCTCCATAGGCTTACAATAGGTTTCTTTGACCAGTAGCGCTAAGATGAGCGCGATTAAAGAACATAGAGGTAATATTTTTAAACCCGCTTGAAAATCAGACAACAAGAGGGTTTCTACGTTATAGGCACGAACACCTGATACCATATCCACTAAACGTCCTACCAAGGGCTGTAAGGATGCACCGACAAAAATAGAGATCATATTTGTAAAGGCAATCGAAGTACCAATTACATTACGATGATGAATTTCTGTGGATACTGCGTAAGCAATAGCAACCCCAGTATTAGTCAAACCGAAAAGGAAAAAGATAAAATACGCGTAATTCTGGCTTAAAGAGGGGCTGTAAACATAGATAGAAGTCAAAACTATTCCGCATAAGGCAGAAATAATCATTAGCGGTTTACGGCGGCCCATTTTATCAGACAGCCAACCAGAAAGAGGACCACTAATCCCCCAGCCAATAAAAATCAGACCTGTAGCAAAAGCTGCAGCATGAGCCCCTAAGCCATGACCAAATTGCAAATAAGCAGGTCCAATTGACTCACCGATTACTGCTGTAGGTCCAAATAAAAACCCGGCATATAATGCATTAAACCAGGTTTGGCGGCAGGATAAAATAATTTTTAAGCTTTGCAAAATACTTATTCGATTAACTGAATGGGCGTCACTGCGGTGTCCCGCCGGAGTATCTTGCACGAATTGATAAAGAAGACCAGCCAGAGCAATAAATAAGAAGGCAATAATAAGCATACTGTGACGCCAACCTACGTTACTTACTAAAAAGGATACTGGAGCTTCCCCTGCTGCAGCCCCTAACATTCCCAAAGATTGAGTCAAACCAGCTAATAATCCCAACATAGTGGGTGGGAACCATGAAGTTGCTAATCGTAATGAACAAACAAAAGCAAATGCCGCGCTAAAACCAATTAGCATTCGTCCTACTGATGCCATAAGTAGTCCATCAGCTAGGCCAAAAACACAGCAACCAAAGGCAGTAACTAGAGACATTACGGTTAATAATCCACGAATACTTAGACGGTCAACAGTAAGACCCACTGGAATTTGCATGAGAATATAAGGAATATAGAACGAAGCGGTTAAAATCCCAAAGCCAGCCTCATTTATTCCAAAATCCATTTGTAGGTAGCGGTGCATAACCCCTGGAGCAACACGCGCCATGTAATCGGAAAAATAAAAAGCAGCAGCTAAACCCCAAACTAACCAAGCAACTCCTAGATAACTCTTGCGATTATAGATTTCTACTTTAGCATTATGCATTTTATTCATAAATCTCTACTCAATAAAGCCCTAATTCGCCTTGTTTTATAAGCATAAGCAAAGAATTATTGCTGGGCTAGATACTCCAAAAACAAAACTCCTATTTACCTGATTCATAGTAACTTGTTCTAAATCCATACATTCAACAATGTCGTTACTAGATTATTGAGTTGAACAAAGCCACCAATTTCTGTAGCTAAAACTACAGAGGAATCGGCATTTTTCCTCTCAGAATAACTGAAATTATCCTAGGATTATACTGCTGCTGGCATTTATTTCAACATTGTTGTGATTGGTAATTTCAGAGAAACCTTAAGCCATTCCTGAGGATAGAACAGCACGAAAGAAAGGGCATTGGCTGTAGCCTAATGGCACTTACTTAAGGGATTTTGTAGGCTGGTGCTGAGTGCAACGAAGCCCAGCGCCCAGGCTCAATGCCCCATCCATGCTGGGCTTCGCGATGCACAGCACCAGCCTACACTTCCTGCTTGGAGCTTAAGTAGTAGTACCATGGGCATCCTACAGGGGTAAAGATAAGGGACACTTGCTAATTTTTAAAAAACTTCAATACCATAGAGCGCATTCTTGCAATTTCGGAAGGATTAAACTCTTTATAAATTTCACTACCAATATTTAAACACACGGTAACCTGCTCTCCTAAACCTTTGAGCAAATCAACACCTGATAGTTTAAGTAGATCAATTTCCGTTGCAATCTCTACAGCCCAAGCATCAAGATATGTCATCTCAGTAAATACAGGAAGAAATAGCTCATTTCCCTCCTGGAGAAATAAGACTCGTGGTTCTTCCCCTTCGCTATGTTTCTCTACTGGGATAATAAAGTTGGCTTTAATAAATTCTAGGTAGGCTTTATTTGCTTCTTTTGATGTTCCAGCAGAAATAAGCGCTTCTTTTATGGCATTGTCGAGTGCATTCATCAGCGTGTTTTGATCCGGTAAAAGGCAAATTATAACCAACTCTACCGCTCATGAACAGCGCTCGCTGAGTAAGTAGCCTGACTAGGCTACCAACTCAAATAATTGATATCCAACAAATGCTGAAGCGGCTATTGCTCCACTAATTTCAATTACCAAGGATAGGAAACTATGCTTTTGGCAATATTGCTGATCATTCGCAGCCGTTTCTGGCGCTAAAGAGGTTTCTTCTTGTGAATAAGCACTGATATCGAATAAAGGCTCATCACCAGATAACGCATCCCACCATCCTTCTAACCAATGCTCAGCTTCTTTAGATCCTTTTGGAAAAGGATTATCTTCTTCAGCTGCATAAGCTAACGCACAATCATATCCTAAGGCATAGCTCTCTTCGTAGCTTGGATGATCGATGTTAAAACGTAATTTAATGTGTGGTAGTAAGGCAGTAATGTCGTTCATGATTGTACCCTCAATTTTATGTATCCTGTATGTATTTTCCCAAGCTCAACTGTGATACTCCAAGTTGTATTATAATTAAAGCTATGTGCAATTTTTTATCTCTCATGCCGATAATTTCTGCACTTAAAGCAATTTTACGACTTTAAAATACTGCTAACAGCCAAATTAGAAACCTTTACTCATTTTTGACAATTTCTTCAAAAATCATGGTCCTTATCAGTTTACGATTTCTATATATATAGATGCAATTACTGGGCCAACTTTTTATTTTAGAAAATTTATTTTTTTAACTTATTGAATAGTATGTGATTTTTCTTGTCATAGTCTAGTTGCTTACAACTAGATCCCTTTCTAGGGAGGAGTCCCCTCATGTGAAAGGAATTGGAATGGTGTAGGCTGTTGAATGCGGAAAAGCCCTGGGAGAAGTTTCTCTTCAGTAAGTATCATTGCATCAATGTGTTGCCGGCAAATTTTGCCGTTAGGGTGCCAGGCGGTGATGTAGCCAGTTGCCCTCTTGCCGGTAATAATGAATTCGATCGTGCAGGCGATTATCTCTTCCTTGCCAGAACTCAATTTCATCAGGGATAACCATATATCCGCCCCAATATTCGGGTCGAATTATGGGCTTTTGGCCATGCTGTTGGATCAAATCGTTTAGGGCTTTTTCTAACATTTCCCTGCTGGAAATTTCATGGCTTTGCGGGGATGCGATCGCACTAAATTGACTTTTTACAGGTCTGGAGGAAAAATAGGCATCAGACTGCTCTGGACTTACCTTCTGCACTTTGCCACGAATGCGAACTTGTCTTGCCATTTGTGGCCAATAAAAATTAAGGGCTGCATAAGGTGTCTTTTGCAATTGCATGGCTTTGTTGCTTTGATAATTGGTGTAAAAAATATAATTTCCACCTTCCAAACCTTTTAATAAAACAACTCGGGAATCAGGAAGGCCATTGCCATCTACAGTAGAAAGTACCACTGCGGTAGGATCATTGGTTTCATTTTTTAAAACATCAGTGAACCATAAGTGAAATTGTTCAGTCGGCTCCTGGGGAATTTCCTGATCTTCTAGCTTTAATTCGCCATAATCACGTCTTATGTCAGCAATACTTCGAAAATTAGTCATGGGGTTACATCCATTTGAATAGCGCCATTCAGCCTAAATTTAAGGATGATGGTTATAATGCAGGTTGGACCCCTGGCCCAACCTACACGTCGTGGCAGTAACGGCGGTACTACCAGCCAGTTACTTCTGCTATAGCATCGCCTAAATCAGCAGGAGAACGTACTGTTCTTACGCCAGCAGCTTCTAAAGCAGCGAATTTCTCAGCAGCAGTACCCTTACCACCAGAAATAATTGCGCCAGCATGCCCCATGCGCTTGCCCGCAGGAGCAGTAACACCGGCAATGTAAGATACAACCGGTTTACTTACATGAGATTTAATGTATTCAGCAGCTTCTTCTTCTGCAGAACCACCAATTTCACCAACCATAATAATAGCTTCAGTTTGAGGATCTTTTTCAAATAAAGCTAATGCATCAATAAAGTTAGTTCCTGGAATGGGGTCACCACCTATACCAATACAAGTACTTTGTCCAAATCCTTTATCTGTAGTTTGTTTTACGGCTTCATAAGTTAAAGTACCTGAACGCGAAACAATACCTACTTTACCTGGTAGATGAATTGAACCAGGCATAATTCCAATTTTACATTCGCCTGGAGTAATAATTCCTGGGCAGTTTGGTCCAATTAAACGAGCATCAGTATTGTTCTCTAAGTAAACTTTAACATCCAACATATCCAGAACAGGGACACCTTCAGTAATACAAACAATTAATTTAATTCCTGCATCCGCAGCTTCAATAATGGAGTCCTTGCAAAATGGTGCTGGAACGTAAATCACTGTTGCATCAGCATGAGTTGCCTCTACCGCATCACGCATAGTATTAAATACAGGTAAACCTAAATGCGTTTGCCCACCTTTACCTGGAGTTACCCCACCAACCATACGCGTTCCATACGCAATCGCTTGTTCTGAATGGTAAGTTCCTTGCTTGCCAGTAAATCCCTGACACAGTACCTTGGTTTCTTTATTAACTAATACACTCATTGTTGACCTCGAAATTTAGTTTAAGCTTGCAGATTCAAACTGCAAGCAATCGCTCTATAGCAATCAATTAATTAAGCAACGGCTGCCACAATTTTCTTCGCAGCATCAGTTAAACTGGTTGCAGCAATTACGTTTAAATCACTCTTATTTAAAATGTCAGCACCTAATTGAGCGTTATTCCCTTCTAATCGAACAACCACAGGGATCTTAACATCGACTTCTTTTACTGCCGCCAAAATACCATCAGCAATGAGGTCGCAACGAACAATACCGCCGAAAATATTCACTAAAATACCTTTAACTTTATCGTCAGATAAAATAATTTTTAGTGCTTCACTAACACGCTCTTTGGTTGCGCCACCACCTACGTCCAGGAAGTTTGCTGGCTCACCACCATGCAGCTTAATTACGTCCATAGTCGCCATGGCCAAGCCTGCGCCATTAACCATACAACCAATTGAACCATCAAGAGGAATGTAATTTAACTCCCAGTCGCTGGCACGGTTTTCACGTTCATCTTCTTGTGACGTATCGCGCATGCCTTTCAATTTTGGCTGGCGGTATAAAGCGTTGCCATCAATATTGATTTTTCCATCCAGACACAATAACTGTCCTGTTTTGGTAACAACTAAAGGATTAATTTCTAATAAACTTAAATCGCATTCAACAAACATTTTACCCAAGCCCATCATCAAATGAGTAAATTGCTTGATTTGCTCATCTTTCAGACCTAATTTAAATCCAGCTTCACGTGCTTGGAATGGCATAACGCCTACTAATGGATCCACAACCACTTTGAAGATTTTCTCAGGAGTTTCTTCAGCTACTTTTTCAATTTCGACACCGCCTTCAGTGGATGCCATAATTACTACACGACGCGTTGCTCTATCAACAACAGCACCAAGGTATAATTCACGGTCAATGTCACATGTTTCTTCAATCAATACTGCATTTACAGGTTGTCCGTGTGCATCTGTTTGATATGTTACCAGACGAGTTCCGAGTAAGGCTTTAACAGCAGCAGCTAACTCATCACGATCAGAAACTAATTTAACACCACCTGCTTTTCCGCGGCCACCCGCATGCACTTGCGCTTTAACAACCCAACGCTTTGTGGATAATTGAGAAGCAACTTGAAGCGCATCTTCAACGGTGTAAGCTACCTGGCCATTGGGTACAGGTAAGTTATAGCTAGCAAATAATTGTTTGGCTTGGTATTCATGTAAATTCATTGCAATTACCTTTATAAAAAAGCAAAACCCGCGAACACGGGCTTGCTGTTAATTGTGATTATTAAACATTAAGTAAAAGACGAGCAGGATCTTCCAATAACTCTTTAACACTCACTAAGAACTGTACGGAATCTTTTCCATCAATTAAACGATGGTCATAAGATAAAGCGACATACATCATTGGTCGAATAACAATCTCACCTTTCTCAACTACAGGTCGGTCTTCGATTTTATGCATACCAAGAATACCAGTTTGTGGAGGATTAATAATTGGCGTTGCCAATAATGAACCGAAAACTCCACCATTGGTAATAGTGAAGGTACCACCCTGCATTTCCTCCATAGACAATTTACCTTGTCTAGCGCGGCTTGCAGCATCGTTAATTGCCAGTTCAATTTCAGCCATACTCATTTGATCTGCATCACGAATCACAGGAACTACTAATCCGCGTTCGGTTGATACCGCAATACCAATGTCATAAAAGCCATGATAGACGACATCTTGACCATCAATAGACGCATTTACTGCGGGAAAACGCTTTAATGACTCAACAACTGCTTTAGTGAAGAAAGACATAAATCCAAGTTTAACGCCATGCTTCTTCTCAAAACTGTCTTTATATTGAGCACGCATATCCATTACTGCTTTTAAGTTAACTTCGTTGAACGTAGTTAACATTGCTGCATTATGTTGTGCTTCGAGTAAACGCTCAGCAATTTTTGCTCTTAAACGAGTCATCGGTACACGACGTTCTTCACGAGCGCCCATTGCAGCTACTGGGGCAGGGGCTGGCTTGCTTGCAGCTGGAGCTGCTTTACCGCGGTTGGATTCAATATAAGAAAGAACATCATCTTTTGTAATGCGACCATCTTTACCGCTACCTGGAATTTGTCCAGGTTGTAAATCATGCTCTGCCATCATACGACGTACAACGGGGCTAGTTGATTTATCTTCATGAGCGCTTACTTCTGCACTGCTTGCGGCAGGCTTTTCTTCGCTTGGCTTAGAACTAGTCTCAGCAGCCGCAGGAGCTGCAGCACCTTCGGTGATTTTTGCCAGGAGTTGACCTGAAGTTACCGTGTCACCCGTTTGGAAAAGAATTTCACTGAGCACGCCATCTGCAGGAGCTGGCACCTCAAGAACTACTTTATCTGTTTCCAGATCCAATATATTTTCATCACGAGTAACTTTATCACCTACTTTTTTATGCCAAGCAGCAACAGTTGCATCAGCAACCGACTCAGGCAGCACAGGTACTTTGACTTCGATAGACATGGTTATACCTTCTTATTTTATTAAATTCATTTAAAGAGAGCGCTGTCTGGAGCCAATACCAGACAGCAATAGCCTAAAATTTATCCCAACAACGCTTGTTCAACGAGTGCCAATTGTTGTTGTGCATGCAAGGCCGGGCTACCTACTGCTGGTGCTGCAGCAAATTCTCGTCCTGCGTATTGCAATGATTGCTCAGGGCGTAAACAATCTTTCATATTATGCTGAGAAGAGAACCACACGCCTTGGTTTTGGGGTTCTTCCTGACACCAGACCACGTCCTTAGCATTTGGATACTTATTAATCTCGGCAATAAGCGCTTTTTTAGGGAATGGATACATTTGCTCAATTCGTACAATGGCAACATGATCCAGTTTTTTATCACGACGCATTTGTAATAAGTCATAATAAACCTTTCCGCCGCAAAGCACCACTTTCGTTACTTTTTCTGCATCTAAAGCATCAATTTCCGGAATAATTGTATGGAACTTGCCTTTAAATAAATCCTCTAGAGGGGAAACAGCTAACTTATGACGTAATAAACTCTTCGGAGTCATTACAATCAATGGCTTACGGAAATCACGAATAATTTGCCTTCTTAATAAATGGAAGATTTGCGCCGGAGTTGTTGGCGTACAAACCTGTATATTATGCTGCGCGCAAAGTTGCATGAAACGCTCTAAACGAGCAGATGAATGTTCAGGTCCTTGTCCTTCATAACCATGTGGTAACAACATAACCAAACCACATAAACGACCCCATTTTTGTTCACCAGAACTAATAAACTGGTCAATAACTACTTGCGCACCGTTAGCAAAGTCACCAAACTGAGCTTCCCAAAGCACTAAATAGTTAGGCTCCGAGCAGGCATAACCGTACTCAAATGCCAATACCGCTTCTTCAGATAACACCGAGTCTATTACAGAAAAACCTCGGCCATGCCCATTAGCAATGTGTTCTAAAGGAGTAAAGGATTCACCAGTTTCCACATCATGCAATACCGCATGACGATGTGCGAAGGTTCCACGGCCACAATCCTGACCGGATAAGCGTACACCATAACCTTCATGGATTAAGCTTGCATAGGCTAAAGTCTCTGCATACCCCCAATTCATGGGCAATTCACCCGCAGTCATCTTTTCACGTTCACTTAATAAACGCTGCACTACTGGATGTAAAGAGAATCCTTTTGGCAAATCATGTAGCTGCTTTGTAAGTTTTTGCAAGTCGCCTTTAGTAATGGTGGTATCTGCTTTATCCGTCCACTTCCCATTAATGAAGGGACTCCAGTCCATCGCATATTTACCCTCATAATCACCATGAACTAAGTTAACTACAGGCTTGCCCTGATCTAAACCATCACGATAAGCATCCACGAGTTGTTCGGCATCTTTAGCAGTTAATAAACCTTGCTGAATTAATTTTTCTGCATAAAGCTCGCGCAGTGGGCGCATGGATTTAATTTTCTTGTACATTGCAGGTTGTGTTACCGCTGGTTCATCGGCCTCATTGTGACCATGACGGCGATAACAAACAAGATCAATAACCACATCGCGATTAAATTTCATACGAAAATCAAAAGCAATTTGAGTTGCAAAGACTACAGCCTCAGGATCATCCCCATTCACATGAATAACTGGTGCCTGCACCATTTTCGCAACATCAGTACAATAAAGAGTAGAGCGCGCATCCAAAGGATTGCTGGTAGTAAAACCAATCTGGTTGTTAATAACGATATGGACTGTACCGCCTGTTGAATAGCCACGGGCCTGAGAAAAGTTAAAGGTTTCCATCACCACGCCTTGGCCAGCAAAAGCAGCATCTCCATGAATCACAACAGGTACAACCGAGTCTTTCTTCTCTAGATCATTGCGTCGATTCAAACGCGCACGCACAGAACCTTCAACTACTGGGCCGATAATTTCTAAATGAGATGGATTAAAAGCTAAAGCTAAATGTAACACAGAGCCTGAAGCTGTTTTAATATCAGAAGAATAACCAAGATGATATTTCACATCACCAGTACGCTCGTATTTGATTTTACCTTCAAACTCTTGGAAAAGCACGCTAGGTTCTTTACCTAAAACGTTAACTAGTACGTTTAAACGCCCACGATGCGCCATACCAATGATTAATTCTTTTACATTATCCTTGCCTGCGCAATTAATAATTTCTTTCATCATTGGAATTAAGGAGTCACCGCCTTCCAATGAAAAGCGCTTTTGTCCCACATAGCGAGTACCTAAATAACGCTCTAAACCGTCAGCAGCAATTAAGTCTTTTAAAATTTCCATTTTTTTTGCAGCATCGAAAGTAGCTCGTCCACGTACAGACTCCATTTTTTCCTGTAACCATGAGGTTTCTGCTGTATCGGAAATATGCATGTATTCAATGCCTATGCTGCCACAATAAGTTTCGCGTAAGGCTTCATAGATTTCATTTAAAGGCATTTCTGGCCCATTAAATGAAGTACCGGCAAAAAACTTGCGGTTTTTATCAACATTGGTCAAATTATGATAATTCAAATCTAAATTAGGAACTTTCGGACGCTCGGTCATTTCTAAAGGATCGAGGTTTGCCGCAAGATGTCCTAGGGAGCGGAAATCATTAATTAAACTCGCCACTTCATACTGATGGCTATCTCCCGATTGAACGACATGAGCAGCCTTCTTGTCTGCATTCTGCAAAAAATATTCGCGAACATCACGATGAGATAGCTCTTGATTAGAGCCATTAACCTTAGGTAAGGCGCTAAATACTGCTCGCCAATCGGCAGAAACCGAGTTAGGGTCAGCAAGATAATCTTCATAAAGACTATCAACGTAAGCCATACTTCCACCAGACAAGTAGGAAGAAGCCCATTCATTTTGCAGATTGGAACTGCTCATTATCGTTCTCCAAAGGGTGTAACTAAAGGTTTATGTAACGACTCAACCCCTTCATTGCCGAAGGGGTTAACTGAATCATTACTGCGATTAGGTTTCCTGCCTCAACATTTGCGTGCGAATTTCTGCAATCGCTTTAGTTGGGTTGAGTCCCTTCGGGCAAACATTCGTACAATTCATAATGGTACGGCAACGAAACACGCTGAATGGATCTTGTAGTTTATCCAAACGATGTTCAGTTGCAGTATCGCGACTGTCTGCTAAAAAACGGCGTGCCTGTAATAATCCTGCAGGGCCTACAAATTTCTCTGGATTCCACCAGAAAGAAGGACATGAACTGGTGCAGCATGCACACAAAATACATTCATATAATCCATCAAGTTGTGCTCGCTCTTCTGGCGATTGCAAACGCTCGCGCGCAGGAGCCACCTGGTCATTTTGTAAATAAGGTTCAATACGCTCATATTGTTTATAAAACTGAGACATATCAACTGCCAAATCGCGAATCACTGGGAAACCAGGTAAAGGGCGGATAATAATTTTATCTGTATTTAACTGAGAAATATGGGTAATACAGGCCAGACCATTTGTTCCGTTAATGTTCATGCCATCAGAACCACATACCCCTTCACGGCAAGAACGTCGGTAAGTGATGGAAGGATCTTGCTCGTCTTTCAAACGCTCAAGCAAAGTTAATAACATAGGATCGCTTTTAGCCGGTATCGTCAACTGATAATCTTGCATATAAGGCTTAGCATCCACCTCAGGATTATAGCGATAAATTGATAAAGTCAAATTTCTATTATCTGACATTCTGGTATATCCTCTTTAGTAAACGCGTTCTTTCGGCTCAAAAGGCGCAATATGTTTAGGTGATGCATTAACCGGACGAAAATCGATTACTTCACCTTCCTCAAAGTACAGTATGTGTTTAATCCAATTGGCGTCATCACGCTTTGGAAAATCTTCACGGCTGTGAGCTCCACGACTTTCAGTTCGCACAATTGCTGCATGTGCTGTCGCATAAGCAGTAGCCATTAGGTTATCTAACTCTAAAGCACTAACACGTTCGGTATTAAAGACCTGGCTTTTATCGTCCAGCTTCGCATTCTTCAAACGCTCACGTAATGCTTGCAAACGTTTCAGACCAGATTCCATAACCTCACCAGTACGAAATACACCAAAATCTTCTTGCATTACACGTTGCATTTCAGCGCGAATAACAGCAATACTTTCGCCATCCTTCGAATTATTCCAACGGTTATAGCGAACCAATGATGCGGCAATATCTTCATCACTAATATACGCCATATCAGGTAATTGGTTCGATTGCCACAATTCTTCAACATGGATTCCAGCGGCACGACCAAACACCACTAAGTCTAATAAAGAGTTCCCACCTAAACGGTTGGCTCCATGTACGGAAACGCAAGCACATTCACCTACTGCATATAAACCTTCGACAATATGCTCTTCGCCATTAGTTTTAGTAATAACTTGTCCATGCATGTTGGTAGGTATACCGCCCATGCTGTAATGGCATGTTGGCACTACTGGGATAGGCTCCACAATGGGATCAACCCCCGCAAATTTCATCGACAATTCGCGAATTCCAGGTAAGCGCGACATAATTAAATCTGCACCTAAATGATCCAACTTCAACTTCACGTAATCAACGCCGCCTGGATCAAAACCTTTACCTGCACGCATTTCTAACGCCATAGAACGAGCAACCACATCACGTGATGCCAAGTCTTTAGCACGTGGCGCATAACGTTCCATAAAACGCTCGCCATCTTTGTTAATGAGGTATCCACCTTCTCCACGGCAGCCTTCAGTAACTAACGTTCCAGCACCGGCGATTCCTGTAGGATGGAACTGCCACATTTCCATATCTTGCAATGGAATACCGGCTCTTAATGCCATACCAAAGCCATCGCCTGTATTAATAAAGGCATTTGTTGTTGATTGATAGATACGACCCGCGCCACCCGTAGCTAAAATACATACGCGTGATTGGAAAAATACCACTTCACCAGTCTCAATGCTCATTGCCGTAACCCCAGAGATCCGGCCTTCTGCATTTTTAACAAAATCTAGAGCATACCATTCACTAAAGACATGAGTTTTTGCTTTTACATTTTGTTGATATAAGGTATGCAGCAAAGCATGTCCAGTACGGTCTGCTGCAGCACAAGTACGTGCGGCCTGTTCACCGCCAAAATTCTTGGACTGTCCACCAAACTGACGTTGGTAAATTCGACCATTGTCCATGCGCGAAAATGGTAAGCCCATATGTTCTAATTCATAAACCGCTTCTGGACCTGTTTTACATAAATATTCAATACTGTCTTGGTCACCAATGTAATCAGCCCCTTTTACAGTATCATACATATGCCAACGCCAATCGTCCTCATGCGAGTTTCCTAAAGCACAAGTAATACCGCCTTGAGCTGAAACTGTATGTGAACGCGTTGGAAATACTTTAGATAAAAGTGCAACTTTTAAACCAGAATTTGCCATCTGTAGTGCAGCGCGCATTCCAGCACCGCCAGCACCAATAATTACTGCATCAAATGTATTCCGTGCAATAGCCATGCTTACCGCCCCCAAAGGATCATGAAGCCCCAAATCAATTGACTAAGGAGCCATAAAAGAACCAACATCTGTACTGATACACGTAAAACAGTACATTTCATATAATCGGTAGTTACCGTCCAGATACCTATCCAGGCATGCAACGTTAATGCAAGCAATGCTAAGGCAGTTGCAATTTGCACCACTGGATTGACAAATAAGTTATGCCATTGATCATAACTCAACCCCGGATGCAACAATAAAAATCCAAAAAAGAAAAACACATATACTGCGAAATATACCGCTGTAACACGTTGAACTAACCAATCTTTTAACCCATTGCCTGTTAAGCTGGTGACATTAGTTACCATATCCAGAATCCTAGTAAAATTGACAAAATAACGGCAAGAACTATTACTAAAACAGCAGTACGCCGACCAGCATTAAGATGCTCACCAAATCCCAAATCCATAATCATATGACGGATACCTGCAAGCACGTGATAAATCAATGCAGCCCCAAAGGCCCATAAGATCAACTTATAGCACGGATGTGTTAACAATGCCTTCATCTGTGCAAAAGTCTCTGCCGATTGCACTGATTGGCCAAAAATAAACAACATTATTGGCAATAATAGGAATAAAACTACCCCTGAAATCCTATGCAATATTGATGCAATTGCCATTGGGGGAAATTTTAAACTACCCAAATCAAGATTAACGGGTCTTTTCTTGTTCACTGTTAGTTTCTTCCTTAATTGAAGTTATAAAAGGACGCACGAATGCGAAGTATAGCACTCTGTTTTTATCACGCAAGATTAAGTCATAATGTGTGGAGATATAACGGTTTAAATGACCAAAATTTAATCGAAATTTAGTGGGTTAGCCAATAACCTAGTGTAGCCTGGTGCCTGCGGTTTAGGATTCTTTCTTTAAAATGTTATTTTATTAACCAGATCCTGGTTGCGGGCAACCAGGATTGTCTTTAATTTGTAAAATAAGTGACAGCCCCTTAAATCTTCATTCCTGGCGATTTATGTGGTTGTCTAAAGGTTGAGCGTGGCGCCTCAGGAGGATAGCCATATTTTTCTGCATTTTGTTTCACAATCTGCAGATAACGTTCGCCCCAAGCTCCTGGGTCGAAGTTAGTAACGACCACGTTATAATTCAAGTTAATGATTGATTCAAAAGCTTTTCTTTGGGATAGTAAGTGACCGCCAAAAGCAACTTGTACTTCGACTTCCGTACTAACCCCCCCAGACTTCAAGCGTTCGACTAAAATGTAAATCATTTTTTCTATTGTATAAAATAATTTACACATAGACATGCCGGAATTAATCATATCTTCGCCTTTGGAAGTAGAAAGTTTCGAGCCGTAGTCATGGATATCATAAACAAACTCATATTCCTGAGTTCCAGGAATAAGTTCTGGCTTAATCACTATAGGTGGTGATACTGGTGGAATAGTAGGAGAAATAATATAAAGATGGAAATCAGCCCAGTGCCACCAAATCTGATAAACACGTTCTACTAAAGCTACGGGATCATTAAGATCTGCTTCCATCTCCAATTTGCGCAAATCAATGCTGCGCTCCTCGGGCATATCTGCTAAAGGATCAATATTGCTGTCATCTGATGCATTGGCCATGTATTAGTACCCAATGTAATGCTTTTGTTTATAATTATATATTAGCCCATATTTCAAAAATGAGCACCAAAGTTGGATTACATAGTGGTAAAAAAGATGTAAAAAAACAATAAAAACAGTGAGTAGGCCCTAAAGGTACTTTCATCAAAACAAAAAATGGTCCAGATGATATAGCCTATGTTAGCGCAATTCGGGGACGAAGCCTGATTCAAGAACCGCTCTCGTATTAGGCCCTTAGGACGATGTGATTTGATATTGATAATATTCAGGAGCATTGATGCGACATTTAAAGCAAGTACTCTGGCAATTTGCTTTTTCCTGGCATTTACGAATCACGCCTTTTTTTATCCATAGATCCAACATAGGCTGTAACGCGGGTAAGTCTAAATGAAACTCACGGGTTAACTGTTGGGTACTGACCACTCCCTGTCGGCAAATATAATCACGTATTTGCAATAACATTTTGCCCTCCCAGCATGCGTTTATTAAAATGCCACAAAATGGGAACCAAGATTAACGCCAATACAGCAACTAAAAGCCAATAGATACCATGTGGTGAATGTTGCACAAATTTAGCTCCTTGGTAAAACCCCACTGCGGCCAAATAAGCAGCAATAAAGGACCAAATAACCGACATCCACATAAATTTTTTATTTGCTTCCTGACGAATAACCGCCATGGTAGATACACATGGAATATATAAAAGCACAAATAATAAATAGGCATAAGCGCCAATTTGTCCATCAAAACGCTGCGCCATAATGCCATAAACTGACTGCGACACAGGATTATCTGCCGCACTGGCTAAGACCGGATTAGCGAGTGCGCTATCTAATTGCAATAAATTGTTTGGCACAGACCATAATGCCGCCTTAATTCCGCCCCAAAAATCAAAACTTGCCGCAGCAATTTCGCCTAGGTGCCCTGCTTGCGCATAAAGAGAGTTTAGCGTACCCACCACAACTTCCTTGGCTAACATTCCAGTTAACAAGCCCACAGTAGCTGGCCAATTATCAGGAGAAATACCCATAGGAGTAAATACCGGAGTTAGCCATTGCCCCATTATTGACAATAAGGATTCGCTGCTGGCTTCTGACGAATTAATACCACCGCCTAAGGTAATAGCATTTAAAGCGCCTAAAATCACACAAATGGGGATGATTAATTTACCTGCGCGAAGCACAAAAAAGCGCAAGCGCATGGTGGTTTCTTTAAGCAAGCGGCGCATCGATGGTTTGTGGTAGGCCGGTAATTCTAAAATTAGTGGCGAAGAATTTCCTTTAAGCAGGGATTTACGTAAAATAAAACCTGTAAGAATGGCCATTAAAATACCAATCAGATATAAAGAAAAAACGACATTTTGTCCACCAGAAGGGAAAAAAGCCGCCACAAATACCGCATAAATGGCTAAACGTGCGCTGCATGACATAAAAGGGCTCATCATCACGGTAAGCAATCGATCGCGCTCTGAATCTAACGTGCGTGCTGCCATAATCGCTGGAACATTACACCCAAAACCTACAATCATGGGTACAAAAGATTTACCCGGCAACCCTAAAACGCGCATGACTTTATCCACAACAAAAGCTGCTCGAGCCATGTATCCAGAGGTTTCTAATAAAGATAAAAAGAAAAACATAGCAGCAATAACCGGAATAAAAGTTAAGGTGGTATTAATCCCCTTACCAATTCCATTCGCCAAAATAGCAATAAGCCAGTTCGGAGCATGAATTTGCTGCATCAGCCAAGCAACCCCCTGGACAAAAATGGTATCGGTACTGATATCAAAAAAGTCTTGGAATGCTCCACCTATATTGATGGCAAATAAAAACATTAAGTACATGACACCAAAAAAGATGGGTAATGCCCAAAAACGATGCAATACAATGCGATCCAGTTTCGCTGTAAAATTTTCACTCGCGTCACTGCGCTTGCGTTGCACGGAGGTAACTAGCTCATGAATTTTCTGATAACGAGCATCAGCCAATAATACATCAAGCCCCAAATCACCGGTATTCAATGTCGATAAGATCTGCGTTATGCGCTCATTGACCAATATCACATCACCCTCAGCGATTCTTCGGGAAAAATAGTAGGCTAATGATTGACTATACCCCTCATCAATTAAGGCCTTTTCTATGTCCATTAAGCCTTGTTGTACTAAAGAAGATAAAGGAAGAGTCCAGGGTAAGATGACTTGTGGTAGTGTGACTAAAGCCTGCTCCAAGGCAGTTAATCCTATTTTTTTATGCGCCTGAATAGGAATTACTGGGCAACCTAGCCGCCGTGCCAAGTCATTCACATCAATTGAAATACCTCGTTGCTCTGCGATGTCAATCATATTTAACGCAATAATAACGGGTTTTCCTAACTCTAAAATCTGGCTGGTCAAATACAAATGACGCTCTAAATGACATGCATCAACTACATTAATAATGCAATCTGCCTGCATGGTTGCCACTGATTGTGCAGCGATTTGTTCATCCTGGCTGACTCCGCCGGAGTTAGCCACTAAAGAATAAACTCCAGGTAAATCAGTGATGTTAATTACTTGTTTTTCTAAAGAAAAAGATCCCGTCTTCTTTTCTACAGTAACCCCAGGCCAATTGCCGATACGCTGATTATCACCAGTTAATGCATTGAATAAGGTGGTTTTACCACAATTGGGATTGCCTACTAATAAAACGTGGGTCATATACGCTCCAAAATCAATTGGCTTGCCTCTTCTTTACGCAAAGTCAATGAAGTGCCTCGCACATCAATTTGGATGGGACAACCCAACGGCGCCATGCGGATGACAACAAACTCTGTCCCACAGGTAACTCCTAAAGACAGAAGTCTGCGTCTGTATTGCACATCAGTAGCTCCATAGCTCATTAATCGAGCACGGTCGCCTGGAGTTAATTCAGTTATCCTGGTCATGGAATAATCAAACGATGTTAAAACCTTAGGTATATTCTAACACAAATGATATCGAGAATCATTCTCATTTAAGAAAATAATTCAACAACCGGTTGCCACGGAAGCACTACTATTAAGTTAAGAAAATGGCTCTACGCTTACATGAAAATGTTCTTTGTCTCATCCATAGAAACCAGCTCATAAAATCCATATACCAGCGCTACAATAAGGACAATTTTAAGATAAAATGCAAGACGAGTAGTTCGATATAAACTATACAAATAAGCAAAAGGATGCCTATAAATTAGTGTGCGTAATATTTTTTTACACACTGGTGTGGGGATTCCATCCATAGCTTGTTCATGAATGCGAACACTGGGGCCATGGTTTGCTTCAATAATCGCACCGGCGGAGCGTTCGATCGGCACATTAATATCAGCACACTGCACATCAAAGCCGACTAAAGTCAGGCCTAATGCTTTGGCCGCACGTACAAAAAGTTTCTTATTTTCTTTGCAAATTTGTTTCCCTAAGGAAATATAAGTTCCACCGCGAGTCGCATTAGAGGTATAACCTACGGTAACCCATTCTCCTTTTTTAGGAACATAATTCAAATCAATATTTAACTCTTTTAAGCGAATGTTAAATTCTGTATCAATAGAAATCGGCCCTAGCGTATCATTTATTTTTTGGCGTTGGTTATTGGCTATTTCTACAAGCTCCTGCAAATTATGTTTGCCATCACCTATTAAATGAGCTGGGTGACGTAAAACAACCCCAATCACCTTATTTTTTAATACCAATACGCGATAAGATTGTAAATTGCCAAGATACTCCTGAATCAATAAGGATTCATACTTTACATATTGTTCGCGCAAATGCTCTTCCAGTTGCTCCATATTTTGTATATTGCAGAGTACATCTTCTCCAAGCCCTCCTGTAACAGGTTTTACAACCAAAGGAAATGACAGCTCAGAAATGACCTCCTCAAGCGCCCCCTCTTGGAATTGATCCCGGTCAAGAGCGGTTGTATGAGGCACCGGTAAACCCGCTTTTTCCAAAATACAATTAGTGGCATATTTATTTTTGGAAACCATTGCGTTGGTATAGCTATTTAATGGGGTAACCGCACGGAAAAAAAAGTACTGTTTTGTACCTAAAGAAAGTTCTAAGGTACCAAATTCAGAATTATAAATAACCGGAAAATGCATTTCCAAAGCATGTTTGTAATAGCATTCCGTATTTTTATTCAGGGAAAACAACAGATTTCCTTATGTAAAATATATGCAAATGATTATTATCTAAACTGAGTTCATTTGACAATAAGATTTTTTTAACTCACTATTTAAATCATACATATCAATAGGTTCTTTCATGCCTGATGATTTAACCCCCTATCGTTATCCTAACAGTTATCTTGTCAAAACCTTAAATAAGAAAGGACCTTGTTCATCTTACATTGATGAATATGGAAAACAATTTATCCAATATGCAGCGCAACAAAAGGCCCCCGTTTTAGAACTGGGAGCAGCTTACGGTTTTGTCGCCATTGAAGCGTTAAAAGCTGGAGCGACCCTCATTGCTAATGATCTGGAGCCACGGCATCTCGATATCTTATATAAAAATACCCCTAATGAGTGTCGCTCACGGTTAACCCTCTTGCCCGGAGAGTTTCCCAACGCGATTAATTTGCCTAATGAAAGTATTGCTGGCTGTTATATTTCTCATATGCTCGGCTATTTGGCTCTCGATAATTTATTAATAGGATTTATGAAGCTCTATCAATGGCTTAAACCTGGAGCCCTGTTATTTATTTTATCTTCCTCGCCCTATCGTGCTGTCTATAAAGATCTTATTCCTCTCTATGAACAACGTGTTCGGGAACATCAACAATGGCCTGGTTATTTTACTGACATAAAGCAACTCATTAGTGGCAAGCTTGCCCGTTATGCGGCTGCAAATACATTACACTTTATAGATGACAAAGTCTTAAGCCGTGAATTAAAGCGGGTGGGATTTGTAATAAAAGAAGCTAAATTATATCCACGTAAAGATTTGTCCAAAAAAGTTACGTTTGACGGCCGAGAAGGAGTCATTGTTATTGCTCAAAAACCATAGAGATAAATTTTATCGTAATCGCTTATCAAGTAAGGGAATTTTATGGGAAAAGTTCAAGTTTCTTTCAGCTTTGTTAACCAAGAAAAACTGCCCTTAATTATACGACCACAAAACCAACAACCATTAACGGCAGAGCACCTGGTGCAATTTCTTAATGAAGAAAATACATTATTTCAAGAGCAGTTATTGAAACATGGCGCCATATTATTTCGTGATTTTCAAGTCAACTCTCCTGATGCATTTTTGAATGTAATTAATGCTTGTGCTTTAGGTACAGTTTTTGATTATGATTTCTGCACCGTTCCCCGCACAAAAATTCAAAAAGGAGTTTATACCTCCATTAATTACACGCAAAAAGCAATTCCTATGCATAATGAAAAGGCATATGACTATGATACACCAAGCCATATCTATTTTAATTGCGCCCAACCGTCTGAGACGGGAGGATGTACCCCCCTAATTGATGGTAATAAATTATGGTTTTCTCTTCCTGCCCCCCTAAAGAATAAACTGGAACTTCATGGTGTGATGTATTGTCGCTATTTTTATGGCGAAGGAATAAAACTTAAATTAATCCGCAAAATAGGCGGAGGAATTAATTGCCGAACATGGATGGAGCTATTTGAGACTCAAGAAAAAAGCGTCGTTGATGAGATACTCGCCGATACAATTTATCAACATGAGTGGACTATAGGAAATGGCTTAATCACTAAAAAAACAATGCCTCCTTATCGCCACCATCCCATATCCGGTAAAGTAGTTTGGTTTAACCAGTGCCACAATCTTAATCGTTATTATAGTACCAACACCAATTTTGTTGCTTTGAAGGTAAAAAATCCTATTGCTCGTTATATTATGCAGCTACCTAGCTTATCCCCATTAATCGCTCGTTTTGGCAATGGGGAGCATTTTGCAAAACATGAAATCGCAACCATTGAGCAATTGATGCTTGAGCAACAAGTAATGACTCCATGGCAAAAAGGTGATGTAATGGTTGTAGATAACTACTCTTGCTTGCATGGAAAAACAGCCCATACAGGTAAGCGCTTAATTTTAGTTGGCATGTCCCAAAGACCGACCGATGTATCCAATGTAGTCGACCCTAATTTAGAGTAAGAAAAATGATCAACAAAAAAGAATTCGCGATTGGAGAGTTATACTATGTAAATGAACTTGAAGTTTCTATCCTAATTAAAGAGATATACGGGCTAGATGCTTATTTACGAGATTTTCTCACTTTAGAACCCAATTCAGTAATCTTTGATATAGGGGCCAATATAGGTATTTTTTCTTTATATGCTTTATATCAATGTGATGAACAAGCAAAAATCTACAGCTTCGAGCCCATCCCCACCACATTTGAATGCTTGCGCAATAATTTAGCCCCTTTTGGAGATAAAGTGCAGGTTTATAATATGGGAATTGGTAATGTTGCCGAAGAATGTATGGTTGAATTTACCCTTTTTGGCGCAGCAACAGCCACCGCAACTTATCGACCGGAAGATAAAATTATTTCAAATTTTCAACCCCAATTGAATTATGATACCTTGCTGAAGCTTTCGAGCCGGCGAGATCGAAAGTTATATTATTTATTAAAATACCTGCCTTTTATGCGCAATTATCTTATTAAAAAGAATTATCAGAAGAGAACAGCAGCGCATAAAGTCAAATGCAAACTTGAATCTCTAGGACGTTTTATTGAAAAAAATAATATTGACCGCATCGATTTTTTAAAAGTAGATGTTGAGGGGGCTGAATTTGAAGTCATTAAAAGTATTTCCCCACCTCAGTTTTCCATGATAAAACAGTTGGCCATCGAGGTTCATGATATTAAACATCGTGTTGAACATCTGGCCGCCTTTCTCGAAGAAAAAGGATATGAGATAAAAATATACCGAAGCCCAGTTATGGAAAGGCTGGGATTTAACCATCACATGGTTTATGCCAGACAGAACGTAATTGGCTTATAAGCAGTCACGAGGTATGTACATTTCGTCATGGCAAGCTTTGGGAGGCAACCCAAAACGATGCTTTGTTAAGACTCAGTACTGGGTTGTTTTACTTTGTTCGCGATGAGGACAGTTTTTTTAATTAATTACATTACGTTTGGCCTCGCCCCCAACTTACCCCATCTCTTGCACTTCACGCTTAGGATGACGGCTTAAATAATCAACCGATTGCATTTCCATCAGCCGGCTGCGGGTGCGCTTAAACATTTCCAACAACTCACCCTTTAGATATAACTGCTCAATAGGGACTGCAGCGCTAATAATAATATTGACTCCGCGGTCATACATTACATCAATAAAGTGAATAAACATAATTGTCTGTAAGGTATGATTTTCTGTTAATTCCGGTACTCCACTGATAAAAATAGAATCAAACTTGTCTGCAAGTTCTAAATAATCTAATTGGCTACGCGGTAAATTGCATACCACATTAAAGTCAAACCAAATGGACTTATCACCTCGCTCCAGATAAGGAATATCACGATTTTGGATTAAAATCTCCCCTGGTCCTTGAGTGGGAGTCGCTAAACTTAGGAATTGCTGTTTCATCTTCTCCTGAGTTTGTGGACTTAAAGGGAACAAATAAGCATCAACTAATGGTTCACGCCCTACCCGATAATCTCTTAGCTCGTTGAGATTTAAAACCTGACAATTTTTATTAATCGCGGTAATCGCAGGCAAAAACCGCTTACGGTGCACTCCATTTTTATACAGATCGTCAGGCTTGGTATTTGATGAGATGACTAAGATGACACCATGTGCGATTAAAGCCTGTAATAGCTCCGCTAAAATCATCGCATAGGCTACGTCATGCACCAAAAATTCATCAAAGCATAGCACGCGAATGGATTTTGATAATTTCTTTGCAACATGCTGTAGAGGATCTTTTTGTCCCTGTAAGCGCCGTAGCTGAGCATCAACTTGCTGCATAAAATGATGAAAATGGAAACGTGCTTTTTGGCTTTCCGCGATGTGGTCATAAAAAAGATCAACCAAATAGGTTTTACCTGCACCTACAGGCCCATAGATATACAAACCCTGGATATGAGGCTTACGTATCCAGGAAAACCAAGATGTGTTTGCCTTTTCTAAATCATTTGCCAGTCGCTCCATATGAGCCAAAATATCTCGCTGTAAGGGATCATCATTAATCTCACCGCGCTCAATCGCAGCATCATAATAGGCCGTTAAGGTCATATGAGCTTTACCTGTGTGCTAAGATACTCTGCCAGTTTATTCTTAAGCTCGATTAACTTTCCATGAAAAAAATGCGTTGTCTCAGCAAAACGAATCACTGGTATTTCTGGTTGAGATTGAGCCGCAAAATCAAAGACCATATCAGGTGGCACCACCTCATCCTCTTCCCCTTGTATAATTAACCAAGGATAAGGTGCTGGATTAAATTCCTTATAATCATAATGATGTACCGCCGGTGCTACACTAATCAGCAGTTGGTGCTCGCACTGGGCTGCGACGCGATAAGTCACATAAGAGCCAAAAGAAAAACCAGCAAAAATAAACTGGGCCTCAGGCTGCTCCTTTTGCCAAGCTTGAACTAAAGCAAGCATATCCTCACTTTCACCAATTCCCGCGTCATAAACACCTTCAGATTGACCTACCCCACGAAAATTGAATCGCAATGAGGGTATACCTAAGTCTTTGAATGTGCGCGCTAAAGTAGTCACTACTTTATTGGTCATTGTGCCGCCCTGCAAGGAATGAGGATGTCCCAAAAAAGCAATGTAGTTGGAAACGCATTGCTGCGGAACGGTCAAAACAGCTTCCAATTGACCAACCACCCCTTGTAAATTTAAAGCATGCTCGCCGGGGGTAGCTAATTTTTCAGTGATTTGCATAAAAAACCTGTTATTATAACGAGCATAAATGATAACTCAGAATCAAAGATGATGAAAATGCATAACGAACAAAAAGAATCCGCTACTCCTAGAGAAACCCAGGCAGCACTCAGGTCGAAGCGCTTTATTCTATTAGTCGTGGTGCCAGCCGTTGTACTTGTTTTTGGAATAACATTATATCTTTTCGGTGGACGCTATGTTTCTACCGACAATGCCTATGTCAAAGCCGATTTAATTCCTCTTAGCCCTCAAGTTTCCGGTGTCATCCAAGAAGTGTTTGTCCAGGAAAATCAAAGAGTGAAAAAAGGCCAGCTACTTTACCGCATCGATCAGCGCCCCTATAAAGTTGCTCTAGCAAAAGCAGAGTCTAAATTGGCCCAAGTAAGTATCGATATTAAAGCACTCAAAGCCAATTACCTTGAAAAGAAAGCAGAAATTGCTTTAGCGCGTACCAAATATAATTTCTCTTTACGCAATAAACAGCGTCAGTTAGACCTGGCAGAAAAGCATTTTGCGTCTCAATCCAGTCTGGATGAAGCGAGTGAAAGCGCTGAAGTTGCAGCCCAACAAATCGTCACCACAGAACATAGCCTGCAAAGCCTGGCAGAATCACTTGCGGGCAGCATTAATGCCCCGGTAGAGCAGCATCCGACTTATCTGGTAGCCAAAGCCGAATTGGAGCAAGCGCAACTTGACTTGGAACACACCGAAGTAAAAGCTCCAGTCTCTGGAACCATAAATATCCCACCTAAAAAAGGTCAATATGTCACTCAAGGAGCAATCGCTATGTCTCTGGTGGCTCATGAGCATCCATGGATTGAAGCAAACTTTACCGAAAAAGAATTAACTTACGTACGACCAGGACAAAAGGTAACCGCTTCGGTAGATATTTACCCTGGGCAGAAATGGACTGGTGTAGTTCAAAGCATTAGCCCTGCAACTGGTTCTGAATTTTCCATCATTCCTGCCCAAAATGCCACAGGAAACTGGGTTAAAATCGCACAACGAGTTGCAGTGCGGATTCAATTAAATCACAGTCCAAACAGCCCGCAACTACGCTCGGGCTTAAGCTCATGGGTGGAGATTGATACAGAGCATAAACGTTATGCACTTAAATAATAATCATGCTAGAAAATAATCCGAGCTCAACAAATAGATTATTCATTACGTTATCAATAATGCTTGCTACCGTAATGCAATCACTAGACACCACCATTGCCAATGTGGCTTTGCCTCACATGCAAGGAGGAATGGGAGCTACTCAAGAACAGATTTCCTGGGTACTTACCTCCTATATTGTTGCCGCAGCAATTTTCACACCGCTAACGGGTTTTTTAGGTGATCATTTCGGTCGCCGGCGTATTTTCATTTGGTCGGTGATTGGTTTCACTGTTGCCTCCATGTTATGTGGTGCGGCTCAAACACTCCCACAAATTATTTTATTCCGTTTACTTCAAGGAATTTTTGGCGCAAGTTTGGTCCCCTTATCTCAATCGGTTTTACTGGATACCTATCCTCCTGAAAAACATGGCTCGGCTATGGCAATGTGGGGCATGGGGGTCATGGTTGGCCCAATTCTTGGCCCATCTTTAGGTGGGTGGTTAACTGAGTACTACAATTGGCGTTGGGTATTTTATATCAATTTACCTTTTGGTATCTTTGCCTGGTTAGGTTTGACCATGTACCTGCAAGAAAATAAACTGAAACTTGGTAAGCATTTCGACATGATGGGCTTTGCGTTTTTAAGTATCGCTATTGGCGCATTACAATTATTCCTAGATCGCGGCGAATCGCTAGATTGGCTTAATAGTGATGAAATCATTATTGAAGGACTTATTGCACTTATCTGTTTGTATTTATTTGTGGCTCATATTCTTACCTCACGTAGTCCATTTATTGAACCAGCAATGTTTAAGGATCGTAACTTTAGTGTCGGGCTAGTATTTATCTTCATCATCGGCATTATTCTTTTGGCAACCATGGCACTAATGCCCCCGTACATGCAAGGCTTACTAAATTACCCAGTAATTGATGTAGGGCTACTCCTAGCACCCCGTGGCTTAGGAACTATGACCGCCATGATGGTTGTCGGTAAACTCTCTGGGAAAGTAGATACACGCTACCAAATTTTTCTCGGGCTAATTCTTACAGGTTATTCCTTATGGATGATGACTTTATTCAATGCCAATATTAGTGGTCATGACATTGTTTTAAGTGGTGTTATCCAAGGGCTTGGCTTAGGTTTTATTTTTGTACCTCTCTCTACTCTGTCTTTTGCTACTTTACCACCGCAATATCGTAATGATGGTACTGCTTTATTTAGTCTATTACGAAATATCGGCAGCAGCATTGGGATTTCCATCGTCATGACCAAATTAGCGCAAAGCACGCAAATAAATCATGCGGCCTATGCTAATTTTATAACCCCTTTTAATATGAATTTACAGCAAGCCAGTCAATTGGGAATTTATTCGGTAAACTCACTTAGCGGTCTAGTTTCCCTTAATGCAGAGGTCACCCGTCAAGCAACTCTGATGGCTTATTTACAAGACTTTCGCTTTATGATGTGGCTTGTTTTATGTGCTTTACCTTTATTACTTCTCTTAAAGGCCCCGACAAAGAACGCTAAGAAAGAAACCCCCTCTCAGTTACTGGAGTTTGAGCTTTGAGACGAAGGTTGTATGTCGCTTAAAATATCAGCATGGCATGCGCCATCCAGGTAAGCTCATCTTCTCAATTATCTAAATTTGAACTATGATACCTAAGGCTGTTAATTGCTTAAAATAATAGGATTATCAGCTCATTGGCGCGCTGACCTCAAGTAAGCATTCAGCAAACAACACGGCAGCGACCCCTTATTATTCAATTTATGGAGGACTTGATCCATGCGACAGGTACCTGAGTCATTTTTTATTAGTCATGCGCAACTTAGTCTACTAAGGAGTGCCGCATGAAAGTTACTGATTTTAAACGTAAAAAACTAGAACGGCAAAAAATTGCCATGCTTACTTGTTATGATTATCCATCGGCCTGCACTATTGCCGAATCCGACATTGACTGTGTTCTTGTTGGCGATTCAGTAGCAATGACAGTACATGGCCATGAGACCACTATTACGGCAACCATGGACATGATGGCTCTGCACACAGAAGCAGTAGCTCGCGGCTTAAAACAGCAATTTTTAATTACTGACCTACCTTTTCTAAGTCATAAAATTTCTCTGGCTCAAACCGTTGAAAACGTAACCCGCCTTTTGCGTGCAGGAGCGCATGCTGTGAAGATTGAAGGGGGCGATGTGGATACGTGCAAAACCATTAACCATCTCGTAACGGCTGGTGTTCCGGTGATTGGGCATATAGGCTTAACGCCACAATCGATTCACCAATTAGGCGGTTTTAAGGTTCAGGGAAAAAGCCAGGAACAAGCAGATATGCTGTTGCAACAGGCCCTTGAACTAGAACAAGCAGGTTGCTTTGCTCTCGTTATTGAATGCGTACCCCAACAGGTGGCCAAGCGCATTACCGAATCATTGAGTATCCCCACAATTGGGATTGGTGCTGGTATCGATACGGACGGGCAAGTCCTGGTTTGGCATGATATGTTAGGCCTGCAAACCAGCCATAACTTTAAATTTGTTAAACGTTACGCTCAGGGTAAAGAAGTATTGCTTGAGGCGATCAATGCTTATGCGCATCAGGTACATCAAGTGAGTTTCCCAACACCTGAGTACGCATTCTAGATGCAGGTTTAACTTAAAAATATTTAATGGCGCCAACTTAAGAAGTTATTGCAGAGAAACGCGTAGGTTAGACTGATAAGTCTAGCCTACATTGTTATGCTAACTCCAAGCTAGGCTTTCAGCCCAGCCTTCACTCATCAAGACATGTGTAGAACCAATGCTTGGCCTCATTATTATGACACTTACAAAACATGTAGGAGTAATTCATGCAAATTTTTCATAATCTTCAAGAATGGTCTAACTTTCGAAAACAGCTTTCTGCTGAGCAAACTATTGGCTTTGCACCAACCATGGGCAACTTACATGCGGGGCATGCCTCCCTATTTTTAGCCAGCCAAAAAGAAAATCACTACACCGCTACTACTTTATTTGTTAACCCCACCCAATTTAACCAGGCTGAGGACTATAAGCACTACCCGCGTACGTTAGAGGCGGATATAGGCATCATGGAAGCCTCAGGAGTCGATTTTTGTATTTTGCCTACGGAGCAGGCAATGTATCCGGATCAATATAATTATCAAGTTCATGAACATAAACTTTGCCAGCTTATGGAAGGAGCTCATCGTCCAGGCCATTTTAATGGTGTATTAACCGTGGTGATGAAATTACTGAATTTGGTTAAGCCTCATAAAGCCTATTTTGGAGAAAAAGATTACCAGCAATATTTACTGATCCGTGGAATGGTTAAGGCCTTTTTTATGGATGTAGACATTATCCCCTGCCCTATTATTCGTGAGGCCAGCGGTTTAGCCTATAGCTCACGTAATAATCGTTTAAACAAAGAAGAGAAGGCTTTAGCTGAGATCTTTGCGCAATTATTTCAACAGAAAGAGAAATCTTGCGCGCAAATTCATGCGGACATAACTGCAAAGGGCATCGCTGTTGAATATATTGAGGAATACGAAAACCGTCGTTTTGCGGCCGTACGCATTGGCGATATTCGTTTAATTGATAATTATTGTTTGTAATTTTTGAGCTCATTTAGCCTGGTTGCTCGCGAGCAACCAGGCTATGCTCAGCTAACCTATGAGATTACAATAACTCAGGTATAGCCCCTGGCTGCACCACGTTATCAACTGTAGCAACTTGAGGTACTTGCTGATAACCTGACGCAACTAGGGTTGATTGAGCAGGGATGCCTGCCCACTGAGTATTCTCGGGAAGACATTCGCCTTTCATTAACAAAGAAAGACTTCCCAAAGTAGAATTATTTTCCATTACGGTATTATAAAGCACGATTGACCCTGTACCTATATTACACCCCGAATGAATGGTTACATTGGATACTTTAAATATGCGATCTTCATACAGATGTGTTTGAATGATGGTTTCTGCATTAATGCATACATCATCACCAATAGTAATTAAGTCAAATTCAGAAAACTCAGCACTATCAGTAAATACCCGTTTTCCAGCCTTAGTACCTAAACAACGGTGAATCCAAAGAGCAAATGGGGTACCTAAAATCTTATTTGTTAAATGAGGATTGGTGTAATAATTATAAGAATATTCAATTACATCATTCTTCCAAATGAATGGATCCCAAATAGGTTTTGTTAAGGGCTTCAATTTGCCCAAAAGAAGCCATTTTAAGCCTACTAAAACTCCAACCATGCATATAGTAAGGAAGAGCTCAGAAACAGGCAATACAAGCGCTGTAAGGCCCCAAGAATAGTTTGTTAACATATAATCTAGGATATAAAGCATGTTAAACAAAACGATTAATGAAAAAGAGGTAGGTAAAATTATTCGCAAAAACTCGATGAGCAAACGTGTGCAATATAGTTTTTTGGAGGGGTAGAACGTCTCTTTATCAGAAAAGCCCACAAAGACTTCGCGTTTGGGCAAATAAACAGCTGGAGATCCTAGCCATGCAGAGTTAACCTCTGTGGCTTTATCACCTGGAGGTGTTATGGAAAGGCATCCAAGCAATGCGCGCTCACCTAATTCTTTACCTGAGGAGAGTAAACTAACATTTCCAACAAAACCACGACGGCCAACTGAAACTGGAGCAAAATTAATGGCGCCTTGATAAACATGAGGCCAAGCTAAAGCCACGGAGCTTGCCGTAAACCCCCCTTCCTCAATCGTTACTAAGTCGGGAATAATGTGAGGAGTCTCACCCATCTCTACGCTTTTCCCCAGTTTAGCACCAAGAAGACGCAAAAAAGCGGGTAAATAAAGAGTATCAGCCATTACGGAGATTTCATCGCTATCCAGCATTTTTACAATAATCCAATGACGAAGATAGTAAAAGCTTTTCAATGGATACTGCCCTGGTTTTATCTTATCCATAATAATTTTTTTACAGACAATGGTACACAGGTAATACAAACTTAAAAAAACCACAGAGCCCAGAGGAACTGCGAAGAAAATCGTTGTAAAATAACTACCTTGATCATAATAATAGCTAATAAAGGAAATCGCAGGAATCAGGCATAAATAAAACATGACCATCACAAAAACGATGCCTAGATAATGTAAAATACCAAACACTGTATTTTCTAACATCGTTGATTTTTCAACTTCTACTTTTTTCCTGGTGATGTGATCAGCCGGTAGTGTTCCAGAAACCGCGGGCGAGCCAGAAAAATAGGCCCCTTGAGATATATAGCTCTGCTCAGGTAACATAGACATGTCATCCAATACGGCATTATCTTCAATGACACTGTTTAAACCAATTACAGCCCGAGAGCCAATGTAGCAATTATCACCAATAGTAATAGTCCCTATCTTCAACCAGCCATCTTCAACAATATAGCCATAGAGCCGACTATCTGTATTAATTGAGGTATTATCACCAATGACTAAAAGATCATGGGCTGCGATCTGCATGGAGCCAATATGGCAATTTTTACCTATTTTCGCCCCTAAGAGCCGATAATAAATTCTAGCCAAAGGAGATCCCACTAAATACTTGGCTAAAAATAAGTTTTTTTGCAGTTTCTGTACTAACCACCAGCGGTAATAGAACCAACCCCAAAGCGGATATTCGCCCGGCTTCACCCGGCCTAATAAAATCCACTTCATAGCCACAGTAATCATTAAGGAAATAATGGGTAAGGATAAAAATAAGGCTAGAAAGGCTAACTGTGATTCACGAGAAATAATTGAATATTCTGAAGTCACCCAACTGTAACATAAAACTACCGCCAATAATTGGAGGGTACCCACCGCATATTGCAATAAACAACCAAAAAATTGCCCAACACCACATAGATAATATTTCCATTGGGGAGCACGATATTTGGGCTTTTGTTCTACTTCCTGAGTTTCATTTACATTAATATTTTTAAATTTTTGCTCGAGCTGGCTAATCGTAGGGTTTTTATATAAATCCAAAATCGATATATTGCGTAAGGCAGAAATTCTTCGTAAATTAGAAATTGCTTTGGCCGCCAGCAAGGAATGTCCACCTAAATCATAAAAAAAGTCAGCATCTACTGAAATTTTAGGATAATCAAGTACCTTCTCCCAAACATGAGCAATTTCCTTTGCTAATTCAGACTTAGGCGCAATATAAACGGTCTCTGCTTTAGTTTGAGTTGGTTTAGGTAAGGCCTTACGATTTACTTTGCCACTCGATAGGACAGGAAAAGACTCTACCACCTCAGTAATAGCTGGAATCATATAATCTGGTACATTAGCCTTTAAGAAGGACTTGAGCCCACTGGCATCAAAATTCGTATTTTTTTCGTGTACCACATAAGCGACCAGGGTTGGCTGATCTAAGGTTTGCAACGATACTACCGCTTGCTTAATGCCAGGATATCGCATCATTACCGCTTCAATTTCGTTAAGCTCAATGCGAAATCCACGTAACTTTACCTGATCATCAATACGTCCAGCAAAGCGTATATCACCACATTCTGTTTTTGAGGCTAAATCACCCGTGCGGTACAAACGTTGTTGATTTGCTGGATTAATTACAAATTTCTCGGCTGTATTTTCTGGACGATTAACATACCCTCGAGCTAGAGCCAGGCCACTAATACATAGCTCACCTTCCTCGCCATCCTCAACTTCGTTTAACTGCTCATCAACAATCAAAACCTCATAACCAGGAAGTGGTTTGCCTATGGTAATTTCTTTTTCTGGATGACATTCAGCATAAGTAGCAATAACAGTCGCTTCGGTAGGACCATATGTATTAATAATTCTAAGCCCTTTACGGCTCCAGTTTTTAACTAAACTGGCAGGGCAAGTTTCACCGCCTAAAATTAATAAACGTAAATCGGGTAATTGTCCTTCTAAAGTAGCCATTAAGGTTGGAACCGTAGACAATACACTAACTTGGTGTTGCTGTAAGAAAGAAATTAAGCCCAAGCCTGAGCGAACTTCTTTTGCAGTGCAGGCAATCAAAGTGGCACCATTGGCAAAAGCCATCCACACCTCTTCTAATGAGGCATCAAAAGCTAAAGAAAAACCTTGATAAACACGATCATTGCAGGTTATCTCATAAAGATCACTTGCCACTTTTACATAATGACAAATACTGCTTTGTGGAATTTCAACTCCTTTGGGCTTACCAGTTGAGCCCGAAGTGTAAATCACATAGCATAAATCATCCGCACTATCTTCATTTAGTGTTGTAGCTAATCTTTTGGTGGGTTGTTGCGAAAGTTCTTCATTAAGCTTATCAAGAGCAAAAGTCTTTGGCCATACTAGTTTTTTTTGCGCTAATTGAGTTGAGGAAGTTAATACGGCGGTAAATGGCAGGTCAGAAAAAATGTAATTAATTCGTTCCTCAGGATAATCCACTTCAATAGGAACATAGGCTGCCCCTGCTTTTAAAGTAGCGAGGATAGCTATATAACACTCCACTGAGCGTTCTAAAAGAATACCGACAATACTGCCTTTTGATACATTGTTTTTAACAAGATAATGAGCTAACTGGTTAGCACGACATTCTAATTCTTGGTATGAAATAAAAGCATTATCGCAAATTAAGGCAATATTGCTCGAAAAGCTATCGACTGATCGCTCAAAAAAATGATGCAACTGCATAGTGTTATCACCGGATGAAAAACTCAAGTTGGCTTGCTCCTGCTAAAGGCACCATTTCCACGACTTTATTGATTTTTGCTTATAAAAAAAGCACAGAAAACCACATACTTTAAATATATTATATTTAGCATCAATAGTAAAAGGCTTATGAAAAAAACACAGAAGCGGAGCTAATTTGGAGAGATTATAATTCTTTCTTGTCTGACAAGCGACACTCTAGGCTATAAATATTTTTTAAAATCACGTAGCTACATAGACTACAGTAATTTTCTGTATTTTTACATTTCTTATCGAGGATTAATTAGGCATATTGGCTTTAAATAATCACTCCCTTTCTTGTTCATTGTCCTACAAAGCTTATAACGAAGGAGCGTTTGAATAGAGCGCGTATGTCTCATTCATAGCTCCCTCCCACTATTTATTACATAAAAACTTCTTGTAGGAAATTAGTCATTGCCTGCCATGAACGTTTTGCCGCAGTACTGTTATAGATTAAGCCTAATTGTGTATCATGAGCATTTGGATTAGTGAATGCATGCTTCACCTGCCCATACATATGCAACTGCCAATCCGCTTTTGCTTCAGTCATTTCCTGGCAGAAAGCATTCGCTTGTTCAGGATTCGCCATGGGATCTTCATAGCCATGCAAAGCTAATACCTTAGCCTTAATGACATCTGACTTCATCGTTCCAGGCTTATTCAGTAAGCCGTGGAAACTAACCGCACCTTTGATATCTGCACCTGAACGTGCCAACTCTAAAGCACACATACCCCCAAAACAAAAACCAATAATGGCAATACGCTGTTTATCTACTTCGGGAATGGATAGAACCGTATTTAAAGCGCTATCTAAACGCCGGCGCAACAGTGCCTGATTAGAAACCAAGGGCTCTATTAGTGCTGATTTCTCCGCTGTAGTCGTTCCCAGCTGAGCATTCCCAAACATGTCGAGAGCAAAGCCTACATAGCCCATCTCTGCAAGCATCATTGCTTTCTGACAAGCAAACTCATTACGTCCAGACCAATCATGGGCAACAATCACTGCTGGCCGAACTCCTTCTTTAGAAGAGTCATAAGCCAGAAAACCATGGAGCTCCAGTTCATCTTGATGATAAATATAATTTGAATTATGCATGTGCTATCCCTGAAATACTAGTAACGATAGTCTAGGTGAATCTAATTAAATGTCCAGTAATTTAATCTTTGTATTACATAAATAATGCTAGGGGTTCTCGCCAATAAAAGTAGGCAAAATTTTATGCTATAGACTATGATATAAACGAATTGTGTACCTACAGGAAAATTGGTCTAAACTAAAAGAAAATTAAAGGGAATTAGTATCATGTTAACTACATCATTAACTTATGTTAGAGATTTATTACATGCTAAATTCTGCTATCAAGTTTTTATTACGCCCATCCATTTTCCCCTAGAAAAGGAGTACCGCGGTTTTGCAAAAATAGCCTGCGAAATCATGGAAAAAAGGCGTAGTGAGGTAATTCATGTGGATTCTCCTCGCCATTACGTACTGCATCGGTTTATTCCTACAAAACCAACAAAAGATAAAAAAATTCTGATCACCCATGGCTGGATATCAAGAGCCGCTTACATGATGCGAATTATTGATACATTGCATCAGCAAGGATATGAAGTTTATGCCATTGATTTTCCAGCGCATGGCGAAGCAAAGGGACTGCAATTACCCTGGATGGATGCTGTTACCGTAATTAAAGAAACTTTAAACCAGTATGGACCGTTTTATGGTGTAATTGGGCATTCTTTTGGAGGCTCCATGCTTCTAAACACGTTAAATTTATCCGGACAACTTCCTGAATGGCGATTACTTCATAAACCAGAACGTGCCATTTTAATTGCCTCCCCTACCCAAATGCGGGGCCCTGTCAATCATGTCGCCAAAAAATTCCGACTCAGTGGGCATGGATATATCCAATTGCGCCATCTCATGGAAGAGCAAGCGAAAATTGCTTTAAGCCGAATACAATTAAATCATTTTATTTCTCAATCTCCGAATATACCCTTTTTATGCATTCATGGAGACAGGGATGAAACGGTAAGTACACAGGAATCCATCCGCTTTTGCCGGCAGTATCCTAATGCAGATTTGCGAATTTTAACTGATGCGAATCATGTGAGTGTATTGATGGATGAGCGGGTAGATCGTTTAGTGCAGGATTTTTTAGAGTAATAAGCGTTGTGATGTCATGGAGATATTAGCACAAACAATAAAAACCTGGTTGCAGGCAACCAGGCTATATCAAAATAAGCACGCTATAATCTACGCTTCAATGTATTGCCGCAGCTTCTTCATTGCATTTTTTTCAAGCTGTCGTACACGCTCGGCCGATACGCCATATTTTTCTGCTAGATCATGCAGGGTCAGCTTGTCATCTGCTAACCAGCGCTGTTGTAAAATGTCTTGGCTACGCTCATCAAGCTGTTCTAAAGCCAGCATTAACTTCTCGCGCCCTTGATCCCCGCTGTCTTCTTTTTCTAAGGCTAAGGCAGGATCATCTTCTGCATTAAATAAATAACGCTCGGGGGCATGGAAATCATCGCCATCATCCCCATCAGAGGAGGACTCATAGGGAGAATCCATAGCGTTTAAGCGCTGTTCCATTAACAAAACATCCTTAGTGCTTACGCCCAGATCTCTTGCTACGGCTTCAACTTCTTCATTACTAAACCAGCCCAAACGACTCTTCATCTGGCGGAGATTAAAAAATAACTTACGTTGTGATTTAGTCGTGGCAATTTTAACAATACGCCAATTGCGTAATACAAATTCATGGATTTCAGCTTTAATCCAATGGACCGCGAAAGAAACTAAGCGTACGCCCATTTTAGGGTCAAATCGTTTTACAGCTTTCATTAACCCAACATTGCCTTCTTGAATTAAATCATTCAAGGGCAATCCATAACCTAAATAACCTCGAGCAACTCGAACAACATAGCGTAAATGAGCAAGAACTAAGTGTCTAGCTGCTTCAAGATCCCCTTCAGAATGAAAACGCTCGGCATAGGCAAGCTCTTCCTCCAAAGTTAACATAGGAATTTGATTAACTCTATGAATGTACGCATCAAGACTGCCTATGGGTAAATTCATAGCAGCAAGTTGCAACTGTTGGCTCATACGTCTCCTCTTAGAATAAAACTACAATTGAGGTTCAATAGAGGCCAATTGTCGTTTTACAGACAAATAGGCTCCTATCCAACCTAGTATAATAGCAAATATAATGAGTAGCAAGATTTGCCGCACTGAAAGAAGATCGACCGAATAGTGCATTTGATAAACAAATGCCAGGTGATTAACTGCTTTTGCCAAGCTTAAAATAAAAATATTAACTAAAAAAGCGGCGAAAACAGCGCCAATAACCCCATACCAAATCCCAGAATACAGAAAAGGCCGAAGAATAAAAGGATCTTTAGCACCAATTAATTTAAGTACTTGAATCTCTTCCTGGCGACTATGTAGTGCTAGACGCAATGTGGTACCTATAATGAGCACTACCGCTAAAGCAAGTAATATGAATAAACCATCGGCAAAATGGGAGGCAAATCGTAACAGTGCATCAAGCCGGCTAATCCACTCCATATCCACCTTAGTTTGCTCTACCCCTGCCAGGCTTTGTAATTGTTTTGCAAGTTGGTCTAGTTTAAATGGAGAGTCCACCGATATGGCAGGTTGTACATTCACTACTGCAGGCAATGGATTTTCAGGAAGATAACGCATGATATCCTGCATTCCCTCTTGCCGGGTTAATTCCGCTAAACCGTCGGCCGGTGATTTTAAGGAAACCTGCCCGACTCCTTCCGTGTCACGAACATGTTGTACAAGCTGTTGTTGCTCTGCTTCAGTCAAATTAGGCTTTAGATAAATAGAAATAGGACCACCACGTTTCCAATCAGCGGTCAGCTTGTTTATGTTATCCGTACATACCCCAAAAAGAGCAGGTAATGCCAAGGCGATGGCAATTACTACCGAAGTCATTAAGGTTGCTACAGGTTTACTGCACAAATAATTCAGACTTTGAGTGGCTGCTTGCAAATGATAAGCAAAAAAGGGTTGTAATTTTTTTAACACACCCGCCCTCCTTTAAGCATCACAATGCGATGTTTCATACGGGCAATCAAGGGCAAATCATGGGTCGCAATTAATACACTCACGCCAACTTGATTGAATTGCTCAAATAGCGACATAATTTCCGTAGATAATTTGGGATCTAAATTTCCCGTTGGCTCATCAGCCAACAGTAAGGCCGGTTTATGCACTACAGCACGTGCGATACCAACTCGTTGCTGCTCTCCTCCCGACAAATGTGGGGGTAGCATTTTTTCCTTGTTTAATAAACCAACCATATCCAAAGCAGCATGAACTCGCTTTGCGATCATGGGATAAGGGGTGCCCTGAATTTGCAAGGGTAAGGCAACGTTATCAAAAATACTGCGATCATTAAGTAAATAAGGTGACTGAAAGGTAATACCTAATTGGCTGCGATGTGCTGCTACATCGCGACGTTTTAAGTGATTTAAACGCACACCATTTACCGTTAATTGTCCAGATGTGGGCCACTCTAATAGTGCAATTAATTTCAATAAAGTGCTTTTACCGGCCCCAGAATGGCCGGTAAGGAACGCCATTTCGCCCTTTTGTAAGGAAAAATTAACATTGCTTAAGGCCTCATAGCCCCCAGGATACCGTTTACTCACCTGTTCAAATATGATCATGAAACAATGCACCAACAAATTGTTCAGCATCAAAGGGACGCAAGTCCTCTATCCCTTCACCAATCCCTATATACCGAAAGGGTATTCCCAATTCACTTGCAATAGCAAACAATATCCCACCCTTAGCGGTTCCATCCAGCTTAGTCATGGTAATACCTGTTAGTTTTACTGCTTCATGAAATTGTTGTGCCTGTACTAATGCATTCTGCCCTATGCTTGCATCCAGGATCAACATGGTTTCATGAGGTGCCTCTGGACAAAGCTTTTGTAAGACGCGTTTAACCTTTTTCAGCTCATCCATCAGATTGCCCTGAGTGTGCAAACGCCCGGCAGTATCTGCAATTAACACATCGATTTTACGTGCTTTTGCTGCTTGCAGTGCATCAAAAACCACCGAAGCGCTATCTGCACCAGTGTGCTGGGCGATAACGGGAATATCATTGCGCTCCCCCCAAACTTGTAATTGCTCTACAGCTGCAGCCCTAAAGGTATCGCCTGCAGCCAACATGACTTTTTTGCCTTGTTGTTGAAACTGCTTCGCTAACTTACCAATCGTGGTTGTTTTTCCTGCGCCATTTACACCCACCATTAAAATGACAAAAGGTGAATGATCTGCAGTTTCTAAAGTTAACGGCGTATCGTTTTTCGTTAAAAGAGACTGCAAATGGGCTTTAAGAGCATCATAAACCGCCTCACCGTTAGCCAATTGCTTGCGCTCCAAGCCCTCGGCGATTTGTTTTAATACCTTTTGCGTTGTATTAATTCCAAGATCAGCAGTGATAAGTATGGTTTCTAACTCATCTAATAGCTCTTGGCTTATTTCTTTTTTACCTAATAAAAGCCGCCCAATACCATCACCCAATTGATGACGTGTCTTACTTAAGCTCTTGCGAAAACGAGCAAAAATACCTTCTTTGGTGACTTCTGGTTCAGGTTCTACCGGACGCGGAGCTACTTCAGGAATAGACTCCACAATTTCCTGCTGTTCATTGCTCTCAGGCGGAGCTTCACTTTGGCCTCGTTTAAACCATTTAATCATATTAGTATACAAATCCTAAAAAATGTGGAATTCTATCATCTTTTTGCTTAGAGGTTAATTTGTGCGCAAAATATTAATCACCTTACTTATGGTACTATCTTGCCAAACCTTCAGCCAAGTTCAAGAGTATACCTTGAATAATGGATTAAAAATATTGGTTAAAGAAGATCATCGAGCCCCTATTGCGGTATCCATGATTTGGTACAATGTAGGCTCAGCAGATGAACCGGGTGGTATTACCGGCGTCTCCCATGCTATTGAACATATGATGTTTAAAGGAACAGAAAAATATCCTTTGGGCGTTTTTTCTAAGACAATCGCCGAAATTGGCGGCCAATCGAATGCATTTACTAACAATGATTATACAGCCTTCTTTGAGAAAACCGATGCCTCACGCTTAGCTACAAGCTTTGAACTAGAGGCAGATCGCATGAATAATTTACTGCTTAGCGCTGATGAATTTGCCAAAGAAATTAAGGTAATCCAGGAAGAACGTCGTTTACGAACTGACGACAATCCCCAGGCTCTGGCCTTTGAGCGCTTTTTGGCAACAGCGCATTTGGCTGCACCTTACAATCATCCAGTGATTGGTTGGATGAGTGATCTGAAACAAATGAGCATTGAGGATATAAGGAAATGGTACAAACGTTATTATGCGCCCAATAACGCAACCTTAGTGGTGGTAGGCGATGTAAATGCGCAGCAGGTGTATGCTTTAGCACAGCAGTATTTTGCGGCTCTCCCCCAGCGAAAAATTCCAGCACGGAAACCGCAACAAGAGCCACCCGCTCTGGGTAAAAAGGCAATTCAAGTAACCAGCACCGCAAAGCTGCCGCTGGTGATGATTGGTTACTCAGTACCCGGAGTAAAAACAGCAAAGGCAGCATATGAGCCTTATGCGCTGGAAATTATTGCCGGTATTATGGATGCAGGGGAAGGGGCTCGTTTTGCTAAAAATCTCATCCGTGGACAGCATATCGCTACGGGTGCCAGTACCTATTACAATCTATATACTCGCTATCAAACCCAATTTATTGTTTATGGCGCTCCCAGCCAAAACCAAAACGTGGATGCTTTAGAAAAAGGATTAATTACGCAATTGGCTGACTTGAAAAAGAACCGCGTCAGTGAAAAGGAGTTACAACGCATTAAAAACCAGATAGTTGCACAAAAAACTTATGAAAAAGATTCAATCTTTAGCCAGGCAATGGAACTTGGTTTGTTAGAAACCGTTGGACTTGGTTGGAAAAAAGCTGATGAATATACCCAAGCAATTAATGCGGTAACGGCAGAGCAAATTCAACAAACGGCCCAACGTTATTTTCAAGATAATAACATGACCGTCGCCAAACTAGAGCCACAAATAACTCCTAAGGTGAACTCATGAAAATATTAAATACCTGCCTTGTGGCGTTAATCATCAGCTTGTGCTCGCCAGCCCAGGCAACGAGTTTTAAAACTGAAAAATGGCAAACAGCGAATGGCGTACGCGTCGTTTTTTACCCGGCCAAAGAAGTACCGATGCTGGATGTAAGCCTGGCCTTTGCCGCAGGCTCCTCCTATGATGGAGCGCATTATGGTTTAAGCTCTTTAACAGGGCATTTGTTAAATCAAGGCAGTGCAGGCCAAGATGCTACGACCATTGCTGAGGCATTAGCGGATACTGGAGCACAATTCAGTGTAGAAAACAGCCGCGATATGCTCATCTTAAATCTACGCACGCTGGTCAGTAAAGATGCCTTAGCTCAATCAAGCAAAACATTTGCTCAAATAATTAATCAGCCGGATTTCACCGATGACGCATTTGTCAGAGAAAAAAAGCAATTACTCATGGCTATTGAGCAAAGTCATGAATCGCCAGAAGATGTGGCCGATCGTGCGTTTTTCAAAGCCTTATATCAGCAGCATCCCTACGCGCATCCCGTTAATGGCACCACCAAATCATTAAATGCCATTACTAAAAAACAAGTCGCGGATTTTTATCATCGCTATTTTGTTGGGCAAAATGCAGTCCTCGTCATGGTAGGTGATATTAATAGTGAAACGGCCCACCAGTTAGCCGACCAGCTCACAGGAAATCTACCCAAAGGTACTCCTGCGCAACCTGTATCTCAAGCAGCGCCCTTACCTCAAGCTGAACATGTGAATACCCCCTTCCCCTCATCACAAACCATGATTCGTCTTGGCCAAATAGGAATTGATCATCAGAGCCCTCATTATTTCCCACTCATGGTTGGTAATTATATTTTAGGCGGTGGCTCTTTGGTTTCGCGTCTGGCTATTGAAGTAAGAGAAAAACGGGGATTAACCTACGGTGTGGAAAGCCAATTTTCGCCCATGCCTGGAGAAGGCCCTTTTCTTATTAGCTTATCAACTCGAAACCAGCAAGCTAAACAAGCTCTCGATGTCATTCAAAAAGAATTACATACCTACATCAGCAATGGACCTAGCGAGCAGGAGCTGAATGCAGCAAAGCAATATCTTACCGGTAGCTTTCCGCTTTCACTAGCAAGCAATCGCAGTATTGCTACCTTATTGTTGCGAATGAGCTTTTATCATTTACCGGATAATTATTTGGATACTTACGTAGACCGAATTAAGGCCGTAACCAAAGATGAAATAAAGCAAGCATTTCAACAACAGGTCAACCCGGATAAATTACTTCTCGTTACAGTGGGGCAATCTTGAAGCAGGAAATTCGTATTATAGGAGGCCAATATCGGGGGAAAAAATTACATTTCCCCGATATTGAGGGCCTAAGACCTACCCCAGATCGGGTGCGTGAAACCGTATTTAATTGGTTAATGCATGATATCCGAGGCGCGCGTTGCCTTGATGCCTTTGCCGGGAGCGGCGCGTTAGGCTTTGAAGCATTTTCTCGTGGGGCGTCTCAAGTGGTTTTTGTTGAGCAATCCCCCTTAGCGCATGCGAATTTGCAGAAAATAATCAGCTCATTTAATAGTCCGATCTTAAAACTCTTCAAAATGGATGCCCGAGCCTTTCTGCAATCATGCAAAGAACAGTTTGATATGATCTTTCTCGATCCCCCTTTTGCACACAACTATCTTCCCCAATGCATTCAGGAATTAACCACGAAGGACATTTTAGTTCCCGGAGGTTTAGTTTATTTGGAATCGCCCACGCTAATCGAATTAGATGAGCAATCCTGGCGAACGGTGAAACTGAAGAAAGCGGGGCAAGTGATCTACGGTTTATTTGAAAAATTATAAAGTAAGGCGCAGGCTAGGCTGAAAGCCTAGAAAACACTGCATGTATCACTCCCAATGCTGGGCTTTTCAGCCCAGCCTGCATTTAGCGGCAAACAATCATCCACCAATAACCAAAGCTAAAACGAAGTGCCTTTTTTATAGATAAATCCTACCTGCCTTAGTAAAAAGCAACTTGATTTAACAAAGATTTTCCGTGATTCTTTTCCAGAATTTACGTTATGACTTGACAAGGAGCGTGGCTCCTGTTTCAATCATTCCAATATTATCTAGACCAAAAGAATTTGAATGAACAACAAGCTTGTCACGCTGTTAATTGCTTCAATCCTGCTTGCCAGTTGTAAATCTACGGGAGTTTTTTTTAAAAAGCCCCCGGTAAATAACCCTAGTGACGATGCCACAATCAAACTAGCGGAAGCGGCAATTTCGGTTAGCGATTCAATGCATGAAATGGCTCGCATAGAAAAAGTTGTGGTACCACCACACAAAGATAATACATTAACAATTCCTAATGCTTATAATTTACAAGCCCGAGCCAGCGTTGATTGGTCTGGTCCAATTGAAGAATTGACTGCGCGCATTGCCAAAGCAGCGCATTACAGAGTACGTATCCTAGGAAAATCACCCGCGATACCTGTACTTATTAGTCTTACCGTTAAAGATCAAAGCTTAGCTGAAATCCTGCGTAATATAGATTACCAAGCAGGGATAAAAGCTTTTATTCATGTTTACCCTAACAGTCAGGTTGTTGAATTACGTTATGCTAAAATTTACTCTTAGTCTCACTGTTCTTGTGTCTGCCTTATTAGCGACATCATGTAACAAATCAGCATATGTAGGCGATACCGGTTCATTGGCTGGCTTACAAGCTATGGCCAATACAACGGTTAAAGAAAGAACCAGAAGACAATCTGGTAAGTTTCGCCAAATGGCTCTTAAAGAAACAGCGCTTAGCCTGGGGGCTCAAGCAGGCTTGGCATGGCGAGCCAAAGCGATTGATGAGCAATTGGCTAAACAAACACGTACTCTAGATACAATTTATGATTTTAATGCGCTGACTCTAGAGCATAATATTCTCCCGCCCGTGTTATTGGAAGGAAGGAATACCTTAAACCTGGCTGATGCACAAAATATTCGTGTTGCCGATCGCACTTATAAGGTAGCGAAACAAGCGCATTTTGTGACGACACCACCAACTTGGCGCCAATATTTATGGCTCGATTATGTTAAACCAGAATATCCAAACTACACCTTACTACCGAAGACTAAATTAGAAAAGAAAATTTGGTGTATGTATGTTGCTAAAGGCTGGAAAAACGGTATTGAACAAGCCAATACAATTCTTGAAGAAAACATTGCTCGCATTAAAGAAGACTTTGGTGGCATGATTCTTTACCGCAAGCTATTAGCGATGAATATGGTTTCTCCTCCTTATGTATCCCATACCGATTTAGGAGTTACTGGGGATGCTTCTGAAATCCGTATTGACGATCGTGTATTACGTATTACGGCATTGCCTGCATTAAATATCAATAGTAATGAATGGCGAGCTGCTGTAGCCAAAGATGAAAATGCATTAGAACAGTTTAAGAATATGGAAAAATTGGCAAGTCAGTCTAAAATTATCATAACAGACAAATCTTGGCAGCCTGTTATTACTCCAACGACTAACTGATAATTTAATTATGACTACAGACCATTTAATGCCTGATGAACCAACTCGTTTTACGCCATTATTCATGGATAAAATGTTGGAACATACGGAGCGACTAAATGCATCAGATATTACCATTCAAACCGGTGAGCCTATCTATGCTGAGGTTTATGGAAAATTGCTCCGCATTACAAATCGCCGCTTATCCAATACTGAGCTTGGCGATTTAATTAATGCTATTTATGGACCTAATGCGACTACCCAGCTGCTTTCAGGAAAGGATATTGATACGCACTATGAGTTTCGCCCTAATCGTGGCGTACGCTACCGTTATAGGGTTAATGGTACTGCTTGCCTTGTAGAGGGGCATGATGCCATTCAAATTACCCTTAGGACTATTCCTACCACCCCTCCTAAACTAGAAACCATGAATCTTCCGGACGTCGTGCTTGATGCCGTCGCGCCTCAGGAAGGTATCGTTTTTATCACCGGGGCAACTGGTTCAGGGAAATCAACGCTGTTAGCTTCAATTATCCGTGATTTAATTGAAAAAGAAGATTCGCATCGTAAAGTATTAACCTATGAATCACCTATTGAATTCGTTTATGACGAAATTGAAACAATTTCAGCGGTGGTAAGCCAGTCTGAAATTCCCCGTCATTTGCCTAGCTTTGCGGATGGTGTGAGAAACGCCTTGCGTCGTAAACCACGCCTTATCATGGTAGGGGAGTGTCGCGACGCGGAAACCATCAGTGCAGCACTTGAAGCAGCACTCACAGGACACCCTGTATACACCACATTGCATACCTCCGGGGTTGCAGAAACCATGCGTCGTCTCGTAACCTCCTTCGCAGGGGAAGAGCGCTTGGGACGGACCATTGATATTCTCGAAACCATTAGACTGTGTATTTGGCAAAAACTAGTTCCTACTGTGGATGAAAAACGGGTGGCACTACGTGAATATTTAGTATTTGACGAAGAAGTTCGCGATATTTTATTAGAAAGTGACCCTAATGATGTTACCGCGGCAACACGTAAGTTGGTGCGCCAAAAGGGACAGCTCATGACCTGGGATGCTAAAAATAAATTCGAGCAAGGGATAATTAGTGAACGTGTCTACAAACTAATTATTGCTGGAGCTAAAGACTATCAGCAATAAATCAGAGGGGTACAGCTATAAACGGGAATGCTTTACGTTATTATAAAAGTGCTCAGGCTTTATTTTTACCAGTAAAACCTATTGACGAATTAGATGGTTTTGAGCTGCGCCTGCACAAAAACCGTTATTTTTTTTGTAATGCTGAACCCCCGATAAACTATTCCACTAGTACGCGTATCTGCAAACATAAATACATTGCAAACCGCTTATTAGAAGAAGCAGAAATCCCCGTTCCTAAAGCGGTTTTAATTGAGAAAGAAGAGCTGGAAAATGATGCCTTTATCGACCAGACAGATCAACTCAATTTTCCATTGGTTATCAAACCGCTAAACGAGCAAAAAGGAAAAGGGGTTTTATGTAATATTCAAAACCTAGATGAATTAAGAACCGCCTTAACTCAAGCTTTTTCCACCTATGAACATATTATTGTGGAAGAATTTCATGCCAATTTACTATCCTATAGAGTCTTAGTATTTAATCAAAAGGTAATTGGCGTCGTGCTTCGTCATCCATCCTTTGTTATTGGCGATGGGAAACATAACATTAACGACTTAATTAAGCTCACCAATAAAGAACGTAAACGAATCAATGAATTTTTAGGCCCTATTAGCTTGGATGCAGAGGCTCATATTTGCCTTAAAGAACAAGGAATCACCGAAGCCTATATTCCGCGAGGCGGAGAACGGATAGTCTTAGGCTATACCAGTAATGCGACTCGCGGAGGTACCTATGAGAATATAAGTAAAAATATATGCAAGGAAAACCGCAAGCTCATGATTCGTGTGGCAAATACGCTCAGTCTTAAATTGGTCGGTATTGATGTGCAATGTGAAGACATTAACAAACCAATAAAATACCCTGACGGCGTCATTATTGAAGCCAATGAAATCCCCAGTATACGCATTCACGAACTCCCTATGTATGGGCCGGCTAATTTGGTAACCCGAAAAATAATGCGTCATTTTATTTATCGGCACCCTTTTGCCTATTTATGTTCGCTATACTTTAATAAACGTACTGCATTTTATATTAAGGCATTTATTGTTGCCGTAATAAGCGCAGTGCTGTATCTATTACTCACGACCAAAGGCATTATATGAACGATTCCATACAACTATTGGATGCGTCATTAAGAGACGGTGGGCATAGAACAAATTTTCATTTTACGGACGATGAATTAAAAGGTTTTTTGCCGCTTCTTGACCATTCAGGCATTGAATACATTGAAATTGGCTATCGCAATGGCTCCTTACATTTTATTGAGGGCTTAGGGCGAGCTGGATGGTGCCATAAAGATTATTTACTTTTTTGTCGTGACTTGCTTAACAAGGCCAAAATGGCGGTTATGGCTCATCCGCACAATATAACTCAAGATGATCTACAAGAGCTCAAAAATTGCGGCGTTGTTTTATTAAGAATTTGTATTGCGCGAGGAGAACTTCCCGTTGCTCTTCCCTTAATAAAAATGGCCCAGGATTTAGGCCTGATGGTTTCAGTTAATTTTATTCACATTTCGTATTACACAAATGCTGAATTAGATGAGGTAGTCGGCATAGCCAGTAACCATCAGCCGGATATTATTTACTTTGCTGATTCAAATGGAAGTTTATTACCATCTCGCACTAAAGAAATCTATAACCGCTATCTGAGTACCATTTCGATTCCTTTTGGTTTTCATGCTCATGATAATATCGGTTTAGCCCAGACGAATGCGCTTGCCGCGCTGGATTCAGGCGTACGTTTTATTGATGCCTCACTTGCAGGAATGGGTAAAGGAATAGGGAATTTAAAAACTGAGTTTTTTACGGCATATCTCCATGCCATTAACGTTAAAAAATATAATTTACAAAATGTCTTAGATGCTGCCAATTACGTACGAGATGTGCTAAAAATAGGACATGAAGCGATTGAAATGGACGAATTTATTCGAGGGATTACCGATCTTTCCACCGCGGATCTCAAAGCATATAAAGCAAAAAATAAATTGTCCTAGAGGTGCATCAGCATGCAAAAAAAGAAAATACTAGTCATTGGACCTGTTTCCGCACATCCTGAAGATATCACATCAATTGCGAACACCCTCACCTTCCTCAATGGGGATTATGAGATTGATTACCTTGACTCGCTATCCATTATGGAAGAGCTTCCTAATACCACTTATTATCAACTTTGGCAGCAAAAATTAGCAACCTGTGTTAATGACTATGATGCCTTTTTTGGATTTGCATTTGGAGGGGTTATTCTTCAACAATGTTTTTCATTATTTCATTCGCAAAACAAAACAATCATCTTATTTTCAGCACCCAGTTTTGCAGATAACTCATTAAACCAAAAGCTTGGCTCTGTCATTCGCTTATGTCAGGAGGATAAGCTTGAAGAGGCGCTCCAGACGCTTTACAAGCCTGTTTTTTACCCCAATCCTATGCCTGCCCTACCCTATACTAACATGGACCGTAAGCAAGCCTATAAGCGATTAATTTTCGGTTTAAACCGGGTATTACAAACCGATTCCAGAACTGTATTAGGAAATTGCCAAGTTCCACATTTACATTTAATTGGTGAATACTCCGATTTAGTTAATAATAAAAATGTGGTCGCAGCCCAAAACGGCCAATTAGTTATTGTGCCTCATTCCAGTATGCGGGTGCTGCAAGATAATCCAAGCTACTGTCAAAAAATCATTTTGGAGGTTTTAAGTGGATCTCAATAAACTTAAAATCGCCGTACTACCCGGCGATGGCATTGGCATTGAGGTCACTGAAGCCGCCCTCCCCATATTTACAGCGCTCGATCTCCCCGTTAGTTTGCATCGAGGGGAAATTGGCTGGTCTTGTTGGCAAAAAGAAGGAACTCCTATTCCAGAAAGAACTTGGGACTTGATTCATGAATGCGATACGGTTTTATTAGGAGCGATCACCAGCAAACCTCAGCGCGAAGCGCAACAGGAGTTAGCTCCGGAGCTACGTGAATGCGGCCTTAATTATATTTCGCCAATTATCTTATTAAGACAAAATTTAGATTTATACGCTAATGTACGTCCTTGCTTTTCAATTCAAGCCAGTGAAAAACCATTCAATTTTTGCATTATTCGCGAAAACACTGAAGGCCTCTATGCAGGCTTTGATTATGCCCCTCCTCCTGACGCCCTCCTTGAATTGCTTGCCAAGAAAAAAAACTGGCAGCAGATACCAGCAAAAGAGTTAAGTTGTGCTTTGCGCGTGCAATCAACTGCCGGTTTAACGCGCCTATTTGAATTTGCGTTCCACTATGCAAAAAAGCAGCAAATGCAACGCGTCACTTTTGCAGACAAGCCTAATGTTTTACGTCTAAGTGGGCATTTTGCCCGCGAAATTTTTGAGTCTATCGCTCAAAAATACCCTGATATTCATGCGGACATCCTCAATGTTGATGCCGTAGGTCTGTGGCTAATTCGTCGTCCTGAAGAATTTGGCGTTATTGTTGCAGAAAATATGTTTGGCGATATTTTATCAGATGTCGGGGCTGGTGTTATGGGCGGTTTAGGCTTTGCTCCCAGCGCTAATATTGGAAAAAAACAATGTTATTTTGAACCAGTTCATGGTAGTGGTCCGCAGATGCATCCTCAGACCGCAAATCCAAGCGCCATGTTCTTAACAGTCAGTCTGCTGCTTAAGCAATTCGGTTATGAAGAACAAGCAAAACTGATTAGCGAATCAGTCCGTACCATTATCAATAAAGGACGATTTGTGACCTATGATGTAGGTGGAAAATCAAGCACCACAGATATGGCCAATGCAATTATCGATCAATGCTTAGGTGCTACCAAAAGCAAACATCAAACCCCAACCTTAAATGAAGAAAGCACTATGGATGCACAACTAAAAAAACTATATGCCTATAATACTACCGAAATTTCGGATGCATTAGATGCTTGCCATGTTGAGGGCGCTTTATTACATATCAAAGCATTAGCACCAGGTATGAAGATGGTAGGACCAGCCTATACCGTACGTTATGCTGCCAATGAGCAAAAAAGCTCTGGATTTAAAAATGCGGCGAATTACATCGATGCAGTACCCGAGCAATCGATTATTGTCATCGATAATGAGGGACGCATTGATTGTACCGCCTGGGGGGCTATTCTTACAAAAATGGCGCTGCATATGAATATAGCAGGAACCCTAGTCAATGGGGCAGTTCGTGATGTCGATTTTATTCGCGAAGCAAATTACCCGCTTTTTTGCGCAGGAACCTACATGCGCTCAGGAAAAAATCGCATCCATAAAGTAGCCGAACAGTGCCCCCTGGTCATTAACGAGATTACCATTCACCCCGGAGATATCATTTTTGCAGATGATAATGGGGCTTTGGTTATCCCCAAGCAATTAGTGGCCGAAGTGATTGAGAAAGCAGAAAAAATAAAATGCACCGAATTTAACATTGCGAAAGCCATTCAAGAAGGCTCCTCATTGGAGCAAGCACGAATTGATTATCGCTATGATCAACCTTGGCTGGGAGCTAAAAAGAAATGAACAGCTTAGCGGACTATCAATTTATTGATATTCATTACCATGCCAGTCCAGATCTTTACGCACGACGCTGGAATGCATTGCAAGCAGGAGAAATTTATCAATCTTTACGTGGGGCCGTTTTTTTAACTAGCCATCTGGGTGCAACCAGTATTCAGGCCACCCTGGCCCAACAACAAGGATTGCCGGTTTTCCCTTCATTAATATTAAATCAGCTCGCCGGTGGAATTAATTATCGGGTTATTATGCAGGCGCTAAATGAGTATCAACCCCAGATTCCCTCAAAACTTCTGGTCCATTTTCCTACAATTACGGGGCGCAGCTATCCGTCAAAACTCTCACGACAGTTAAGTTACCCCCATTTAAGCCCTTACAGCCAACGCGGTGAAACATTGTTTAACAGTGAACAGCAATTAGGTGAAAACGTAATTGATATATTAAAAATGACACAGGACTATCCGATTGTTTTAACCACAGGGCATGCATCCAAAGAAGAGGTTTACTGCTTAGTGGATGCCTGTATTCAGTATAGCGTGCCTGCATTAATCTTAAACCAGCCAGCGCATCCATTAGTTAATTTAAAAGCCCCTGCCTTAAAAGAGTTAGCGCAAAATGAATTTGTCTGGGTGGAGCAAACCGCATTGACTTACCTTTTAGGGCATCAGGATAAAGAGGACTTTAGTACCGTATTAAAGACTATTCCTCAGGTTATCTACAGCTCAGATCTAGGGCAAACAACACAAATGGATATTAGAGATTGGGTTCGTTTTTCTACTGACCTATTTACCGAGCTGCAGCTATCGGAGCAAAGAAAAAAGGAATTGTTACAAGCCCATGCGCTTAAATTGCTCGCATCCTGTTAATTAGCTACGAGCAAGCGCCAGATATTTGTTTTATCATTCCGCAAAAACCTCCTTCAAAAACATTTCTGTAGTCTGCCAGGAGCGCCGAGCAGCCTGCTCATTATAATGCAAGCCCATCTCATCATCGTTTGCCAATGGATTAGTAAATGAATGTGCTGTATTGCCATAAATATGGATTTGCCAATCCGCTTTGCGCGCAGTCATTTCCAGAGCAAATTGATTCACTTCTTCGGGTTTAACTAAAGGATCATCATAGCCATGCAAAATCAGGATTTTGGCCTTAATTGGGGCAAATAACTCTTCTTCAGGGGCCTTAAGCACCCCATGAAAGCTAACAACCGCTTTAACGTCAATGCCAAAACGTGCCAAATCCAAAACACATAGACCACCAAAACAATAACCTATCGCTGCAATTTTGTTTGTATCAACCTGAGGTAATTCAGTGAGCAAATTAAATGCTGATTGAATACGCTTAATTAACATTTGCCTATCATTCATGAACGGAGTCATTAAGGCGCGTTTTTCTACTTTATCAAAGGCCACCTGTGCCTGCCCATACATATCAATAGCAAAACCGACATAACCTAGTTTTGCAAGCTGTATGGCTTTATTACATGCATCATTGCCCCGTCCTCCCCAGTCATGGGCCACCATCACAGTGGGACGTGGTGAGGAAAAACCTTTGTCATACGCGATAAATCCTTTGCAAATCGTGTTCGCATCATTATAGTTTATTTCATCCGTTACAATCACACTAATCCCCCAACTAATAAAAGACTAAGGTCTGTTTATATTCCGGCTAGCATTGGCAATCAGATATAAACAGACCTTAAGTAGGTGAATAACCCTATTCTTATTAACCGGATTCACCACCCCCAATATTTTTAGCCATATTTCCGGCTTTACCACCTAGACCGCCGCCTTTGCCGCCACCGCCGCCTTTACCGCCTGGTTTTTTACCGTCACCAGTAGCTTCAACATTACCGCTGCCGCCACCCATACTACCTAAAGCACCCTTAGCTTTGTTAAGTCCTTTCATACCAACACCACCAAGTTGCTTGTCAATTTGACCTTGAGCATCACGGGTATCTTTAATACCAGCTTCTTGTTGTTTTTGCACCTCACCAGCCCATTGAGCAGACTCTTGTCCTAAGCTTTCAGGGTTACCGCCAATCCAACGTAAGACCTTGTCAGGTAAGTAAGATATGAGCGTAAAGGATTTTTGAATTAACACTAAATACATCGAAGTGTAGGTCAAAATCGAGAAGAAGAAGGCATAAACACCGGCCCAATCCGAATAGCCACCGGTACCTGACGCCATATCAGAGACCCCACCACCCAAGGTTGTAAGCGCGGTGCCTAGGCCACTCTTATTAGTGTTTTCTTGTTGAATAAAGGCAATCGCTGTATCATATCCAGAGTTAAGGATCCATACGCCCACGTAAGACAAGGCGATACCTGCAATATATCCAATAATCATCATCGAAGGTCTTAAGAAGACGTTAATCAAGATCATAATTGCCGCCTCACCTTTACCAAAGGCATCATGTCCTTCAGGGTGAGTTACCCCTAAGGCGACAATGGGTGCTGCCACCATCGCTTCGATAACGGAGATCAACCACGACATTGCACCGAATGTAAAGATTAGATAGGGCAATATAGGAACATAGTATGCAGTTGTAAATCCTATGGTGGTCATGACTCCTACCCAGGCGAGTAAAAGAGGCAGAGACAAGGAAATCAACGCAAATATGAACAGACCAAATACAGGGATTAACGCACTAGTCACCGCCATATCCAATAACATGATCCACAAGTTACCAGAGAAGTTAATGTATTGCACACCCATATTTGCTAAAGCCACAACGGGGTTAACTCCTGGGGCAGACAGTACTTGCACTCCTTGTTTAAAGATATCAGCCATACCACTAAGCGGAATCATTAAGAAGGACATGATCACTTGGTTAATAATCTGGCCAAAAACCTGCATCAAGGTGTTATAGATGAAGAGGAAGATGACATTATAGAACAAGTTACCCAACAATTGTCCTAAACAGAAGGAGAAGAATAAGATCTGAACCTTACCGCATGAGAAACTTTGTTGTTGTAAGGTATATAATGATGTATCAACATGGAAGTTAATAGTATTCGCAAAGGTCAAAGGTTTTAACCCTGGTTGTCCTGGCGTTTGCATCATTACTGAGTTGTTGATAAACCCATAGACTGTTGATGATTGTAAGCTACCCACAGCAGGTCTATTTGGATTTGCAGTCATACTAGGTTTAGGTACCAGGCTGCTTGCTGAGGTAGAGGTTGGCGATGAAATACCTGAACCATCGATTAATGATTGCACCATAGCTATAGGCGCACGGTTGCCTCCAAACCAAGTACATAGCGTTGAGAAAGAACCTCCACTACAACTGCCATTATCACCAAAAGACGAAGTGATTTGGGTGGCATCAAAACTACTTTGATCCAAACCGGTATTACTATCCGTCATACTCGCACTCTGGGTCGCACTGCCTTGAATTTGCACTAGATTAAAGAAGTAGGCTCCTGCCATAATCCAGCCTTGAGTTGATGCGTTAGCAATGAAGGAACGTGCATTACTAGCATTGGTATTATTATTCATTTGGGTTAACAGGTTTAGCGTTGGCATCATAATGCCATTGTAATCATTTATCGCATTAATAAACTCTGTTCCATTAAACAATGTGCCGCCACCAGAGCTGCCTGAAGCAGGTCCCCAAATCAAACAGTTCTGACCATATGAGGAGCATACAGTTCCATTTTGAGTATAAGGTACTCCAAACTGCTGATTTGCAAGATTGGCAATAAATGGTGTAGCACTATTCGAATTGTTCGAGCCAGGTGGCGCAAACCCAGGAGCATTACCGATTATAGTTTGGGTTACATTAGATAAATCCACAAACATTTGTTGAATGGCAATTGCCCGTGACATCTGTGCGGTTTGCAGCTCATCTGCGGAGAGAGAAACACCGCCTATATTGGTGTTCTGTCCAACCTGTCCCTGCGCGGAGCTCAAAGCAGAGGAATTAGCACCTACGTTATTTGAATTAGTAGTGGTGCCTTGTGTCCAGCCCAAACCTTGTCCTGCTGCCTGTGCTAAAGAGTTTCCATTTCCACTTGATGAGAAACCTAAGGTCTTTCCTATGGCGCCCCAGAAAGGATTAGCAGAGGTAGTACCTGTAGTAGACGTTGAAGTAAGAGTACTAATGTTATTCCAACGAATCTGACCGCAAATACCATTTAAGAAATTATAGGGGGAACCTGAGTCAAAATTAGGCATTGACACAGTCCAATAGCTTGCAGTGGGATTATTATTTTGCGTAGTTACCGCATTTACTGAACCAAGAAAATCAGGAACAGTGCTATTACAAAACGTTGCCATAGCTCCAGAAGGAGTTCCAGAACAAGGTCCTGAATTTTTTGCCTTTTGATCAAGGTATTTTTGCCGCTGATTTTGTAGTTGTGTTTGCAAACCTAACATACACACTTGACCAGCAAGAATATTCATCGCGCCAGAAGCGATACCAGTCATTCCAGCAGAACCATTAACCAGTGCTGAAGCAGGGTTTACTTGCTGCGCTTGAATAATGACTCCACCGCGATTCAAGTAACTTAATGCTGCATTCCACACTTTATCTGCGGCGCCAACACCTTGTACTACAATCCACATAACAAAAATTTGCATTAAGCAATAGCCTGATGCTTTAGGAATCAATAAGGATAAACCAACTGTAGAGCGTACTGGAATCCAAATAGAGGACCATTTTTGTCCTAGCATTTGTCCTTCATGGGCCGTATTCATTGTTGATACGAGTAAGGTATACATGATGATCATACCGCCTAGAGCTAGAACGGCGGAGTTAAACACCCCAAACATACTACCCATTATTTGGCTGCCCGTACCGCTTATAACGCCATCTACGATACCAAATAAGTTACCCAAAAATACGATTGAATAGTCACTGGCCGGCGGTGCAAAAGTCAGCGAGTTATCCGCTAATGCCAAGGCAGGAAAGAGAAGGAGGAGTACGGTTTTTGTAAGAAAATTGTTCATTTTTTCTCCCCTAATAATCCGTGCCTAAACCATTCGTCAACGGTACAACCCAACTTACGATTTTTAATTTGGTAGTACCAGAAATGGTAGCGAAAAGCCAATGCCAATGCGATTAATGTGACTATTAAGCTCACAAAAACCGCCTTAAACGAACCATAAAAAAGTTGATAACCTGCATAGCCCAAAATTAGGCATGCTGCGATTAGCATGATGATGCTTAAACGAAACAAAGCTTTCTGTTTTGTCATTAAGGTTGTATCACTAAGATTTAATTTGGCTGCGGCCTCATCAAAGGACTCGACCTCATTATTCTGTTGTGGTACAAACAACCGTTTAAACCCATTAGATAGGTATAGAGTAAAAGATCTCACCCGTTCCCAATCAAACCATGCACGAACATTTAGAATACTGCTAATAAGCTTTACAATTCTCGATTCTGATTGCTTCTTCATATTTTTTACTTCTTTAAATTAGAAATCTATCTTTTACCCTTCATAATATACTATAGTAGTAAGTAATGAATTCGTCCATTAATCTAACACAGTAAAAAAAGAGTAAATCATGCCCGATCTTAGCCATGAAGCATCCTCCCAATATTGGTTTGAATATATTGACCCAATGATCTATCGCGTAATTACTTTTATGGAAAGTGTAGAGGACTGGACTCTCGATGGTAACCCCGAATTTGAAGCTGCTATGGAGCAGTTGGGTAAGGAGCTTGATGATATTGAAAAAATCGATTTAGGACTCCTGTCTGAAGAGGAAAAGTTCATTCGTATCGTAGGAAATATTAAATCAGGGAGAGGACTACGCTTGTTACAAGCAATCGATACAGTTCATCCGGGAAGCGCTTCACGTGTCTTAATACATGCGGAAGAAACGAGTACTGGAAGCCATGATCCTGCAGGAGTTTTTCTTAAGAGAAACATTGTATTTGAACGTTTACGCTTATTATCGCGAGTTTTTTGTCAATATAGACTCAAACTCGTTTTGCGCGCACTTGAAGGGGATGAATGATGAAACGACTATCAAAATTCGCTGTGATTAATTTGTTTTGCTGGACGGCTCTGCCCGCTGTAGCAGATGATATCTCCCAGTACAGCACCCAGCAAACAGCGACCAACACTCAAAACTTAGTACAGTATTTAGTAAACCTTGGCGGCTACCTGGGATATAACATTACTCAATCGCCTACCAAAAATAACAGTACGGTAAGTCAAACCTTACTTAACGCTACTGCGACCCAGGTGGTACAAACGTATATGTTTAATACCTTTTTAGGTGCGCTTCCTGTTAACGCCTTCAGTAGTGCCTTAGCGCAAATCGTCCCAAGTGAGGTCTCAGGTGCTTCCTCAATAAATGCATGGGCAAATAACACGTTTAATGCACAAAACTTTAGTAATCCCTCATCTCAGCAACAAGGTAAAGTATCCGTTGTAAATAATATTGATCAGCAAACCTTCCAACAAGACCCGGTGAACCAAGGTATATTAAATATACTCGGTACACCCGATAACAGCTATTGTATGAATTACGATGGTTCTGCCTGGGTAGGATGTTCCTCTAATGCCAATGGTAATCTCGTACCTGGAAGCGTGGTTAGTGCGAACGTTATTGGGCAAATTCCCTCAACTTATCAATTTTTTACATACCAATATAACCAACAATTTTTAAGCCAGTTAAACAGCAATAACTTAACTGCACCGCTTTTGTATTCGACCCAGAGCACCTCAAGCAATAACTCCAATCAAGGCAACAACCAAAATCAGGGCTTAAATGCACAAAACCAAGCACAACAAGCCGCTAATTTTATTCGCTATGTTTCTGGCTCTGTAACGCCATTACAATTACCTAACCTTAAGGCCTATGACACTTTATATAGCACTGCAACCGCTTCAACTGGTTCCCAGCAGCCTTCGTTGCAGCAAATACAAGCGCAAACAACACTCAATAATTATTTTACTTCATTGCGTACCTATGCAGCGCAGTATTCTGTAGGGTTAAGTAACTTATATTTCATTATGTCTAAAAGGTTACCACAAAACCAAAGCACTACTGGGCAAGCACCAGCAAGCCAAGCTTTGAGCGAATTTAAAATGGCTACCTGGAGATTATTCAATGCGGATATGAGTCAAAATACACAATGGATTAATCAAATTAATACAGCTTCTCCAGCAACCGTTGAAAAAGAAATTGCAACCTTATTAGCTGAAATCAATTATCAAATGTACTTGGATCGACAAATACAAGAACGTCTTTTAATGACAAACAGCATTATGCTCTTGCAAAATACTCGCTCCACTCAACCTAGCGCGAACTTCACCGGTGCAGGCACCACCACAAACTCTCAATAACATGCAATAAGCTGGGCTGTTAAGCCCAGCCCACATCCACAATAAACATTTACCGACATCGACGGAAAACCCTAATTACAAAAGGTCTCGGTAAATTATTCTCCTCTTTTATATACCAAATATACATTATCAACCATTTTTTGCGAATGCCCCTTCGTATTATGTGCTACAGGGCCTGATTCAAACCGAGCAATAAACTGATAATGGGTTAAAAAATCTGTACCTTCGAGTAAATTTATTAAAAAATCACCTCGAGCCTCTAAAACAGGCTTGCTGATAATAACCCAATCGGGTTTTACCTGCTTACGCAGATAAGAAGCATAGGAAGCAAAATTCAGATTATAAGGAGCCTGTGTTAACTCTGCGTTATTTAAACACTGACTATCGATAAAACGTAAATCAGGGCGCGCATGAAAAGGAATCACCCCACAATCCCCCAATAAAACAGTAGCTCCCTTTGCCGCTTGCTCATTCAATAGTCTGGCAATCAATAATCGGCTTTGATTTCGACTTTGATAATTGGCAGCCAAAGCATGTACAGAAGACAAATTATTCCCGGGTATAAATAAAAATGTTATTAAAATAAATATAAAGCAAACGAGCAGCCTTAAATCTTCTTTTGCTAAATTAAAATAGCTTAAAAACTCAGATACACCCAAAACCGCCACTAAAGAAATCAAGGCGAAAGGAGCTAAAAATAATCGTAACATATGAGCTAAAACCGGATCAGCTCCCCATAACATCGTGCCATAGAGCAGAGAAGGTAACCACAATAGGATATGTCGGCAATCTTTAGGCGCTAACAAATAGGGCAAGGAGGCAACAACTAAAGGAAGAATGACGCGAACATAATCAAGATCAACCACCCCACTCTGTCCAGTCAAAATAGCCTTACATTGGTAACTGTTTGGAATCCAATGACCAAAATAACGTACACGCCAAATGAAGTAAATGGTATAAGGAAGCACTAAACATGCAAAGGTAATAAAGCCCCATAAATAGCATGTTTTCTTGTCTGGCAAGCGCATGGCTGTACGATTTGAACGCCATTGACAAATGATAAATACGGCAACAGGAAGACCCCAAATGATTCCCTCAAATCGGGTTAATCCCAGTAACAGTAAGCTAATATTAGTAAGCACCCAAGCCCGAGTAGATAATCGGTTTTTCCCCGTAGGCTGTGCACATACCGCAGAAAATCCCAAAGCTACGGCACATTGCCATATTAATAATAATGCCAAGGTGCAGAAAAAAGTACTTTCTAATCCACTAACTGTCCACCACACCACGCCAGCATAATGGCTAAAAATGAATACCGGGAGCATCGCCAGTAAGGGGCTTAAAAAAAGTCGGCTTAAACGATATAAAAAAACCAGTCCCAGCCCTAAACTAAAAACAGACACCCATTTCATGGTCAAAACAACTGGCCAATGGAGCTTAAAGCTTAAAGCAGCCATTAAAAGCCAAAGAAAATTTGAATATCCTTCGACACGAGGCAAAAGCGCAGGCCAGCTAATACCCTCACCTTCAACTAACTGGCGCGCATAAAGCCAAGTGATGTAGGCATCATCCGTAGTAAACCCCCAAGCAGCAGCTAAGGAAACGATTAAATAATAAGTACAATAAGTCGCCAAAATAATTGCCAGCCAACTTTCTTTTCTCGATGATAAAGAACTCAAATTTTAATGTTCCGTAGTTACTAAAAAGTGGGTTAAGCATAGCGATAAGCCGTAATGCTGTCATCCAATTTTTTATTTCTCTAAGGAGTATCTTCTATTAAATTACTGCTCAATTATTTAATTTAGCCCTTTGAAAATCCTCAGATAGCAGCGAGTTTTAGCCCTTTGTAAATATAAGTTAACAATTTTGCAAAAAAAGGGTGCAAAAAATGTCATATGTGATATGATTTCACTCAAATTGTAACATGCTGTTTTTAAGTTGTTTTTAGTTGACGCTCAATAAATAAACCAAAAGATAAAATACTAATCAAAATTAGCGGGTAAATATGTCTAAGACTTTAACTTTTTATGTTTCCGGAATGACTTGTGGTGGTTGTAGTGGCAGCATTAAACGCGTTGTAACCCATGCTCTCGCTTCTGAATCCATCAATCTTCTCGCCTTTGATGCCGATTTCTCCCAATTTAAAGATCCGAAAAAAGTCACTATGGTTATTTCAGATACCGATGAAGAAATACAAGTTAGCTGGCAAAAGATAAGAACATACATTGAGGAGCTCTCCTTTACTTGTAAAGACTATGATTACATACCCGAGTCAAAGCATCCACAAATAACACATCCAACCATAGAAGAAACTGTAGACACTGAAGCCTCCTCTCCATCGCCTCAACTGCGCGAGCTTTTTATTAACCAAGCTAAAAAATATTTTTCTTCTCACTGGTTTAAAGGATTTCTCGGATGTGGCGCAGGTGTTATTGTATTAGCCGCGTGTTTAAGCGGCGCTGCTATGTCACTGGCCGTGATGCTGCCCCTTGCGGGATTAAGTACCCTCCTAACTCTCGCATTAGGTGCGAACTCCTACGCTGATGCATGGAAAAAATGGCGAGCAAGTCGTGCCTTAACCATGGATAGTCTCTTTGCCTTAAGTACCAGCTTGATTCTAGTTATTTCTCTTGCTTCTTTATATGCTCCCTGGCTACCCATGATGTTCGATGCAGCCCTGCTTATTTATGGTTTTAGACATATTGGTCTTGGCATTGAAGACAGTATTAAAGCACGAATTGGTACGGCCAAATTCCAAGACCGGGCCCCTAAAACAGTAAGAAAACTTAGTTTTGAAAATGAAGCTGGAGCATCAGAGCGCGAAGAAAATGTATTGTTAACCCAGATTCAACCCGATGATGTCATCCTTGTTAATCCAGGAGAAATTATTCCTTTAGATGGAATATGTCTTGCAGAAAGCACCATTTATAATACGATTACAACTGGAGCTATTCTTCCCCGTTATTTCATGTCCGAATCCAGAGTGCTTGCGGGAATGCGCCTGGCAGAAAATGCGGCTCCATTAAAAATTCGTGTTACCAGAAACCATCAAAACTCATATCTCTCCCGCCTCGATAGCCAAATTGCCAAAGCGGCTTTAGATAAGTCTCCTCTTGAGCTACAAGCAGTACAACTTTTAGAATATTTCATTCCCCTGGTCCTCTTATTTGCTTTAACCGCAGGAACTGCCATTGGGGTATTTTTCTCGATGGCTGCAGCAATTCAGTGTGTAGCATCAATTTTGGTAAGTGCTTGTCCTTGTACATTAGGCTTAATTATTCCCCTTGCCGTAACTTCGGGAATGCATAAAGCAGCTGAAAATGGGGTTCAATTTAAAAGCACTAAAGTACTGCAAAATGCGGAGCTTATAGATACTGTTATTTTTGATTTGAATGGTACATTAACCACCGGAGTCCCTGCAGTCAAACAAATAAAAGCTCTGAATGAGCAAGAAATCTCTGAATCACAACTTCGCAAGATTTGCGCGGCTTTAGAAAAAAGATCGGCTCATCCAACAGGTAAAGCGATCTATGCGTACACTAAAGACGATAACTCCGATGAGTTAGAGGTAACAGAATTAAATAGAAGGCACCATTCAGGAATCATCGGGGAAATAAATAGCACCAGCTACATCATTGGCAGCCGCTCCTTAATGCATAAGCAGGGCATAACTATTCCTGCGAATGTAGTTTTACCGGAATTAGACAGTGGGGATGACTTAGTCCTGGTTGCTCGTGACAAAACCATCATTGGCTATATGGTGATGACTGACCCCCTGCGCAATGATGCCATTCGGACGATCAATGCCTTAAAAAAGATGGGCAAAGAAATTCATCTATGTACGGGAGCAGCCAAAGAAACGGCTCTTCGCTATGCAAAAGAACTGGGCATTAATCTTGACCATGTGTATGCAGAATGCGTTTCCAATCAAAAAACGATTTACATTAATGAGTTAAGAAACAGAGGACGAAAAGTAGCCATGTTTGGTGATGCAGGGAATGACGCCGAAGCAATGGCCGCAAGCGATTTTAGTGGCGCCATAGCCTCTGGAGATCAGGTCACTCAGGAAGCTGCGGATGCTGTAATTCATCCCGGAGCGTTAATGGCAATCGCCTCCTTGTTTGCCATTTCCCAACAAACCGTCGCGAATATTAATCAAAACATGGCAGGAAGCTTTGCCTACAATTTTGGTATGGTCGCTGCTTCTGGTCTATTATTTATTACTGCAAGCATCACCATTCCCCCAGCAATTGGCGTTGTTCTGATGATGTCTCAAGCCTGCCTCATTTTATTAAATGTTTATCGATTTAAAAATCAACCACTCGAACATTTGACCGAAGAGGCCCAAGAATCTCAACAAATATCTCAAACGCTATCTCATTCACATATGCTACGGAGAATGCCTACATGTGAAAATAGAGAGCGCTGCTTACAAGATTCTCAGTTGAAGCAGTCGCTAGATGATACGACTCCTAGCTCTAGTTGCTTAGTAGAGCCAGGAACTTCGTATGAAACCCTACCACAAGTATATCGGGTTTAGCGGCAAGTACAGGATGGTGATTGTGTGCCATCTTTACATAATTGGTGGCCAGTTGACTTGTCACACTGAGCAATACCACCATGGTTAGAGCAACAACCTCTAGCACTTCCTGAAGTTGTAGTTCCCTTTGTAGTTACAGGGGTTGTTGTTGTAGATTTTGATTTACCACCCCACCAACTACTTTTGGGTTTTGTCGTTGTTGACTTTGTGGTGCTCTTAGTGGTTGCAGGAACTGTTTTGGTTGTTTTATTTTTTGTGGTGGTTGTTGCGGGGACTGTAGCGCTTGTTGTTTTAGGCGCAACGTTCTTCTTCGTAGTTTTTGATTTAGGACAAGTACAGGTTGGTGAAGCAGTACCATCTTTACACATCTGAACGCCTGTAGCCTTATTACATGAAGCGACCCCACCATGGCCTGCGCAACATGCGGCATAGGCTCCTGCTAAAGGACTAGCAAACAAAAATAACGCAATAACAAAATGGCTTAAACTAATATACTTAATTGCTGAATTATTCTTCTTCATTTGGAACTCCATATCCGTAGTTTACATAAATAAATATAGACCATATTTTATTTAAAATGCATAAATTGATTAATATCCTGCTAAGCTTAAAATAGGATCCCTCCATATTTGATGTCCATTATCAATGGAGCTTTTGGAGAAAAAGTGCCCTCAATATATAAAAAATAATCTTCTTATGAATCCTTGGAAAATGATGAGCGAAGTAAATTATAGAAAACTCAACGCATGGGCATGGATTATCTTCTTATGCTTGATTATTGTGATGAGTTTTTCATTAATTACCCTGCACCGTTGGATAGGGGAATCTTCTGCTGCCCTCCAGGTTGTACTGCTTATTTTTACTTTTTGCTTACTGATAACTGTTCTCATGGCGGTGTGTATGTATTTAATACTTAAATCACACGAAAAAAGTAAATCACTGTTTGATAATGAACAGCGCTATAAAATAATTTTAGATAGCATCAAAGACAATGCGATTTTCACCCTAACGCCTTTAGGACATATAAAAAGCTGGAATATTGGTGCCCAACGAGTTTATGGATATTCGGACAAAGAAATCATAGGCAAGCACTTTTCTTTGTTTTATTCTCGGGAAGATGCAGTTAGAGGTGTTCCCTTAAATGTGATAACTACAGCACAAAAACAAGGGAAATTTGAAGGAGAGGGAATACGGATTCGCCGAGATGGCAGCCCTTTTTGGGCACATGTTTTAATAGAACCTATCTACAATGATAAAAAAAGATTAGCCGGATTTGTGAATATAACTCGGGATGTCACAGAAAACCGCAAAATGGAGGAAGAACATTCCAGACTGATTGCGCTAATCGAGGAATCCTCCGATTTTGTAGGCATTGCCGATTTACAAGGAAATTTACTCTATCATAATCGCAGTGCCAAACGAATGGTTGGTCTACCCGATGATTATGATATGTCACCGCTAAAAATTTCTGACATGCATCCTCAGTGGGCCATACAAAAAGTAATTAATGAAGTAATACCTAGTGCCTTTGAAAAAGGGTTTTGGACTGGGGAGTTGGCTTTATTACATCGGAGTGGCCGAGAAATTCCCGTACTGCAATCCGTAAGCTTACACCGAAATGCAATGGGAGAGCCGGTTTGCCTTACTACTATTGCCCGAGACATTACTGAACGCAAAGCGGAAGAAGATGCAACCAAAGCCAGTGAAGAAATCTTCCGCTCTGCCATGCAACATGCTTCGACTGGGATGGCATTAATTTCTCCTACTGGCAAGTGGTTAAAAGTAAATCAATCCATTTGCTCCATGCTTGGATATACGGAAGAAGAATTATTGCAAAGCGATTTTCAAACGCTAACGCATCCCGATGATTTAGAAACCGATCTAGAAAATGTACTTTTGATGCTCAATAAACAAATAGATAGCTATCAAATGGAAAAAAGGTATATTCATAAAGATGGTCATATTGTCTGGGGGTTACTAAGTGTTTCCCTAGTGTGGGATAACGAGGGCGCCCCCAAATACTTTGTTTCATTAGTGCAAAATATTTCCTATCGCAAAAAGGCAGAGGCAGCAAACAAAAAGCTCCTGCAAGCCTTAGAAAGTTCAAACGCGGAACTAGAGCGATTTGCGTATGTTGCCTCCCATGATTTGCAAGAGCCTATACGTGTGATTAATAATTTCGGCGACCTTTTATTAACCGAAAAACAGGATAAACTTGACGATGAGGGCAAAGAGTATTTAAAAATTATGACCAATGCAGGCCTTCGTATGCGTGAGGTAATTAATGATTTACTTACTTATTCTCGTGTTCATGAGGATGCTAAGAGTATTCTTTTTGATGGGGAAAACATCTTAAATAATGCCTTGGAAAATATCAAAGCATTAATTGAAGAGCAAAAAGCGCAAATAACCCATGATCCTATGCCCATGCTTTACGGCAACCCCATGCAAATTATGCGCGTACTGCAAAACCTAATTACTAATGCCATAAAATACCAGCCTGCAGGTAATGTTCCTATTATTCATATTGGCGTAGAGGATGCGGACCCTAACTGGAAAATCAACATCCAAGACAATGGGCTTGGAATTGATGAGCAATTTATTAAAGAAATTTTTGAACCATTTCGACGTCTGCATGCATGGGAGTCAATTAAAGGAAGCGGACTTGGTCTATCCATTTGTAAAAAAATCGCTGAATATCATCATGGCTCTTTATCAGTATCATCAAGGCTAGGAATTGGCAGCAACTTTACCCTTACCCTTCCAAAACACAATAACGGTTTACATGCCTAAATAAGAGGACTAGTATTATAATAGCAGCTAAAATACTTTGATGTCTTCGCAGTGCAAACGACACCTACGGATATGTTAAATAACATAGGAAAACATGATGCACGATTCATCTGCCTCTAATCCGCTAAAAATCCTCCTCATCGAAGACTCAGTCGGCGATACCATGATTATTAGCAGGGTATTACAGCAGGCTATGCCCCAAGCTCATATATTGGAACGAGCAGCGACAATTGGTGAAGCACTAAAGATTGTATCCGAACAAGAGTTTGATGTTGCATTGTTAGATCGTACGTTACCTGACTCTTATGGGTTTAATGGATTGCATAGTATCCAAAATATGTCACCCAAACTGCCTATCATTTTTTTAACCGGCTACAAAGACGAACGCTTAGCTCTCGAAGCCATTAAGCAGGGAGCTCAAGATTATTTATTTAAAGATCAATTGGATGCTGATTTGATAAAACGTGCGATCCAATATGCGGTATTAAGAAAACAATTCGAAGACGTACTTATTATTCGAGCCAATTTCGATATGCTAACTGGCCTTGCCAATCGTATGCTTTTTGAAAATCGCCTGGAAATTGCGCTGGCAAAAATGCGACAACTGGGAGGCATCATTAGTGTGCTCTTGCTTGATCTGGATAAATTCAAGCAAGTAAATGATACCTATGGGCACATTGCTGGAGATAAACTACTAAAAGAAGTAAGCTCTCGCTTAAGGCAATCGTTGCGCTCCTATGACGTGGTGGCACGTTTTGGCGGAGACGAGTTTGCAATCCTACTCGAAAACCTCTCGGAGCCTCATCAAAGTGAAATTGTCGCACAAAAAATTGCTACTTTGATGGATGCGCCTTTTAATTTATCGGGAAATGAACTCCCCATAACCCTTAGTATTGGTATTGTTAACTGCCATAATAATCGTTATATCAGCAGTGAGTCTGTCTTATTACAAGCGGATGCGGCGATGTATGAAGCGAAATCGCTCCCAGGGACTTCTTATCGAGTTTTTGGTGGAAATTAAGCAGGAACGTAGTGGCGGAGCAACCCAGAAGTTCAAAAGCACGGTCCCTGTGGTTGTTTTACTGGTAAACCATGAGGACATTTAAAAAAAATACACCATTCTAAACACTTACGAACATAGCACAGCTCAAAAAAAGTAGGTATATTAACGTGAGTTCACTTTAAAAGAGATAAAGCGATGGGGCGCGTTATTGGATTTGCAGCCAGCTTAGTTATCGTATGGATAGTAGGTTATTTTCTTATCGTCGGTAGCAGCATCTTGATACCTGTTGTTTTAGCCATTTTCATTTGGCACATTCTCAATACCATCCGAGGTATTATCCAACGCACTCCTAAGATTGGCGTTCTACTTCCAAATTGGTTAAGTATGATTTTAGCCTTTGGTGTTGCTGGAATTTTTATTAGCATCTTCGTGAATATTATTTCTAATAATGTCAGTAACGTTGTTTTTGCATCTGGACGTTATCAAGAGCATTTATTGTCTATCATTGATGGTATTGATACGCGTTATCACATTGAGGTATTAACCAATGTAAATAACATCATAAAGACCATTAATATTCAAACTATGCTTCTAAAAATCTCTGGTGTGTTTACTACACTAGCAAGCTCTACCGTACTCATCGCCTTATACGTTGCTTTTTTATTTGTAGAGCAACACTACTTTCTAAGAAAGATCGATGCGCTAATTCCCTCACTGGAAAACCAACAATTAGTGAATAATATCTTGACCCACATTGTTAATGACACCCAAATTTACTTAGGCTTAAAATCGATTTTAAGTATTGCTACGGCAATAGCAAGTTGGTTCATTATGAAATGGGTGGGGGTTGATTTCGCAGAATTTTGGGCCCTACTTATTTTCTTTCTCAACTTTATTCCTAATATCGGTGCAATTATTGCCATTTTTTTCCCAGCGACATTAGCTCTAGTTCAGTTTGCCGACTGGCTTCATTTTCTAGAAATCATTATCGGTCTTGGCTCCATACAATTTCTTGTCGGGAACATAATTGAGCCTCGTTTTCTTGGTAACTCATTGAATTTAAGCCCCCTAGCCATTTTACTCTCATTAACAGTTTGGGGCACTATCTGGGGTGTTCTCGGAATGTTTCTTTCCGTACCTATTACGGTGATGATGATGATCATATTTGCCCATTTCGAAGCCACTCGACCTATAGCAATTTTATTGTCTCAAGATGGTGATATTTTTAAATCTTATGAGACAATTTCTGGCGAAAGAATACCAGAAAAGAATTGGCTACAGTATTAATTAAGGGATTTTTGTAATGAATAGATTGTATGTTGACCCCGACATTGAAAAAGCATCCACCCTGCCGGCTCATTTCTATACTTCTGCAGACTGGTACGAACAAGCAAAAGAAAAAATATTCACCACGACCTGGCAATTTTGTTTAAGTACTGAAGACTTACAATTAGATGCCAAACTAGTCCCCTTTACCCTGCTTCCAGGGCTTTTGGATGAGCCTTTATTATTTGCACGTGACCATGATGATAAAATCCACTGTCTAAGTAATGTTTGCACACATCGAGGCAATATCCTCATTGAAGCACCCTGCACTGCGGAAAAAATTAAATGCGCTTATCATGGACGCCGATTTAGTTTACGCGGGGAGTTTTTGCATATGCCTGAATTTGAAAAAGCCTGCAATTTTCCATCAGCCAAAGATAATTTACCGCAAATCCCCTATGGCGAATTATCTCCTTTTCTTTTTGCTTCATTAACTCCTAAAATACCATTCAATGATGTATTTAGGGAAATAGAGGAGCGTCTTTACTGGTTACCAATGGAAAAAATGCGTTTAGATAGCAATCGCTCTCGAGATTATCTAGTCAAAGCACATTGGGCTTTGTACTGTGAAAATTATCTTGAAGCGCTACATATACCCTTTGTACACCATTCATTAAGAAAAGTCATCGACTGTACAACCTATACCACTGAATTATATCCCTACTGTAATTTGCAACTGGCTTTAGCAAGTCCAGGAGAAGAAAGCTTTGATATACCGAAAGACTCACCTGACTATGGCAAACAAGTCGCGGCCTATTACTATTGGATATTCCCCAATACGATGCTCAACTTCTACCCCTGGGGATGCTCTGTTAACATTGTCAAACCGCTAGGACCTGAGCTAACTAAAGTTTCATTTTTGACGTATGTGCTGAATGCGGAAAAATTAGGCAAAGGAGCAGGAGGAGATCTGGATAAGGTCGAGCGAGAAGATGAGGCCGTTGTGGAGTCAGTACAAAAAGGGATCCGTTCACGTTTTTACAATACTGGACGTTTCTCCCCCACTAAAGAACAAGGAACACATCATTTCCAACGTCTACTGTGTGAGTTTCTTAATGACTAAAAATGATGAGGGATCGTTCTCCTCTCAAGATACAAGGATTGATAATGCAGGAATTAACTCCAGAACCCACCTTACAGCGGCAATTTAGCGCTCGTGTTTTAGTCATGATTACCTTGGGGGGCTCAATTGGCACAGGTATTTTTTTAGCCAGCGGTAATGCCCTAGCCTTAGCAGGCCCTGGAGGCACCCTGCTCGCCTACTGTACCATGGCCATTATGGTTTATTTTTTGATGACAGGCCTAGGTGAAATGGCTGCACTAATGCCTACTACAGGCTCCTTTTATGTTTATGCCTCCGAATTTTGCGACCCATCTCTCGGCTATGCTTTGGGATGGAACTATTGGTATAGCTATGCCATTTATATTGCCTCAGAAATTTCCGCAGCAGCTTTGATTATGCGTTATTGGTTTCCCGATAGTTCTCCCTTAATTTGGTGCTCTATTTTTTCCTTTTTAATTATTGGGTTTAATGCCATCTCCACCAAGACTTTTGGTGAAGTAGAGTACTGGTTATCGTTTATTAAAATTACCGTAGTAGTACTCTTTATTGTCACTGGCTTTTTTTTAGTGACCGGCATTGCTGGCCAGCAAACTGGAGGTTTCCACAACTGGAATATTGGCGATGGCCCTTTCCATGGAGGTTGGGGCGGAATAATCGGAGCTTTTGTGGTGGCTGGATTTTCATTTCAGGGCACAGAGCTCATTGGTATCGCGGCAGGAGAAAGTAGTGAGCCCCGAAAAAATATCCCGAAAGCCATTAAGATGGTTTTCTGGCGAATTTTAATATTCTATATCTTATCCATTTTCATTATTAGCTTATTACTACCCTATAATGCACCACAACTTGCCACTGAGGATGTGATAACCAGCCCCTTTACCTTAGTGCTCAAACAATATCATGAAACTTTTGCGGCAAGTATCGTCAACGCTGTTATCCTCATTGCCATTATTTCTACTGCCAATACGGGCATGTATATAAGTAGCAGAATGATGTGGTATCTAGCCAAAGAAGGCCATATGCCACGAATTTTTTCTACCGTAAACCATCGAGGCATACCTATTTATGCTTTAGCATTAACCAGTAGCGTGGCCATTTTAGCCTTTTTATCCTCAATCTTTGGCAATGGTACTGTTTATTTTTGGCTACTTAATGCCACCAGTCTCTCCGGATTCATTGCCTGGATGGGAATTGCTGTTAGTCATTATCGTTTTCGCAAAGCCTATATACGCCAGGGCAAAGACCTATCAAAACTTCCCTATGTCGCAAAAGCCTATCCTTTTGGGCCTATCTGTGCCTTTGTCTTATGTACGATTGTTATCGGAGGACAAAACTATTCAGCACTTATAGCAAATCCGATTGACTGGTATGGTTTACTGATTTCATACCTATGCATTCCCTTATTTATATGCATTTGGTTGGGGCATAAGTGGATAAATAAAACTAAGGCTATCCCATTGATGGATTGTAAATTTACTTCTGAATAGCCACAATGTGAGTTGCAGCAATTTTATTTCTTGTTGTTTTAAATTTATACTAAATAGATAAGAACAACTTTTTGGATGTTGTATCGTGATTATTCATAGTGAGTTCAAGCCTGCTTGGTGGCTAACAAACAAACATGGTCAAACATTGTATCGTACCCTGACTAACCGTTTACAGGCACCCATTGATTTCAATGAGCGTATTGAGTTACCCGATGGAGATTTTATTGATCTGGCCTGGGCAATTAATGGACTCAGCTCCGAGTCTCCGCTGGTAATCTTACTTTATGGTTTAGGTGGCAGTGTTAACTCCGCCTATGTAGCCGGCCTCCTGGCTGCATTTAATAAATTCGGTTATCGAGGAATGCTCATGCATTTTCGTGGAGCCAGCGGCGAACCCAATCGTCTGCCTCGTGCCTATCACGGAGGAGATACCGCAGATTTATCCTATGTTCTTGAGCTGTTAAAAACCAGGGAACCTAAAACCCCAAAAGCAGCAGTTGGAATTTCCCTTGGAGGCAATGTGCTGCTGAAATGGCTTGGTGAGTCAGGCTCAGAGGCACTAATTGATGCAGCCGTTGCCGTATCCGTCCCTTTTCAGTTGCATGATGTAGTAAGCCATATTAATAAAGGATTCGCCCGAGTATATCAAGCCAACTTATTACAACGCTTGCGCGCGGTATTTTTGCAAAAACTGGATATTGTAAACTGCCAATTGCCTATCACTGAGGAGCGCTTACTTAGCCTAAAAACGCTTTATGATTTTGATCAACAAATCACTGCCCCTTTACATGGATTCGCCAGCGTAGAAGACTATTATCAAAAAGCGAGCTCTCGGCAATATCTCAACGGCATCACCGTACCCACCTTAATTATTCATGCCTTAGATGATCCCTTTATGACTCCTGCAACGATTCCTGGCGTTAGCGAGCTTTCTGAAAATGTAATATTGGAGTTAAGTCAACATGGCGGGCATGTAGGTTTTATTACGGGCAAAAATAAACATCAATCTAAGTGTTGGTTAGAACAACGTATTAATTACTTTTTTAATGGATTATTGGCTAAAAGGAAAACAAATTAATAGCATGTACGAAAGGAGGCACAATTATGCCCAATAAGCTACTTCACAACTCATTCTGCACGCAATTAGGTATAAAATGGCCGCTTATCCAAGCCCCTATGGGCGGAGGCCCAACCACTCCAGCACTAGTTGCTGCCGTCTCAAATGCTGGCGGTTTAGGTTCTTTGGGAGTGGCTTATTTATCTCCTCAAAGCATTGAACAAACAATTAAAGAAACACAAAAACTCACCCAACGTCCGTTTGGCGTTAATCTATTTGCTCCAGCAAACATGCCTAATTTAAGCCAAGAAGCGATTGATGCAGCGTGCAAGGCCACCCAAGCTTATCGGCAAGAACTTGGCCTCATTGCACCCACGATAAAAGCACCTTTCAGCGAAAATTTTGAAGAGCAATTCGCAAGCGTTTTGCGCTGCCGACCTGCCGTATTAAGCTATACCTTTGGCCTCATAAAAAAAGAACTGTTGCAAGAATGCCACCGACAAAAAATCTTTACTATGGGCACTGCAACCACTTTAGAAGAGGGGTTAATTCTCCAAGAATATGGAGTAGATGCCGTAATTGCCCAAGGTGCAGAAGCCGGTGGACATCGTGGCACCTTTACTCCAGAGCAACATGATTCATTAATAGGGACCTTTGCCTTAACCCGCATTTTATCGCAGACCTTAGAAATCCCGGTAGTCTCAAGCGGCGGTATTATGGATGGGCGCGGCATTGTTGCTGCACTCCTCTTGGGGGCTCAAGCAGTACAGCTAGGCACCGCCTTTTTATTATGTGATGAAGCTGGAACAACTGCTGCTTATCGAGATGCATTAAAGAATGCCCACCAGGGAACCCAACTTACCCGCGTTTTTTCCGGCCGCTGGGCACGAGGAATACCAAATCGTTTTATGCAAGAAATGGAGCAGTCACCCATTTTACCCTTCCCTGCACAAAATGCGTTTACACGTGATATACGAAAAAAAGCAGCCGAATTAGGCAAAGCAGAATTTTTATCCTTATGGGCAGGCCAAGGTGTCAATTTAATCCGCAGTATGAATGCGAGCCAATTAGTTGATACTTTGTACCAAGAAACCCTGGATGCGTTAGCCCAATTAACGTAGCGATAGGCTGGGCCTGTTAAGCCCAGCATGAAACGCCGCACCGCTATATTTGTAAGAAACCGACTGCAAGCAATCAGACTCCTAATTATTATTCTTTAAAACGAACCGCCTCCTCTGAGCCTCCCGTAACATTCCCCGCGATATAAGAATGAGCTCCTGTCCCAGCAAGCTGCCCCTTATCAACAATCAGGTACACATCACGAATAGGCCGCTGGGCTAACCAACACTCCAATATCTCTCGTGTTCCTGCCGCATAACGTGCTTGAGCCGATAATGACGTACCGGAGATATGGGGTGTCATGCCATGATGTGGCATTGTGCGCCAGGGATGATCTTTCGGTGCAGGCTGAGGAAACCAAACATCTCCTGCATAACCAGCAAGCTGCCCGCTTTCACAAGCTCGGACCACTGCATCACGGTTACAAATTTTGCCACGGGCCGTATTAATCAAATAAGCACCCCGTTTCATTTGGCTAATTAAGCGCTCATCAAACATATTTTCTGTGTCGGGAGTCAATGGGCAATGGATGGAAACCACATCACACACTTTCACCAGCGATTGCACATCCTCATGGAAAACAAGTCCTAACTCTTTTTCCACATGTTCTGGCAGGCGATGGCGATCCGTGTAATGTAACGCCACATCAAAGGGTTTTAAACGCTTCATTACTGCAACTGCAATACGTCCACCTGCCACAGTGCCCACCGTCATGCCTTCCAGATCATAAGAGCGAGCAACGCAATCAGCAATATTCCATCCCTTATTTACTACCCATTGGTAAGACGGAATGTAATTGCGTACTAAAGATAAAATCATCATCACCACATGCTCCGCCACACTGATGCTATTGGAGTAGGTTACTTCAGCAACGGTAATGTTATGCTCCATTGCCGCTTGCAAATCGACGTGATCAGAACCAATACCAGCCGTAATGACTAATTTCAACTTCTTCGCTTTAGCCATACGCTCAGCCGTCAAATAAGCAGGCCAAAATGGCTGTGAAATTACCACATCGGCATCCACCAACTCCCGCTCAAAAACTGAGTCAGGACCATCTTTATCGGAGGTAACAATAAATTGATGCCCTTGTGCTTCTAAAAAGTGATGTAAGCCTAATCCACCAGAAACGGAACCTAATAATACCCCAGGCTTAAAATCCGAATGCTGTGGTGTTGGTAAGCTTTGACCATCAGGATAACTCGCTATAGAAGGTAAATCATCACGCGCATAAGAGGTAGGATAACCAGTAATGGGATCATCATAAAGAACACAAAGAATTTTAGCCATACATTCTTCCTTAAATAAAATGGTTAAATACAACTAGGTTCGGGGGGTTAGAATCGCATAAAATCTTTCGACAAATCAACTAAGTTTTGACTTACCATTTCCAATAAATGTCAGGTATTTTTCAAGGTGACTGAACAAGCAATGATTAGTTCTTTTTTTAACCTCATTGATGTATAATGCAACCTTTTCCCCCTTGATACACAGAGAACCTTAATGCACCTAAATATCCATGAAAAATACCAACTCTTAGTTGCTATTATAAAAACTGCGACTGAGGCAGCAAAACACGATGATAAACTTGAGCTTACACGTCTGGAAGAGCTTAAAAAACTTATTGATATTACCTTAGTAACCAACGAGCTAAAGGCTATAAATCTTAATAGTAAAGTCAAAGGCTCATCCGAAGAATCACTAAAAACAATCTATGCTCAAGTAAAAAAAGAATTAATTGCTCTATTTAGCAAATCAAATACAAAATTTGATTTTGAAAAGCTTTTTAAACCCAGTGAGAAAACATTTAAAAAAATAAAGGAACACAAGGGTACAGAATTTTCCTTCGCGGATATTGTAGTTCATGTACAAACGCAATTAATGGAGGCACTTAATTTCCCAAGTACTTACGATGCAAGCTCTTCGGCCTTAAAAACCAAAGCTTCCAAAGAAGTACAACATAGCCGCCGTCGCTCTAACACCGAGTCATCAGTTCCGCAAATAGCTGCGTTGAGCTCATTACTAAAAGAGGAAAAGCCAAACTCCACCAGTAGCGCTCAATTAAGAGGCGAATATAGTCAACAGCGCTCAAGAAATCTTAGCTTTTACAAAGTGCCTTCGCTTAACTCCGCTGCGGCATCTTCTTCAAATGCCAAGCTATCTCCGCGTGCACCGCAAGTTTTAGCGGAGGACAGCCTGGAAACTTATTTCGAGGAGTTATTTGACAGTAATAGGGAAAAGGCTGCTCAATTTGTAATTGCCTTAGCAACGCGTGAATACTCCTGGGGAATTCCTGCCCTCAATGCTGCTAGCAATAAATACCATCTAGACATTACCAAGACCTTGTTTGAAAACTTAAGTGAATCGGAATTAATTTTTGTATTTGCTGAATTATTTAAGCTAGAACATCAACAAAGTTGGTGTCGGGGCAATCAACTTATTTACACCTTACTCCAACATTATTTAGCGCATCCTAGTTTTAATGAGTATAAAAAATTGATTTGGGATACCGTTTTTACGTTAAAACAACCGCTCGATAAAATTAATATTAAACAACGCTCCTCCTTAATGTTTAAGCCTGAGAGTTTTTCTGCAGAGCAAGGAGATATTGAAGTGCTGCAAAAAGCTTTTGCCTCAGTAGTGAAGCAAATACTTAATCCACAAAACTTCCCTCCATTAATGCAAGAAATAATAAAATGCGCGTACCGTGATTTGGTAAATCGAAATGATATAACAGGCAATCATGATTCGTTGATGCGCACTCTTATGGTGTTCATCGTATTGCGCTTTATCAATCCTATTATTCTTACCGAAGCAAAGCAGCATTTAACATTGGAGAATTTAAATTCTATTGGTGTGTTTAACCTAAAATCAGAAGGTGAAGATCGCTGCAATGAGAAACTGATTAACTTACAAACCTGGTATGTTCACACACTTATTTCAGCAATCCAAGCGATTACCGCCCCGTTAATACAGACCAATGGAAAAGAGCCAGCACCAGGTTCCTCCTGGGTTGAGCAACAACTTGATAAGCAGTCATTGGCCTCAGCGATGTTTAATAGTGTCTCCCATGATGAATCGTTCCGAATGGAACTCTATGGAGCAATCGAAGAAAATTTACAATTGCCACAAATAAGCTCGGTAACCCCTACCCATAATGACAGCAAAATAGCTCCTCTTGATGCTTCTGTGGCCATACAGCAATTAAGTGAATTATTGATGACTGAAGAGTTCTCAGGATTACAACGTCGACGCAATGGCAACGTAATAACGCCACGCAAAGAAGGAAAAGCAAGTGTTTTCTCTATTTTTGCCACAGAACCGACAACTCCCAGAGACGATTCAAGTACACCAATCAGCTCACCTCGACAATCCAATGTCTAGGTAATCAAGGTTTTTAATCTGTATTTTGGCCTTTTAAGCAGGTTACTTTGAGAGGATGCTTATGAATTGTAGGCTGGGCTTGCCAGCTCAGCCTATGACGCCATTAAGTAAAGGTTCAGGCCTGACCATCACATGGAGCTAAGGTATATGTGATCAGCAAAAGATCGTTCGCGCAGCAAATCTTACGATAACACTTCCGAAAGCTTCTTCATGACCTCGTCCACCGAAATTAACTGCATACTTTCTTCACCATGCACATGCTGTCCCCATACATCCTCAATGGAGGCACTACCTAAAATTTTTTCGGCGGCTTCAGGGTAGCGATTCACCACCAAATGCTGAAAAAGATAAGGGCCGGAAATAAGCGGGTTAGTTACTGCATGCAAAGCAATAACCGGTGTATTTACCGCAGTAGACATATGCGATGGGCCGGTATCAGGACAAAGAACAGCGGTTGCTTTACTAATCAATGCCAATAATTGCTTAGGCTTTGTTTTCCCAGTTAAATTAATGGCGGGAATTTCTTGAAGAATCTGTTCAGCTAATTGTTTATCAAAATCCCCTGGTCCGCCAGTGATAACCACTTGAACCTGCCATTTTGCCTGGGCCTGGCGCAATACCTCAATATACCGGGCCACAGGCCAACTACGCTCTGGCTTACTCGCGGCGGGGTTAATTACCAAAATAGGCCTATTTTTTGGTAATTGTTGCTCTGCCCATTCATAATCAGCGGGAGTAATAGGTAAATCCCAACGAATTACTCTTTCTTTAATACCCAAAGCTTCCGCAAACTTTAAAAAACCATCCAAAGTATGCTCAAAACCTGGAGTAATACGCTCATTAACAAACCAACCATGCGCATCGTTAGCCCGATGATCATCATAACCAATTTTACGTTTTGCCTTAATAAAAGGATACAAAAAATTGGTACGCAAGCTAGCTTGTGGAGCTAACAGCACATCAAAAACGCGACCACTCATTTGTTTTTTAAAACGCCAATAATCCACTAAACGATGAGGCTTATCGATTACAATAAACTCAACACCATCCATCCCCTCTACTAAGTCAAAAGCAGGTCGAGAAATAATCCAGGTCAATTGGGCGTGCGGTAAACTGGCTTGTAATGTCCTAATGAGCGGAACCGCCATTAGGACATCACCTAAAGCAGATAATCGAACAATACAAATAGAATCAATCATTCTGTAATACAAATCGCGAACCGCAGTAAGGGCAAACTTCCACACCAGTTTTATCTATAGGTAGATAAACTTTAGGATGCGCATTCCACAACACCATATCATCTGTAGGACAGCTTAAAGGCAATTGATCACGGTGTACCACATAATTTTTTTTTGTACTTGCTGGTTCTAGCTTTTCTTTTAACATTGTGTTCCTCAATTAGAAAATACCCCTATCGATGAGTAAGAGGTAAGAATCAAGTGCAATGCACCCCGAAACATTTAGCGATTATCTAATATTTCCCTAATTTTCGCTATAACCTCATCAGCAAAAGCTGCATTTTGTGGATCATAACGCGCTCCCTCTTCCCAATGTCGCAACCAGGTTAACTGCCGCTTAGCTAATTGCCGTGTAGCTGCGATACCCTTTTCACGCATCATAGGGTAATCATCATTACCTTGCAAATAGTCCATTACTTGACGATAGCCTACACAACGCATTGAAGGCATACTGGTTGTTAAACTCCACTTCTGCAGTAGGCGTTGGACTTCCTCCACAAAACCTTGCGCCAACATTTGCTCAAAACGCCAAGCAATTCGCTCGTGCAACCAAGGCCGATGTTCTGGAAACAAAATAAAATTGGCAAAGATATAAGCGGATTCTTCTTTTTGCTGTTGGTCGAGAAAATCAGATAAGCACGTCCCGGTTAAATGATAAACCTCCAAAGCACGCTGAATCCTTTGTGTATCATTTGCATGAATGCGTAATGCTGCTTTAGGATCGATTTGCGCTAGCCGTTGATGCATCATAGCCCAGCCGTGCTTAGCCGCCTCCGCTTCGAGTTGCTGGCGCAGCTCTGGGTTAGCTTCTGGTAAGGCCGATAAGCCCCGTTGTAAGGCATTAAAATACATCATGGTCCCACCGACCAATAAAGGGATCTTGCCTTTTTGGAGAATCTCATCCGCTAAAGATGTTGCATCCGCACAAAACTGAGCGGCCGAATAGCTTTCCGTAGGGTTAATAATATCAAGCAAATGGTGAGGTGCTGCCTGCAATTCCTCCGCGCTAGGCTTGGCAGTACCAATATCCATGTCGCGATAAATCATAGCGGAATCAACGCTAATAATTTCAAACGGGAACTGCTTGACTAATTCGATTGCTAAAGCGGTTTTCCCTGAAGCAGTTGGCCCCATTAAACAAAAAATCAATTTAGACATGTAACAAACTCTGACAATGTTCAATTGTTAAGGCCTTAAAGAGCCCTGCTTTTTTATCCTTCCCTCCATGAAGCTTAACAAATATCCGATCTAATTCTATTTTTTCTTCCCGACTTAATAATCGTGGATCAAAAACTTGTGACTGACACATTAACTCGATGAGCTGTTCCAAATTCCATCCATCTAAGCTAACTACAGCGTCTAGAAATAAACGCAAATCCAAATAAGGAACACTGATAGGAATCGTGCGAACCAGCACCTCATGCGTTGCTGAAAGCTCACAACGAATGCCTAATTGCTCAAGGCTATGGTTTAAGTCGACCATCTTAAGTGCCCGTTCAGGCTCTAAGACATAGCGAATAGGAACCAACAAAGGACGACTCGCCCAAGGTAAAGTCTGTTGTGCTAAACGCTCTTGCACTGCATGCTGATGCAACGCAAAGAGATTAATCAGGTAGGGTTTATGCTGTACAAAACTAAGGATATACTGATTATTTAAAATAATCCAAGATACATCTGTCTCTACACGGGTGCGTTCTCTACTGAGTAAGTCCAGTTGCGGATAAGGTTCACAAATCTCTTTTGCCAATGGCGCGGAGATTGTATAGCTTGGCTTATAATTTTTTTCTGCCTCAGGTTCAACCCGCGCCGATTGCAATGCCGCAGCCAACTGTGAGGTAAAAAAGTCATGCACTAGGCGTGGTTGTTGAAAGCGTACTTCGTGCTTGGTTGGGTGTACATTAACATCCACTTCGATATGGTCAATAGAAAAATATAATACGCAGGCAGGGAAGCGACCAGGATACAATAAATCATCATATGCCTGTTTTATCGCATGGGTAATTAACTTATCTTTGACCATGCGTTGATTAATGTAAACCCATTGACGATCATTTTGACTACGCTGAAATCCAGTACCACTAATCCAGCCGTAAAGTCGCATAGCGCCACGTTCCACGTCTAAGTAAATAGCATTTTTCATAAACGTGCTGCCCATAATGCGCGTCATGCGGGTTAACCGAGTTTGCTCATTGGTTGCCGCGGGCAGAGTTAAAACCTGCTTTCCATTATGCTTTAAGATTAGAGCGATGCCTGGGGCACTTAAGGCAAAGCGTTTCACCACTATTTCAATAGCTTGAAACTCTAATTTCTCCCCCTTTAAAAATCGTTTACGTACCGGTGCATTAAAAAACAAGTCCACTACATCAATGGTCGTTCCTTGGCTGCGTGCACATGGAGTAATCGTCACATCCGTCCCTTGAACACGTAACGCCATTGCCGTATCTTGTGCTGCCGGTTTAGAGCTAATCGTGACTTTAGCTACAGAAGCAATACTGGCTAATGCTTCACCGCGAAAGCCCATGCTCTCAATAGCATATAAATCATCTAGCGTATTAATTTTACTGGTAGCATGAGCCGCAATCGCTAAAGGTAAATCCTCCGCAACGATGCCTACCCCATTATCACTGATTTTAATTTGATTCAAACCGCCATAGCCAATCTCTATGGTGATTGCATCTGCGCCTGCATCTAAAGAATTTTCCAGTAACTCTTTAACTACAGATGCGGGGCGCTCAATTACTTCCCCTGCGGCAATTTGGTTGGCGATTAATGGCGGTAATTGATGTATTCTCATGCCCATGCCGCTGGAATCACTAATTTTTGTCCTGGTTTTAAGCGTGTTATTCCGCGTAAATGATTTGCTGCCTGCAATGCATTCACCGTCACGCGATAACGAGCAGCAATTGCGGGTAAGGTTTCTCCCGCACGCACCAAATGGAACTTGTTTGCAACCATGGCTTCAATTCGCGAACCATGCGGGGGATTTTCCCAGAAATAACCTTTTATTCCTTGGAAAATTGCTTGGCTTAAACGCAACTGATAGGCTGGGCTTGTCAGATTTTGCTCCTCTCTGGGGTTAGAGATAAATCCTGTTTCTACCAAAATCGACGGGATATCGGGTGACTTAAGCACTACAAAACGGGCTTGCTCCACCCGTGAATTATGTAACTTAGCAAAACCGCCCAACTGATTTAACACCCGTTTACCCATCTCTAAACCAGCATTAATGGTTGCCGTTTGCGATAAATCGATTAATACGGAGCGCACAATGCCATTTTGATCGTCTAATTCGCCTAAATTCACGCCGCCCAACTCAGAATAGTTTTCCTTTTCTGCCAACCAATGGGCAGCCTCACTGGTCGCTCCCCTTTGTGATAGAGCAAATACGGAAGCACCATTAGAATGGGGATTATGGAAAGCATCCGCGTGAATGGCGACAAAAATGTCACCGTTATATTTGCGGGCAATGTCTAAACGCTCTCTAAGCCCCACGTAATAATCACCGGAGCGCGTTAAGACGGCATGCATTCCAGGTTGTTGATCGATAAGGCGTTTTAATTTAAGGGTAATAGCCAAAACCACATCCTTCTCTTTAGATGCATGCGGGCCTCGTGCTCCTGAGTCTTTACCGCCATGCCCCGCATCCAACACCACAATGACGTTACGCAACGCTTTTGCAGGAGCAGCACTGACCTTCACTGGGGCTTGATGCGCTAAAATAGATTTTATAGGCGGTGCTGTCGTTTTTAAGGAGACAGGAGCTCTAACTGGAGTAGGCGCAGGGACTGTTCCAGCGGCCCCAACCCCAGCGATCGGTTCATGCGTGTACATTAAATCAACACGCACACCATACGTACCTCCAGGAGGCTGCCAGGGCGCAGAGCGGACCTGTACCTTTTGGCTCACATCCAAAACCAATCTTAAGGTTCTAGAGTCAGCATTACCCGTACGCATATGGCGAATAAGCGCATTCGTTAAACTGGGATGATTTAAATTAGTTGCTAATTGCGTGTCTTTTAAATCCACGACCACTCGGTATGGTTGAGATAAGACAAAAAGCTTATGCATGAACGGCCCATTAAGCGTAAAAAAAAGAGACGTTTGATTTTTTTGTTGTTTTAAAGCAATAGCCTTGAGCTGAGCACTGAAGGCATCTACTGAGCTAAAAAGCAGCACGAGCAATAAGGACCAAGAACGTAAGATCATAATTCCCCTGAGAGGCAAGCTAAAACTCTTTGGCCAGCATCACTGAATGCAGCGATTTGCACTTCACGTCCAACCCCTTTAATACTTAACTTAAAACGAATATCCATTTTAGGCAATGCCCTTCCTGCTTTTTCAGCCCATTCAATACAGCAAATACTCTCTTTTGTAAAATAATCGCGAAACCCCAAATACTCTAACTCTTCCTCATGATGAATACGATACAAATCAAAATGATGAATTACTCCATTCTGATAAGAGTAACTTTCGACAAGCGAAAAAGTTGGGCTCTTAATCGCAGACTGCACGCCTAAACGGCGTAACATCGCTCGAACAATCGTTGTTTTTCCGGTCCCTAAGTCACCACTAAAAGTAAGAATAAGCGGAGAACTTAGGCAAGAAGCCAATTGGGTCGCGAACTGCTCACTGGCTTGTTCGTCAGGTAAGTCTAAAATAAACACTTTATTTAATTCATTCACAGTAGTTTAATACATAAGGTAAAACGTCAAACAAATCGCTCGCTAATAATCCAACACCTCCTTGCGCATAAGCCACTTTGTCTCCTGCAAGTGCATGAGCATATACTCCGCAACGAGCCGCCTCTGATAATGACAAACCTTGGGCACAAAGGCCAGCAATAATGCCACTTAAAACATCCCCCATACCCGCACTCGCCATCGCCGGGTTGCCTTTAGGGCAAACAAAGGTTTTTTGTTCCGGGGCTTGGATGATTGAACCAGCTCCTTTTAATACGACCACTCCCCCATATTGCTTTTGAATGTTTGCGGCAGCCTGATAGCGATCCTGTTGCACTTGAGCTGTAGAGCAAGAAAGCAATGCTGCGGCTTCACCAGGGTGTGGGGTTAAAATCCAATTATCATCTAATTGCGGATGTTCTGCCAAGAGCCTTAAGGCCGAAGCATCTATTACCATGGGTAATTGCGATGTGATCGCCGCTAAAAATAAGCTAACTGCCCAATCACTATCTCCTAAACCCGGACCAATGACACAAACACTCGCTCTGGCGAGCAAAGGTTGGAGTTCTGATGCAGAACTAATCCCCCAAACCATCGCCTCAGGAATCAACGCTAATGCTCCTTTCGCATGTTCAGGAATGGTTGCAATACTTACAGAGCCTGCACCTGTACGCATGGCAGCCTTAGCAGCCAAACTAATTGCCCCAGGCATACCTGGCCCGCCCCCAATTACTAATACATGCCCATAATCACCTTTATGAGAATTTTTTTTGCGTGGCATTAACGGCAGGCCAATATTTGTCGGCCCCAATAAACTCGCTGCAAGCGGCTGCTTGACTAAACAAGCTTCCAATTGTATGGGGCAGCAGTAAATATCGCCGCAATAATCAGGAGCATCGGCAGTATATAAACCCGCTTTTAGGGCGATAAAAGTTAATGTGGTTGCAGCCTTAACGCAAAGATTCTCGACACAACCTGTATTCGCATTAAGCCCTGAGGGAATATCTAAAGAAACCACCGGTATGCCACTGTCATTAATTTGGTTAATGGCAGAAGCAATTAACCCATGAACTGGGCCTTGCAAGCCGATGCCTAACAAGGCATCAACAATGAGTTCAACTTCACTATCAAGAGGCTCATCAACAGGTTGACACTCGACGCCCGCATCAATAGCCATTAAAGCCGCATATTGTGCCGCGTGAGGTAAATCAGCTAAAGCCTTAGCCTGGTAAATGGTCACTGTTAATCCGTATTCATGAGCCAAGCGGGCTACCACATAACCATCACCCGCATTATTACCTGAACCACAAAATACTGCGAGATGTTTCACCTGAGGATAGAGCTTTTGAATATAGGCGAACGCTTCTGCACCTGCTCGAGCCATTAATTCATTTTCATCTAGGTGATATAAAGATGTTGCTTGCTGTTCGCAAGCTCTAATGTGTTCACAACGATAAAGGGCATTTTCTGGTTTAATCACCTGTTTGCTCCAATAACGATCGGGCTGTTACCAGACCCTGGTTTGAACTGAATGTTATTACCTATCATCCTGAGAAGTTTACAACAAAGGACCTCCTGAATAGCACCATAGTATCAATGATTTATTCAGGAGATCCTTCACTTCGTGCAGGCGACGAGCCTTACATTACTTAACTAATTTTAACGACGGCTTACTTTTAGCCATAGTTGCAGCGGCATCAGCTCCAGCAGTTGCTGGTGGAGGCGAAGATGGTGGCTCTTCTTCAAGCTCAAACGCAATACCGCGACCATTTTCTTTGGCATAGATTTCTAATACCGCACTAGGAGGAACAAAAATTTGCTCAGTTTTCCCAGAAAAACGCGCAGTAAAGACGATGCGATCGTTTTCTAATAAGAGCCCGCGAGTGGCTGCAGGAGATATATTTAACACGATCCGTGCCTCAACAATGTGCTCATGAGGAACCTGTACACCCGCATAGGCGGTATTAACCAATACGTAAGGTGTTAATCCGTTGTCTACAATCCAATCGTAAAAAGCACGAATTAAATAAGGTTTGTTTGATGTCATAGTCATGTTTATGCCGCTCTTAATTGTCGCTCAGCATCAGTTAAGCTAACTTGAAACGACTCCCGTTTAAACAAGCGCTGCATGTATGCAATTAATCCTTTATGCTCAGGCCCAATATCAATACCTAAACGAGGCAAACGCCATAATAAAGGAGCTAAAGCACAATCCAGCAACGAAAATTCATCACTTAAGAAGTAAGGCTTGTCGGCAAAAACAGGATCTAAACTGGTTAAGCTTTCAAATAAGTTTGCTCTTGCTTCTTCTACATTAGTATCTCTTAAAATTTGGTTCATTAAGTAATACCAATCATGTTCAATTCGATGCATCATTTTACGTGTTTCTGCGCGTGCAACAGGATATACTGGCAATAATGGCGGATGAGGAAAACGCTCATCTAAATATTCCATAATAATGCGTGGTTCATACAGCACAAGTTCTCTATCAATCAGAGTTGGCACTGTTCCGTAAGGGTTCAGAGCTAAAAGATCAGCGCTGGGTTCATTTTGCTTGGCAGGTAGAATTTCGACATTCACTCCTTTTTCTGCCAAAACGATACGAACCTGATGGCTGTACACATCATCAATATCAGAAAATAAAGACATTATAGTGCGCTTTGCAACAATTGCCATGAGCAACTCCTATCATTTCATGAAAAACGGTAAGGCACCTAGGGGTAATAATTCTGTGGAAAACTACTGAGCTATTGCTCAAATCCCTACCCTACAGTACAAACGTAACATTTTACCATATTTTTAATCTTTTGGGTTACTTTGTTATCTAAACTACGATGTTTTTTGCCAATACACGCGTTTTAAAGCGAAAACAACCAGTAAAAACACCAGCAGGAACGCCAATACAATGCCACCTAACCGATGCCGAATCGCTTGTGTAGGCTCACCTACATAAATGAGAAAGCTCACTAAGTCTTGCAAAAGACTATCGAGTTGGGCCGCAGATAACTCCCCTTCCTTAACCAAGGATAAATGAGGCGCCTGTTCTTTAGTTCCAGGCACTAAGGTCATTTCACCAATTAAGGGCTCCAAAATATTCGGCATGGCAACCCCAGGTACCATTAAATTGTTTACCCCAAAAGGCCTGGAGTTATCAGTATAAAAACTTTTTAAGTACGAGAATAACCAATTGGCGCCCTTTTCTCTAGTAACTAAAGATAAATCAGGAGGTACTACCCCAAACCATTGTTTGGCATCTTCTGGCGGTAAGGCAATACGAATGGGATCATTCACGGTTGCATCAGTAAAAATAAGATTATTTTTAAGTAAATCTTCATCAATACGCCCATCAAAACCTATAAGGCCTAAGCCTTCTGCCATATGGTTGTAACGCAAATATTTTAATGAATGACAGCCTGAACAATAATTCATATACAGCTTGGCTCCACGCTGCAAGCTGGGCTTATTATCCATTGCCCAAGATTGAGCCCCCAATATTGGGAGCAACAAGCATCCCAATACTCCTCCTGCTAGAAGTGCTCTTTGCTTTCGCATATTAGCCTCCTATCCGCAGCGGAACTGGACGCGTGACTTCCCAGCGTGTGTAGAATGGCATCAAAATAAAGTATGAAAAATAAAGGACCGCACAAATACGGGATATGAGTAAGCGCAAAGGATTTACAGGAATAGTGCCTAAATACCCCAAAATTAAAAATGCCATAACTCCGAGGCATAACATGATGCGTGAAAAACGACCTTTATAACGCATAGAGCGCACGGGGCTACGGTCTAACCAAGGCAAAAAGAAAAAGATGGCAACAGCAGCTCCCATGCCTATAATTCCCAAAAGTTTATCAGGAATAGCGCGTAAAATGGCATAGAATGGGGACATATACCACATGGGCGCAATATGATCCGGTGTTACCATAGGATTGGCAGGAGCAAAATTACTATGCTCTAAAAAGTACCCTCCCATTTCTGGGGCAAAAAATACCACCGCAAAAAAGAACAGTAAAAAAAGCAAAACGCCAAGAAAATCTTTAACAACATAATAGGGATGGAACGGAATGCCATCAACAGGATTTCCTTTCGAATCTAAATTATTTTTTATGTCTATGCCTTCGGGATTATTGGAGCCAACCTGATGTAAAGCAACAATATGTAAAAAAACCAGAAATAGAAAAAGTAATGGTATGCCAACAATATGCAACGCAAAAAAGCGCTGAAGTGTTGCGTTAGTCACCGAATAATCGCCTCTTAACCAGATTTCAAGACTGTCCCCGATATAGGGTATACCACCTACCAATGAAGTAATTACCTCTGCTCCCCAATAAGACATTTGCCCCCAAGGCAGCAAGTAGCCTAAAAAAGCCGCAGCTAAAAGTAAAACATACAATAACATACCCAAGAGCCATACTAATTCGCGTGGTCGTTGATAGGAGCCATAAAGCAAGCCGCGAAATAAATGTAAATAAATTACAATAAAAAACGCGGAAGCCCCTGTCGAGTGCATATAACGCAGCAGCCAACCGTAATTGACATCGCGCATGATGTACTCCACTGAAGCAAAAGCCTGCTCTGAGTTGGGCGTGTAAAACATTGTGAGCCATAAACCAGTAATAAACTGGTTCGCTAAAACAACCAAGGCAATAGAACCAAAAAAGTAGAAGAAATTTAAATTTTTGGGCACATAATAGGCGCTAAAGTATTGTTTCCAGGTACTTATCAATGGGAAGCGTACATCCAACCATTTAAATAATCTGTTCATTCATTTTCTCTAAAGTAGCTACATTTTACTATTTTCGCCAATTACCAGGGTATGCTTATCAATAAAATAATAAGGTGGCACTTCCATATTTATCGGTGCCGGTACATTTTTAAAAACTCGACCGGCAAGGTCAAAAGTAGAGCCATGACAGGGGCAAAAGAAGCCTCCAGGCCAATCAGGACCCAACTCGCCAAGTGTTGGTTTGTATTTTGGCGAACAGCCAAGATGGGTGCAAATGCCAATTAATACAAGATACTCCGGATTAAGTGAACGATGTGGATTTTGTGCATAAGCTGGTTGTTGAGCGGTGAGGGATTGAGGATCTCTTAATTGTCCGGTATTTTCATTAAGCTTGTGTAGCATTTCTTGTGTACGACGAATAATCCATACTGGCTTACCACGCCATTCAACAACTGCTTGCTCACCAGGTTCCATTTTGCTTAAATCAACGTGAATGGGAGCGCCTTCAGCTTGGGCTTTGGCACTTGGCAACCAAGATGAGACGAGAGGCGTCAACGCGCATAAAGCGCCAATACCGCCTAGAACACAGGTAGTGCCCAGTAAAAAGCGGCGTCTGCCTTCATCTATAGAATCTTCTACTTTTTGATTTGGATCGGTAACTTCACTCATTATGAGAGCACCTCAGAATGATATTAGGGTATCCGGGCAGTTTAACTCAGTAGTCCGGGCTTTACAGCCCAACCAATAAAAAACCCCGCAACAGCGGGGTTTTTGGTGTCCAATAAACGATTAACGTTTGGAGTACTGAGTAGCACGACGTGCTTTGTGTAGACCCACTTTCTTTCTTTCAACACGACGTGAATCACGTGTTAACAAGCCGCGAGCACGAAGCTTTCTACGGAATGAATCGGGATTTGGTTCTGCATCTTCCGCTAAACCATGCTCATCATAATTAACTAAGGCTCTCGCGATACCTAAACGAACGGCACCAGCTTGACCAGAAACACCACCACCAACAACAGTAATGTAGATGTCGAACTTGTTAACTAAATCAACAGTTTCTAGTGGCTGCATCACAACCATGCAAGAAGTTTCACGGCAGAAATATTCTTTCAAAGTGCGACCATTAACTTTGATCTCACCTTTACCAGGACGCAAAAACACACGAGCTGTTGAACTTTTTCTACGGCCAGTGCCATAGTATTGCTTCATTTCAGCCATAATACTTATTCCTCAATATCAAGTTGCTTGGGTTGTTGTGCTGTATGTGGATGCTCGTTGCCAACGTATACTTTAAGTTTACGATACATCTCACGACCCAAAGGATTTTTTGGTAACATGCCTTTTACAGCTAATTCGATAATTCGAACAGGGTTTCTAGCCTGTAGTTTTTCAAAACTATCTGATTTAATACCACCTGGGTGACCTGTGTGACGGTAATACATTTTGTCTTTGAATTTGCGACCGGTCACAGTAACTTTCTCTGCATTTGTGACGATAATGTAGTCACCAGTATCAACATGGGGGGTATACTCAGCTTTATGTTTTCCGCGTAAACGACGGGCAATCTCAGTAGCTAAGCGACCTAAAACTTTATCGCTGGCATCAACCACGAACCAGTCACGTTTGACTTCATGGCTTTTGGCACTAAATGTCTTCATTAAATGAACTCCGAACTGCCTAAATTAGTAATCTTCTATCATGGACGGGCGATTTTAACCAAAACAGAAACATCCTACAAGTAAAAAGGATAAAAATTTACAAACAAATAAATAAATCCGCGTAAATATAACAAATTCTGTCTGATAAAACCACTATAAAAATATTGTTCAGTTAAAGAAACAAAAATACAGATGTTTCATTACCGAACTAATATGGATGTAGGCTGGGCTGTGAAGCCCAGCAATGGCTTCATCGAAATACCGCTGCTGAGCTTATAGCCCAGCCTACGATTTTTTCTTACATGGGTGTGATTATGCATTCACAACCTTAATTATCCTATGAGCGCAGGTAAAATAATTTACACGTGCTCAGGATCAATTGCTAATTCCTGGGCAATATTCCCAGAAATCAAGTGCGAGTCAATAATGGTGTCAATATCAGCAAAAGATGAGTAGGTATACCATACACCTTCGGGATAAATAACAACACAAGGCCCTAAATCACAACGTCCAAGACAACCTGATTTACTCACACGAACTTTTCCTGGGCCATGCATACCCAGTTCCGACAAGCGTGATTTCATGTAAGTAAAAAACTCTTCACCACCAGAGTTAGCGCAGCATTGTTTGCCTGCAGCCTTCTGGTTAGTGCATATAAGTACATGTTTCGAATAATAAGTCAACGAACTATTTTCCTATTTCTTCAATTTTGGTTTTCAACTTCAAACCTGATTTAAACGTCACTACCCTACGGGCAACAACAGGTATTTCTTCACCTGTCTTCGGGTTTCTACCAGGTCTTTGTGGCTTATCCCTTAGGGTAAAATTACCAAAACCTGATAATTTTACATGATGTCCATGTTCAAGTGCATGTCGTAATACTTCAAAAAAATTTTCTACCATTTCTTTTGCAGCAGATTTAGACATGTTTAATTCATCACACAAGGTTTCAGACATTATTGCTTTGCTAAGTGCATTCACGATTATTCCCTCAATATGATTGAAAATTCATTTTCTAACGCTTTGATTATAGCACTGATTAGAGAATTGATCTCAGCGTCAACTAATGTACGACTATCATCTTGTAACGTCATTGCAACAGCTAAACTTTTCTTGCCTTCTGGAATACCTTGGCCAGTATATACATCAAATACGTCAAAGGCTTTCAACCAATTTTCTTTAATAACCGATCTAATTGCCGACTCAATCTGCATCACGCTAATTTGCTTGTCCACTAAAAACGACAAATCTCGGCGGATTTGTGGATATTTTGATATGGGTCGATAACGAGGCGCACCATGGCCAATAAGTGCATTTAAATTTAATTCAAATAAAAACACATCGTCTTGCAAATCTAAAGCATCAATTAAGCGCGGATGTAATGCCCCTATCCACCCAGCAAATACCCCATTTACTAAAATTTCAGCAGATTGCCCGGGATGTAATGCTGAATGCGATGCCGCAATAAACTCAACGCGGTTTAATTTTAACGCAGCAAATAAAGATTGCAAATCACCTTTTAAATCAAAAAAGTCAAATTTGCGGCTGGTTTCACTCCAATTTACATCACCTATCGATCCCATCATCAAACCTGCAACGCAAGGGCGCTCGGCTAAGTGTTGCTGCTTAAGGTCAAAAACTACTCCCACCTCAAAAAACTTTACCGATTGCTGCTGGCGGTGAACATTGTGGATCATCGAAGCAATTAAGCCTGGCCACATTCCTACCCGCATTTGCGATAGTTCTGAAGAAATGGGGTTTAATAACTGCATGGTTTGGTATTGCGGATAAAGTTCTTCTTGTAGTTGAGGATCTACGAAACTGTAACTGATGGTTTCATTGTATCCATTACTGCTAAACCAACGTGCTACGCGAGTCGCAATCTCTTCATTGGCACAGGTGGTTCCTGCTTGTACCGAAGCCTGCATTGGTTCTGCTTTTAAATTATCATAGCCGTATAAGCGAATAATTTCCTCTACTAAATCAACATCTTGCTGAATATCAAAACGGTGTGAAGGAATGCTTACCTCAAGAATCGTATTGCTGTGTTCGTTGACAACAGAGATGCCAATTCCTTGTAAGAGGCTTTTCATTTCTTCACGTGAGATATTAAGACCAGTCAAGCGCTTCACTTTGTCAGTATCAAAAGAAAAATTAACGGTAGTAGGTATATATGTGCTGTTATTCGCTTCAATTACAGGACCCGCTTTCCCACCAACAATTGACAAAACAAGTTCGGTGGCACGCTCCAGAGCTCTTCGTTGTAAATAAGGATCGACTCCTCGCTCAAAACGCTGTGACGAATCACTAAATAGACCAAATTTTCTAGCAACACCAGCAATAGTAATGGGATTAAAGAATGCGCTCTCAAGGAAAACATCCGTTGTATGCTCTTGTACGGCACTATTCGCTCCCCCCATTACTCCAGCCATGGCTAAGGGCTTTTCTTGATCGGCAATAACCAATACATTCGCGTTGAAGCAGAGCTCTTGACCATCGAGTAATTCTAATTGTTCGTTTTCATGACTAAAACGAATCTTAATTTCGCCTTTAATCGTGTTCAGATCAAAAGCATGCATTGGCTGTCCAAGCTCAAGCATGACGTAATTCATAATGTCAACAACAGGATGTAATGAGCGAATACCAGCGCGACGCAAGCGCTCTGACATCCATACAGGCGTACTTGCATGAGGACTAATATTACGAATAACACGACCACAATAGCGTGCACAGGCCTCTGGGTTTAGCAGTGTTACGGGAAGAACATCATCAATGCTGGGAGCAACCTCTGGTATTGGTTTCTCGAGCAAAGGTAATTTGTTTAATACAGCGACTTCGCGAGCAATCCCTAATACGCTAAAGCAATCAGCACGATTGGGGGTTAAATCAACATCCAGAACATGGTCATCTAAAGTTAAATACTCCCGTAAGTCCATGCCAACAGGGGCTTCGTGCTCCAGTTCCAAAATTCCATCTGATTGTTCTGCCATCCCTAGTTCTGCTACGGAGCACAGCATGCCTTGTGATAGCTGGCCACGTAACTTTGATTCTTTAATTTTAAAGCCACCAGGCAAGACCGCGCCAATCATAGCTAATGCAACTTTTAGCCCCGGGCGCACATTAGAGGCACCACAAACAATTTGTAAAGGAGTATCCGTATTAATGTTTACTTCACACAAAGTTAATTTATCGGCATCAGGATGTGGCTTAGTACTAAGAACTTCAGCAACGATTACGTGGGTAAACTCTCCAGCTACAGGGCTTACTGCATCGACTTCCAGACCTGCCATTGTTAATTGATCGGCTAATTCTTGTTCTGTTAATGAGAAATTAACCCATTCACGTAACCATAATTTACTTAATTTCATTTATAGTCCTTACCACCTAATTAAAATTGACTTAAGAAAGTAAAATCATTTTCAAACATCATACGCAAGTCATCGATTCCATAATACAACATGGCTAATCGATCCATCCCCATACCAAATGCCCAGCCTTGATATTCATCAGGAGAAATATTGACTGCTTTTAAAACATTTGGGTGTACCATACCGCAACCTAATACTTCCAACCAACCAGTGAATTTACAAGAGCGACAGCCCTTACCCTTACATTGAGTACATTCAATATCCACTTCTGCTGAAGGTTCAGTGAACGGAAAATAAGAGGGTCTGAATCTTAACGCGAGTTCACGCCCAAAGAAATGAGCGAAAAAGTCTTGCAATAGGCCTTTTAGTCCAGCCAAAGTCGCCTGCTTATCGATGAGCAAGCCCTCTACCTGATGGAACATTGGTGTATGCGTTAAGTCAGAGTCACAACGATAAACACGTCCAGGAGCGATTAAGCGAAATGGTGGCTTACGTTGCTCCATTGTGCGAATTTGTACCGGTGAAGTATGGGTTCGCAAAAGGCGGCCATCGCCAAAGTAAAAAGTATCATGCATCGCCCGTGCGGGGTGATGTCCAGGAATATTTAACGCTTCAAAGTTATAAAACTCTGTTTCTATTTCAGGACCATCAACAATATCAAATCCTAAACGACTAAAAAATTCATTAATTCGATGTTTTACTTGGGTTACAGGATGTAATGAACCGCTATCTTTATTACGGCCTGGAAGGGTCACATCGACTTGCTCTGCTGTAAGCTTTTCTAATAATTGCTTTTCTTTGAGCTCGTACATTTTAGCCTCAATCAGTGCGGTAATTTCGCGTTTGGCCTGATTGACTAATTGTCCTACTTTAGGCTTTTCTTCAGCGGATAAATGAGCTAATCCTTTTAGGATTTCAGTTAATCGGCCTTTTTTACCTAAAAAATCAACGCGAATTAACTCTAAAGCGGCAACATCTTGTGCATGATTAATTGCGTCAGAAGCTTGTTCTTGTATGGCGGTGATATCCTGCATAATTATACCCACAAGTAAAAAGGAGGCCTAGGCCTCCTTAAGAAATACACTATAGTTGTCCTAGTTAACTGTTATAACAGTTAAGCTAAAGCAATTATTTTGCTAATGCAGCTTTTGCTTGTTCAGCAATAGCAGCAAATGCAACTTTGTCATGAACCGCTAGATCAGCTAGAACCTTTCTATCTAGATCAATTGATGCTTTTTTCAAACCATCAATTAAGCGACTGTATGATAATCCACATTCACGAGCTTGTGCGTTAATACGAGTAATCCATAATGCACGAAATTGACGCTTTTTCTGGCGTCTATCACGGTAAGCATACTGACCCGCTTTAATCACTGCTTGTTTGGCAACACGATAGGTACGACTACGGGCACCGTAGTAACCTTTCGCCTGGACCATTATTTTCTTATGACGCGCTTTGGCAGTCACACCACGTTTAACTCTTGGCATTTTCTATTCTCCCCTTAACTACCGTGCAACATACGTTCTGCTAAACGTGCATCGCATGCTTTCAAACTACTCGCACCAACGCGTAAATGGCGTTTTTGCTTTGTAGACTTCTTGGTGAGAATATGGTTTCTGTAAGCGCCACGGCGTTTTACTCGACCACTTGCTGTTTTAATGAAACGCTTGGACGCTCCACGATGTGATTTTAACTTCGGCATAGCATATTACTCCGCATTTGTTCTGCTACTTAGTTTTTTTGGGCGATAATACCATCAGTAATTGTCTTCCTTCGCGTTTCGCATGTTGTTCAACAACAGCGAATTCAGCAGTATCCTGTTGAATACGCTCAAGAATCTTCATACCAAGTTCTTGGTGCGCCATTTCACGACCACGAAAACGTAGTGTAATCTTGACCTTATCACCATGATTGAGGAAACGGATCAGGTTGCGTAGCTTGACCTGATAATCTCCATCTTCCGTCGTAGGACGGAATTTCAGCTCTTTAACCTGAGTTTGCTTCTGCCTTTTTTTGGCCTCAGCCTGCTTTTTGCTCAGCTCAAAGAGAAACTTTCCATAATCCATAATACGGCATACAGGGGGTTTGGCTGTTGGGGATATTTCCACCAAGTCCAAACCAGCCTCTTCCGCAAGGCGCAGGGCTTCACGTATTGATACAATTCCTGCCTGATTACCATCGACATCAATTAAGCGTACCTCAGGTACATTGATCTGTTCATTAATTCGTGCGCGATCACTTTCACGCTTAGTCGGTGCACTAATGGCTTAATCTCCCCTGCTGGTTAATTGGATATTGATCCCTTATGGGCAATTTCTTGCACTAAGGTATCACAAATTGTATCTATTGTCATCACACCTAAGTCTGCACCTTCACGGGTACGTACAGCAACTTGGTTTGCTTCGACTTCTTTGTCCCCGATCACTAAGAGATAAGGAACTTTTTGTAACGTATGTTCGCGAATTTTAAAACCAATTTTCTCATTTCTCAAGTCAAAGTTGGCGCGAATCCCTCTTTTTTGTAAAATTTGGGTTACTTTTTCAGCATATGCGTTTTGTTTTTCACTAATAGTTAAAACTACGGCCTGTACTGGAGACAGCCATAAAGGCAATTTTCCAGCATAATGCTCAATTAAGATTCCCATAAACCGCTCAAAAGATCCTAAAATTGCCCGATGCACCATTACAGGAGTCTGCTTACTGCCATCTTCTGCTACGTAACTTGCTTCTAAACGGCCTGGCATAGAAAAATCAACTTGAATAGTACCACACTGCCAGATTCGTCCTAAGCAGTCCGCTAAAGAGCATTCAATCTTTGGTCCATAAAAAGCACCTTCGCCTGGAGCATCAACCCATTCAATATTGCGGTCTTTCATTGCTTGTTTCAAAGCACCTTCGGCTTTGTCCCAAACCTCATCACTCCCCACGCGTTTTTCAGGGCGTAATGCCAGGCGATATTTAATTTCCTGGAAGCCAAAATCGGCATAGACTGACTGCACTAATTGCAACATCATATCTACTTCAGATTGAATCTGATCTTCAGTACAGAAAATATGGGCATCATCTTGCACCATATTACGTACTCGCATTAAGCCATGCAATGAACCTGAAGGCTCACAACGGTGGCAATTACCAAACTCAGAGAATCTTAAGGGTAAATCTCTATAGCTCTTCAAGCCTTGGTTATAAACTTGCACATGGCAAGGACAGTTCATTGGCTTTACCGCATAATGGCGATTCTCGGTTTCTGTAACAAACATTTCATCTCTAAAGTTAGCCCAGTGACCCGATTTTTCCCATAGAACGCGATCAACCAATTGAGGTGTCTTAATTTCTTGATAACCAAAATCCACTAAGCGTGAACGCATATAACGCTCTAGCTCTTGATAAATGGTCCATCCTTTGGGGTGCCAAAACACCATTCCAGGAGCAATGTCTTGGAAATGAAATAACTCTAAGCTTTTACCTAACTTACGATGATCACGTTTTTCGGCCTCTTCAATACGAAACAGGTAATCAGCTAAAGATTTTTTATCAGTCCAAGCAGTGCCATAAATACGTTGCAACATTTCATTATTAGAATCACCTCGCCAATAGGCACCAGCAACTTTCATTAATTTAAATGCTTTTAAAAAGCCAGTAGAAGGTACGTGCGGGCCACGGCATAAATCTTCAAAATCACCTTGCTTGTAGAGGGAGAGCACTTCATCCGCGGGGATATCTGCAATAATCTTTGCCTTATATTCCTCACCAATACTCTTAAAATAGCTAATGGCTTCATCCCGAGGCAACTCTCTGCGGCTGACCGGATAATTAGCCTTGGCCAACTCCTGCATTTTCGCCTCAATCTGTTCTAAATCTTCAGGCGTGAATGGCCGCTGAAATGCAAAATCATAATAAAAACCATCTTCAATTACTGGACCAATGGTTACTTGAGCCGTTGGAAATAAGCTTTTTACTGCTTGTGCCAATAAGTGTGCTGTGGAATGGCGGATAACTTCTAAGCTATCCTCTTGCTTTTCCGTAATAATAATTAGAGAACAGTCATTCTCCAGCAAATAAGACGTATCAACCAGACGTGAATCGACACGGCCTGCTAAAGCAGCTTTTGCCAATCCGGGACTAATACTGTGTGCCACATCATAAACAGTCAGAGGCGCTTCAAAATGTTTTACACTTCCATCAGGTAATTTAATGTTTGGCATGGTTAGTATCCGTATGTCCGACGATCATTTATCTCAAAAAAAAACCCTGCAGAGCAGGGCTTAACATAATCTGAAAATAACTACAATCTAAGCGTAAAATATTCTACACTTAATAACTTAAAAGAATTCTGTTACATTGGTAGGCACGAGTGGGATCGAACCACCGACCACCACCATGTCAAGGTGGTGCTCTACCACTGAGCTACGTGCCTAGAAAAAGACCTGCATAAAGCATAGTTAGGCAGTATATAATAGTGCTTGCGGCAAAGCAACTTATTATTTACCGTAGTTATGCAATTATTTATTTGACTTTTTGACAAAGAAAATACATAGTGATCGTCTCTTGTCTAACTTATAAGAATAATAATCATGGCAAATCCAATAAACACTATTATAAATTGGTTCAGAGCACGCTCGTTCTCGACTTGGTTCCAAGAAAACAATTCATTTGTAGATACTCTTCCCACCTCTCAAGAATGGGACAAAAAATTTTCTAAAAAAGAGGTACGAAAAATTGTGGCAACCCGTCCCGAAACCAATGATCGGTGCCAACAAGTTGAAGCACGCCTCGCCCAAGATTACGCCGACCTGCTCGATATTAAATTAAGAAGCTTTTTTCAAAAACTAGAAGAAAAGGATATAGCAAATCCAGCTGGTTTTTCTGACAGTAGCCGCGGTAGTATCAACCTACAAAACTATCTGCAATGTTACGCTATTCTAGATAAGTACGTTGGAACTAATATCGCCGCACATACTAAAAAATCGGCCCAATATCATGCTTTTGAACGATGGATAGAAGTCGCCAATATACTTCTTAATCAGTACCAAAATTATGAGGCATTTGCCTTAGTTATGTTGCGTTTGTCTGTAGTAGAAACTGATTTAAAAATTTTAGATACAAAATTATCCGATACCGCTTATGATACCTATAAAGCACTGCAAGCGTACGTAAGCCCTGTTGGAAATTTCCGAGAGTTAAGAAAACATATCCAAGCAAATAATGACTCTAAAGTCTTTAGACCAACCTTTTTATTATCCAGAGACGTATTGTTCCTCAATGAGGTTCTTGGTGAAAACAAAAATTTAAAAAGTGCCAATCTTAAAACCACTCATGAAAGCTATGCCAACGTTAAGAAAAAGGAAGAAATTCTTGCACAATTTATCTCCACAAAAAATGCCGAGGCAAGAACACTATCCCCTCACTTGCAAACGACCTATGTAATTCTGGAGACAGAATATCTGGAACAAGCAGAGTTACAGCGACGCAAAGATAACGAAGCCAAAGATGCCACAAAACCTGCTACACGCCCGCGAAGCAATTCTGCAGATGCGCAGCTTCCTAAAAGAAAAGCTGAGCCTATGCTTGAAGAAAAAGGCCATAAAAGACAACGCAGTAAATCTCTTGATTCGGCACTTGCACCAAAGCCCGAAGTTATGTCATCTAAAGAAGAAGCCAAAAAATATTACTCGAGTAACGCAAAGTTTACGTTCTGGCCAAACTCCAAAGATACCGAACTTGACCATATGGTAGAAATTAACCGTGAATTTATCCGTATGTTAGGAATGGGAGTTATATAACTATTCGATATCGGTTCCTAGCCAATGAAGGTTGGCTAGGTCCTTTCCCTGCATACGATTTCTTTAACTCGACAGACATTCTAATTTTGCTCTACTCATTTTTTATCTCAAATTTTGCATTGCCAAAGTATAAAAAAATCAAGCTTAAGGGCTGATTAAGTAACAGGCATTTGCCCCCTAAATCAAAATTACTTTTCAACAATTGCTCTTCGGCAATCGATGATGCTGCATTTGGACAGAGGCGATAAAAAAAAAGGCCTGAATGATTTCCATCATTCAAGCCTTGGTGTTGCGAGGTTCACCGCTATGGTAAAACCACTGTTCCTGTTTGTTGAACTATTCATGACACTATGTTCCATCGGGTGCCATGTTTTTCCATGTATTTTGGACTTTGTTGAAATTATTTCCGTAAATTTCACAGCCATTATAGCGCCTAAGTTTCGAATGTCAACAATTAATTTCGAAAGGAAACCAAAGGTTTCCATTCACTACTAAAATTTGCAGGTTGCGTTGGCCTTTGCTACAATTCAGCACAGATTCACTCTTAAGTTATTGCACGCCCCATGGAAAAAGTTGATTTAACAAAACAATTTGCATACCGCTTACGCGATGCCATGATTGCTGCAGGCTTTAATTCTCAACGCTCCACATCTGGCGTTTGCATTCATAAACTATCGGAAATAACCGGCTATTCGTTACAGATTTGCCGAAAATACCTTCGTGGTGAAGCCATTCCTGAACCATTAAAACTTGTTGAAATCGCTACGAAACTACATGTTTCGCCCGGCTGGTTATTATTTGGTGACTCTCATGATGATCGCGGCTTACAGCAAGATAAAATCTCAATTAGTAAAACTTTGCTTCACTATATTTTCACCAAGGCAGCAAATCTATATAATGGCCAGCTTATGGAACAAGAAGTCTCCGACTTCTTGATGGAATTGATTAATGACGTAAGTTTAATCAATGCCAATGAAGAGCAGTCAACAAGAATTATTGATCTGGCTTTAGCTTCAATAAAGCATTTTAGCCGGCCGCATGGAACTTGAAATAAGAATGGTTTTATGGAAAATTGTCGTAATGAAGTAACCTGTCATCCAGAATTGCTGGAAGTACTTTTTGCCTTTAGAAGTAAAGTCTCATCTGTATTCCGAGATGTGTTAGGCATACATGAAATTGATCACATTGCCTTTGCCCGTATTAACAAAAACAATCAATTGCTTGCTTTATCCTCAACCCCTGCTATGGAGTTTAATTTATTTAATAGCCCTCTCTGGCGTTATGATAAAAGTTATCGACATCAGTGGTTTGAATTATGCATACAAGATTATTGGCAAAGCTTATATGATTATACGCGTTACGATGAACTGTATTATTTAAAACAAATCAAACACAGCTATCCCCTAGGATTAAGCCTTGCGGCCAAAATGGGGGAAGAATATTTTGTCTATTCTCTGGCCAGTCGAAAGTCCTGTGCGCATACACGTGAACTTTTTGCGAATCAACATGAGGACTTTTATAAAATTGGACAATATTGTTCAACTAATCTAGTTCCTCTTTTAAATATCTATGATCCGTTCTCCTCACCCCTATTACCCATACAGGTTGAACTATGAAACACCAAAATAAATCCATACTCGGCGGCCTTATGGGAAATGTCGTAGAAGCCTATGACATGTCCATCTGTTATTTTATGGCTACAGAAATGTCCCGCTACTTGATTGGTGATAATAAGGGCAGTCTTACTGTTGTTTTATCCTTAATCTTTATTGCTTATTTAGCGAAACCTTTAGGCGCGTTTATCTTAGGTTTATTTTCGGATTTATATGGACGAAAAAATGTCCTGATGGTATCAATCCTAATTATGGGGATTTCTACTGCTCTAATTGGCGTTATTCCTGGATATCAGCACATAGGTCTTGCCGCTGCTGGCTTATTATTAACCTTACGCATCATTCAAAGTATGGCCTTAGGCTCTGAGTTTTTGAATTCAGCATCCTTATTAGTTGAAAGTGGTGATAATAAGCAACGCGGTTTTCGCGGCTGTTGGTCTTCAGTTGGTGTCAAAGCGGGGTACTTACTTGCATGCCTGATTGTTGAGGGCATGCGTTATTTCGCGGATGCTCATCCAGAAATAGATTATCTCTGGCGTCTTCCCTTTCTATTTGCCTTGCTGACCACAATTATTGGTTTTGCGATCCGTGCTAAGATGCCAGAAAGCCTTGCCTATATTGTCTATTATGCAAATCGAGCAAAACCTACAACCCGGGATATCTATAAGCAATCGGTAAATTACGTTAAAAAATACCCCTTCATGTTCCATTACGCATTTTTCTCCAGTTTTCTCTCAGTCACCACAGGCTTCTTTTTCTACCTTTATATTCCATTGCATGCAATTCAATATGCGCATCTTTCCCGCTCCTTAATTATGACCTCAAATACCTTAGCACTAGCCTTAGTCACCGTGCTGATTCCCATTTTTGGTTGGCTTTCTGATAAACAAGACCGTTTGAAAATGCTCACGTTTGCCAGCAGCGGTTTATTAGTACTCGCGTATCCATTTATGCATGGGATTAATTATGGGAATGCAGGTTATTATATTTTAATGCAGCTGCTCATCTCTATTCCCTGCGCATGCTATTACAGTGTAGCAACCGTTTTACTCACCGAGCTATTCCCGCTGCAGATACGTTGCACTGCTTTGTCTATTGTTTACTCAATTGCGGCCAGTTTAGCAGCAGGCGTTCCCCCCTTACTTTCCGATTATTTAGCACGAAAAACCCAAATGCCTAGCTCCCCTAGTCTAATCATTATTATCTTAGCGGCCATAGTGTTAACCAATATTAAAATTTTGGCACAACGATATCGTTTAGGTAAGAATCAATATGCCAGCGCATCTATTAAAGATGAATCGCCGGTATTTAGTATTCATTATAATTAATGGTTTATCTTCCCGTATTACACTGCGCTAATACGGGCTAGAAACATGCTTATTCATCAGCAACCAATGACACCACTGGTGTGATTGCTTTGATAGCTTGTTCAATATCTTGCATTAAATGAGGCAAATGGCTTTCCTCTGCTTCATTTAATTTCAACTCTACCTCTGCGCGTAAAGTCTTTAGTTTTTGGTCAAGCTCCAGAATTTTTTTACGTGCATCTGTATCAATTTCATTTAGGAAAAACGGCATACTTATCTCCATGAATACGCTCCAAATAAAAAATACTTTTAATGCGAGTTCTGTACAAAGAATTCGCACGTTTATATCTTCCGCCACTTGACTCAACAATGTTATCATTGGCCCTTTTACAGGCAGTGAGTTGTATGTTGTTACATTTTCTTTTCATCATGGGCATTTGCGTCGAAGCAGTTACAGGTGCACTGGCTGCCGGCCGCAAAAAAATGGATTTTTTTGGCGTCATGCTTATTGCATGTATTGCAGCTCTTGGTGGTGGTACCGTAAGAGACTCGCTGTTTAATACTTACCCATTGACGTGGGTACTTCATCCAGAGTACTTATTATACACATCCTTATGTGCATTTCTCACTATTTTTATTGCTCATTCATTAATAAAAATTATGAAACTCTTTCTAATTCTCGATGCGTTGGGCCTATCAACCTTTGTTATCATTGGCACTCAAAAAGCATTAAATCATGGATTGTCTCCGAGTATTGCCGTAATTAGTGGGGTAATTACCGGCATTTGTGGTGGGATGCTTCGTGATATTTTATGTAATGACATTCCGTTAGTTCTGAGAAAAGAATTGTATGCGGTCATTGCTATTGCAGGAGCCCTGCTTTTTATTACCCTGAATCATTTTCAAGTTACCGAAAATATTAGTGTAATCATTACTCTGATAAGTATTTTCATTGCACGCCTACTGGCTATTTTCTTTCATATTGAGATACCTATTTTTGATTATTCGGAAAGTATTAAGAAACGTCGAGGCGAATAGAATTTCCGTTCATGAGTTTCCTAATACAAAGAACATAGCAAGAAGCTCGCAGCACAAAACTCTGGGTTGCTTCCCTTTACAGCAATGACGCAAAGTGTAAATTAAGAAATAGACATAAATATTAACTTATCTTCCATTGCGAGGAACGGAGTGACGAAGCAACTCAGGAGTTCGCCATACGAAACCTGAGTTGCTTCACTTTGCTCGTCATGACGGCAGATTTATAAAATCAGTCATGCAGCAAATTCATAAGAATAAGCAATTACTCGACTTCTTTAACTGAAAGAATACTTACTTCTTCAACAGGAACATCGGCATGCCCCATGCTTTGCCCGGTTTTCACTTTAGCAATAGCATCGACAATATCCATCCCCTCAACTACCTCACCAAATACACAGTAGCCAAAACCTTGCATTGAGTCTGCTGTATAATTTAAGAAGGCATTGTCTGCTACGTTAATGAAAAATTGTGCTGTTGCAGAATGTGGGTCCATAGTTCTTGCCATAGCAATCGTACCCCGTTTATTCGGCTTACCATTTTTTGCTTCATTTTTAATTGGACTTTGCGTTTGCTTTTGTTCCATATTGGAATCGAGTCCGCCCCCTTGAATCATAAAGCCAGAAATGACGCGATGAAAAATTGTATTATCGTAAAACCCGCTGCGCACATAACTTAAAAAATTCTCAACTGTAACTGGAGTATTTTCTGTATCTAACTGAAGATGAATATCACCTTTAGATGTACTAATAACTACCATTATTTCTCCTGTGAATTAATTACCAACTCGCGCATTTTATCACAAACATCATGCATCACATGGATGTTATGAATTGTCGCCAGAGCAGTGAAAAGATTAGACTTCTGTTTTATTAAGTGGTGTAAATAAGAGCGTGAATAATTACGACAAGTATAACAAGTACAATCCGGCATAATGGGCGACATATCTTCAGCAAAGCATGATTTCTTAATTTGAATACGTTCATTCTCATACTCACTGGCAAAACGCAGCCAATTTCCTTCGTGCACTAACTTACCGCAATACAAAGCTCCATGTCGTGCATTACGCGTTGGCGCAACACAGTCAAACATATCGATTCCCTCTGCAACTACGTCCAAAAGATCTTGAGGTGACATACCCACCCCCATGGTATAACGCGGCTTATTTTCCGGCAAATAATCGCGCACCCAACGAATTACTTCAACGGTAGTGTTCATATCAAAACCGATAGTCTCGCCCCCAATAGCAAGACCATCCGTATTCATAGATGAAACAAAATCAGCACTTTCTCGCCGTAAATCCTTAAACGTGCCCCCTTGAATGATGCCAAATAGCGCTTGCTGGTAGCCATAACGAGATTCTGGATGCTGCTGATGATAATGGATTGATTGCTTTAACCAACGATGCGTGCGCGTCATAATGTGGCTGACTTCATCTTTAGTACAGCTATCTGGTGTACACTGGTCAAAGGCCATAATGATATCGGCACCAATAATCTTCTGAGTTTTTAAAGACATTTCAGGAGTCATATGGATTATTCCTTGCTTGCCAGGCAAGACAAAATGAGCCCCCTCTTCATCAATGGTACAAATTTCTTTATTTCTGGACAAACTAAAAACTTGAAAGCCACCGCTATCCGTTAACATAGGACCATGCCATCCCATGAAAGGATGCATGCCACCGGCTTTTTCAATAACCTCCATACCTGGAGCACATAGCATATGATAGGTATTACCTCCTAAAATAATTTGGCTATGTGCTTCTTGTAGCTCAGCAGGCATCATATTATTTACACCGGCACGCGTGCCAACAGGCATAAATACTGGTGTGATAAATTCACCATGGGCCGTGGTAACACGGGTAACCCGTGCTTTGGTGGCTGAATGCCGATACAGCACTTCGCAAGAAAAGCTTTTCATTTTGTCAAAAATAATTCAAAAAGGCGATGATAGCTAACTCGACTTCAGATTACCAGTAAAGGATACTCAGAAATATTAATCCTTCGTCAATCTATGATAAAATCATGCGCTAATTTAAACGGTAATGAGGTCTAAGACCTTAAATTACGTCATCAAGTTTACAATGAGAGGTGACGTGCGTTACGTTAAACGGGAGCATTATTATGCCAGCGCAATTCATGGTTGATATAGAGGGAACGAAGCTATCTAATATAGAGCGGACAATTTTAGCGCACCCAAGTGTGGGCGCGATAATTTTGTTTACCCGTAATTTTATTAATCCAGAACAACTCGCACAATTAATTGGTGAGATAAGAAGCATTAACTCCACCCTTTTTATTGCAGTTGACCATGAAGGAGGTAATGTTCAACGGTTTCAACGCCAGGGATTTAGCTCCATTCCGGCAGCGCGCTCCTATGGCAAGGTCTATGACCTCAATGAAGACGTAGGTTTAGCTCATGCCCAAGAATATGGAAAAATCATGGCGCAAGAACTTTTAGCCCATGCAATTGATCTGAGTCTGGCCCCTATATTGGATCTAGAGGGCAACAGCCGTGTTATAGCCGGTTTAGATAGAGCATTTCATGTAAATCCTGATGCAGTTACTGCATTAGCAGGTGCCTTTATTCAAGGCATGAATGATGCAGGTATGCCTGGGGTGGGAAAACATTTTCCCGGTCATGGTTCTATTGTATCGGACTCGCATATTGCGATGCCTAGCTCCTCAGCATCTTTAGAAGAATTAGAAGCAAAAGATTTAAAGCCATTTAGTGAGTTAATCAATAAAGGGTTATTAACTGCGATTATGCCAGCACATGTAACCTATGAAGCGATTGATAAAGATAATCCCGCGGGTTTTTCTAAGATTTGGCTGCACGATATCCTACGCACTAAGTTAGGGTTTAATGGATTGATTTTAAGTGATTGTTTAAGTATGAAAGGTGCCGATATTGGCAATTTAGAAACTAGAGCTGAACGAGCGCTTAATGCAGGATGTGATATGTTAATCGTATGCCACCAACCCCGTGAATTGTTATTGGAGCTAATGCAATCCTCCTCTCTTAAACAAACTCCTGAATCTGCTGCCCGCATTGCCGCTTTTAAAAAACAGATGGTCCGTTTTTCTAAAGGACATAGTTCGCCCTATTCTTTACATGGAAAAAAATCAGTTGAGGAAGTTCAAGTTATTGCCGGACCCAATGATAAATTTAATAAGACAGTAGAAATTTAGATCGATTTATTATCAACAGCGGGCTCACTCCTAATCGCCAATGGGCCCGCTCACGTATTTAACGATGGGAACTGATTACATTTTTGAATACATCATATCAAAGCGAGAGCGATGAGTATGCCAAAATAAAAATATCCCCATCACAATCATAAAAATAAAATACATTGCGCTCCAACCAGCCATAGAAATACCCAACCAATGCCAAGTGGCTTCAGCACATTCTCCAGACCCCCAGAGCATAGCTTGAGCCACAGTCTTCCATGGGAAATAGCGAATCATAATATCCAAACCCGGCATGCAAGCAGGAACCTGTCCTGCGGGTAATGATTGCAACCATAACTGACGAACGGCAAAAAATAGTCCTAAAGCGGCAAAAAAAACTATCCACCCGCTAATTGCATGCGCCCTTTTTTGCGTCCGAAAACTAAAACTCATCACGGCCAATAAGCAAAAAACACAAATACGCTGCATCATACATAAAGGGCATGGCACCAAGCCCACGATATATTGAAAGTAAAATGATGCGAACAGCACAAATAACGTAACTACCGCATTGAATGTTTGAATTCGTTTAAAATTTAATTTTGTCATGATCTAGGCAACATATAAGAAATTGCAGCCTTCAGATCATCTTCACTGCACTTAAAACAAGTTCCTTTTGTAGGCATCGCATTTAAACCTTTTATTGAAGAGGCAACCAAATCATCTAATGTTCTACCGGCTAAACGGGGCTTCCAATCATGCTCATCACGAAACTTGGGAGCACCAGCCAAACCCGCTTTATGACATACAATACAATACTGCTCATAAGTTTCTTCACCTGGCTCTTTTTTGACAGGCGCAGCAACCGTTTTCTGTTCAGAACCGGGCTGTTCTTGCACTGAAACTTGGCCTATAGGCTGAATTCGTAATTGCGTTTCCTGACGCTCTGTATCACTATTTGCATGTCCTGCAAATGAGAAAAAAGACAACAGCATCACCACAGACCATTTCATACCCGTACACCTCGAAAACACAATTTAAAAATCATACCTAGAAGTAAGCTTTTTTTCCAGCATACCGGATAATTATTCATTAATTGTATCGTTTTAGAGACTATGAGCAGTTTAGATTCAGCTAGTTTGAGCCAAAATATTAGAAATCTCAACTGCCTGAAAATAGGCTATATTAAAAAATAATACAATCAAAAGGAACTGATATGGATAACACAGAAAAGATGCAGATCCCAATGGTCGATTCACTACAACGTCATTGGGGGTGGCTGTTAGGACTAGGAATAATTCTTCTGATTATTGGGACTATTGGTTTAGGCATGGATATTATGCTGACCTTAATGAGCATGTATTTTTTTGCAGCCATGCTGTTAATCTCAGGCTTATCGCATTTTGCAGATGCGTTCAAATACAAAAAATGGAAAGGGGCTGTATGGCAAATTCTTATCGCCTTTTTATACGTTATTGCGGCAGGGGTGGTTTTATATGACCCTATTCTAGCATCCGCAGTGATTACTGCCATGCTTGCCTGGTTACTCATTATTATTGGCGTAACTCGCATCTCAATGTCTATCTCGTTAAGGGATACTGAGGGCTGGGGTTGGATATTATTTGCTGGTATTACTTCCCTGATTTTAGGAGTTCTAATTCTTATCAAATGGCCGATGAGTAGCTTATGGGTTATCGGAATGTTCATTGCCATAGACATGATCGTTAGCGGTTGGACTTATATTTTCATGGCTCTTGCGCTACGTGCGGGATACAAAAGATAAAAACATATAACCTGGATCAAGGCAATGCCTAATCCAGGTTACATTTCTTGATACCTAACTCACGCTCCTGCAAATAAAATGTTATGATAGCGCATCATTAACAAGTCGTTCTAATGTCTATGAATATCAAAACGCTACGTATTGCCACCCGCCAAAGCCCTCTTGCTTTATGGCAAGCTAACCATGTGCGCGATTTGTTATTAGCACAATGGCCTATGCTAAAGATTGAACTGGTGCCGATGACCACTTCGGGTGATAAATTTCTAAAAGATAAGCTGCTTGCAGTAGGGGGAAAAGGATTATTTGTCAAAGAATTAGAAGAAGCGTTATTGGATAAACGCGCAGATATAGCGGTTCATTCTTCTAAAGACATGCCTGCAGAATTTCCTGAGGGCTTAAGTTTAGCTGCTATCTGTAAACGAGATAATCCCTTTGATGTCCTGGTTAGTAAACAATACAACAGCTTGCAAGATCTCCCTCCTCAAGCCATAGTAGGAACAGGAAGCCTGAGACGCCAATCGCAATTACTAGCATATCGTGCTGACTTATACATTAAACCTTTACGTGGAAATATCAATACTCGCCTTGCGAAATTAGAGACTGGTGAATACCAAGCCATCATTCTAGCTGCTGCAGGCCTTGAGCGCATGGGATTTATGGAAGCGATTCGCGAACAAATTCCTGAGCATATTATGCTCCCAGCTTGTGGGCAAGGGGCATTAGCTATTGAGTGCCGAGCGGATGATCAAGATACCCAAACGTTAATAGCTGGGCTCAATGACCCTATCTCTGCTATTTGTGTCCACACCGAACGTCAGGTAAATGCCCAGTTAGGTGGTAACTGCCATGTGCCTTTAGCCGTTTATTGCGCCCCCATCGCTGCCAATCAATTGATGTTACGCGCAAAAATATTAAATGAAGACGGCACACAAGCTCTTAGCAATCAGCAAACAGGGGCACTGGAGGACGCGTCACAATTAGCAAGACGTTGTTCTCAAGAATTACTTGCAGAAGGTGGGGCAGAACTTCTGGCGTCGATTCCTAAATGACAGATTCACTGCATGGGTTACGTATTTTGAATACCCGCCCCCAAGAGCAAGCGCAACAATTAAGCGCCAGTATCCGGGCAGCGCAAGGTATCGCTATTGAGTTACCTACGCTGGAAATACAAACAGTAACTAACTGGCTTGACCATTTACCCGATTTAAGTAGTGTACAACAAGCTATTTTTATTAGTGCAAATGCGGTGCAGCATTGTTTTATGCAATTAAAGCAAGCCCATATTCATTGGCCATCAACCATTAAGGTCATTGCCATTGGCAGCGGTAGCGCCGCACTCCTTAAGCAATTTGCAGTAGAGGTGCATGCCACCCCCTCAATACCCGACAGTGAACATTTATTAGCACTGCCGAGCTTACAACAACCCGAGCAACAAAGAATCTTATTATTTAAAGGAGAAGGTGGCAGGCCTCTTATTGAGGAGCGCTTGTTGCAACAAGGTGCTGATTTAATTGCATTAAATGTTTACCGACGCGCCCTGCCAAAAATAAATGTTCAATTTATAAAATCAATCTGGCGCGATGATTTAGTGGATATTATACTGTTAACTAGCGAGCAGTCTATGCATCATCTTTTTCAATTATTTCCTAAAGATGCTCATCATTGGCTGCGCAGTAAAACATGCCTGGTTATTAGTGAACGCCTGGCTCAAAGTGCCTCCTCACTGGGAATAAAACATATTATTCGTAGCCATCCCGAGGGGATAATGAATGCATTGTTTGACTCTGTTATCAAGGATTAATTTATGACCAATGGCAATGAAGAACAAAAAAAAGCAGCAGAAGCACAACCCACACAGACTATGGAGCAAACTAATCCTCCACGAGCTAAAACAAAGCCAGTCATAGCTGCTGGGGCTATTGTAATCGCACTTGCTGCCCTTGGCTCATCGCTCTATTCGCTCTCACTCAATCAGCAATTACAAGCACAATTAGCCAATCAGAGCCGTCAAAACAGCCGAGTAAGTCAGCAATTAGATAAACTAGAGCAAAACCAAGATAAAACCCAAGCCCAGCTTGAGACTAAAACCAATAAGCTTGAAGAAACGCGCTCTACTTTACAAAACCAATTTGCAGAGCTAAACAAGCAATTACAAGCGGCAATGAGTGAGCGTTTTTATCAAAACCAAAATTGGCAATTGCTCAAAGCTCGCTATTATCTTGAGCTAGCGCAAATTAATGCACACTGGAGTAATAGCATTGATGCTACCATCAGCTTATTACAACAAGGGGATCAGTTATTACTGCAATTAAATGATCCCAAGGTGTTTGAAATCCGCCAAGCACTAGCTAAAGACATTGCCGAATTAAAAGCAATGCCTAAAATGGATATTGCAGGAGCCTTAAGCCAATTGGATGCAGCACAAAATAGCCTTGAGAATTTAAGTATTGCCTCGGCGTTAAGTGATGTAAAACCTGCAACTCCAGCAGCAGAAACCTCTACTACTACCCCTGAAAATAAAACTTCAGTTTGGCGTCTTCGCTGGCAAGACAGCATGAATGTATTAAGTAAGCTCGTGGTCATTCGCCGTAATGATGAGCAGGTTAAACCTCTTATTTCTCCAGCCCTTGAAGCCCTACTCAAAGAAACTATTCGCTTAAATTTACAGGAAGCACAATGGGCTGTACTGAATAATAATGCAGAGGTCTATAAATTGGCGCTAAATCAGGCTATAAATACTTTAAAAAAGAATTTTAATGAAAATGCAGCAAATACCGCAGCCCTCATAAAAAAATTAAATGAACTGCAGCAAATTCAATTAGTGCAAAAAAGACCCGAGGTTGGTGTTAGCGCATTACCGTTACTAAATCAATTAATTGATTCTAAAGAGCCCACTGCCAAGCCGGCCGAGAAAGAAGGACAGGGAGGAACCTCACAATGATGCGTCTTTTTATTGCATTTTTTATCTTATTAGCCGCCATCATTTTAGGGGTACAGCTTAATAAAGATCCCGGCTATGTGCTAATTGCTATAAACCATTGGACTGTTGAAACCACATTATGGGTGATGATTTTAGGCTTAATTCTTATATTTCTTATCTTATATTTAGTGGCCCGCATATGCCATAAAGTTACTCGTGCCCCTAAAGCGATGAGCCGTTGGCACTCTAAACGTTTAGCGCAAAAAGCTCAGGCCATTACACGTAAAGGATTAATCGAATACAGTGAAGGATATTGGGATAAAGCGAAAAATCATTTAATTCAGGCTCTGCCTAACACCGATACCCCACTGCTAAATTACTTAACCGCTGCTCGTGCAGCGCAAAAAATGGGAGATAGCCAATTACGCGATGACTTTCTCCGTGAAGCACAACAATCAATGCCCGAAGCAAAAATTGCCGTAGAGCTTACTCAAGCTCAATTGCAATTGGCAAACCATCAATGGGAGCAGGCATTAGCCACTCTAAGACACTTGCATGATATTGCTCCACGGCACCCTTATGTATTAAAACTACTCATGCAACTGTACCAAGAAGTTCGAGATTGGCCTCAATTAATTGCCTTACTACCGAGCTTAAAACGATATAATGTGATTGAGCCACAAGAGTTTGAGGCCTTACAACATAATGCTTATTTGCAAGCGCTTATGGATTTAACAAAGCAAAATCAGCCAGAGGCAGTAACGCAATTATTTAAATCTTTGCCAAAGCCATTAGCAGCAGATCCCAATATCGTTACCGAGTATGTTCGTTTCTTATTAAAGAACAATGAACATGCTAAGGCAAAAGAACTATTACGACGCAACCTTCGTAAGGAATTTAATCCCCAACTTATTACGCTTTATGGCTCATTACCCAGTGACGATAGCCAACTTGCCTTTGCTGAGAGTTTATTAAAAAAGCATGCGCATTCAGCAGAACTTTATTTATGCTTAGGGCAACTATGTATTAATCGTCAATTATGGGGAAAGGCCAAATATTATCTTGAGCAATCAAATGAAATCGAGCCTTCGCCATTGGCATACATGACTCTAGGCAAGCTACAGGAAAAATTAGGTGATGCCAATCAAGCCTGTAATAGTTATAAAAAGGGATTGGCCTTAACAACACATCATATATTAGTATAATACGTTATTAATCTAACTTATCCCGCGGGCGGGAAGCCACCTCATGCCAAGGTTAGCTGCCTCGCCCGCGAAGAGGGTTTCTCCTAGCTGGCGATTACAACCCTATAAACAAGCAACCAATCCTCCTTATATAGAATAAGGCGAATTACTATCTAAATCTGAATGTCCATACAATTCCATTTCTAAATCAATGATCTGTTGCTTAAACTCATCAATTCGATGAGCATAATCTCCTTTCGAAATTTGTTTGTTCAATTCCTCACTTAAAGCCATGAGCTCTGCTCGTTGCGTCTCGGAAAGCTCTGCATTATTAAGTTGAAAATCAATATCCCATATTTGTTTTGTTATATTATTATTTTCTTCAATTAAAGCCTTTAGCTTACTACGTAAGACCGTAACCTGCTCTTCTGGATCTTTTGCCCCTTTACCATATAACCCATATAATTTGTCATTGCTCATAGATAGATCCTTAAATAATTTGATTCATCATTTTACTTGAGGATTTTGACTAGGACTATCCTCATCATTTGTAGGGGCACGCGACTTAGTAAATTGTGCTTTTAGATCTTTAAACGTCTTAGCGGAATACTCCATATCAATTTGCTCACCCGCTTTATAGACTGCCCCACCTTTTCCCCAATGCCGATGTGATGCAAGCGCTTCCTGAACTTTATTTGCTGGACCATTATCACTAATCACAGTTCCTCGCTCAAGAAGCGGTATTGTACATAACGCGGCTTCAATCCGTTCTGTTTTTTTAATTATACCTCGTGTATACCAGTGGCTGTTATCTCGTAAATCACTTACGGCTTTCTTCACAGCTAAGACCTCAGCCGAACTCACGGAAGCCAACACGTCAAGCAATTGTTTTTTTATTTCTTGTAATTTTTGCGGATTAGAACTGTGTTTTACTAGCTCTTTTCGCATGTCCGCGACATAAGTTTGTAAAAGAATGTCCTGATCATTTACTTGGTGGGATAAAATCTTATTGATTATTTGCCCATGCTCTCTTATGGCCAGGAAGCTATTTATAATATCTAATCGTCCAGCAACCGAAGTATGATTGGCTTCTTGAGCATGTAGTGGGAGAACATTACCCTCCCCATTGGCCTGGAACGAATCCATATGCACCATAAGATTGTTATAGTCCTGAAGAGCTGCTGCCGAATTGCAATACTCTAAAAATGAGGAATTTTGCAAAGCGCTGGTAAGTAATTGATCGCGACGTGATTTAATTAAATGAACGAAACGCTCCCCTCCTGCTGGCATGTAGGCATCAACAAAATGGCCAATAAAACTATCTGGCAGCAAACAAATCATCAATAAGGCCTGATTGACCTCTGCGCGAAATTGCGGGGAACTACTTAATGATGGATTTACAATCTGGCTTTTCGCACGCATGGTATTTTGCATAATGAGATCAAGCCAATTAAAGGTACAAAAATCCTGTGGATAAGGAAGTCGTGCGATGGCCTCTGGGGTAATTTTGTATGAGCCTCCACCGTAACGACCCTCAGCAAAGCACCAATCTCCATCAATTTTTGCCACTCGATTTTGCTCATCAAGGCCAATGTTACCGTTTTTAAGATCTATTTCCTGCAAAAACATGGCAGTAACAAGTGCTTGCCCCAAGCCGGTATAATGTCCATTAGCAAAATTATGAGCTTCACCCCGAGGTAAGTCACGATAGCCTTTAACCTCTTCAGAAAGAATATAGTGAACTCCTGTACTTTTGTTTTCTAACAGACGTGTTTCACCTTGGTGAGGAATAATTAAGCGGAAAAACTCTTGCGCGAGAAGCTCTATTTTTGCCACTTCCGGATCGAGCATTTCCTTTTTGATCCAGGTTTTCCCAGAGCCCGCTAAAGTACCACGAGAGACATCATGAGAAAAAAGGGCACTACTCGCTACGTGCTCAACTACTGCAGGAGTAAATTCATTGCGAATTTCCTTTAATGCCATAATTCCATCAACCTATTTATAAGATTTACATTAAGTATAGGTTGAGGAATATGATTTCGCTTCTGAGCCTAATCGCGAAAAAAGCTTTTCTGCTGTTTATTTATAAAAAGCTTGGGGTATGACAATTATCATTACACGCAGATTTTGTCTTTTCTACTTGGATGGTTACATGTTGAATATTAAACTCGTGTCTTAATTGTTCGGTCCACTCAAGCCGAACTTGATCGTTTAATTCGATTTCAGGCATATATAAATGCACAGATAAGGCATTTTCCTGTGTACTCATTGCCCAAATATGCAAATCATGAAAACTATCAACCCCGGGTTTTGCTAGCAAAAATTCGCTCACTGCCGTCCAGGAGATATTCTCTGGTACGCCGTCAATAATTAATCGGAAACTATTAACAAATAAAGACCACGTACCTTTTAAAATAATAAAGGCAATCACTAAACCAACGACAGGGTCAAGCCACTGCCAACCGGTAAAATAGATTAAAGCAGCAGATACCACTACCCCCACAGAAATTAATGCATCATAAAATAAATGCAGATAAGCGCTCTTGATATTTAAATCATCTGTGCCTCGCATAAATAAAAGAGCCGTGGCAGAATTAATGACAATACCAATACCAGCAACAATCATAACGGACACCGCTTGGATTTCTGTTGGCGAAAATAACTTATACATTGCTTCCGTAGCAATAATACCGCAAGTGAATACCAGTAAAATCCCATTGGCTAGCGCCGATAAAATAGAGATTTTTTTCAGCCCATAGGTTGCTTTCATCGTGGGAGCTCGCTTCATAAGACTCGTCGCAATCCACGCTAAAACCAAGCCTAATACATCCCCTAAATTATGGAAAGCATCAGCTAATAAGCTGGTTGAATTTGATAAGTAAGCAAACACAATTTGCAAAAGAACAAATAGACCATTTGCAAGGATTGCGATTAAAAAAGCCCGGTCGTAGGTTACAGGACCATGCGAATGAGCATGCCCATGATGCTCATGTGCATCACCATGTGAATGTGTACTCATAAATCCTCTTTGTTTTCAGACTCTGCGGCATTGTAATAATTAATGCCTATTTTAATGCGGTTACGTTCTTTTTGCCTACGCCAAGCATTAGTATCCCGTAAGGAGTAAACACAGCCACAATACTCTTGCTTATAAAATTGCTCACGCTTAGCAATTTCATACATGCGCTCCGAACCACCATTTTTGCGCCAATTATAGGTCCAATAAACTAGTTCAGGATAATGAGCAGCAGCACGAAGACCACTATCATTAATTTGGTTCATATCTTTCCATCGGGAAATACCTAAGGAGCTACTTATCACGGGAAAACCATGTTCATGAGCATATAAAGCCGTACGTTCAAAGCGCATATCAAAACACATGGAGCAGCGTTTACCACGTTCAGGCTCCCACTCTAAGCCTTTAGCACGCTCAAACCAATTATCTTTGTCATAATCTGCATCAATAAACGGTATATTATGCTTTTCGGCAAACTTGATATTTTCCTGCTTTCTAATTTCATATTCCTGAACTGGATGAATATTAGGATTATAAAAAAATATTGAAAAATTAATTTCTGAACTGATCAGAGCTTCCATTACCTCACCAGAACATGGCGCACAACAGGAGTGCAGTAATAATTTATCTGCCCCATTAGGCAATTCTAATCGCTCTCTTTCTATCATTGTGTTACTTCCGGTAAATTTATAAAATGCTGCCGATAATAAACCAATTCGGCAATTGAGTCTTTAATATCATCTAAAGCTAAATGTTTTGATTGCTTGTTAAAGCCATTTAATAACTCCGGCTTCCAGCGAATCGCTAATTCTTTAAGTGTACTTACATCCAAATTACGATAGTGAAAAAAGGCTGCTAGTTCGGGCATGTATTTATATAAAAAACGTCGATCTTGGCACACACTGTTACCACACATCGGAGATTTTCCTTTATCGACGAATTGTTTAAGAAAATTAATCGTATCCTGCTCCGCTTGTTTCTCATTGACGCTGCTTTCTAAAACCCGCTTAACCAACCCAGATTGGCCATGTTGGCGAGTATTCCATGAGTCCATTGCATCCAATAAAGCCTTGGGCTGAGAAACGGCATAAACCGGACCCTCACCAATAATATTTAAATGGGGGTCAGTAACAATTGTAGCAATCTCGATAATACGATTTTCTTCCGGGTCTAAGCCCGTCATTTCTAAGTCAATCCAAATTAAATTATGATTGTTTTTCATTTGTCTTCCAGGAGTTTAATATTAAATCAACACAGGCTATGCGGTGTTGGTGTAACGCGTGTTTAATCGCCTCACCGGTATAACCCTGCGCTATTATTGTTTGTACACTTACCTTAGCACATTCTGCTAATAAGCCACTCCATAGCTTTGCTTGTCGATAATCAACCTGGCGTCCACATCCTTCAGCATCTGCTTGGCAGGCAATAAGCATATTATAAAATAGCTGCGGCCTTCGGAATGCATCCGCCTGTTCTAAAACTTTTACTATAGTCGCGGCACGCAGCTCCGATAAGCGATGAATCATCAAATGAAACCGTGAAACGGTTATTGCCAATGTACGATATTCATTGGGAATTCGCAAACGAGTACATAAGGCCTCAATAATTGGCACGCCACGCTCTTCATGTCCATGATGGCTCGGCCAGTTCGACATCGGTGAAGTTGCTTTCCCTAAATCATGAACTAAGGCTGCAAAACGAATTACTGGATCCGTTGTTAAAGCCACTGCTGCTTGCAGGACCATGAGCGTATGCACTCCACTATCTACTTCATGGTGATAACGATAAGGATTAGGAATACCAAATAAAGCATGTATTTCCGGGAGAATAATACGCAATGCATCACACGCCCGTAAAGTACTAATAAACTGCTCCGGGTTTCGCTCTTCTAAGCTTCGTTGCCATTCCTGCCAAACACGTTCTGCAACTAAATGAGCTAACTCCCCATTGCGTACCATAGCATACATCAACGAACGCGTTTCATCTGCAACCTTAAAACCTAAATGATGGAAACGTGCGGCAAAACGTGCAACCCGTAAAACACGTACGGGATCCTCAACAAATGCCGGAGATACATGTCGTAATAATTTATCGCGTAAATCCTGCTGCCCGTGATAAGGATCAATTAATTGTCCTTGCTCATCCATAGCCATAGCATTAATGGTTAGATCGCGCCGGGCTAGATCTTCTTCTAAGCTAACCGTATTACTGAAATCACAGGTAAAACCATAATAACCAGGTGCGGCTTTGCGTTCGGTTCGCGCTAAAGCATATTCTTCATTAGTTTCGGGATGCAAAAATACCGGGAAATCCTTCCCAACCTGTCGAAACCCCTTTTTTAGCAATTCATCAGGACTAGCGCCTACAACTACCCAATCCCGCTCTTTTACGGGTAGATTTAACAACTGATCACGAACAGCCCCACCAACTAAGTAGACTTTCATTATATGTAATTTACCTTCATACTGTTTAAATAAAAGTATTTGTTAATTTTGTATTTTATATTTGCCATAATGGAGCAAATTCTGTTCTATTATCCAATAATGCACAAAATTTGAAAAAACTATCCTAATTATAATATAGATTGCAATCATGAGTAAAAGACGTATTAACAAACAACAGTCTGCACGTATTGAAAAAATTCAACAAACGTATCAAACAAATAAGGAAGACCATGATAATTTAATGGATGGTCTAGTCATTACGCGATTTAGCCGCCACGTAGAACTTGAAGATAATCAAGGTACTCACATTCGCTGCTCCATTCGTCCTAATCTCGAAACATTAGTTGCCGGAGACCGCGTGGTATGGCAGAACGAAGGAACGAATCAAGGAGTAGTTCTAAGTTTGTATCCACGAAAAAGTGTACTTGCCAAACCTACAGGAACAGGCGTGGTAAAACCAGTAGCTGCCAATATTACCCAGATTATTATCGTTATTGCAGCAAAACCTGAGGTTTCTTGGCCATTACTAGATAGCTACTTAGTTATGGCAGAAACCTTGCAATTACCAGCAATTATACTTTTAAATAAAATTGATTTACCTTGTGACAAACTTAAAGAACAATTACAGACTGACTACCAACATTTAGGTTATCCCCTGCTCTTTACCAGCCAAGATGATGTTGATGGCATTGCTCAATTAAAAAGGATATTAGATCATCAAGTAAGTGTCTTTGTAGGACAATCTGGGGTGGGAAAATCCTCATTAATTTCGGCGGTTTTACCCCATGAAGAAAATATAGCGACTGGAGCTATTTCCGAAGTTTCTGAGCTAGGGCGCCATACTACGAGTAATTCTCGTTATTATCATTTGCCTAGTGGTGGAGCACTAATTGACTCGCCAGGCGTTAGAGAATTTAGTTTATGGCATATCGATGCAGCAGAGATTGCTCGGGGTTATAGTGAGTTCAGGCCATTTTTAGCACAATGTAAATTTAGAAATTGCACCCATAAAGATACACCTCATTGTGCAATTATAAAGGCAATGCAAGAAGGACTAATTGCGAAAAAAAGATATGAAAACTTCCTTAAGCTTTGTGCGCAATATAAGGCATCATAAATCCGTTTGTCATAAGAGTAATGTCATAAAGAAAGCAACCTATGGATTTTGACACAAAATCCCGGTTGCTCCAACTCATTCGTGATGATGCATAATTATGCTTATCAGTTATCTTGTCCTTCCTATCAGCTTGGCTGCCCAATAGGGTCTACCCTGGTTTCCGAATCTTTTATACTTTCTTTCCTATCAACGCAGCTTAAAATTGGATCTTTTAAATCAAATAAAAAGCGGCGGATTTTCCCCTGCACTTCAATATCAAGATGGCCTAACTCCAGTCCTGTAGCATAATGCTCCACCACATCAATAAGACGTTCAACTCCTAACACTAACGCTGGATCAATTTCATAATTAAGCTGCACTTGGAAGAAACCAATGGATTTCTCAATCGGACGATGATAGCCCAACTCCACTAAACGACTATTAATATGTGTAATACAGTGATTTAAAAAATCAGATTTAATTCCATCAGCTAATACGTCATCTCGCTTATTCATGAACGTAATTAAATTATTGCATTGCTGTTCACTTAATTTAGAAAGAAACTGTGCAAACAATATATTAACACGTAACTCTTTTCTAAAATCACCTTGTTCCTGAGCATAAGTAGTAACTAATTTATCCAAAAACTCATTAATTTGCTTTTTAAACGTTGTATTAGTTTGGATAAATTTTAATAGTCGATGGATAATGACCTCTGGAGGATACCAATATCCATTAATGTCTGCAAAAGATGAACTATGAACCTTCTTCAACCATTCGCGAGAAGTACTTGTTCTAATTACCCGAGCCCAATGAGTCGTTTCTCTTACTAAAGATGCAATTTCTTTTTTAATAATATTATAATAAGCATCAATGTAATTCGGCCTGTCAGAATTAAAAACTTTTAGTAGGTGCATGTATATATTAGAAAATTCATGAGGGATTTCATTTTCTTGATCCCAAGCAAATATGTCTTCCCCTTTATAAACAAAAAAACCAAAATCAAATTTAGTTGCATACATTGAAACTAGCAAACGGCAGCAATTAATATAAGCTTCAACTTCATTTTCTTGGGTGTACACAACCTTCTTTTGCTCATCAAGATAGAATAACCTTAAAGCATTATTCTTAACTTCTAGCTCTGGATGGATAGTAAATAATAATCGAGCGATGCTTAGCATTTCTGGTTCAAGGTTAAATTGAGTAGCATCAAAAATTGCAATCAAGACATCGATTAAATAATGTTCTCTACCTTTGTAAAAAACTCTCTCTCCATATAGGGAATTAACCTTGGGCAAAGGACTGTTATATACATACTCAAAAAATTTACCCACCTCTTTTTGAAATATACCAAACTCTTTGCCATCAGCTTTCAAGCTAATATAACTCTCAATTAACTCAAGTAACTGAGAAAAAAAGGTTATGGGTAATTCCTCGGCATTTACGCAGCCATGCGCAAATATCTTTCTCTGTAGAAAATCCCAAAAGCTTGTGAAATATTCAGTAATCTTAAGTTTCTCTTTTATGCCATTTTGATTGGTATCTATTTTGGTTTCTACAGAAAAAACTGAGCTAACTTTGCAACGCTTTAAATTACTTAATTCCTCTAAAGTAAAAATAACCGCAGCTTCTGTACTCCTACTTGTTGCAAGCTCAAGGCCGTGATCTAATAGATGATCACAAAGACTCCTTTTACGGCAGAGAAGTGTTCCCTTATTTGCAAGGTAAAAATTTGTCATTGTTTCGGTTTCCGTTAAAGCGGAACCGTCATGCGGATCAGTATTATTAGTAATGGTGTGCATCAGTATTTTTAAATAAGGAATATCTGCGTATGCACCCAATTCTTTAGCTAGGTTAACCCATTTTAGTTCAATTGGAGAATTACTTAAGGTGTAATCATGATCCTTACCTCGTTCCGAATCCCAGCGTGTCTTAAAACATTCAATTAAAAAAATAATATCTTGCTTATCAAGAGGAGTTTCTGAGGGTTTATTAATAAAATAGCTTGAAATGCTATCCAAAAGAACTGCATCGCCTTCAGCCTGTATCTCTTCCTTGCGCAGCTCATCAATATATTGCGATATACGTTGGACTTTCATAAAATTTATTATTTATCCTAAATGGAAATAACTTAAACGAAAGACGAGAAAAAAGCAACTTTTGATTAATAAAATGGCTTTACAATCAACTAATTGAACAAATAAAGCATGAGTTGCTTTTTATTTCTCTAGCCGTTTTGTATAGGAAAAATTCGGGGCTAATTTATTTTAATCAGTTCGAAACAAGATGAATATTAATTATTGCTATTTAAGTGGTCAGGTTTTCCTTGAACAGCAACTAAAACGATAGTGAGCATGATCCTTTCTTATGCTTCATAATCAGCCCTCTTACGTGAAAGATTTTGAGGCTAGCATTTAATTCTATTAATGGTAGGCTGATCGAGGCACGGAACCCCTGGGTTGCTTCGCTGCGCTCGCAATGACGGGGAGCGAATTTTGCGAAGAGCCCTATTAAAATCATACTCCTCTCTGGCAATGGGGTTCTATGGGAGGATTCAAAATTAAAATAATGGCTGGTATTTGGCTCTCTCGCCCACGAATGAAGCTTGATAGGCTCTGTGGTCACGCGCGGGAGATGGGTATTGGGTAATCATTTACAGACTGCAGAAACAAACACAGCGGCTCCCG
>NZ_LN901320.1:0-310000 GCF_001465875.1 Legionella saoudiensis | reverse complement strand
GATCGGGTGCAGTAGGATCAAAACCTGCCTTTATTTTTAAAGGGGTTCCCTTTTGAAGCTTTTTTTCGAGTTCTTGCTGTGGAAGGACCTCTTCACAGCCTCGCATTAATTCGGAACAAACTGAATCTTCAACTATCATGACATCAAAACCTTTATAAATGATTGACCTATCTTCTCACACCGAGTATCTTAGCCCGGTTGGCAATTTCCTGCCATACCCAAGAGGTGATTTAAAATAATTTGTCACCCGTTTTTGAACAAAATGCACACAAATGCATTCTTGCGGATGACAACATGTAGGCAAACAATGGATAAAAAACCTTATATTCGAACACGACAATCTGGTATTCAATCCAAATTATTAATGGGTTCTGCATTAATTGTTGCCCTTTCTCTTCCTTATTTGCTTGTAAAAAGCTGTTCACATCATGAACACAATAGCCAAGCTCGTCAATCTATTTCCCTACCGAAGCTAGAAAAAAAGCAAGTAGCAGAAGAAAAGAAATCTGTCCCACTTGTAGAGTTAGCCAAAGTAACAGAGCAGACAATTAAAAAAGAAGTTGAACATATTAATAATAAAAAAGTAGAACCAACGGTTAAAACTAGCCAAGTTAACACTACAACTAAACCTGAAAAAACGGATAACACAGAGAAGTCGGTAAAAAAAACTGTCGTAGCCAAAGCTGTAAAAACAGTCAAAGTAATTAAAGACAATGAATGGCAAACGGTAAAACCCCGTTCCGGTGACTCAATGGCCACCATATTCCATCGTCTTGGATTGACCGCGCAAAATTTACACTTGGTAGTTCATAAAAACCCTCACGCAAAAGTATTGACTGCAATTAAGCCCAGCCAAGAATTGCAATTTTTGATTAATAAAAAGAAACTGGAAAAGCTAATCATTCCTATGAATGATATTCAAACATTAACTGTTTATAGAGACGGGGCTGTTTATAAGACCAAGATCGACTCGAAAAAAGTAACGAACCAAGATCGTTATGTTACAGGGGTAGTGAAAGGATCATTATATACAACGGCACAACGCCTGGGCATTCCCAGTAAGTTAATTCGTCAAATGACCACAATTTTAGGTAAACAAGTTGATTTTGCACATTCCGTACGTTCCGGTGATCGCTTTTCGATTGTTTATGAAGCGCAGTATGTCAAAGATAAAATGGTGGGAATAGGCGATATTGTTGCGGCCAGTTATACCAATAATGGAAAAACGGCGCAGGCTGTGCGCCATATCAGCGCCAATGGCTCGCGTGATTATTACACGCCTCAAGGTGAAAGCTTTAAAAAGGCATTCTCACGTTATCCATTGCGTTTTAGCCATATTAGCTCCACCTTTAGTACCTCAAGGTACCACCCTATCTTGCGTTATCGTCGAGCCCATAAAGGAATTGATCTGGCGGCCCCAATTGGTACACCGATTTTGGCTACAGGTGATGGCGTTATTAAAACCATTGGTCGTCATAATGGCTATGGAAATATGATTGAAATCACCCATGATAAAAAGTTCAGCACTATTTATGGCCATATGCTGAAATTCCAAAAAGGTTTGTCTAAGGGCAGCCGGGTGAAGCGAGGCCAGGTAATTGGTTATGTAGGACAAACAGGTCTTGCTACGGGCCCTCATTGCCACTTTGAGTTGCACGTACATGGGCAGCCAAGAAACCCTACATCGACCTACTTGCCGACATCATCTCCCGTTCCTAGCCGTGAAATGGCTGCATTTAAAGCAAGAACTCGTTCTTTGTTTAGCCGCTTGCAGGCTTTGGAAAAGACTGGGTTTGCTAGTAATAAGAGTGAGAAGAAGAAAAAGAAAGTTGGCTAGTGTTATAGCACAACGTAATGCGAAAAACTGGCTCGGCCATCCATCTACGTCTTCATCTAATACGGGCTACGCTTGTTGCGTGGCCCAATCTACAGCAATTATCCAAATAAGTAACGGCAAATAACTACAGAAGCAATAATACCGGCTAAGTCAGCTAGTAATCCTGCAGGGATTGCGTGGCGAGTTCTGCGGATGCCTATTGAGCCAAAATAGACAGCAATCACGTAAAATGTTGTCTCTGTGCTGCCCATCATGGTGGCGGCTGTTTTGGCAATCAAAGAATTACCACCAAATTGGTGAATTAGTTCTGCCATAATTCCCGTAGATGCACTCCCAGAAAAAGGGCGAATCAGTGCTAGAGGTAAGACCTCTGAGGGCATACCAATCCACTCCATCACCGGAGCAAGCACCCTTCCTAGCAAGGTAAAAAAGCCAGAAGCCCGCAGCATTCCTATCGCAACCATCATGGCAATCAAATAGGGTAAGATATTTAAAACTGTATCAAAGCCTTGTTTCGCCCCAACAATAAAAGCATCAAATACATTAACTTTTTTTATGGCGGCATAGAGAGGAATCCCCACTACAAACATCAAAAGCATCCAATTGGATAACTGATTGGCTATTCCACTCATAAGCTATCCGCCTTCCCCACGCGAAATACGGGCAATTTAGCGAGTTGCCTCACCGAGATGATTGCTACTAAAGTAGAAATAAGTGTTGCCACTAACGAGCTGAAAACTACACTAGTAGGATTGGTACTGCCATTGGCCGCAAGATATGCAATCGCGGTTGCCGGAATCAGTTGCACGCTAGAAGTATTAATGGCTAAAAAGGTACACATAGAATTAGAAGCGACACGCGCATGCTGGTTTAGTGTTTGCAATTCTTTCATTGCCTGCAAGCCAAAAGGTGTTGCTGCATTGGCAAGACCAAGCATGTTTGCCGAAATGTTTAGAGCAATAGCTCCCATTGCTGGATGATCAGTAGGCACATCTGGAAATAAGCGTCGCAATATGGGGCGTAACACCTTACCTAATATTTTGATTAAACCTGACTCAGTAGCTATAGACATAATACCCAACCATAAGCACATAATTCCAGCCAGCCCCAAAGCAATTTCAAAACCAAGTTTGGCCGAGTCAGTAACTGCCCGAACGACTTCATCGATACGTCCCTCTATGACACCGACAACAATGGAAGTCAGTATCATTCCTAACCAAATTATATTCAGCATTCTTGCCTCCAGACGCAGGAACAAGTTAACATGTACCCAATATCCAACTCAAAATGGACATTTCTAATGAAATACACCTCTACTCCCTTACGCAAATTCGCTTTGCTCATTGGTTTTCTTGCTTGTACAAGCAGCCATGCTTTTGATTCTAGTGCTACTGAAAAACAAGCAAATTCGTCAATAGAAGAACTATATCATAAGCTAAACCGCATGCCGAACATTTCAATGACTGCTCGAATTGATTGGATAAGTAAACATTTCATTGGCGTACCTTATGTGCTTGGCTCGTTAGGGGAAGGTCCCGCAGCACGTTATGATCAGTTTCCTAAATATCGCGTGGATGCCTTTGATTGTGATACTTACGTAAATACAGTGGTGGCTTTGGCATTAGCAAACTCGTTGCCCTCATTCCAACAATGCATACAACAAATGCGCTACAACAATGGCAAAGTATCTTATATTCAGCGTACTCATTTTACTGGTTTGGATTGGAACCAATACCATCAACAAAAGGGTATATTCAAAGACATTACCCAGACCATCAAAAACAAAGACAATAAGCCTGTAGCACAAATGGCTACAGCTCTGATTGAAAAACCCAATTGGTATGCCTATAAAACAATTCAAACCATCCGTTTACAAAATGCCAACCAGGCAGAACAAGAAAAACGCTTGGAGGAATTAAAAGCGAAGGGAGCTAAACTGGAAGTTACCCCAGAGCATGTACCTTATCTGCCTTTGACTGCATTATTCCCAGAGCAGGACAAGCCAGATTTAGATTTATTCGCACAAATTCCTAATGGCGCAATTGTTGAGATTGTACGGCCTAATTGGAATGTTCGCGATAAAATTGGCACCGCCTTGAATATTTCACACTTGGGTTTTGCTATTTGGAAAGATAAGGTATTGTATTTTAGAGAAGCCTCATCAGAATATGGCAAGGTAGTCGATGTTTCTTTAATCGATTATTTAAAGGACGCTCTTAAGAGTCCAACGATTAAAGGGATTAATGTCCAGGTAATAGTACCCTCTCAGCCTCGCTGCCCTAGTTAAGAAAACTATGTAGCCGTATTAACGCAGCGTAATGCGGGGATTTGCCATGGCATCCCGTATTATGACTTCGTCTAATACGGTTACAGATTAGAAAATGCAGGTTTCAATGCGCTTTCAGTTTAGGTAGACTATAACCTAACAACCGAACATGCTTTTAGGGGCGTGCAATGAATTATGGATTAATAGAAAAACCAGCGCTGTCTCTCAGTGACTGTTTAATACTTGGTATTTTTTCTGATGACAAACTATCCAGTTTTGCCCAAGACTTGGATAAAGGACATGAGGGTTTAATTAGTAATTTATCTCAAAGAGCCTCTGAGGCAGGCGATCTTGTTTGGCATACTAATGCCCAAGGCCACTGCTTATTGCTAATTCAATGTGGAAAAAAAGAAAAGTTTACCGCTAAACTTATGAAAAAACGGCTAACCGAGCTGATGGATGCTGTAATCAGGCAACGTTTCAAATCAATTACCCTTTACTTACCGCAATTACCAAAACACTCGGCAGATTGGCAGCTCGAGCAAATGATTATGCAAATAGATAATCACTGTTTTCAGCAACTGGAATTTAAAAAGAAGCAGGCTAAACCTCATCGTTTAGAACAGGTCAATTTTTATTTGCCCGAAGCAAGCCCTAAAGCATTAGAAACAGGACAAGCCATTGCTAAAGGAGTTGAATTTACCCGTCATCTCGCTAATCTACCCGCCAATATTTGCACCCCTACTTATTTGGGAGAACAAGCAATTCAGTTAGCCAAAGAATTTCCCACTCAGTTACATTGTACCGTACTGGGACCTGATGAAATGCGCCAGCTTGGTATGGAAACTTTATTAGCAGTATCTCAGGGTTCTTCTCAACCGCCACGTTTAATTGATATTCATTATAAAGGTGCCGGCGATACTGCGCCGATTGTGCTGGTCGGTAAAGGCATTACTTTTGATTCAGGTGGCTTATCTATTAAGCCTGCTAATGCCATGGATGAAATGAAATATGACATGTGCGGTGCAGCGAGCGTATTAGGGACAATTAAAGCCTGTGCCCTACTCCAATTGCCTGTTAATGTTGTGGGTTTAATAGCCAGCTCTGAAAATATGCTAAGTGGTTCTGCTGTAAAACCAGGTGATATTGTGACCAGTATGTCTGGTCAAACGGTTGAAATTCTGAATACAGATGCGGAAGGCCGTTTAGCCTTAGCGGATGCCTTAACTTATGCCGAACGTTTTAATCCTAAGTTCGTGCTTGATATTGCAACCCTAACGGGCGGTATTATTGTAGCTCTAGGGACGGTTGCCTCCGGTCTTATGACTCAGGATGATGAGCTAGCACAGCTTATTGAGGACGCCGCTATTGAAAGTAATGACCGTGTCTGGCGGATGCCTTTGGATGAAGATTATCAAGACGCTCTGGATAGCCCTTTAGCCGATATGATTAATGCTGGTTTTGACCGTACAGCCAGCAGTATTACCGCGGCCTGCTTTTTATCGCGATTTACGGAAAAATATCGATGGGCCCATTTAGACATTGCAGGGACTGCATGGACTTCTGGTAAAAAGCGTAATGCTACTGGAAGACCCGTTCCTTTATTAACTCAATTAATTCGCCATGCCGCCAATTCGCGTTGATTTTTATTTATTGGAAAGCGATCAAGATCATGCTCGGTGGTTGATCGCTTGTCGTCTTTTAGAAAAGGCTTATCATCGGGGTCATAGGGTTTATGTTTATTGTAATAACCAACAGGATGCCGAATTGATTGATGAGCTGTTATGGACCTTTAAAGAGGATAGTTTTATTCCTCATAACCTGCAAGGTGAAGGCCCTGAGCCGCCCCCACCGATACAAATTGGCTATGGCCAAGAACCGCGGGGATTTAATGATATATTGTTAAATTTGAGTACTCAAATTCCAGCTTTTTATACTAAATTCAAGCGTGTTATGGAGTTGGTGAGTAACCGAGAGATAGAAAAAGAACAAAGTCGGATACATTATCGTGAGTATCGGGCTAAGGGTTGTGAGTTGCATACTCACCCGATCAAATAATCGGAGTAGGCTGGGCTGAACAGCCCAGCAAATACAGATTGCATCCACTTCCAATGCGGGCTTTTCAGCCCAACCTACATTAGTAGTACCAATTTTATACTATGCATCCCATAAAATATTACACTCATCTCTAATCGAAGCTTGGAGCATATTGAGCAAGGGAATTGCGCGTTTATCTAAACCAATTAACATCTCACCATCCTCATCTTCTTGAGCTGAAGATTGAGAACCATTTGCTAAGCCCTGTTGCAAGTGCTCCAGTGCCTGGGGTAGGTCTTCAAACTTAATTGCCCCAGGTACGGTGCCACTGTGTCCCATTAATGACAGCAACTGCTTCGCTACATCACCAAAATAAGTAATATCTTCATATGCATCTGAATGAAAAGTCACTAACATAGTAAAACTCCTTTTTAATACTGGTTATCACTTACCATAAGCCTGTAACAAATATTCAGCAACGGCACGTAATCCCATAGCCTCTCCACCTTCAGGTCTACCTGGTTTAGAGCCTAAATTCCACGCCATAATGTCAAAATGAACCCAAGGCGTATTATTCGAGATAAAACGCTGTAAGAATAATCCTGCCGTAATTGCTCCCGCGTAAGGACTATCACTTGCATTCGCAATGTCTGCAACACTTGAACGCAGAATTTCTTCATAGGCCGCAAATAGTGGTAAGCGCCAAACAGGATCGACAGTTTTTTGTGCTGCTTGTTGAAGAGCGGCAGCTAATTGATCATTATTAGTAAACATGGCGGAAATTTCCGTACCAACAGACACACGAGCAGCGCCTGTTAAAGTTGCGAAATCAACGATTAAATCAGGTTGCTCTTCACTGGCTTTAGCTAAAGCATCGGCGAGAATCAAACGGCCTTCAGCATCAGTATTATGGATCTCAACCGTTAAACCATTGCGCATTGTCAATACATCGCCTGGTCTAAATGCATCCGGACCGATGGCATTTTCTACCGCAGGAACTAATAAGTGTAGGCGAATCGGTAAGTCCCGCTCCATTATCCATTGAGCTAAACCAATAGCATGAGCAGCACCTCCCATGTCCTTTTTCATTAACCGCATACCAGAAGCTGATTTTATGTCTAAACCGCCGCTATCAAAGCAAACTCCCTTACCAATCAGAGTAATTTTCGGATGCTTTTCATTTCCCCAGACTAAGGACAACAATCGAGGCGCAGAGGCTGAGGTAGCAGCACGGCCAACTGCATGAATCGCAGGAAAATTGTCTTGTATTAATTCATCGCCAACCCATTGTGTAAATCGTGCACTATAAGTATCAGCCAATCCTTGGACCACCATCGCTAATTGCTGAGGCCCCAAATCGCTGGTTGGCTTATTAATTAAATCACGTACTAAAAAATGAGCCTGTGCCAAGGCATTTATATTAGAAAATTCGTCAGCAGGAACAATTAAACGGCGTGGCGATGCCGTGCTTTTCTTATACTCTTCATATCGATATTGTGCCAATGACCAATAAAGAACCGCTTCCTGAGTAACATTCCCTTGCACCTGATAAGTATTTGCAGGCAATTGAATCGCAGCATTGGCCAGAGCTAGCTCTTGGCTACCAAGCCCCATTCCTATGTAAACTCGATCAATCAAGCCATCGGCATTATTGATCAAGCAATAATCACCTATCTTGCCTTTAAATTCTCTTAATGCAAAAGAGTTACGCTCAACAGACGTTAAGGAGTTAATGCCCTCTTCCCATTGAGTTTGAGATATAAAATAAAGGGGAATTGCTCGATCTGAACGAGTCTCATAAAATAATTTTGCTTGCATATTTATTCCTTCATCTGCCCACGAAAATGATTAGGCCTAAGTCCAGTTAAACCTAAAACAAACAAATAAATCACCACCACAGCCAGGACATGGGCTCCTAATAAGCCTAGACGAGCTACTGGCTCAAGATTCAACCAATAATTAAGGGTTCCACCCATTAGGATTAAGTAAATGCTAATCGCCGCATTAGCACATATTAATTGTATACTATATTTTAACCAACCTGGTGAAGGTAGGTATACTTTGCGTTTAATTAATAAAAAGAGAAGCACCCCGCAATTCACATAACCAGCCAGGGCTGAGGCTAAGGTTAATCCCGCATGAGCGAAATGCCAAACAAATAAGGCGCATAATAAGGTATTTACCCCCATTGCCAATGCCCCCACTTTCACAGGAGTGCTAATATCCTGACGCGCATAAAAACCAGAGGCTAATACTTTGATCATCATAAAGGCAGGCACCCCGGATGCTAAAGTGATCAAACTCTTTTGGGTTTGAATAACATCGTTTGCGACAAATTTTCCATAAGCAAAACAACTTACAATCAAAGGCATAGAAAATAAGCACAAACCTAAACCGGCAGGTATGCCAATCAGTAAAATGGAACGTAATCCCCAATCTAAAGCTTGCGAATAATGAGTAGTGCTTTGTTCCGCATGACGTCTGGAAAGATGGGGCAAAATTACCGTTGCGATGGCCACTCCAAATACACCCAAAGGAAAGTCAGTTAAGCGGTCGGTATAATAAAGCCAGGATACGCTACCTACCTTTAAGAATGAGGCGAAAACACTGTCGACCATTAAATTTAACTGGGCGATGGAAACACCAAATAATGCTGGGACCATTAATTTAAGTACGCGATTAACGCCTGGGTCATTCCGAACTACGCGTGGGCGAACCAAAAGATTTCGCCGGTATAAAAAGGGTAATTGAAATAATAATTGGATTATTCCGGCAATTAAAACCCCCCAAGCCAAGCCAACTACCGGTTGAGGTAAATAAGGGCATAGATAAAAGGCGGCTAAAATCATGCTAATGTTGAGCAAGACTGGAGTAATCGCCGGCACAGCAAAATAACCATAGGTGTTGAGCACTGCTCCAGACATTGCCGTAAGGGAAACTAACATTAAGAAAGGAAAGGTAATGCGCAGCATTTCTGTAGTCAATTGCGCACGTCCACCATCGTGACTAAAACCTGGCGCAAATAAGAAAACAATAATAGGTGCAGCAAACATGCCTATGACCGTAACTACTGTAAGAATCGAACCTAAATAACCTGCAATCCGTGCAATAAAAACCCGTACATCATCAGGCGAACGTGTTTTTTGGTATTCGGCGAGCACGGGAACAAAGGCTTGTGCAAAGGCGCCTTCGGCAAAAAGGCGGCGCATAAAATTGGGTATACGAAAAGCGACAAAAAACGCATCCATTCCAGCCTGTGCACCAAAAAAATTAGCCAATACCATATCACGAGCAAATCCCATCATACGTGAAATGAACGTCATTAATGAGACTAAGGTGGTTGAACGCAACAAACTTTGCCGTTTAGGAATCATAATATCGGTTTTCGTAGCAGACATATTTCTATCGATTATAAGGTGAATCCCTTATAATATACCTAAATGACAAACATACATAATTTTAATGTTAGGTATTGACAGATATATACAGAATTCTATTGACAAATTCTAGTCCATTGGGCAAGATCATCATCTTTTGTACCATCTGAATGAGTGGAGATTTTTAAGTGGCAAATATTAAATCAGCGATCAAGCGTGCTCGCCAAAACGTGAAACTGCGTAAACACAATGCCAGTGCACGTTCTATGTTTCGTACTTATATTAAAAATGTGCTAAAAGCGGTTGAAGCAGGTAATAAAGAAGAGGCAACTGCTGCTTACGCTAAAGCGCAACCAATTATTGATAAAGCAGCATGCAAAGGCTTAATTCATAAGAATAAAGCTGCTCGCATTAAAAGCCGTTTGGCTGCTCGTGTTAAGGCTATGGCTGCTTAATTCGCTGCTTGGTATAACACTTCCCCAAAACGTAGTCTGTGTTTAAGTAAAAGGCTTAATACGGGCTATGTTTTTCTATTTTTTCTCTTATGAAAAAATTTACTTATCATTATCTTCTTGTCAGATACATGGCCATTAGGCAGTGGAGATTATAGAGGATGTCACTGTTTTTCTCTTTACCAAAACAATTGAACCGGTTTTTACCGGTTCAATTGTTTGATATTTTAAGCCCAACCTTAAGGTGAAGGTGAGAGTGGAGCACCTGAATAAGCCTCTGCTCGTGCTCTTAATAGATTATTGGCTAAAACCTCTTGAGGGCGAAAAGCCATTAGAACATTGTACAAACTCGGATTTTTATATACTACCGTTATTGCTGCCTGTCGTGTTTCTTGATCATTAGGGATAGAAACCAGGTTACGAAACTCATCTGTAAGAAAACGTTGTAGTTTATCAATACGCTCCTCGATTAAGTCTATCTCATCTGTATCCTTAGCCTCTCTCAGACGTTCAGCAAACTCTTCATACTTTATCATCATCTGCGAAGCAACACCTTGAAGCGCCTTAAGAGAGTCAATGAACTGCTTAGCCCCAATTTGCTTATCGTCATTTAACGAAGAATACATTTCATCTATAGCTATTTTTTCTGCAGTTTCACTAATACTTTTTGCTGCCATATCTGTATAGGTAAAGAGAATCTTAATGTTCGCATTCTCTTGGCGCTCTAAAAGCTGTAATATCTCATTTTCTACTTCTGCGCTTATATTAATTTGTAATTCAGCTTTTTTATTAGCAAGATAAGTTCTAACTTTCTTTTGCAAATCAATCATTTGATAGGTGGTAGTAACAAGATCCTCTGGTGTTTTCGCATTAATTAAATTTTCGCGAAGATCCGCTAGCGCTTGATTATATTCATTTACCTGGCTAATTTGGGGTGCAGCTTTAAAAAACTGAACTATTCTTTTCGCAGTTTTTTTCGCATTAGGAGGGGTGAAAAGTCTTCCGCCAATATTACTCATTTTTAATTCCTCAATATATTTTAGGCCAATACTTTAAACATTATAAGTTTTACCCGTGTTTGATTGTGGCACAGTTGTTACATCATTCCCGCCTTGCTCCAATGATGGATTGAAAAACGAAGTTTTTACTTCACTAGCGTTAACATTGGTTGAAACGGCCAACAAATCAATACCACTAACTGATTTAATTTGCTCAATTGCCTCATCTACAGATTCTGGCTGCTTCTCTATCTGAGTCAAAACACTAAGAGCTTTCAGTACAATCACTTTATCCTTTTCGTCAGGTAAACGTTTAAGAGCCTGTGTAATTAAGCCATCCATTCCCTTATGATAATCATCAAGTGCTTTTACTGCCCATTTAGGAATTTGAACATGTTCTTTACGACCCTCAGCGTCATCCATACCCATGTTGGCTTTAACAACTTCATTTGTTGAGCCTTTAACTTGGCGTGAAGAAGCAATTCCCGAATGCAGCCCACGGCTTCCATAATCTTTTCGGTGCTTGAGAATTTCTTCGTATTGGGCTTCCACTTCCTTCAATAGTTTTGCTATCCGCGCCGAACGCCCTTGTTCATCTTCCACATCCTCGCTCACAATTGATTGAATCTCTTCCCTAGCTTTGTCAAAATCCACTTTAAGTTCATCAGGTTGTAAACGACAAGGCTCTTGCATACCGCCAAACAGCCCTAACTCCAAAAGATCAATCACATCTAATTGTTGCGAAGAGTCACGGAAATAAAGCTCTTCTTGGGACATTGATTCTTCAGTTTCTTTTTTAGTCCATTCGGCATGATATTTAGCAAACTTTTCGCACAACTGATCAATCTCGCCATCCTCAAAAAAAATCGAGTGCACTGAGCTCTCTTGCAGTGCCCGCAGGTGCTGATTAAAATCTTCTGGCGTGTAAGGTTTATTATCTCTCAAACGATAATGATTATGATTTCGATTAGATTCGCTTTCGAGATGGTGCATTAATTTTATATGGACCGCATTACTTCCCCGGTAATACATATCACAACCATTAGCGACCTTCTGGTGGGCTAATGCTGCTGCGTTATAAAGTTGATCGCGAAAGGATTGAGGATATTGGTCCATGTACTCTGCATCAGCCCAGAAATACCACGTTAAACTATGACCTTTAACTTGTAAGGCGACACTAATTTCTGTCGTTTGCTTAAACAGACCCTTCTCGATATCTTCATAAGTAGTCTCATATACATGGCCTTTCGTGAGCCGAAAAGTTTTTCCTATTTCTGCATATTCATCTACTTTTTTTCTATATTCTTGTCTTTGACCCGTGGCCACAAGAAGTTGTAATTCTTGTGCTTCCTCCGATATAAATGAATGCTTAAGAGGAACTACATGTTTTTTCTTTAGGATGATAAAAAAAGGCGCTGTCATAACGATCACCAATATAGTCAAGTTAAATTCATCTTGTATTTATATTATTCTAATTGATTAGTACTAACAGTTCAAGCTTTTTTTAAATCACTATGTATTAATTTAAACCATAGCGGGTGCCATTCCTTACAGTAGCCTTTTCGGTGATGTTGAATCTTTTAAGCTTATTTCATCAGCTTTATTGATCTTTTTCTTACTAAAAAATGTTGGTTCTGAGCGCTGTATTATACCGGTACCCACATCCTCCAAGTTATCGTTATTATGTTCTTCTTTTTCTTTTCCTTTTTCAGCAGGATTCGCATTACTAATCTGCGCATAAATCCCATTAAATTTATCAATAAAGGTTCGAGGGAGTGTTGCACTTAATTGGGCGATTAGCACGGGAGAAATACTATTAAAAATGTTTGTAAGATATGGAGGTAACGCCGAACTTTGAGAGTGATCTACTTGTTTTATTAACTGCATTAAAGAAGAGATGGTATATTCCGGGACTCGGTTTTGGGGATCACTCAGACTCAAAGCAGATATTAATTGCGCTGCGGGAGCAATTCTAATTAAGTGTGCAATTTGTTTCTCAATAGGCTCCACGTCAAGGTTATGAGCAACACCGGCAATTAATGCTCTGGTTAGAAACATCATACCATTTAGTCCGTTATATTCTCCAGTTTTAATTGGTTCCAATAGTAAATTAACCAGTTTATGCTTTTCTTTTATCAAGTCAGAGTCTAATCGAGAAAAAATCGCCATTAACTGAGCCAAGGTGGCAGAATTATCTTTAATATAAGCAGACTCAACAAGGGTTAATAGGTGCATATGTAATAAAGAGATGCCCTTATAGGGGCCTAATGCATTTATTTTACATAATTCATGAAAAAATGATTGGGGATTGGTGTGCAGGGTCTGTAATAATACTTCTTGAATTGTCATCACCAAACTTGGATCATGAGCACCTGCCTTCAGTAATGCGCAAAACAATACATACAGGTTGCTCTTACCTTTGAATAAGCTGCGCGTAAACTCTTGTGTCAGAGCCGCTCCCATAACCTCAGGCTCTGCGCGCATGCACTTTTGGAACAGTTCAGCAATTAGAGCAGTTTCTGCCCGGTTGTTTACCAGCGTTACCGACTGAAGTAATGCGCGAAGCAAAGCTAAAAGGGCATTTTTGCCTCCTTCAGGCCCATTGCCCTCATTTTCTTTTACCAACATCGCGCAAAAATTAAAATCGGGGGCTTCCAAAAGTTTTTTAAAGACAAGATCAAAGGCAAGTAATGCGTTAAAATCTTTTGTATCGCTATAGCTTAAAGAATAATAATTGTTCATCCATACATAAAAGAAGCTTTGTTCTTTAAATACACCTTCACTGACTGAATTTTGGAACATTCGCTCTAAGGCTTTTGGATCTTGATCTAAAATTTTTATTGTTATCGCCGAAATAATTGTAATCGCGGCGGTATCGGTTGACTTTACAGAACAATAAAGAGCATAAGTAAGCCAATAAAAAAAGTTATTATTTTGTATTGTCTCTAAAGAATTTCGTTGCATATAGTCATGAAGCTGCTCTATAAATGATAATAACTCAGGCCCTTGCAAATCGGCAGTGCGCTCACCTACAAAGCGAGTTATTGGTTGAGAAAAAAAATTTTTTTGCAGAGTAGTCATCTAAGTGCCTATCAAAGAAGTAATTTATTATTATTGTCAATTATGGTAGTAAACTAACTAATAGGCAAGTAGATTATTAATTGAGCACATATAGCGTTCTCCCTAAGCCTACATCGGCTTAGGGAAGTCCTTAAAAATAACCTCTTTGTCCTCTTTCCTCGAGGCAAATAGCCTTATTTTACTCGAAACGGAAGAACCTGTACTCGATGAAGAGCCGGCCATTTTGGCTACCGTAGAAACAGAAGGTTCCTCAAATAAATCATTTTGGGATTTTGGATCAACTCCACTTACAAAAAAAAATCGGGCATCAGGTGATAATAAAGTACGAATTTGAGATCCAGCTTGAGAGTAAACTAGGGCATCAATAATCGCTTGGGCATTCTGTTGCTGTACTGGTTTGTTTTTATCTTGCACTAAATTTATCATTTGATTTATTGGGGAATGGGTATACTCTGGTACTGCATGTGCTGGTGCTGATTGAAATACTGCTGTCGCTAATAAATCAGCTGGAGCCACCTTAATTACATCCAGAATAAAATTCATCATAGGAGTGACATCAATATGATGCGCCATCGCTGCAACTAATGCTCTACATAAAAATACCAGGCCATTAAGCTCCTGATATTCTCCAGCCTTAATTGTTTGGAGCAATTCAGAAATCACCACATCCACTTTGTTATCATGCTTTAGCAGCTCGTTAAATATCGCCATCAACTGGGCTATAACTTCGCTGTCATTGTTTTTATAAGCAGCTTCAACCAAACTTAATAAAATAAGATGGAATGAGGATAATCCCGGATACAGCCCTTGTGCATGGCGCTTATAAAAAGAATCGGCAAATTGTTTGGGATGCTCTTTTAGGGCATGTAACATTACATCCTGAATTATTGTAATTGATGCTTTATTTTCAAATTTAGTAGCTTGAAGCAAAATACAACTTAATAAATAGAGACAACTCTTACCGCGAAATAAGCTCTCAGTAATTTCTTGAGTTAATGCTGCCCCCATAAGGCTCCAATCTTTTTGCATACAACAATGAAATAGCTCCGCAATAAGCTGTGTTTCCAACTTATTACTCATCTCGCTAGCCGACTTCTGATAGCTACGTAGCAAAGCCAAAAGGGCATTCTTTCCTTTTTGGTTGCCTTCTTCATTATTTTGTATCAGCAAAGAGCAAAACCTTGAACCCAAGACATTTACTAATTTCTGAAACATCAGGTTAAGAGCCTCTAATGAGCTTAAATCATCATTTGAACTATAAACAAGAGAACAAAAATTATCCATCCAAAAATACGCAAAATTTTGCCCTTTAAAATGACCTTCATTTATTTGCTGATTAAACATAGCATGCATAATATCAGGATCATTATTTAAAATGCTTTGAACAAGACTAGTAATTAGCATAATAGGATTTGTATCTAACTTTGTCTTGTGATCCATGCCAGCCAGTTTAACTGCACAGCCTAGAGCAAATGTTAGCCAAGGAAAAAAATTGCTCTTTTCCAACTCTTGAGCAGAAAATTTAATACTGGCGTTATTAAGATCTTGAATTAAAGAAGCAAGACTGCGATAGGATAATTCATTGTTATTTATCAATAAATCAAAGTTAGGAGATGAAGTAAAAAATTCCCCTTCGTTCTCTTTAGTTGGCCAAAAACCCATTTAAATAGTCCAAAAAATATACAATATTTGCCTTTATTATTACCTGTTTTAAATTAATACACAAGGATTTTTATAAACTAGTCAATAATGCCATTCCTAGACCAGTGACAAATCATTGAATTACGTCATCCCAAGCATCTGGGATGACGTTAGCACGAGGGCCCAACTACATAAGCCATTTATAGTAAGTTTGATTAACTATAAGAATTAGCCATTCTAGCTTGATTTACTTGCTCATATGCGCGACGCGCAGGTTCGAAGTCAGGATATTTTGTCACGATGTGTTGTAGGAGCATTCGTGACAAGAGCTCATCACCTCGATTCCACTCATTTAAGGCGTCAAAATACAATCTGTTCGCAGCCTCTCCAGCAACAATAGGCGCACGCTCCATACTTACCGGCTCAACGAAACTGACTCGAGCTTGCGTTTTTGCTTCCATGCGCTGTAGCACTTTACGTGCTTGTATGCTGCCATTATCACTGGCTTGTTGCAGTAACAGCTTTCCTTTTGCAGGAGATAACTCACCTGCTGTACCCTCTAGATAATAAGTACCAAGCTGATATTGAGCATATGCATTTTGCCGTGCTGCCAATTTTTGGTAGAAACTGGCTGCCATTTTTGGATCTTTATCGACACCTAATCCATAATGGTACATTCTGGCTAGAGCCAACATAGCCTTTTCATTACCCTTAGCGGCGGCTGCCTGATAGTATTTAAGCGCTTCGGCAAAATCTATTTTCGAAGTTACTCCAGTTTCTGAAAGTAAGCCTAACTCATAAAGTGCATTTGCATTTCCTAAATCGGCAGCTTTTTTGTACCAAGCTAAAGCTTGTTGTTCATCCCGAGGTTGACCAAGCCCCATGAAGTATATGCTACCTAATTGATTCATTGCATCATGAACTTTATCATTTGCTGCTTTGACAAATAACTCTTTAGCTTTTGCGTAATCCACTGGCGTACCTTTACCATACAAATACATCAGGCCTAAATTATAGATACCTAGAGCATTGCCTTTAGCTGCGGCTTGTTCATAAGCTTTGAGCGCTTTTGGGTAATCATCATCCACAGTCTCATTAATAAAGCCTAAGGCAACATAGGCTTCAGGTAAGGTCGCTGCTGCTTTTTTGTACCACTCTTTTGCTGCATTATAATCAGGCTCACCACTATTACCCAATTGATAGAATTGGCCTAGTAAATATTCAGCCTGTGGCTCTCCCTGTACTGCCGAAGCGGTGTACCAGCGTTGCGCATCAGCCATATTCGGTGCCCCACTCAAACCCTTCTCATCCATATAGGCTAATTTTAATTGGGCGTCTTTATCTCCTTTCTGAGCCAAGCCTTCATAAATCGCTCTAGCTTGTTTCATTTTTTCTACATCGGTATTTTCAGCCAGATAATAATCAGCTAAAACAATTCCCGCATGACCATTGCCTAATTCATAAGAGTGAATTAGATCGGGTAAGAAGTCTCGTTTTGCTTGTTGCAACAGTACGGCCATATTAAAGTCAGCATAAGAAAACTTATCTTTTACTGCTTGCTGCAATTGCACCATTCCTTGCTCATTATTTTTTTCAACACCTTTGCCCTCAGCAGTATAAGTACCTAAAATAAATTGGCTTACTGCATTTTGTCCTGCTTGTTGATACCAGTGAATTGCTTTGGCAGAATCAGCACTAACCCCTATTCCACGATCATAAAGAATTCCTAGGAGCAAGGCGGCTTTTTCATTCCCGGCCTCAGCTTGTTCTTTAGCAACAGCAAAGGCTTTAGCCTGCAGTTTCACATTGCTGTCCATGGCATTATAAAATGCCAAGGGCAATAAGGCATTGGAAATACCTCTGTCCGCAGCTCCTTGATATAATTCACGTATTAATGCAATTTTTTGCTTTTTCGCATCCACACTTAAATTGCTATCATACTGACGTGCTAAACGATCAGCTAAATCATATTCTGCTAATCCATAATTATTCGCTGCAGCCAAATACAACATCGAATTAGCTTGTTCAGGATCCGCTTTGATGTATACCGTTCCCTCAGGCCCAGTTATTCCTTTTTCCAGAATTCTAGACAGTACGTATTGAGAATTTTTATTTCCTTTAAATGCTGCATCAGTTAAATCTTCTAAAGCTTGCTGATAATCCTCTTTCGTCTTCGCGTGCTGTAAATACAACATACCTAGATTATATTCTGCACCTAAATGTTGTTGTTGCACCGCATTTTGGTAGAACGCAATTGCCGCAGAATCGTTTTGAGCAACTCCTATTCCATATTGAAACATTTGTCCTATTTCAAATTGCGTTTGTGCATCGCCCAATATCGCTCGGTTATATAACTGATAAAAAGCCGACATCATATTAACTTGCTTTTGCCAGCCCTCTGTCCATAAATCCATAATGCTTGGATTTTGAGCAATATCAGGATATTGAGCATCAAGATAAGGAGCAGGCAAATCAGGATGGGCAACAATAAGGCTATTGGCCCTTTCTACATCTGCTACTTGGTTATTCAATGGATAAATAGGATACATCCATTGGTTGGATTGAGCACTCGCCTCACGACTTAACAGGGCATCATAATAACTGGTAATTGGTACTTCATTAGGCTGCACCAATTCAAATTGAGGCTTAAAGATATGATGTCGAGAAATTGTTTTTAATTTAGGCGCTTGGTTATATGCATAATCGCCTAAAACTGCCGGATTACTCCAAGCACTTAAAATACCATTCATTTGATAAGCCGTTTGCGCCAGTTTATCCGTAGTACCATTACTTAACCACAGAGCCGCAGCGGCTAAAGCCTTGTCTTGGCTATTTACTTTTTCATCTTGGTTGGCCTGATCTTGCCATTGCTTGGCCATGTCCAAGTCTGCTTCAACGCCAAGGCCTTTTTTATAAAACTCAGCTAATTGGCGTTTTGCCTCTGTAGAATTATTTTGTGCAGCCTTTAATGTCCACAAAAATGCTGTTTTAGGATCATGTATTGGGCTCTTTTCATCCGAATAAACTTCGGCCAACTCAAGATAAGCTTCATTATTTTGGTAATTTCCTGCTTTTTCAAACCATTTTAGCGCTTGATCTTTTTGATTTTGCGCCAGCGCAGCCTCACCTAATTTAACCATTGCTGGAGCAAAACCTTGGGCAGCAGCCTTATTTAATAATTCGGTACCTTTTTCAACATCCTTATCAACCAATTTGCCGGAAAGGTATAGACTGCCTAATTTAGTTAGTGCTTGTGGATTGCCGTTGGCTACCGCTTTATTTAACCAAATAAGTCCTAACTTATTGTTCGAAGAATTGCGGCTATTGATAAAATTTTCGGCTAAAGTATATTGCGCAACGGAGTTACCATTTTTTGCTGCATCAATATAAAATTTAGTTGCCGTATCGTAATTTTTCTTCACACCGATGCCATAAAGATAGGCCGCAGCCACAAACATTTGTGCATCCACGTTTCCAGCCGAAGCAGCTTGTTTAAACCAGGTTACCGCCTTTTCTGGGTCCTTATCGTGCAATAGAGTATATTTCGCAACAAGCATGATCGCAGGCAAATAGCCTTTACGTGCGGATTGCGTAAAATAGCGCATTGCTAACTGGGTATTTTTTAGTTGGCCATATCCGTAAAGATAAATGCGCCCTAAATAATAATCAGCAACCGCATTTTTCCCGGTTTGATTCATTAATGGCTCAATCGCCTTATTATAATTTCCCAGGCGATAAGCGCTGAAATCATCGGCAACAACCTGCTGGCTGGCGGTTGCTGCGAGCAAACATACCCAAGGCACTAGCGATTTCATGAAGATTCTCCCTCTTTACATGGCAATTCAATCTTAATTCACTGACAAATCCCGTTGCTGAATTGAGATTTATACCCCTGGTATAATGCCATAATGTACTACATCATTAACGGCCCCATTTCTTGAGTTACCATCAGAAACCCAGAAGTTGCCTTTATTATTTAAACCAAATTTTACGTGTACATATTCGCAGACTTTAATCGTATCCGCACAATCAATTATTTTACCGTAGGACTTTTTGCCATCCCCTAAAGTACAAATGAACTTGACCAAAGGCTCACCTGTAGCTAAAGCCGCCCATTGATTAGGACCAATACTATGGTTGAAACGAGTAGAATATTCACTGTCTTCATCACGCATTTGATATAAGCTTACGGTCTGCGGTAATTTATTGTAGAAGAAATATAAAGATTGTAAGGCTCCTTCTTTTCCAGGGAAAAGAGAGAGTACTTTAAGACGTTGTTGATAACCCACTGGAGTACACCCTATAGGAAATCGAGCCTCTTCCTTTGCTGCTTTTTGCTGAGCTTCTGCTGGGTCTATTTTCTTAGCTTTCGCAGCCTCAAGTTCAGTCGATAATAGTCCAACAAAAAGCATCAAAGAAATTGAGGTGAATTTTTTTAGAGTATTCATCATATTTTCTCACTGTCATTTATTGGACGCACAATCACAACCGTACCCATGAAATTATTACGTTCACTGGATAATTCGACAAAATCATGATTCAACCATTTAGCATCTTCAACAAACATGCGCACACAGCCATGACTGGCTCGCACTCCAGGAATATCATCAGAACCATGTAATGCAAAACCCTTATGGAAATACATACAGTAAGGCATTTTGGCTCCTCCTTTACCGATAGGGAATACATCAGAGGTGCATTTTTCATTTTCCTTACTGAAGACTCGAAAAATTCCGGTCAAAGTTCTGCAGGAGCGGTTTGAGTCAGAACACTTATCTCTTCCAGAAGATATAGGTCCCCATCTCACAAGATTCCCCTGAGCATCATAAGCACCCCATGCGAGTTTATCTTGGTCAACAATAATCTCTTTTTGATTTTCGCCGGGTATTTTGAGAGGAAATGGTGCCACATCCAACATACTAAGGTAGGCTAAGTTTTTAGGTACGGCAATGACTTTACCTGCCCATAAAGGGTTATAAGTTCGATTGATGCGCTGCACTACATCACGCTGTTTAGGATCTGGGAATAGATTTTCCCAATTTTGACCTGCCACTATTGTGATGCAATTATATTGCGGGTAGCCACATAATCCTGTACCGTAAAACCCTGCATTTGCTACGGCACCCATAAGCATCATCAATGCAATTAACATTATTTTTTTCATATGCCGCCCCCTTCTCACTAACTTTTATTATTCTATGCAAGATTTATGCTTAAATACCAAGTTGCTTAATTATTCTTATCCTAGAAAAAAGGCTTAAGCGATTTCTAGCTATCTGCCCAACTGCATTTTTAGGACTACGAGCATATAAAATAAGTTTAGTACCAATATTGTTATTTTTACCAGTAATTTAGCGTGAGTTTGCGAGAAAAAAAATGCAGCTTAAAATGGGGTCTGTTATCCGGGACCAAAGTAAGGTTCTTTTTGTTTTTTTTACAGCCATCATGTATCAATATCAACCCAATCTCTAAAAATATACTTATATTAGCGTAGCCTAGTTACTTGCCACCAGGCTACCCCTAGTAATTTACTGTAGGTACATTTTTTGTTGCAAAAATTCCCCATAATAAGCATTCATATCATCATAAAGATCTTTTAAATTTTCCACTTCATAGCATTTTGAATGCGCTTTTCTACATAAGCGTTCATATCTGCTAATAAAATCCTCAAAATCAAGTTGATCATATCTGTCTTCATCATACTCATGCGCCCCCTTTATCTGCGCAATTAAATCTTCTAGCTTAACCAAAACCTCGCCAAACTCTTCCTTACTTCCATAAATAATGGGTTCTGGTGTTTCCCGCGATTTCAAAAGAAGATAGAGGAGAATTAGTCCTATAGGAATCAATGTGACTAATCCAATTAAATAAAGCGAGTTTTGTGTACTCGTTTGGGAAACAGATATCCGGGAACATTCGGGTCGATCGGGAGGACAAATAGCAGATGCCGTATTCGGGGTAATCATACGCTCTTGAGAGAAATTAGCGGTAGTATTGGAAGTAGATATAATTTCCTCCACTGTAGATGGAACGCATTCCACCAAAGGTGGTGTTTGCACTTTCGGTAAAATGCGTAACTGCTCAGGCTTTTGAGGAGGAGTTAATCCCTTCGCCTCATATTGCACCGAAACCCAATCATGCATTGAACCCATCAAACGATTCAATTCTTGAGCTTGCTCGGCAATCGCAACAAAATTTGTTTCTGGAGTTGCCGATTTATTTAAATGCTCTAGTATCTGCGCGATATTTTTTTTCAACTCCTGCCTGGTCTGCGCAAGCTCCGATGCTGTAGATGGGTATTGAGACAATATATCCTGATTTTTAATAAAGGTATCTAATTTTTCTTGCTCTGAAGTAAACCATCGTTGGAAAAAAGATAATTTTTGTTCATCCTGAATCGCTTTATGGTAGGCTTGCGTATTTTCTAATAATAAATCATCCATTGTTTGTGCAGAGAACTCAACGAAATGATCAAGCTGTGTGAGCAATAAGGTTAACTGTTCTTTAAATTGATAAACGGTATAAACCTCCCCAGCCTGTCCTAATAATCCAATAGTTTCTTCAATGATTTTCTGAAATCGCGCCAGCTCATTTAAATCAACCACGGCCTTAGCATAAAGCTGCAATACCTCATCTTCCATATTGATGAGACTGAAATGGGCACAGTTGCGCAACCCCTCAGACGACAACTTTAAAGTTGAAATTGAGGTTGCAAGCGCTTGCGTTTCCTTTTTAGCACATTCTTTAGCCGCCAAGGTGGGATAAGCTTTTAAATCCTCTGGCTGCCCACTGAGCAAATCCCGTGGGTGGGGATTAATTGCATTGGGATTAAAGGCAAAATGTGCTCCTCGATTACACTCTGTATAAAGTTGTTGGGTGGTCTTAGCTAATTCTACTAAACGATCTTTTAATAATTGAGACTCCGCGAGATGCGTTAAATAAGGTTTTACCTCATTATTAATTGCCGCCCGCAAATTTGCTAAAAATAACCTATCGGAACCAATTAAAGGAGAAGTATTAGCTTCAATAGTATGAATATAATGATGCAAGAGCTCTAATTCCTTCTTAGTTTGCGCAATATTCGGGTTCTGGCTTATTCCTTTCAGAATATTATTAATATCCAATAAGATAAAATTCATTGGCTGGTTTAAATGCTCTACCCGCAGATCTTTATTGCGTAACCTTAAATAATCTCCTGTTCTTTGCATCAATTCATACAATTGGGGCCACTGCAAACGCTGCGAATCTACAGGTTTTACTAAAAAATCCCCCATTCTCAGAACCTGGCGTGTTTTATAAACCCTGGAGAAAAACCAAGAGTTATCATAGGCATTAACCAATGCCTGCTCATCCTCAGCAAACCAGGATCCTGAATTAGTAAGGTAATCTGGATGGATCCCCGAGTTGGCACGGATATTTAACACCCATGTCCTTAAATTAAGCTCATCATCAGTATAACAAGCCTCAGAATACAGCCAAAAACGCGATCTACTCGGCATTGCTTGGTATGATGTGTACTGTTTTTTTTCTCTACCCATGATGCTCGCTCCTTGAGACATTCATTAAAAAATACACATAAAAAATAGACTAATTTTAAGCCAGTCTAATTTGATAGCATTCTTTTCATGAAGATGCAACACTCGTAAACCCAATTCCCTCTTGACTTAGCCCATACCGCTACTATTCAGATAATAGTGGTGTTAAAATGGCATCATGGAAAATTAGACAAGGACGAGCCTCTTATTAATTGGGATTTCTATGCGGAGAAATTATTTTATTTTAGCTCTTTCTTTAATCATTCTCTCTATAATTACTTATGCTACAATACCCAACTCACCTTGCACTCCTAAAGAGCGTACAATTGCTATTACTTTAGATGATTTACCCATTGAATATGCTCAATTTGAAAAAATTTCTCGTGCATTAACCCAACATAAAGCTCCTGCCATAGGCTTTGTCATTGGTAAAAAAGTTAATGAAGATACCTCCAAAGAGCTTCAAGCCTTTTTAGAAGCTGGTTTTACTTTGGGTAGTCATAGTTATTCGCACTTGAATTTACGCAAAGTATCTGCTGCAGCGTATATTGCCGATGTAGAACGAGCAGATAAAATTCTTAGTCCATTTATGACTGGAAGCAAATATTACCGCTATCCTTACCTTGCCGAAAGCAGCTTCGTTAAGAAACGAAAGGTCCTTCATTATTTAGAAAAAAAACATTATCGTGTGGCTCCGGTAACTATTGATAGCCGGGATTTTTTATTCAATTTGAAATTTACAAATGAAGTGCGTGCAAATCCAAAGTTATTCAATACATTACGCCAACACTATCTAGATTTTGTTTGGCAACAGACTCGTCTTGCAGAAAAGAGTCAACGATGTGCTCCCACAAAGCAAATTTTACTGCTGCATGCAAATATTTTAAACAGTTATTTTTTAGATGATTTATTGCAGATGTTTGAAAATCATGGGTATCGGTTTATTAGCTTAGAAGATGCATTAAATTAACATTTATATTGCATTCTTAATAGACCATTGGGAATATAAATGGTATAGGCCTGGCAATGAGCCAGACCTACAAGAATTTTTAAAGTATAAAGTGAGATCAATAAATTTCAGCCATCATATTTTTAAAGGAAATTTTTCGTTTATCTCTTTTTAAAGATTTAATTTTTTGATTTGCTGCTAAAAGCTCCCGCTTATTATCATCAAACTCTTTTTGTAACTCTCGAAGCTCTTTAGCACTTTTATTTTTTAACTCAAGTAAAGCCAGAGCAAGACGATTATTTTCCTCTAAAGCATCTTTGAGTTCTTTCTGTATTAAATTTTTATTACTTTCTAAATAATTGAAATCTAATAAAATTTGATCCTCAATTGCTTGTAAATTATTTAAGATATGATTACCTAGAGGGAAAGTAAAAGGCGTATTATTTAATAAATCACTATATAACGCTACTTCTTTAGATAGGCATTCAATTAAGGCCATAATTTTACTGAGATTATCTTTTACCTCATTTAACGATAAAGAATCATCATGTTCTATTTCGTTTTGTTTTTTTATGTAACATTTATCCCTCCATGCGCAAAGATATTTCATTGCTGTTTGGCGATCTACTTTAGTTTCTAAACAAATTTTTTTAACATCAGGGATCTCGCTTCTCCCTGACAACCTATACAAATTATCAATCATTTTTATTATTTTGCTTTTAATAAATTTATTATTGTTCACGTGCTTACTCCTTTTAATAAATACTAAGGCAACTATTACTAAATAATAACGTACGTCAAAATTTCGGTGACAATAAAACGATAACAATAAAACACGTAAATGGCAAATAATATTTATATGTTTATTTAATTATTTGTCACCATAACTTTGACATTTTTACCCATATGGATTTATACTACCTCTAAGTCAACATAGTAAGGAGTACATTTATGGAATGCATTTCAGATAAAAAGTATTCTATTCTTAATACTTTAACAAAATACTAGTCACATTATTTTTGACAAAGTGGATCCGATAAATTCCACAATTAAGTTGCATCATATGTAGGCGTATTAAATTATTGTGCGCCATTAATAGCTACAGGAGTGTTTTAATGAAAACAAGAACATCGTATCCCTACATCATTTTTGGTCTTTTCTTATTTGCAATTAGCGTTTCAGTTAATACCGCTGATCGTAATTTTGCATTGCCACCTAGCGAACTAATAATGATTGATGGAGACTCATTGGAAAATAGGCTCTTAACTTGTCAAGTTAAGGCTGATGAGAAAGAAAATTATCATTTGTTAAGCTTTATTTCAGAAAGTGGTACGAGCATTGTAAATAATTTAGTTTTACCTGAGGGTACTATTATGAGCCTATCTTTCCACTCTTTAGAATCGGGCAAATTAACTATTGAGCTAAAAGAAGGAGCTCATATAGGCATTACCAATGACACCGAGGAGTTTATTAAATTAATATGCAGTGAACACAAGTAGAGCTTTTAATTTTAATCGAATATACTCAAGCACAAGATGTTGCTTGAGTATTAATTTATAACTGATCAGGGGTATAACATGCTAATCTCTCCAGAAAAAGATGAAAATAAAATTCAATTTCGCGTCCGAATTAAAGCCTCTGTATTTAAAGAAATTGAAGACTATTGTGAATGGGCTGGTATCCAGTATAAAGATTACTTTATACAACAAGCCTGCCAGTATATTTTTTCCAATGACGAATCTTGGATTAATTACAAAAACCAAAAGGTGAAAGATAGCTAAACCTAAAACACTATGCTTAATATGACACATTAAGGCCAGTTGCCTGTTTCGAATGCTTTGTCCCCAACTTTAAGTAAGGCTGAAGGCGCTAAAATGTTGGATTTTAAAAATGCCTTTACCCATTAGATTGGCAGGTGTATTGTTACAACTAACCCCGGGTTATTTTCTTGAAAGAAAATTTTCCCTTCATATAAGCAAATTAATTTTTTGCAAATTCCCAGACCTGTACCTACGCGACAATTTTTTGATGTAAAAAAAGGAGGCAGGTCATTATTAAGTAATTCTTTAGGTAGTTTACCAATCCCATTATCAGTAATTTTTAACTCTATGTGATGAGATAGTTTTTTGGTACTTATTGTAATTTGCTCATCAATTTTTGGATTTCGTTGGAACGCCTCTATACTATTACGAATTAAATTTAGAATTATTTGTAATAAATGTTCTCGGTTAATTTTTATTTCGGGTAATTCAGAGTCTAACCTTAATTGAATGCTTGCAGGATATAAATATTTAATCATATTGATTAATTGAATAATTAAATCATTGAGATTTAATATTTCCACAGAAAATTTTGAGTCATTAAAATCACTGTTTATCGTATGGATCATTTCTTTTGCTACTAGCGTTTGCGCCTCAATTTTTTCAAGGCAACCTGCTATCTTGTGAGTAACTTCATAATTTTTTTCCTCTTCCATAACAAGAGAGCATGCTTTACTGTATATAGAAATAGTAGTTAGAGGCTGGCTTATTTTATCCGAAAAATCATAAAGAACTTCTTGCATTGCATCCTGTTTATTTTTTTCTAGCACATTTAGAAGGATTTTATGATTCATTAATTCATGGGTAACATCTTTTTGTATCCCAATATAAAAGGAAATATTTTCATTAGTACCCCTGATTGGTGCTAAGCTAAGTTCATTCCAAAATATGGTGCCATTTTTTTTCATATTTTTTAAAATAAACCTGCAATTTCTCCCTTCTTGAAGAGCTTCTCGAATTAATTTTGCTTCTGGCTGTGGAGGTAAGTTACCTTGAAGAAATCTACAGTTTTTTCCTATTATTTCTTCTGACCTATACCCAGTTAATTTTTCAAAAGATGGATTAATGAACACTAAAGGTTGTTCCTTTTTGCTCATATCCACAATCGTTATTCCATCATTAGCAGAGTTTAATGCTTCAAAAGCAAAACTTTTTTCTATTTCACTTAGTATTTTATGGCTCATCTTACCTACTCTATGTAATATAATTTTTGACAAATTTGGATGGAAGATACCCTCTGCTACCATAATTATATTCTAATCGAGGGGTACTAACTTTTCCTCTAAATTTAAAATGTCTATCTGTAACTCGGTTACGCCCTTAATACTACAGTTTATTATTAGCTAAGCCCTTGAGTAAGACTTGACTCGGCACCCTGAGTTACTACACCTGATTTTTTCGGATTATGAAAAAATGAGCGTACGGACCCCCACCATGATTGAGGCTGCTTTTGTGGCTCCACTGTGGGCTCATCCTCATCAAGCTCAATAATATTGGGAGATTCAGGATAAATTCTGTCTTGGACTGCTTTGAAACTTGAAAATACACTTTTTAAGACAATTGGCAATAACATTAACATAATAAGCATCGTGCTTAGATTGGTTGACTCGCCAAAGGCCAAATAATTGGTGCAGGCCTCAATTAAAGCAACCATCATTGCCAATCCCATACAATTACTAATCAGTCCAGAAGCACTAATATTTTGATTATCCATAGGCAGCCCCACACTTTGCATGATTTCATAGTAAGCAACCCATAGCCAGGTTAAATCAAAGCCTACACTAAACCAATGTTGCTGATACATTTCTTTAACTGCCTCAGGCCCCAAAACATTACGGGCTAATTCAAAACTCATCTTGCTGCTTTTGAGTGTTAATGCCAGCATTCCCTTTTCTTGGGAATTAGCCACTCCGGCAAAAAGTTGGATAAATGTACTGCGCGGTTCAGCAATATCAAATAATTCATAAAAAGAATTATCTGAGTTTAACAGCCTACGTAATTGTACATCAGTAAGATCAACCAAGGCACCCACCCCTGGAGCCAATGAGTTATCTTCAGCACAATGAGCAATCACCGTATGCGCCTCTTTCATCATTAACACATCATTACTGCCATCACCATTGGCCACAATAAAAAATTGATTATCTTTTAAAAATCGGGCCAAAATGCCTTTTCCTTCCGTACTCATTTCCGCAAAAATAATTACTGGACGTGCGGATTTTTCGCGAGCTAATAATTTCTGAAATGCCGCCAGTACTGCAGAATTAATACCAGAAAAAATGACCGTACTCGCAGCAGGAATATATTCTTCATCCAGAGGAACATGCTCACTATCCAGATGTTCCGCACGTAAAATACAAATTTTTTTTGCATACTCAGCGCATAAGACATTAGCAATATTTTCAGCCGCTTTGGTTGTATCTCCTGTGGCAACAAATACTGGTACCTGGATGTTGCGGCAGGAGCTAATGAATTGTTCTGCGCCTTTTTTAATAGGATTGTCGATAATAAATGTTCCATAATGTTGCAAGCGTTCCAACAACTGTGAATTTTCCTTCATAATGAAGGATTCAATTTCTTTTTTATTATCTTCATCAAAAGATTGCTGGAGCTGCTTAAACTGCTTTTCATTTAGCTCCGTTCGTGCAAGGCACCAGTCACGTGATAAAACACCGGTACGCGTATTCATACTGTAATAATCACGAAGCAATGGGGTATTATTAAAAGCCGTAGCCTTGGGGATGCCGCAAAAAACCAGGTAATAGCTTGAACCCTCACGCACCAAAGTTAAACGCCCCCCAAGATTTCGATATAAACCCAAATGAAAGGTTTCTAACTCTTTTTCACTCTCATTTAAAAAAACTTTTTTTCTAAAATGATTATTTCCAAGCACGTCAACTTGTAAATCTGCTTTTTGGTTAATCAATGAACTAAGTAATTGCAATATAGCATCTTCTTCCGGCTCCATCTCTTTCGGATTATTGGTATACGCCTGACAAAAAAGCTCAAAAATCTCATATAATTGTTCACCAAAAGGTAAAAGACTAGGGTCTTTCTCTTTTACTAAGTGCTGTATTTGGGCCGACATGGAAGTAGTCCACAGCCCCAACACGTTCATACCATTGGTAGTTAGAGTTCCTGTTTTATCTGAGATAATCGCTACTCCTTGGGTAAAACGGTCGCGATAATAATCACTAAGCGCATGGCATAAGTCAGCGATACGCAGAGCATCAATGGTTTCTAATGGTCTATCTCCTAGCTTTTTATTTAATTGTTTTAACAATTGCGCATTAACCATTTCTCGCAAAAATTGTTCTGAAAATGGAATCATGGCCTGAGAAACATTAAACGTGTATTTTGACATTTCTGCAGGCAGTAAGCGTGGGTCGCGTTGCGTACAAACTGCTAGGGCCGCTGATGCGATAAGTGAATGAAATACACTTTTACGTTTACGATCACTGATAATCTGATTGATTATCGCTACTTTACGAATGTCATTATTTGACAAAAATTCCTCAGCAGGCTTAATTTGAATAAAAAAATTCTTTGCTCCAAATAAGTTTAATTTATCCCCCACCATAACCCCAGGTTGTTTGCCATCACGCACCAAACGCAAACTTACGGTTTTATGGGGACTATCCCATGTCATTTTCGAGTGATGCTCGATCCAAACATCCTCACCATTTTGTGCTTTCAGATTCACACTAAACTTCTGTTGCTCAAGCTCCTCAATGAATTGCCCCTGCTCGGCTTGCTTTAAGGCAACCAGCTCCCCTGAAATTTTTATGGAGCCCAAATCCACCGCTTCATTACAAAAAACTAACTCTCCGGTGCGTAATTGGTATCCTGGCACCGTAACCAAATAAGCCCCTTGGGGAGTAAATTTTAAAACCTGATATTCCTTGTGATTGTATTCATAGTCCTCTTGAATCATTGCTTGTTGGGCTAAGGACTCTCTAATTGCTGCTGGCGTTAGATCAGCGATTAAGGCAGGAGCATTACGAAATTGGCGCAAAGCCCCTTCGCCTTGACGAATGTTTTCCGCAATAAGTCCGAGTTGAAATAAACGTGGTATCGGCATCAATTCCCTAGCCATAATATGGCCCAGTTGAAAATAGAAATTACCTAGGGGAGTTAAACCACTGGGAATAGTAGCCGTATCAGAACGCTGCGCTCCGCGATTATGTTGCCATTTTAGTAATTGTTTCTGCATCTTTCGTGTAAAAAATGAAATACCAGAGGGCACAAATAAAGCACTCGCGCCAATACTGGCTATTAAGGAGTAATCTTCGGAAAAGTGCTCATTAGTCAATCGTTGCGTTCCAGCAAAAACTGAATAATACATATAGGTAATTGCGACAGCTTCACTAGCAACCGCAGTAGAAAATGCCGCTGTTGATTTAAAGTGTTTATCCGTAATGCGGTGTAAAGCGCTATAACTTAAAATAGCCGCGCCAAGAAGAAATTTATAAACAAAGTCATAGTCTTCGCTCTCTGTTTGATATTGACTCATCCCTCGAGTTAGCAATTCACCAAAAACTAGAGCCAGCCCAGAACTGACAACTGGCCACACATAACGTTTGAAGTTATGCCAATCTAAAGAATCTGCCGAAAACACAAGGCTAATTGCTTTATAAAGCTCCTGAGTTTGAGAAAAAAGAAAATGGCCAATATTTTCAATGGTGCTGGTAATATAATAGGTGCGGTCAGGCTCTTCATTTTGTATAAGCCCCACCGATAATGCTCTACTGGGTTGCTTTACCTGTTTTTGCTTGCGTTGTTTCTCATTGTGTTTTTCGAACATTTTATACATCCATTTATGCAGTTTCTATAACGTAATAGTTCTCAAAAACACGTCATCCTGAGGCATTTACGATGAAGGGCTCCATGAATTGGACAGCCTAGTCCAAAAGTTTATACCTCCTTCAGAAGCTCCTTCACTTCGTTCAGGATGACGCCCTCACGTAAGCTATTACTCCAACACCTTCGACAATCCGAGTGCCCCATCAACATGATGAAAATAAATTATGAATTTTGGCTATTATTGTGTCAATAGCTATTTACTAAATTCCTTGCCATGTGGCTTACCTTAGCCAAATTGATGTTTGGGAGTTTAGTGAAGGATGGGTATGTGGCTTAACCTGGTGCTACTTAACAGCCTCAATAAAAATAGGTCGGGTTTCGTAATAAAGCTTGCCTCCATATTTATGCTGGCAAATATGTGCATATGCATCCAGCATATCCGCGACCAGCTCTTCATGCAGGGATTCAGGTACTCTTTTTATGGCCGGTAAAATCAATATTAAATTCTTCATATAATTAATATTAGGAAGAGCTATGCGATAAGTTTGTAAGTCCATTTTAACCTGTCGAAAAGGGATACGATTCAATGCGCTCAATACACGATAGAAATAATTAGTATACGGTAGCAATCTTTGAATATTATCATTTGCTATTTCCCTATGTTGGCCCCTTTTAGCCAGCTCATGCCAAATTTGTAAGACACTACTCTCAGAAAATGACGAAAAAGTCGCATAAAATCGCCCTTCTATTTTTAAGGCTTCATAAATATTAGCCAGCGCAACTTCGATTTTAGTCCATTGCAAACACCAAAAAGATAACACAAAATCAAACATAAACGACTGTTGGTATTTCTCAATACGCTGAACTTCAAAGGAAAGATTTTTGCTCGTCCAATAATCTCTTGCATGAGCAATCATTTCTGGGGAACTATCAATAGCCAAAATTTGACTATTTTTATAAGTCTTAGCTAAAAAACTAGTATATTGGCCATCTCCGCAGCCAACATCTAAAATATCTCCAAAAGGGCGCACGCTAAAGGTACTACGAAATTTTTCATTAATTTGCGTCTGAAAATAATTTCCGAGGACGTATTGCTCAGGATCCCATATCACTCCGTTATTCCAATCCAATAAAAACTATAGCTACTATACCGTAAACCACTAATAATTCGAATCTTTTTAGTAAATTTACTTACAATGTTACAGAGAATTACTGCGCAAAGCCTCTGGCTCTTCACCTTCGATTAAAACAAAATCATCATCCTTAGTAGTATCTAACATAGCCCCGGCAGTGCTTTCACTTACAGGCTTTTCTACTTCAAATAAGTTTGATAAATCAAGAGCCTGCTGTGGGTCTTGGGAAATAGGCGCTTTAGTGCTCTTGGTATCCAGCTGAAGTTCTGATGCAGATTCATTAGTTCTAGAAACAGTCAAGCCCCGTAATGCACTATGTACGGTAGAGAAAGTCTTGCCTACAAAAGTGGCCGCAGTATCTTGAAACGTACTTAAACTCTTATATGCAGTTGAATCCAGAACCCTAGGTGCCAGTTCACCATAGGATTTAAAACCATCTAATGTATGGGTAACTAATCGATGAATTTCTTTACTTAAATCCTCATCATTCAAGTTTTTTCCTTCTAAATCACGCAATGCATCCCTTAAATGGATTAACTTTTGCGTTATAACCGCACGATGAGACACATTTCCATTACTGGATTTATGCTGATTACGTTCAATTGCTAAGTTAAGCCACTGAATCATGTTGGCACGAAAATCCTTAAGACTCCCAGCACTATTAATCTCAGTTGCCAATTCTGCGCCTTCTCTTTTAAGGGCATAATTCTTAGGCAAAATAAAACGAAGCACTCGTTGTAAGAAGCTAGGTCCTTTATTAATGGGCGCTGCTTCGTGTTCTACCGTAGGTTTTAAATCTACCTCTTGTTTTTGCAGGGTGTTTAATTGGCCTTTTAAGTTATTTAGGTCACGTAATTGCACGGCAATTTTGTCTAAACTACCTTGATTTTTAGATACGTCTACTTCCAAGGCTTGTTCTTTTAACTTTAATTTGGCTATAGCTCTATCAATAGCAGCCTCAACCTTACTCGCCTGGTTTTTTACCACCTCAAAAGGAGCAGGAATATCTCTTAATGCTTGCAGCTTCTCTAATAATTTAACCGAGGCTCTAACCTCCGGTATGCCTTTTGAGCCATTTTCTTCAATGGTTTTTTCCCAGGTAGATGCTTTAATTAGATTAGGTTGAGAACTAAAACGTATTTCATAAAGTGGAATAATTTGTTTTCCTGAAGGCACGCAAATCTCAGTTGAGCGAAACTGGGATATAGGATCAATGTCTTTAGATAAAGCCATATAGGAGTCAAAAGGTTCTTGTGGTCGTGTGCGAGCTTGTAGCCCACCTTTTTTTAGGACAATTTCTGGATTACCGACAAAAACTTTACATACTAAAACAACGCGGTCGGCAGGCTGGTCTGTCCCTTTTTTCACACAACTACACATACCACTTTGCTTACATTCAGCACACGTAGAAAAGGTCGCGGCTTTAGATAATTCCGAAGTGAAATAAACACCTCTACCTAGTGGCCCATAACCATTACCCTGAACGTATTTGCAGCGTCCTTCATCAAAGCCATTTTGCATAATTAGTGGGGCGACATCGGCATTAGTACCATGATAAAGTAGCATTTCTCCTGGCTCTAATTGAATATCATCAGTCTGTATGGTTTGCAATTCTTTGGAAAGAACTCCTGAAATCGGGTCAACCGGTTTTTTCAACTGATTATAATGCTCTTCTAGTGCTGGATTAGATAACTTCCTAACCTCAGTGATTTGAGTATAGTGCGTATCACCGCCAAATTTAGGGACATCGCCTGTAATTTCTTTCCATAATTGGGAAAAGAAAGCCCCCCATCCTTTGGCATAAGCCGCTCCAAGTCGGGATGGCTCAAAACGCATGGATACTTTTTGTCTGTCGATTGCTTGCTGACGAAATTGGCTATTAAAATCCCCTACAAGCTCTTGCTCAAGAAATTCCGTATGGTTCATTTCAATCGGAAGGCCTTGTTTGGCGCTTTTTTCTTTTAAAAGTGCAACCAAGTCTTTTTGAGCATCGGTAGGTTTTACGCCCAGTACGCATGCCTTTTTAATCGGGTTTTCTTCAATGCATTTTTTTATTTGTTCCAATTGCACGGAGTTAATTTGCTTATTGGTTAAATCCAAAACTCCTGTTAAAGAAACCTGTCTTAACAATTCCGCAAAATCGCCCTTTGGGCCCTCATGAATAATTCGGTGTGGATCGAGTTTTACTTCACGCAATTGCTCCATGGAGCTAGCAACATCGCGTGCATGCTGTACTTTTAATTTAGGATTATTCTCTTTATCCTGCTGTGAAAATGTTTCGAATTTAACGCGCGTACCTGTCATTTTGCATAACTGTGTAGCATGAACCAAAAAGTTAGTGGTCGCACGTTTCACATTAATTTTGGTAGGGTCTAAAAATTCGCCTAACTCTTCATCGATTTGTTCACGAACGGGCTCTTTAGGAGGACCTACTTTACACCGCACCAAATCAGTATGATGACTTAAATCAATTATTCCTTTTAATAAGTGCGCTAAGGCTAACTTATGTTCGCCGGGTAATTTATTCACTAAATCCTGGTGATTTTCTAATTTAGGCGCATGAGTTCCTACAGCAAACTTTAAAAAATCAATTAAGGCTGGGTCAAAACCCATTTCCGTAGCCACCACCGCAAATAATTCGGCTGAGCGTTTGGCATTGGATGGATCATCTTTGCCAGATTTCTCATTGGTTCTACCACTACGACATAAATAAATGGCAAGTTCCAGGCAAGCTTTTAGCTCATCATTGTTATTAATTTCTGCCGCAATGGGTGCATATTCTTCATTGCCATAATTTTGAATTAATTCTAGATAGTTTTGAGCATAAAGGCGTTGTCTTACGGCGTGAGTGGTATCGTGGTTACGATGATGTACCGTGAAATTGTCATGTGTGATATCAAAATAACCGCGAAATAGCACGGGTACATCAAGATAGGGTTTATTGATGTAATTATCGGCTAAAACTTGCCAAATTCTGCTTTTATCGCCTTGCCCGCCTTGCCAGAAGTGCTTAAAACCATGTAAGGGCTCAAGGTCAACTTCCATCCTTCTTCCTAATGTAGAGGACTTTATTGGCAGAACAACAGGTGGTTTCTTTTTACTGACCATATGAGCACATCACTAAGTAAACTTCCATGTATTAATCATAACAAAGAATAATTAAGTGAAGATTAAATGACAGGACTCACACTCATTCAGGATGAAAATGTTGAAAAATACGCTGGGCCAAGTGTGCATTTATTCCAGGAACTTTGGCAATTTCTTCTAAAGGTGCTTTAGCCAATTCACGTATGCCGCCAAAGCGATGTAATAAGGCTTGCCGACGTTTAGCTCCTACTCCTTCAATCGCCTCCAGAGAAGACTCTAAGCCTCGTTTATGTCTTTTCTTGCGATGCGCGGTAATAGCAAAACGATGCGCCTCATCACGAATATGTTGCAATAAATGCAAGGCCTTCGACTCGTCCGGTAAAATAAATTCTCGTTCTTCATGAACTAAAATTAGTTTTTCCCATCCTGCCTTGCGTGATGGACCTTTAGCTACGCCTAATAATAACACCTCAGAAATATTTAATGATTCGAGCACCCGCCGGGCGACACCAACTTGCCCTTTACCCCCATCAATAATCAATACATCAGGCAATGATTGAGCCTCAAGCAACCGTTTAAAACGCCGCGTAATTGCTTGCTCCATAGCGGCATAATCATCACCAGGCGTAATCCCCTCTATGTTAAAACGCCGATATTCACGGGAGTTAGGACCTTCGTGATCAAATACAACGCAGGAGGCAACTGTTGACGTCCCCTGAGTATGACTAATATCAAAACATTCCATCCGCTCAATTGGTTTTTTAAGTTGTAGAAATTCTTCTAGCTCATTAAAACGCGACCTCATCGTTGAATGCTTACTCACATATTCAGCAATAGAAACACGCAAATTATTTATGGCAAAATCCATCCAACGCGATTTAGCCCCGCGGGGATTAAGTTGTATTTTACAGGCCTTGCCCCGCTTTTGCGTTAATGCTTCTTGTAGGGGTTGATGATCAGATAGGGCATGATTGGTAATAATCAAAGGCGGGATACGCTCTGGCGTATCCAGGTAATAAAAACCAATAAAGGCATCAAAAGTCTGCTGCCATAATTCATCTATATTCAGCTCTTCATCCAAACCCTTTGTCGGCATGGAAGGAAAGAAGCTTTGGCTGGCCAATACCTGTCCTTCACGAATAGTAACGCATTGAATGCAAGAAAAGCCTGGGTTTACCTCAATAGCAATAGCATCAGCATCACCACTAAGCTGCATTATACCCTGTTGCTCTTGTACCAAGCGTAAATTTTTAATTTGATCGCGAAGTACCGCGGCCTCCTCAAAGCGTAACTCCTCTACTGCCTTTTCCATACGCGTGGCCATTTCATCCAGAATTAATTGGCTTTTTCCTTGTAAAAAGCGTATCGCATCCTGAATTGAACGCTGATAATCCTCTGGGCTAATATAGGTGACACAAGGGGCTGTGCAGCGTTTGATTTGATATTGTAAACAAGGTCGGGATCGTGCGTTAAAATAACTGTCCCGGCAATTGCGAATTTTAAATACTTTTTGAATAATTACTATTGTTTCTTTAACTGCAGTAACGCTTGGATAAGGCCCGAAAAAATTGCCCGTTAATGGTTTTTTCTTCGAGCGATAAATTTCGATGCGCGGAAAATCAGGATTATCAGAAATGTGGATGTAAGGATAGGTTTTATCATCCCGCAACAGCACATTGTATTTGGGTCGCAGCGCTTTAATCAGATTGCTTTCTAATAATAAGGCTTCGGTTTCACTACGTGTAACTGAGATCTCAATGGAGGCGATTTGGTTCACTAAAGAGCGGGTTTTAACCCCAGTATTTTGCTTATTAAAATAACTGCTAACTCTTTTTTTAAGATTTGATGCCTTTCCAACATACAATACCGTACCTGCCTCATCCAGCATTCGATAAATACCTGGATCGCTGGGCAATTTCGTAAGAAATTGCGCCAGCTCTTGAGCGCGATTTTGCATATTAGTCTTCTGATGCTATATCGGTTGGATTTTCGATAATTCCATGTTTTAACGCTAGGTAAGTCAGCTCCACATCATTTTTAATGCCTAGCTTTTCAAAAGTACGATAACGGTATCCATTAATTGTTTTGGTGCTCAGGAATAGACGGTCACTAATTTCCTGCACAGTCATCCCGCTGGTGATCATCAACATCACCTGCATCTCACGTTCTGATAACATATTAAAAGGCGAACCTTGTACCTCTTCTAAACTGTTAATTGCCACTTTCTGGGCAATCTCAGCACTCAAATATTTTTCGCCCTTCGCTACTTTACGTATGGCTGCAGCCATTTCTTCGGCACCAGACTCTTTAGTTAGGTAACCCATGGCCCCTAATTGCAAAACCCGAGTAGGCAACACATCAGAACACATTGCAGTAACGGCAATTACTTTCACATGAGGATTAGATTTTTTTAATCGGCGAGTTACTTCCCAGCCATCAATGCCAGGCATTTTCATATCGAGAAGCACAACATCAGGGCCATGCAGTTTAACCAATGCTAAAGCCTGCTCTCCGCTTTCGGCATCAGCAACTACATTTACATCCGACAAATCTTCAAGTAATCGTCGAATTCCCATTCTAACCAGTGCATGGTCATCAACAATTAGTACTTTAATCAAATAATGCTCCTTGACCTACAGCCAATGGACAACGCATGTCTGCCGATGTTATCAAGACTATCTCGGCATTACAATACGCTTTATCCCTAGAACTGTAAAATCATTTTTTGCGGTAAAAAAGATAAAAAACACTTACACTTAGGAATCGTTCAATCTAACAAGCCCTAATATGAATGTTAGGATTCCCCGGATCCACCTCAAATAAGGGTGGAAACTCCCCTAACTCTCGTGTACGCGCTAACAACTTGCCAATATCAGATAAAACAAAATCATACAGAACCTGATAGTCATCAATCACAAAATAGATAGGCTGCAACCTGTCAATTCGATAAGGCGTACGAAACGCAACGATAGGATCAAAATAAACCCGTAATGGAACATCACTTTCCACACTATAGACCGTTTCACTTATGGATGAAAGAATGCCTCCACCATATGCCCTTAAACCCTCAGGGCTTCTAATTAAGCCAAACTCTACGGTATACCAAAACATACGTTGTAATAAAGGCCAGTCTGCTTCGGGAAAGCTTAATACCTTACAGGCATAGTCATGTACAAAATCAGCATAGACGCTGTCCGTTAACATCGGGCAGTGGCCAAAAATCTCATGAAAAATATCTGGTTCTTTTACATAGTTTAATTCTTCTTCGGTACGAATAAATGTTGCCACAGGAAAATGTTTATTTGCCAAAAGCTCAAAAAACTCGCGTGCCGAAATCAATGCAGCAACAGGTGCGACTTGCCATCCGGTTTTTGTTTTAAGTTTCTGGCTTAAATCGGGCAATTGAGGGATGCTTTGTGAAGTAATACCTAAAGTTTCTAATCCAGTAATAAATGATTCACACGCCCTATTTGGAATTAATTTTATTTGGCGTTCAAACAAAATGCTCCAAACTTTATTTTCCTCAGCCGAATAATTAACATATCCCTGCGCATCAGGAACATGTGCAACATAACGGCTTGAAAACTCCATACTTTCTCCTTACTAAATATAGGAAGGGATCATCTCACGATAACCCAATTCATTAACTATAATTATGTACTACGAAACTGATTTATGCTGCGCTTAAGCTAGTTTTAACTTAAGCTTAGCAGATCAACTAATTTCAGTTATTAGGCAATCTGCACACAAAAGTCAACAACTATTACAGATTTTTCAAATTATACGATACACTCCCAAGGTGAATTAGCATTCAAGGAGCACTCACATGACCATAGCCATTTTGGCAACAGGCGATGAAATCGTTCATGGAGATACCTTAAATACGAATGGCCATGAGCTAGCCCATGCCTTAAGTACTGAGGGTTTATCTTTAGGTTTCCAACTCTCTTGCAGCGATAAAGAAGTAGATATTATTAACTGTTTACAATTTTTGGCAGCAAATCATGACATTATCATCATTATTGGTGGGCTTGGACCAACTACTGATGATCTTACACGCTTTGCTTTAGCAAAGTTTACCGGAATTGAGCTGGTAGAACATGCGCAAGCCCTCGAACATATCAAAGAGCGCCTGAAACATATTAAGATCCCGTTAAATCAAGGAAATCGCCAACAGTGCCTCTTTCCTGCCGATGCCAAATTGCTTCCCAATCCTAATGGTAGTGCCATGGGGTGTTATTATCGTTGGAACGATAAGACATTTATTTTGCTTCCTGGCCCACCTAGGGAATGCTTACCTATGTTTAACGACTATGCCTTTCCTATGCTGCAAGAAACATCTCACAGTCAAAAGCAAATCCTAAAGTGGAAAGTTTTTGGCTTAGCTGAAAGCGAAATAGCCCAAACCTTAGAAGAAGCATTAGCCGCGGTTGAATGCCAAACCGGCTATCGTTGGGAGTCACCTTATATTGAATTCAAAGTGCGTTGCCGCCAAGAGGTTGTAGAACACATTAAGGCGATTGTCGACCCCATCGTTGCCCCCCATGTCATCAGCGCCGTCGATAAAAAAGCATCTGATGCGCTACGGGAGTTGATTAATATACGTAATGAACCCATTACGATTATTGATGAAGCAACGGGTGGTTTATTGCAAAATATTCTTAGCAGACCTGGATTACATCATTTAGTCAATTTTAGTGGGTTGGAAAAAACCAAGCCTTATTTCCATATCACCGGCTTAGAAGATTATTGGCAAAAAAAACCGATAACGGGTACGACCCAATTAACAATTCATTATCATGATGGACAAAAGGAAGGTACAGAAACATATACGATTCCCTACCGCACGCCCTCAGTACGTGAGCATGCGGCCGAGTGGTCAAGCTTCAGGATTGTTCAGCTCATCAATCAATTGCATCAAGGAGTAGCATAATTGCTGAGTTCCTTGACCGCTAATTGCAGAAATAGTGAATACTTTATCCTTCCAATTCAGGCCATCAACTATGGCCTGGATGCGCTCATTGCGAGTAGCTTCATCAGGCAGCATGTCAATTTTATTAAGGACGAGCCAACGAGGTTTTTGCACTAATTCAGGATTGTATTCCGCCAACTCATTAATAATTGCCTTGGCAGAAGCAACCGGATCACTCTCATCTAAAGGAGCAACATCAATTACATGCAAAAGCACACAGGTACGAGACAAATGTTTTAAGAAACGGTGGCCTAAACCGGCACCTGTTGAAGCACCTTCAATAAGCCCTGGGATATCAGCCATAACAAAGCTTTTATGCGAAGAGACGCTAACCACACCTAAACCGGGATGTAAGGTGGTAAAAGGATAATCCGCCACTTTTGCCTTAGAACTGGAAACAGCACGAATCAATGTGGATTTTCCAGCATTAGGTAAGCCAAGCAAACCAACATCCGCTAAAACGCGTAATTCAAGACGTAAGTGTCTTGACTCGCCAGGGCTTCCAGGGCTTGTTTGTCGTGGGGAGCGATTTACGCTGCTTTTATAACGGGTATTTCCCAAACCATGGAATCCCCCTTGAGCAATAAGTACAGGCACCCCTACTTTGTTAATGTCACCAAGTAGCTCACCGCTATCAACATCATAAATTAGCGTGCCAACAGGAACTTTAATGATTAAATCATCACCCTTTTTTCCCGAGCAGTTTCCGCCCATACCAGGTTGACCGTTTCCCGCTTTATAATGACGCATGTAGCGAAAATCAATGAGCGTATTTAGATCACTGCTGGCTTCGAAATAAACGCTGCCACCATCACCACCATCGCCACCATCAGGTCCACCACGAGGAATGAATTTTTCGCGTCTGAAGCTTAAGCAACCATTTCCACCATTACCGGCATCAACCCTAATAAGTGCTTCATCAACGAATTTCATGACTAACCTCAAAAATAAAAGAAAACTCTGTGTTGGACTGTGAGCGAGCAAAGAAATGAAGATATAAAACCTCATTCTTTCATTCGTAGTTTTCTGAAGCTTAATGCGCAGGTAGCCTGGTTGCAAGCAACCAGGCTACCTGTAAAGACAAATCTCTAGAACTTATATGTTCCTAGCTTGCAGCTTCTTGTTCAGCAACAATAGTTACATACTTACGATTTTTTTCGCCTTTAATTACGAATTTAACTAAACCTTCAACTAAGGCATATAAAGTATGATCGCGACCAACGCCAACACCTGGTCCTGCGTGGAAACGAGTACCACGTTGTCTTACAAGGATTTCACCTGCATTAACAAACTGGCCACCATAGCGCTTCACACCAAGGTACTTAGGATTCGAGTCGCGGCCGTTACGAGTACTACCACCTGCTTTTTTATGAGCCATTGCTATCCCCTCTTACTTGCTTATCGCAGTAATTTTAACTTGCGAATAATATTGTCTGTGCCCCATTTGTTTCATATGGTGCTTACGACGACGGAACTTGATGATTTTGACTTTCTTGTGACGGCCATGATCAAGTACTTCTGCTTTTACAATTGCTTTAGCAACAAATGGCGTACCGCAAACAATTTTGTCACCATCAGCTAACATTAAAACTTCTTCAAATTTAATTTCGTTGCCAACATCTTCAGGCAGCAATTCGATTTTAAGTACATCGCCTTCCTTTACGGTGTATTGCTTACCGCCAGTTTTGATTACCGCATACATAATTTTTCTCCAATTCGCCTGATTGGCTATCACAAATTCAATAAAGTCGCATATTCTATGAAATTATGCCAACGACTTCAAGTGCAATTTCTATTTATGTTCATTTTAAAATATTGTATACTTCGCCACCCTTTCCAGATTTTTTAGCAAAGTCTTTAAGGTACGCAATTATTTTGCAACCTTGAATATTTTGGCCAAGAGTGAAGAAATGTCAACATATTCTTGGATCTGGTATTTAATCTGGTCGCGGATTAAGTAAGGGCCATTTAATTTTTGGAGCATATAAATAATGTCAAATATTCTATTAGAAGCAGAAACAAGAACGGTTATGGGGAAAGGTGCGAGCCGCCGCCTACGTCGTCTTGAAAATAAAGTACCCGCTGTTATTTATGGCGGAGACAAAAAACCAATGTCTATTCTTTTCCCACACAACAAAGTAATCAAAGTATTAGAATCTGAAAGTACTTATTCTAGTGTTTTTGATATCACTATTGATGGAAAAGTAGAACACGTGATTTTAAAAGCATTGCAACGCCATCCATACAAGCCTTTAATCATGCATATGGACTTACAACGTGTTTCTAAGAAAGATGTTCTAGTTAAGTTAGTACCTCTCCATTTTATCAACGAGCAAAAAGCTCCTGGTATCAAGGCTGGTGGTATGATTAACCACACAATGACTCAAGTTGAAGTTCGTTGCCAAGCTAAAGATCTTCCAGAGTTCATTGAAGTTGATATGTCTAAAGTAGCGCTTGATGAGGTTGTTCATTTATCAGATCTGAAATTACCAAAAGGCGTAAACTTAACTGTTGATGTCACTGATGGTAGCCATGACGCTCCAGTTGTGAGCATTCATATGTCACGTGCAGGCGCAGTTGAAGAAGGAACAGAAGTTCCAGCATCTGCTGTACCTACCGTTGATTCAGAAGAGAAAGGTGAAGAGTAATTTTTCTCTGCGATTAGAGCCAGGCATGCCTGGCTCTGATTCCCTAAACCCCAAGAATTCTAATCCTACCTACTCATCATGGCGATAAAACTTATCATTGGTTTACGTAATCCAGGTACAGCTTATGAGCATACGCGTCATAATGCCGGTGGATGGCTTACAACAGCTTTGGCGCAACGACATAGCGCTACATTCAAATTAGAGAAAAAAATGCAGGCTGAGCTGGCTGAGCTTGAATTGAATAATCATTCAAGCAAACTGGTTTTACCACTAACATTTATGAATCATAGTGGACAACCCACTCGATTAATCAGTCAATTTTACCGTATTCAACCGGAAGAAATCTTAGTGGTTCATGACGAATTGGACTTACCTGCAGGACGAATTAAATTAAAAACCGGTGGTGGACATGGCGGACACAATGGTCTAAGAGACATTATTGCCCAAATAGGCAGCCCCAATTTCCATCGTTTACGCATTGGTATAGGCCACCCTGGACATAAAGACTTAGTGCATCAATATGTGCTTAATAAACCGTCTACCCAGGACAGGCAACATATTTTTGATGCAATCGATAGAGGCATCGCAGCAATGCCCTTACTTTTATCTGGTGATATTTCCAGGGCAATGAATCAATTAAACGCTTAACAGAGGTATTATTCATGGGATTTAAATGTGGAATCGTAGGCTTACCCAACGTGGGTAAATCAACTCTTTTTAATGCCCTAACTAAGGCAGGCATTGAAGCAGCAAATTACCCTTTTTGTACCATTGAACCGAATGTGGGTATTGTAACCGTTCCCGATCCACGCCTTGATGCCTTAAGTGAGATTGTTAAACCACAGCAAATACTTCCTACAACCATGCAATTCGTTGACATCGCCGGTATTGTAAAAGGCGCCTCCAAAGGCGAAGGTCTAGGTAACCAGTTTTTAGCTAATATTCGTGAAACCGATGCCATTGCTCATGTGGTGCGTTGCTTTGAAAATACCGATGTCATTCACGTGGAAGGCCGCGTTGATCCTTTAAGCGATATTGAAGTGATTAACACTGAATTGGCTTTAGCCGATATGGAAGCAGTTGAAAAGGCCATGCTAAAAGCAGGCAAAAACAGCCGCAGCGGTAATAAAGAAGCCCTTGCAGAAATGAAAGCTTTGGAAAAAATTAAAGCTCATTTAGACGAAGGTCATCCAGTACGTACTTTAGAATTAACCACTGATGAAGAGCTAATTGCACGTCGTTTATTCTTACTGACAGCAAAACCCGTTCTTTATATTGCCAATGTTAATGATGATGGTTATGAAAATAATCCGTTATTGGATAAGGTTCGCGAGCTAGCGATGCGTGAAAAGGCCAGTATTGTTGCTTTATGCGCGGCTACGGAAGCTGAACTGGTTGAGCTTGATGATGAGGATCGTAAAGAGTTTATGGAAGGCCTTGGGTTAAGCGAACCGGGTCTGCATAAAGTAATTCGTGCAGGATATGACCTTCTAGGATTACAGACTTATTTTACTGCCGGTGTTAAAGAGGTACGAGCCTGGACTATTCATAAAGGCGCCACCGCCCCGCAAGCAGCAGGGGTAATTCATACCGATTTTGAGAAAGGATTTATCCGAGCTGAAGTAATCGCTTATAATGATTTTATCAGTTATCGCGGTGAACAAGGTGCCAAAGAAGCAGGAAAACTGCGTCTTGAAGGCAAAGAGTATATTGTTTGCGATGGCGATGTAATGCATTTCCGGTTTAATGTGTAGCACCTACACACATTGGTAAATGGAGCATCTGCCGTGAATTTCATTTCAAGGCAGATACTACTTTTTGTCTTATATCTCTACAATTTACCTGAGGTTTTCACCATTAGCTGAATGGATGCCTTGACAATTACCCGGTACAACTTTAGCATTTGCTGATTGAATGGTTGAGGAAAAACAATGACGATTGAGAGTATACGCGAAACAGTAATTGATGATTTTAACGCGGTTAATGCTTTAATTGTTAATAAAATTGAATCACAAATAGGTTTAATTGATGATATGTCTCACCATGTCATTGAAAGCGGCGGTAAACGCTTGCGTCCTCTATTGGTGCTATTAGCCAGTAATGCTTGTGGTTATCAAGGTCAAAATCATGTTGCTTTAGCGGCTATGGTCGAATTCTTTCATACTGCTACCTTATTACATGATGATGTGGTCGATGAATCCACGTTAAGAAGAGGCCGTGAAACCGCAAATAATATTTGGGGAAGCAAGGCCAGCATCTTAGTTGGTGATTATTTATTTACTCAATCTATCCAGTTAATGGTGGATTCCGGCAATGCTGCTATTCTAAAACTTTTTGCTAATACGGCGTTGGAAATCAGTTGTGGTGAAGTCAAACAATTAACAAATCGTCATAATCCAACTCTGACCTTTGATGAATATTTTGATGTTATTCGCGCAAAAACTGCTTTGTTATTTGCGGCGTCCGCCTGTATTGGTCCGATGCTAAGTGGCGCATCTCAAGAAGTCCAGGATAGCCTTTATGCTTATGGGTTACATTTGGGGAATGCCTTCCAACTTATTGATGATGCCTTGGATTATTGCTCGGATGCCAAAACTATTGGTAAAAACATTGGCGACGACTTAGCAGATGGTAAAGCCACCTTACCCTTAATTCATGCCTTGCAACATGGCTCGGAGTTACAAAAACAACAAATTACCGACAGTTTAAAAAAGGGAAGCCTGGAATTTTTACCAGAAATTCTTGTTGCGCTTGAAGAAACGAAAGCAATTGAATATACCAAAAAGGTTGCCGCCCAGGAAATTGATACCGCCCTATCTCATTTAGTGATTTTACCCGAATCACAATATAAAGACGCCTTAGCTAAGCTCGCGAATTTTGCCCTGCAAAGAAGCTATTAAAAGTGTAGAGCTTGTAAGCCATTACACTACAGCTAAGCTATGCTTCTGCCCTAACCTCTGGGGGCATTTGCAACTCGGCGTTAAAATGTTGATGCGTTGCATACAAGGCATTCTCTGAGTTCGTACCGGCAAAAAAGAAAATACGGCCTGTAGCTTTATAATGAATAGCATGAGCAGCACCCAAAGTTAAAACTGCAAAGAAATTAGTAACCACCATTAAAATAAATCTCATCATTTGCGACTGAGCGTCGCGATCATGACAAAGTACTCCCTGTATATAACGGTCTTTGGCTTTCTCTAATGCGGCAATTAAGGCCTGAGCCTCTGCTTTTATAGGATGCGCTCGCTGATAATAACTCCTTAACGCTTGATAACATTCCCCCAGATACAGGGGAGATGATTTACAGGCTTTTTGATGTTTTTCTGAAGCAGTTTTTAAGTTTTTTAAAATCTGATGATTCGCCTCGTGGATTTTTAATACCCCATTACAAAATTTCTCATTGCCAATAAGCTCCAAATAATCAGCAATGTTTAATTGGGCTTCCAAAAGAGCAAACACGGTCATTAATTGTTTTTGCGTTAAGGCATTATTTTGTCTTATAAATCGATTTAAGCAGGTTTCGGAGCTCACTTTTGCAAGTAAGTTGATTTGCTCATGAGCCTGTAAATACTCAATCAATGGAGCAATTTTAATTCCTGTTCGATATAGAAGATTTATCGCCCCCAAAAAAGGCATCGGGTTTACCGGTTTATATTGCCTAATTAGTTCTTCGCGGAGACTTCCTAAATAACTAATAACCTGAGCATAATATTGACGGCCAGAAAAGCATGCGCATTGCTCTAAAACATAATGCATTGCAGCAAACAATTCGAGCGTGTTGATGTTATCCAAACTACCTAGCCCCGCACTAATTTTATTAAGCACCGCTAAGGCCATTATTTGATATTCCAAACCTAAAGAAGTGCTTGCTTGCGCATGCATTAATAAAACTGAAACTAACTCCTCTGCACTGTATTGCTGGGCAATATAGATTTGTGAGGCGAGAATAAGGCAATCAATATGATCGGAAGCATCTGCACTAATTCGGTGATACTTCCCCACCCCTATTTTAGTAAAACTAAAATGACCAAAACTATCGCGTAGTTCAATAATATTTCGCGTAATATTATTGAAGGAAGCATGTTGCGACGTAGTAAAATACAATTGATTTAAATTTGGTAGCATGTCTTTATGAGTGACTATATCCTTATTGCTTAATAAGGATTCTATTAATAGGTTTCTTAACAGTGCGCCATTACTAAAATGCTGCTGTTTAATTTCCTCTAACAAGCTACCACAAATACTACTAATAAAAGCGCCAATGCGCATATCTACATGATGATTAAAATCATATTGCGCATTTTGTTGCATCATCCGAATTAATTCTTCTGCATAACTACGTTTAGCACAAAGACCTAAAACACGTCCGTATTGCGCTTGATCGCTATGAATCAAACCAAACTTTTGGTGACTTTCATGAAGAATAATTGAAAGCTCGCCCGTTTCGATTAAGGTCTGCACTGCGGGAGTTAATTGCAAATTAGAATACAACGCCGTAGTCGCATCAACAATAATAGTTAAGGGTTTGTTGCGTTTTTTTTGAATCATTTTGCGGGTCACAAAGTGATTAATATCTACTCCGGGAGTCAACCCATCTTTATTAACCATAGGTCCCGCAGAAAGAATATAAATATCTGCATCTGATTCAGTGAGATTTTTTTTGGTAATATGCGCAAACTCATAATAACTGGGCGCGCATACTTTAACCTTGGGTTCAGCACCCGTATGCGTCTGCATCTGCCTGGCTAATTGCATGGCTAAGGCATAAGCATTAGTGCCAGACAGTGTAGGGAGGGCGACAAAATGCGAACTAGCAATCTGTTCCTCTTTAAGAGCAAACGAACTAAGAAATGTTTTTTTGGACTCACTAATAAATGCACTAAAACTATCTGTCAGAAACGATACATCTGTTTGTTTTAATAAGGCCAAACTAATCTCATGAATAATGACGTAAATACAAAATGCATAACGTGGGTAGTGGTATTCATAAAAAGTATTGGTTAACTCTAGCAGCAAACCAATGCGCCTGATTGCATCAGGAGGCATTTCGGGTAATGCTTGAACTAATTTAACAAGACTAGCAGCCAGTAATCGCGTAGGATGCCGGCTACTTGTAGCAATCTTTAATATTTTTTCCCATACGCGGCTTTGTTTCAACTCTTCCCTGGTTTCTGGTAAATCATCAAGCCATGAAATTTCTGGGCCTATAGGCTCTGGATAAAGTTCTTTTTTAATATTTTGGGCGATTTCCCAAGGCGATGCAACAACACCACAGGCGCGGACAATCTCCTTTATTTTAAGTATTTGTCCAAAGTTGCAGCGTGGAATTACTAACAAGCCAATACTATGGTTTACATTTTTAATTAATTCAACAGGTGTTTTAAGTAGGGGAAAATGATTCTTTATGATGTCTTCGATAGGGGTATTTTTTAATAAGCTTACTGGCATGTACTCATTAACGCTCTCCAGCTCTGGTTCAATTTGAAATTGCCGGAGTAATTGCTGTAAAAAAATCGTAGGTAAATCATCATCACGATGATAATAGGCACGAATTTGGATATAAGGATTTGTGGTTTTATATTTAGAATTTGCGGGTAATTCGGCTGCATGACGCCCAAACATAACCCTAGATAATAAACGCTGCTCATCGTTTAAAGATATCATTGATAAATACGTGTTATAGGGATCTTGAATAAACTTGCGATGGAGTTGTCTTTTTCGCCACATCCGTTGAACACATTTAGCCGCATACTCTTGTTGCAAGAGCTCCAATTCTGAGGTTAATGGTGCATCTTTTTGTTCTTGATTCATTAACTGAAGTAAAGCCGCTGTATTCCCGCTGATTTGTTGTTTTAAGTAAGTGAATAAAAACTGTAATGAACTATTTGAATCAAAAAAATCATTCATATTGCATCTTAGGTTCGCACATTGATAATATTGTGCGTTAATTCGAATCAAATAACTTTAGCAAGGATATAGAAAAGAAGGAATATCATTTGATCTAAATTCAGTAGCTTACACCTGTTTACTACACATGAATTTAATAATTAAAAATACGTGGCCCTAATTCATCCTCATAACCAAATTCATGTAAGTCTTTTAAGCGATAAGTAAAGAGGATTCCATCAAGATGATCGCACTCATGCTGAATAATCCTGGCATGAAATCCTTCAGCAATCCCAGTAATAAAATTGCCTTGCGCATCATAGCCACTGTATTCAATTTTTTTATAACGTGATACCAAACCACGCAAACATGGAAGACTCAAACACCCCTCCCAACCATCAACCATTTCATCAGAAATTACTTTATAAGAAGGATTAATTAAAACGGTAAAAGGAACAGGTTTTGCATTTGGATAACGTTTACTTTTCTCAAATCCCAGCATGATAATTCTTTTATTACAACCTACCTGTGGCGCAGTAATGCCTACCCCCCCTTTCTCTTCCATGGTATCTCTCATATTTTGCAGTAATGTGACAATTTCCGGATGTGCATGGATTGGATTAAAATCAATAAGAGGTGTTGAAGGAATTCCTAATTGTTTGCTACCCATTTTTACAATCGCTTGTGTTGACATGACTGGTTCCTGGGTTGGTTGACTAATTAACAGCTCTGGGCCTTACGTAAAAAGAGGATCTTTTTTTAATTATAGAATTTAATTGGAAGAAAAAAAGTAAACTTTACTAATTATAGATCAAATAACATATTTAATTTGGGTTTTACCACATACCCAGCCCAAACTGGCAATGAGATAGCTAAGTGACTTTAGTAATAAATAGGATTGAGCAGGTTTAATTCATTTCATATCGATGGAGTAAAAGCATTTGATGAAAATAATTATGGAATAGCTAAAGATTTTTTTCTTCAAGCAATTGGTATAAATCCAGAAGTAGCAGAAAGCTATCTTTATTTAGGAAAATGTTTCTTTTTTGGGGTGATGAAAAACAACAAGCTATTTCTCTTTAAAAAAATTCATTGAATTAAGACAAAGTAATTCAGATGAAGTAGCCAATGTTTCTTATGCATTCATTTATTAGGTCAATGTTATGAAGCGGAAAACATGGACACTGCGGCACTAAGATGTTATGAGATGGCAACCAAAATTTATGGTGCTTCTTCTTTGAACAGAAGAATATAGTAAGCAATTTTAGTTACGCAATACAATATTACCGAAAAGCATTATCAGTATGTCATGAACAAGATTTCGCATTAAGAAACATTATTTTATCCAACCTTACAGAATTACTAAAAAAGAGCTGCTTACTTATTATGAAACAGTCAGTGATTATATTTTGCCTTATATTTCGTTAAGGCCTTTGACACCATTAAAGAGTTCACTCATGTTTTTGTGAAGTTTTTAGAAAAATTAAAGCCTAATGAATACATCAGCACCATGACTAAATCCAAACGCGCAGGGAAAATATTCATCGATTATTTAAGAAATCAACGAACGGCTACTGCGATTAGCGCCTACTCAACCTGCGACCGGCCTCATGCCCCAGTGAGTACACCGCTTGCCTGGGATGAGTTAAGCAAAAAAAACTGAAGAAAATAGCTATACGATAAAAACATTACCCAAACGGCTTGAGCAATTGACCGAAGATCCCTGGAAGGATTTTTGGCTAGTGAAACAATCTTTACGATTGGATCAGCTCTAGGTGGTATCTATTATTAAGAGAGTAACTCTTCGTACTTAGGGAGGCATCATGGCGAAATCAATTTGGAAAGGCGACATTTATATTGGGCTGATATCTATCCCTGTTTCTTGTATTCCATCACCCCGAAATACTGTGAGGATCTCTTGAATGTCGCATTGCACTACGCTCAGGAGATCCCTCCTCGTAAACTCCTTAGGATGGCATACCTATTTTGATGCATTCCATACCACCTAAATAAGGCCGCAAAGCCATCGGGATATGAATGTTACCCTCTTGATCCTGGTAGTTTTCCATCAAGGCCACTAAAGTTCGACCTACGGCAAGACCTGAACCATTTAAGGTATGAACTGGTTCTATATCACGTTCTTCATTACGTCTATAACGCGCTTTCATGCGACGAGCTTGGAATGATTCCATATTCGAACAAGAAGAAATTTCACGATACATATTCTGGCTTGGCAACCATACTTCGATGTCATAAGTTTTTGCAGCACTAGGCCCCATATCACCAGAGCACAAGGTTACTACTCGATAAGGTAATTCCAAACGTTGTAAAATTGTTTCTGCATGCTTAACTAACTGTTCTAAAGCATTATATGATTCTTCCGGTTTTGTTACCCACACCAACTCTACCTTTTCGAATTGATGCTGACGAATCATCCCTTTAGTATCTTTGCCGTAAGAACCCGCCTCACTACGAAAACAAGGGGTATGGCATGCGTATTGCATTGGTAACATATCTTCGCTAAGTAAGGTATCACGAACCGTATTTGTCACAGGGATTTCAGCGGTTGGGATTAAGTAATACCCTTGATCACCAGTTAACTTAAATAAATCCTCTTCAAACTTGGGTAATTGTCCTGTACCTAAGAGACTGTCTGCATTAACAATATAAGGAACATAAATTTCCTGATAGCCATGATGTTGAGTATGAATATCCAACATAAATTGAATCAAAGCCCGATGTAACCGAGCTAATTGATTACGCATCACGACAAAACGACTGCCCGTTAACTTAGCAGCCATTGCAAAATCCATTTGCCCTAATGCCTCACCAAGCTCATCATGTGACTTTACGGGAAAGTCAAAACTAGGAATTGTTCCCCAGCGTCTCACTTCCACATTATCATTTTCATCGACACCAACAGGTACTGATTCATGGGGGATATTAGGCAGGCGCAAGGCAATGGCCTCGATTTGCTGTAATAAATCATCCAGCTCCTGCTTTTTTTGCTCTAACTCGGCTCCAATGCGATTCACTTCTTCACGCATAGGTTCAATATCTTCACCACGAGATTTAGCAATACCAATGGCTTTGGAACGGGTGTTTCGCTCATTTTGCAAAGCTTGGGTTGCTACTTGCAATTCTTTACGCTTTTCATCTAGCGATGTAAATGAAGCAATATCAAATTGAAAACCACGCTTTAACAACTGGGAGGCAACGAATTGAGGATCATCTCGTAATAGTTGAATATCTAACATAGGCTGTCACTCTAACTTATGATGTATTGTTAAGGAGCAGCCCTTTAACCTAGTTCCCGCGGCTTGCCCACGAATCCGGGATATTCATGGATATCTCAGACAAAGTCGCAGCATCTAGGCAATTTTGAGGGCTGACCTTTACATTGTTTGTATCAAATCCGGTTTGATATATCCGCCCACTTATCAATGAAGTAGGTAGTCTTTAAATTTATCGTACAATACCACGCGTTGATCGATTTAATAAGTCAATCATCGGAATCACTTCAGGACATTCATTCTGCATCAGCTCCAGCTCAGCAATTGATTGTTGTACTGTGAGCCCTTTGCGGTAAATCACTTTATACGCTCGGCGTAGTGAATTAATTGCTTCAGAAGAAAATCCGCGGCGCCGTAAACCTACAGTATTAATCCCATACACCGAAGAAGTATATCCAGCAACCATAATATACGGAAGTACATCTTTAGAAACATACGTAGCTCGAGCAATAAAGGCATAAGCGCCTACATGACAAAACTGATGTACTGCAGCATAACCACCAATAATGGCATAGTCATCAACCGTTACATGCCCAGATAAGGCGCCATAACTAATAAGAATAATGTTATTACCGAGCATGCAATCATGGCCAACGTGGGTATAAGCCATTAAGAAATTATTATTACCAATACGCGTCACTCCGCCGCCTTTGACCGTGCCGCGGTTAATCATACAATATTCACGAATAATATTATTATCACCTATTTCCAGGCGCGTAGACTCGCCTTTATAAGTGACATCTTGTGGCTCATCACCTAAAGAGGCGAACTGGAAAATTTTATTATTTTTACCAATGGTCGTTGGACCTTTAAGCACTGCATAAGGACCTATCCAGGTATTCTCACCGATTTCCACTTCTGCACCAATCACTGCGCCAGGACCTACAGTTACACCTTTCGCTAGTTTAGCAGATGGGTGAATTATTGCTCTTTCATCTATCACTTTTGAATTTCCTTTGCCGCACTTAATAAATCCGCAGAACAGGCCAGTTTATCGCCTACATAAGCTTCGCCATGCATACGCCAAAACGCTTTTTTCCTTCCTAAGAATTTTACTTCCAAGCGTAATTGATCTCCCGGAGTAACTACATGTTTAAATTTTGCGTTATCAATGCCTGCAAAAAAATGCAGTACATTATCCGCATGATCATGAGATACTGCTGCTAAAATTCCACTTGCTTGTGCTAACGCTTCAAGCATTAACACACCTGGCATTACTGGATTTTCTGGGAAATGACCCGTAAAAAAGTTCTCATTAACCGTAACATTTTTTATCGCAGTCAAATAATCAAAAACTTTGTAATCTAATACCCTATCAACCAACATCATTGGGTAACGGTGAGGCAACAAATTAAAAATTTGTTTGATATCTAATATAGATTCGCTCATTCTTATTTTCCTGTTTTAGTATCAGGTTTGGGTATGATTGAACAGAATATTCAATTACACCTTTTGGACTTTGTAAAAAGAGGAGACATTATCCTGCTTTAATCAGTCCAAAGCAATTATTAATATTAAGGTTGATTTATATTTCTACTATTTTAAGTAAAATGGTAGTAACTCTATGTGGTCACTTTCTTTTCAAGAGCACCTAATCTCATTACATAATCATCCAATCGCCGAAATCGTGCTGCATTACGGCGCCAGCGCGCATGTTCATGGACTAATGTTCCGGAAGAATAAATACCCGATTTAGCAAGAGATTTATTCACAGTGGACATACCAGTAATCACAATATCAGCAGCCAAATGCACATAAGCGGCAATACTGCTGGCACCACCAATAATGCAATCAGCCCCAATTTGTGTATAAGCACCTATTGCCGCACAGCCGGCAATCACCGTATTTTTACCAATCAGCACATCGTGAGCAATTTGCACTAAATTATCAACGCAGACCCCTTCAGCCAAATATGTATCGCCTAAAGTGCCGCGATCAATTACTGTATTCGCCCCCAGATGAACTTTATCTGCAAGGATCACACCACCGACAACGAGGTCTTGCGACCAGCAACCCTGGCGCTTTACATAGTTAAAAGGCGATGCACCTACTACCGTCCCTGAATTAATAACCACATGCGCACCAATTTGAGCTCCAGCATGCACCACCGAATTATGGGCAATCTGGCTATATTTGCCAATCCGCACATTCGCTTCAATCACGGTATGTGCACCGATCATAACGCCCTCAGCAAGTTGTACCCCGGCTCCAATAACACTGTAGTCGCCCACTATAACATCCTTCCCCAATTGGGCTGTCGGATGGATTTGTGCGCTTGCTGCAATTGCGACTGTTCGGGACTGAGGTTGAGATAAATACTGCGCGGCTTGCGTCATCGCCTGTAAAGGATTAGAAACAATAATGACATTACCAGAATATGTGCCGTGATGCTCTGCTTTAAGTAATACAGCACCTGCTGCCGTATTACTTAAAGTTTGAGCAAAGATCGGATTATCGTAATAAGCAAGATCTTGAGCGCTTGCCCTGCTTAGTGAAGCCAATGAAAAAATGGCGTGATTGGCATCGCCATGCCACACGCCATCTAAACGCTCAGCTAATTGTGCTACAGTTAGCAACTTTATTACGCCGAATTAGTTAATTGCTTTAACAACTTTGTCAGTGACATCAAGAGTATCAGCACTGAAAGGTGCAGCATCTTTTTGCACGATTAGATCGTATTTACCATCTTTAGCAACTTTAGAAATGGCTGCACGAACTTTAGTGTATAAACCTTCCATTGCTTCATTGTTTGCAGTGCTTAATTCTTGTTGATATTGTTGACCATCACGCTCAAATTGTTGTTGCGCTGCAATAATTTTCTTTTCTAAGTCTTTCTTCTGAGTAGCACTCATTATGGCATTATCACGCTTAAACTTTTCCATATCGGATTTCAAACTTGCTTCCATGGCAACTAACTTGTCACGACGTGGTTTGAATTCTTTTTCCAACTTTTGCTGGATATCTTTCATTTGACTGGAAGTCTGCATGATTTTTTGTAAATCAACAACACCAATCTTTGCCGCATCAGCAAATGCACTAGCACAAAATACGCTCAAAACAAAGGCTAAAACGCCACCAAACCGCTTCATAGACTTTCTCCAAAATTTAAAGACCAAGATGCTAGCACAATTCGAAATGGGTTGCGATATGTACAAGGAGGGGATTGAAAATATTTTTAGTAGCAGCAGAAATATGTCAGCTGAGCTGAACAGCAGCTCAGCCGACATGACCTATTAGAATCCAGAAGACAACGCAAACTGGAACAGTTGTTGCTGGTCAAAGCGCTGGGGATTCAGTGCTTTTGCCACGCTAAATGCTAATGGACCAAAAGGAGAGCGCCATTCTACAGACACACCGGCAGAATAACGTATTGGACCTGCGTCAAGACCAGTAAATATAGGTGCAGTATTGTATGCAAATACGTTACCCGCATCAGCAAAAATAGTGGTTCTGACATTATCACGGCTTAGAGGATAGGGTAAAATAAGACCAGCACTGGCACTCGCCAAGAAGTTACCCCCTATTGAATTATGGTAGTTATCCAATGGGCCTAAAGAGAAACTATCATAACCACGAACCTGCCCTGGTAATGCCGTACCCCCCGCATAATAGTTTTCAAAGAACGGTAAGCCTCTGTTATTAAACATGTTTCCATAACCAGCAAAGCCTTGTAAAGAGAAAATCCATCCTCTGATGATTGGCTGGTAAAGGCGCGCTTGATAAGAACTTTTATAATAAGATAGTGAGTTTGAGCTAGCTGGTAGCGCCACTACGGCAGTAAACTGTTGATTCATACCGCGCGTGGGGTATGGGAATTGATCGTAGCTATTTCTCGCCCAACCAGAAGATAAACGGATCTCTTGGAAATGGCGGCCATATTCTGTTACGAAGTTTTTAATGGGGATAACATAACCCACGCTTTTAATTTCCACATCCTGGTAGCCATAACCTAATTGAAAACTGCTGGCTTCACCTAGTGGGAAATTATAATTTACATCACCACCAAAACGGTTAGAGTTGTAAGTACTGACGTTTAGATTTCTAGGATCGACTCGGGCAAAATAAAGATTTACGCCTCGTCCAATCCCTGTATCCGTGAAAAATGGATTATAGTAGCTTACATTATAATCTTGTCCCCACTTGCTGGAGGTGAAGGCAGCTCCCATGGAACGACCAGTACCCATAAAGTTATGCTGATTAATTGATGCATTAACTTGGTAACCGTTAGTACCATAACCAATCGAAGCACTGGCTTCTGCCGATGGTGCTTCCTCCACCTGAACGTCCATATCTACCTGGTTATTTGCCCCTGGAACTGGCGTTGTTTTCACATCCACATTTTTCAAATAACCTAATAAACGCAATTGCCTTTCAGATTCTTTAATATTGTGTAAGGAGAGTAACCCACCCTCATCTTGGCGGATCACGCTGCGTAATACGTAATCACTGGTTTTCGTATTACCATGGAACTTAATACGACGAACATAAACATGACGTCCTGGCTCCACCATAAAGGTAATAAATACCGTTTTATCTTTTTCGTCTAACTGAGGCTCGGCATTAATTGCCGGAAAACCATAGCCTACATCCCCTAAAGCTAGGCCAATTGCAGAAATAGATTCGGTGACCTTCTTGCGGGAGAACACTGCACCCTTACGAACTTGAATCAAGGAATCGATTTTTTCTTTAGGCACCACAGTCTTCCCCACTACTTTATAGCCAGAAAAACGGTATTGAGGGCCTTCATCCACATGAATATTGATGAATACATCTTTTCTATCTGGAGATAATAAAACTTGAGATGAAACGATATTAAACTTCAAATACCCTCTATCTAAATAATAGGAGCGTAACGCTTCTAACGAAGCATCCATATTGGCTTTCGAGTATTGATCTTTTTTCGTAAAATATGTAAATAAATTCGAAGTAGATAATGACAGCTCAGGTAATAACTCACTGTCTTTAAAATCATGATTTCCGATAATTTTGATTTTCTTAATTCGCGATACACGCCCTTCCGAAACCGTAATGTTAATCGCTACACGATTATCAGTCAGTGGGGTTACGCGGGTTTCAATACGAGAGTTGTATTTTCCTCTGGAAGTATAAGCTTTTTTTAACTCTTTCTCTAAGCGCTCTAAAGTCGAGGTTTGAAACACTCGTCCTTTTACTAATCCCATTTCCTTTAGGAACTCTTTCATTTTGTCAGAAGGGATTTCTTTATTTCCCGTAATATTAATTGCCCCAATTGTTGCGCGCTCAACCACATTAACAACGAGGGTATTACCTTGACGCTCTAAAGAAACTGACTGAAAAAAACCAGTATCGTAAAGAGCACGAATAATTTCACCAGTTGAGCTGGAGTTAATTTCTTCACCAACTTGAACAGGAATATAGTTTAATACTGTTCCGGTAGAAACCCGTTGTAAACCAGTTACTTTAATACTGCGAACAACAAAACCTTCATCTGCCATTGTTTGTGTTGACCAAGCTAAAAGCGTTGAACAACAAACCCCTACTAAAAACTTACTACTGATCTTTTTCATTATTATTTTACGTCCAGTTTTACCTCGCTCGACTCTAACGCTTTTAGCAGATGCTAAAAAACAATTTATGTCGATGCGAAGTACACATGCGATCTGGATATAAAAAATATCCAGATACATTAAATTTTGAAGCACTTTTTATAGGAAGTAGAAACTACTGTCAAGCTTCTATTGCCGCTAACCCGTCAATCTTGATAAATCATTCGTCAAGGCGATAAACATCAACGCCGCCAACAACAACAAGCCTACATATGCTCCCGCTGACTTCAAACTATCGGATACGGGCTTGCGTTGAATAAGTTCGACGACATAATACAACAAATGTCCGCCATCAAGCATAGGAATGGGTAACAAATTTAAGGCGCCTAAACTAATACTTACTAAAGCTAGAAAAAATAGGTACGATGCTAAACCACCACGTCCTGAATCCCCTGCCCCTTGAGCAATACCAACAGGTCCACTAATACTATTTAAGCCTAGTTTACCTGTAACCAAACGTCCCATTAACGTGAAGGTCGTGCCAGTTAGTTGTACGGTTTGTTTTAATGCGGTACTTAATGCGGCAAGAGGATGTTCTCGCTCCATACGTAACCAGTGCTCAGGCCACTTAACCTTTTGAGAGCGAACCCCTAAAAAGCCTTCAAGTTTTCCTTTATTATCTTGGCTTCCCGTATGGACACTCAAGTTTTGCATTGTTCCTTTTCGATTAATGTGCAGGATGATTTGCGTATCAGGACGCGCCTGTACGTACTCAACCAAAAATAACCAATCTTTAAACGATTTACCATCCACACTCAGAATTTTATCAGCAGTTTTCAATCCCGCTTTGTCTGCAGGAGAGTCTGGTATTACCTCACCCACAATTGGAGGAATCGATGGAATAAATGGTTCTATGCCTAGGCTTTTTAGTGGATCAGGCTTTTTATCATCCAGCACCCAATTCGCTAAAGGTAAGGAGATTTGACTTTGTTGGCCATTATCTAAAGATTTGACCACCAGATGCACTGTTTCATTAGAACCTACCATGGGCATCATGGCATATTGAAAATCTCGCCAACTGTTTATCTTAACGTTATTTAATGAAATGATTTCCTCTTTTGCCTTAAGTCCTGACTCTGCAGCAATACTACCAGGACGTACGCCATCAATCATTGGCGCCAATGAGGGCATGCCTATAACTAAAACCAACCATAAGGCAAAAAAAGCAAAAATGAAATTAAACATTGGCCCAGCAAGCACAATGGCAATACGCTTCCACACCGATTGGTTATTAAACGCTAAATGCCGTTCGTTTTCTGGCACCTCACCTTCAGACTCATCCAGCATTTTCACATAACCGCCAAAGGGAAAAAGCGACCAGGCGTATTCCGTCCCCTTTTTGTCTTTCCAACGTGCTAAAATGGTTCCAAAGCCAAAAGAGAAGCGCAGCACTTTAACCCCACACCAGCGGGCAACTTGAAAATGACCATATTCATGGATAGTTACCAATAACAACAGGGCTAATAAAAAATACAGTAATGTTAAAAGCATAGCGCTACCCCACAGTTAGTCCAAAGTAAAAGAACGGCAGAGCAGCAATTAAACTATCCAGGCGATCTAAAATACCACCATGACCAGGAATTAACGTTCCTGTATCCTTTAAATGACAACGCCGCTTTAGAATACTGATAAATAAATCGCCGAAAATTGAAATAATTACCGTGCAAAAAGCTAAAAATAACCAGTACCCCATAGCAACGGGATGAAAATACATACTGCCAACCCCTGCTATAATCATAGACAAAATTAGGCCACCTAGCACGCCCTCCCAAGATTTTCCTGGGCTTACTTGAGGAATCAACTTATTTTTGCCCATCATTTTGCCACTCAAGTAGGCGCCAATATCAGATGCCCAAATTAAAAATAGCAAATAAACCAGGAGTGCCTTGCCATTTGTCAAAAAGTATAAATGAACCAAGCTTTGAATAAATAAAGGTAAGAGCAGGATACAGGCACCTGCAACCACTGCAGGATACCCCCAATATTCTTGCGACTTAGGAAAAGTAATAATAGCAACTATGTTAAAAGCCCAGAGAATTAAGCCCAACCCAAGCCAGTAAGAAAATAAATGACCACATGCCCATAATGCCAAAAACATGAGCGCAAGAAAACCTAGCTGCATGCCTACATGGCGTATGGGAATTAATTGAAAAGCTTCTCTGCCTGCAGCTAAAAAAATCAAGATAGCAATGCTTGCCAACAGCCAAGGCGGGCCATAAAAAATGATAAATAAAACTAAGGGCACTAAAATTAAGGAGGTAATTAATCGTTGTAAAAACATAAGACTGCCCTCTATAAATGATTTGACGTGACTTAACTCACCGCATTAAGCAAAGAATATTATCATTCCCGTTTGCAAGGGAAAACTGCTGTCATTGCGAACAAAGTGAAGCAACCCAGTACTGAGTCTTAACGAAGCATCGTTCTGGGTTGCTTCGCTATGGCTCGCAATGACGAAATTTACATATCTCGTGAACCTTCTGATCTCTAAGCCCCATGCATTAGTTCAATTAGATATTTGCCCGAAACGCCTTTTTCTTTTATTAAATGAAGCTAAGGCTTTATCAAGCTCTTCTTCACCAAAATCTGGCCAATGTACTTCTGTAAAATAAAGCTCGGTATAAGCAAGCTGCCAAAGAAAAAAATTACTGATGCGTAATTCACCACTAGTACGAATAAATAAATCTGGATCCGGCAAATTCGCCGTATCCAAATAACTGGCAAAACGTGCTTCATTAAGCTCATCAAGAGTCAACTGCCCTTGGACAATTTCTTGGGCCGCTTTTTTGGCAGCAGTAACTAAATCCCATTTTCCACCGTAATTGACTACGATATTCAGCGTCAATTGGGTATTATTCGCGGTGACAGACTCAGCCTCACGCATTTGTTGTTGCAGCTTAGGAGACAATAAACTGCGATCTCCTGTAAAATACATCCGCACTCCATTCTGATTTAATTCGCTAAGCTCTCGACGCAAGGACTCTATAAATAACTCCATTAAAAAGGAAACCTCTTCCATGGGACGAGCCCAGTTTTCAGAGCTAAATGCAAATAAACTTAAACAAGCAACATTTTTGGCCATACACGCACGAATCATTTTTCGTACCGATTCAACACCAACTTTATGACCTTCAATACGTGGCAGACCTTTATTTTCAGCCCAGCGTCCATTGCCATCCATCACTATGGCTATGTGTTGGGGAATTTTTTGTTCCAAAACGACTCTTCCTACCTTCAAAAAATGTGCATAGTCTAACCTTTTTAACATGAAATTTTAAGAGCTATTCGAGGATGTATTACGATAAATCAAGCAAATTTACTAAAGAAAAGTGCTGCAACTTCAGATTGTGACCCTACAAAAGATAATAGTATAATCGCTTTCTATTTAACGTATGGAGCGTTGCATGCACAAAAGAGCTCCCCTACTGCTGATGATTTTGGATGGTTGGGGTTATAATAAGAATAATAAACACAATGCTATTGCTCAGGCCAATACTCCGCAATGGGACGAATGGTGGCAAACACGTCCTCATATGCTTTTAAATGCCTCAGGTCTTCCTGTAGGCTTGCCCGATGAACAAATGGGTAATTCTGAAGTAGGACATATGCACATTGGTGCTGGCCGCATAATTCAGCAAGACTTTACCCGGATTAATCAAAGCATTGCAGAGGGTGAGTTCGCTAAAAATCCAGTCTTTCTTAATATGCTCCAAAAATTAAAGCAAACCGGAAAGTCACTTCATATTATGGGTTTATTCTCACCAGGTGGCGTTCACAGTCATGAGCACCACTTATTCGCTTTACTCGCACTTTGCGCCCAATATAATTTTCATGCTGTTTGCTTGCACTTATTTTTGGACGGGCGAGATACCCCTCCCCAAAGTGCACTGCAGAGTATTGCGCGTTTAAATGCGGAACTGCAAAAATATCCCGTTGCCCGCATTTGCTCTATTAGTGGCCGCTATTATGCAATGGATCGTGATAATCGTTGGGAGCGCATTGCCCCTGTCTATAATTTATTAACTCTGGGCCAAAGCCAGCATCAATTCACAGACGCAGAAACAGCCATTAAATTTTATTATCAACAGAATCTCACGGACGAATTTATTCCCCCTACTCAAATTGATTCAGGCGCCATCATTAAGGATGGAGATGCAATTTTATTTTTTAATTTTCGCGCTGACCGAGCCAGGCAATTAACTACGGCGTTTATTAATTCCTCATTTGAACATTTTAACCGCCAAGCATGCCCTCGCTTATCCTATTTTGTTAGCATGACTCAATACGATAAAAACTTAGCGACTACTTCCGCATTTCCACCAATCCCTTTAAATAATACGCTGGGGGAAGTACTTGCAGCCCATGGTTTGCGCCAATTGCGGATTGCGGAAACAGAAAAATATGCGCATGTCACCTTTTTCTTTAACGGAGGCAAAGAGCAAGTCTTTGATAATGAAGAGCGTATTTTAATACCATCACCAAGAGTAGCAACTTACAACCTGCAACCAGAAATGAGTGCCCCGCAATTAACTGATCGTTTGGTTGAAGCAATTAGCAACCAAGCCTATGACGTCATTATTTGTAACTATGCCAATGCCGATATGGTGGGACATTCCGGTGATTTTGATGCTACTATCCAGGCTATTGAATGTTTGGATCAGTGCATGCATCGCGTTTGGAAGGCACTAGAGCAACAAGGTGGACAGCTTCTCATTACCGCCGATCACGGGAATGCCGAGGAAATGTTTGACGAGTCAACACACCAGGCTCATACTGCTCATACTAGTGAGCCAGTCCCCTTAGTTTATGTTGGCGGTAATTGGCATTTTACCCGCGCTGAAGGCAGCTTAACAGATATAGCACCAACCATGCTGGCGCTGTTGGGAATTACACCACCGGCAGAAATGACGGGACATCAATTGTTAGAAAAAGATACTCATGATTAAATGCACCAAGAAGTTAAAGAATAACAAGGTAAGCATGTCTTTGGGCATGCTACTTTGTTTGCATTTGTACGCAGCACCATCAACCATGCAACAAACTCAGAGCCAACTCAAGCAAATTGATGCACAAATCAACAAATTGCAGCAAACCCTAACCACTGCACATGATAAACGTAGTGTGTTAAATCGCGAATTATCAGCCACAGCCAAACAAATCAGTAAAAGTATACAGGAGCTACGCGCCCTACAAAAAACCTTAGATGATAAAGCAACAAAAATCGCTACTCTACAAAAACAGGTTAATCAACTGAACCAACAGCTAAGTGCCCAACAAAAACTATTCGCTACACATATCCGTGCTCGCTATCAAATGGGAGAGCACCAGCCTGTAAAATGGTTACTTAATCAAGATGATCCCTATAAGGTGAGCCGCATCTTAACCTATTACCAATACATCATTAAAGCGCGGCAGCAACTTATTGGGCAAATAGATACTACTCGACATGAATTAACACAAAGCCAGGAAATACTGAATAATGAGCTTGCAGCAACGGAAAGCCTTAAACAAGAACTGATAACAAATCAACAGCAATTAGAAAAAAATAAAAATTATCATTCTGCTTTAATCACCTCATTGAATAATGAAATTCAAAGCAAGCAAAATAAATTACTAGAAGCGCAAAAAAATAAAAATAATTTAGCACGCTTACTAAAAACACTTGCTGAACAAAGTGTCCCGCAACCCAGCCAGCCCTTCAATCAAATGCGCAAAAAATTGCCGTTTCCCGTACAAACAAATAGGCAAACCTTACGTAAGATGAACCAAGGAGTGACATTTTTTGCCGATGAAGGAGCGGTGGTTACTGCCGTATATCCTGGTAAAGTTGTTTTTAGTAATTGGCTAAAAGGTTATGGTTTACTCATTATTGTTGATCATGGTCAAGGATTTATGACCCTATATGCCCATAATGAATCGCTATTTAAGAGAAAAGGAGAACTAGTCAAACAAAATGAACAAATTGCAACTGTAGGTCATAGCGGCGGAATTAAAGAAAACGGTCTATACTTCGAAATAAGACTAAGGGGAAAAGCAATCCCTCCTCTTGCTTGGTTGTCGTAGGTTGACAGGCATGTTGTTGATTACTTTGACAAATTAGAATTAAGAGGATTTAAAGTAATTGCCTACACCTCTGGCACTTAAATTGCATTTAAAAATTAAGAATAAAAAAAAGAAGACGGCTTATTTTGTTGGCCTGCATCCGAGGAGATCGCTATGTTGATAAGAAAACTATATCCTTGCACGCTTGCGGTAGTGTATGCGTTCACATTGATGTTACCTCTGACGGCCTTTACAGCTGATGACCCACAAGACAGCACTAACGCTAGTTCTGAATCTAAGGGCGTACCATTGGAAGATGTACAACGCTTTTCCAATGCGATTGGGGAAATTAAAAAATATTATGTGAAACCAACAGACGACAAGGAACTATTTGATAATGCCATCCGCGGGATGCTCAGTGGTTTAGACCCTCATTCAAGTTACTTGGATGAAGAAGAATTTAAAGAACTACAAACATCAACTAGTGGTGAATTTGGTGGATTAGGACTTGAAGTGACTATGGAAGATGGTGTGGTTAAAGTCGTAACTCCGTTAGTTGATACTCCTGCTTTTAAAGCAGGGATCAAATCTGGCGACTACATCATTAAATTAGGCAAAGAATCTGTTCAAGGCCTGTCTTTAAAGGATGCGGTAAATCTGATGCGCGGTAAAGCCGGCAGTACCATTCAGCTTACGGTACTCCGTAAAGGCGTAAATAAAGCATTGACCTTTGATTTAGTACGAGAAGTTATTCAAATCAAAAGCGTACAAAGCAAACTCTTGACTCCAGGCTATGGCTACATTCGCTTGACCCAATTCCAAGCCTTAACTGGACGAGATATGTTACAAGCCATTGAGCGCTTGAAACAGCAATCTGGCGGTAACTTAAAAGGTCTGATCTTGGATTTAAGAAACAACCCAGGGGGCTTGCTTGATGCAGCTATTCAAGTTTCAGATGCCTTCCTTGGTAAAGATAAATCCGGTAAGCCAGAAACGATTGTTTCTACTAAGGGTCGCTTACCTGGCACTGACTTTACCGCTTTGTCTAAAGGTATTGATGTGCTAAACCATGCGCCTATGGTCGTGTTAATTAATAATGGTTCTGCATCTGCCGCAGAAATTGTGGCCGGGGCTCTAAAAGATAATAAACGCGCTGTGGTGCTAGGTACAACCAGCTTTGGTAAAGGTTCAGTACAAACTGTATTACCGCTTGATAGTAAAACAGGAATTAAGTTAACTACTGCTCTTTACTACACCCCATCAGGAGCCTCAATCCAAGCTAAAGGAATTGTGCCTGATATCGTGGTTAATGAGTTGGAAATCCCTAAGAATGCTGGGACCAAAAATAAAGATGCCACTGGATTTAGCGAAGCAGATCTTAGTGGGCACCTGCTTAATAAAACAAATGCAGAAAAAGCTGCAAAAAATCCTCAAACCCAACTTGATGATTTATTGCATAATGATTATCAACTTTATGCTGCATTCACTGTATTAGAAGGCATGGCCTTAGCCAATAATAAATAAAGAATAATGTGGGCTGGGCTGTTAAAAGCCCAGCTTACTTATATAGAATGAGCCAAATCTACATTCTTACCATCTCCGTCTTTGTCATTATTATTATTCCTAAAAAGCCCAAACAAATCATAAGCATTAGCACTTAATTTAACTTTATTTTTTTGCTCATGATGATGTTGGTTAAGTGCCTCTACAATTTTAGGATGATATTGAGCAGGACGTTCCAAGAAAAATAAACTCTCAATTTCCTTTACACTAATAAATCCCAGTCTTCCTGTATTCTCCTCCAAAAACTTTTGCCCTAAAAAGCTAAATGCATTTTCAGGAATTGAGTCAATTTCGTCTAAAATTTCTTTATCTTCAATTTGGTTATAAAGCTCTAAAACCAATTGATTTTTTGCTTCTTGAGACAGTTGCTCGTAATAATTATTAATATACTCCTTCACGTAAAACTGAACATTTCTTCGTGTTAAATAAGGAAACTTAAATTCCGCTACTGGTTCTAAAGCAATCAGTAACCGTATAAAAGGCCCTTGATCGCAGGAGGGATTTTCTACCTGGTCAATAATTTCAGTAAATAATATATGGAGTGCTTCCTTTTCATCGTGTATTGCAAAAGGAGATGGAGCTTGAGCTACGATGGAATAATAAGTCATCATACAAATTAGATTCATTAACTTTCTAGCATCCGCAATTGCCTTTTTTATCTGTGGGCTGGTTTCCGGAGTTACTGGGGTTTTGAACCTTATGGCTATGTCCTTCAAATATTTAGATACCGCGTCAAAGGTGGCTACTTGGCGTTGAAGTTCTTGGAATTCCGAACTTAAGATTGTCGATTTATCCCCAGAAAGAAAATAAATATAATCCGCTAACTGGGAGGAGGCTTGATTTGGTGTAACCAATCGTCTTACGAGCATATTTTTTTGCTCTGCTAAATAATCAGTAAATGCTTTGTAGCCTTGAACTAGCTTCTGGCCGCGTTCTTGTTCCGTTTCCCCTAAGGCCTGCACCCATGTATCATATATTTTATCTGCAAAGGTATGATTTTCTGCCGTATGAATTGCCTGGGCATCTTTTGTGGGATCCACATCATGTTTTAATAAGAGTTGGGTGCGCATCTCCTCAAAAGCTTTTTCTTGCTCTGTGCCTTGCACTCGATGGATGCATAGATTATAAATTTGCTCTAATAATTTCTGCACCGGTTCACTTAGTTGAGCTCTTTTTTGTAAATTAAGATAGCGCTCTGCAACCTCATATAAAAAAGCTGTTGGATAAGTAAAGCTAGCCCCATCCCCTATCTTCTCTAAAAAGTGAACGATGAGTTGCGCATTTTTTTCAGCTACCTCCTTATTCTTATGAGCAATCAGATTAAAAAGAGAGGAAAGCACATTATATTCCTGCCCATTCGGCTTACGGCTATTCGCTAAATAATTAATCCACGATGGCTCCATTTTGGTGACTCTATCCATTAATTGGCTATTTAACTTATTAACTTGTGCTAACCCTGCCAATGTGTACGCTAATAAACATGCCCTAGTTTCACGTGCATCGCCCACATCAAAATGTGATACAAAGTTTCTTATCGTAGTTTCCAATAATTCATAATCAGATGGGTCGCTTAATGCTATGTGTACAAACAGCAAAAGAGACAGGTAGTAATATAATACAGGTATTAGTTGGATTTTCGGCGTAGCCGCAATAAGTTCACCAAGTGAACTCGCAAACAAATCAACTTTAAGCTGCAGCGCAGAGCCATTCTGCGGGCCTTTTTTTTCTTGGACTATCTTGCTATAACGTGCAAGGGTATAAATGGAGATAAAAATTACACAACTGGATACTAAGTTATCTTTTTCATCAGTAGTCATTTCCTGGAGCTGCTTGCCAAACAACTCCGTTAAGAATAACTTCAAACCGAGGGGCGATTGAGCCTTAGTCCCTTGCAACATCTGGGTAAGAAAGGTGTAATATAATATCTTTGATAAATTTAATTGCGATACAGATTCATCACTCAAAAATTGCACTAGTTTTTTTAGGTGTGCACGGTATTTGCCATTAGCTTTTAAAGTTATCGCATCAGCGCAATAAAACAAAATTTCCTCCGCCAAAGTAGGTTGAGGTAGTAAGTTATTAAGTTCACTCACTGTTTGAGGATTTTTCTTATAGAAGCCTTCCATTAATCGAGTATTAAAGCGCGCTAAAAAGGATGATTGAGCAGGAGCTTGGAGCACATTATTTGGTAATAACGAGATACTGTAGATAATTTTCTCTATGAAATTAATATAATAAGATAATTTGGTTGTATAGCGTTTTAAATAAACCTCATCTTTAAAACAATCCATTATTACATTAATATCAGGAGTAGCATTACTCTTTTTTAAAAGGCGCTTAAATAAGTCAAGATCGATGACTTTATTTGCTAAAAAATAAGCCATTGGGTTAGCATCCTCAGCGAAAACTAATAAATCGCTACACTCATCTTGGCTAGCAATAGTGTTATAGGCTTGCTTTCTTATTTCATCTGATACGTGCTTACTGTCCTCCTCGAAATACTTTTGGTTAAATACAGGAGCATTACTTGCCCTAAATCCTTTTGACCACAGATTAGGTATATATTCCATATACGCTGGGGAAAGCATCTCTAAAAAAGTTACTCGTGTTCCTAGGAACGTCGTAAATAGGGGTTCAACCTTTACGCGCTCAATCACTTCAGCAGAAAAATGTGCGTTAAGAAATACAAAGGGATCAGCTTTTATTTTTTTAAGATGAAAAAAATGCCCTATAAGAGGAATGGCAAAATGCGTATAAATTGTTGCTCGAACTTCTGGCCGCTGTAACATTGCGGTCAAGCATGCCTCGTCAATGCATAAGCGACTAAGTAAATACGGCGCATCCGCCTTATGATTTGGAAGATCTTCTACACATACTTCTAACTCATCAAGAAGCCATTGAAAAAAAACATCCTCTTGAGGTTTGGCTTTCAGCATGGAATTAAATACAGATGGTGGCGTAACAAGTAGCAAAAATTTAATTCCTTGAAATTGGCTTTTAAACTTACTAAGCTCTTCTATTAGTTGCTCTGCGGTCAAAATGTTATTTCTATAAGCATCCAGATAAGGTTGGATTTTCGTAGTGTCTAAATCCGAGGAAAAATCCGAGGAAAGCTCCACTTCTTCTTGAACCGTTTTTCTTTTCTTTTTTAGGCGAGATTCCTTTGAAGGCGTTTTGCGTTTTTTGCCTGCAACCTTTGACGAATTATCATCACTTACTTCTTCATCGGATAAATCATCAATCATATGATCCGTCAATTTATTTGGCATAAAAAATCCTCAATAAAAATAGGGGCATTGATTATAGCCCAGTCAATTTTTTGATAAAACAAAAATCACTTTGATCATTAAAGATTTTTCTTTTTAGTTCTTTAAACAAAAAGAAACATCCAACGCCAAATATTGATAAAAACAGAACAAAATGATACATTATTATGACAATGGTAAAATTAAAGGAAAATATGAGCCACTTGAAGTCAGTTTTTTTATTTTTAGCGAGCATCACTACGAGCATAGTAGCTATGGCCGCTCCTCTTAGCCTACACGATAAAATTGGCCAAATGCTGCTCATTGGATTTGATGGTAAGCATATTAATGCCCAATCAGATATAGTAAAAATAATTGCCAAAGATAACATTGGCGGTGTAATTTTATTTGACTATAATGCGCAAACTCAAGTCTTTGATAAAAACATTGAATCACCAGCGCAAGTAAAACAATTAAACCATGACCTACAATATTTTGCGCAACAAGCTAATTTAAAATATCACCGGCCTGATTTACCCCTTTTAATTTCTGTGGATTATGAAGGTGGTAAGGTTACTCGTCTGAGTGAGCAATATGGATTTCCACCAACATTAACCCCAGGAGAAGTAGGTAAGCAAGGAGCAAATGCCGCAGAGGCTAATGCAGAACTTATGGCTAAAACCTTAACAAGCTCCGGTTTTAATCTTGATTTTTCACCCTTACTTGACGTAAATATCAACCCTGACAATCCGGTAATCGCCAGAAAAGACCGTAGCTTTGCGAGCGACCCTAATACGGTTATTCAAGATGCAGAAATTTATTCACAACACTTTTTAAACCAAAAAATTCAATGCGTCTATAAGCATTTTCCCGGGCATGGCAGCTCCACAGCCGATTCACATTTGGGTTTTGTCGATGTTACTGATACCTGGAGAATGTCCGAATTAGAACCCTATCGCCATCTATTAGGAAAAAAATTTTCCTGCGGGATGATTATGAGTGCCCACATTGTAAACCGCCAACTTGATAGTTCAGGGCTCCCCGCGACCTTATCTCATAAAATATTAACAGACCTTTTACGCCACCGACTTCATTTTAATGGGGTTGTGATTACCGATGACATGCAAATGAAGGCTATTAGTGATCATTATGGCTTAGAACAGGCATTAGTCCTGGCAATTAATGCAGGGGCAGATATGCTTATTTTTGGAAATACTTTAGCTGCGAAACAAGACCCCGCACAACTGATTCAGATTATTGAAACTAAGGTACGCTCCGGTGAAATTAAGCAAAAACGTATCGATGAGGCATATCAACGTATTGTAGCGTTGAAAAAATCTTTGGCACCCTAAGAAATACATTTCGCTTCTCTCTCGCATTCAGCATCATACTTGTTGTTGAATGCGAGAGAAGCCACATTAGACAATCCCTTTCATCGGGTTGATTTTATTATAGGCAACTCCATTTTTATTCAAATTAAAAGTCCCCATAACGCCAGCACCTGATTCAAGCGCTAATAATTGGGCTGCTATAGCGCCACTGGAAAACTTTGTATTGGATTTCATGGCAATTTGGGCACTGGTATTTAATAAGTGGAAAATATCATAAGCATAACCCGCTTCGGTAACTGGCTGGCTAAAATACTCTTGCTTAAATTGGGTCACAAATTCAGGCTTCAGCGTGTTTGCTAATACAGCACCACGCTGGTGATTTGGGCTTTGCGTTTGAAAATTATTTTTGCCATCCGCAACAGCATCACACCCCAAACAAAAATGAATTACATTATTTTTTGCGGCTAAGGGGGAAACTACTGTTCCTGAGGCAGCTCCTTCCGTTAAAAGCACATTAATATGACGGGCATTAATGAATTTTTGTATGGTATCTGCTGCATGTGCATTAGCAGGTTGTGCATCCAAGGTATAAAACTCATAATTAATGTCCGCCGATTTTATTTGATCGCGAGCAATTTCCATCGCAGCCAAAATGTTTCTACCGATATATGCTGATTTAGTAGAAAATGGCGCATAAATACCAATATTAATGGTCTGTTTCATCGTTTTTGCCGAGGCACTTCCACCAGCAGTGACAATGCCTAAAGAAAACATAACTCCAATAAAAACACTCAAAATAGCACTAAATCTTGATAGTAATTTGGTCATATTATTTGTTTGGGTTAACTATTGGTAAAAATCATTTTGCAATGAATAAAGTCGAAATACAATGCTTCTGATGAAACCCTTAACAAATCCCCCATCTACCTACCCTTGATTAATGCTTACGTTTTAATCCTCGCTTTTTTTATGAGATAATCCCAGTTTAATTGTGACCACAAAGGACATTATGAATCTAATTAAATCACTCCCCTCCTTGCTTGGCCTATTTATTATTTCCCAAGCGCAGGCAAATGTTCAAACCTATTTTGATCAGGTGAAAAATGATCCTAATGCCTTATACGCCTTTTTCAAAAAGATGCCCAAAGGAGGAGAATTACATTATCATTTGGCTGGAGGCGCATACCCAGAAGCGATGCTTGAAGTTGCAGCAAAAGGAGAGTATTGCCTGGATACAAAAACATTTGCGGTCAATAATAATGCAGAATTGTGCCGGGATAAGATAAGTACAAATGAGCTTACTAATTTACCTGCACTTTATACTAAAACAATTAGAGCCTGGTCACTACAAGACTTTATTCCTGGCGCGGAATCCAGTCATGATCACTTTTTTAATACCTTCCTCAAATTTGCACCCATCGTGGCGGATCACAGCCCTGAACTTATCACGGATGTGGTTAAAAGAGCCGCTAATCAACATGAACAATACATGGAGTTGATGGTCATGCCCGATAATGCAAGCTCCCTCAGTTTTGGAGTACTTCTCAAAGGAGCTACTTCCTTGGAGGAAATGCGACAAATTTTATTAGCTAACCAGGACTTTCAAAAGAATATTGATAATACGGTAACAGAAACAGAAAAGGCACTCAAAAAAGCGCGGCAAGAATTAGGGTGCGATACAAATCCTGAATCAGACAACTGTAAGCTGGCCCTTAAATTTTTATACTATTCATTGCGCGAACAACCCTTAGACGCAGTTTTTGCACAAACACTTAATGCCTTTGAAGCAGTTTCCCGTTCCCAGAGCAAAGGTGGAAATTTAATTGGTGTAAACCTGGTACAACCCGAGGATGGCATTATTTCGCTACGTGATTATCGCGAGCAAATGCAAATCTTTAAATACCTGCATCAAATATATCCACAGGTTAATATTTCCTTACACGCCGGTGAAATTACTCCGGAAATAGCAACACCATCTGACCTAAATTATCATATTCACGATGCGCTTTTAACTGGGCAGGCACAAAGGGTTGGCCATGGTGTTGACATCGCTCATGAAGACCATGCGGAAGAAATCTTAGACTACATGGCAAAGCAGCATAAAGCCGTAGAAATTAATTTGATTAGCAATAAACGCATTTTAAATGTTTCTGGAAAAGAGCATCCATTAAACTATTATTTAAAACACCATGTTCCCGTGGTTTTATCTACGGACGATGAGGGGATTCTGCGCACCGACTTAACTGCCCAATATGTAGAGGCAGTAATTGGCCATGGTTTAGATTATCCAACTATAAAGGAGATAAACCGTAACGCATTAACCTACTCCTTTGCCCCAGGAAAAAGTATTTGGGCAGATGCTGATAAAGCACAATTGGTGCCTGAATGCCAGGATTTAAACAATACTAGCTGTAAGGAATTCATTAAAAACAATGAAAAAGGCCAGTTGCAGTGGAGTCTGGAACAGAAGTTAAAGGCCTTTGAAAGCCAATATTAAACGCTTATAGGGACTGGCCTAATGTGCTGTGGATTTTGAGAGACACATTATCCTGATACGCAAAGGCCCTCCTGAATGTAACGCTTATTAATTCGTGCCACATTCAGGAGAGCCTTCATAACGGCTTGCAATCCAGCCCTTAAGCAGTAAATGGATCCTGAAGAATAATTGTAGAATCGCGCTCAGGACCAGTTGATAACATATGGATAGGAACATTTAACAAGGATTCAATACGCTTTAAGTAAGCAATTGCATTCGCAGGCAAATCAGCCATATTAGTCACATCTGCTGTGGATTCTTTCCAACCTGGCATCTCTTCATAAACAGGCTCTAAGCCTTCAAAATCAGCAGCTGCTTGAGGTGGACGTGAAATTAAATTGCCATTGCTGTCTTTATAAGCTACCGCAATACGCAATACGTCCAAATTGTCTAAAACATCTAATTTAGTCATGCACAAGCCAGTAATACTGTTCAGTTCAATAGAGCGCTTTAATAAAACAGCATCAAACCAACCACAACGTCTAGGTCTGCCAGTCACAGCACCAAACTCTTGACCACGCTCTGCAATTCGTTTGCCCACATCATCAAAAAGCTCCGTGGGGAAAGGACCACCGCCCACGCGAGTGGTGTACGCCTTAGTAATACCTAAAACATAATCAATGAATTTAGGACCAAAACCGGCACCATTAACGACCGAACCCACACAAGTATTTGAGGAGGTAACAAAAGGATAAGTTCCATGATCAATATCCAAATAAACCCCTTGAGCTCCTTCAAATAGGATATTATCGCCTTTTTCACGATGTTCGTGTAAGGCCGTAGGAACATCGCAAACCATAGAACGTAGTTCATCTGCCCACATTACGGCTGCCTCTAAAATAGGCTGCATTTCAACTGCTGGTTGTTTGAAATATTGAGTTAAAACAAAATTGTAATAATCTAATACATCTTTTAACTTTTGCGTAAAACGCTCTGGATGGAATAAATCACCTACTTTCAATGCGCGTCGGGCTACTTTATCTTCATAAGCAGGGCCAATTCCACGTCCTGTAGTTCCAATAGCGGATTTCCCCATATGCGATTCACGTGCCTTATCCAAAGCAACATGGAATGGGAGAATCAATGGGCAGGCCAAACTAATTCGCAAGCGAGAACGAACATCAAGTCCCGTTGCTTCAAGCTCTTTAATTTCGCTCAGTAAGGCTTCTGGCGACAAAACAACGCCATTCGCAATGTAGCAGGTAACATGTGGTCGAAGCATACCTGATGGGATTAAACGTAAAACTGTTTTTACCCCTTTAATTTTTAAGGTATGACCCGCATTATGTCCGCCTTGATAGCGAACCACGACCTGCGCATCTTGCGTTAATAAATCGACGATTTTGCCTTTGCCTTCATCGCCCCACTGTGTACCTAAAACAACAACGTTCTTACCCATGATCCACTCTTATCTGAAAATACTGCCAGGAATTAAACCTGATTTCAGCAAAATCGAACATTATAGTTACTTTTTAGCGTTGATACCATCATTATTTGGTATTGGCTGCCTAAAATAATTAAAAAATGCGCTGCTTTGATCCAAAACCAGGATGTCTTTCTTACTGTTAAAACTGCCCTCATATGCTAATAAGCTCCGATACAAAGTAAAAAAGTCCTTATTTTTACTATATGCTTCTGCATAAATTGATGCAGCCTTTGCCTGCCCTATGGCTCGTACCTTTTGCGCTTCACTTTCAGTTCGTGCAATTAATACCATTACATCTGCATCAGCCTTAGCTTGGATTTCTTCTGCTGCAGCCTGCCCATCCGCGCGATGCCGGTTTGCGATTTTTTGCATATCAGCACGCATGCGTTGATAAATGGCATTGCTGGTATTTGCAGGTAATTCGATGCCCTTAATACGCACATCAACTACATTTATACCTAATTCTCCCGCTTGCTTTTCTGCAGCAACACGTAATAAACCCATCACATCGTCGCGGCCGCCAGAAACCACTTCCGAAATAGTGCGCTTACCAAATTGGGCCCGCAATAAGGTATTTAGCTGTTGCTCCAACAAGGTTTCGGCTTTAAATTCATTACCGCCTGTGGATTTAAAGTATCGGGCTAAATCCGTAATTTGCCATTTCACGTAGTAATCTACCATTACGTCTTTCTTTTCTTTGGTGACAATACGCGTTGACTTAATATCCATAGTTTGAATACGTGTATCAAAAATACGCACGCTTTCAATAAAAGGGACCTTAAAATGCAAACCTGGAGCGAATACTTTTACCTTATCCGTATCTCTTTCATTAACTAAACGACCCAAACGTAAAATAATACCTTGTTGTCCTTCGGTTATAGTAAATACGCAGGCAAAAAATAACAAAAGTGCAATAAACACTAATACACCAAGGGCTTTTGTAGAGTTCTTCATTATTGTTGTCTCCCTTGATTGTAAACCGGTCTAGTAAGCGTGCGCCCGTCAATCAAATTGCCTAACTCAGCCGTTGTGCTTTGCTCTGCTTTCGTGCTGCGCTTGCTGATTACCGGTGAAGATTCTGGTTTCGCTGTCGCCAACTTATCCAAGGGGATATACAACAGATTGCCTGCTTTATTATCAACAATAATCTTACTGCTCTTGCTTAATACCATCTGCATTGTATCTAAATACATACGTTTCGCCGTAATTTCCGGTGTCAAAGTGTATTGGGGAAGCAATGCTAAAAACTCAGCGACCTCGCCCTGGGCCTGCAAAACAACCTGCTTAGAGAAGGCTTCTGCCTCTTGCTTAATACGACTGGCATTACCCTCTGCAATCGGTACAACCTTAGCAGCATAGGCAAGAGCCTGCTCTTTGAAGCGCTTTTCATCCTCTTGAGCCTTAATTGCATCATCAAATGCATCTTGCACACTTTCAGGTGCTCGGGCTGGTTGCGGTGATACGTTAACAATCACGATTCCCGTTTTATACATATCGAGGGTTTTAGTTAAGGTTTCTTGTACTTGGTTACCCCAAATCTCTCGTCCCTCGGTAATAATTTGGTCTAAAGTAGTTGTCCCCACCACTTGTCTTAATGCACTTGACGTAGCCTGTTGTAAGCTTTCTTCAGGATTGGCAACATTAAACAAATACTGCTGTAAGTCACCGATACGATATTGTACAGCCAAAGACACAGAAACTAAATTTTCATCACTAGTTAGCATTTGTGCTGAATAGGAGTAGTCTAAGAGTCTATCGACATTCATTACTACTTTAGATGAAATAATTCGTGGTATCCAATGTGGTCCTGGCCCTACGGTTTCTACGTATTTACCGAAACGAAGAATCACAGCCTGCTCTGCAGGATCAACAATAAAAATACCGGCCAACGCCCATAAAATAAATGCAGACACCGCAAACATAATTGCAACTAGGCTGGCATTAGAGTTGGATGTTTTGGGTGGCTCCGCTCCTGGCTTGCCAGTGCTCCCAAATAACATTTTTTTCAACTTATCATGAAGACGTTTTAGAGCCTCATCCAAATCTGGAGGTTGATTTTTACCTTTCCAGGGATCTTTGCCTTTATCTGGCTCGTTCCACCCCATGTACTACTCCTGACCGATTTTAAGAAAGCTAGGATTTTAGGAGGTATATGAAGTTTAAGCAAGTCCTGAACACAGTATGAGGTTTTCTTAATGAAGCTTAAGGCTTGCATTAAAGAACACCCACACTGCCTGGGATGACGTGCCTTATTAAAGACTAGCGATAACCGGAGCGCTGGCATTCGTGGGTATATCTTCATGCAAGCTTTTTGTCTCGGCTCTAATCATATCGTTAATAATAAGGCGCGTTCTACTGGTAGGATGCTCCTTGGAATACTTAAGTACTGATGCCCAATCGCCTAGCCCCTCAGCAATCATCCAATTCATCGTGCTCCAAGGATTAGTGATTCGCTGGCTGTTATAGGCTAATTTATAACGCTCAACGAAAACCGCGTATAATTTTAATGGATCCTCCTTCCCAGTATAAGTTGAACCCGCCTTAGAAGGCAGTTCCGCATTGCCCAAATCATTTTCAGTATTATCCCTATATTTTCGTGTGACCCAACTTTCTACCATTAACCCCGCAGCACTAGGGCGGCCAAAAAGCTGACGTAATGCATAACCCCAAGAATGGTCCACATAAATAATTGAATGCAAAGGAGTACCAATCAGATGACAGCGTCTTACAAAAGGGTCAACCAATTCATGGTGCCTATCAAGATAAGAATCAATGGCTTTTAATAATTCCGTTCGTTTACTGGCCAATAATTGGCGCATTTCTTCACGACGGGGTGGTTCTGCGCCATGACAAAGTAACATGGCTATACCCTCAATTAACGAGGTTTTCTTAGGTTCCTGAGTTAAAAGCTGGCATAAGGCTTCAACTGAATTATGACCATGTTCATAAGATTCTGCACGGTCATTATTTTCAGCCTCAAGATCAAGCTCACCATCAGCCGAAGCCAGTAAGGCCGCCAGCGCATTTATTTTTCCTAGCCGTGCAGCAAGTAACAGCGGTGTATCCATCAAGGGACCTACCGGGTTATCCAATTGAGCCCCCGCCTGCACCAATGCCCTCACCCCAAAACCATAATTAGATAAAATTGCCTGATGTAGGGGCTGATATTCGATTGGTTCTTCAGATAATTGGCTGCTTTCATGAACGTTAGGATTAAGTGCTAAAACTGCTTGCAGTAATTGCTGATTTTTAGTGTCCAGGGCCAGTGAGAGTAAGGTACGTCCTTCTTTATTACGACGATTAATATCAAAAAAACGTTGTTCTAAAAGATAATTTGCTAAGCGAAGTTTACCTAAAGAAATTGCATAATGTACTGGTTCTCCTACGTTTTTATCTTGGGCGCGGCTTAAAACGAAATAAATATTAGGGACCAAGTTAGAGGATACTTCCTCTGCATCGTTATCTGGTTCTTGATGCTGTTGAATCAAATAATTCAATACCGTTAACTGCATACAATCCGGCATCCAAAAAGATTGTTCTAGGTAATGTTCATTCGCTTCTAATTTTTGCGTGATAAACTCTTGGAATCGCTCGTTCCCAGCTTCTATGGCTTTATTTAGCTCTGTGACAAGTCCCATGATATGACATCCTTTTCTGGTTACTATCGGACTAATATTACACAGTGCCAATCGAATATCAATGTAAGGTGGTCCCTTATCCTCCTAGTGTTTAGGAGGATAAGCCCCTGAATACCTATACTAGGATTTTAAGAAAATAAGATCCCAAACCCCATGTCCCAAACGCTCGCCGCGCTGTTCAAATTTAGTCAAAGGCCGTGACTCAGGCTTGGGCGAATAACCTCCTTCGGCTTGTGAATTGTGTAACCCAGAAGCAGTAGATAAAACTTCAAGCATATGTTCTGCATATTCTTGCCAATCAGTAGCACAATGAATAAATCCACCCTTTTTAATTTTTTGAGTGAGTAATTGTATAAACTCAGATTGAATCAAGCGGCGTTTATGGTGACGCTTCTTATGCCATGGATCTGGAAAAAAGATTTGTATTCCAGCCAAAGAATTATCAGCAATCTGAGTCTGAAACGCTTCTACCGCATCATGAGCCACAATACGCACGTTAGTTACTTGGTGATCATGAAGGTCAGCAGCTAAGCCTCCTACTCCAGCCTGATGTACTTCGATACCGATGTAATTTAGCTCTGGATTATTTTGCGCCATGTGAAGCAACGAAGTTCCCATACCAAAGCCTATTTCTACAATTGTGTCTGCTTCTCGTCCAAATACTTCAGTTAAATTCCAGGGGGAATCCGTCATTGATAAGGCATAATCTTTAACCCAAAGGTCCAATCCTTGCTGCTGGCGATTGCTTACACGCCCGGCTCGCAATACATAACTTTTTATTTTACGATGCATACTAATAACTCAATTTATTAAAAAAGCGATTATATGTTTCTATAAAAATCTTGCAACTGTTGCGTTTTTTTGATATAAAACCGCTCTTGTATTTCACATCCGGCTATTTGCCCAGAATATTACAAAGACAACCATAAAATTTCTAAATTTGGAGTAACACAATGTCTAGAGTATGTCAGGTAACTGGCAAGCGACCCATGACTGGTAACAAAGTGTCGCACGCTAACAACAAAACCAAAAGACGCTTTCTACCCAACATTCAAAATCATAGTTTCTGGGTTGAAGAAGAAAACCGATTTGTCACTTTACGCGTTAGTACTAAAGGTATGCGTATAATTGATAAGTTAGGCATCAAGAAGGTTCTGGATCGTATCCGAGCCAATGGCGAAAAAGTATAATTAAGGGGATAAACCATGGCAGCTGTCACCGTCAAAGTGAAAATGGAATCCACAGCAGGAACTGGATACTATAAAACAACAACTAAAAACCCACGTAACCATCCTGAAAAGATGGAATTGATGATGTACGATCCAAGAGTTCGTAAGCATGTTCTTTTTAAAGAAAAGAAAGTAAAATAATTATTGGCCCCGCATGGGGCTTTTTATTTGTACTCTCGCATTACGACTACTTTTTATGCTATCCCGAACCTAAAAGGGATTTTCAGTATCTGGCCCAGTGCTTACATTGAAGGCCCTTTCCGCGCTCGGATTACATTTCTTACCAGCAAGACCCCACCTTACTGTAGATTTTACTCAATTTCATAGAGTTAGGTTAATTTAACCATTACAAACACTGGATAATCCTTACGAATCGTTTAAACTGATAATTAATAGCAGTAGAAAGAAACAAAGAGGATTTGCATGAAACCGTCACTGCAGCTTAGTATAGGCCAACATTTGGCGCTTACCCCACAGCTACAGCAAGCAATTAGGCTATTGCAATTGTCTACTATTGACCTACAACAAGAGATTCAGCTCATCGTTGAATCCAACCCTATGCTAGAAGCCACTCCTAATGAGGATAAAGAAGATTTACCCCATGAGGTTGAATTCAGAAATAAAGACGAGCCTACTGATTTTCAATGGTCCGAACTCTATCAAATTTCCAATAAGCGCCATCAATTTGAGGATAGCGATTATAATTTTGATAACTTGCACTGCACTACCACTAATTTACAAGATCATCTACGCTGGCAGTTAGCACTGTCGCCCATGAGTGATGTAGACCGAGCTATCGCTACAACTCTAATTGATGCGATTAATAATGATGGCTTTCTCAGCACCTCGATTGGCGACTTACATGCTAGTCTAAATAGCGAAGAACATCCCATTGATCTAGAGGAAATAGAAGCGGTACGTCATCGGTTACAATTATTTGACCCTGTAGGTTGTGCTTCTGTAAATCTGGTAGAAACTTTATTGGTACAGTTAGAACAGCTCTCTTTAGAAACAAAGCACTTAGAGCTTACTAAAAAAATTATTCTTGAAGATCTGGACTTGCTGGGCCAACATAATTACAAGCAATTAATGAAAAACCATCAGGTGAGTGAAAAAATCATTAATGAAATATTACGTATCATTCAAGGTTTAAATCCCAAGCCTGGGCATTTAATTCATCATGACATTACCGAATATATTATTCCTGATTTAACCGTCAAAAAAATAAACAATGAATGGAAGGTTGTTTTAAATCAAAATGTTTTACCCAATTTAAGTATTAATAATCAATATGCATCATTAATTCAACGCGCAGACAATAGTGCGGACAACCTATTCTTAAAAAATAATTTACAAGAAGCTCGATGGTTTTTAAAAAGCATTCAAAGCCGCCAAGAAACTTTACTTAAAGTAGCGCGGTGCATTATGGAGTATCAGCAAGGTTTCCTCGAGCTGGGTGAGGAAGCGATGAAACCGTTGATTCTAAATGATATTGCTTCTGCCTTAGAAATGCATGAGTCAACTATTTCTCGCGTTACTACGCAAAAATTTATTCATACTCCTCGGGGAGTTTTTGAGCTAAAATACTTTTTCTCCAGCCATGTGAGTACCGATGCTGGCGCTGAATGTTCTTCTACCGCAATTCGTGCGATGATTAAAAAGTTAATTGCAGCAGAGAGCGGGAAAAAGCCATTAAGCGATAGCAAAATTATGCTCTTATTAGCAGAACAAGGTATTCAGGTAGCAAGAAGAACCGTAGCAAAATATCGTGAAGCGATGGGGATTGCTCCATCGAATGAAAGAAAGAAGTTCGTATCTAAAAAGTAACCGAAGGAGGTTCGTTATGCAAATTCACATTACTGGGCATCGCATGGAGGTAACTCCTGCTATCAGAACCTATGCTGAAGAAAAATTTACTAAGCTTGAGCACCATTTTGATCATATCACCAAAATTAATGTAACTTTCGATATTGAAAAATTAAGACAAATTGCTGAAGCGACTATTTTTGTTGCGGGTGGGGAGTTACATGCAAGTTCCGAATCAGAAAACCTGTATGCAGCAATCGATGCGCTGATCGATAAACTCGATCGCCAGTTGCTGAAGCATAAAGAAAAAATCCGCAGCCATTAATCTCTAAACTTGCCGCCTCATCAAAATGACGGCGGCGCTCTCCAATTAAACATCCACGATAAAATCTGCTAATGCACTAGCCACTCATTTATTTAACTTTTTTTGTACAAGAACTCCTGTACCCTAGGCATTCTTCGTGATACATTAGTCTAAAGCGCAGTCTATTCCAAAGTCTGTTCACATTGCGTTTTTAGGACTTAAATACGCTTATGATAAAAACTACAATTACAATCATCAACAAACTTGGCTTACATGCTCGTGCCTCAGCAAAATTTGTCTCAACAGCAGCACGGTATCAAAGCCAGATCAATGTCACAAAAGACTCTCAAACAGTTAATGGAAAAAGTATTATGGGAGTCATGATGCTTGCTGCAAATAAGGGAAGCACTATTACCATGGAAATTGAAGGCCCAGATGAAGAACATATGAACGAGGCGTTAGTGCAGTTAATTAATAATTTCTTTGGTGAAGGCGAATAGATTCTCAATTTGACCCTTATGCGCCTATTAAGCCCGTAAAATAAAAAGATAATCAATCTTCTATTTTACGCGCCACCTAACTCTTACAGCATTAGCATTAATGTTTTTCAATATGTTTGCGCTGCTTCCTCACCTTATGCACAGCCCATAAAGTTATAATTAAGCCTGAAAAAGCATAAAGCCCAAAACCTATAAAGATAACCCAGGAGGGGTTTGCAGCAATCGCTACAAATAAAACAATCATTACCAAGACGTATAAAAAGGGAACCTTTCCTTTAAAATCTACTTCCTTAAAGCTGTAATAGCGAAAATTAGAAACCATTAATGCCGACGCGACTAAAGACATAATTGCGGTTATAACGGCAACGAACATATTATACCAGTCATTTTGGTAACATAACCAGGCAAATGAGGCCATTACTGCTGCTGAAGGGGGACAAGGTAGGCCCTGAAAATAACGCTTATCTGCAATATCAAGCTGGGTATTAAAACGTGCCAATCGTAATGCAACTGCTGCAGTATAAACAAAGGCAACCAGCCAACCTACTTTGCCTAAATGGCTTAGTGACAAATTATACATTAATAAAGATGGGGCAACTCCAAAGGTTACCAGATCCGATAAGCTATCATATTGAGCGCCAAATTCCGATTGAGTATTGGTTAAACGGGCAATACGTCCATCTAAGCCATCAGCAATCATACCAATAAATATAGCAATAACAGCAGCCTCATACTGCCCCTTCATCGAAGCTACTAATGAGTAAAATGCAGCAAATAAACTTGCTGTAGTAAATAAATTCGGTAACAAATAAATACCGGAACGATTTTCTTTTTCCATTCTTGCGATCAACCTTCAATAAACGCTCATTAACAAACAACCATACATGATAGGGATAAAATTCGCTTTTGAAAACACAAATATATTGCAGCAAAGCGAATAAATTTCAGTACAGAAATCAGCGTTTGATGTTATACTTAGCACAGTGTACTTTAATTGAATAGAATTATGGCAGATTCACAAAAGAAAACAATCATTATTGAAGGAATAACCGCTCAAGGAAAAACTTTTCGTCCGAGTGACTGGGCAGAACGCATGAGTGGCTCGCTTGCAAGCTTTAAAAACAAGCGCATTCATTACTCACCACTACTACGCCCAAGTGTCAATAGCGATGGATACCAGTGTGTGCTTCTTGACCCAAAACTTAAGGAGTCCAGCCCTTTGCTTTATCAATCCATTATCGATTTTGCCAAAGCAAATAATCTGCGGATTTGTGGAGAAGAAAATTAATTACACCGAGGCGGCAAACTGCCTCCAAAATCAATCTAATATCCCTGGCTTTGCTTAAGAGCAATAGTCCAACTTGCAATAGAGCCCATCATATTATTCATTATCGATACAGTATTATCAAAATTCATCGATAATATTCCCGCAAAAATAAATAATAAACCTTTCGGCCCATCTTGAGCCCCAGGCTCACTGGATTGCGCCACAAGGACGCAGCCTCGCACAAACCATAACACCCCTGCGGTACGAATTAATAATCCCATAGAGCTATAAATATTCGTGGGATCATAGTTTGTGTACGTTAAAATATTCCCGACCCCAAAAGCTGTATTAGCGGCAAGGTTAAGTGCCGAAGGCAGGTATAATAAAATTGCCCCAAAAAGCAAGTACATCATCGGGACAAACATTCTCTCTTGAGATTGTGATTGAGCCCGGTGGTCCCCTATTTTCATTAGCTTCATAATTGCTGTAATGAAAAATAATATCCCCAACAAATACGCTCCCCCTGTAATTAACCGTTGCAGAGGGTATAAAGATTTGCTTAGGTTGCCTAAAATGGCTATTAAGTCGATGGTAGTCATAAGTTAATTATATGCCTCTAACCCTTGCAATGCCTAATTTTTTCCTTATATTAGGCACTTTATATTAAAAGTTGATACATTTATGCAAATAAATACCTTTCCAGTCACCTTAGAGCAGTCCTTTATGATTACCCCTAAGGTAAAGCATTTTATTTTTAAATGCGAACTCACTCCTTGCTTTAATTATATACCAGGACAATTTATTACCATTCATTTCGAACATGAAGGAAAAATATTAAAGCGTAGTTATAGTATTGCAAATGAACCAAAAAAAGACAATACGATTGAATTTGCAGCTGGATATTTTGAAAATGGACCAGGGACACAACTTTTGTACAACTTAAAGCCTGGAGATATTATCAACATAAACGGCCCTTTCGGACGTTTAGTCATGAAAGATGAATTACCTGGCCGCTACATTCTGGTGGCGACCAGCACCGGTATCACGCCTTACAGGGCGATGCTTTCAGAGCTTGGTAAGCGTATGGAACAAAATCCTGAATTACAGGTGGTTATACTTCAAGGAGTGCAACGACGTAACGAGATCCTCTATCCTGAGGAATTCCGTAATTTTGCCCAAAAATACCCTAAAGCAACATTTATGCCCTATTTAAGCCGACAGCCAGCTGAAGAGCTCCAAGAGAATGAGCATAACGGCTACGTACAACATGCTTTTCCTATGCTGAACTTAAATCCTCAACAAGATGTAGTTTATTTATGTGGAAATCCAGGTATGATCGATGAGTCATTTAATTACTTAAAAGAGCAAGGCTTTGCCATGCAGCAAATTATTCGTGAAAAATATATTTCTAGATAACGACCAGGAGCAATAGATTATGAGCTATGAAGAATTATCAGCCACTATGGAAGACATGTTACAGCCAGGCAAAGGTATTTTAGCTGCTGATGAAAGCAATGGAACCATTGGCAAACGTTTCGCCTCCATTAACATTGAAAATAATGAGCAAAATCGCAGAGATTACCGGTTACTGCTCGCAACCACTCCTGACTTAGGAAAGTACATCAATGGGGTCATCTTATTTGAAGAAACCTTTGAACAGGCTGATGATCATGGCACGCCCATTGCAAAATTATTTGCAGACCAAGGAATTGTTCCAGGAATCAAAGTGGATAAAGGACTTGTTGATTTAGCTAATACCGAAAATGAAAAAGTAACTCAAGGTTTAGATGGCTTAGCTGAACGTTTATTGCACTTTAAAAAATTAGGTGCACGTTTTGCTAAATGGCGTAATGTTTATTCTATCTCTGATACTACTCCAAGCTTATCTGCGATAAAAACTGGTGCAGAAAATCTAGCACGCTATGCAGCGACTTGCCAATCAGTAGGAATTGTGCCTATTGTGGAGCCTGAAGTTCTTATGGATGGCGATCACAGCATTGAACATTGCGCTGAGGTTTCTGAAATTGTATTGCACGAAGTCTTCCATGCCTTATTCATTCATCAAGTTGAGTTAGAACATATCATTTTAAAACCCAGCATGGTTACTTGCGGTAAAGCAAATGCGAAATTCAGTGAACCAGATGAAGTTGCAGATTATACTATTGGTGTATTCCGCAATAATGTTCCTGCAGCAGTGCCAACCATCAACTTTTTATCAGGGGGGCAAACGCCACAACAAGCTACAGCCAACTTAAACGCAATTAATAATATTATCCATCAACCCTGGTTACTCAGTTTCTCTTATGGAAGAGCATTGCAGGAAGATTGCTTAGCTGCCTGGGGCGGTAAAAAAGAAAACATCAATAGTGCTCAAGATGCATTGTTAAAACGCGCACGTTTAAACAGTTTAGCTTGTCTTGGCGATTATCAAAACGATATGGAATAAGACCCAATCGTAAACTGTGTATAGGCTGGGCTAAAAAGCCCAGCATCTGGACTAGCACAAACATTATTTGCAGAGCTTAATAACCCAGCCATTCTAGTATCTATTGCGACTTCCCTCGCAAATCTATCTCCCACACATCCACTATCTCATTATCTCGAACCATTACAAATTGGTCATAAAGATTAATTGTTGGATCACAATGAGGAACCACCATTTCAATTAAATCCCCATTACTGGGCAAAGCCCCAGGACCCGTGATTTTCCCATGCTCATCGCCAAATCCTCCCCAATCATAAGATAAATGGGGATGGCTAATAATACGCGGTTGATACTTAGGCTCAAAATAAATAGCCTTAGTACCGGCATCTACCGTAACATGTTCGGCTCGATTACAGCTAATAACGCTACTAAAAAGCGTCATCGCATTTTGAAATCGTCTAAAATGCTCTGGTGTGTCTTTAGAGCCTATGGACTCATATTGCACGTCCATGACCGTATAAGATCCTGGCTGAATCTCCGTCACTTCAGACGCTTCAGGATCTATATCAAATGTCCCTGTACCTGAACCCGTTAAAATATGCAGTTCCGGAAAAAGCGATTTCAACGTTCGAAAAATCTCAGAAGCCATCTCCATGGTTTTTAACGAGCGCTCCCTACGCTCTTGGTAGTTAGCAACATGCTGTAAATTTCCAGCATAGCATTGTATCCCTTGTACCCGTAACCAAGGTTGCTCCTGTAGAAAATGCGCAAAGTTGAGTGCATCGTGCGGATGAACCCCAGTTCTGCCAATACCAGGATCAAGATCAATTAATACCTGAATGGGTTGATGCAAAATCGCACCAAGCTGATTTAAAGCCTATGCATTTTGCGAATTATCTACCACTAAAAGCAGCTCTGGAGCTTTTTTCAAGCAAAGAGCCAATCTTTTTAATTTAGGTTCGGCAACAATAGGCGAGGTAATTAAAATATCGGAAATCCCCTGCTCAATCAGGACTTCTGCTTCAGCAAGCTTTGCAGCAGAAATCCCTATAGCTCCTGCCGCAATTTGCAGTTTGGCAATTCGCGAACATTTGTGGGTTTTGCAATGTGGACGCACAGCGACCCCCATTTGTGTTGCCAATTTCTGCATTAGGTCGATGTTTGCCTCAAGACCTGAAAGATCAATTACCAAGCAAGGGGTGTCAATTTTTTTCATATTATTAAATTTTGCATGCATACTTTTAGCTTTTAATGACTCAAGTTAAATAATACTAAAATAGATAAATGTAGTCTAAATGAAGGTGCTGCTGTAATCCAGAAATGAAACTTGGATTACGCTATCCTGCATTAAGGCTACGGTTTTTTAGATCAATGCCATTATAAGGGATCTAGCAGCTCAAAACGTGCATAAAGCGGTAAATGATCAGAGAGCATACGCCAAGGCTTCCCTTGCAAACAAGCGACCTCCTGTACACGCATACCGCGAAAATAGACGCGGTCAACACAAAGAGCGGGGCGAATCGCGGGAAAAGACCGGGCATGTTGGCCTTCTAAGGAAATAAAGGCTTCCTCCACATTCAAGTCTTCTGCTAAAGGCTGAGATAGGATATTGCGCCAGTCATTGAAGTCACCAGCCATAAGTAAGGGTTCGTGAGGAGGAACAACCTCTTTAATCCGCTGCATTAAAGCAGTGGATTGCTCCATACGTTCTCGTTTAAAAAGGCCTAAATGCACACATAACAAATGAACCATTACGCCATTTACTTCGAGTTGTGCATGCAAAATGCTGCGTGAGGCACGTCGTATGTTTGCTAAGTTAATGTTTTCGACATCCTTAAATGCGTATTTACTTAAAATTGCATTTCCATGGTGTCCTGATTGGTAGATGGCATTTTTAGCATAAGCATAATGAGGCCAGATATTTTCAGCTATGTATTCACACTGCGTGGAATCAGGCCAGGCATCAATTCGTTTTTTCCGTTTCCGGTGCTCACCCTGAACTTCTTGTAAAAAAACAAAATCTGGATTCAAGCTAGTAATTGCCTCACGCATTTTGGGAAGCAAGAAACGAATGGCTCCAACGCCAAAACCTTTGTGAATGTTGTATGTTATCAAGGATACGCTACGCGCTTCTTGTTGCATCGACTCACCCTTCTTAACGCGAAACTTTTAAAAATTAGCTAAAGTTCTTATTAAGCATATCATTAAATTGGAGAAAAAAAATACTAATATTATCCTCAGATATGTATAAATCGCTTATTTTCTGGCTTAAAACACATATTATGCCTGATTCGTTTTTGGGTTTATACTTGAATCATGGCTTATTGGGCTCCATAAATATAAATGCAAGAAATTACACTTACCATACCAGGATTCTCAATTGCTGCGAAAGTATGGGGAAATTCTAAAAATCCTCCCATCCTTGCTTTACATGGCTGGTTGGATAATGCCAATAGTTTTGCCCCCCTCGCTCCTTACTTGCAAAATGATTTTTATTTGATTGCTGTGGATTTACCAGGACATGGACTATCTTCTCATCTTCCACCTGGGTGCAATTATCATTTTTTTGATGGGATTTTTATTATTATCGCCATCATTAATGCCCTAAAGCTAGAGAGAGTACATTTATTAGGCCATTCAATGGGTGCATGCATGAGCAGTTTAATGGCTGGAGTAGCTCCAGAACGATTGCATTCTCTTTATCTAATTGAAGCCTTAGGGCCCTTTTCATCTCCAGCACAAACCGCATGCAGCCAACTCACCGACTATGCCCAATTTCTTAATCACACACATCGCCTCCCAAAAGGCTATGATCAATTTGAAAGTGCAGCTCTTGCTCGTTCGCAAAAAGGTTATGTCTCTATGGATATTGCGCGAATCCTTTGTGAACGCGGTTTAATAGAAAAAAAAGGACGCTTTTACTGGCGCCATGATCGGCGTTTAATTGCCCCCACCCCATTGCGCATGACTGAAGAGCAAGTACTCTCCTGCTTGCAAAATATTAGTGTCAAAACTCATTTATTGCTCAGTAATGAAGGTTTTGCCTTTGATGTGGACATTATGGAAAATCGTATTAAAGCGGTGAAAAATATGGTGGTGGAACGTTTAGCAGGTGGGCATCATATTCATATGGAGAAGCCAGAGCTTATTGGAAAGTTATTGATTGAGTTTTATAATTAAATGTTATAGTCGAGGCAATGCCATTTGATTTGCTTAGCGTTTAGCGAAACCTGGCTGCCAGCAACCAGGTTTCTAAACAGATTAATGGTTCTTAGAAGAACATTGAGAATAATTAATTGCAACCTTTTTTAGCGCAGCCTTCACATCGTCAATAGAATAACCTAAATCAGATGCTGCATTAATCACCCCACAAGCCCCTTCATCAAAAGATGAGTAAGGTGTCCAATAATCCATATTTGCTTTGACCATTACATCAAAAGCTAAACGAGTATTCCAATTTGCTGTGGTTGACATCAAATAGAATAAACGGTTATACACGCCACTAGAATAATGAACATCTAAACCACCATAATATTCATCAGCAGAATCAATTGACGAACCATCACGACTGGGTAGATCCATGTAGCGTAGTGCATCATAACCACTGTCTTCTTTCATGATTTCACTACCAATACTCCAAGTATTTTTTCCTACAGAGTAATACTCAGCTGCTTGCGCTGCCATATCAGAGAAGGCTTCGTTCATACCACCAGACTGACCATAGTATTCAAGATTTGAATGCTGTTCTGTGAAACCATGGCTGATTTCATGACCGCCAACGCCAAGAGATACTAATGGATACATCATGGTATCGCCATCACCAAAGGTCATTTGGCGTCCATCCCAATACGCATTTTCATAACCCTGACCATAATGTACGCGCATTACTAATTGCATGGGCGAACCATCTGACTTAGTTAAGGCCTCAACACCATACCAATCATGGTACATATGTTTGATTACATAACCTGCATAAAGAGCGTCATTTGTTGGTGATGCAGCGCCATTATCACGGTCATAACCATCCGCTTTGTAACCAGTCATATAGATGCCTGAATCATTTGCTGGGCAATCAAACTTCATTGCTCTGGTCTTAGAACTGTACTTATGACCCATATCAATTACTCGAACATCAGTATTTTCCATAAAACAGGTAGCAGCACTGTCATCGCGAGTTAATTCTAGGTATGGAAACTCACCGCCATCATATTTATATTCACCAACTTTACGGTTTCCACCAAAACCTACGCCATTAGCCGCTGATTTAGCAGTCTTTACGTCATTCCATTGTACAAATGGTTTATGGGTCTTCGCATCAATAATTGCGGTTGGACGCGCAGGAATTTTATCCTTGTAAGTTACAAAAACGCTAACCTTATATGCCCAATGTGCTTGATTTTTGTCATCGATGTAAACCATTGGTGCTACTTGCTCTTCACTTAATTCATTACCTGCGTATTGAGCTTTAAATTGCTCTAAAGCAACAGGAGCATTTTTAACAAAAGAAGCTTCTGGTTGGCCTAATTCAGATTGTAAGTTTTGGTAAACAACACCATTCATTGACACATTTGCTTTAGCTTGTCCTAATGATTTGGCTGAGTAAGTGCTATGAAGAATGGCATAACCACCATGTACGGGGAATCCTGCATAATGTTGTTGCATACGTACGTGGGTCATTTTGTTGCGATCAGTATGTTCTTTGATGAAGCTTAAACTGTCAGTTGCAACGGAAACACCTTGAGTAGTCAGCGAAAACTTTTGTTTTAATTGAGCAATGGATGCCTGATTTAAAGGCATTGGCTCTGCAGCGCGCACAGGTGAAGCGATCCCTAAAGCCAAAGCAACAGCTAAAGGCGACAAATAGTAATTATGATGCATAAATTAACTCCTTAATTGCAACTCTACTACATATAAAAGTAACTCCCCTTCAAAACCAATAATCGTCCTGAAAATCCAAGCCATGGAATAACTTGGTAGCTTCGAGGGCAAGTCACACCGAAAATTATAAATCCTAAAAAATGTCCCTTTTTGGGCGAGCAAATATGCTTTTTTTAGATATAAATACCGCTACTGCTCAACAAACTTATTCAAGCTAGCACAATTTTATCATTTTTTAAATTATTAAATGCATTTGTACCTGTTTACGGAAGCTTACAGCCCCCCTACTTTAGGCTTTATGCCGGAAAAACTAAACTAACGTGCGGAGAACATGCCGAGATCCTCTTAGATATAGACAATCACATAAAGATAAGGCAAAATTTGCCAAAAATTATTCTATAATTACGGAATGATGAAAAAAATCCTGGTCTTGCATGGCCCAAACCTAAATCTTCTGGGAACAAGAGAACCCCATATCTATGGCGCTCTCACGTTAGATCAGATCAATTCTCGTTTAACTCAAGAAGCAACTCGCGCAGGGTTGGCGCTATCTTGCTATCAAAGCAATTCTGAGGGTGAGTTAATCAATGTGATTCAACAAGCGGTTGCTGGCAACATTGATTATATTATATTCAATCCCGCAGGCTATACCCACACAAGTGTAGCGTTGCGAGATGCACTAAGTGCAGTTGCCATACCGTTTATTGAAGTACACCTTAGCAATATTTATTCCCGCGAAGCTTTTCGTCATCACTCATACTTCTCTGATATTGCCAAAGGCACCATCAGCGGTTTGGGTGCACAAGGGTATTCGCTTGCATTAACCTCAATTATCGAAGAATTAGAGAGAACCAAATAATGGATATTCGTAAAATAAAAAAACTCATCGAATTATTAGAAGAAACTGGTATTTCTGAAATTGAAATCAAAGAGGGTGAAGAGTCATTAAGACTGAGCCGTTACAGCAATGCACCTGTTGAGGCACCTGCTGTTCATTACGTTTCTGCTCCTGCCCCTCGTGCTGAGGTAGCCCCTGTAGCAAGCACTCCCGCAGCAACTGCTCATGAAAGCAAACCTGCTGGCGCAGCAATTAGCTCCGGTCATAAAGTACGCTCACCTATGGTTGGAACCTTGTATTCTTCACCTTCACCAGAAAGCCCTCCTTTTGTAACTCTGGGGCAATCAGTAAAAGTTGGCGATGTATTATGTATCGTTGAAGCAATGAAGATGTTCAACGAAATTGAAGCCGACCGCGCAGGCAAGGTTGTGGAGATATTGGTAGCAAACGGCGAACCGGTTGAATATGACCAAGTCTTGTTTGTTATTGAATAAGAGGTGCACTAATGCTCAGTAAAATTGTTATCGCTAACCGCGGCGAAATTGCACTTCGTATTTTGCGTGCCTGTAAAGAACTTGGTATCCAAACCGTTGCCGTGCACTCAGACGTAGATAAAGATCTACTGCATGTTCGCCTTGCGGATGAGACCGTATGTATTGGCCCTGCTCCAGCGCAAAAAAGCTATCTTAATATTCCTGCAATTATTTCTGCAGCAGAAATTACCGATGCTGTTGCCATACACCCAGGTTACGGATTTTTATCGGAAAATGCTGATTTTGCAGATATAGTTGAACAAAGTGGATTTAAATTTATTGGCCCTCGTGGTGATACCATTCGAATGATGGGAGATAAGGTATCCGCAATTCATGCCATGAAAGCTGCAGGCGTACCCTGTGTTCCAGGCTCTGATGGCCCCCTAACCGATGATGAGCAACTTAATCTGGAAATTGGGCGTAAAATTGGTTACCCAGTAATTATTAAAGCTGCCGGCGGTGGTGGTGGGCGTGGAATGCGTGTGGTTCATAGTGAATCTAATTTACTAACAGCCATTGCCTTAACACGCAGCGAAGCCAAAGCTGCCTTTAATAATGCCACGGTTTACATGGAAAAATTTCTGGAAAATCCGCGCCATGTTGAGTTTCAAGTACTTGGTGATGGTAAAGGAAAAGCAATCCATTTAGGTGAGCGCGATTGTTCTATGCAACGTCGCCATCAAAAAGTGGTGGAAGAAGCACCTGCTCCTGGCATCAGCCCAGAACTACGAAAAGAAATTGGTGCAGCAGTAATTAAAGCCTGTGAAAAATTACAATATCGTGGTGCTGGAACATTTGAATTTTTGTACCAAGATGGTTGTTTTTACTTCATTGAAATGAATACGCGTATCCAGGTAGAGCATCCCGTTACGGAAATGATTACTGGCATTGATTTAATTAAAGAACAAATTAAAATTGCCAGCGATATTCCAATGACCTTAACCCAGGATGACATTACCCTTCGTGGCCATGCTATTGAATGCCGAATTAATGCTGAAGATGCAAAGACCTTTATGCCTTCTCCTGGAATGATCAAATTACTGCATCAACCTGGTGGTCCTGGTATTCGTTTTGATTCCCATATTTACAGTAGCTACACCGTGCCCCCTAATTATGATTCTATGATTGGTAAACTCATAAGCTATGGGTCCACACGGGCAGAAGCTATTGCCAGGATGCGCAATGCCTTGGATGAAATTATTATTGATGGCATAAAAACAAATATTGAATTACACCAACGAATCCTCCATGACCAATCATTTGTTGTCGGCGGTACGAATATTCATTATCTGGAAAAAATGTTGAAGGGTTAATATTGTGTGGTTTCAATTAAAAATAGAACATTGCCCTGTAGAACAAATAGAGCAATTAAGTGAAGAATTAGAAGAGTTTGGTGCCCTATCGACCATGCTCACTGATAAAAACGATAACCCAGTTCTTGAGCCTGAACCAGGAACTACCCCTTTATGGCCTGAGGTAATCATTCAGGCCTTATTTCCCGAGGCCATTCAAGCGCAATATACTCGCGACCAATTAACACAAATGTATCCTAATTTAGTCTTAACACTAGAAATATTGGAAGACAGAGATTGGGAGCGCGCTTGGATGGATGACTTTAAACCACAACGTTTTGGTCAACGCTTATGGATTTGTCCTACCTGGTCAACACCACCCGAACCTGAGGCTGTTAATTTAATGCTTGATCCAGGCCTTGCCTTTGGAACAGGGACTCACCCTACAACCTCTTTATGTTTGACGTGGTTAGAACAAGCAGCTTTGCAGCAAAAATCAATTATTGATTATGGCTGTGGCTCAGGTATTTTATCTTTAGCTGCATTAAAATTAGGGGCTGGGGTAGTTTATGCAGTAGATATTGATCAACAAGCGCTACAAGCAACGCAAAATAATGCGCTGACGAATGGCCTTGATACTAATAAGCTGCTTATTAGCTTTCCTGATGAACTGAGTAATCCGGTGGATTTAATTATTGCTAATATCCTGTTAGCACCATTAATGATGCTTAAAGAGCGTTTTCAGCAATTACTGCAGCCCGAAGGGCAGTTAGTAGTTTCTGGAATATTGCAAGAGCAAGCCCCCTTACTCATCGAAGCCTATGCCCATCTATTTATGTTGGTACATCAAGAAAACCTTGATGGTTGGTCGCTGTTAGTTTTTGCCCGTAAGTGATATGCATTAGCGTATAATTTAGAATCAGGCTTCGCTATACCCTTATAAACCGGTTATAGTGAAGCGAACTGGTTATTATTGTTCTTTTATATAAAAATTAACCCATCGATTAATTGACACTCTTAAGAAAACCTTCATCTTCCAATGGTAAAATGCCTTATATTTGTGCAACCGTATAGATTAATATGCCGCCTAACTTTTTCAAACCCAACCGAACCCATGTAATTGAACTTTATAGCTATAGTGATAAATTTACTGAAGCAGACGAGCACGAAGTGCTTTCCGGTACCGATGCTGGTTCTATTTTGTGCGAAATTTTTGCGCAATCGGCCAGATTTGTCTATGTTCCTAATCCGGAAAAATTTAGCCGACTTTTAAATGAAGCGCAAAAAAGAAGTTATAAACAGCTCTTAATCAATCTTTATGAGCCGGAAAATGTTCAATATTTACGAGTTAATCCGGGTGATTCGATCCTTATTAATGGCCAAGGGGATATCGAGAATGAATTAATTGCAGGATACGAAGCTGAGGAGTTAGTAGATATCCTTGACAATGATCTGGATTTAAAAAAAATACCTTTGAAAAATTTGGACATCGATTCCTGTATGATGGGACGAGTCGAAAGCTACCGCGATGAGTTGAAAAGTGCCTTAAAGAATTTTCAAACGATTACAACTTATACTGATTTATGCTCCGTATCCAAGAACAATAATGTACCTTGTAGAAGGTGGATAGCAGAACATAAAGATAAATATGTTTTTTATACCGAAAGTGAATTAAATACCAGGGGAACTCGTATTATTGAATATACGGATACTTATAAAAATCTATTAGACTCAGCGAGCCAATTACTCCCAAATAACCAGGAAATTAGCACCTGCCTGCTACGAGTATAAAGCTGCTTTATTATAAGTAGCAACATGCCGTAACTTGTTCGCAGCGTCAGATTATAATTTCTGGTCTGCGAACAAGTTACATGGCACTGAAACAATATTTTGTACCTACAGTTTGATGCTAATGCGCGGGTCCATTGCCACCGCCTTTATCGGTACCAATTCCTTGCGTGTTTCCGCCATTGCCTAAGCCATCATTATCACCGGGAACGCTGCTTGGAGTAGGCTTAGGATTCGGATTGGGAGGTGGAGGTGACGTTGAAGGTGGATTCGTGTTTATCCCCGTGCCGTTATTGTTATATGTTCCACTCCCACTTACATCACCACAGCTTGCATAAGCAGAGTAGAAAATACCTATGCCTAAGAGCAGTAAAAAAATTTTCTTCATTATTGTCTCCTTGCTATTGTATTGATCTTCCATCTTGTATTTATTGTAGACAAATAATAGCTAAAGGTAATGTAATAATTGCGAATATTGGGCCGTTATATTCTGGTCTACTCCCACTACCCTTAGGGAAAAAGTTATACCGTAGCTTGATAATCCTATATAAACATTCCAAAATAAAGAATTCATATTTATTTGTCCCAGGAGTAAAGGAATGAACCTCGACAGAGAGTTTAGTGAGCTAATGCATGCTGTGGCTGAAAAAAGCCTGCAAATTATTAATGACATCCAGCAAAAACCGCTTGATGTGTCCTCGTTAATTGATCAATACATCGACCTGACGGAACATTTCCAGAATGTGGTATCGGTTATGTTAAAAAACCCAGAGAAAATATGGGAAATGCAATTAACCTACTGGAAAGATGCAATGGAGCTGGCACAGACCCAATTTGCACATTGGCTTGAAGGTAAATCCATGCCAATCGCTGATTCCCGCTTCAGTGGTGAAGATTGGCTACATAACCCCTTCTTTAACTTGCTTAGCCAACACTATCTTTTAGCAACTCAACATATGAATAATTTATTTGAAAAAATGGAGTATTCAGATAAAAACACCGCCAAACGCATCAAATTCTTTACGAAACAGTATCTAGATGCCCTTTCTCCAGCAAATTTTTTGCATACAAACCCTCAATTGATGGATGAAACGCTAAAAAGCCGTGGTAAAAATTTACTGCAGGGATTACATAATTTACTTTCGGATGTAGAGGTTGGTTCCTCCCGTCTAATGATTAAAATGACGGATGTTGATGCATTCAAAATTGGTACCAACCTGGCAGTTACCCCAGGAAAGGTAATATTTAGAAATGAAATGATGGAGCTTATCCAGTATACGCCGACAACCGAGAAGGTTAAATCAATTCCCCTATTAATTATTCCACCCTGGATTAACAAATACTATATCCTAGACTTAAGCCCCCATAATTCTTTTGTTCGCTGGGCTGTAGAACAAGGCATTACCGTATTTATTATTTCCTGGATTAATCCTGACTCAAGCTTTGCGCATAAAAGTTTATATGATTATTTGAAAGAAGGCCCACAAGAGGCAATTAATGTCATTAAAGAGCAAATGCAGGTACCTCAAGTTAATACTTTAGGATTTTGTATTGGTGGGACCCTCTTATCGCTGCTTCTTGCTTATAATAAAGCCCATAAAGACGACTCGATTCACAGCGCCACCTTCCTGGCAGCCATGATTGATTTCAGCGATCCCGGTGACATTGCGGTATTCATTGATGAACAGCAAATTAGCAAGCTGGAAAATGAAATGAAGTCTAAAGGTTATCTGGCTGGAAAATTTATGGCCTCAAGCTTCAACTCCTTAAGAGCTAATGACTTGGTATGGTCGTTTTTTATTAAAAATTACTTACGTGGGCAAAACCCTGTCCCATTTGATATCTTGTATTGGAACTCCGACTCCACGAATATGCCTGCAACAATGCATTCCCAATATTTAAGATGGATGTATTTGCATAATTACCTATCTCAACCAAATAAAATTCATTTGAATCATACGCCAATCGACGTGAGAACTATTGATGTGCCTACATTTTTCCTATCGACTGAAAAAGATCATATTGCACCCTGGAAAACAACCTATACAGGCTACCAATTGATGAGTGGCCCCAAACGTTTTGTTTTAGGCGGCTCAGGACATATCGCAGGAATTATTAATCCACCAACAGCTACCAAATATGGCTATAAGGTAAATCACCATGCCCCATCCACTCCTGAAGAGTGGCTAGCTCATGCAACTGAACATGGAGGCTCCTGGTGGCCCGAATGGATGGATTGGTTAAAAGCCCATTCAGGAAAGCAAGTTCCTGCACCTGATTTTAACAAATTAAAACATGTGCCTATTATGGATGCCCCAGGAAGTTATGTATTAAAGAAATAATATGAACCCAGCTTAATTGCCGCTCAGGGCACGTAAGCGTTCACAAGCTTGTAAATTTCGTCATGGCGGGTCATGGCGAGGCAACCCAGAATGATGCTTCGTTAAGACTCAGTACTGGGTTGCTTCACATTGTTCGCAATGACAGTAGTTTTTTTACTTAATTTTAATAGAATACATACAGCGTGAACGCTTACCAGGGCGCTTATTTACAAGCATGTCATCCTTCGCCATACTCAGGATGCCATGCCTCTCAAAAGTCTTAAATAAGTGGCAATTACTTACTTTTTATAAGGTGGGGGTTTCTTCTAATTGTTTTTCTAAGGTTACGTAATCAATTTTTCCTGAGGCTAGTACAGGTATTTTCGCTCCAGGATAAATTTGATATGGGATCAGCAATTCTGAATAACTCAACTCGTGAACTTTCTTAATGAAGCTTGCCTTGTCTGCATCAGCAGCTTCACTAAAGAGCAGGATCTGTTCTCCCTTTTTAGCACATTTTCTTGAAACAGCAGCATGCAATAATTCAGGCCAAATAGAGGCAGCAATTCCCTCAACTGCTGTCAAAGAAACCATTTCACCGGCAAGTTTTGCAAAACGTTTTGCTCGCCCCGCAATGGTGATAAAATCTTCTTCATCCATGGTGACAATATCTCCTGTATCATGCCAACCATCTTGAGGTACATTAATCATCCCCTGCTTTTCAGAAGACAGATAACCTTGCATGACATTCGGGCCGCGTAAGAACAAACGCCCTCCTTCGCTAATCCCATCTACCGGCTCAATACGACGCTCCATAAACGGTAACATCATACCAACACTACCAGGAACATAGGCTAAAGGACAATTCATAGAAATCACCGGGGATGCTTCTGTAGCACCATAACCCTCGTAAATTTTTACGCCAAAATTGTCAATCCAATAACGCATCGTTTCTGGCTTCACCTTTTCGGCTCCAGCAAAAATATAACGAATACTACTAAAATCATGGCGTTCTGCAGCACGAGCATAACCGGTTAAAAAGGTATCAGTACCAAACATAATGGTTGCCCCGCTCTGATACACTAGACCAGGAATAATTTTGTAATGCAAGGGCGAAGGATAAAAGAAGCAACTTACCCCTGTCACTAAAGGAAGAACCGCCCCCGTAGTTAATCCAAAGCAATGGAAAATAGGCAATGCATTAAAAAATAAATCACGTGAGGAAAAGTCAACACGTGAGGTTAATTGCCAGCAATTTGCAAGCATGTTGGAATGGCTTAAAACAACGCCCTTGGGAATGCCTTCTGAACCCGAAGTAAACAAAATTACTCCCGTTTGATCGGGAGCCACTGGTTCGCCAATCAATTGATAAGCCCATACAGGAAATAGGCCTTTGATTAAACCAGCCAGCTTATGTCCTAAATTAATTTTGGTTTTAAAATCTTCCAGGAAATGAATTGTTAAACCAGCATTTTGTAATTCCTCGATTAAAGTTTCTAATTTAGCGGTAGCCACAAACTGTCTTGAGGTGTATATATTTTTTATCCCTGCTGTATGACAAGCAGAAAATAAGTTATAAAACCCCATACTGAAATTCAACATAGCTGGAAGACGACGATATGCATGCAATGCAAAAAAAGTGACCATCCCAGCAATGGTAGTAGGCATCATAACCCCTACATGTTCACCAGTCTGAGTTTGTTTTTTAATTTGCCGTCCTAAAATAAAACAGCGCGCTAAAAATTGGCGATAACTTAGAGGAGTGCGATTCGAGTCTTCTATAGTGGCCTTGTGCTTAATCCCTAAATCAGCCCCATCAATTAAAGCCCGGAATAAAGACCTAGGGCGAAAACTATTCGCAAAGGTTAATTCACTAATTAGACGGAATAAACGCAAACTAATCGTAGCCCTGTCCACAGACTTGTCTTTGAGACGCAAATAAGCAGGCGCTGGTGATACATATAAAGTAACTTTAGGTCGAACTTGGATTCGATGCTTGTCCTTGCTGATAGAAAATATACTGTGTTGTGCTCCATCAATACGAATTGGAATAACATTGGCTTTTGCCTTTTTCAAAATTAAGCCTGGTCCATCAAAAACGCGAAGACTCTCTTCTTGCAAACCAATTCCTTGAGGAAAAATAACACAACGCTTCCCAGCACGAATTGCCTTGACTAATGCCCTGGCAGCCTGTGCTCGGGTTGAGTCTACAGCAATGACATCGGTAAAAAGAGTCATCATTTTCATCCAGAACCAACCTGTAGCATGTGGATGTAATGCAACGGTAAGGCGTTCCGGCAGTAACATGGCAAGTAGTAATAAATCTATTTTTGATGTTCTATTGGCAATAATCACTGAATTGGGTTCAGGCTGGTATTCGCCATGTAAGCTGACCCGAAACCAATAGGTCAATAGTGCCTTAATCCAGCGCTGAGCACGTTGCTTTAGTCTTTCTTTCCACGCGACTTGTTCCATATCTATGTCTCTAAATAAAAAATTCGCCTCGGTTATACCCAATCACTCTTAAATTTGCAAGATTGTTACTCTATGGGGGTGTAATAGATTGTGTTCTTATATAGAAATTCAGTAATATGGCAGACTTCCGAAACACCGATATCGGTCATTTCCGTAAGGCAGGAGTGGCTGGTTAATAAACATGGAGCCTCGAAAAGATCGCGGTTCTTAGCCTAAAGAATTTGTTGGAAGGAGTCTTAATTAATTGACCGCTATACGTCCTGCTAAATTATTTTATATTGCCATAGCTTTAACCTTATTTTGTACCGCCGCTTTTTTCTTTCACAAATACGCCTCAGAAATCATCTCCTGGGTGGATCAATTGGGCTGGCTTGCACCCGTGCTTTTTATAATCATTTATTGCCTGGCCACTCTTATGTTTGTACCGACCATGGTCATTACTTTAGCTGGAGGCGCTCTTTTTGGCCCTACCTTGGGTACGTTAGTCAATCTATTGGGAGCGACTTGGGGAGCAGCCTGCTCTTTTTTGATTACTCGCTATTTTAGCGATAATTGGCTACCTAAAAATAAAGACGGCAATTTGATGAAGCTTATTCGTAGTGTGGAACAAAAAGGATGGGTGTCAGTTGCTCTACTGCGCTTATTTCCTATTATTCCTTTTAATCTCGTCAATTACGGTCTGGGAGTTACTGGCATAAGTTTCCGCACCTACTTATTAACTACCTTTATTTTTTTGATTCCACCGGAAATTATTTATACTTATTTTGGCTATGCAGGAATGGATGTTTTAATGCAACAAGGGTCTTTTTATCGTAATAGTGGAGTTATTATTTCAGGAATTGCCCTACTCCTCCTGTGCTTATGTAAAATAGGTGTCCTAAAGATTAAAAAACCATTCAAGCAGCCAAAGACGACTTTAGTTGCTCAAGCAACGGATGACTTATTGGCAAATCAATTCCAGCAAAAGAACGAATCACTTGAATCCCCTGCAAAGAATTCGTAATAAAAATCGCATCAGCCGCTTCAAGCCTGGCTTGGGTTAATGACTGTTCATAGCAGGGGATATTTTTCTCCCGACAAAAGCCAAGAATCCTTGAACGTGTAATTCCAGGTAATAACCCATCAGTCACCGGAGGGGTGAATAAAGTGTGCTGCTGAATGATAAATAAATTGGCACATGTGGTTTCGGTTGCATGATGTGCTAAATTAAAAAACAAGGCATCATCAGCCCCCACGGTAAGTGCATGACGCTTTGCCATAATTGCTTCTAAATAATTGACCGATTTTACTTGATAGATTGGATTTGCTGCATCCCTCAACCAAGGAGCAGAAATTAAACGTAAGGGATTAACTTGGGCGGTAAATGGAAAGGCTTGCAACACTAATTGGCTATGTTGCCCATATTGGGTTAAGCCTCGGGGTGCGCTACCAGCACTTAAAATAGCTTTAATCCCACCGCTAATTAATTGCTCTTGTTGAATTTTTTTCACTAAACACTGCAACCACTGTTCATAGGGAAGAGTAAAAGGAATACCTAACCTCTGTGCAGAACTATTTAGCCGTTGCCAGTGTAAATTAGCCCAGCACGGTTTGCCATGTACTATTTTAAGTGTCTCAAACAATCCCTCCCCTAAAAGGATGCGATCATCTGCTGCGAACACTTTACTCTTCTCCTCCTCCATGAACACGTGGGTATACATAATTAGGGAATTTGTCTAATAGTCTCCAAAATCATCCAATTCATCTCGTAAACGCTTTTCATCCAACATTTGCTCTAAACGTCGGCGCGCATCAAGATCTTTAGGATCAGCAGTCTCGATTTCTGGATCAATATCCAAATCCTCTTCGATGTCAAACTCTTCGACTACTTCGCTCGTTGCATCGTCATCATTTTCTTCAAACAAATCACTCATAACATTCTCTCAATGATTTATTAATGTCTAATCGGGTTAAACCGAAACGGGTATATACCTTATTTTTTTTTCTTTGCCTAGAGTCTTAGCCAGTTTAATTTTTAGGTGCATCGCGATAAAAATAATATTTGTTCTACAAGAATTCAGTTTTACTAAAAGAGTAACAGCTTGCCTTTAGACGACCATAATGAAGCTCATTAACTTCATAGCAGTATTCCAGAAGTCTAATCACTTGAACTTTGACAATAAAAAAATGATAATTTAAGAAGAACATATAGCCTTCTATATCAATATGGCGGACCAAGTAAAAAAAGCATTAAGAGATACAATGAAACAGATACGCGCTAAAATATCTGTTTCATATCGCTCCACAGCGTCCAATCAAGTGTGTACCCGTATACGTTCTTTAGAGCAATACCGGCACGCAAAACGTATTGCTTTGTATTTTGCTGTGAATGGAGAAATTGATTTAGGAGGAATTTGGAACACCGCTCCCTTGCAAGGAAAATTTTGCTACTTCCCCGCAATCAATGAAAAAGATTTAACTCTTTCATTCTTACCGGCAACTCCAGTAACCCCCTTTAAAAAAAATCGCTATGGGATTCCTGAGCCTGATGTAAGTCATGATTTAGCCATCCCTGCAGAAGAGCTGGATTTAATTTTAATGCCTCTAGTTGCTTTTGATGTTCGTTGTACCCGTCTGGGAATGGGAGCTGGTTATTACGATAGAACATTTAAAGATAAAGCGAATTGCACCTTATTTGGTGTGGCTTATCAGTTTCAACGAGTGGATTTTATTCAACCTCATCCCTGGGATATCCCTCTTGATGCGGTGATTACGCAAAGGGCAATTTATTGGCGTAATCCAGCGTAGATGAGATTGGTTTTTTTCGCAATCGCAGGAATGCGCTTTGTGAGGTTAATTAATAAAATCCTAAGTTACCTGAAAATATCTATTTCGCCATCGCGAGAAACGATGTGACGAAGCAACCCTGCGGTTCGAAGCACATACCTCTGGGTTGCTTCGCTGGCAATGACGAGGTTTTTATTCATAAAGTTCACGCAACGCGCAAACGTTAACGCGCCTGCCTGCAGTTGGAAAATATCCAACTTAGCTCAACGCATCTGCCCCAATCTCCCCAGTCCGCACCCGCACCACCTGCTGCAAATCATAAACAAAAATCTTCCCGTCTCCTATTTTGCCCGTATAAGCAGACTTACAAATTGCCTCAATTGCCGCCTCAACCATATCATCAGGCAAAGCCAATTCGATTTTGATCTTAGGGAGGAAATCCACCACGTATTCTGCTCCGCGATATAATTCCGTATGTCCTTTCTGTCGCCCAAATCCACGGGTTTCAGAAATAGTAATGCCAGGTACGTTGATATCCATTAAGGCTTCATGCACATCATCTAATTTAAATGGCTTAATAATTGCTGTAATCATTTTCATAATATATTCCGTATGCTTTTTTTAAGATGATACTTTTGTTAGACTCGTTACAAATACAATAAAGGAGTGAACATGTTCGACCCCAAACAATTTGACGATTTAGCGAAAAAACTTTTCGCAGCACTTCCTCCAAGTCTACAAAACATTGAAAAAGACATCCAACAAAAATTTAAAGAAGTATTGCATGCCGCATTTACGCATATGGATCTGGTTACGCGTGAAGAATTTGACGTACAAACTAAAGTATTAGCACGTACACGCGAAAAATTAGACCAAATTCAAGAACAAGTGAATGAATTAATGAGTCATCAAGAGAAAGAGAAAAAGAAAAAAGAAAAATAAAACCTTGTGCCCAGTTCATTTTGACCAGGAATAGAAATGAACTAAGCCTTAAAGTCCAACCGATTAACAAGGGATTAATCTATATGAATCTTGCATTTGTAAAAACACGTAGTACCGTGGGTATATTAGCGCACCCCGTATCCGTAGAAGTTCACTTATCAAATGGCATGCCAGGCTTTGCGATTGTAGGTCTTGCTGAAACTGCAATCAAAGAAAGTAAGGACCGAGTACGCTCTGCCATTATCAACAGCCAATTTGAATTTCCCTGCCGAAAAATCACTGTCAACTTAGGCCCTGCGGATTTACCTAAAACGGGCAGTGGTTTTGACTTACCCATAGCCTTAGGCATTCTTGCCGCCTCAAATCAAATACCCCAACAAAGCTTATTGCATCATGAGTTTATTGGCGAATTGGCATTAAGCGGAGAGCTTCGGGGAATTTCTGCGATTATTCCCGCAGTCTTAGCAGCTCATAAAAGTAATAACCATTTGATTATTGCCAATGCTAATGCCGTCGAAGCATCATTAACAGGGCATCAAAATATCAGCACTGCGAATAACTTAAGAGAAGTGTGCAGTTATCTATGCCAAGGAACTCCCTTGCATTTTCTACCTCCTCGCCCCGAACAGAATTCTATCCAATCAGAACTCGACTGGTCAGAAATAAAAGGGCAACTTCATGCAAAAAAGGCTATGGAAATTGCCGCCGCCGGTGGGCATAGCATTTTACTCAGTGGTGCACCAGGGAGCGGTAAAACCATGTTAGCCAAACGCTTCAATACCTTATTGCCTCAACTTTCAGAAACTGAAGCTTTAGAGTGTGCCGCAATTAGCTCAATTCGTGGTAAACTGCCCAATTTTACGGAGTGGCAATCACCTCCCTTTCGTGCTCCTCATCATACAGCCTCGCCTATTGCTTTAGTCGGCGGCGGCAATCCACCAAAGCCTGGAGAAATATCACTTGCTCATAATGGCGTATTATTTTTAGATGAGCTACCTGAGTTTAATCGTCATGTCTTAGAAACCCTAAGACAACCTTTAGAATCGGGCACGATTTGCATTTCCAGAGCAGCAGCCCAGGTGGAGTTTCCTGCAAGTTTTCAATTACTAGCCGCCATGAACCCTTGCCCTTGTGGGCAATGGGGAAATACGCAGGCAGATTGCTTATGTAGCCCTGATCGCATTAATCGCTATTTAGGCAAACTCTCAGCTCCGCTTTTAGATCGTATTGATATGCAAATTACCATTCAAGCATTAACCCAGGAAGAGCTTATCAAGCCTAACACAAATCCGGAAAAACAAAGCGCGCGTATTCGCGAGCAGGTTGTCCAAGTACGTGCCCTACAAATGGAGCGGCAAAACTGCCTGAACGCGAATCTAAGCGCCAAAACCTGCGAGCAAGTATGCAAGCTCGATACAAAAGAACAAGAATTTTTAAGTCGAGTAATGAGTCAACTGAAATTATCTGCTCGTGGTTATCATCGCTTATTAAAAGTGGCACGGACCATTGCGGATGTAGAGGGAAGTGCTCTGGTAAATTTGGCTCATTTACAGCAAGCATTGTCATTTAAACATACTTTGCAAAAGCCTATATGACAATAGGAGATCGAGTTACAAGCAATCAGGCTACATTATTTTGCATAATGCAGCCTGGTTGCCGCGAATTGATTTAAATAATTATTTACTCGCCAAGGCATCAAAAATTGCCATCCGTGCAAACACCCCATTCTGAACCTGTTGGAGAATAAATGAATGGATGCCATCAGCTACATCGCTGTCAATTTCAATACCTCGATTCATGGGCCCTGGATGCATCACCATCACGTCGGGTTTAGCAAAAGACAGAGTTTTCTGTGTTAACGCAAAGTCATGGCGGTACTGTTCCAAATCCATCTGATCATTCGCCAATAAACGCTCACGCTGCACTCGCAGACAAATCACCACATCCGCATCCGCCAAGCCTTCACGAAGATTTGTCGTAACACGTCCATAATGAAGCGTTGGTGGTTGCCAAAGTTCTGGGGCGATTAAAACTAGCTCCCCGACTCCTAAAGCTTTAGCCATACATTGAAAGGAATTGGCAACACGCGAGTGACGGATATTTCCTAAAATCGCAATTTTTAACTGCTCTAATTTTGATTTTTGCTCCAGGATTGTCATTATATCCAGTAATGCCTGACTGGGGTGAGCATGAGTGCCGTCCCCTGCATTAATGATATGAACTTCATTGCCTAAACTCTGGGCCAAATTTTGTTGCAAACCATCTTGCTGATGGCGAATCACGAAATGTTTAATCCCCATCGCCGCTAACGTTCTAATGGTATCTTCAATTACCTCACCTTTAGTTTCTGAAGAACTTTGTAGATCCAAATTAACCACTGGCATTGATAAATGATTCGCAGCTAATTCAAAACTAACTCGAGTTCGCGTACTATTTTCATAAAATAAATTAGCTACCGTATGGTGCTGATACGAAGGATAATCCTGCTGCTGTTTAAAAGAAAAAGCGCGTTGTATTAAAGATTCGATTTGTTGACGGGATAATTGACTAATTTCTAGAAAATGCTTCATAAAACCTCATTCGGGATATTGCAGCCACTGCTCAAGTATAACACAGGCAGCAATGCTATCCACCTCGGTTTGCTTGATTTTACGATACCCGCCTTGCTCGAATAATTGTCCGCGTGCCTCGACCGTTGAAAGCCGCTCATCGACTAAATGCACCGTCAGTGCAAAGCGTTTGCGTAATTGTTTCGCGAAACGCCGCGCGGCAGAAGTAGTGTAGAGTGCGCTACCATCAATGCAGGTTGGAATCCCCACAATTAAAGCCTGGGGGTTCCACTGGGAAATTATTTTTTCTACAGCACTCCAATCAGGTACTCCCATCTGCGCACGCAACGTAGTTAAAGGTGATGCACTGCACGTCAACCGCTGGCCTACAGCCATCCCAATACGTTTGTAACCAAAATCAAAAGCTAAATATACACCATCAGGCATGACCAGAATTTACACTCAGTTGATTCATTTTAATGCCCAAAGTTAATCCGGCATATTCCCAACGATCTTCAAAAGGAACATCATAAAGAATTTCTGAGCGGTAAGGACAAACTAACCATAAATTATTCAAAATTTCTTTTTCCAATTGATTCTCTACCCAACCACTATAACCTAAGGTAACCAAAACATCTTTGGGTCCCTTATCATCAGCGATCGCGCGAATAATATCATTGGATGTAGTTACCGTCACGTCTTCTTGTAAAAACAAACTTGAGCGCCACTCACCTAAATCCTTATGCACAACAAAACCGCGCTCGGGCTGGACTGGCCCTCCAAACATTAACGGCAAATTACTTTGCTCAATGCGTATAGGCTCAATATCTAACTGCTCAAAAACTAATGATAAGGAAAATTGCATCGGACGGTTAATAATCAAACCTACAGACCCTTCCTCGCGATGTTCACAAAGGTATATCACCGTTTTTTCAAAATTTGGATCGTGTAGTGAAGGCATCGCGATCAACAAATGGTTTGCCAAAGAGTTTATTGTTGTCATACTGCCTCCTCATAAAGAGCAGCCGTCTATTTTAATTATACACCATAAACAACATGCCTATTTACTAATCACCAAGTATCTACTGCATTTATTTTTTTATTGGCTGCTGCGGGCTTATTTCCCATAATGGTAACTTTAATATATAACGTTGATTGCTGAGCAAAGGTATTGCCTGCAGAGTAAGAGGTGGACGAATTATCAGTTTGTTGTGCTCCTTCAGGACTTCCTAAAGAAACCCATTTATTCAGTGGGATCATTAGTTTCGTATCAATTTTTTGATTATCAAATTGCTGACCACCAGCAGGATTCATTTGTTCGCGTAAACGACGTACCGATAATTCAACTTGGGAGCCACGCAAAACAGGTTGAACTAAAATACCATTTTTAATTTGATGTTGCTCATAAGTAATACCGGTGCCGTAAAAACCTGCACCCACAGAAGTAACGATTGGCACTTCTTGATTTAAGCTCACCAAAGCAGATTCACCATTCATTACCCGTACTGATTGGCTTTGCAACATTTGCGACTGCGTTTGGGTACTGTATGTTACTGAGTTATCATTTTGCGAGCTAAGCCACTGTGGATCGCCCTGGTAAACTGAAACATTAAAGGTAACCGGCGGTACATCGATCTGATGCAATATTGTTCGGAGTTGCGTCAGGGTTTTTGCATCGACTTTGGCAACTAATGTTTGCCCAGTCCCGCTAAGTGCCTCTCCTTCGGGCATCAAGGGCTCCATTAATTTAATTACTTTTTCGGCAGGGATGTACTGCAACTGAATAACCTTTGTAATTAGCCCTTGGGCGAATACATTATTTACGAAAAAAAACACGCCGATTAGCCATACCCGTTTCATGTGTCAAACTCCCTGTAAGCGCAATTTATTTTTTGAACGGCTATGCACATCCCAAAATATGCATAAAAATCACCTAATATTTTCAATTGTAGCATCAATATCCGGAATCAATAGTTTTGTTCCTATAAAAGTTTGGGTATACTTCAACAAAATCTTTTTACGAGATCACTATGGGTAGCATTTTTAACATGTTTGGTCCTTCTCCAATAAGGCCGATAGAACAACACATGCGTAAAGTACATCAATGTGCAAAACAGCTATACCCATTTTTTGAAGCTGTATTAAAAAAAGATTGGCCCACCGCAACCAGTATTAAAGACAAAATAGTTTCTCTGGAAAAAGAAGCAGATCTCATTAAACGCGATCTACGTCTTCATTTACCAACTGGCCTATTTTTACCCGTCTCACGTACTGATTTACTTGAGCTACTTAGTGCTCAAGACAGCATAGCCAACAAAGCAGAGGATATTGCTAATTTTATCATCAGCAGAAAAATGATAATTCCTGAAGCGCTGACATCGCTATTCATGCCATTTTTACATCGCTGTTTGGACGCCTCCAAACAAGCATGTAATGCCATTAATGAACTGGATGAGTTGCTGGAAACGGGGTTTAGAGGTTCTGAGGTTAAAATCGTTGAAGAAATGATTATGACCCTCTACGAAATAGAACATGACAGCGATGAACGGCTTGCAAAAGTCAGACACCGTATTTTTGAAATCGAAAAAGATTTATCGGCAATCGATACAATCTTCCTCTATAAACTGGTCCAGTGGATCGATGACTTGGCTGATAATGCTCAAACAGTGGGCAGTCGGCTACAAATTCTAATTGCTCGGTAGTAAATTCCTATGGATTATTCAATCGTTTATCTTTGTATTGCTATTATTCTTTGTTTTTTAATGACTTGGGGCGTGGGAGCTAATGATTTGGCCAACGTCATGAGTACCACCATGGGTTCAAAAGCAATAACCGCGAAGCAGGCTATGCTTATTGCGATCATTTTTGAATTTGCTGGAGCCTTTATTGGTGGAACTGGAGTTACTGAAACCATGCGTGATGGGATCATTAACACCAGCCAATTATCGGGGCAACCTTTAATTTTAATTGAAGGAATGCTTGGGGTTTTATTAGCCTGTACCTTCTGGATGAACCTTGCCAGTTACATTGGCGTTCCGGTATCCATTACTAATGCGCTCGTCGGTTCAATGGTAGGTTTTGGAGCCGTAGTTCTTGGCACAGATGCGATTCATTGGAATCAGGTAAGTCGTATTGCAGTTAGCTGGATTACTTCACCACTGATTTCTGGAATCACGGGATATATGTTATTTATTAGCATTCAACAGACTATTTTTGTCAAAAGTAACCCGCTGGCTAAAGCGAAAATCTATATTCCCATTTACCTCTTTTTAATTGGTTCTATTTTATCGTTTATCACCGTTTTTAAAGGCTTACACCATTTTGGTATTCATTTTAATTTTAAGCAGAACTTAGCGGTAACACTGGCGACCAGTATTATTATTACTTTAATTGGAATGATCTTTATCCGCCGCATCCCTGAACATCCAAGAATTAGACGTAGAGAACGTTTTATTCAAGTGGAGAAGTACTTTGCGGTACTCATGGCTCTAACTGCGTGCGCCATGGTTTTTGCCCATGGTTCCAATGACGTGGCATTGGCTGTGGGCCCATTAACGATTATTCATAGCTTAGTGATGCATTCTCATCAAACTTTTGATGCGAATAATTATCCGGCTTGGATTATTTTATTGGGATGTGTGGGTGTAGTAACGGGACTATTGATGTACGGTAGAAAAGTAATTGAAACTGTAGGCAGCTCAATTACCGCCCTCACCCCCAGCCGGGCCTTTGCCGCAACCTTAGCAGCAGCAACAACCGTTGTAGTGTCAACCAGTATTGGGATTCCGGTTTCAGCAACGCAAACTTTAGTGGGTGCAGTGTTGGGTGTGGGTTTAGCGCGAGGTATTGGTGCATTAAATCTGATTGTGATTCGTAATATTTTCATGTCATGGGTACTTACCCTACCGGCAGCATCTCTTTTAACTATCTTATCGTATAAGATCTTGCATTGGTTTTTAGGATAATTGCCCAAACTCTGTAGGTTAGCTTAGCTCACCTACAGAGTTTCAATTCTGGGGAATGGAGTAAGAAGCATTAGACTTCGCTTCAAATTACATAACCATTTAGGTTATAGTGGGTATACTAGGTTGCCAATAGTAATTCATACTAAAAGTTCCTTCTGAACCATAACGGTTAACTAAGGAATTGGCTAAATTTACAGTTTCCTCTTCGTTATTTTTATCAATTATCTTTTCATATACTTGTTGATTATTGAAAACATAATTAAGAATTCGCTCGTGAAATTCTTTTTTTATATGCTTTAAAACTAAACCGAATGAATCGATATCAACTAAAATATTTGCCAGTAGCGGTTCGCATGAAGAAATCACATCCATTGCTTCATGGCGTTGATCTTCTGAAAAAAAAGATAAAAATAATTTCAAATCATCAGTATCTTTAATTACATTAACTAAGACTCTTGGTCGCAACCACGAATCAACTAAATTATCTGTGGGAATTTCTCCATTACATGCTGATTCTATACTGGCAAGCGTCCATCCTTCGGCATTAAAAAAGGTCATATTATTCCCTGTAAAATTTAAAATATTCCCATATTGTAGTAAATTGGAGCAAATTTCACAATGCCTTAGTTAAGGCCCAGTAATGTTATGGTATCCATGGTGATTATCGCCTCCTAAATTAGATTGCCCCCAAAAAGCATTGAGAATAGCGGGATATTGCGAAATGATGGTACTAACGCCAGCTAATCCGAGAAGCATAAGAAAAGACACATTCGAATATACGCTTGTTTTTTTAGGTCCTTCTTTGAAAAAGCTTTGCTTTACTAACTCTGAACACCTAGGGCTTTCCTCAGCAAGGGGACGCGCTTTAGACTGTTCAAATGCAGATTCATTAGGCTCAGCCTGTTTTGTCGCTGCAGTTAAATTGAGCTTTTGGCGACTTGCTTCCGATAATTGGGAGATTAGCTGAGGTGCAGAATCAAGGTGGCGTACTACAGCTTCTGAATCAATATCTGCAGAATAAGTTAAATAAAACTCCATTAAATTAGCATCTGAGGACTCTAGCGTCACATCATCATGGCTAATTAAATATTCGACCAAATTAATGCATTGCTCATTGTCTTCTAATTTAATTAAGCCCCGACGCATATCATGCAGTAAGCTACTAATATGAGATTCATCACACTCTATTAAATGTTGATATAAAAAGAGTCTATCTTCTGAAGTTAAACCATCCTGTGAGGCATTAGCCTTAATGAGCTGCTCATAAATATCAGCAAGAGCCACACATGTCTCGGGATAGTCTTCTGCCTCTGAATCAAGATAACTAAATTCTTTAGCTAAATAAACAAACGCGTTAAACCCCTGCGGATGTGCTTCATCAACCTCAATGGAGCATTTATCGATTTGAACTCGTTTTTGTTTAAGTAATAAGGCAACTACTTTGGGATTATGTTGATCAATTGCCAAATGCAATGGCGTCACCCCAACTCTTTTTTCAGGGGTGTTTAATAAGACATCCTCATTATTAATTAAACGCTCACAAACATCATCAAGCCCTTTTAAAATTGCAAAATGAAGAGGGGTGAAACCGGAAAATCTTGCGTCTTGCGATTTGGTATTTAATTGAATATCTTCTGTTGATAATAATTTATTCACTACCCCAAGCTGCTTATGTAAAAGCGCTAAATGCAAGTAAGTCATACCATCGGCGGCTTTATTCACGCGGGTCATATCTTTGTGGTTTAAAATTTCCAAAGCAATATCTTCGCGCCCACAAGTAATGGCATAGCGTAATGCGTCGTTATGTTTTATATCGATTAATCGAGGATCTGCTCCATATTTGTTTAGGAGTAATCTTACTTCGATTAAATTTCCACGAATTGCTGCTTCCATTAAGGCAGTCCTGCCATTAGACGCTTGCCTGTTGACGATAACTTTAGCTGCCTCTTTTAGACTATTAGACCGCAGTCTTGTGGCAGGATCATGTTCTATGGAAATATTAATAAGCGTATCGAGAATAGTTTCTAAGTCCATTTCCTGTGGATGAGAACTAAAGCATTCCAAAGAAAGCGGCATCCTCTCCACATAGGTATTACTATGTCCAGTTCTAAGCCCTCCACAAAACAAATCATAAAATTTATCATCAACTTTTAATCTCATTGAGCCAAATTGCTGGTTAGGATTAAAATAAATAATTTCATTTTCTGCAGTAGGCTGAATCATTGACGCGTGATAATCAGCAGACGTATAAATTAGTTGGGGCTGGGTTTTATATACTTCTTTAAAAATAAAATCCAGGGTGTACTGGTTATGAATCCAGGACAACGACAAATTACTAAGAACGCTATTGCTACCTAACATCTCATTAAAAAGCGGAAAAGGATTGAATTGCTCTTTCTGAAGTTCACCCACTTTTTTTATAAAAAACTCCATATCATGTTGTAAGGATTCATTAATAGCAGATGTACCATCCCAATGCGCAATACGCCCCAGGAATAGTTCAAAGCCCTGCAACTGCGATGGTGAGTGCGAAATTCCTTTACTGATCTCTCCAGCAATGAACGCTAACGCAATTCCCCCACACTGCCCTTCAGAGCCTAAGAGATCCTCTTTAGGAGTACCAATTAGCTGCTGGTATTTTCTTACATTATTAATAATCCTTCCCTGAGAGACACCAATAAAATTTATTAATTTAAAAAGATCAAGAAAAGCCTCTTCAACGATAGTCTCATAGTCCTCAGCGCACAAAGCATCTAAACACATAGATACGTTAATTTCTTGGTGCATAGGAGGTTCAGAACTATTTAATTGTTCTGCCTCCTGCATTACAACTTTTTTGATTTCTGCTTCCAGATCAATATGGCTAAAAATACCGTGTTCTTTAAAATGATGTTCTATACCAGAATGCACTAAATATTTTTCCACATTACCCATAACTTCTCGAATACGTTTTTCTTGCATAATGGAATCCCAATCGTCAAAAGTAATTTGGATAACGTCCTGGTTCAATTTTTACCTACGTGTTAAATTAATCTAACATAAGAAAATTAAATTAAGCTTAACTACTCTGCTGACTTAGACGAAAGGGCATAATTAATTAAAAAAAAATGCGACGTTTTGTGCTTATTGGGAAAAATAGCTCTATTGGGCTCATGCTAAAGCTACTGTAATGTCAATCATAATGTGGATTAAACACCGCACGATAGGATTCGCGAAGCGACATGCTGAAATATGGGAAATTCGCTTAAGAGCAAACTCATAATAAACGGCTATGAATCAAATATAAAACGAGTCTGCAATGGCTAGATTTATGCTCAATGAAGAGCGTTGAGCAGCGCTAAGGCGTGCTCATGCATTTGCTATAAGATTTAACAAAATAAAGCTATGGGGGTGCCTTTTTTGTGGTTTGATGAGGCAGTGTCTGCTGAGCCTTGTCAATGGACCAGATCGTACTGGATGCCGCGGACAAGCCCCGGCACGTAGACGGCAGGTGAATTATCACCACCTTAGAATCCTTCCCAAATCTCCCCTTTTTGTTCTTGATAATCTTTGTTATCACGCATGTTGCTTAAACGTTTATGCTTAGTAATTTCTCTGATTTGTGATTCTGACTTACTATGAGTTGCATCAAATTCAAATAAAAATTTATCATAAGGGCTTACATAAGCTTTATCTATATCATTGCTATTCATAATCAATCCAAAATTCGCACATTCTTAAAACAGCTATTTTATAACTTTTTCATCTAAGTTACCATTGGCAACGTTTAAAGAAAACACTGAGGCAAATCATGAGCTTAAAAAAAGCAGAACTACATGTCCATTTAGAGGGCACCATTACTCCGGATTTGGCTGCTGCATTAGCCAATCGAAATAAATTAACCTTACCTTCTGGACTTGTTGCCCCCGATGGCAAAAGCTATTTGTCTAAAGACTTTCTAGATTTTCTTAAAGTTTATGACACGCTGGCAGCTGTAATCAAAGATCCGCGTGATTACTACGATATTACCTTCGACTATTTAAAGTCTCGAGCAGAAGAAAATGCCATTTATGTAGAAATGTTTTATTCTCCTGATCATGCAGAACTTTCTAGCGGCATTCCTTCGGCAGAACATCTAGTCGCAATTCAACAAGCAATTGATGATGCCAAAGCGCGGTTTGACATTGTAGGACGAATTATTCTCACCGCCGTACGTCATTTTGGTGTTGAGGCTGCCGAGCGTGTGGCACGTCAAGCACATAAAGATATTTTCCCATGTGTTACCGGTTTTGGTTTAGGTGGTGATGAAGCAAACTTTCCACCAAAACAATTTGCCAAGACCTATCAAATTGCTGCAGATGCAGGTTTAGGATGCACCGTACATGCCGGTGAATTTGCCCCTGCAAGCGGTATGGTTGAGGCAATGGAAAATCTGCCTATTACCCGTATTGGACATGGTGTTAATTCAATTTACTCTCCTGAAACCATGGCCATGGTTAAGGATAGAGGAATTACCTTGGAAGTTTGTCCAACCAGCAATATCTTTTTGGGCTTGTTTAAAGACATGAATAGTCATCCATTCCCTAAGTTTTATGAAGCAGGTATCAAAGTCTCTATTAGCTCAGACGATCCCCCATTTATGAGCACAACACTGGGCATGGAGTATCAGCGTGTTCAGGAATCTTATAATTATAGTGATGAGACAATGAATGCAATTACGCGTATGGCGATTGAAGCAGCATTTGTTGATCAACAAACAAAAGAAGAATTATTAGCTCGTATCTAGAATAATAATTAGGGCCGTCGTCCTTACGGCAGTACGTAATGACGACGGCTTTTTAATGCATTAACCATTGTTATGCATCTGGTCCATCAATTGTTCAATATAACGTCTGCATGTTAATGGGTTATTCAAATAATTAATAACACGACGCGTACCTCCAGTACCTGTAATAGATACCATCCCATAACGTAAAATACTGCCCATGATTGATTGGCGTATATCGATTGCTTCGATTTTGTTTAAGGGAATATCAATTGTTCGTCTCACTACAATTCCAGTACGTACAATTACCTGGTTTGTCTTTATTGTTAAAGAAGAAAAATAATACGTGACCCAGGTCATAAACATCCATGCCAAAGCAAAAAATGCCAGACCATAACCCACCTCGCGTAGATGGGGCACATAGAATACCAGGGCGATAGCGCCGCCTAAAGCCAGGCTAGGCCAAAAAAATATAATCCAATGCATGCGGGTAAAATAGACAATATTACTGTCTGTTGTTTTATCAATCATTATTCACCTATATTGTAGGCTGGTGCCGCAAGGCCCAGCACAGGGCTAGCCCAACTGTGTTTGCTGGGCATAGCAATCGCAGTCTACGCATTACGTTACCATGTTCGCTTAAGTTGACGCCCAAAATTGCACTTTTAACGACCATCTATATAAAAATATAATATTGTATTTCGTATTAATTTGCTATTCTATAGTTGATTCAGTTTAAATAAAGATAACACTATGCGCTCTATTAATCGCTGCCTTAATAAACAACTCGCTGACCTTTGCCAGCGTTCATTACAATTGGAAGAGCTCTCCAATAAGTTACGTCAGTTCCTTCCGGATGAATTAGCCAAAGAATGTCTGGTAGGAAGTTTTAATAAAGGCTGTTTATTAATTACTACAGCCAATGCCGCCTGGGCATCTCAATTACGTTATTTAGTTCCTGAACTACGTGATAATTTACGTAAAGCTGGCCTCTATCAATTACTCTCAATTAAAATTTCGGTAGTTGCTCCGGTAGTGCACTATGAAAAACCCGCGGAGCCGCAAAAACAACAGTTATCTGCAAAAGCCAAAGAAGTGATTATCAGTGAAAGTCAGCACTGCAGTTATGAACCACTACAAAAGGCGTTACTGAATTTGGCAGATAATGCTTAAAACGTATCTGCAAAGCGTCGAGCTACCCATTCTTCACCAAGATAGCCAAAACAGTCTTGCAAATATTCTCGCAATTCGTCTTCCTGCATAAAGTGTTCAAAACCAACTGGCTCAACATCATGATGTACATAAGCTCCAAAATAATGTTGGGAAAAATGCACATAGTCTTTGGTATGCAAAATGAAGGCATGCCATAGCTGGTCCAGTATTAGCAAAGGCCCAAAAAGATAGGTTTTTTTACCTTGTTTTGCTCGTTGTTGATTAAGCCATAACCATGCCAAAAGATCCGCAAACAAAAGCTCAGCCTCTTGCTTACTAATCTCTGGATGGTGATGACAAAAATAACTGACTACCGCTGGATTACGGTAGCTCAGTACGTGCCCAAGTTCCATGCTCATTTAACCGCAGCAAGTCTTTTGTGCACTTGGTTTTTGGGTTACATAGCGAACAATACGGCAGATCATTTCTTCTTTAGTCATTAGATTATCCAAGTTATCAAATTGGTTTAACAGTTTACCTAATGTATAGAAATCTTTCAATCGTATTCCTTGTTTTTTCTCCTTTTACGGCAATTATCCCGCCATACCCTTATATTGAATGCCTAACGAGAGCACCATATTTTTATTATTTAGCCCAGCGCTTGCGGGAATATAAATTTCGTCTTGCGTCGCATTATTTCTTATATTCATGTCTGCTACCTTATTCGGTATGTAACTAAAAGCACCTTCAGCAAAGAGTTTGATCTGTGGCCTTACATAATAACCGGCATTAACCGTAACATTATAAAATTCAAAATTATCTCCACGCTCATGGAAGGTGAGGTCACGCATATAATGTTGGTCCACATCTTTTGCAGTAACCCAGCTACTGTATTTAAACAGAGCATTAAGCTCATAAGCATTAAGGCGATAATTACCTAATATTCCGATATATGGCGTGCTAAAAGTTTGTTTATAGCCAATTCCCTTTTCTCCTTCGGGAAAACAACCTACATCGGCGCCATCGTTATAAACATAGCATCCACCTTTTGCTAAAAAGCTGAATAAGGTCCGCTGGTATCCAACCATAGCCGCTAATTGTACTGATGAGAGCCGGAAGAAGCGGGCTCTAAGGTTCAAATCAAACTCATTTGCCTGACGCAAATCAGTGTCTTTACTGTGTGACCAATCGCTCCAATGTCTTTGAAATGGATTTACCCAATCATAATCATCCATTACGGCATCACCATTGGCTAAAGTTATCCATCCTTGAGCATTAAAGCCAAGCCAGGGTAACAAGGTGTAATTTGTTTCGCCCTTAATCACGGCAGCGCCATTAATTTTCCAATTTAATTGGCTTAGTTTTTCAGCGCCTCCCTCGTCATAAACAAACTCTTGTGATTTTCCGGCTAAATACCCAATCGATGCATTCACAGAGAAATGATCGGTTAATGAGGTGGTTGCCGCGTAAGTGCTTGACGTTGCAATTGAGACTGTAGTTAAGATTAACTGTGACCATGTTGTTTTTTTCATTATTATTAATGTTCCTTACTTCTTATTTTCAGGAGCACCTTTTACCCTATTTAGCCATTTTTTTGAAGACAAAAATGGCTTATTCTTTTTGAATCACTCAATTGAATCATATTATGTTTGGGGTAGTCCTGTAGCTTGAGGCATCGAGTGGTTTTTTTGAAGTTAACTTGCCTCATAGATCCGCCTATGATGATGACCATCGAAAACAAGTCAATACTGAACATAGGACTTGGACATGCCTCCATGTCCAACCTAAATTATACCCCCAACATAACGTATCTCTATGCCATTAACCCACCATCAACCCCAATGAATTGACCTGTAATATAAGGTGCTTTATCGGAAGCTAAAAAGACAATGGTCTTAGCGATTTCATCAGGACGCCCTAGACGTTTTAAGGGAACCTGGTTAATAAATACTTCTTTTACTTCATCTGTGGCGGTAAAACGATCAAACATTGCCGTATCAATTGGGCCAGGAGAAACTGCATTCACGCGTACATTAGCACTGGCTGCCTCAAGTGCTGCAACTTTAGTTAAGCCTTCAACAGCATGTTTACTAGCGCAGTAAATCGCAGCCCCTGGGAAACCTTTTCTACCAGCAACGGATGAAATATTAATAATAGAACCTGAGCCTTGAGGAATCATCACTTGCAGCTCATACTTAAGGCAAAGAAGCACTCCTACTACATTCGTATCAAACACTGCATGATAACTTTCAATAGTGCTTTCAACTACTTGGGCATGCTCCCCCTCTATTCCGGCATTATTCACTGCAACATCCAGGCGCTCAAAACGATTTATGGTCTGCTCCACTAAAGTCTTAACGTCTCCTTCATTGCGAACATCAGCCCGTACAAACTCAACCTCAGCACCCAAAGCCCTTAACTCGTTTGCCAGAGATTCCCCTTCTTCTTGCCGGCGTCCAGAAATAATAAGATTTGCTCCCTCGCGAGCAAAAGCAAAAGCCGTTGCCCTGCCAATACCGGCAAGAGCTCCGGTTATAAGAACCACTTGTTTGTCCATTTTTAGCTCCTTGTAATCATGCAACTGCATGAACTGATCCAATTAAGTATAGTAAATTATAGCTAAGCCCTTTAGCTCAAATGACTCCAGAACTATAATTAGGTATTAAAACGTTTTATAGGTTGATTGTTTTGATCCCCAACATAACTGCTACATCCTACCTGCAACTCCCTGATAATTTTTATGAAAAAATTGCCCCAACCCCTATTAGAAACCCCTCATTGGTGCACTTCAATCATGAGTTAGCTACTTTCCTTGGTGAATATCCCTCAGCGACTTATAGTGAAGAAGAGGCCATAGCAATTTATGCAGGTAACTGGACGCTCCCAAAGTTACAAAGTGTTGCCTTAGCCTACTCAGGCCACCAATTCGGCCATTTCGTTCCCATTCTGGGGGATGGGCGTGCCATCATGCTGGGAGAAATTATCGCAAAAGATGGAACACACTGGGATATGCAATTAAAGGGCTCTGGAAGAACTCGATTTTCTCGCAATGGTGATGGTCGGGCACCACTATCAGCAGTATTAAGAGAATACATCCTTAGCGAGGCAATGCATGGTTTAAACATCCCTACTACTCGTTGCCTGGCAGCAATTGCCTCTGATGAACAAATTTATCGTCAAACAGGATTAGTTCCAGCTGGAGTGCTCACGCGTATTGCGGCCAGTAGTTTACGGGTGGGCTCATTTGAATATGCGGCGACTCAAAAGAATACTCCTCTTTTAAAATGTTTGGCTGACTATGCGCTAAAACGGCATTTTCCAGAATTACTGCTCCAAGATGTTCCTTACCTGGAGTTATTTAAAACCATCATGGAGCGCCAAGCCAGCCTCATGGCCGAATGGATGGGCGTTGGTTGCATCCATGGGGTGATGAATACAGATAATATGGCGATTTCTGGAGAAACGCTCGATTATGGCCCCTGTGCGTTTATGGATGAATTTGATTTTAAACAAGTTTATAGTTCAATTGATACTATGGGACGCTACGCCTTTGGTCAGCAACCCACTATTGCCCACTGGAATTTAACTATTCTTCGTTTGGTGCTCCAATCTTTATTCAATGAGCAAGAACAAGAGGCCTTAGATGAAGTTCTTAATTCATTTCCTGACCGTTTTCATTATTATTGGAGTGCGAAAGTACGAGCTAAGCTTGGGTTAATCGAGCTTAATGAACACACGGTGAAGCTCATTGAATTATTTTTTGCTTTATTGCAACAGTATAAACCTGATTTTACTAATACCTTTCGCTTATTAAGCCTGGCAATTGATTCCCCAGAGCCACAAAAAAGTTTAATCCAGGCCTTAGGAGGACAGGCTCAAGGAGAACAATGGGTCAATGATTGGTCTAATTATGTAAGCCAACAAGCCCTGGACATTGAGACTATAAAAAACCGGATGAATCAGGTTAATCCCACCTACATACCGAGAAATCATTTAGTAGAAAATGCCATAAATCATTTTATACAAAATAATGATCGTAGCTTAATGGATAGACTATTGGAGGTATTAAAGAGTCCTTATCAGCAACAAGCTAATACAGAGGATTTACAATCATTACCGCGACCTATGGAACGGGTGATGCAAACTTTTTGTGGAACATAGTAATAAAGTAATCCGATTGGAAGCAGCATAAACCTTGAATTGCTTCACTTTGTTTGCAATGACAGGGGTAAATTTAATGTTTCGTAGTTACTCTAATGGAGGAACGAGCAACCCAGAGGGTCAGGAGCACAGAACCCTGGGTTGCTTCACTTTGTTCGCAATGACGGGAATAAATTTAATTGAGTAGTCAGTGATTATCTTTCGATTTAATATTCCGTCAATTGCGAGAACCATAGTGACGAAGCAGCCCAGGAGCCGGACGCAGGCTCTAGCTGTTCACTTCATTCCTAATCAGGAGATAAATTAAAGGGTTTTTATATAAAGTACTTCTTTTAATAATGCGCCCCCCTCATAAAATTCTTCAAATTTCGTTGCTTCTGAAAGTGTAAAGCCTAATGCTTCGTAAAAATTCCTTGCCTGGCTATTCTCTTCTAATACCCATAACCCAACCTTTTTATAGCCCATCGCAACTAATTCTGACATTGCGGCCAAACATAATTGAGTTCCTAAGCCCATCCGCCAATAATCAGGATGCAAATAAATGGCACTAATTTCTCCAAATGCACTCTGGGTACTGTTTCCACGAAAGGCGCAAATACTTGCAAAACCAATAAGTTGCCGCTCATACTCACAAATAAGTACTCGCACATTCTGTTCTATTAACTTGGACCATTGTTGAGTGCGCTCAATTAAAGATAAGTTTTTTAAGACCTCTTCCGGAATGAACTCTTTATACATCTTTTGCCAAGAACAAATATGTACCTTCGAGATTGCTTCTGCATCCTGTACATTTGCTATACGGATAGCAGTCTGATTTTTATTCATAATTATTATCTTTAAGAATTCTTACGCTAATTATCTCTAATTTTGATAAGGTAGGAAATGGGTGTTTTTTTATTTCCCCATATTTCGCACTTAAAATATGGGGAAATAAAAAATTATTCTTCGATAACGCTTAGGCACTGCTCCCCTTTAGTCACTAGGGTAACAGTAGTATCTTTAGTTAAAACACGAGAGCCACAAGTAATATTTGCGCCAACAATGGAGTTTTTTCTATACCCAAAAACATAGGTCCTATTTTTGGAACCTTTACCTGTGTATGATTTACCAATCGCGCCTGAACGCTGTCCATCCACAGAATAGCCAATACCTGCAGCAGTATTTTCTTTAGTTTTTACTGTAATACGGATGCTTTCCTCAGCAAAAGCGTGCAAAGAAAATAAAGTAAACAAGATGCCACTAAATATTTGTATTGGGTTCCTTACCATAATACCTCCCTCTGTTTTTGTTCCTAAAAAACACACTTATCCTAATATATAGAACAAGTTATTCGATTTTGCCCAAAAAGATATTTTTTAAATATACTAGCACTTCTGTCTTCCAGATCCATCATACATGAAACAAATTTATAGGGTAAGGCTTATTTAAATAATTTAGGTGCAGGCAAAATAGATTTAATTACCCCCATAAATTGCATGACATAAAGAACAATAATTGCAATCATCAAGCAATTAAAAAGTAAATTAATAATTGGGGCTAAAGGAACATATTCATTTATCAAGAAAAATAAAATTAACATTAAAATAGCCATTAATAACTGATTTAAGTTCATAAATGCCTACCTTTATAGAGTAACTGCTCCTTTTAGTATAGTTGTCCTGGCAATAAATGTAGCCCTATTAGCGAAGCAATAAATCGGTGCTTACCTATAGTTTATTGAGACATACTTTCCTGAACTTTTATGAGTAATTGTTTGCAAATAGGATATTTAACTTGATTACAATTCTGGGAAACATTAGTTTTAATCGCCTGCAAATCCTTAGGATCAGAAAGTTCATTAATATGATTCAAAATAAATTGGCGAAATAAGGCTGAGCTTACATCACCGGTCATATAAGGACTAGCATAGCTCCATGGCTTAGTTAATAACCTAGAAACAATATCAATCATTCCCTCTGCAAATTCACCATCATCATATTCAGGATGTTTTTTAATGATGTTAGCGATTTCTACGGTTAACTCCCAAGCCATTGGCGTATTTTCTTTATTGAGATAGATTGTTGCCTGATCCATTTTGGCTTCTAATATCTTGAGTTCACTTGTTTCTGCGCTAGCAAATTGTGAGAAGCAGGTAAAAACACAACTTAAAGTGATTAACATGATTTTTTTCATTTGCATCCCTTCCTTAATCTAACCCAATTACGAGCAACCAAGAAACTTACTTAAGCTTTTACCCATTTCGAAGATATTCAGCGTAAAATTTCTCAAGATGACGTGCTTCCTGATAGGTTATGAGCCCTAGGTAAGTACATTAGTTGCTAGCAACTAATGTACTACCAAATAACACAACGAGTTGCATTAACCATGGGACTATTATCCGGAATATTAAATGCCTCTTGGAATTGCGGTATATTCGCTAAGCTTCCATTAACTCGGTATTTCGCCGGTGGATGAGGATCCGTTGTTACCTGATTTTGCAATTGTTGGGGACGTATGTTCATTGCCCAAACATGAGCCGTACCCAAAAAGAATTGTTGATCAGGGGTCATTCCATTTATTGTTTTTGCCTTTTTATAAGCATCTGAATGGTGAAATGCTCTATATGCTAATGTAATCCCACCTAAATCAGCCGCAGCCTCACCTACCACTAATTTTCCTTGTACATGCAAATCGCCATTCACTACATATTGTGAATATTGATCAATAATGCATTGGGTTGCCGCCTTAAATCGAGTTAAGTCATTAGGAGTCCACCAATTTTTTAAATTGCCATGGCCATCAAATTGGGCTCCTTGATCATCAAAGCCATGAGTCATCTCATGCCCCATAACAAAACCAATGGCTCCATAATTCACTGCGGCAGGTGCCTTGGGATCAAAAAATGGTGGTTGCAAAATTCCTGCAGGAATATTTAGATTATTCATGGAGGGATCGTAATAAGCATTAATTGTTTGTGGCGTCATCCCCCATTCACTTCGATCGATGGGTTTACCAATTTTGTTAAGATCACGTTGCACTAAAAATTGATTGGCGCGAAGCACGTTCAACACATAAGGGCCACGATCTATTTTCAGTGATGAATAATCCCACCATTTTGAAGGATAACCTACGCGCTCCTCCATTAACTCTAATTTTTTTAATGCGGCTTCGCGAGTAGCCGGAGTCATCCATGCAAGATTCTTAATATCTTCATTCAAGACATAGCGGATATTTTTCAGTAACTCTAGAGCTTGTTTTTTGGCTTCAGGTGAAAAATTACGCTCGACATACATTTTACCAATAGCAAAACCTAAGGCTGCATTTTCAGTGCTCACTACTCGTTTCCAACGAGGCAGTATTTTTTCTGTGCCCGTTAAGGCGGTTGCCATCTTAAAATTTTCATCAACAAAAGGTTTAGATAAATAAGGCGCGTAATTATCGATTAAGTGCCAGCGTAAATAGGTTTGCCAATCCTGAAGCGGAACTGTTTTAAGTTGCTCATTGAGGGCTGCAAAAAAATTGGGCATTGCCATATTGATGCTTTTCAAATTATCTTGCCCCATGGCTGTAAAATAGGCGGGCCAAGAAAAATTAGGCGTCATTTTCTCTAATTGAGCTTTATCCATAATATGGTAAACAGCATGCGGATCGCGCTGCTCTACTTGCGACATCGAGGCTTTAGCAAATTGTGTTTCTAACTCCATCACTCGACGTGACTCAGCAGCAGCTTTCTCAGGATTGTCACCTAACAATTCAAACATTTTGGCAATATGGGTTACATAAGCATCTCGGATCAATTTAAATTTTGGGGTATCCTTTAAATAATAATCGCGGTCGGGAAGTCCTAGGCCTCCTTGCACAGCGGCTGCAATCATTTCACTACTGTTTTTATAATCTTGCATACTCCCAAAACCAAAAAATGCATCGACACCAATTTGATGTAAATGAGCAATTTCATTTTGTAGATCCATTAAATTTTTTATATTTTGGATGCGATCAAATTCTGGCTGCAAAGGTGTTATACCTAATTTGTTAATATTTGCTTCATCCATACCGCTGAAATAAAAATCTCCTACTTTTTGCTCTATGCTGCCTGGCTTCGCTTTAGTATTTGCTGCTGCGTTAATCAGCATTTGATGCACAATATCCTGCACTTTATCATGCACCACATTAAAACTGCCCCAACTTGGGTATTCAGGAGGAATAGGATTATTTTTTTGCCAATTTTTATTTGCGTAAGAATAAAAATCCTGAGCCGGTGAGATACTAGTATCTATCCAATCCAGGTGTAGTGCATCATCCGTTGGCATTTTTGCGTTATCTATATTTGCGGAAAAGGCTGATGAAGTACATAACAGGGCTAGAGTTAATACTTTAATTTTCATTCTACGGCTCCTTTGCCTACATTAAGCATTTACAAACTAGGTAAATTTTGTCATGGTGCAAACCCGGTAGAATTCGCAACTCTCATGTCTCCTGGTTACACCGAATCTTAGTTTAGTACGTTTTTCCGATCCTGCCTAAAAGAATCATAATGACATAAGTTTATTAGTTCCTTTAAAATAATAAACTTACTCTCTCTATACCTTAGTATCAAGCAAAATTCTTACCTTTGATTCGATTAACTCGATGAGGGCTATCATTTAAACAAATTGATTTGATTATGAAATCTTAAACCTGGCTGCGGTAACTGATTATTATTTAATATCAAGCAGCTTAGTTGCTTAGAGCCAGGTTCTCTTAAAGTGACTTTAAATAGACAAATTACAAAAGTCCTGGTTGCAAACAACCAGGCTATGCTAATTTAATAGAAAGGAATTTAAGCTTCTACAGGGCAAAACTCATTATGCATTACGGGCAAGTAATCGTCTGCATCAAAAGTAGTATACTCCCAAGCATCTTGTCTGACCATTAACTCGCGTAGTAATCTGTTATTCAGTTCATGACCTGATTTATGTCCTTCGAATGCACCAATCAGACTTGAACCTAATAAATAAAGATCGCCAATAGCATCTAAAACTTTATGGGTCACAAATTCAGATTCAAAACGCAGCCCATCCTCGTTAAGGACTCGGTAATCATCTACCACGATTGCATTGTCCAAGCTTCCGCCTTTCGCTAAATCACACTCACGTAATTTTTCATAATCGGAAAGAAAACCAAAAGTACGTGCACGACATACTTCCCTCACATAAGAGGTAGTGGAAAAATCAAAGCTCACTTTTTGTGGCTTGTCATTGAATGCAGGATGATCAAAATCAATAGTAAACGAAATCTTATAGCCATTATAGGGATAAAATTGTACATACTTCCCATTATCTTCTACTCGAATAGGCTTTGTAATGCGAATGTATTTCTTGGGCGCATTTTGCTCGCGGATTCCTGCAGATTGAATCAAGAATACAAAAGGCGCAGCACTACCATCCATAATAGGAAGCTCAGGCGCATTAACATCAATATATGCATTATCGATGCCTAAACCTGCTAAAGCAGAAAGTAAATGCTCTACAGTAGCTATCTTAACTTGGCCATGATGCAGAGTAGTACATAACATCGTATCCCCTACATGCTCGTAAGATGCAGGGATTTCCACCACAGGCGATAGATCAACGCGTCGAAAAACAATGCCGGTATTAACAGGAGCAGGTCTCAGGGTTAAAAGCACTTTCTCACCCGAATGCAATCCCACGCCAGTAGCCTGGATTACTTTTTTAGGAGTTCTTTGTTTTATCATTCAGTGCTCACCTTGTTCCTATTCCTCATAATAATATTATTTTGCGCGCAAAAAACTTCGAGATTTTACCAATAAATTATAAGCTCGTCTATTTTTTTATAGCGTGTATAAAGCAAAACAAAACCCGGGTCATTTGCCCGGGTACGTCTAACTTATTGACAACAGTAATGCTTACTACGCTTCTTCTTGACGACGTAAAAAAGCAGGGATATCGAGATAATCAACATCAGGAACATGATCACCATTTGCTTTCATTGTAGATGCTGCAGTGGAGCTACCTTGCTTTCGCACTACTGCTGGGCGATCTAACTCTTGATAATCAAAAGAACCATCACTTCTCATTGATTCAATTAAACGTGCACGATATGCTTGTTGTGGTTGGGCTTGTTGATGACGTTGTCTTGCATCACCCAAACCTGTAACAATTACTGTAACTCGCATTTCATCAGTCATATCGGGATCAATTACAGTTCCTACAACCACAGTAGCATCATCAGAAATAAATTCTTTAACTACATCGCCAACCTCTTCAAACTCACCGATTGACATGTCAAGGCCTGCAGTAATATTAACCAAGATTCCACGAGCCCCTGAGAAATTCACGTCTTCTAGCAATGGAGATGCAATTGCAGCTTCCGCAGCTTGGCGAGCACGTTGCTCACCCACAGCGCTACCAGTTCCCATCATCGCCATACCCATTTCGGACATTACTGTACGCACATCCGCGAAGTCGACGTTAATTAAACCTGGGCGTGTAATAAGGTCGGAAATCCCTTTTACAGCACCAAGTAATACATTATTAGCTGCTTTAAATGCATTTAATAAACTAATATTTTTACCTAAAACGCTGAGCAACTTATTATTAGGTATGGTAATTAATGAATCAACATGTTCTGCTAGACGACGAATTCCCTCTTCTGCAGCCATGGCGCGTTGCTTGCCTTCAAATGAAAAAGGTTTGGTTACAATCGCAACAGTTAAAATACCTAATTCTTTGGCAATTTCTGCAAATACCGGAGCAGCACCAGTTCCTGTACCTCCGCCCATTCCAGCAGTAATAAATACCATATCAGCGCCTGCAAGTATTTCACGAATTAGTTCGCGGTCCTCTTCAGCTGCTTCACGGCCAATTTGTGGGTTCGCACCAGCCCCTAAGCCTTTAGTTAATTCATCACCTAACTGAATGTGAATTTTTGCATTAGACGCTCTTAACGCTTGAGCATCTGTATTTGCACAGATAAACTCAACGCCATCAATATTTTCAGCAACCATGTGCTCTACAGCATTACCACCGCCGCCGCCGACGCCAACTACCTTAATGACTGCATTACTACCTTGCAGTTGGCCTTCCATTAATTCAAACATAACCGTGCTCCCCATACGTTTATTCTGTAATCGTAACCAGTAAAAATTTCCTCTTCCGCTCACTAATCGGTGAAGCGTTTCCAGTTACATGTATCTTAAAAATTTCCTTGAAACCATTCTTTCATACGCAACCACAAGCCCTTAGAGTTTTCACTCATTGCCGGAACATTGTAACGTGCATCATATTGTTGTTGGTATCCATGCAACAGCAAACCTACGCCTGTAGCAAAGGCAGGATTTTCAGTGACTTCCGCCATGCCTGATACGTGTTGTGCATAACCTTTACGCACGGGCATTTCAAAACAAAGCTCTGCCAGTTCAATTGCGCCATGTACATTAGCCGCCCCACCAGTAATAACAATTCCTGCGGCCATACGATCTTCAAAACCGCTGCGACGTAACTCATTACGTACTAAAGTAAATAACTCTTCATAACGTGCTGAAACCACATCAGCTAAAGCTTTTGCAGAAATTTTTCTTCCCGGTCTATCATTAACACTGGCAACTTCCAACATCTGGCTGGCATTTGCTAATTCAGGCAATGCACAGGCATGAGTTAGCTTAATCGCTTCTGCCGCCTTAGTTGGTGTACGTAAAGCCATGGCAATGTCATTGGTAACTTGATCACCAGCAATCGGAATTACGGCCGTATGCTGAATCGCTCCCTCAGAAAATACAGCAATGTCAGTAGTTCCAGCACCAATGTCAATCAAGCAAACACCTAAGTCTTTTTCATCATCAGTAAGCACTGCATGACTTGAAGCCAACTGCTCGAGAATGATATCACTTACTTCCAGACCGCAACGGCGAACACATTTCACAATATTTTGTGCCGCACTCACCGAACCTGTGACTAAATGTACTCGCGACTCTAAACGCACGCCAGCCATCCCCACAGGCTCACGAATGCTGCCTTGATAATCAATAATAAATTCTTGGGGTAGGATATGTAGAATCTTTTGATCTGCAGGAATCGCCACTGCTTTTGCCGCATCAATTACACGCTCAACATCGGCTTGCGATACTTCTTTTTCACGAATAGCGACAATGCCATGTGAATTTAAGCTGCGTATGTGACTGCCAGCAATCCCAGCATAAACCGTTCTGACTTCGCAGTTGGCCATTAATTCAGCCTCTTGCACTGCGCGCTGTATAGAATTTACTGTAGCCTCTATATCAACGACTACGCCACGTTTTAAACCACGAGAAGGATGACGACCAATCCCAATTACTTCGATTGTTCCATCGGAGGATACTTCACCTATCAGCGCATTGATTTTTGAGGTGCCTATATCCAAGCCAGTGATAATATTTTTTTCTATTTTCTTAGCCATTATCGTTCCGTTTGTTGTTTCCACTGCACTGCCATACCACGCGGATAGCGTAAGTCTACACTGGCCAGCTGCTCAATTTTTTGAGCAAATACAGCTGGGTATGCCTTACAAAATCGCAGCAATCGTGCTTCTAACTCGTTCTTTCCTAAGTATATTTTTACGTTATTTCCTATTAATAATACCCAGGATTGGTTATCTCTTAAATGCAGTCCAGTAGCATTCAATCCGTACATTGATAATATCTTACTCAATTTTTCATAAACTTGTAAGACGTCTAGTTGCTGAGATGAGGGTCCTTTTAACTTCGGTAGACTTAAATCACCAATCTCAGAGCCTTCATTAAATAACCGGCCATCCGCTGTCATTAGGGAATTACCCCAGATAGCTACTGGTTTCTTTTCGATTAGCCTGATTTTTAATGTGTCTGGCCAAACGCGCTCCACCGTTGCCGTATCCACCCAATTCATTTCATTCAATTCACTCTGCAATGCCCGGGCAGGCAACGCAAAGAAACTATCTCCTACATATTTTGCCAAAATATCTTCTAACTCTTTATGAGTCACGTGCTCATAACTTGCAGCCACTTTAATTGTGCTAATAGGAAAATACTCTGCATCAGATAGGTACCAATAAGCCAGGCGCCCTGCCAATATCACTGCGCAGAGGATTAACCCCCAAAGCAGGCAAATATAGCGTAAGCTCCCAGATTCATTGCTCCTATTCGTACTCATTGCGCTCACAAATAATTAGTTACTAAATGTGTACGACAATTCTGATGTGCCTGTGCAATACGTATCAATTCATCAAGCAAATCAGGGTAAGTTAAACCACTCGCCTGCCATAATTTAGGGTACATGCTTATGGAGGTAAAACCAGGCAATGTATTAATTTCATTAAAATATATAGTTTCTGTTTTATCATTCACGAAGAAATCTACCCGCGCCATACCTTTGCATTTTAAACGAGTAAATGCATCTGCTGCAGCTTGCTTTAACCGCTCAGCTAAGGAGGGGCTTAAGGGTGCAGGAATAATTAAGTCCGTTTGATTACTCTCAAGATATTTGGCCGAATAAGAATAAAAGCCATCAGGATGATGAACACAAATCTCGCCCGCCACACTTACTCGCGGAGCGGCAGATGGATCTAAGCTTTCGAGTACAGACAGCTCAATCTCACGTCCTTCGATAAAAGATTCAACTAAGATTTCTTCATCGTAACGTAGTGCATCATCAACCGCAGCCAACAGCTCGCTCATATTTTTAGCTTTGTGGATTCCCACACTTGATCCCATAGAACAAGGCTTCACAAATAATGGCCAACCAAATTCAGCGGCAACCTCTTGGCAAAAACGTTGCCGTTCGGAGCTAGGTGCATGCCAAGATAAGAGCTTGTAGCGTGCGGAGAGCAAACCATCAATACACGCCACACGGCGTGCCATGTCTTTATCCATACCGATAGCGGAGGATAAGACGTCACATCCAACGTAGGCTATACCAGCTAATTCCAAAATGCCCTGTAAACAACCATCCTCATAGAGTGGGCCATGAACTACAGGAAACACGACCTCGGCATCAACGGCAAAACGTCCATCAATCAATAAGCTCGCTAAAGGTTTAGAATTTTTTGTTACTACGGGAAGCTTGTCTTTATAAGCTAATAACTCTTCATACTGATGCACATGAAAAAGACCCTCTTTATCCATGGCAATCGGGATAATATGATACTTTTCTGCATCCAAATGAGCTAATACAGATGCAGCCGAAACTAATGAAACTTCGTGCTCTCCGGATTTTCCACCATATAGCAATGCCAGGTTGATTGGCTTGGACATTAAGCGTCTCCAATAATATGAACTTCGCACATTAACTCAATTGTTGTTTACTCACGAACTTAGTTTGCACCCAATGAATCAATGCTTCAATATCAGCCGCAGAAGCTGAATCTTAATGATTAATAATAAAGTTGGCATGTTTCTGAGAAACCATTGCCTCCCATGGTACTAAGAATCCTGGCCACAACAACGGCTCTCTTTTGCGGTAGGTTACGCAAAAACAAGGCTAAACCGGCAGCATTTGCCGGCTTATACATTTTAGCGGCGAGTCCGCTAACACCCCAGGTAGTGTATTCTGCCAAAGATTCATTATAAAGCAAAGTGCCTTGACATTCCGCAGCCAGCTCGCCATCTTTTTCAGCGGTACTCATTATTGATTCTCACCGTTCTTCTTTCATCAGGTTAACCGCAATTTGACCAATATTTCCAGCACCTTGCATTAAAATAACATCACCATCCTGGATAAACTCATCCAACACGGCTTTAAGCGAGCGCTCATTTACTAGAGTAACATCTTTATCATAACTTTCGATTTTTTGCGCTAAGCTTTCACTGCTAATTCCGGGTATAGCGGCTTCGCCAGCAGAATAAATATCAAATAAAAATAATTTGTCCGACAATTTCAGCACATCGACAAATTGATCATGTAAGGATTGTGTTCTGGAATAACGATGGGGTTGGAACACGTGTACCAGACGCTTATTTGGCCATACACGGCGAAACGCATCGATGGTTGATAAAATTTCTTGGGGATGATGCCCATAGTCATCAACAACCAGTGCTGAACCACGCTCAAAATGTTTCTCACCTAACATTTGAAAACGACGACCAACGCCTTGGAACTTGGCAAGAGCACTCTTAATAGCTGCATCGTCTACACCTAACTCCGTAGCAATCGCAATAGCGGCTAGAGCATTCAATACATTATGGCGCCCTGGATATTGGAAGCGAATATTGAGCACAGAATGGGGAGCCGGACGAATTACAGTAAACTCACTAATCAATTCATTCTGAGTCCAATCAACAGCACGATAATGAGCATCCTCACTAAACCCATAAGTTAAAGTAGGCCGCTCAATTTGGGAGACGATGCCCCGTACTTCGGGATCATCCACACAAACAACGGCAAGGCCATAGAAAGGTAAGTGATGTAAAAACTCTAAGAAGGTGGTTCTTAATTTATCAAAATTATCATCATAGGTGCTCATATGATCGGCATCTATATTGGTGACAATAGCCATCATCGGCTTGAGGAATAAAAATGAAGCATCGCTTTCATCAGCCTCAACCACGAAATAAGGTGATTGTCCTAGCTTGGCATTCACTCCAGCACTATTTAATTTTCCACCAATAACAAAACTGGGGTCTAAGCCTCCCTCCGCCAGTAAGCTACTTACCAGACTGGTTGTGGTCGTCTTACCGTGCGTTCCGGCAACCGCGATGCCATGACGAAAACGCATTAACTCAGCAAGCATAGCCGCACGTGGGATAACCGGAATCATCTGCTCACGTGCCGCTGCAACTTCCGGATTACTCATGCCTACAGCTGAAGAGCGTACAACAACATCAGCACCTTGAATGTGCTCTGCAGCATGCCCCAGGTAAACAGGAATGCCTAAAGACTTTAAACGCTGCACTGTGCTGCTCTCACCCGCGTCAGATCCGGTGATACGATATCCTTGGTTATGTAATACTTCAGCAATACCGCACATACCAACACCACCAATTCCAACAAAATGAATTTGCTCAACACGCCCCATCCTTGGAGATATAAATGGTCCTGAATAACTCACAATTCCCCCTTATGCTGACAGTGGTTTTAATCCTAAAGCCTGCCAACGATTTTCATGATCAATACGCAATAATAATGCTACGACCACACAATTAATTACCATACTTGCACCACCATAACTCATCAGTGGTAAAGTTAACCCTTTTGTAGGCAGTAATCCTGAGTTTACCCCCATATTAATAGTTGCTTGCAGCCCTAACCAAAAGGTCAAACCATAGGCTGTATATGATGCAAAAAACCGCTCCTGCACAAACGCATTGTACGCAATCGTCATGCCTCGAATTACCAGAATACTATACAAGGCAATAACCATTAAAATACCCACTAAACCTAACTCTTCAGCTAATACTGCAAATAAAAAATCGGTATGCGCTTCGGGCAAATATAATAATTTCTGAATACTCTCTCCAAGCCCCGCACCAAACCAGCCACCACGCCCAAAGGCAATTAATGACTGTGTTAACTGATAGCCGCTATTGTATTGATCAGCCCAGGGATCTAAAAATGCAGTTAAACGAGCAAGTCGGTATGGTGAGGAAACCGCTAAGAAGGCCAGCGCCCCCATAACAATGAGCAATAGTCCTATATAATAGCGTAATTTAACTCCCGCCAGGAATAACATGGCCATAACGGTGCCAGAAATCACCACAGTCGCACCAAAATCTGGCTCACGTAATAGTAATACGGAAACCACCCCCAAAACTACCATGGGCTTAATGAAGCCCAAAATACTCTCACTTACGGCTTTTTGTTGGCGGACAAGGTAGCCAGCAAGATAAAAAATCATCGTAAGCTTTGCAATTTCCGAAACCTGCACCCCTATTGGCCCAATTGACAACCAACGACGACTTCCATTCACCATTTTCCCAATGCCTGGAATTAATACGATGAGCAGCATGAACAAACAAGCCATAAGCATGGGCCCGCTGATACGCTCCCAAAAGCTACTGTCGGTGCGAACCACAACAAGTGCAATCATCAGACCTGCAAATAAATAACAAGCCTGACGAATTAAAAAATGGAAGGGCTGGTGAAAATATTTAGTGGAAATCATTACTGAGCTGGATGCAACCATCATCAAGCCAATAATTAATAAACCAATGACAACGCTAATCAACCACTTGTCATAAAGAGAAATGGGTTTGCTTACTGGTTTACCTCTTTGATTAACGTGTCTTGGTCTCATGCCCTAAAGTCCACATACAAGAGAAGTAAATAGTTCTCCGCGATGATTAAAATCACGAAACATATCTAAGCTGGCGCAAGCTGGAGATAACAAAACTACATCTCCGGGTTTTGCTTGCGTTTTGGCGACTGCCACCGCATTGTCTAATGAAGAAGCGCGCGCAATAGGAACCACATCCGCCAAAGCCGCTTCAATTTTATCGGCATCTTCACCAATCAAAACAATTGAACGAACAAAATCCGCGATGGGTTGTGCCAATTCAGTAAAATCAGCCCCTTTCCCTTGCCCCCCCGCAATCAGTACAATCCTTCCTTGCATAGAACCTCCTATTCCATTAATTGCAGAGATTGTCGCACCAATATTTGTTCCCTTTGAATCATTTATCCATTCAACGCCATCTAAGGTACGTACCCATTGGCAACGATGAAATAAACCAGAGAACTTAGTCAGTACATTTGTAATATGCGACTGCGCAATCCCTGCGGCATCAGCTAAAGCACATGCGGCCAACGCATTGAGCCAATTATGTACTCCTTTGATTAATACAGACTCTGCAGGCAAAATGCAAGTAGTTCCTTTCGCTAAATAAATTTTTCCGTCTTGATTGATTAATCCCCAGTTCCCTGCTGTAGGCGCATCTTGCCCAAAAGAAATGGAGTGTGTCGATAAAGCGGGCATGGTATGTGCATCGTCACGATTATAAAGCGAGACCTCTGCATGCTGATACACCCGTTGTTTGGCGGCAATATAAGCCTCCATAGTATGATGTCTATCTAAATGATCCGGTGAGATATTTAAAATAGTGGCCGCAACTGGTTTTAAGGAGTACGTTAAATCCAACTGAAAGCTTGATAACTCTAAAACCCATAAATCATACTGATGCTCATCATCAAGCATATCTAATACTGGAGTACCAATATTGCCCGCAATAGCAACATTAAATCCTGCCGCTTTAGCCATCTCGCCAACTAAAGTAGTTACCGTAGACTTGCCATTAGTTCCAGTAATCGCAATTACTGGAGCATGAATTTCTCTTGCCAGACATTCAATATCTCCATAGATAGGAATACCTGCTGCTCTTGCCTGATTTAAAAAAGGCATATCTAAAGCTAAACCGGGGCTGGCAATAATCTCTGTTAATTGTTCCAGGAGCATCTCAGGAAGTTGTTGCGTATAAACTCTAACCTCTGGAAACTCAGCAGCAAATTCAGCTAAATTAGGTGCTTGTGGTCGTGTATCGAAAGCAACAAATGGCTTGTTACTTCTACGCAAATAACGCGCTACTGAGAGCCCTGTTTTACCTAAACCTGCAACTAAATATAGAGGATGTTTCATGAATGCACCTTGTCTATCGAAGTTTTAAAGTAGCCAATCCGCATAACACAAATACAACTGTGATAATCCAAAAACGTACGATTATCTTTGGCTCAGACCAACCTTTTAATTCAAAATGATGATGTAGCGGCGCCATACGAAATAAACGCTTGCCATGGGTATACTTAAAGTACCCCACTTGTAAAATTACCGAAAGCGTCTCGATAACAAATAAACCGCCCATCAAGAGCAACACTAATTCTTGGCGCACCACTATAGCCACAATACCTAAAGCAGCGCCTAAGGCTAAAGAGCCCACATCCCCCATAAATAACTGGGCAGGATAGCTATTATACCAAAGGAACCCTAAGCCTGCGCCTACAATAGATGCACAAAAAATGGTTAACTCCCCCTCATTAGGAACAAAGGGTATTCCTAAATAATGCGCATGCACGGCATTACTGGAAGCATAAGCAAAAATACCAAGAGCACCTGCCACCATAACAATAGGCATAATAGCTAAGCCATCTAGGCCATCTGTTAAATTCACCGCATTGGAGCTACCCACAATAACAAAATAAGCAAGAACAGGGAAAAATACACCTAGACCAATGGTCACCGATTTAAAAAATGGTAGTACTAGTTGGGTGTGTACTGGTAAGGTAGCATTCATGTACAAATAAATTACGGCAATAAGTGCAATAACTGACTGCCAAAAATACTTCCAACGCCCTGGTAAGCCTTTGCTATTTTTAAGAACTAATTTACGATAGTCATCAACCCAACCCACAACCCCATTACCTAAAGTCACGAGCAGTACAAGCCATAAGCTGGACTGTTGCAAATCGCCCCAGAGTAAACAACTTACCGTAACAGCGAGCAAAATTAATATCCCGCCCATGGTAGGAGTACCTGCTTTTGATAAATGAGACTGAGGACCATCGTCACGAACCATCTGACCAATTTGCATGTTGCGTAACCAGCGAATTGTATAGGGTCCGCAAACCAAACCAACAATCAAGGCGGTTAATGCAGCCAAAATGGAGCGAAATGTTAAATATTGAAACACCCGTAACGCATGATATTGTCCTTGAAATAACTGCGTTAGCCAGTAGAGCATATTGTTGTTCCTCTCATTAAAATAGCACCCTAAGATCTATCGTATTGCATCATCCGCAGAAAGAACGAAAGCATTCCCCTAAGGTGAACGCTCACGATAAGCAACGACATTTAAGGCATGGAAAAAAAAGTGGCCAAGCATATCATACTCAGACCGTATCAATTAAGCAGTTTATTCACTATTTTTTCCATGGCACTGGATCGTGATCCTTTCACCAAAACAACTGTATCAGAAGAAAGCTCATTGATTAAACTTTCAACCAAAAGCTCCTGATTCTCAAAGTGCTTACCGCCAGAGCCAAATGACTCGGCAGCCAATTTGCTAAATGCACCACAGCTCAGAAATAAATCGATACCTAAATTACGCGCAGCAAGCCCTACTTCCTGGTGATGCTGAGTAGTCCAAACGCCTAGCTCTCCCATATCACCAAAAACAAATATCTTTTTACCGGGGCGCTCAGCTAAAACCTCTAAAGCTGCTAGAACGGAACGTAAATTGGCATTATAGGTATCATCAATTATAGTGGATTGATTTTTACCCAACAGCACGGTTAAACGTCCTTTTACACCACCAAAATTAGTCAAACCCTGTTGAATGTCTTTAATGGCAATGCCCACCGCATAGCAACAGGCAGCAGCTGCTAGTGCATTACGTATATTGTGCATCCCCGGAACATTCAATTGAATGTCTGCTCTTCCATTAGGTAGAATTAAAGAAAATTGGCCACATCCTCGTGCATCTAAACGAACATCTTGCGCATAAATATCTGCTGGATGTTCAATGGAAAAACGTAATACTTTTTTATCGGTTAACAGCTCATCCCAAAAATGCGCATAACTGTCATCGTCGTTAATCACCGCTGTACCTGCGGTAGCAAGGCCTTGATGAATCTCACCTTTAGCTCGAGCAACACCGTCGATGGAGCCAAAGCCTTCAACATGGGCCGGTGCAATATTATTAATTAGTGTTACATCAGGATGAACAATAGCTACGGTATGTGCAATTTCACCAATATGGTTTGCTCCTAACTCAAAAACTGCATAACGATGCTGGCTAGTAAGTTGAAGTACGCTTAAAGGAGCGCCAATGTGATTATTTAAATTACCTTTGGTTGCATGAGAAGGTGCGGGCAAAATAGCCGCGATCATTTCCTTGGTTGTAGTTTTGCCATTCGAGCCCGTTAAAGCAATAACTGGGCAATGAATATCTTGACGGTGAGCCGCAGCAATTTTAGCTAAAGCCTGCAGAGGGTCTTGCACGATAAACTGAGGCATACTAACACCTGCAACTGCATGCTTCACAATAGCAGCCAAAGCGCCCTTTGCTTCGACCTCTTTAATAAATTCATGCCCGTCAAAATGTTCACCTTGAATTGCAACAAACACATTTCCCTGTTTGATTTCGCGACTGTCAGTGCAAATACCGGTAATCTCAGCATTAATCTGACATGATTGAGTAAGTAACGCAGCAACTGTATTTAAATTCATAAGTAGGAAAGAAAGACCAAAAGACTAGTGTACTAACACTTTAGCGTGGAGTTCAAGGGGTATTGTATGAAGCTATGATTTTTGTTTACGAGCTATTGTTTTCTTAAATCGTAGCCTGCACTTTCACAGGCTACGATAACTCCATTTGTTTGCGCTATGCTCCTGCGGATTAGGCTAAAGCGGCCTCAAGATGAGTAGAATTCAAATTCAATGTTTGTTGATAACGAAGGATACGTTCCTCAGTTAAGGGACGACGTTGCTCATCTAATAAATGCGCATCCAAACCATCACTTAATTGTCTGGCAGTATCCAGCATCGTCGCAAAACGTTGCGCATCTATTTTAGGATTATTCGTTGCTTGCATGTAAAGGCACAAACCGCGTACAGTGAACGCACCAATGTTTTGTAAATCAAAAATACCGGTAGCGGTTGCTGCAGCTAAGCTGCATATAACAGGACCATCACCATTAGTAAATTGGTGGCGATGGAATAAACCATCATCACCGAAGCGTAATCCAGCAGCTAATACCGTTTGCAATAACTCATAACCGGCAAATTGCCGGCTTTCCTTAGCAAGTAAAAACATCATGAGTGTTGGGCCTGTTGCATTCTCCGCAGTTTCCTGCTCACACTCTTCAAGATTCCCAATATCAATTCTAGGCGCTGCGCGCTCAGTCGTATTTAATAAGACAGGCTCTTCATCTTCAGGAATTAATCGTGGCGGTGGTGGGTTCGCATTGTTTTTTTTTACATCCTCGGCGACCGCAGATTCAGCATTTAGCTTGCGAACCGCAATGATATCATCGCCGTAACTTGGACCATCATAAGCAGGGTTTGCCTCTGCTCGTCCCCTAGTCGGTTGACGTACTGTTTTTAAGCCCTGTCTACGAGCCTTCATTAAGCGCCCAATGGCAACTATTACCCCAATCAACAACAGGACATTAAGTATCAAACTCCAATTTGCCTGCATCATTTACTCCATAGCCAAAGCTTGTGTTACATCAACAGCAACCAAGCGAGAAACACCAGGCTCACGCATAGTTACCCCCATCAAATGATCTGCCAACTCCATCGTTACTTTATTATGTGTAATAAAAAGGAACTGCACGTATTGTGACATCTCTTTTACCATCGCGCAAAAACGCCCCACGTTAACATCATCTAAAGGCGCATCCACTTCATCCAACATACAAAATGGTGAAGGATTTAACTGGAAAATAGCAAATACTAAAGCCACCGCAGTCATTGCCTTTTCCCCACCGGATAATAAATGAATCGTACTATTTCGTTTTCCAGGTGGCTGAGCCATTACTACAATACCAGCTTCTAGCAAATTATCACAAGTTAATTCGAGTTGCGCGCGACCACCACCAAAAAGTCGGGGAAAAAGAGCTTTAAATGAAGTGTTTACTTCGTCAAAAGTATTTTCAAGACGTACTCGAGTTTCCTTATCCATTTTTTCAATGGCAGTTTCAAGCGTTGCTAAGGCTTCACATAAATCATTATGTTGCTCATCTAAATAAACTTTACGCTGTTGCTCACTGGCGAACTCTTCGATTGCAGCTAAATTAATCGCTCCCAAGCGTTTAATTTTATCAGTCAAAGCAAGTAGCTCATCTTCTCGCATTCCTTGGCTTATACCCTGAGGAATATGTTCTAACAAAGCTTGCGCCTGTAAACCAGATTCATCCAGGGATTCTTGGACCGAGCTCGCCCGAACAGCTAAAGCCTGTTCCTCCATACGTGCTTGCCCAATTAACTCTTGCACTCGCTTGACTTCACGATCACAGTTTAAAATATTTTTCTCAAGATCTTCAAGATCCATGCGCAGTTGCGCCTGCTGCTCCCGGCTCATGGTTAATTGCATTTCGACTTCAGCTTGTTGCAGAAGTAGCTGCTCTAATTGTTCTTTAAGTTCTGTGCCAGGGTTTTCTGATTGCAAACAAAGCAATGCCAGGCTTTCTAAACGCTCTTGTAGGATATCCAAGCGTTCTTGCTCACGAGCAATACGATCACCTAATTGCTGTATTTTATTTTTTTCCCGCTCATATTCTAGCTCTGCATGATGCAAGGCTATACGCGCATCTTCAACCTGTTTATTCTGCAATACAAGAGCATTGAGCCACTCTTGCTTTGCATGCAAGCATTGTTCTTGCTGCAATTCAGACTCTTGGCATTGCCCCTCTAAATCGTGCAAACGCTCTTTAATCGCCATGTGTTCCGCAACAGTATTCTCCAGTACCATTTGCAATTCATCACATTCATCCGCTAACGTTGCCGCAAGCTTTTCCGCATGAAGAATAGCTTGCTCATTGGTACTTAATGCGGTGCTGTTCGTTCTTAATGCCTCATTACTAGAGTTCACATTAAGCTGTTGCAACTCCACAGCTTGGATGCTTTTTTCTACCTCGTGATGGTACTGATCGCGCAGCACCCTTAATTCAGCAATTTTTTGTTCAAGAGCGGCAACGACTTGAGTTAGATCAGCAATCTTTTGTTGACGCGTCAGTAAGCCTAACTCATCCTGCTCCTTGGTGGGAACAAATTTAACCCAGCCACTACCTAGCCAAAAACCTTCTGGAGTAATAATCGACTGATGTTCAGCCAATTCTGGCAACCAACTTAGGGCTTCATCAAAATGCTCTGCAGTAAAAATATGCTCTAAAGGATGCACATGTGCCGGAACAGCTCCTTGTATTTTATCGATGAGGCATGGGCGACTAGCCGTTTGCGCTGTCACCGCACGCATCGTAACAATATTTTCCCCTTGGCGCTCACATAGTTCTCGTTGTGGCCACAGTTCTTCAAAGGTTTCTAAAACATAAGCATGCAACGCTTCATCCAATACGCGTTCACAGGCAATTTGCCATTTAGGTTCAACCTGGAGTACATCCATTAAGCGCGGTTTATCAGTCCAGACACTAACTCCATTTTGCTTGGTTTGCATCCCTTGCCTAGCTGCACGTTGAGCGGCCTGCAAGGCGGCATATTCACTATTTGCACGATGAAACTCATCTTGCAGTTGGTGTAATTGCAGTTCTGTTTCCTGCGCCTTGGCCCTTAATTGACTGGAATACTCTTGACTTTGTTTTAATTGTGTCTCATCAAATTGATGATTTTCTATTAGCTTTTCCCGCTGTTTTTCCAAGTCCTCACGGGTCTGCTGTAATTCAATAAGGGATATGGACTCTTGCTCTAATTGCAGTTTTTCCAAACGAACTAAGGTTTGTTGCTGTTTTTGCTCCAAATGCTGGGCATTTACTTGCGCTACTTGAAACTCTCTTTTCAAGTGGTTCGCTTGGGCCTGCACCTCTTGCCAACGTATATCCCATTGTGCCTGTTGTTTTTGAGTTTCCTGCGACTGCCCTTCGTACTCTTTAAATTGAGCCCGTAACTTAGTTAATTGTAAATCAAGGCTTTCTGCTTTTTGTTGGCACTGTAATAACTCTTCTTGATCTTGTTTTAATTGTTCCTCAGCAATCTGCCAATCATCTTGCATTTGCTGCTGATCTTGCTCCAAGCGTTTTTTTTCACGAGCCTGTTGTTGTATGGTTTCTTCTAAACGCGCAATTTCCGTCCCCAACTGGTAAAAAGTTGCCTGTATCTGTTGGGTCTGCTCATCCGCATCGTGAAGTTTCTCATTGAACATCACCCGTTCGGTATTGGCTTTCGTTAAAATGCTTTGCTGCTCTGCATGGTTAACCGCTAACTCTTGTAACTCACGTTGTTTCACCTGCTGTTGTGCAACAAAATCGCGCCATTTTAAGGCTAAGATTTCTGCACGGCATAATTGCTCTTCTTCTTTCAGAATAAGGTAGCGTTCTGCCGCTTTGGCCTGACGCTCTAATCGCTGCAATTGCTTATCTAATTCATCACGGATATCAGCAACACGAGTAAGGTTTTCTCGGGTATGTGCGATGCGTTGTAAGGTTTCTTTTCGACGCTCTTTGTATTTAGAAACACCTGCTGCTTCTTCTAGAAAAACGCGTAAATCCTCAGGCCTTGCTTCAATCAACTGCGAAATGGTACCTTGGCCAATAATGGAATAACCACGCGCGCCAGCCCCAGTGCCTAAGAAAATGTCCGTGATGTCTTTACGACGGCAACGGCTGCCATTCAGATAATAAGAAGAATCTCCATCACGAGTCACTACACGTTTTACAGCAATTTCACCATAACTGGCGAATGGTCCAGTCAAACGTCCAAGGCTGTTGTCGAAAATTAATTCCACCGAGGCCTGCCCAACTGGTTTACGGTTGGATGAACCATTGAAAATAACATCGGTCATGGACTCGCCGCGTAAATTACGCGCAGAACTCTCCCCCATAACCCAACGCACGGCATCAATAATATTAGATTTTCCACAACCATTTGGACCAACCACGGCAACCAATTGGCTTGGAAAATGCACTACGGTAGGATCTACGAAAGATTTAAAACCCGCTAATTTTAATTGCTTTAAATGCATGACCTTGGCAATTTAAACAAAATAAACGCGCATTATAACTGAGGAAATATAAAAACGCTGCATTTTACTAAGGATTGTACTACCAAATTATTAAGTATCTTGAGTATAATGCCGCCATCGGTAAAACATAGGTATCTAAATGAAACCATTCTATAAATTTCCACTCGCGGCATTAGCCTTTTGTACTACGCTTGCTGTGGCAGCACCTACTTATGCTGAGCCACCAAACTTAAGCTGTGTGAAAAATGAACTAAAAAAGTATCATGACTCAGGCCGTTATGAAAAAGACTTAGCGCAAGTAGTTGAAAAAGCAAAACACTATATTAATCAGCAAGCACGTCTTAATAAAAAAAGAAAAAATCCCAAAAACTTAGCAATTGTTCTAGATATCGACGAAACCAGCTTATCAAATTATAAATACATGATTAAACGTGATTTTTCTGGAACGCGTGCTGATTTCCATCAGGATGTTATGGCTGCTAATTCCCCGGCAATTAAACCAATGCTCAGTTTATATAAAGACGCTGTCAATCGTGGCGTAAACGTTTTTTTTGTTACAGGAAGGCGCAAACCCGAAGCTAACGCAACAGCAAAAAATTTACATCGCGCAGGTTATCATAGATGGGCTGGGCTTTATTTACGTCCTAGTGATTATGCAGAAAAATCCATTATTCCATTTAAGGCGAACACACGTAAATTAATTACCCAAAAAGGCTATACCATTATTGCAACAATTGGGGATCAGTATAGCGATATCAAAGGCGGCTATGCTGAAAAAGGATTCAAATTACCCAACCCTTATTATTATTTACCCTAATTCTCAACATCCTGAGAAACTTAGGGTAATGGCTTTCCTGAAACAGGTACGATGCTAAATCATCATACCTGTTCAGGAGTATAGTTCCCTGTTTCGCCTATGTTCCTATCTCCAGGATTATACTTACTTGCTTTGACAACCTTGGGTACGTTGCATAGCATCAAGGCTACTTGTTTCTTCATTTACTAGCTTTTTAAGCATTTCATTTAAGAGTAGGGTTATTTGCTTTTCATACATTGGCCGATAATATCCGCCTTCTAGCCCCCAATATATTCCAGCTATTAATTTCTTATTGTCTTGGTATAAGTCAAATACTTCCTCGTAAAATCGAAGCATATCCTCATTGCTGAAACGTTGTTTTTTTGCCTCAAGTTTGCTCATTATGCGGTTAGTAATGTATTTACCACAATAGGCCGTTTCATCCTCATGAGAGTCCCAACCTGTTGGTAAGAATATCATAATTTTCTGCTTATCCTTTTTTGCCTGAGTAATTTCTGCTTTCATTTGTTGAACTGCAAAGGCAAGCGCAGGATGGAATTCCTGGTTTTGTCGGCTGATTAAGCTTAAATCCACGGCTAGATACCGTGCATTAGCATGCTGCCAACAGTTAATACCCTCCTCTATTTTTTCGCTAGTAAATCCAAGATTTCTTTGTATAAAAGAATGACCTTGTCGTGGGTAAACACGTGAATCAAAAATATCCACATGCCGAATGGACAAATGAGCAGCCGTAGTGATTAAATCATCACCTAAACCATTATCGCGATTAATATCGGTTCCAATTACCAGAAATCTTAAGGTAGGATTAGCCTGCGCTGCGTATTTAATTAAAATTGCAGTTTTATCTAAGATGCAAAAACCACTGCCTTCATCTTTGAATGCATGATGGCTAGGCAGGCCAAAAGAGAAATGTAGTTTTGCGCCATGAGTTAATGTGGTAGCCAGATCCTTAACCACCACCTCGAAGGTTCCGGGAGTTATTACTACGTCATTATCTAAATCCAAAACACCATTCGCTCTTGCCTGGATGCAGTAATGCACCAGCTTTTGCAAGTATTCAAAAGAATGGGTAGTCAGTATGGCTTGTAACAACATATCTCGAACAGGAATTTCACTTAGCCATGCCAATGCGGCAGTTTCATCCCCCTCCCTTATTGCATTAAATACATTACTCCAAACCTCAGGTAATGCAACTTGATCCGTAGTCATTACAGGTAGGGAAGGATTCTCTGATTCAATTTGTTTTATTTTTTCTGTCATATGCGTTAAGCGCTGATATTGATCTTCATGACCACCAGCAGGCATCTCTCGCATTTGTTGAATATCAATAGGAGAAGGAATTTGAATTCCGTATTCTTGATGATTGGACGCCTTTTTTGCTGTCCTGGTTCTAAAAAAATAATTTTGTTTCTCTTGCATTTTCATTTCCTATGAAAATTTAAGTGATGATATTAAGCCCTATATCTCCCTTTTCCATCTATAGATTATAGAGCTTAATTAAATGTAGCAATGAAGAATTAATGATACATCGGCTGAGGGTAGTATGAGGTATGCTCATCAGCTAAAGGAGCTGATGGGTCTACATTCTTTAATGCCGCATCATAAGTTTCCATTAAATCTTGTGACAAACCTTGCCGCGCGCTGGCACTTACCGTACGAGCTCCCCAGAAGGTGAGGCCCGTCCCCATTGCAGCGGTTATAGAACAACTCAAGGTAAGAGCCGCAACTTGAGTTTGAATAAGGCTCAATCCTAAAGTACTTCCCCAAATGCTAAGGGCCGTTGTGCTGCCAAGCCCTGATACAAAAGCTAAAACGCTGGTGGCAATCATTGCTACACCTAAGACAATCATTAAAGCGCCTAATAACTTTTTACCGAATGAAGAAGCCCCAGTTGCTTGGTCTGTCATATGCAGCAAACGCTCTAAGGCACGTGAATTGCTGCTGTCATGATGCAATTGCATTAAGGTATTAGCTAAGCAGATATAAAAGTGATAATCAATAGGCTCGTTTCTGCGTATTTTTTCACAAAGTTCGAAATCTATCGCTTGCGCACATTGTCTAATGCTCTGTTGTAAATAAGTCGTTTGTGTTAACGAATCATCCAAAAGTCTATCCATGGTTTGCTGACATTGCGAAGCTTCATCGCTGTTTAATTCAGATTCGGTAATTGCAAAAGTACGACGATGCTCTTTTTTGATGACCCGAAACCATGCCATGGCATTAAATTGAGGGCCAAGCTCATCTAAAAGATCTTCTTGTGGATGGATGTGGGTGGTATTAATAACTTCTGCCAACATATCGAGAAAGGCATCATCTTTATTTGCTCGTTGAACTTGAGCATATATATCCGCTAAAAAGCCACATAAGCGTAAATAGTTTTGCCGCTGTACGCTTAAATCATATGCATCGTTAATTAAAAAATTTAAGCCATTATGAATTGCATGCAAGCTGCTACGTACAGCCAGAGATTGATTTCGCATATGCTTATCTTCATAAGCATTTACAGCTGTGAGCAGTGTGTCCCGTAAGTCCATCACCAAAGCACGGGGGTTATTAGACAATACGTTTAAGAATGAATTTGCTGATTCAATCTGTTGTTCTATCAGTTCATTTTTAGCGATTAATTTATTTTGTTCTTGAGTTAGACGATGAATGTTGTTTTGATAGGGTGCCATATCATCTATATGATCTTTTCTTAGCGAAGACCAATAAATTAATTGGCGTTGTAAATCTATAATTCGATAATTAGTATTATGATCCCCATGTCGAGGAGGATGATAGTTTGGATTCAGATAAGCCGACAAATCAAGAGATACACCAGTCAGCACATTTAATGCTGCATGAGCTTCATTAATTGACTGATCTATTTGTTGTAATCTTTCTTCTAAGGGAGTTAAAACGAGCTGATATTGATTAATACGATTGGTGTAATTAAGAATTAATGCGTGATTATTTTTTAATGCAATATCCCAGATTTGTAACTCAGATGGCGTGTAACGAACAACGTCAATAGCTGGCATAAGAACCCTCACGGTTTGATTATGTAGGCAGCACGAATTATACAGCATGTAAATATTTAAGTCAATAAATGCGTTTTATATTCATGAAAACTTATTCATAGCTCATTTTATCTCCAGTATAAAAATAGCATTTGCAGGATCTTGGGTATAAAATACAAAGCTTAAAAATCCCTGCCTAATTGAAGGAAATCACTACATGGCTGCAGTAAAAAAAATTCTAGGAACTTATTTTTTTCCTTTTATTTTAATTTCTTCTATTTTGCTGGGAGGATTAACTGGTTATTACTTTGGTACCCTCACCCCCTACTTAAAACCTTTTGGTGAAATTTTTCTTAACTTGATTTTCACAGCCATTGTGCCTTTGATTTTTTTCAGCGTAACATCCGCTATTGCACGCCTAGGCTCCATGGGAAAGCTTGGTAAAATCATTTTTAATATGGCTGTAGTTTTTTTTATTACTAGTTTAATCGCGGCAATTTATGCCCTGCTTGTCGTTAAAATGTTTCCGCCAGCACAAGGAGTTACCTTAGCTCTTTCCACGCCAATGCAACCTAATACTGCCAATTTTAGTAGCCAAATTGCCGGCATCTTTACCGTAAAAGATTTTAGTCATTTGCTGTCACACCAACACATCTTGGCCTTAATCGTATTTTCTCTTTTAGTAGGCATTTCCACAGCACACTTAGGTGAAAAAGGCTTAGTGTTTATTGACTTTTTGCATACTGGAGAGCAAATTTTCATGCGGGTTTTTACGCTGATTATGTATTATGCGCCTATAGGTTTTTTCGCCTATTTTGCAGTGCTAATCAATGAATTAGGCCCACAGTTAATGGAAAATTACCTGCGTATTGCCGGGCTTTATTATTTTTATACGTTCTTATATTTTGTTCTGGGCTTTACTCTTTATGCCTATTTTGCAGGGAAAACATTGGGTGTTCGGTTATTTTGGCACGCTATTTTCCTTCCCTCAGTAACGTCAATTGCCACATGCAGCAGTGCAGCAAGTATTCCAGCCAATTTAGTAGCTACCAAAAAAATGCGGATTCCTCCAGAAGTTTATGAAACAGTAATCCCATTAGGCACAATTATTCATAAAGAAGGTTCTGTTATTGGCGGCATGTTTAAAATCGCATTCTTATTTGGGATTTTTCATTGGGATTTTTCTGGGGCAAGCGTATTACTTACGGCCATTGGCGTTTCTTTACTAGTAGGTACCGTTATGGGTGCTATTCCCAGTGGTGGTATGTTGGGGGAATTACTTATATTAAGCGTCTATGGCTTCCCTCCTTCTGTTTTAATTGCAATTGCTGCTATCAGCATCATTATTGACCCTTTAGCAACTATGCTTAATGTTACCTGTAATACAGTGGGTAGTATGATGGTCGCTCGATTAGTAGAAGGTAAGGATTGGTTAAAAAGTACCCCATAATGGTAGCCCGTATTAGGTAAGGTCATAATACGGGATAGCATTACAGCCTATTATTCCAGTGTGAGCACCAAAGCCAATGCATTGAGTACGGCAGCTATACGAAATGCTGACTGAATCCCCACTTTGCTTATTTCCTCTTTTTCAAGCTGTGCTACATGAGAATGAATACACATCCCACAACCATTTAAAGCAGATACCGCTAAAGCAAAAAGTTCAAAATCTGCTTTAGGTACTCCAGGATTTATCATGGCATTCATACGTAAATTAGCAGGCAATAAGGATAACTCTTTATTTCCAGCCAAATGAATACCACGATAATATACATTATTCATGGCCATGAGCGTTGCAGCTATTTTGGCTGCTTGTAGTAATTCTGGGCTTATGTAAGCCTCTCCTTCAGCCAAAATAGCCTCCAGGATTTGTTTATTGTTAATACTGTAGGCAATAGCCAAAGTGGTTCCGTAAAATTGGCTCTCCGTTAAACCTGTTTGTGCTATATTCCCAAAAAGATTGCTGACGTTAAGACGTATGTCTTTGGCATAATCGGGAATACTTTGCTTTAATTGTTCAATAGACATAATGACCTCACGTAAGTAGGTTAGGCTTATGGCCCAACCTTGGTTTTTATAATGTTTCCCCACCCACTGGACGATTACAAGGACAAAGCTCATCGGTTTGTAAAGCATCCAAAATACGTAATATCTCTTGGGGATTACGACCTACGTTTAACGAGTTAACGCTAACATGTTGAATGACATTATTGGGGTCAATAATGAACGTGGCTCTTAACGCGCAACCACTTTCCGCATCTCTTACACCTAAACCATCCGTCAATTTTCCATTCACATCGGCAAAACTGTATTGATCTAAGGCATGTAAATCTTTATGCTCTCGACGCCATGCAAGTTTTACAAATTCATTATCGGTGCTACCTCCTAATACCACAGCATCCCGATCACTAAATTCGCCATTTAATCGAGCAAATTCCACAATTTCTGTAGGGCAAACAAAAGTAAAATCTTTAGGATAAAAATAAAGTACTTTCCATTTACCAGCAAAACTTTGTTCCGTAATTACTTCAAAAGCACTTTCCCCATTTTCTTCATGGTTATTAAAACCAGGTTTTACCGCAACAACAGAAAATTCTGGTATTTTTTGGCCAACAGTTAACATAATTATTCTCCTCTTTACTGGGTACAATTTGAGTATAGTGATGGTGTATAATTATTTAAAATGAATAAAACAGATATATGCAATCGGAAAAAGCGATGAGAAAATTAACGAACCTAAAACATTTACATTATTTACTAAGCCTCTATGAACACCAGCATTTTGGACGTGCGGCAGCGGCGTGCTTTATTAGTCAATCCACGTTAAGTGCCGCAATTACCAATTTGGAGGAAACGCTTGAAGTACAATTATTAGAGCGCGATCACAAGACCTTTTTGTTTACACCGCTGGGAGAGGAAATTGTAAGACGCAGCCGAGCTCTTCTGGAACAAAGTGATGCCCTAGTTGACTATGCAATGACACAGGGAAAAATGATGCAAGGTAATTTTTATTTGGGAATTATTCCCACCATTGCTCCTTTTATTTTAAATGGATTGCAAAATTTATGTCAGGAGCGCTATCCCGATCTAGCTCTATTTATTAGAGAAGATACCACCGAAAATGCATTAAAACTATTAAGCGAAGGGAAATTGGATATGGTCATTCTTGCCCTACCTTATCCTACCTCGGATTTGCATACTCGTATTCTGGCTAAAGATTACTTTCAACTAGTCTTACCAAAAACTTGGCAAGGACTTACTCCTGAAATTAGCAATTTGCCTGAAAACAGCATCTTTCTTCTGGAAAAAGAGCACTGTTTGACAGGGCATGCATTGCAAGCCTGCGAACTGAAAGAGAGTAAACAAATTAATCATTTTTTTGCCACCAGCCTCCATACGTTAATTCAAATGGTCAATCATCAACCAGGGATTACCTTTTTACCCACATTAGCCATCAACAGCGGAATTCTTAATGGGACTGAGTTAATTGCTATGCCCTTAACAAATAAGCAAGCGTATAGGGAAATAGGTGTAGCCTGGCGTACCACCTCTTATAAAATCCAAATGTATAATAAATTGGCACAGCTTATCCAACAAGTCGTTTCGGATACACTTCAGCGTGACTTTGTATTATAGTTTTCTTCTGTTTGCAAAAAGAGTGAGAAAAAATGCGTCAATTTATTATATTAATTTTTATGTTAAGTTCATATTTAGCTCAGGCTAACACTCAGCGTATTCCCTTGCTCGCGAATAATAAGGTACAGGTTTGGAAGACCTTGATTTATCCAGCCAAAGAGCAAAGTTTAGCCATGCATCGCCATGAACATAACCGGGTTGTGGTGGCTTTAGATTCGGGAAAACTTAAAGTTACTAATAATAAAGGTGAGGTACATTATCTCGAATTAGAGAAAGATCAAGCTTATTATTTGCTTAAAGATGTTCCCGGCGAATTGCATACTGATGAAAATGTGAGTGACCATCCAATCAAAGTTATTGTAGTCGAACTAAAGTAGCCTTGATGATGCCTCAAGGCTACTTTCTACTTTTACTGTTGAGCTATTTTATTATCATGAGGGCATCTATGGTGATGTCTGAAAGGCATTAATACCCCTACTTTTTGAAAAGCATCAAATCGACTTTTTGCCACAACCATGGTGATTTTATTATTTACCTCATTGCTTTTAGCCACTAAAGCCTCAACGTTATTCCATTGGGCGTTAGGTGCTGTAATTGCTGCTTTGATTTGCGCTCTTATAGCGTGTTTTTCCTTAATTAAAGGTTTTATTTCTGCACGCATACTTTTTCTTAAAGCCTGCAATTGAGCACGTTGCTGTGTAGAAAGCGATTTATACTTAGCGCATTGCTCTTGTTTCTGTGTCCCTTTATTTACATTTTCTGTTGCGGTTTGAGCAAATACCACTGAGGCCCCAGCTAATGCGAAAGCGCAGCTATTAACAAGTAACAAACGTTTGATATTCATTTTTTTCTCCTATTATTCGTCTTCATTGCTAAGTGTACTGGTTGAATGTAATAGGAATATGACAAATGGATTGTTTATTGTAACAATGTTGTTACAATAAATCAGGCACTTCCTACCTTCGCTGTAGGTCATTGAATGAATAACAAAAAACACCATATTTTGATTATTGATGATGATCAAGAGATTATCGATTTAATCAATGATTACCTGATTAAAAACGGTTTCCGCACTACTTGCGCCTTAAATGGGCTTACACTCAAACAATTGTTACGCGAACATAATTTTGATCTGGTAATTCTCGATATTATGCTGCCGGGAATGGATGGCCTCCAGCTCTGTCAAACCATTCGCCAAACACACAGCATGCCCATTATTATGCTTAGCGCTGCAAACAGCATTGCTGATAAAGTTGCAGGCTTAGAATTAGGCGCTGACGATTACATTTCCAAGCCTTTTAGCGCTCGAGAGCTTTTAGCGCGAGTCAAAGCACAATTAAGACGCACTCAGGGTGAGCTAAGTGAGGAGCGCAAAAAACTTGCTCCTTTACAGCAAATTCACTTTGAAAATTGGATTCTCGACCGCAATACCCATGCATTAATCGACCAAGATGCAATTACCATCCCTTTAAGCCAACGCGAATATGAGTTATTACTTATTTTTTTAGAGCATCCCGGACGCATTCTAAGTCGCGATCAACTAATGGATCTCTTATATGATAAAAATTTTGATTCTCAAGATCGTACAATTGATGTCTTAATTGGTCGTTTACGTAAAAAAATTGAACTTGACCCTCGCAATCCCCAATTACTATTAACCATACGTGGTGGCGGCTATCAATTCAAAACAAAGGTTGAGATGTTATGAGCCAATTAACTACAACAGCCAGAAAAACACTACTGGGACTAATTTTAGGTAATCTTATTATTGGCTTCGCACTGTTGCAATTGGGACAATATTACGCGCACACTCATTCATTTATTTCTGCTAATGCCATACGCTCATTAACGCGTCTTGTGAACCAACTGCAAAAAAACCCTCAATCCAGTTGGCCCTCTATTTTGCAAAACCGCCATTCCCGTTGGTCTGAAATTAGCTTATCCCCGACCCCCGTTTATGAACAAAATGCCCTGCTAACTTTAAAAGCCCCAGTCCTTTTCAATCTTATGAAACAAAATAAAAAGCTGGAGTTTTCTTTATTTATCCAGGAAAACGCCTGGTTGAACGTTAGCATGATTCCTCCGGCCTCAAATCAACTAAATTTTATTGTCAGTTTATTATTTATTTTATTAGGAACCTTAATTCTGATTAATTACTGGGCTGTAAGAACATTAAACCAACCAATTCAAACGTTAATTCAAAGTCTAAGTTATAATGAAAATTTGGAAAATTGGCTCCCCATTCCATTAACTGGAAACTCTGATCAAAAGGCTATTTTTAAAAAAATTAATGACCTACAAGAAAAAGTAAATAAGCTTTTAGCCAATCGTACCCGTGTGGTAACCGCTATTTCTCATGATTTACGCACCCCACTGACGCGCTTGAAACTGAGAACTGAATATTTAACGGATACTCCTCATTATGCAAAAATTAATGCGGATATTAATGAAATGGAGCTCATGATTCAGGAGACTTTAGATTATTTTCGCGATATTAATCATGAAGAAAAGCCACAACGCTTTGATTTGGTAGCCTTATTATCTTCATTAAGCGATGATGCCTTGGAGTTAAATTATGAGGTACATTTTACTAGTGATTGCCCTAAACTCATCTATTTGGGGTCCGTGAATTTATTAAAGCGCGCATTAAGTAATCTAATTAATAACGCCGTCCATTACGGCGCTCAAGCAACAATTCATTTGCAATGCTTGCCCCAACAGGTGGAAATCATTATTACCGATAAAGGACCTGGACTCCCAGCAGAAGAGCTCGAGCAAGCCTTTCTTCCCTTTTATCGGGGAGAGCACTCACGCTCACGTAGCACTGGCGGCACAGGCTTAGGATTAACCATTGCTCGCGAAATTGTCCAAATGCATCAAGGTGATATTTCTCTAAGTAATTTATTAGAAGGTGGCTTAAAGGTTTGCATAACCTTACCCCTTAAACCTGCATGATAATGCAATTAGTCCTGATTAAAATTGCCTACTATGAATAAATTCAACTAAACTAATGAGGAGGAAATCAATAAAGGCCAAGGACTGAAAACGAAATGCTATATAAGATTTTTAATTATCTAAAACATTCTGATAGCATCGAAAAATATACTCGCGAGTATCGCCTGATTAATTATGTCACCTGGGAGCTCCTTTTTGTCTGCGTTATTGTAACAATTTTCTATTCCTTATCTCAGCTTTGGGTTTTAATTACCACCGTTAGTATTACTTGTGGATTAGCCTTAGCTAATTTATGGCTCCTTAAACGCAGTAAAAATGTGTATTTGTGCAGTCAGCTCCTCACCGCAATAATTTTTGGCGCAATTGTTATTGGAAACTACCTGGTTTGGGGTATAGGCCCATTACATACCCAATGGTTTTATGTGATGCCCTTGCTGGCTGCATCACTTACCGGAATGAGCGGCTTATTGATTTATTCCATGGCCTCCATGTTAATACTCATTGTCTTTAATCAATTTGTCATTCCACCTTATTATAATTTACCGCATTATCAATTTCTGGCTATAGAGCTCGTTAATCATTTATTCACCTATCTTATTATTGTGACAACACTCGCCAGTTTGCTTCGGGAAAATGAACGTTATGAGCAAGAATTAAATGATAGAAACTATTTATTACAAACAGAAAAAGATAAATATCACTATTTAGCCCGCTTCGATCATTTAACCAATTTGCCTAATCGCCGCTATTTTATTCAGCATTTGCATGAACTAATTAATACAATAAGCCCAAATCATTGCATTACTGTATTTTTTATCGATTTGGACAATTTTAAACATGTGAATGATCACTATGGTCACAGTATTGGTGATCAATTGCTTTTAGAAACATCCAGGCGACTCCAATTGTGTTTTCGAGAAAAGGATTTTATTGCACGACTTGGTGGTGATGAGTTTACTGCTATTGTTCCTCATGCTCCTAATAAACGTACCCCACAAATAATTGCAGAACGTATTATTGAGGAGTTTCAACCAATAGCCATTCTTGAAAATAATGAGCCCTATTGTTATTCAATTAGCATCGGCTCAGCCACTTATCCAGATGACGCGAAAACGGCAACAGATCTCATCGTTAAGGCAGATTTGGCGATGTATGATGCAAAAAAGGTTTATGGTTGTTCGTATAGTAGCCTAGATGGGATGCAACAAAATCAGAGTTTATTACGGACTCATTAAAACAGGGATACATCAAGAGGATGTAGGCTGGGATGTAAAGCCCAGCCTAGAGAGCTTATGAGTTTGCTTGCAAACGGTTTTTTAATAAGAAAAGAATGGTTTTCTTTTTCTCGGTAGTCGTCGCATTTGATTGAATCAAGTGTAAACAGTAATCAGTAAAAGCATTCAATCGTTCTTGGCTTGTTTGTACTGAATCATTAGCCATTTGCGTGTTGTAACCATTTTCTAACTCAGCCGCAACCGCCATTGCTGTTTTTTCATCAGGCTCTTGAGCTTTATCTAAACCTTCTTGCTTGCTTATAGCAGCGATTTTATCTAAAAGCACACTCAGTTGTTGTTTGCTTACATCAGCGGATGGGGTTGATTCCTCGCTGCTCTTGATGCCTCTCCTTACATTATTCTCATCACGTTGTTGTTGCTCCCAATATTCTCTATCGCCTTGGAATGCAATAACCGTCATCAATACACGTGGGTCAATACCCTTATGGTCAAACATTTCCCTGTCAGTTACATGGAAGGTCCAGTCATTTTTCAATCTAAAGAATGGACGAGACATATGAGCCATTTCTTGGTTAGTTACGGGATCATAAATAGTAAATGTGGTTCCCCAAAAGTTCATTGATGCCTTAGCAAGTTTCGTATAACCATCACGGTCATAAATATCAAATGTAGGGAAAAATGAGAACAAGCGCTCGTCTGCTGCACCTAAATAATTTTCAAAATTGTCATATACATCAAAGTGTGCCGTAAATGAAAAGAATTTTGAACGCGCATAGGCAATTTTGTTATCGAATGGGTCATAAAAATCATACGTTAATAGGAAACTAAAAAATTTTCTATATAAGGTTCCTAACTTTTGAGTTCTAGTTTCTATATCGTAACTTGTAGTCATGCTAAACCAGTGTTCTTTCACGAAGAATTCATCTGGAACTCGATTAGGAACGCTTTCCGCAAAAGCGAAATTAGCGCTAAAAGAACTAAATAATACCAACGCGACTGCGAGGAGTTTTCTCATAATGGCCTCATCCAATGTTATATGATGAGGCGCATTATAGGGAAGTATTCTTAAGATAATATTAAGATAATTTTGCTGGCAAACTCTTAACGTCAGGGTTCTTCGAATAAGCATCAAGGATGTCGTTAATTAATTGTTCTACAATACTTTCCTTCATATCCTCTTCAATTAAACCGATTTTTTCCTTCATTCCTGCTAAGCGAGTTTCAATTTCCTTCGCTACAGAACCATTAGGGAATAACGCGGCAAGCACTCGTCGCGCTTCAGCAGGCCCAAGATGACGGTATAAATGGTTTCGTACTGCAGCATCTTCAGCAGTAGTACTAAACGCCCACAATTCCACTGGACCTAAAGTCAGGGTAAGCAATTGCACGTTGACTCCACTCTTTGTAGCAAATTGCGCAAGAAATGTAGCGCCACCAAGTCGTGGTCCATGCACTCGATTACGTAAGGCTGCCTTCGCTGTTTCTGAAAGCCCGAATATTGAGGTGGTTTTTTCAATCGCTTGCGAAGGTCCGGCGTCCATAATATAAATTGCGGTCGCGAAATCAATCATTACTGGATCAAAGTCATCCACAGATTGTGAGAGCAAAGCAATTTGTACTTTCCATTTTCGCCCTTCACGCATGTCAATAATGACCTGCTCACGCACCGCCGCTGATTTAGAAGTACGGTGGAATTCGTCATAAACAATACGCTTGTGATCTTCTCGTATCTCACGTACGCGCTCTTTATGATATTCCTTATATTGTTCGGGAATATTATTTAAACTTTCTTCAGTTAAATAATAATGACGTGCTAAAACATAGCGTGCCAACATGTACATTACTGCCGTTTGCCGATCTGCTGCATCTCCCCCACTCTTGGCTACTTCGTCAAGGTCCAGAGAAACTACGCGTGCGTCCCCAATATCGAAACTGGTCACCCGTGATAAAATAGGATATTCACGCACGGCAGCAGAAATCATTCGCGAAAACGCATTAATTAATGACTCACCCGTAGGTGCGGTAATCTTTTCATATAAGTCTTCAATCGAAGGAGTACGGCAAATAGAGGCAGCATCTGCAAGCAATGGCATAGCATAACGTTGAGCCAGCATCGCTTCATGCACAAATCCTGCTGAGTATAGCGAGTCGGTCACTTCCCACCAAGTTGACTTGGAGTCACGAACAAAACCAATTTCCTCCAAGATACTATCCAAAAATACTTCAACACCTGGAGCATAGGGAGTGGGGTTATATTCATCCGCCATACTCTTAAATAATTCATCGACCACCATACCGGCCAGATCAGGCATGCCATCATAGGGTTTTTCTGCGCCCAAAGGCGTGGTTAATAAGGTAATAAAGTTAACCAGGAATGCTCGCTCTAAAGCAGTCGGATAACGGCAACCTAACTGAGTATCAAACGGATTAATGGAATAATCAGGAGTCATTCTTAAACGGTGATAAGCCACTAAATGACGTTTTGAAGCAGGTAAGGCTTCTTGCAAAAGCGATATCAGTCCGCTACTTGAAGGTCCAATATCAATAATGGCAATGCGAGGCAGGCGCAATAAACCACCAGACAGGCAAAGCGCTAAGTTGATCGCGTTAGATAAAACAGACTTACCCGAACCAGGACGTGCATAAACTAGATCAATCCAGGTTGTTTGTTCTGTAGAACCAGGTTGGAAGGGCCAAGGCTTGCCGTCAGGCGACCTAAAAAGTAAGGCACCTTTATTCCAAGGAGATGCAGGACGTGTAATCGGTAGCATAGAAACTACAGCGCTTAAAGGAGCCACGGTAGGTACAGCTGTACTATTCAATGTTCCCGCAAGCATACTGGAGACAAAACCACCAAAGGGATCACCACAAATTTCCGATACATCCGTAGAGCCCCAACCTTGAATCGCTTTAACTAATTCGGAGCTGCGTTGGCGCAATAAGGGTATTCGCCCTTCAGGTGCCCAGGTTGTAGCAACCACTCGTAAACGAATAATTGATTCATCCGTATTAAGTTGTAAATATTTTAATAAGTTAACAGAATCGCTGATTAACCGGTTTTGCGCGGAGCTAAAACTTAAAATTCCGGCTAACATACCTTTTAATTTAATAGTACCCAGTCCTTCACTTTCAATTAAGAATGAAATTTTCCAAGGAATATGAGAAGGGAGGATACGTCCAAATAAATAAACAAACGGTCTTACATCCTTAGGAAATAGATCAATATAGGTGGATGAGTAAATCTTATCGCCTACTTTAACGGTGCGTAAGTCTAAAACCTCCGCATCTCGTGGAAGCACCTGTTTGGCTAAGGAGGGCCATAATAGATCAGAGGCATCACCCTCAAAACTATTAAATTCGCGGACGGGGATCATATCCCCAGGTAAAGTTGCACGCCAATCATCAGCGGTATAATCCGGGTCTGCAGTCATACGAATTGCATGTACTGCATCATGGACATTTAATAATTTACCTGCAACATGCAAAGAATCTAAATCATTCATAATAGCGCGAACATATGCATCATGCGTATCACGTAATTCAGGGATTGCCGCGTAAATAGTTTGGCTGTTTTTAAATGGAGGTGCTTTTGTATCTTTGAGCATCTTCATTTTAGCTTTATTAGCCGCTTTTAACTGCTCGCTTGTCAAATTGAAGGGACGGGTAATTAAGACAAAAAATAGACGTTCTTCAGCACAGTATTGTGCCATATAATCAGTTCGCTCTTCAAACAAATCGCCTAAATTTAAATCAAGACGTTTTGCTGTTGCCATGGCAGGATCATAAATATCACGAATTAATTTTTTAATATTTTGCTTATCATGGCTAAAATAAACTTGTAACCCATGCCCTGGACGCCCCATGGCCGCTTGAAATGCATTTGTTAAGCCTGAAACTAACTGTTCAAATTCATCAGGACCAGCCAGTGCGGCGATTCCTTCGATTTTAATGATTGATAATAAAGAACCATCATGATTTACTAGCACGGTTTCACTATCAGCCGTTTCTAAATCAATATAAGACTCTGTTGTTTGCTTAAGTGAAGTACTTAGCCAGGCAAAGAAGGTATCAACTCCTTCAAAAAATGATTCTGACCAATGCGCCATTCTTATTATCCCCATTTAGTGTAGCTTAGGGTCAATTTCCATTTCTACTTTAATGGACAAATGGAAATAACCACTAGGTCAACGAGCCTTATACAGTAATCTCTTCTAAGGCACTCGCAGCCCATTTTTCGATCTGTTTACGAAATTTTGCTCGAGAAGGCAGTAAGAGTATATTTTTAAACAATTGCGACCTTCTTTCTTCATCATTCACTCCTGCGTCAATCATTAATTGACCAAAAATGGCAGGATCACTTGTACCCTCACCAAATTTTTCCTCTACAAGCTGTGAACGAAATTTAAATCCGCGATATATATTCTGCGCACTGGATTTATATCCAGTATCATTAGTTATAGCACAAAAAAGTACGTGACATAGGCTATTTAACTCAGTCTGGGTGAGTTCAGGAAGATAGATCAGTGTCCCGCCGCCATATCCACCAACACCAACAGATTCAATAAAAAAACATTGCGCGCAGAAGCAGCAAGCTGTTACCAGGTTTGCTAATTTATTGTTGGAGTAATTATTATCAAGATTTACAACTTCTTGAAACAAACGAGCTTGAAAACCACAAAACTGACAGGTATATCGATCTCGCTGCAAAACTTTTTGCTCATATGACTTAAATCGCTCGTCGACTTTTCTGGCTGAATACAAACGCCAAGAACCTGGCGTAGCCAATAATTTCAACTGTCTCTTTTCTTGATTCACTGCCATATTTTCAGCTCACGTTGCCTAATACAACCTTTATTATTAACTGATATTTTACTATCTTGGCCTATTGGCCTAATTTGAAATTTAACCGCTTTACATAAATAAAGCGGGCAAATTTAATTTACCCGCTTTTGTTGGAACCCAATTTATTATGAGCCAGTATATACAGTACCAGTAGGACCTGCTGTTTTACCGCCGGCAGAACCGAACATGGTAGCTCCAGTTACCCCTAAAATTGAAGGGAGGAACAGTAATGCTGCAGCAATAAAGACTAGTGCAATTGGTGTACCAATTGGGATTTGAGTTGGGTTATCTTTGTGCTGTTTAAACTTCATAATCGCACCGATTGAGAAACCCAAACCAGCCAAATAAGAACCTGCTGTGATTAATTTAGTCAAGTTCGTAAATGACCCTGTAATTGATGACGCCATAGCACCGACAGTCATACTTCCGCCAGCAACTGCATCCTGGCAAACTAAGGCTAATAAGCTTAGACAAACAATACTGCTTAACCAAGACTTGAAGCCTGCTTTACTAATGATTTTACTTTTCACTATTGTCTCCTAAATTTAAAAGTAAAAAATACACACTAAAATACTATCACGTGCCGTATATTGTATTATTAATCATATTGATAGTCCCTACAATATTGATTGCCAAAATTCCCCCAAAAACATGGACTAAACCCTTTCCTGTTCCTCCTGGAGGCTGCCCTTGTGACGCTGAACGCGCAATCAATACCCACCCTCTCACAAAAGCTACCAGCCCAATAACCTGGATGATAATCGTCAGCGGCCTTCCGACCACGCTACCATTACCAAACAAGAAATCTAATGTCTGATTGCTACTGTTTACTGGGGCGTATTGAAGAACATTTTGATAACCAAAAGTACTTTGCATTAAGGTTGCAAAAGCTGTGGGGAAATAAATAAATATTGCCCCAACCATCAAATAGACTACAGGCTCTTTAACACTTGTGTGACTGGACATCATCGTCCTCGCCTCACCATATACTTTTAGGCTATAAATTGCTTTAAACAAAAAAGCACAACCTATTAGATATGCACCGCCCGTGATTAAGCGTTGTACAGGCACCAATGAATTTGCAATATTGGTTAGTATGTTTGCCTGACTCGCTACCCAGCACGCAACCGTCCCGCCTGTACATGTTGAATCAGCCATAAATATTTACCTCAACTATCGTCTTGACTAAACCTAATTATCCTTCCAGAACTCGTTAAGATTCGACCTTCCATAGAGTCAATAAGCTTAACGACTCCATATCCCGCAATCTTTGTCCCTTCTCTTACTGTAAGTGTAGAACCATTTGTGCCAATTAGCCAAGCCCGACCAGGAATTACTGCATTAATATAATAAATATTTGCTTGCCCATAGCGTTGGGGAGGCAATAATCTGCGAACCGGCCTTGGTTTTGTACGTTGCATGAGTATAGTAATTTCTTCTGACTGTTTACTTAGCTGATTGGTCAAATTAGTAATTGTCTGATTGAGTTGATTAATTTGAGCGCTTAAGTTGTTTATATTAGTACTTACATTTCCAACCTGTTCATTCATTGAGGAAACCTGTGACTGAACATTTTGCTGGTTCGTCGCAATAGATTCTACTTGCTGTTTCAGCGCGGTGTTATCCTCATGCGTCACCTGAGTTGTTGGTTGTGGCATAGGCTGAGGAGCAACTTCCTGCTGAACCTGTTGAGTTGGTTGTGGTTGAACTTGCGCTGTTGGTTGTATTTGCTGCTGAGGTACCACTGTAGCAACTGGCGCAGGAGGAAGGGTGCTGCCTTTATTCTGAGCACTCTTTCCTGAAAAAATACCCCCAACAACCTTATATCCCACCATAGCAGCAATAATAACGCCGACCGCAATCAATGCGTTACGTCGTACATCTGTAGGTCCTCGTGGAGGTTTACCCGGAGGCTGTGGTGAAGTACTTGATCCTGACCCAGCATCGTCCATTGACTCGTGGTCATAAGACTCATACTCGTCAAATTTATATTCATCATTTTGATCGTTTTCTGCCATCGTCTTCTACCGTCAAATTAAAGTGATCTTACGTCTTGTGTAAACAACACTCCTAAAGGACTACCTGCATATACCTCAACAGTCGTTGGTGTATTAAATAATTGCTGAGCTTGTTGTCCCCAGGTTTTACCCACTGTTGCCAATCCAATGACCGCATTTTGCAACGTTGAGCGCCCCACACCATTAGCAACAGTTACGTTGTTACCTCCTCCAGTACCACCAATGGTGATTGTGGTATTCGCCGACTGGAACGCATTACCAAATCCTTCCAGGAATGAAGAAGCAAACAAAGAACCATAACGTAATAGATAATGATGGTCTGTTCTACTTGATAGAGCTGTTCTTGCCGTGTTGGGATCAATCGCAAAAGCAGAAATCGATATGGTTTTAGGGGCACCTGGAATAGACATTGTATTAAAGGTAATAACCATTTTGTTCGCTTTTGAAGGCAAATTGAAGCTACCAATCAATTTGGTTCCCTTTAATTTTCCGGCAACAATTGTTGCAAGAATAGGGCCTGGCTCATCGCTATTAACGGAGGTATCCATCACCGCAAACAAAACATCACCGGTTTTAATTATGGCTACCTGTTCTTGTGAACTACCCATAACTCCTTGAGGGCCTGCACCGCCTCCTGCACCATTATTAGCACCACTAGCAATGGCATTCTTATCTTCATTACCCGCAGCATAGGCTTGAGTACTCACATTTTTCCAATCGACTAATAACTGATTTGCAGCAGAAAGCATATCTGCGCTTCGTTGTTGAATTTTTTGTTGGTACTTTTGTTCTGCCATTTGTTGGGTCTGGCGATTTAAAATAGCCTGCAATTGCTGGTTTGACGCAACAGCACCTTGATTTGCTACGCCTCCTTGGCCTACGCTTGGCACGCCACTAATACTAAATGCGCCTTGTTGGATGTTAGGATTACCTAAACCTACTAGCTGCATTTCAGCGGGAGTAAATCCAGCTGCATTTAAATCTGCGGCAGCAAAGCCTGCATCTTTTAAGTTTTTAGCACTATAGCCAGCAGCTTTAAGCTCTGCCGCTCCAAAGCCTGCATCCTTAAGTTGTGCGGCAGTGAAGCCTGCGGCTTTCAATTCTGCTGCAGTATACCCTGCATCCTTAAGATCTTTAGCGCTAAAACCTGCATCTTTAAGTTGCGCGGCAGTAAAGCCTGCATCGTGTAAATCTTTGGCACTAAAACCCGCATCTTTAAGATCTTTAGCGCTAAACCCTGCGTCTTTAAGATCCTTAGCACTAAATCCTGCTGCCTTAAGTTGTGCGGCGGTAAAACCAGCATCCTTCAGATCCTTAGCACTAAAGCCTGCATCTTTAAGTTCTTTAGCGCTAAACCCTGCTGCTTTAAGTTGCGCGGCAGTAAAGCCTGCATTTTTTAATTCAGCGGCAGTAAAGCCTGCATCTTTTAATTCTTTGGCCGTATATCCCGCATCTTTCAAGGCTTTCGCGGAACAGCCTAAAGTTTTCTTAATTGTTGCCGCACTAATGCCCGCAGCTCGCGCTCTTTTTAAAGAGTCAACACTACAATCAGATACCCGCCCTGCAGCTAAAATTTCGGCAGGAGATAGGCCTGCATTTTCTAAATCACCAGTTGTATAGCCTGCCGCCATCAACTGTGCAGGAGTATAGCCCGCATCAAGTAATGACTTAGCATCATAGCCAGCCTTTTTTAACGCATCAGCACTACACCCATTCAAATCTTTAATACGCTTGGCGCTAACGCCTGCGTTAAATAATTTTTTCAAGGCTGTTGGATCACAACCTGCTGCTTTAACTTGCGCATCGGTTAACGGGGTAGCTGCACTAATTTCTTGCGGGGTAAACCCGGCATTAGCTAATTCTGCATCAGTAAAGCCTGCTGCTTTTAAGGCTTGCGCGCTGCAGCCCGCATATTGTTTTATTAATGTCGCACTAACACCTGCAGCTCTTTCTTTTTTTAAGGCATCGGGATCACAGCCAGCCTTTCTAACATCATCAGCGCTAATACCTGGTGGTAGCTCTGCCTCAGCCTCTTTAATCTGTGCAGCAGTATACCCTGCTTTGGCTAAATCTTCGGGAGTAAACCCGGCATTTAATAAATCTCTGGCGCTATATCCGGCAGCCCTTAATTGCTCCGGCGTAAATCCGGCTTTGCGCAGATCTGCGGCGCTAAAACCTGCCTCTCTTAGATCTTTAGCAGTATACCCTGCAGCTTTTAATGCCTCAGCACTACAACCACTGATGCGTCGAATTGCAGAAGCACTTACCCCTTGTTTACGTAATTTAATTAAGTTATCTACATTACATCCGGCCTTTAATACATCTGCAGCAGAAATACCCTGGGGCAGCCCGCTTGCTCGGCTAATTTCATCATCAGTAAAACCAGCACCTTTTAATTCGCCATCAGAAAAACCTGCATCTTTCATTTCTTGGGCAGTAAAACCGGCGCTGCGTAACTCACAAGCACTAAAACCGCAGTCCCTTAATCGGCTTGCAGTATAGCCAACATCCCTTAATTGCCTTGCGTTAAATCCAGCCGCCTTCAAATCCTTACAAGCACAAACCTGATTGAGGTCTTGTAATTTAAACCCATTATCTTTTAATTGGGCACAGCTACATGCTGATTTAATATCAGACAATTGCGCGCCCTGACTTAAAATTTGAGCGAGCACAGACTTTGAACAGCCACTATTTTGTAAATTTTGAATCCATAAAGAGCGTTGTGCCCCTTCTTCATTTTCTCGAGCCAGCGTTGCAAAACCAACTCCACCTTGGCCATTCTGAGAACCAATAACGCCTACTCCCTGTCCCAAAGCTTGAGTACGAATAATTGTAGGAATAGCACTGCCCCCTGTCGCTTCTGCTTGTTTTGCTTGAGTAACGTTTTGTTCCTCTTGTAAGCGGGCGTATTGGGCTGTGGGATCAAGTACCCCAGGAATCGATTGGATACTGCCCGGCGCCTGGCTTAGTGTTGCCTCAGCACTTGGTCCAGTATTAATGGCTCTTAGCTTAAAGTAACCAATAACTACAGCAAGCACTAGGAGCACTGCGGTAAAAATAATAATGACCCGTGAACGAGTATTAGAAAAAAGCGATTTAAGATTTTCTTTTCTGCCAGCCATTTATAACCCTTCTACCTTGAGCTGCATGACTTTTCCATGCCAGGACACTAATAACACCGGAGATTTTTGCATTTCATAAGCATGCGTACCATCAGCACTGGTCATACTTGCAAGCCAGCCCGGTGACAATATAGTAAGATTTGTACGAATAAACATTCGATCATTGGATAACCAAGCTCGCGCATCACCGCCGATAATTCCTAATCGTTTACTTCCAGGAGGGGGAACCCCATCAAGAACGTGTAAAAGCAATTCGCTCGCTGAAGGCGGTAATCCCGCTTCCATGGGTCTGTTTTTAGCATTGGGCCCATAACCTTGAACCCGCAAGTCAACGCGATAATCCACTGCTTTCTGACCTGGAATAAGAGTTAACATTACCGGTGTATTTAACCCTTGTAAACGAACGGCTAAGTTTCCGTAATTGTATAATTTCAATGCCTGGATCATTAAGGTATTACTTGTTTTATCCCATTGGATATTAAACGCAGAAGGATCACCCAAATCATAAGCAGATATTGGCCAAGGAGAACCTGTAGAATCTAAAAATACCAACGAGGAAACAAATCCCTGCGCCAAACGAATAACTGGAGGTGTAGATCCTGGCGACAAATTAACAAATTGTGAGGTCGCTGTAGGTTTAGGCGGCGTTCCAGGAGTAGACGCTTTTGCATATTCTACTGTTTGTTGCATTTGTCTTAAATGTACAATTTGCTCCGGAGTTAAAGGATATAAACCACGAGTCATATCTTTAAACGCTTTATTATCAATTACCTCTTCATCTGACTGACTAACTACTTGCTCATTAGGATTTTGAGTTTGTGGTTGTGCCGGCTCAGGCTTTTGTGGTGGAGCCTGATATAAAGAGTCAGATAATGGAATAGGTATATTATTACCACCACCCTGATTTTGGGCAGGAGCAACCTGACCTGGATTCCCCCCCTGCCCCGGATTATTTGATAAACGCTGTTGTAACATACGCAATTGCTGCAATGCTTGCTGGGCACTATCTTGCTGTTGCGGAGGAGCGGCAAAGGAGGCGCTAGCCCCCCAGTGAGCAATACTACATACAACACAAAACTTAAAAAACTGATTCACCTTCTTCATTGAGAAACTCCACCACTGGCAGGTCCAACAACAAACTGTGATATACCAATTCCTCTAGGAGAATTCAAAGTTGAAACTCGGGTGATTAACATAGTCACTACGTTATTTTGTTGCGTAAACTCGCTGGCACTCTGATAAGTTACCAGAATTGGCATTTGTACACGCCATGAGTAACTACCATTTAAAACCCCTTTCTGCAAAATAATAGGCGCTCTTGTAGCTACGGCAGATACAATTAATTTTTTAGCTTTAACCGCATCGAGGTTATTTGATTGCTGCAAGGCGTTAAGGAATTGATCCCAACCTTCTGCAGTAAAGAACCCTGATGATGCTTGTAACTCATCTCGATAATTCACAAAGTTATAAGTAAATGCAGCAATAGCAGCCTGGTTTGCCCATTGCAATACCGCAGAGTCAGATTGGTTTGGCTCATTTAAGGGAAACAAAGGCGTAATACGGCCGTTAATGCTGGTTGCAAAATATCGCGGCGCCGGAGGATGGGTCACCATGTAAACCAACATAGAAGCCAACACCAGGTTAACCAATAATGCAACGAGCAAAGCAAGCATTACCTTTCTCTGGCTATCTTTGTAAAATTTATTTCTTAGTGTAACGACTGTTAAGGCATCTTCAGCCATAATATCCTCTATTTTATTGTGCTTATTGCGGTATTAGTTTTTCTTCCTCATCAGTTGGCGGATCTGGAGGTAACAACGCCTGTGATGACATATTTGCAGCTGACATTGGGGTAAGCTTTATTGGTGGAGTTACCCCACTCGTAGCATAATAATCTCGTTCGGGTTCTGTTAAATAGACATAAAACATTAATAAACCCAAAATACAACTTAGCCCTAAAGAAATAATTAGGGAAATTAAACCCCGTCGGAAAACATTGACGTTGAAGCTTTTTTTCTGTTTGATTATGGCCCAACTTTCACGATTCATTTTTACTCCTAACCCGCAGCTCGCCTAAAGGTAATTTCTATACGCGCGTTAGTGGAAAAATCACCGCCGAGTGGGTATGCAATAATGGGTTTATCACTACCTACACCTTGGGTAAAGATAAAGCGACTATCAATACCTTGGGACCATAAATATTCACCAACTACACGAGTACGCGCCAAAGTTAGAGCATGCTCTCTTTGTGGAGATCCATATTTACTGCTGTATCCAGTTATGAAAACAGAAATTTTGCGAAACTGTTTTAAAAATATAGCAACATCATTTAGCAATCTATAAGAGCGCCATTTAATATTGGGAGTTTGCGGATGAAATAAATAGGTAGCAGGAATACTAACCATATAATCTTGACCAATGCTAACAACTTTCACCCCGTGCTTATTAAATTTTTTCATGTACTTAATAATTGTAGAATCACAAGCACCAGTATCTTTACAAGGACCTTTAGGTAAGTCAGGTGGTAAAGCCCAATATTCTTTACTACAAGAACCTATCATAATACATAAGGCAATCGCTCCTACAGCCCTAGTTAGTAAGACTATATATTTAGTAAGTACTGATCTCACTTTTGATCCCTCATGTTACAAAATACCACTTCAAATGGTCATAATTGGCGAAAAGCCATTAACCCAAGGTTAAGATAAATTTACAAATCATTACGTTACAATGAATTCAAATAAATTGCTATTTTTTTAAATATTTATTTATCTCTTAACATTTTTTTTATTAATTTCCGTCCATTTATGCATCATATGTGTAAAAATATTTATCAAAACCTCTTTTTAATGTTAGAGTTTTATTTCCTCTGATTAATGAATCCATGATGAAAAAAATAGTATCCAATATGCCCAAGGGAATCGTAGCGCTTTATCTGGTGCAAGCGCTGACGACATTTTCTTACGCTACTCTTTATTCATCTCTAGCACTTTTTCTTACCAAACAATTACGGGTAGAACACCAGCTATCCAATAGCATCGTTGCGCTTTTTCTTGCCCTTAATTATGTATTGCAATTGGCTGGCGGTCTGTTAGGGGGGCGTCTTTTAAGTAATCGAGCCCTTTTTCTTTTGGCCTCTCTCATTGAAATTCTCGGCTTATTTACTTTAGCAACTCGCTCTACTTCGCTGTTATTCGCCAGTTTAAGTATGTTTTTAGTGGGCTGTGGTATTAGTTTTACCTGCTATAATAATATGCTCACTCAGCGCTTCAACGCAGACGATGAGCGCCGAGAAACTGCCTTTATTCTTAGTTATGCAATGATGAGCATTGGTTTTTGCGCGGGATATACACTAAGTGGCTTCTTTGATTATACCAATCAATATCAGGGACTTTTTTATAGTGCAATTCTAATGGATGCGCTTACGATATTCTTTATTGCGCGTTATTGGCCAGTTTTAGCGGATATAAATACTCCCTTGACCCAAGCCAATGGGTCACAACGATTAAGAAATAATTTAATTGGAACCGTGATTACATTAGGTTGTGTTCCTCTGCTAATGCTGTGCTTTAAAACAACGGCATTAAGTAATGTCCTGGTCATTACCATAAGCTCGCTCATGTTTTTAACCCTTTTCTATTTAGGATTTCGTCAAAAAAACCCCAAAGATAAAGAGCGCATTATGGCTTATTTACTCCTGGCTCTTATTTCCGTACTATTCTGGATGATTTATTTCACCGGACCTATGGGTGTTATCCTCTTTATTAAAAATAATACCGACCGGCACCTTTTCGGCTATGAAATTGCCACTCAATGGCTACTGAACATTAATCCCTTGATCATTGTTATCTGTGCTCCAATACTGTCTATGCTTATCCGATCATTACAAACGAAATTTAATTTTTCTGTTTCGGTACAGTTTGCCTGTGGTTTTATTTTATTAGGCTTTTCCTTTTTAGCCCTTGCCTTCGGCATCAATTTCTCAGAGGCTGATGGGTTTGTAAGTTTATCATGGGTTATATTTTATTTTATTTTTCAGGGGATCGCCGAGTTACTCATCGCTCCTGTAGGCTATGCAATGATTGGTCGTATTGCTCCCTCACATTTACAAGGTCTAATGATGGGTTCGTGGATGTTGGTTGCAGGGGCGGCGGCTTCTTTATCGCATTATTTCGCGAATGAAATGGTAAAAAATCAGACGCTTGCACCAGCGCTTACCAATGAGCGTTATTTATCTATTTTTGAGCAATTAGGGATGTGGGCTTTTGCTGGGGCGGTATTCTTATTAATAGTTTCTCGAAAAATTAAGACGTTTATCAATCATACGGTTGTTGTGGAGTAATATTCACACCGGTTACTTTCTGATTCGGGTACGTTTAAAAAGAAAACCTGGTTGCGAGCAACCAGGTAGCAATTTAAACTATAGGATTGCGGCTTATTCTAATCCTTCCTCATTCTTTTTGTTCACTTTCTCTCGTTCGCTTGCAAATTTAGCAGCCAGATCTTTAACAATATCTGTTAACGTTTGTGGATCAATAAAATCACGTTCTTCAGGCGGATAACTGGTTGCCAACTGGAAGTCTTTAATTAACTCATTAGCGACTGTACCGGCGTATTTATCTTTAGCTCCCGCCAATCGTTCAATGGTCATCATTTGATTTCGTGTTTCATTAATCGGTAATAATGATTCCGAGAAGGATTCTTTATCACGAACTAATAATGGAGGTCCTCCCGCATTAATTCGTAATGGGCTAAATATGGTTAATGCACCTTCTACTTCTTCCTCAATTAACTCTTCAACCGGTTCTGGCTCGTTAAAATTGTGGAATGCGATTAATGCGGTTACACCACGTTCAATAGGTTCGGTTACGGTAGACTCGCGTAACAACTTGCTGATAAGCGTAATTTCCTCACTATCCGCAGTCTTATTAATCGATAAATCACCACTATCAAGAATAGCCTGGAATGAAGTTAATTGTTTTTGTAACTTCATTAAGTAATCATCTGGTGGCGGCTCAACTTTTAAGAATTGATTAATTTTTAATTGCTTAACTGGTTTGGGATTCGCATAAAACATACGAGCACGAACAATTTTTGATTTAAAGAATATATGCGCCTCACCCTCGGTTTGCTCTTTAAGGTCTAAAAGGTCTACCCGGGCTCTTTTTTCAAATGAAGAGCTCTTGCTGTCCGCATAACTATTCGACATAGTATTTTCTTTAGCCTGGAATGAGTCCACCTTGGTCACATAAGCCTCACCCGCAGTTTTAGTAAAGAAGTCCCAGGTTTCGGTAGGGTCTTCCAACTTCATACAAATTTTAATGTTGGTGTTTGCACCAATAGATGCAGCCTCTTCTTTCGATGCTTTCTGGAACGCAGGCAAGTCTTGTCCGGCAAAAATTGCAGAGAATCCAAGAGAACGCGCCTGAGCAGGTACCACAGCAAAACCCTGTACGGCATAATATCCATACTCATCAAGAATACACATATAAGGTGTAGGCGCATTAGTAGGTTTTCTCAAGATCACATCGCGGTAATCCCCTTCAACGTCCTCCCCTAAACCTGCTGCCATCATGGCCTTTAAAGAGGAAACAATGATTTTACCTAAGTTTGCCAGCTCATCAGGTGATTTTTCTAGTGCCGGCAATAGCACAACCAAAATCCTGCGATTCAAGATCACATCTTTAAAATCTACCTCTGCCAAGTTGGTACGAATAATGTGTCCATAAGTATCCGCCAAAGAAGAGAAGCTTCGTACGAGCTGCATGGTGATAAAACCATGTTGCTCAAGTACTTGCGATACTTGTTTTCCTTTTTTCTCTTTGTTGTAACCAGGTAAGGTATTTAAGTAGTTACGTAAAGGGTCAGTAACCAGTTTTGGCACCTGCTCAATATTTACACTTTCCATATCGTCGCGTGGAAAGATTTTATCAACTACAATTGATTCTAACCGGGTTAAGTCAAAGTAGTTACGAATAGTATTCGCATCCAGAAGGATCGCACCATCATCACGCATGTAAACCAATAAACGCATTAACGCCTCAACGAATGCGATCGCACGGCCTTTCCACATATCCCCGTCACCACCTTGTTGGGAGGATCCCATCAAGCTGACTACCAGCTGAGTTAACATACTGGAAGAACCTTGGCAAAATGGATTAAGGGTATTTGATAATCTTTTTTCTTGAGGACCAACAATGTCTCGCGCACCAGTCATGAAGTTAATTAGCAACAAATCATCTTCACGTCCCATACTACGAACCATAGAAAATACTTTCGCATAAAGCGAGTTATCCCCTTTTCCGTCCACATAAATAAAACCACTACCCTGAACCAAGGCATTATAAGCAAGAGAAACTAAACATTCTGTTTTACCACTACCTGTTGAACCAAAAATCAACGCGTGGGTACGCATGTCATCATTGGCAAACCACAGCTCCTCTCCACTTTTGCGGTCATTTCCAAAAAAAGCGATGCCGCGCGCTGTATTGGGCTTATTTATGCCCGGCTTCAAGTCGTTGTAATCTTTTACTCGAGAAATGAGCGGCAGTCTGAAAGGAAGTTTTTGTTTACGTGTATAACTGTAAGCAAAAATTCCTCCACCAATTAATAATAATAGGGTTGCCACTTCCGAAATATAGAATGAGGCAGCAGCCAGAGAAAATAGAATAATCGAAACGTTCGTCGGATCAGAGAAGAAATCAGCCATCCTCTGTGTTAGGGTTCGCGTGTCCCTAAGGAGGAGGGTAGGATCTACTTCATGACGAGACTCAATACCACGCATCATGGTTCTAACTCCTGCATTTGACGAGGTGATAATTTAACTTCTTTCACGGCTACCTCTAAAGCTCTAATAGCTTCGTCGATCATTGGCACTAAAGAACGTCGCCCCATTTCTTTTTCTGCGCGCCAATGTGCAAAAGCACCCGCAACTTCCGCGTATGGTGTTTGTCTGCCTACGCAATTCAACATATACCATAAGCGTCGATCAACGGGTTTTAGCCATAAAAACTCTGAACTAGGCACTACTCCATCTTGTCGAGCTTTCTCAAGTAATGAGGCCAGTACAGTTAAAGTATAGGCATGTTTTCCTACTATTTCCTGGATCTCTTCCGTATTTTTGTATTTTTCAACTACAGGTCTAGCCACTGAGAAATCAGGTTTTCCTTCCACAAAGGTACGGTCTAATACTGATAAAATATTATTTGCCGCATCACGGTCACGATTTAAACGTGCCATGAATACACCAGCCAAAGCATAGGCCTGTGGTGAACAATGCTCGAAACCATCCCAATAAGGCCCTAACTGTAAGGTGAAAACGCGCTTTGCATCACCACGCCGTATACCGGCAGTCATTTCCATACCAGGGACAGGATTATCTAACAAAACATCCTCTTTTTTTAATAACTTGTATTTACGAGCAAACTCCATAGGAGTTAATGCCATTGCCCAAGGTCCAGTATTTACGTCCTGGCTTACTAAGTCTTCTTTGACGACGGGCATAATTGCAGGCCAGTTGAATTGCTCTTGGGCACGCAAAGATTTCATATCATGAGCTTTGCGATATTTCAGTTTAAGATTAGATTGATAAAGCAAAATGGCCATTACCCCTAACGCTAAAACAACGGGATAACGCATAAAGTCCCCTACCGCACGCGTAGTATCTACAAGCTGATCCCAATCTACTGCATTTGGATCTATTGTTTGCATTAGGTAAATCAAACTGGTTAATTGCTCACTATGAAGGAATAAATTAACCAATTTCGCTTGCAGAATGTTTATTTGAAAAACAAACATTACAATGTATTGATGCCCTGTTTTCCAGACTAGAAAAACAGTAATAAACAGCAACACCGTAATCCATACGGGAGCCATGCCACTGTCTGTATTTTGTTGTTGCGATTGTTGAGCCATTAATACGTACTTACCTTAGTTTCATTATTTCAAGTATATACTGCTCTGAGGCATTTTTGCGAGAAATTCACAGGAAATTGTGTGGCGCTGAAAAAATGATTTGATACCACTGCCATTAAGTTAAGAAGTACATTTATAAAGGAAGGTTGATCTGCGTAGCCGGCCAGAGCAAGGTTCTATGCTGAGCGAATCCAACCTTTCTTATTCAAACATAAACTTAAACAGGAAGACCTGCGATTGAAATTTCAAGCATGCTCTCTTAGCAAAGCCTGATTTATGCTTCTTTCAGTAAACGGCCGCGACTATAATGATACACTCCAGACACGTGCACAAAACGGCTAATGTTATCCAAATCTAAGGTTCTATCCTTCAGCGTCAATAATTGATTACCTAACTTATCGGTTAATGCTTTGTCAGGAGGAAGTGGAATCACACTATTTTGATTAATAAAGATACCTAAATAAGCTTCATTAATTTTATTTTCTTTAGTTTTTATTATTTCTTTTACATGCTCTTCTGCAGCATAAATAGGGCGCGAAATCATTTGTCTGGGGAGGTTAGCAACGATACGCTCCCATGACTGAATGTTGGAGCCATCAGCCGAATAAAGTGATACAAAAACCTCTTGCTGCCCACTTCTCAATGCCATACGATTGGCTAGTTGAGTTTCGGCCTGGATTTGTGCTTTAGTGCGAGTGCCCAGCTGATTGGCAAAGTTTTCACGAATATCATTTAAATTTTTACCAATGGCGCGTAGGAAATTAGACTCGTCCCAGGGGCCATTGTTTATTGCTTCATCTAAGGCCTGGAGAATCGCCTCATTTTGTTGATCTGAGAGTATCTCTTTCATAACACCAACACTCTATTCTAATGAGAGGCATAGCCCCTCGAATTAAGTCACGAATTATAGATTATTATCTTCTGAAAGAAGGAGTTGACACTACAGCGTCATCTTCGTTCATCTCAGGTGAAAAATCCCGTTCTGCTGTAACTTTTTCTTCCACTGCGTAATTATTATTCACAACAGCATTTACCCGGTTATAACATTTATTTAAAACTTCAGCAGCCTTTTGGTTAGGCTCGAAATCAGAGCGGACATGTGCTGCCTTCTCTGTCTGCGTTTTTGCAGTATACACAGGATTAACTACGATCCGGTGCGCATCTTCAGGTGTCATTGGCACCATTGCACTTACAGAAGCCAGCCCGTTAGCAGAAGTCACACCGCTAGTTTGGAAAAGAGTGATTCTATATTTATCTGACGCTGCCATATACTGCTCCTCAAAACTTATACCTATAACCTGAGTCTAACAAAACAAATTATAAAGTGAACCCCAATTTCTATTTACTTTCGAATTCTTTACAATTCACTTAAAAATGACACGCTTAGTCATACATTAACTCATCCAAGGGGGTATAATCTTTACTGGGACCACCTTGAATTAATTCATTTACTACATCCGTCATACATAACAAGCGCAACACATTAGGTGTCACTTCATCAAAGACTACACGCAAACCCAATAGAGCACCTTCTGATTCATCAAAAGTTGCACCCAAGCCATAACCTAAGCATAAAGAGCATAATTGATCTGCTCGCTTGGCAATTGCAGGTAATAAACCTGTTTCTGCGAACACTTCATCATAACTGACAAATCGGTCATTCAAATAAAACTTAGCATTCATACTTGCAGCAATAATGCCCATGCATTGACTAATAGTTCGTTCCATTTATCATCGCCACCATGGTTGTGCAGACTTAAGATTCCCGGCGAGGAAACCTCTTATCCAACGTAAAAAGACCGGCACAGTAAAGCCATAATGTTCGATGATACCAAAAAAAATTGCGGAAATAAGTACAATAACCCCAGTCCAAACTCGAATATGCATTAGAAATATAAATAAAGGAAACGCAGCGCGTGCATCCACCAGAAAGAAACGAGCACTGCGCGCAGAATCCCTCCAGTGCGCGGTCTCCGCAAAGCCACCAGCAGCCATATACTTATACCTCAAAAAAAATAATTATCTATGGAAAAAGTATATACCTAAGATGCTTCAAAATGCTAGTTTTTGTGCGAGTTGATTTCTATAAATGCGATGCGATGAAAACAAGCTGCTGTTGTATTTCCTAGCGTTATTATTTTTGAGGGGTTAATTTTTTAGATGGTCCATTTAGAGCATTCCTTAATACATTTTCCATGTCAGGCTCAAATTTAGCAGAAGGCGTTAACTGGGGTTTTTCATAGCCTTGCAGTTCAGTATCTGCTTGTTTGACATGCCGCGGCTCGCTAGATGTAGATAGGCCTAATCTTCCTAATATTTTAGCATGACTGCTCATCGGATACTCCTAATTGCGACACATATTGATATTTAAGATAACACAAATAACTTAAGAAACTATTAAGAATGCGATTTTTTTCAAAACTCCGCTATAGCAGAGTATCTTCTGGGATTTATGATACCGAAGCCAGGTAAAAATGATTACTAAAATATACAAACTGTCTTCAAATGACGTACATCAACCTGCATTTTAAAAAATTTCTGCTGAACACCAAAAATTCTATTGAGTAGTGGGTACATTTTACGTTATGTTAAAACTACCTAATTACACGATTAGGTTATTTAGGGATAAAGAAATACAATTGCTCAGTACATTGTAGCAATTGCGAACTAGAGCAAAAGGAGAATTTGATATGGCTAGGGGCGAAGTTAAATGGTTTAATAATGCCAAAGGATGGGGATTTATTATTCCAGAACAAGGTGGCGATGATATTTTTGTTCATTTTTCATCAATTCATGGCACTGGCTATAAAACATTAGTCCCTGGACAGGTAGTAACCTATGAAGTGGGACAAGGCGATAAAGGTCTTCATGCGGCAAATGTGTTCGTAGTGACCGAAGAAGCTGCTGAAGTAGAAATGGCCTAATCAGCTCGCGGCGTTGTAATTGCCTAACTTCGGTTCGCGTTATAAAAGCTTATGTGTATGCTTTTATGCCAAACTAATGTTAATTTATAATGCCGCTGCGACTAAATTGTCTCAACTACTGCATTTAACACCATCTTCCGGTATGATGACCCTAATTTTATTAAGGTCAATATTGTCTCATGAGACGTGGTTTATTACTTATTAATCTAGGGACTCCTAAAGCCCCTCAGACCCCTGCCGTTCGCACTTATTTACGCGAATTTTTAACCGACAAACGTGTTATTGATTTGCCAGCGTTGCTTCGCTACATCTTGGTGTATGTCTTTATACTACCCTTTCGCGCAAAACGCTCTGCCCATGCCTATCAAACAATTTGGACTGAACAAGGTTCTCCTTTGCTATGGCATAGCCAAAATTTACTAACTCAAGTCCAACAAGAATTAGGCCCCAAGTATAATGTAGTCATGGGTATGCGTTATGGTGAGCCTTCGCTCGCAAGGCAACTAAATCAGCTAAAACAGTGCGAATCCATTACTATTTTACCTTTATACCCGCAATATTCCTCTGCCGCTAGTGGCTCATCAATTGAAAAAGTACTGACGATTATTAGATCTTGGGAGCTGATTCCCTCACTCACCGTGATTCGTGACTTTTTTCAGCATCCCGCTTACATTAAGGCGCAAGCAGCCGTGATTAAAGAACATGTTAATGATTATGAGCATATTCTTTTTAGTTACCATGGAATTCCTGAGCGTCAAATTATTAAAAACGACTGTAAATCAGTCTGTCAGGATAGCTGTCCAGCGCTTTCAGTACAGAGTCAAGGGTGTTATAAAGCCCAATGCCACCAAAGCAGCCGCTTATTAGCCCAAGAACTGCAATTATCAGAACAGCACTACAGCACCGCATTTCAGTCTCGGTTAGGCAAAACTCCTTGGATAAAACCATATACTGATGAGATGCTCAACCAACTTGCGGCTAAAGGAATTAAAAAACTAGTCATCGCCTGTCCTTCCTTTGTCGCAGACTGCCTGGAAACCTTAGAGGAGATTAGCATTCGCGCAAAACAACAATGGCTTACTTTAGGTGGTACGCAATTAATGGTAGTCCCCTGTTTAAATGAACATCCTCTATGGGTAAAAGCAATTACAGAGATTATTTCTACATAGCTGGGTTTATTCTTAAATGAAGTTCAATTCACCCCAGAAATGACCGATTTTGGTCTCACTTAATGGCATGTTTTAGTATTAAGCAGGCTCTTTTTTAATAGTGATATTAGCACTACTCTACAGGCAAATTTTCATGTACTATGGCGAAAATTGCACTTTTAAATTTATTTTTTATCAGGAGGATTAGAGTGAAACGGATATTTATTTTATGGTTCTTTATTGTTACCCAAGCAGTTGGTGCAGTATTTAGTCCTGAAGAAGTTAGCAAACTAAAAGCAAATTTTTTAGCAAATATCCATCCTAATGGCGCAATTGTCGCCTCTCCGTCACAGCAAAACCCCAACTATTACTATGACTGGGTCCGAGATTCAGCGATTGCCATGAATTTAATCGAAAACTGGTATGAAGAAAATCACTCCGCCGCCAATAAAGAGCGTCTCTTCCATTATGTTTCCTGGACACGAATGATCCAGCATCAAAATGATCCACTGCCCGGACAAGATATTCTCGGTGAGCCTAAGTTCTATATTAATGGTTATCCCTTCGATGGAGCTTGGGGCAGACCACAAAACGATGGTCCGGCAATAAGAGCAACCGCATTAATTCGTTTTGCGCAACAATTATTAAATCAAAATGAAGTAGAGTACGTGCAAACGTATTTATACAATAAAAGCATGGAACCACGCGGCATGAGCGTGATTAAATTAGACTTGGAATATATAGCCCATCACTGGACTGATGAAAATTTTGACCTCTGGGAAGAGGTTTATGGTAATCATTTTTTCACCACCATGGTACAACAAAAAGCCTTGCTTGATGGCGCAGCACTTGCTCGTCGCATGGATGATGAACGGGCCGCTCTTTATTATGAGCAACAAGCGCGGCTTATGGACTTTCGTTTGTTCCAACATCTAGATCAAAAAAATCAACTAATTCAAGCCACTCTTCCCCCTCATTTAGGTCCGCAAAAAAACCAGGAACTGGATTCAGCAGTAATCTTGGGCATATTATTTAACCCACAACGAGGCCTCCTGGCTCCAAATAGTATTTACGTCGAAAAAACCATTAATGCGCTACATAATCAATTTAACCAAATGTTCCCCATTAATGAAAATAATCCAGGAGCTATTTTATTCGGACGCTATCCAGGGGATACTTATGATGGCTATCAAACTAATAGCCAAGGCAATCCCTGGTTTATTTTAACAGCAACCATGGCTGAGTATTATTATACCTTAGCGGACATGCTGTCCATGAAACCCAACCAACAAGCCTCAATGAAAAAATACATTGATACAGGCGATTCCTATTTAGAACTTATTAAAAAATATGCACCGGACATGAATTTGGCTGAGCAAATCAATTTAAATACAGGAGTTCAGCAAGGAGCCTACTCATTAACCTGGAGCTATGTCTCAGTCCTTCACGCTCTTGATTTAAGAAATAAAGTTGACGCTAAACTACAAGAGCAGCAATACCATCACCAATATGCATTTTAAATATCGGTAACCTGGTTGCTTGCAACCAGGCTTTCTTACGGTAATGAGGTACTAACTCAAACCAACAATTTGCTCATTGCTTTAATTAATTTTCCTAGGAAATAAAATAGGCTAGGCTGAAAGCCTAGCAAATAAAGCACTGGCTCTATTAAATGAAGAGCTACGTTATTGATATCAGCTAGGTGCTAATACTGAAACATCTTTAGGTTCTTTCTTTGGTTCTTCTACATTCAACAAACGTAGAGGCTTCCCTTCCATCACGTAGTTTTCTATCTGCTCCAAGCTCATATTTTTGGTTTCAGGCATATAAAAATAGTTATAAATGAATCCCAAAAAACAGATAGTGCCATATAGAGCAAAAGTAAACTCAATGCCCAAAGCTTTGTCCAATAATGGGAAACTAAAAATAACCACTGTATTAAACGTCCAATTACTCATTGCCGACAACCCCATCCCTGCTCCGCGAACATGTAAGGGAAAAATTTCGGCCATCGCAATATGAGGAATCGGCCCTACACTGATAGCAAATGAAAAAATATAGACGGTAAGGCAGATCATCGATAAATAGGGAAGCCATGCTACCTGATTCAATGAAAATAAACTTAACGCAAGTAAACTTGCCCCCGTTCCTACAAAGCCAAGAAGCAGAAGCTTGCGGCGTCCGATTTTATCAACCCAAAGCATTGCTAATATAGTAACGAGCAAATTAACAAGGCCTATACCAATCGTCGCTAATATTTGCCCTATAGCGCTACTTAGCCCCAAGCTCTTAAATATTTCTGGGGCAAAATAAATAACAACGTTAATTCCACTTAGCTGTTGTAAACAAAATAAGAGAGTGCCTAACATTAAAACTGGCAATAGAGGCTTCTTAAACAACAAACGCCAACTCCCTTGTTTGGGCTCATGAGCTAAAGTTGCCTCAATATCGTGCAACTCTTGTTCGTCAAACCGCTCTTTACGTAATTTTTTTAATGCCTTATTTGCCGCCCCTTGTCGGCCGACACTACATAACCAACGAGGAGACTCAGGCATAAATAAAATACCTATACCCAAAATTAAAGCAGGCAAGGCGCTTGAAGCAAACATTGCACGCCAGGCTTGATGTTCCATCAATAAGTAATTCACTGAATAGGCACAAACTATTCCTACCGTCAATGCCAATTGATAAATAGCAACTACAGCTCCTCGCTTTTCTAGAGGAGCGGTTTCTGCTAAATATAAAGGCGCCATTACCGAAGCTACGCCTATCGCCAAACCAAGTATCAATCGTGATAGTTCCAACATCATAATTGACTCAGCAAAACCTGCGCCTAATGCACCACAAAAAAATAAGCCGCCAGCAAACGATAACAAAGTTCGTCGTCCAAAGCGCTTAACCCCTCTTGAAGCCAAAAGTATTCCAATAAGGATGGAACCCATCAGTGCTCCAAAAGGCAAAGCAGCCGCCATTGCCCCAATATCAGTTGCCGTTAATGCAAAATGGTTTTTGACCAGCTCTAAAGAGCCAGCGATGATTCCTTCATCATAACCAAATAAAAAACCAGCAACAGAGCCTATAACAGCGACCATCCAAGTCATCATTCCTCCTTGAACATTAATTCTTAATGTAATAAGCCAGGCCTATTCCAATGGCCTACAGGTTAAAACGCCCTCTTCCTCTTAGTCAGGCTATCCCCAACTGCGCATACCTTGACGTGCAGAAAAACATAGCTCTGTTATTAACGACCAATCATTTTTCTTAATTGCTTCATCCGGGACAATCCATGAACCGCCTACGCAAGCTACATTAGGTAGCGCCAGGAAATCAGCAAAATTTGCCTCATTAATTCCTCCGGTTACACAAAATCGTGCTTGCGGAAAAGGACCATAAAATGAACGCAACATAGGAATGCCACCTGCTGCAATTGCAGGAAAAAACTTAAAATGGGTATAGCCTAAAGTTAATCCTTCCATAAGTTCAGAAACACTAGTTACCCCTGGAATAAATGGAATGTTGCCATCAATTCCTGCTTTTAATAGAGCTTGAGTAGAGCCTGGACTAAAGGCAAATTTTGCCCCCATTTCCATAGCCTGTTCAAGCTGCCCAGGAGTAACAATGGTACCCACGCCAATTAACGCCTCAGGAAAAGTCTGTACTAATAATCGTACAGCTTCCAAAGCGATTGGCGTCCTTAACGTGATTTCCAGAGCATTAATTCCTCCGGCAAATAATGCTGTAGCTAAAGGGATAGCTTGATCGATCTCTTTAATTTGAATCACCGGAATTACAGGTGAAGAACAAAACACTGTATCTGCTTGCACAGCCCAATTAGAAAATGACATCGAGGTCTCCTTTTCGTACCCGTTCAACTTGAGATTGCAAACGCTGCTTTAAATGTACTGCAGCCCCTAATATCCCGGGCTGTTTTGCAGTAATTACATAAGAAGGGATTTGCGCATTAAAACTACTGAAACGTCCTTTTTCTTCGAACCGAGCTCTAAAATCACTATGGCCCAATATTGGCAGTAACCGGGGCACGATGCCTCCAGCAATATAAACACCACCAAAAGCAGCAAAAATTAGGGCTAAATCGCCAGCATAAGCACCTAAAACTGCTAAAAATTGCTCGACGGTTGCCTTAGCAACTACCGATTCACCCGCTAAGGCTAAAGCAACTATTTGCGCAGCAGACAGTGGTGTTTCATCGTGCTGATGAAATGCCGCCAATGCTCTATATAAATTCTCTAATCCCTGGCCTGATAATAAACGCTCATAAGAAACATGCTCGTATATTTTATTGAGATAACAGGCAATAAACCATTCTTGCTCTGTTTTTGCCCCCCAACTTACATGCCCACCTTCACCAGCATAAGCTATATAGCTATGGTCCTGAAAAACTAAGTAGGCAACACCCAATCCAGTTCCAGCACCAAGAACTACTCGTGTTTTATGCTTATCTGCAACGCCCTGGCCACACTGTACTAACTCATGCTCGGATAAAACCGGAAGGCTCATGGCAATGGCATTAAAATCATTTAATACCGTAAGTTCAGATAAGCCCAATTTCTGTCGCAGTTCTTTAATTGAAAATTGCCAATGAGCGTTGGTCATACATACTTCATCACCCAATATTGGACAAGCAATTGCAATAGCAACTTGGGTAATATGCTCTAATTTATGTTTGCGTTGATAAGCTAATAGCAGTGATTCAAGACTGCTGTATTCAGCACAGGAGTAAATTTCAATTGTATCGATAGCCAGGGTATCTAAGCGCACACAGCTGAAACGGGCAAATGTTCCACCGATGTCTGCTACAATCGCATATAAATTAAACTCGTCAAACATCATAAGCAGACTCTCTTCCTTGAAAGAGGCTACAGGCTCCCTGCTCAGCCCCAGTGAACTGGGTACGTAAGCTGCCAAATAATTCCCGCCCAGTTCCATAATAAAGCCCCTCAGCACTCATTACTGCGGCACGACGCGAGCTTAATTCTTCTTCGCTAACCAATAATTCTAACTGCCCTCGCTCAGCATCAATCAACAACATATCTCCCGTTTCAACTCGGGCCAATACTCCATTATCTAAGGCCTCGGGAGTGACATGGATTGCTGCAGGGACTTTACCCGAAGCCCCCGACATGCGGCCATCGGTAACTAAGGCAACTTGATACCCCTTATCCATCAATATACCTAACTTGGGGGTTAACTGATGTAGTTCCGGCATACCGCAGGCTTTGGGCCCTTGAAATCGTAAAACAACAATACAATCTTTATTTAATGCACCTTGTTTGAATAACTGCTCAAACTCATCTTGGCTAGAACAAACCACTGCTGGTGCTTTAATTTTCTCTTTCCCCGGCGCCAGACCAGAGGTTTTAATCACAGCACGTCCGAGGTTTCCACTCAATACTTGTAAACCACCTTGAGCTTTAAATGGGGTTGCACTTGAGGTTAATACCGCCTCATCGGTGGAAACATTTGGCCCATCAATCCAGCACAATTGTCCATTATCCAAAATGGGTTGACGAGTATAATGTTCTAAACCATGCCCCATCACCGTATGCACATCCGCGTGCAATAATTCGGCATCCAACAAGGTACGGATAAAATAAGCCAGACCACCTGCGCGTTGAAACTGATTCACATCAGCAGAGCCATTAGGATAAATTTTGGTAATTAATGGGGTTACGGCGGATAATTGGGAAAAATCATCCCAATTAACGGTATAACCAGCCATCGCAGCAATAGCGATTAAATGCATGGTATGGTTCGTCGAGCCACCAGATGCTAATAAGGCAATGATGCCGTTTACTATATTTTTGGCATCCATTAACTGACCGATGGGCAAATACTGCTCGCCTAAATCTGTAAAAGACAACACTTGTTGTGCAGCAGCTTGCGTTAAGGCATCACGCAACGGCGTTCCAGGATTGATAAAAGATGAACCTGGAAGTTGTATTCCCATTACTTCAATCACTAATTGATTCGAATTTGCTGTACCATAAAAAGTACAGGTTCCAGGAGAATGATAAGAGGCTGACTCAACTTCCAATAAAGCCGCTTTGTCAACTTTCCCTTCAGCATATAGCTGCCGAACACGTGCTTTTTCCTGATTTGAAATCCCTGATGGCATGGGGCCGGCAGGAATAAAAATAAAGGGTAAATGACCAAAGCTTAACGCTGCCATTAATAGCCCGGGGACAATCTTATCGCAAATCCCCAACATTAAACCGCCATCAAACATATTGTGTGAAAGGGCTATTGCCGCAGACATAGCAATCACATCTCGGCTTAATAAACTTAATTCCATTCCGGGCTGCCCTTGGGTAATTCCATCACACATTGCCGGCACACCACCTGCAAATTGAGCAACACCACCCGCAGCCGCTATCGCTTCTTTAATTAAATCCGGATAACTAACATAAGGTTGATGTGCCGAGAGCATCTCGTTATAGGCAGAAACAATTGCAATATTCGCTTTTTTCACAGCACTTAAACTGGCTTTATCCTTTAACGTACAGGCAGCGAAACCATGGGCTAAATTGCCACAGTGCAGCATAGTTCGTTGCGGGCCACGAGTGCGTGCCTTTTCCATTTGCTCTAGATAAAACGCACGACTTCGTGCGCTGCGTTCGCGAATGCGAGCTGTAACCTGCTCTACTACTGGGTGCATTTTAATTCCTCAGGGTGCATACATCACTTGTACATTAGCTTGGGGGCTATTTAAAAAAGCGCTAATTGGCATAATCATAGGATCGGGCTGGGCCATGGCCTGATGCAATACAGCTAATTTATTTTGCCCTTCCAAATGTAAAAAAATAACTCGGCTGTCTAATAATCGTCTTTTGGATAGACTAACGCGTTGATGAGGCGTCGTTTTGGGATTAACCAACAGCACTGCTGGGGCATTTTCATCAAGCCCTAAATTTAATTCATTGGCACTGGGAAATAAGGAGGCGGTATGTCCATCATCACCCATCCCTAAAATTACTGCATCAAAAGTTGGTAATGCAGAAATCTCTTGCTCCACATGGCGCAAATCAGGATCACTCTCCGAATACAAACTTAAAAGATGTGCACCCTTGGCTTCATGTTGCAGCAGCAATTGCCTAACCATGCGCTCATTACGGTTATCATCATTAAGTGGTACGCACCGCTCATCAGCCAAAGTAATGGTCACTTTATCCCAAGGCAATATGGCCTTCGACAAAGCCTGAAAAAGAGCTGCCGGCGTTTTACCCCCGGAAACAACCAAATAAGCATGACCTCGCCGTGCTATGGCATCCAACAAAAGATGTTTTAATTGAAACACTAAATCGATAACTAATAAATTCGCATCGCCGAAACTATGTAACTGCATTTTGCTCCCCCCAGACATGAGCTTTGCCATTGTATAAGCGAATCACTTCTAAAGGTCCCCAAGTTCCGGAGGGGTAGGTATATAATGGAATAGACTGTTTTTCCCAAGCCTGTTTAATATTATCGATCCATTTCCAGGCTTGTTCCACCTCTTCTCGGCTGACAAATAGATATTGATTCCCCAGCATTACCTCCAATAATAAACGTTCATAGGCATCTGCGATACGTTGCGTGTTAAAATTTAAGTCTAACTTGCTGTCACGTAGTTGCATACTGTCACTCAACCCAGGAACCTTATTCATCATCCGTACTTCAACCCCTTCATCAGGTTGCAGACGGATAATTAAGCGGTTTGGCGATAATTCTTGTTTTAATTGTTTAAAAATGTTGTATGGCTGCTGTTTAAAATAAATGACCACTTCACTTTGTTTTTTAGGTAAGCGTTTGCCCGTGAGCAGATAAAACGGCACGCCAGACCAGCGCCAATTATCAATAAACGCTTTAATTGCGACAAAAGTTTCCGTTTTAGAATTTTTATACGCCCCTTCCTCGTCTAAATAACCAGGCACCCTTTGCCCCTTGATGGTATTACTAATGTATTGAGCACGTATGGTTTGCTCATGAACTTGCGCATCACTAATAAAGCGTAAACTTTTTAATACCTTTAATTTTTCACTGCGGATACAGTCTGCAGAAAGACTCATTGGTGGCTCCATGGCCACCAATGCTACTATTTGTAACAGATGGTTTTGGAGCATATCACGCATTTGCCCTGATTTATCATAATAAGACCAACGCCCTTCCACACCAACCTCTTCCGCCACCGAAATTTCGACTTTTTCAATCATACTCTGATCCCAGTTTGATGAAAAAATTGCATTAGCAAAGCGAAGAACTAAAAGATTTAAAACCGTTTCCTTTCCTAAATAGTGATCAATTCGATAAATTTGGTCTTCAGCAAAAAAATGCGCCACTTGATCATTAATGATAATTGAAGAGGGTAAATCATGACCAATTGGTTTTTCGAGAACTACTCGCGATGGTTGATTAGTCAAACCAATGGTAGACAAGCCCTGGCAAGTTTGTGCGTATAATGATGGAGGAATTGCAAAATAAGAAATAGCTACTCGCTCTGCGGGGCGAACATATTCAGTTAATTTGAAATAATCCTCTGGCTTTGCCATATCTAAGTGGCAATAAATTAATCTTTGCGTAAGACGTGTCCATGCGGCACTATCCAAAGCCTCTCGAGTAAAAAACTCAATTTTTTCTCGCATCAGTTGGATGTAATCTGCTAAAGCAAACTCTTCACGCGCACAGCCAATAATTCGGGTGTCGGGATGTAGCAATTCCGCACATTCCAATTGATATAATGCAGGGAATAATTTACGACAAGATAAATCGCCTAAGGCACCGAATATTATTAAATCACAAGGATATTTCGCTGCAACATCTTCAATCATAGATCATTCCACATTATGCCGAATTCAAGTGAAATCAATACTAAATTGAAAGAGAACGCAGATCAACCAAATTCCATCCCTTATAAAGCCCTACATTGCAAAACTAAGGTTTTATGCTATATCAAATTAATAGAACTGGTTTACTTTTCACTAAAATAAAAAATCAGGAGAACTCTATGATTAACAGGCGATTTTCGGAACGACTAAATAAAGAACTCGATAATATTGGTGCTCCTGAGTCAGCGAATGAACGCATTGAAGTATTGTCCAAATTAATCAAAGTCCCCAAGTTCAAAGCAGAAGCCTTGCTCAATGGGGCAACAACTCCTGATGCCGCAATATTAGATACCTTGGCTAAAGAGTTCGAGGTTAGCGCGGATTGGCTTGTTGGTAAAGATGAATCGTCTCATTAAAAAAAATAAAATATTGCTATACTGTAAGTAAGATTTATTGTGGAGTGCTTCTATATGGGCATTTATGGCATTAGTAAAAAAGATCTTATCGGCCAGATAGGAAAATATAGCACTTACTCTACTGAATCATGCTTAAGCGCGAAAGGCCAAGAGGAATTGTGCCACGGAATTCAAAAGTATACTGACTCTCATCGCCATAAAGTATCTGCTTATAAAAAAGAGCATAACATACCCGAGCGCGCAGATGGCCTCGATGACCCGCTTTTTTTTAGAAAACAACTCATTGAGTATATTGAAAAACACGACCTGCCAAAGTTTGAACCAGGTGGAAAAGATAATAGGGCTACTGATCCGGAAAGTGCGACCATCTCAATGAGAGCATTGCTGGGAGAAGAAGGAGTTAAGCTATATAAGTTAGCCTTAGAAGAAGAGATGAACAGTAAAGAGTTCCGATATGCAGTGGCGGAAGCCTCAACAACTCATTATGAAGGTCCTAAATGGAAAAAAGAGCGGCCTGTGGTTATTGTTGCTGGACCTTCAGGTTGTGGAAAATCTCATGCAGCCCAAAACGCAATCAAAACCGCCAACCGTTTTTTACCCACCGATGATCAAGATATGAGCGGTAATAAAGTAATCTCCGCAGATGGAGGTATCGTTCGTGAAGTATCACAAATGCGAAAACTTTTAGTGCAGGTCGCACTAAACCAAGGGTTCACGGGTGTGGAGGACTTACATAGCAAGAGCAAAGTTTTAGAGAAGACAAAGCGCTATGTGCAAGCAGCAGCATTTGCAACTCCTGATGTTGGAGTAGTTATTCCTGAAACGTTTTCCAAATGGCTAAATCCTCTAAGTGCGGCAAGAAATCTACTGAAACGGGTGGATGCACTCGAAAATACCAAACAAATCTTTGCTCGCGTTGAAGGTGCAGACGAGTCTATTTTTCAAAAAACGGTTGCTTTTATGGGGTCTCGCAGAGCCTGGAAAACTAAAGACTTTGATACCCAGCGAGCAATAGATCTAAATATATCAAAAGATGACATCTGCGAATCCAAAGCCTACGGAGCTCAAGGATTTGGCCCAGGTAAAGCCGGTTCAATATGTGCCGAAAAATGGTTTAACAAACACAGTAAAGATAAATTAAGTATGGTGATAACCAATGATTTGGTTCTGTTAAAGCCCGATCCCAACAATCCGAAAGGCCCCTGGCTGCCTGCGACTCAAAACGATGAAGGAACAAAACTTATTTCCAAATCAGTATATGATAAATGGTTGAATTTACCTGAAGTGACGGATAAACCAGCATTAATGGACTATTATAAGGACCATGCAAAACCTATTATTACCACCTCAGCTCAAATCGACTTTGCCATTGCACAAAAGCAAGTAGTTAAACGCCTGGCAGTAACCGAAGCCAAACTGGAAAAAGAATTGAACAAGGCTAATCCAAATCCAGACCGAGTTGCCCAGCTCATTAACCGTCAAGCGCTTTTGACAGAAATCGCGCATTTCAATCCTCGAGACTTAGACAATCATGGAGCAATTGCGCATTTAAAGCAAAAAACACAAGAAGCAATTGACGATTTAAAAGCAGCGAAAACATCACCCTCGCTCTCTGTCAGCTGGTCAATTAGGGCATTTGATAAAGTGTTGACTAATCTGGAGAGAGTAGGTAAAGAGTTAGAAACCCATAATCCTGCCTCAGAAATAGAACAAGCTAATTGCCATAGCAGCCGTTCGCTAAGAAGCCGAATGCAAAGCATGAGAGCGGAACAGAGTGGCAATGAATTGAGTGATGAAGAAGGAAATGCTGAACGCATCACAGCGGTGAGATAGTAAATATAGGCTGGACTGCCGCAAGGCCCAGCCTATATTAAAGAGAAAAGCCTCTGCACTAACAGCGCTTGCGTCTGCAATTCAGAACTCTTAAAAAAACCGATTTAATTAACCATGAAAACGCTGGCTCAAATTCATGGGTTTGGCATGCTTTTCAATAAATTCAATAATTTTCCCGGCAATATTTACCCCTGTTGCCTTTTCAATTCCCTCTAAACCAGGTGACGAGTTAATTTCTAAGACTAATGGACCATGATTGGAGCGAATTAAATCAACACCAGCAACCTTCAATCCCATTGTTTTTGCTGCACTCACCGCAATAGCACGTTCTTGAGGAGTAAGTTTTACTTTAACCGCATTTCCGCCTTGGTGTACATTGGCACGAAACTCACCCTCTTTGGCTTGGCGTTTAATCGCGCCTACCACTTTTTCACCAACCACAAAACAACGAATGTCTGTACCGCGCGATTCTTCAATAAATTCTTGTACTAAAATATTGGCATGCATTTCTTTAAATGCATTAATAATGCTCACAGCCGATTGATGGCTATCTGCTAAAATCACCCCTTTCCCCTGGGTTCCTTCCAATAGTTTAATAACTAAAGGGGCTCCTCCAACCATGCGAATTAAGTCTTCTGTGTCATCAGGGGATTGCGCAAAACTGGTCAAGGGCATAGGCAGACCTTTACGTGCCAATAATTGTAAGGAACGGAATTTATCGCGCGAACGCGAGATGGCAATAGATTCGTTTACGGTATACATACCCATAGTTTCCAAATGGCGTAAAACAGCCGTGCCATAATAAGTCATTGACGCACCTATTCTGGGAATTACTGCATCAAAATGTGGTAAAGGAGCACCTCCACGATAATGGACTTTAGGGCAGGAAGCAGCAACATTCATATAGCAATATAAGGGATTAATAATTTTAATCTCATGGCCTGCAGCTTCCCCTTCTGCTTTTAAGCGCTGATGTGAATACAACTGTGGGTTGGTGGCCAATATTGCAATTTTCATGAATGTACTGTTCCTCAATATTTTTTATTATTTTATGCTTTATGAGTATATCTAAAGCCTAGCCTATAAATTGGAAAATCTCCTCCCGCTCAAGGGCGGAGTAAGGTCCTCCAAGCAGCTCCTCTTAGTGTCCTCCTTCTCTTCCTGCCATTAAGCTACGTCATCCCGAACGTAGTGCGGGATAACGTTTTCTTTAACTTAATGGGATTACTTCCTGACTGTAATAAAAGCGCTTCGTTAAATGGTTATTTAAGAAACCAATTGTATGTAATCTTTTGCTAACAAATCCGCATGATGTGGTGTGGTAAAAAATGCGTTTAACTCCCCTTGAGGATTAAATAACATTAAAGCACCGCTGTGTTGCATATCATAGCTTTTAGGGTCTGAGGTATCTTTTTCCATAATTTTGGCGTAGGCAATTCCCATTTCTCGCGTCATTGCTTTAATTGATGCCTCCTCTCCACGTGCACCATAGAAATCAGGATGGAACGAAGAAACATAATTGCCTAATTTTTCCTGATCATCACGATCAGGATCAATAGAAATCATCACCACTCGAGGTAAATCCTTCACGCCTTTATTTTCCAGAATACGATACATTTTACCTAATTCAGCTAAAGTAGTAGGACAGATGTATCCGCAATTAGTGAACCCAAAAAACAATACCGTCCATCTGCCTTGCAGGCTTGCGTTATCAAAAGCTTTTTGATCAATGCCAATTAAACTAAACTGGTTTACAGTTCTTGGATTTTCTAAATAGGTCCCATGGAAATTGGCCACATCGATTTTTTTCTTGAAATGCATATGCTGCCCGACAAAAATGCCGGAAAATAATCCTGCCAACGCTAATAAAATAACCACCGTAAAGGTAATGCCCTTAGTCTTTACATTCATTCTCATCCCCTACAAATAGTGATCCACTAATAAAAATACAAACAATAACATCAAATACACAATCGAAAAGCGAAAGGTTTGCATCGCCACCACGGGCTTATCCGTACGATATAATTTATGGGCCCAAAATAAAAATCGAGCGCCAAGTACTAGAGCTCCTGCTAGATAAAACAGGCCACTCATGCCCACGACAAAAGGTAAAGCACTCACCACTAAAAGTAAGATGGTATAGAGATAAACATTTAACTTAGTAAATTGGATGCCATGGGTAACCGGTAACATGGGGATTTCTGCATTTTGATATTCTTCATGTCGATAAATTGCCAAAGCCCAAAAATGCGGAGGTGTCCAGGTAAAAATAATCAATACTAATAGTAGTGCCTGAGGATCTAACTGATTAGTTACTGCAGTCCATCCTAATAAAGGAGGCGCGGCACCGGCTAAGCCGCCAATAACAATATTTTGTGGCGTAGCCCGTTTTAAATAACCGGTATAAATACCCGCATAACCAATCAACGTAATAAAGGTTAATAATGCTGTTAATTTATTTACAAACAGGGCTAAGACGCTCAATCCCAAAACACCCATAATTAATGCAAACCAAGCCGCCTGGTGAACAGAAACACGCCCATGGGCAACAGGGCGTTTTTTAGTTCGTGCCATAATCGAATCAATGCGTCGGTCTACCAAATGGTTAATTGCTGCAGCGCTTCCTGCACATAAACCAATACCAACCAAAGAGTTGAACAACAATGAGCAGCTTACCCAGCCGGGTGCTGCCAAATACATACCAACAAGAACTGTGAGCAACATGAGCATCACTACACGCGGTTTACATAATTCTACATAGTCACGCCAAGCGGCTGGTGCCTGTATTGTTTGATCTGTCTGCATTATTCCTGCCCTTTACGTGTCAAATGAAGTGAGCTAAATACCGTTGCCAATAAAAGCGCTGCAACACCATTATGGGCAACTGCTACAGAAATTGGCAGCAAATAAACCACATTCAAAATTCCTAAGGTGAACTGTATCAGCACCAATAAAAACATGGCTATGGCAGCACCTTTTAAATACTTAAAACGAGCTTTAAGCATAATTAATACGGCGAGCGTTAATACATAAACCGCGGTCACGATAGCCCCAAGACGATGAATGAATTGAATGGTAACGCGCACTTCATGATCTAATAATCCGCCCTGGTAATTGGCTCCAACTGGAGAAAACAAATTAAAACCTTGGGCAAAATGTAACTCGGGTAGCCAAACCCCATTACACAGAGGAAAACCAATACAGGAAATACCCGCATAGTTTGAGCTCACCCAACCTCCGAGTGCAATTTGGAAAAATACGATAATAACGGCTAAACGCAGCCAGGGGCGCCATTGTGGCAAATCCTCTCCCTTTAGTGCACTAACCTGTAAACGTAAGCGACTCAAGCAAGCAACTATCAGCATCCCACCTAAAAGATGTCCCATAACCACAACAGGCAATAGTTTTAAGGTTACCGTCCACATCCCTAATGCAGCTTGAAAAACAACCAGAAGCAGTAAAGCTGCAGGCAAATGCCAAGGCAGATTAAAACCTTGTAAACGCTTACGCAGCATCGAAAACCCGATAAAGAAAATTAATAGGCCCAAAGTTCCTGCGGCATAGCGATGAACCATTTCTGTCCATGCTTTCCTTGATTCAATAGGAATCTGAGGATAGGTCGTTTGTGCCTCTTGCAAACTCGACTTGGCACTTGGTAATACCAAGCGTCCATAACATCCTGGCCAATCTGGACAGCCTAAACCAGCATCCGTCAAACGAGTGTATGCACCCAGCATCACCACGAGCAATGATAAAAGGACTGCAGCCGTTACTGCAACGCGTAATAATTTATTGTGCATTATTTAATTAACCATTCTTTTCTGTTGTATTAAGTAATAACTTCAAATCTTTATATACATCATCGGGTTTTACCGATGAGGCATAACTGAGAATTAAATAATTATTGGGATCAGCTAAAAATATCTTTGGCTCCGCGAATAATTCTTCATGAGCCCTTACTTCAGCCGTAGGCAATTGTATCACTTGAAACTGTATTTCATTTAACGCTGATTGTTCAGCAGCCGATAAAGCAGCTGCTTTATCACCGAGTACTAACACTTGATCGACCTGATACAACTTTCGGCCTAAAGCTAAACGTACTTTGGCTAAAATTTCTAATTGATTCTTACATGCAGAATTACATGCTTTCGGCGCCCAAAAAACAATACGCCACTTTTTGGGACCCTCTATAGCTTTTAAAACAACGGGAGGATTCAGCAAAGTTCCCTTATTTACCCGGGTAGAACCTAGCCAACTCGGATGTTGATAAAAAACATAAGCTGCGATACCTGGAGCAGCGAACATAATAATCAGGAGTACTACAACATAATATTTATTGGACTGTGTCTTCATTTCGTTTCTTCAGATTCAATGCTACAAATATAATTAAGATAACCGAAGCCATAGCAAACCACTGCAATGCATAAGCTAAATGTCGCTGCGGAGGCATGGATACCGTTGCCCATTCTCGTACAAATCCATGTGTATCTTGCTTGTCGAGGCGAATAATAAACGGATAGACTGATTTTTGCAAAAGTTGACTTAACAATTGTTTGTCTAAACGCTCAAGAATTACGACTTTATTCTCTTTTTTTTCATAATCTTGTCCTAAAACCCATTGGCCTTCACTCGGAAAATAAGTCGTTCCTTGTACTTGAATTAAATTCTTAGGCGCCGTAATTTTAGGAAAAATACGGCGACTCATATCGCCAGGAATCCACCCTCGGTCAATTATCACAACAGAACCATCTACAAGTTCTAATGGGGATAAAACATGGTAACCAAACTGATGTTGGTGATGCTGATTATCGAGGAGAAATACTTCTGGTAAATAACGCCCCTCTATTTTAATCGGTGTATATTGTAATGGCAACTTTTGTTTTGCGGTCCATAGCACTGGTTTAAGACTTGCTTGCTGTTTTTCGGCCGCAAGCATTTGCTCTTTTTCTTCAGCACGATGAATTTGCCAAAATCCTAAACGCAGGAATAGCCCCATGAAGAGGAGGGTTAAAAAGACCATTGTCCAACTTGGGGTGAAACGAAATTTAAAAAAGGGTACACTAGGCATAGTTTATTAATTGCTCAAAAATTTTTCAGATTTGATCAGCAGTTTTGGGAGTATAACAAATGATCACCAAAATCATCATCATCTTTACCATGATTATTATCGCAGGCTCACTTGCCAGCGGCCTTGTTTTTTTACTTAAAGACTCTGGAAACACTAAAAGAACAGTAAAAGCATTAACCATTAGAATTGCTATTTCATTAAGTTTATTCATTTTTTTAATGATCGCTTTTAAACTAGGGTTAATTAAACCTCACGGTATTTAAGGTTATAATTTAAGGAACTATTATGCGCTTATTCTTTATCTGTTGTATTTTTTTTGCAAATTATGTCAATGCAGATACGATTAGAAACTATATGGACATTGCTAATAACATTCCGCAAATGGAAATGAAAGCCGACCCTCAAGCTCAAGCCTGGGCAAGATCAGCACGCCATGTGCTGATGATTACTAGTGAAAGTATTCAAGAAACATTAATTCAAGCCAACGAATCAGCAAAAAGCCAAGGGCATCCTATTTTTTGTCTGCCTCCGAGTGTACAGTTAAACCCACTCGCCTTAAATGACCTCATCCAGCAAACCTATAACGAAATTTCCAGCCAACAAAGTGATAAGGATTCGATGACCGTATCTCAAGTTGCCTGGTTAGGGATAACCAAAAAATACCCTTGCCAAACCAATGCCGCCAAAACAGAAATGGACTTAGTTGCCGCAGCTTGGGGTGGTCAGCAACAAATACAACAACCTGCACAACAACAGCAGCCCCCTCAGCAGCCTGTACAACAGCAGGTTCAGGCAAACCAACTGCAACAAGCGTTAAATTAGCAAAATAAAGTAGTTACGTGTTATTTTAAACGAACTCCGATGCTGGGCTTTACAGACCAGCCTTGCATCAGCTAATGCTTAATTTTAAGCGCTAAACTCTTCAAATGCTTCTAAAGCTTCAGCCGCATACATTAAAGATGGACCACCTCCCATATATACTGCCATTGCAAGAGTTTCTAAAAGCTCTTCTCTTGAGGTTTGTAATTTAACTAAGGTTTGCGAATGAAAACCAATACAGCCGGGACAATGATTAGCAACTGCCAAAGCCATAGCAATCAACTCTTTAGTTTTTTTATCTAATACGCCTTCTTTAGACGAGGCTTGCGCTAAAGCGGAAAAACCGGCCATTACCTCTGGCATTTCCTTACGCATTTTAGCTAGTTGAGTACTGATGTCTTTAGTAACTTGAGAAAATTTTCCTGACATGTGTAAAAGCTCCTTTTTATATTTGTACGAAACACCACCTACTGTACCGTATTCCTGTCGTGAACAAAAGCTAAGAAATAGCCCTATTTAAGGTTTCTTTAGCCAGCGTTAAGCGGCGCTCGATTTCACCTAACTCTGCTTTTAACTGTAAAATTGCAGCAGAGTTCTGTCCCCGCATCATTTGCTCTAAAGTCTTGGACATGGCTTGTTGTTGTTTTTCAAGTGTCCGGATATCGGTTTCAAGCGTGTGTAGCCATTGCTGTCTGGTGCTTAGCATCTGGACTCCAAATGAGGCTTTATTTTCGGGCTTATGATGACGGCTATGAATTTGACATAAAGCCACCAAAACATTTACTTTTTGTTGAATTCGCATCGCAAGATATGCGGCACTATTTCCCTCATGCTTGGATAAGCTCTGAATATCTTTTTTAATTTCGGCAATACAGGCGCTACCAGTTGGTGTATCAGTGCGAAATAAGCCTCGAGGTAACTTATGGCTCGAAAAGGAACTCCCTAATTCACCGACTTTCCATTCCAGTTCAGGTAGTCTTGCGGTAAGGGTTGTTAGTAGCCTCTTTGTTTCGATTGACATAAGGGTGCCTAGATTTGAGGATAACTCTATGAAAAAAATGCTTCCCCTCTCCCACTATCCTCGCCCGCGGAGAACATTTAAATCAAGGGATTGCTGATGAATGCGGAAGAGGATGGGAGAGGGCCTATTAATTAAACAGCTGGCTCCATATCCGGAGTTTTACCCTGCAGCCAAGAACTGATAAACGGTGGCGAACACATCAGAAGTAATCCAAAAATTAAGGTACATTCATAACGCGCTAAGCTACCGACATCAATCCCATCGGGAGGAATAAAGCTTACCGCTAAAGTAGTACATACACCGATAATACCTACACCAGCAACAAACAGCATGCCAAACATTCCGCCCGGGATTTTAAATGCACGGGGATGTTCCGGCTCAGACAAACGCAATTTAATCGCGGCAATAAACATAATAAAATACATCAACATGTACAATTGCGCAGCTAATGCAGTTAATAGCCAATAAGAGCCATTAACGCTAGGCATAAATAAAAATAGACCTGACAATACCGTCACAATAGTTGCTTGAGTATACAACATTACTACCGGTGCACCATTCGCATTAGTCTTTTGGAATGCATTCGGTAAATTACCATCTTCTGCTGCTACTAATAAACCTGTAGTCGGAGCAATAATCCAGTTACTCACCCCTCCAAGGCCTCCTAACACCAGCATCACCGCAACTACGGGCATCATCCAAGTCATATGATAGCTAGAAAAAAACGCTTCAAAGGCTTGCATAATTCCGGCCACTAAATTGATATCATTTTGCGGCAGTACGATGGCAATGGCTAAAGAACCAAGGATTAATGTACTTAAAATAATCCCTACTGAATAAACTAATACTTTAGGAAAGGCATTTTGAGGATTTTTTACATCATTGGCATGAACCGTTGCAATTTCAATACCACAAAACGACATAATAATTGCAGTTAAGGACACCCACATTGATTGATCTGATAAATGAGGAACAATACTGGGTACATCAAATTGAACTTGTAATGGATTTCCCTGAGCTATCCAAGCTACGCCTAAACCAATAATCAGCGACATGGGTAATAATAAACCGGCCAATGAGCATAGATTACTAAACAAAGCCGAAGAGCTCATACCACGTAAATTAAGTAAGGTAGCCCCCCAAAAACAACTTACGATGACCGACCAAAGAAAATAAGGATTGCTAGTTAATGCAGGGTTAATTAAATAACCTATCGTGCCTGCAACAAAAGATAATATAGTGGGATACCAAATTACATTCTCAATCCACTGTAACCAAATGGCTAAAAAGCCCATCTTTTTCCCAAAGGCCTGTTTAACCCAAATATAAATTCCACCTTGCTTAGCCCATCCTGAGGCAAGTTCTGCGGAAACAAGAGCCGTAGGAATCAAGAAAAATAGTGCCCCTAAAACAAAATAGAATATAAGTTGGCTACCAAATAAAGCGGTTGCCGGTAAATTACGGATGCTGTCTACAGAGCCAACCGTAATCATGGTTAAGCTAAAAATAGTTAGTGAGTGTTTTTTATTGCTCATCGCATTCCTTCGTTGCAGTGTTGGGCCCACAGAAGCTCTCATTATATAAGTCAAAGCTTAAGAAACCCTTAATAATAGCGTAATAAATAAACAAAATCCTCTGTTATTAATCTAGAAAAGCACGAACAGAGCACGATAAACATTATCGCTGAGTTAAAATACCACGATTTAAATAGAAAATCTCTGCAATTTTGTCGTTCTTTATGAAAGAAACCGTTACATAAAGAACTATAATAAGACGTAATCGCCTTAGAGGGGCCCTTACTGCCGTTAAATAATGCGCGCAGAAAAGAAATCATTAACTAATGGCAGTTAACAGTGATGTACCCTATCAAAGCGATTACAAACAAGCACATCCCAGGCTGGCAAAATATAATCTCAATGTGCTATAGTGACTATTTTTTTCGGGTACCACCATCATGTTTGACACTTTAACCGAACGCTTGACCCGCACCTTTAAAAATTTACGCGGACAAGGCCGCTTAACCGAAGAGAATGTACAAAGCGCCCTACGTGAAGTCAGACTCTCTCTTATTGAAGCGGATGTTGCCTTACCAGTTATTAAAGAGTTTATTGAGCAAGTAAAACAAAAGGCTCTTGGGCAAGAGGTTTTAAACGACTTAAATCCTGATCAAGCCTTTGTAAAAATTGTCCATGATGAATTAATTCAGGTTATGGGTGGTGAACGTGCGGAGCTCAATTTTAAAACGCAGCCCCCAGCAGTAATTTTAATGGCTGGATTGCAAGGTTCTGGTAAAACTACCAGTACGGCAAAACTGGCTCGCTATTTAAAAGAAACCGAAAATAAAAAAGTCATGGTAGCCAGTGTCGACGTATATCGACCTGCGGCAATTCAACAGCTAAAAGTATTAGCAGAGCAAATTGACGTCACTTTTTTCCCAGCAGAATCTCATGAACAACCATTAGCTATAGCGCAAAAAGCAATTGATAGTGCGAAAAAGCAATACATGGATGTGCTACTTATTGATACCGCGGGGCGCCTGCACGTTGATGCGGAGATGATGGCAGAAATTAAAAGCTTGCATCAGGTGATTCAACCAATAGAAACCCTATTTGTTGTAGACAGCATGACAGGACAAGATGCAGCAAATACAGCAAAAGCATTTCATGAAGCATTAGCACTCACTGGGGTTATTCTTACAAAGACGGATGGTGATGCGCGGGGTGGTGCGGCTCTATCTGTAAAACAAATTACCGGCCAACCCATTAAGTTTATCGGCAGCGGGGAAAAGATTGAAGCGCTAGAGCCCTTCCACCCAGAGCGTGTTGCTTCAAGAATATTGGGTATGGGTGATATTCTTACGCTGATCGAAGAAGTAGAGCGTAAAGCGGATAAACAAGCCAGCGAAAAACTAGCTAAAAAATTGAAGAAAGGTAAAGGCTTTGATTTGGAAGACTTCAAACAGCAGCTATTACAAATGAATAATATGGGCGGCATTAGCGGTATGATGAGCAAGCTTCCCGGCGTAAGCCAAATGATGCCGCAACAGGCAATGAAGCAAGTTAGCGACAAAGCAATGGCCCAAACAATTGCTATTATTAACTCCATGACTCCTAAAGAGCGACGTATCCCTAAATTGATTGTCGGCTCACGTAAAAAGCGTATTGCTCTTGGTTCAGGAACCCAAATTCAGGATGTTAATAAATTATTAAAGCAATTTGAGCAAATGCAAAAGATGATGAAGAAATTTACTAAGCCTGGTGGCATGCAAAAAATGATGCGTGGCTTGGGAGGAATGGCTGGACTAAAAGGCATGTTCCCAGATGAGTTTAAGTAATTATTAAAGAAGAATGTTAGAAAAATGAGCGAAGTACGATTTTTTTAAGATAATTCGTAAGAATTACTTCACATGCCGAGTTAATTTTCGTACAATACACGGCATTTTTACGTAACCACTCTAAAGTAGAGGAATATAATGGTCGTTATACGTTTATCACGAGGTGGCGCGAAAAAGCGTCCGTTTTATCATTTAGTTGTTACTGATAGCCGCAAGCGTCGCGATGGTAGCTACATTGAGTCTATTGGTTATTTCAACCCTGTAGCACGTGGACAAGAAGTTCGTATTCACATTGACACAGATAAATTAAGCCAATGGCAAAAAGTTGGCGCACAATTATCTGATCGCGTAAGTGCACTGGTAAAAGAATTTAACAAAAAAGATAAAGCTGCTTAATAATCGTGAGTAATCAGGAAAACTGGATAGTTGTTGGTCGTTTTGGACGCCCTCATGGTATTAAAGGCTTTGTTACGGTTCATTCCTTCACAGAGCCTCGCGATAATATCTTGAGATATGAAGATTGGCATGCTTTTATTAATAATAAATGGCAACCGATTAAACTGCTTAATGCAGAAGTACAAACTAAGTCTATCATAGTCCAAATTGAAGGTTATCCTGAACGAGAAACTGTAGCTCATCTAACTAATGTAGAAATCGCAGTTCAGCAAGTACAGCTTGAGGAGCTGGAATCTGGTGAATATTACTGGCATCAGCTAATGGGTTTGAGTGTAGTGAACTCCAAAGGAGAATCTTTTGGTAAAGTAACTGAGATCATCCCTACTGGCTCCAATGATGTATTAGTAGTGCAAGGCGAAAAAAGGCATTTAATTCCTTATTTACCTGGTCAGTTCATCTTAGATGTTAATCTTAGCCAGCAACTTATTACTGTTGATTGGGACCTGGATTTTTAAGTGGCGCTTCATCTTGGAGTTATCACTTTAATACCCGAAATACTTAATGCCTTAAATTATGGCATTACGGGTAGAGCTATAGAGCAAGGCTTGGTTAAAATAGATCACTGGAATCCCCGTGATTGGGCATCACGGCCTTATCGGCAAGTTGATGATAAACCCTACGGTGGTGGACCAGGAATGGTCATGATGTATGAGCCCTTACAAGCAGCTATTATGCAGGCCCGCAGTCAAATGCCGAGTCACTGCAAAACGGTTTACCTTAGCCCGCAAGGAAAGGTGATTCGCCAGCATGATTTAAACCAAGTGGCAAATGACATGCAACCCTTGCTGTTTATTGCTGGGCGATATGAAGGAATTGATGAGCGCGTTCTTCAGCATTATGTTGATGAAGAATGGTCTCTTGGAGATTTTGTTTTAAGTGGTGGGGAATTGGCTGCTACGGTATTTATTGATGCGATTACTCGTTTAATACCTGGCAGTCTTGGACATCTGGGCTCAGCAGAGCAAGATTCATTTATGAATGGTTTACTGGATTGTCCTCACTACACTCGACCGGCAACGATTAACGGATTGGATGTTCCTCCTGTTTTATTAGGTGGAAATCATAAAGAAATCGAATTGTGGCGCAGGAAACAATCTCTGGGTAAAACTTGGCTTAAGCGGCCAGATTTACTGGAAAAAATAGAATTAAATAAAACAGACCAGCAATTGCTTGCTGAGTTTAAGTGCGAACACGGTATTTCCTAGTCTCTAAACTAGGGAGACCAATTTGAGGAGTAGTCCATGACTAATATTATTGACCAACTAAATGCCGAGCAAATGCAAGGTAAAGAAATCCCTGAGTTTAGCCCAGGTGATACTGTTCTGGTTCAAGTGAAAGTAATCGAAGGAAACCGTGAGCGTTTACAGGCTTTTGAAGGGGTTGTAATTGCTAAGCGTAATCGTGGTTTGAACTCTGCGTTCACTGTACGTAAAATTTCTCACAACGTTGGTGTTGAGCGTGTATTCCAAACTTACAGTCCAATCGTTGACAGTATTACAGTAAAAAGACGTGGTGATGTACGTCGCGCGAAGCTGTATTATTTACGTAATTTAGCAGGACGTGCTGCACGTATTAAAGAAAAATTAGCAACTAAAAAAGCTGATTAATTCGCTTTGCATCTCTCTCTTCGGAGAGAGATGCCAGTATCTCACTTGTCTGCGCACATGCATCAAATGAGGTGGTTGTATGATGATCAAAGTTAATCTGACAACTAATCTTATTATTTCTACTTTTTCTACCCCATGGGGTAAGCTCGCCGTTGAGTTTGATGAGCATTTTGTTTATCGCTCTTTTTTTACGCAGAACTCTGGCCCGACAATAAGTCATCCTTTATCTATTTTAATTCAACATGAGTTAGAGTCTTACATAGCCAATCCTAATCATCGCTTTCAATTGCAACTAAAACCGCAAGGTAGCACTTATTTGCAAAAAGTATTAAATGCTTTATTAGTTATTCCTATCGGACGAACAATTACTTACGGTGAGCTCGCGTTAACATTGCAAAGTAGCCCTAGGGCAGTTGGCCAAGCATGCAAGCGCAATCCCTTGGCCCTATTTATTCCTTGCCATCGTGTTGTGGGAAAGCATGGTTTAGGTGGCTATATGGGAAGCCCTGATGCCTTGCATTATAAAGATGCGTTATTGGCTCATGAAATGTCGGTAAAGCGATAGATAAGCCTCCTCGAAGAAATAAGACCTTTTTCCGTTACATCATCCCTTTTTATGTAGAGATTCAAAGCTTACGGTAACAGAGGTAAGAAGAACTAATGACTCAAGCCACCTGCCCTAGGTATTTTCTCTTTATCATCCAGTGAAGCTTCCGGAATTATTTTAGAAAAAAAGAATGCGCAATATGTTAATAACGTTTTTGATACCTGCATAAAAAAAGAAGGTGGGGCAATCTGATCCAAATACTTTTCTTCCCACTTCTTCGGCTGCGATTTACGAAGCAGAGTCACATAATCATTTATTTCTGATAAAACCTTATCACCCAGTTCCGTCTGCTTCTTTAGGTAAGACTGGAACGCTTCTACAATCCCCAAGCGCGTATAGCACAAACTATTACCTTTCTCCTTATCTTCTTCTCGATACAGGTTATCCTTATATTCCCCCACCTGATGCAGTACAAAGTTAATATCGTATATTTTTTTACACGATGCATACACTTGCGACTCTTTAACCAACGAGGTTTGTTTTAAAAAATCCTGGCGAGCTAAGCTGACACGTTCATTAAAAAGATTCGGGCTCCCATCAATTCTCGTTTTCTTATCCATAAACTTAAAAATATCGCGCTCATTCATTCCTAGTGGAAAAGTAGTAACATCTAACTGAAGAGCCTGAAAAGCCATGCATGAGAATAAGGCGGAGGTGGTTGTCATTAATTGATACATTAATATACCTGAGTGTAACAGCGTGGTGAGTTCAGAAATAGCATAGAGAATTGTCATGTGCTCAATGTCTTCATCACGAAAACCATAGCTTAGCCATTCAAAAACCAAACAATCCATAAGGGCATCACCACCTAGAGGCTCGCCCGGCTTTCCATATTTTTTAGCAACAAAATTAGGCCACTCTAAAAAGAGAAGAAAATCTCGTTCACGCAGAGCCATAAGATATTCAGAACTTGATGAAAGCATAACAATCCTTGCATGCAGACAACTATTTTTTTAAGATTATTATCCTATACTTAAAAAAAATAAATATATACATTCCTGAAGGTGCATAATGAGAAAAAACTATTGGTTCTTAATCGCCTTATCTCTTTTGCCATTTCATGCCACGTTTGCAAACTGCGATTTGACCCACTTTCGCTGGGAATGTGATATACCCATCCAAGTTGCACCAAGACCCTATGCCCATTCATTAGTTTACTGCAACCACTCATATGGTTATATCACCAGAGAACAATACGACATTTTAACCCGCTACCAACGAGCGAATGTCAATATGGTTTTAAACATCAATGGTGAATATATAGACAGTCCTTGTATCGGTGCTAAAAGAGAGTAAAATGGGAAAAAAGCATCTGTCGCTCCCGTTGTATGATTATTGAATTAGATGGTATTTCCATTGAAGTTTTAAGAAAACCCATAAAAAACATGACCCTGCGAATTTATCCTCCGGATGGTTCGGTCCGAGTCAGTGTCCCATTAAAATATAGTGAGCGCTTAATCCGCAAAACCTTAGAGGAAAAGAAGAGCTGGATTTATGAGCATCGTGAACGCATTTGTAGTCGCGCTCCCCTAGAAAATTTGCCCTTACAAACGGGGGTTTCAGTACCCTTTATGGGAAAGAATTATTTATTAATCATCGAAGAGCATCATGGACCAAACCATATACAACTCCAAGATGAACTTATACATTGCTACATCCGTCCAGGTAGTTCCCACTTGCAAATACAAAAACTACTTGATTCTTGGTATAAATGGCAAATGCAGCTATTACTGCCCAAGCTTATTGCGCACTGGGAGGCGATTATTGGCGTTAAAACTAAGCAATGGGGCATCAAAAAAATGAAAACGCGTTGGGGTTCATGTAACCCTCAGGCAGCACGAATTTGGTTAAACCTTAGTCTTATTAAAAAACCACAAATTTGCTTAGAGTATGTCTTAGTTCATGAATTAGTACATCTCTTAGAACCTAGCCATAACAAACGATTTTATGCATTTATGAGCCAATTTATGCCGCAATGGCGTGAGCACCAATATCTCCTTGAGGGACGCTAATGTTACAAAATATTGAGCTACTTATTCACAATCTATGTAATCAAGGCTTTCATTTTACTGATGACTTTTTATCCCAAGAATATTATTTATCCCTTCGTAATACCGCGCGCGAATTATATACGCAAGGTTTATTTCGAAGCGCTAAAATTGGACTAAATATTAGCTCCCAACAAAACAATGCCATCCGCACCGATGAAATTTTATGGCTCGAATCAGATAACCAAGATCCTGCAATCCAATTTTTTATAAACCAAATCCATCAATTATGTCAGATCTTAAATCAAAATCTCTTCCTGGGCTTGCATGAATTTGAAACACATTTTGCCAGCTATCAACCCGGTACTTTTTACAAAAAGCACATTGACCAATTTGCAGCGCAAAAAACCAGAAAAGTATCCTTTGTTTATTATTTAAATGAAGACTGGTGCGATGAGTACGGAGGTCAATTGAAACTGTATGATACACATGATCATCTGCTTGAAAACATCAGTCCTCAAGGAAACCGGCTTATTTGTTTTAATAGCGAGCTCCCCCATGAAGTTACAACTACTCATCAAACACGTTACAGCATCACGGGTTGGATGAAGACAAGGCCTGTGGGACTTATATAATAGACAATTTATCCTAGAGCCAATTGTTATACTTAATGCTGATGATTAAATGTAATTTTTAATGACATCCATTATTCATTGCCTCAATAATCCAGCAATTGTGTATAATGATATTTTATCTTTACACGATTCTATATGCATGCCTTAGATATTAAACAGCTATCCAAAACTTATGCCAATGGAGTTAAAGCGCTCAAGGGCATTGATTTAACAATAAAAACGGGTGATTTTTTTGCCCTTCTTGGCGCTAATGGCGCAGGGAAATCGACAACCATCGGTTTAATCAGCACGTTACTAACGAAAACATCTGGTACGATTAGTATTTGTGGCTATGACCTGGAAAAAGAAGCAGAAAAGGCAAAATCCTGCCTTGGCTTAGTGCCTCAAGAAATTAACCTAAACATTTTCGAAACTTGTCTACAAGTTTTATTAAGCCAGGCCGGTTATTATGGTATTTCTCGAAAAAATGCCTTACCAAAAGCAGAGGAGCTTCTAAACCAGCTCGGATTATGGGATAAACGCAATTCAATTGTCCGCCATTTATCGGGGGGTATGAAACGCCGCTTAATGATTGCCAGAGCCCTGGTGCATCAACCGCGAGTTCTAATTCTTGATGAGCCAACTGCCGGTGTTGATATTGAAATCAGACACAGTATGTGGGAGTTTTTAACACGCACCAATAAGGAAGGCACCACCATTATTCTGACCACTCATTACCTGGAAGAGGCAGAGCAGTTATGCAAAAATATTGCCATTATTGATAAAGGGCAAATTATTAAGAATAGCTCCATGAAAGCCCTGCTCCAAACTTTACGTCATCAAACATTTATCTTCAATACAGAGGACCCTATTCATACCCTACCTGACCTTAGTCCCTTGCTTGCCACCCTTATTGATTGTAATACCTTGGAAATTCGTGTTGATACGCAGGATAGCTTAAACGCAGTTTTTGCTGTTTTATCTCAGCACGGCATTAATATAAGCAGCATGCGTAATAAAACAAATCGTCTGGAAGAACTCTTTTTGGATCTTATAAAAAATGGCCATTAAAAAACAACTTGTTTCTCTATACACGCTGGTACGACGTGAAGTAGTGCGAATGTTTCGTATTGCAAGCCAGGTATTTTTACCTCCGGTGATTACGACCACCCTTTACTTTCTGATTTTTGGTAGCTTGATCGGGGCTCGTATTGGTGAAATCGAGGGGGTAAGTTATCCCATGTTTATTGCCCCTGGCTTGATAATGATGTCTGTTATTGTTAACTCTTACGGTAATGTATCCTCTTCAATGTACAGTGTACGTTTCCAAAAAAGTATTGAGGAGATGCTAATTAGCCCCATGCACGATGGCTTTTTGCTGCTGGGATATGTTTTAGGAGGTATGGTACGCGGTTTAATTGTTGCGATTTTAGTTTATCTGATTGCTAGTTTTTTTCTAACGATTCAATTAAGCCATTTACCGATGACCTTATTGGTTGTCTTATTGGTTTCCGCCGTGTTTTCCTTAGCCGGTTTTACTAATGCCATGGTTGCCCGCAATTTTGACGATATTATGATTATCCCTACGTTTGTGCTCACCCCCTTAACCTATTTAGGTGGTGTCTTTTACAGCACGACCATGTTACCCAGCTTCTGGCAAAAAATATCTCTTCTAAATCCAATTTTATATATGGTTAATGCACTAAGACAGGCCATGATTGGCCAAAGTGAAGTCAGCATGGGATTCGCGATGAGTATCATTTGCTTTATGCTGATTTTATTGGCTGCTTTAAATCTGTTTTTGTTAAAGAAAGGGATTGGCTTGCGAGAGTAAAGATTAACATGCGGATATAGTTCTTAGCTCATACCCTAAGAGCTTGTAGGGTTTGGCCTATGGCCTCCTACAAGCTTATAAATACACCCTTGTTAGAAAGTGCCGCAGGCTAAAGAAATATCTGCTATAGCCGTAACCGCCTGGATGGAGTCAATGCTGCTTGTCGTAATAGTGCCGGGCCCCTGATTTGTTGCAACATAGGTCGCAATTAGGGCTCCCTCGTCTGAAACAGTGGTATCCGCAGCAGCACCTCCAGCCATAGTTTCAATTTTTCCCGGTGCATTTAAAGGCGAATTGACTATACCATCTGGGGGAAATGGAGCATCGACAATGCGATCGCAGGTAACACGTACACTTTTTCCTGGTCTTAATAATTTATCACGAGCAGAAACTAATCCCTCGAGAACCTGCACGTAGGTATTTTCGGTAGCACGCGCTCCAGCACATTGTTTATTTTTAGGATTACCACTTGCCATTGCAGCCTTAGTCGCATCAACACGAATATGAGTACCAAGAATGGCTAAAGATACAATAGGCGTTTTTAATGTCTCCTTAATTTTTCCACCATTTTGAATTTCTAATTTCCCATGAGTTAATTCTGCGTTAATTTGTTCACCACCTTGCTTTGGAGCGTAAGCGTGAATCTTATATGAAGAGTTGGAACCGATATTCACTAAAGTACCATTGGAGTATTGAAGATGGATCGCCGCACCTGCAGCTGTAGCAATTTCATCACCTATCTCTAAAGCTGAACCACGAGAAAGAGTTCGCGTGCTGCCACCGTGAGAGGCAGTAACTTTATTCTGGGTATACAAAACCTTAGCTGCAGACTCAGCAAAAACCTGAGTCGTTATGGATAAAAGTCCGATTAAAATTATTCTCTTCATATTTTTCCCTGTACAATAAACAAACATTAATTATTTATGTAGATGAACATAAATACCACTCCAATCTTCAGCAGGTGGTTCCACCTGGAATCCTTTAATACGCTCAAGATACATTTGATACAAATAAATTTCCGGCGATTTGCTTTTCAGAATATCAAATTTCTTTTCTGCGGACGACCAGTTACGCGCATAATAATCATCTAAAGCTGCCTGGTATTCATTCAATTCCGCCACAACCTCATCAGCCACCTCTGTACGCAAACCAACTGGCTGATAAATTACCAGTCCTGTTCTACGTCCCTTTACCGTTATTTTGTCTACAGGTCGCCAAACAAAGCGTTCATCGGCCGCACGAGTCCCATCACTTACTAAAATATTCACCTGATAAAATTTGGTTAAATCTTGTAGGCGTGAAGCAAGATTTACTGTATCACCAAGAACGGTATAGGCACGGCGGAATTCAGATCCCATGTCGCCTACGTTCATTAGCCCCGTTGCCAAGCCCACCCCAATATTAACGGCGGGTAAGCCTGTTGCTATCATTTTTTCATTAATTTCAGGTAAGCTATTTATCATCGTTAAAGAGGCCATGATTGCATGGTAGGCATGATCCTCATCGACCATTGGCGCTCCCCAAAAAGCAACAATCATATCTCCAACGTATTTATCAATTGTGCCGCGAAAACTGAAAATTATTTCCGTAATTGGTGTAAAAAATGTATTCAATAGACGCTTAACATTAGAGGCCTCTAACGACTCACTAATGGAAGTAAAATTGCGTATATCACTAAACTGTACGGTCATATTACGCTCTTGCCCCTCCATACTGTATTGTTCAGGGGAATCAATTAATTCTTTAACGTATTGCTCAGGAACATACTGACCAAACAACTGATTGATTTTTCTCTTTTGTCGTCGCTCCATAATAAATAAATAACCATAATTAGCCATAGTTTGTAGGATAATCAGCACTAAGATAAAGGCTAAGGGTACATACAAACTTTTTGCGACAAAAAGGTAAACGGAAATTGCCAAGGTGGCCAATATGCTGGTAAATGCCAGTAATAACATGCCTGTAACGCCGACAAAAGCAAAGATACAGGTGAAAAAAAGTCCTAATAATAATAGGTACAAGCGCGCACTTGTAGTATGCCAATTATAAGGTGTAACAAGCTGCTGCCCCACAATGCCTTGTACCATGTTCCCTACCATTTCAACTCCAGGAAATGATTGGGCAACAGGAGACTGATGTAAATCGGCAAGCAAAATCATAGTGGAGCCAATCACCGCAATTGCACCTTGCAACTCCTCCGCATTAAAATTGCCTTGCATAATATCGGTTGCCGAATAATAAGGTAATGTCCCTGGTAACCCCCAGAAAGGAATAAGAATTTGTCCCTGAGGATTAGTGGGTATGAAAACTGCCCCCATTTGAATTCCACTTAACTCACCATCCCTAGTACTCAAGGTGACGTGATCCACCATCAAATAATTCATGGCAATTGCCAGGGATAAGGTGGCATAGAGTTTATTATCATAGCTGGCAATCATTAGTCCATGGCGCACTGAGCCATCTAAATCCGGCAGATTCGTTACGGAACCTGCTTGTTGAGCTGCATTAAGAAACAAGGGTAAACAACCGTTATAACCAGAAAACTGATAAAGGGGCATATCGCCGCGGTAAATAATGGCATTATTTGGCATTGTTAACGGTGAAGGTAAAACGCCCTTTTTAACTACCTGATCATTATGAAACAAAAATCCCAACACCACATTATGTTCCAATAAGGAATGGGCAAGAATACGATCATTATCAACTTGTGGGGCAATGGCTTCGAGTAAAACCGGGAGCTGCTGTTGATTGGGAGGGAGTTGATGAATCAAAGGCTGTAACTCATCTTTTAAACCTATGGCATAATTTACCTCTGGCTCTGCCATCACCATATCCGTACCAATAGTTACAACCCCAGCTCCCTTTAGTTTATTAATTAATTCCGCTAACTTATTTCGGGGCCAAGGCCATCGTCCCTCTTTTTGCACTGAGCGATCATCGATATCAATAATAACCACTTTGGGATTTGGCAGGTGTGGACGACGATTTAGTTGCACTATTTGATCATAAATTCGGTTATCTAACTGATCAATAAGAAAACTTACTACGGGAAGATGAATAACATCTGCAAGAAAAATGAATGCTGTACAGAAAAGACCCAGAGAAAATTGTGTCAATTTGGATTTCAGCATTTTGGGCAAAAACTGCGAAGCATTCATTGCAAAAATTCGTCCTTTCATTGAATGGAACCCTTTACTCAGAACATGGATAAAGGGTACGTGCTGAAAAATCCTCTCATGTTTACCTAACCTCGGACGTATTGCGAGCTTGCAGTACGTCGTCGGTTATCGTCTTACATTTGGGTGCCCATGAATCCTATGAAAACTGATATTCTATAGCGGCCAAGGTTTGGAAACTATGGAATGTACTGCTCGCATTGTAGTATTTTTCCTCGACACGCATTGTGACATTCTTATGCGTATAGGAAATTCCTCCTCCCAGGCGAAAGCCGTCTTTATTCATATTTAATTGAGGTAACGAGCCATTAACTACAATCGCGGAATTCACAATAGGACGGCTATTTGAGAACTGAGCCACCTGGAATAAACCGCCATTAATAAAAGGCATCAATTTAGGATTAATCAAATAACCAAGCTCTGCATTTTCCATTAATAAGGTCGCTTTATTCGTTAATGCTTGAATTGGCACCATGGTGTCGAGCGTTGGGAACGTATAACGGTAAGGACCTGTGTTAATCTGGCTATATAAAACACCAAAATTCGCCCTTAACAAAAACTTTTGCCAGCTTTTTCTGTAAATCCCATTCGCACTAACAAACCAGTTATCACTACCATTACGAGCATAGGCGTGCGATTCATCAATGGTGTCAGGGGAAACGGTCAAGTAACTATTAATTTTGTTATAGCCATAACCCGCAGCTAAATCCAGATAGATTTGCGGCGTAAAAATCTTTAGTACGTGCCCAAAAATAGTATCATTTTTTATGTTTTGCGACGTAGTGGTTAGCGGACTAGGCGCTAATAAGAAAGCTGAATTTAACGAGGTATCAACGCGGAAATAGTAAATACCCGCCATTACGCTAGGACCGAAAGAAAGGTGATCCGCTCCTGCTGAATAAAGATTTGAGCGTCCATTGTAACGGTTCAAGTTCCCTGAAGAGGATGACTTAAAGTGGAAATCAGTATATCCATAAAGGAATTCCGGAGTTATTTTTTTTAGGAAACCTGCTACATTACTGTTGGCCTCATTGGTTTGTTCCGCCATTTCAGTTCGAGTTCTGGACAAGGCATCCGCAAAAACCATTTGCCCGCTGCCTAATAAAAATAATGACAGAATTACCGCTTGCTTTTTCATAACATCCAAATTCCTTTTCTAGAAGGTCTTATTATCATCCCTCATCATAAACAAAAAACAGGGTATTAGACAAGCACCAAAAGCGGGAAAAAATAAGTAAATCAATGTGTTCAAAAGATCTGCATTAGATTTATAAATACCGCTATGAAACCGCTGCAGGAACAAAATATAGGCCAGATTAACTACTATTTAGCGTAAAGATTCTGGCCTATATTCAAAAAATATGCCTATGTTAGCCCATTTTGGCCGAATCGGGAGCAATATATGCCGAAATGCATGCGGATAGTCCATAATTTAAAGTGGAAAGAACCCAAGTGATTGTAGGTATTAGCATCATGCACGCCACTGTAGGCCCTACAGGACTACCAATGAGAACAGCAGATGCAGCCACTGCCGCAAAACTATAAGCCAAGTTCAGGCTATGTTCGATAAATGACTTGAGATTGAGATGTGTTTCCAAGTAATCGTTATTATTTAGATAATCTTTGGTTAAGAGCAGGGGGATCCATTTTAAAAGAGCGGCAAGGGCACCAACCCCTGCAAAAACAGCAAAATCACTTGCCGAAGTTATTATTTCGGGTTTAAAAAAGGAATAGGCATACTTACTGACAATACCCCCTACGCCTCCAAAGACGCCCCCCACTCCTGCTTCAGCACAAGCTCTGGGAAAAATCTCAGAAAACGCCTGAGACTTTAACTCCTCAAAACCATTATCTGTTGAGTGAATAATTTTTCCTGAATATTCCAAGTTGTTTTTGCGCATAAAGAATCCAAACAAATCAAGTTGTAAAATTGTACAGTTTATTGTAAAAAAATTCAACATAACTTGGTGTAATGGCCAGAGAATAAATCAATAGGATCACTTGCGACTAAAGCCTAACGCACGTAGGCGTTGCTCTATCGAGGGATGAGTATCAAAAGCACTGCTTAAGGACTTAAGAGGGGTTATATCAGAAGGGTCAAAAAGATAGGAGGCTTGGCGAACCTGTTCATGAGCAGTATTGCCATATTCTGCTGAATAATAGTCAGCATTTTGTTGATGATCGGAACTAATTTTCAATAAAGCCCGAGCTAAGGGCTCATTATCACGCATTAATTCAACACAGCCAGCATCAGCCATGTATTCACGGGTACGGCTTAAAAACAAGGTTAATAACACAGTAATTAAAGGTAAAACGTAGCGTAGAATCATAATCACCATCAGTAACTGATTATTGTCGCGTCGATCATTACCATTGCGTCTAAATAAAACTGAATAAAACAAAATATCGACCACAATAAGCAGTATGTTACTCAAAACGGCCACGGTTAGAGTAAGTTTAATATCGCCATGACGAATGTGGCTTAATTCATGCGCCATAACGGCTTGTAATTCGGCACGATTCAATTTATCAATGAGTCCCCGGGTAATTGCCACCATAGCGGATTTTTCACTGTAACCACTGGCAAAGGCGTTCATGTAATCTGCTTCAATAATAAAAACCTTGGGCACATACTGTAAACCAGCAGCAACCGTCATTTCCTCCACCACATTATATAATTGCTGTTCTTGTACATTTTGCGCAGTCTGCGGGGTCACCTCATGATATTCGGTACCTAAGAGCATAATCCGATCATAGAGCGAGTAAGTGATTAATAAAGAAATCACGGCAAAACCCACCATGAGCAGGGTGGCATAAGGAACCACTCGAAAATGAATCAAGGCATACATACTTTGCTGCATGGTGATACCCGGATACATAGATTGTAAGACCACGATATCCGCAATAAAACCAACAACAAAGTATATACCAACAAATAATCCAATTACCGTACGCGTCTTTCGCTGGTTTTTTCTTATTTGCTCGCGCCAGTCGCCTGCACTGCTATGATAGTCAGCAAGACTCATAGTCTATCTCAAAATTTAACCGTGTAATCTTCTCTAGCCTGAATTTGTTCTTCAGGAAGCCCCCAATAAACAAACTCTTTATTTAATGCAGAAGAAAAGTAATTTACGACCATTGATTCAAAGAAAGACTTTTTCTTCGCATTATAACGCTCAATTGCATCATTATATGCTTGTTTTGCATAGGCTAATTTGTTTTCGGTATTTACAATTTCTTCTTGCAATTGCATCACGTTTTGATTTGCTTTCAAATCGGGATATTGTTCAAAAACTACATTAAGACCTGATGCAATTTGCGAAATTCCATTCTCAGCTGCAATTCGTCCTTGCTCATCACCGGCAGCTTTAGCTGCTTGTGCTTGATTACGTAAGGCAACCACATCTTTCAATGTAGTTTGCTCATAGTCCATATATTTTTTAACGGTATCAATAAGCGATTCAAACACCTTAAATCGACGATCTAATTGGATATCGATTTGCTTTTTGTCGTTATTAATTGTCTCAATTAGCTGAATTAAGGCGTTATAAATGCCAATAGCCCAGAGCACCACAAGAACAATGATGACTAAAAGCGCAAGAAAGAAAGTACCCATTTTGTTATCCTATAAAAAATATCCTACTTAAGTTATAGCTTGAAAATGATAAAAATAACAGGGGAATGTGGCAAAACCCGCTTCAATTAATACGGGCGCACAATCAAGAATGCAGCCCGTATTAGCGCAGCATAATACGGGTTTTGTGTTATTTGGACTTCAGAAGCGGCTTTAAAAATTGTCCTGTATAAGATTGTGGATTTTCGGCAACTTGCTCTGGAGTTCCTGTGGCAACAATAAGCCCTCCTTTACTACCACCTTCTGGACCTAAATCAATAATCCAGTCTGCGGTTTTTATCACATCCAGGTTATGCTCAATAATGACAATCGTATTCCCCTGCTCACGCAAACGGAATAATACGGCAAGCAATTGCCGCGTATCATGAAAATGCAATCCAGTGGTTGGTTCGTCTAAGATGTATAAAGTACTTCCGGTGCCGCGTTTTGATAATTCTCGGGCCAATTTAATTCTTTGCGCCTCTCCTCCAGACAAAGTTGTGGCACTTTGACCTAACTTGATATAGGACAAACCCACATCCATAAGAGTTTGACATTTTCTAGCTAAGACCGGGATGGCAGCGAAAAAAGTACAGGCATCTTCAACCGTCATTTCTAAAACTTCATGAATATTTTTGCCTTTATATTGGATATCCAACGTTTCACGGTTATAACGCTTACCCTGACAAACATCGCAAGCAACATAAATATCCGGTAAAAAGTGCATTTCTACTTTAATAAGTCCATCACCCTGACAAGCCTCACAACGTCCTCCACGGACATTAAAACTAAAACGACCCGGTTGATAACCACGTGCTCTTGCTTCAGGAGTCCCCGCAAATAAATCGCGAACATGGGTAAATAATCCGGTATAAGTGGCAGGGTTTGAACGCGGCGTACGGCCAATTGGGCTTTGATCAATATCAATCACCTTATCACAAAGATGCAGACCTGAAATCTCCTTTACGGCCCCCGGGGTAAATAAACTAGCCCGGTTTAACTGGTTTGCAGCCATCGGATACAAAGTATCGTTAATTAAACTGGACTTTCCAGACCCAGAAACACCAGTAATACAGGTCATTAAGCCCAAGGGAATACTAACACTAACCTGCTTAAGGTTATTACAGCTAACCTCCTTTAAATGAATCATTTTTTCGGGATTAATTGGCAAGCGCTCTTTGGGTACAACTATTGCCTGTTTACCTGACAAATATTGCCCTGTTAGTGATGCAGGGTTTTGCATTACTTCTTCCGGAGTGCCCCGAGCAACAATCTCGCCACCATGAACCCCTGCGCCAGGTCCAATATCCAGCACAAAATCTGCGCTACGAATCGCATCCTCATCATGCTCGACCACAATAACGGTATTACCTTGATTCCGTAAATGCATCAGTGTCTTTAGCAAGCGATCATTATCACGTTGATGCAAACCAATAGATGGCTCATCTAAAATATACATCACCCCCACCAGGCCAGAACCTATTTGGCTTGCAAGGCGGATACGTTGCGCCTCTCCACCAGATAAGGTTTCCGCACTGCGGGTTAAGGATAGATAGTCCAAGCCAACATTAACTAAAAAGCCTAAACGCTCCACAATTTCTTTATTAATTTTGGCGGCAATCTCCCCTTTATAGCCGGTTAGACGTAGATTTTTAAAAAACTCATACGACTTTTCTATGGAATAGGCTGAAATCTCGGGTAAGTTTTTATCATCAATGAATACGTTACGTGCCTCTTCACGCAAGCGTGTGCCCTTACATGTTTGACAGGGGCGTGATGACAAATATTTAGCCAATTCTTCGCGAATCATCCCTGAATCGGATTCCCGATAACGACGTTGCATATTAGGGATGACACCTTCAAATGGATGTTGTCTTACCATATAACCACCACTAGGCCGATGGTAATTAAATTCAATCACTTCACGGCCGCTCCCATATAAAATAATCTCTTGCATCTTATTAGGAAGATCGCAAAAAGCCGTGCCGGTATCAAAACCATAATGCCGAGCCAATGATTCCAGCATTGAGAAATAATAATTGGTCTTTTTATCCCAACCACGAATAGCGCCCTCAGCTAAGCTGGCCGTCGCATCATGAATTACTCGTTCTGGGTCGAAAAACTGATCGACTCCCAAGCCATCGCAAGAAGGGCAAGCGCCTACTGGATTATTGAAGGAGAACAATCGAGGTTCTAACTCACTCAAACTATAGCCGCATTCAGGGCAGGCAAATTTGGATGAGAATACTAAGTCGGTAAATTGATTGTCCATAGAGGCCACAATGGCAAGCCCCTCTGCCAAGTTAAGTGCGTTTTCAAAGGACTCACTTAAGCGTTGCTCAATTTCGGGCCTTACTTTAAACCGGTCAATTACCACTTCAATGGTATGCTTCGTACGTAAACCAAGTTTTGGCGGTGAATCTAACTCATATAATTCCCCATCAATACGCGCCCGCACATAACCCTTCGCTTGCAATTGCTGGAATAGCTGCACTTGCTCCCCTTTACGCTCACGCACTACCGGCGCCAAAATCATCACTTTGGAATCGGCAGGTAAGGTCATTACCTGATCCACCATTTGGCTAACTGTCTGCGCATGCAAACGCACATGATGTGTTGGGCAGCGTGGTTCGCCAACCCGGGCATAAAGCAAGCGCAGATAGTCGTAAATCTCAGTGATTGTCCCCACCGTAGAACGTGGGTTATGCGACGTTGCTTTTTGCTCTATTGAAATAGCTGGAGATAAACCCTCGATGGAATCAACATCAGGTTTCTCCATCATGGACAAAAATTGTCTGGCATAAGCCGATAGAGATTCAACATAACGTCGCTGCCCTTCGGCATATAGCGTATCGAACGCTAAAGAAGATTTACCTGAACCAGATAAACCAGTAATAACAATTAGCTGATCTCGAGGTAAGTCTAAATCAAGATTTTTGAGATTATGGGTTCGTGCACCACGAATACTGATTTTTTGCATAAATTTCGATCGGTTAGTTTAATAATTTTGAGAATAACAATGAATTATGAACTTAATTTAGCAGAGCGTATAGACATTTTTAATTCTGGCGTCCAGATACTGCAAAAGGTCGGGCTTTCCACGCTTGAAGTAGTTTGGGCATCCATGGAGACATCTGCTACAATTAATAAATAACTCGTTAATATAAAAGGATTTTAATGATGAGGGCGCTTGTACTCGGAATAATTCTAATTGTGGCTCCAAATCTTTATGCTAAAGAACCCATGCCCGTAACCGCCTGGACCAAAAAAACCTTACTAAACACCCTAAGTGTAGATTATAAAACAATAGATGAGGAGCACATGGAGTATCGAGCTGGGTTTACCATGAATGCCTGGAATGCACTTAAGGGATTTCTTGGAGGATATGGGCAAACAATCCGTGATAAAGAACTCTCTATTCATCCTGTTTTTCTTATAGAGCCCCAAGTAGTAGACTCTGGTATTGCTGCAGGAGTTCATTTTGCACGTGTTAATACCGAGGTTCTCTTGCCCGAAATTAATGTAAAAGTGGCCTTTTCTGTAATTGTTATTGCCACTAAACCGCCATCAAGCAGCCCTTATCTTATTCAAAGTATCAGTATGGTTAAGGAGGAAAAATGAACTCTAAGCTTCGTTTTAAATTATTCTTCTGGTACTTCTGCCATTTTAAAGTAGCGATGATTGGTTATTTAAAACCAAAGTTAATCAAAATCGATGAGGAAGAAATAGTTATTTGCCTCCCTTTGAGAAGACGTAGCCGTAATCATTTAAACTCCATGTATTTTGGCGCTCTATCTGTCGGCGCTGACTTAGCAGGCGGAATCCATGGTTTTTATCATGCGGAGCTTGCTCAATGTAAAGTCTCTTTAGTTTTTAAGTCCTTCCAAGCACAATTTTTACGCCGCCCTGAATCTGATGTGTATTTTGTCTGCACTGATGGAGCGCAGGTCAAAGCAATGCTAGAAGAAACCCAAAGAACAAAAGAGCGTGTTAATAGACCAATAAGTATAGGTGCCTATACAGATTACCCCGGTTTAACGAATAAGGTAGCTGATTTTACATTAGAATTATCGGTAAAATTACTCTCATAAAAAAATAAGTTCAAAAAACCTACATTCTTAATAATAATTTCAGTATTATGCATTACACTAACGCGGGTTAATAATGTAGGGCATCTGATGATAGAAGAAAAACTACGAGTTATTGAATCATTCAAGAGAAACCAGCTTTCTAAGCATGTAGAGCGTATTTATGCGCAAATCTTTGACGTCCTTAATAGCAAACATGTTAGTCCACAAATACGTCAATACTTTGCTCCAGAACGCATCAATGCGAGCGGTGTTCCTTTTACAGGCTTTGAGCTTGAGCCCGATAACATTACCCAAATAAAAAAGTTAATCAACGCGCTTTATTATGCCCGCCTATCATTTATTGATTTAGAAAATATTAATATTCGCGAGCTACGTAAAGCTAGCCCTAATGCCCAACTTCTTATTAGCAATACCATTGAAACCACCTATGAAGCAAGTTACTTAGCCACACATTTGGATGTGGATCTTAAAGAAATGTTTCGAGAAGAGCTGGACTTTATTCTGCCTCATTTAGCACAGGTGCAGCAACTTGCTGAAAAAAATGCCCAAGCAACAAAAGATGCGATCCAACCTTATCCCCTGGCCAAAACTGTCGGAGAGATAACAGGTAGAACAGTAGATCAATTGCGTCCGCTCGGTGGTGATGTCGACTATAATTTTCTAACCGAATTTAGTGCGCTTTTACCAAGTTATATTAATCAGCTCACTGAAAAGATCGAATCATACTCCTCACAAATTCGTCAAAATGAGCCCAAGCTTAACCAAAAAAAATTAGATGAAATACAAAATGCCGCTCTGCATTTATTAAATGATATAGAAAATTTAAAGGGAAATAAGATTCTTGTTTCGATTAAATTTTTAAATTATATCCATATCCTGCGTAATCTGATTACTCTGGTTATGAGCACCCTAGAGCAGGTGGGAGAGTTGAGTGAGTTCTCCCAAGACGTGGTATGCGGCAAATTATCGCAAATAAAATATGACGTACTTCCTAAACTCTTCGGTCTAGTAGATAAAATTGAAGTCAATTGCATGCTCAATCCGGGGACCCTTTCTACTCCCTTAATGGCTAATGCGCAAAAGTTATATGAGGCGCTGGTTTATCTTCCCAAAAAAGCCATTGATTTTAATGCACGAGGAGAAGAGTTACTGCAAATTGAGGATTCTCGTTTTATTGAATTAAGATTAGAGCTTGCCTATAAGCGTATTGATGCAGCGAATAAAACACTCTATAAAACCAAGCAAGCTCAAGATGCTATTGATGCATTTTTTGATGAGCTGGAGAAGCCAGAGCATAAAAACTTAAGCCTGCATCAATTACCCGCGCAGGTAAGAACCCAACTTACTCGCCACTACAAAATATTTAAGCCTTATGTAGAACGTCTCAATGTGGATCTTAATGACCAAATGAGCGCGGGCCTCCTTGGTCCTCAAGCTTGGTCATCCTATACTACACGCTCAACCTGGTCTTCCTATATATCAAGACCATGGAGTTTTATTACTCGAGCATTAGACCCTGATCACGTTAGCTTTATTCTTCCTAAAAGAGCAGCCTTATCTGCATTAGTTGATAAAAATGAAGTAACGCAATTATTTCATATTAGGCTAAATCGCGATTTGATTGACTCTGTGTACAAAAGTGCACAGCTGGCCTTATATCCTTATAATCGCCAAACTAATGTATATACTCTTGATGAGACCATCCCGCTAGGCATTAAAAAAGACGAAGTCCCTCTAACCATTGAGAAAACTCAACTTCTAACGCTTAGGAAAAACTTTCTGAGTCTCAACACCCTAATTAAACGAACCATTCGCGAAGAGCAAACGCATTTAACCTTAAATCAGCTCGACAATGACAATAAGATTCGCCTACGAAATTTATATGATAAGTTACGTCCTTATTTGCCTTATCTTACGGAACAAAAAGAGAGCTTACAAAATTTTGAACAATATCTTACTGCGATACTAGCTAATAGAATAGTCGATACCAAAGAGACTCCCACCATTGCTGATGTAAGCTCCTTGCTAAAAAGTTGCTCGACCTCGCTTTCGCGAATTCAATCTGAATGGTCTACAACAGATAACGCCTATTATGATTTACAACAAGCCCAATTTTTGGATGAGCAAGCAGCGGCAGCTTTTCTCGATGAAGAAACTAAAAAATTAAAATTCGAAAAAAGAGATAATAGTCCGCATACTTTACTAAAAAATCCTGAACAATTAACTGCTGATCAGACCCTAGAGCTCTGTGAATGGTATCGCAATAAACACAATAAATTCCAGGTTGCACGACAGGCATATAATGATTTCATTAAACTATTGCAGATCCATAGTGCCCAAGAAATGCATTCTGGTGCCCAAGGCCCCTTACGTCCTTATGATAGCTCGACCCCCAGTATCTACAATATTGATGAGAGCAATCCGCAGAATACGCAAACCAACATATTAATTGCAGCCCCTGAGCAATTAGCAGCTGCGCAAGCCATTGAACTTTATGCTTTATATCACAATAAATACAACAAGTTCCAAGCAGCCCGACAAGCCTATGTGGAATTTAACAAGATATTGCAAGAACATAATCTGCATGAAAATATTTTTGACCTAAGCCGATTGCCTGCACCACTCAAAGAACAATGTCGTAATTTATATGCAGTGTTTCAACCTTATTTTGTAACTTCATCACAAAGAACTAACGAGATGCTTAATTTAGATCGGGTTCTAGTTGATTTATTATCGAATAATCCCGTTGTAGCAACCGACTTACCCGTTGTTACTTTATTCAAAGATGCAGAAAAACATTTTACCCTCGTTGAAAAAAACTGGCGGCAAAAGAAGCAACTATTTATGCGTTTGGCGCAGGAAAAATCCCCGACAGAGGCGGCATTCCTAGAACTCCTGCGAGCCAATAAAATAAAAGGCACGGTACAAAATATTGAGGCACTAAACGATCAAGTTAAAACCCAATGCCGCAATTTATATAATGTTTTTCAAGCTTATTTTGTTTGTGCAGCCCCTGTGGCACGCCGCGAAGACATTCTCAAGCTTGATAGATTCTTGGCTGCTGCATTATCAAAGAAAAAAATTGACGAAAAAATACTTCCCGTGGTGGATTTGTTCGAAGTACTAGACGAGCATTTTGAGAATTATTTTGCTAATGTGAGCATGGATTGGCACCATAAAAATCAACAATACATTCGGACTGCTCAAGAAAAACTTTTTGAGGAAAATGAAGCTGCCTCGCTGAGCTTAAACCTGAAGCAAGGAGAAAGAGCCTATCGTCTTCTTAAAGACACCAATATTTCAAAAGGCATCGCTGAGTTCAGAACAGCCTTATATGGCATTCGAGCGCTCTTTAATGAGGCCATGCGCGCCCAATTAGTACCCCAAACCCAAGGTGTTCCTTATCCCGAAATGGAAGATCCTTACAAGCAACTCGCTCAGAGTATGCAAGTGCGCGCGATAAAAGATATCTATAATTGTCTGTTCCACATCGAGGGAATTGCACATGAGTTAGAAAATTTAAATGATTATAATCTTCATGGTCCATACACATCGCTGGGTGAGGCAAGTATGGCCAAGCTATGGAAATGGAATTATGTAAGCACCCTGCTACAGGCTTATGGACATATCAACGAGATCATTAAGCTCAGCGAACGACTGGCTTCAGATCCACACTATAGTTTTATCACCCGCGAATTAGTCAGCAAAGCGCAAAATCTTTATGCAATAATTCAAGGGCAATCTTTTGCATATCAAACCGCGCCAGAACAAATTCCGGTACCTGGAACAGTACAACAAAATTCAATATGGTTTGCACTTAATGCATTTTATATTGGTCCAAATCATATTCGATCATTAAAGAATAAGAATTATCAATCGACCGAAGAATTGAATACACTCTACAAGAATGCAAAACACGCGACACTCACTATAGAGGCGATGATTAAAAACTCGCACTCTTATTTTAAACTCTTCCTGCAGTCGCCGCAGATGTTATTGCTTTACCGAGAGTTGATGCAAAAACTCAACGAATTTACCACTACCGCGCATGATGCGACACTCAACAATATAGATAAGATTAGACCGGGCATATTTACCCCCATGCTGCTTGAAGCTGATCATTGGGAGACTAAACTGGGATTAGCTCCTGGTAGTCTCTCCGAACCATTAAGACGCATTACTAATGAATTTTATAAGGGCTTCTTAGAGACTCTTGATTTACCTTCGGAGAAGCATGTTGCATTAATTTGTGATGAAAAACCATTGCAAGAGCGTATCAGCATTCTTGATAATAAAATTGCCAAGACGCAGAAAAACATTGAACGAGTGAAAGAAGAATATGCTGGCCTGAAAACCTTATACCAATATGTTCAAGAGTATAAGCGGTATGCACATCCTGATCTTCTATCAAAGATGCAGCCTCTTAGCATACATCCTTACACCTTTGAGGAATGTGTTCATAGGCTGCAAGAGCAATATAAAAAAACATTGCCTATCTTGGCTCAGTTTCGCGATGCCAAGAAGGTCAACATTGATAAAAGTACTTATGACGATGCACATCTGTTAGATCAAGTATGTAGTGAAAAACTTAATGCATATGACCCTCAATTTAGCGAAATTGAAGGCTGGATTACCGCCAGTTATCATTACGTTCTTGGCCTGGTATCTACCTATGAGATGCGACTGCATACCGCTACAGAGCAACTGGCACATCTTAAAGAAATCGAGAGTGCACAATCTCAAGAAAATCTCGACTTTATCCATGACTATACAACCAGAACCTTTGACAGGCACTTGAAAAAGCTTTGTAACCGTCATATTGGTTTGCAATATACCGATCAGGAATATCGCAAAGAATTACGTAAAGAGTTGCTCACCTTTAAAGCGCAAATCATTGCGCAGGCAAAAACAGTTAAAGATATTAGTCTAAGTTTAGAAACTCAGTTGCAAGAAAAAATCGCCGAGTTTGAATGGAAACATTATGAGGAGTATGCGCAACTAGACCGTGTACTTGTGGTTTTAGCTCAAATAAAAGGATATTTAAGCGATGCAACTAAGAAGAAGAATGAGCAAAAAGTTAACTCCGTACATAAACCCGAATCTAAGCTTAAAGATCCATTAACGGAAAAGTCTGAATTAATTAACGACTTATATGGGATAGCAACTAACGCTCGAGACGAAGATGAGTTACTCACGCAAGACCATGAATATGAAGCAGATGACGTTGAGGAAGAGCATGGCCTCAGGCCTCACAATGCTGCACTGCAAATATCCATGCCTGCTGAGCCCTTATCAATTAAAGAACGCTTTGAAGAGATAAAAAAGCGCGTGAAACAACCTCGCTTTGAAAGTGTTCTTCTCGCCCCCAACCGGCATATGGATACATTCAGTTTTGCTTATTTGAAAGCTTGCTTTTTATCCTTATTAGAGGCGTTAAATCTTTATACTTCTACTAGAAAACGCTTTTTAGAGAATATGAATGAGGCGGTAGATAAGCCGCAAAAACTGGATGCTGCACTCATCGTAAGATTTGGATTATTTGTTCAATTACCTAAGGCCTCTGTGAGTGAAACACTGTTGGATGAGCCTGCGGTGGATCCAGCTATTGCGATGTTGAAATGATTTACGAGAAAATAAAATACTTCTCAATTAATGGATTGCCATTGCGAGCGAAGTAAACGTTCATGAGATATGTTAATTTTGTCAGTGCGAGCCATAGCGAAGCAACCCAGAACGATACTTCTTTAAAACTCAGTACTGGGTTGCTTCACTTTGTTCGCCATGACGGCAATTTTTTTATTTAATAAGTTAAATACAAAGCAATGGCATCCTAATTTACATGAAATTTAGATATGCTTAAGGCTAATCGAACGCAGCTAACCCAAGGATTCCTCGTTCTCCAAATGCTCTGCTCTAGCCTTTTCCACGTGTTCCTCAGCTAAAAACAGGTACATTGACGGAACCACAAAAAGAGTAAACAAAGTTCCAATTGAAATACCGGTCGCAATCACCAAACCAATATTATAACGACTTTGAGCCCCAGCTCCTGTTGCAATAATTAGCGGAATAACCCCCAACACCATCGCCGCGGTAGTCATCAAAATGGGGCGTAAACGAATTGCGGCCGCAGCGCGAATTGCGTCGAGCTTCTTTTCTCCTTTTTCTTGTAACTCATTAGCAAACTGCACAATTAAAATACCATGTTTACTAATTAAGCCAATAAGAGTCACCAAGCCTACTTCACTATAAATATTCAAGGTTGCGCCACCTATGCCAAGACTTACGAAAATCATAGCCCCGCAAATCGACATAGGCACACTAATTAATACGATTAGCGGATCGCGGAAGCTTTCAAATAAAGCCGATAAGGCTAAGAAAATAATGATTAGCGCGAAGAAGAAGGTAACTATTAAGGTTGACCCCTCTTTTATATACTGTCGTGACTGAGATGCGTAATCAATAGAATAACCTTGGGGTAAAGTCTCATTTGCAAACTGCGCTAAAGTACTTAAAGCTTTCTCGGTTGAAACACCAGGAAAAGCAACTGCTGAAATTGTTACCGAATTAAGCTGTTGAAAGTGATTCAATGCTTCAGGAACAACTTGCCGCTGCAAGCTGGCTACGGTCGAAAGAGGTATCGATTCTCCAGTAGATGTCCTAATGTAGTAATTTAATATTTGCTCCGGGTTTAAACGAGTTTCCCGTGTCACTTGAGGAATGACCTGATAAGAACGTCCCGAAAAATTAAAATAATTGATATACCCTTCGCTAAGAGCAGAACCAAATAAATTACCAATATCCTGCATTGTCAAGCCAAATTGAGAGATCCTATCGCGATCCAAATTGATTCGTGTTTGCAATTGGTCGATTTTAAGATCGGGATCGATATAAGCAAACAATCCAGACGTACGTGCCTTTTCTAATATGGGTTGCACTACTTCATTTAAATTTTCAAAGGGCTCAGTGGTGGTGATGACAAATTGAATTGGTAATCCGCTTCCACCCCCTGGCAATGAGGGAAGCTGAAATGCTGCTATTTTTGCCCCGGCAATTTTATCCAACTCCTGTTGAACCAAAGGTTGCAGCTGATTTGAGGTACGTCTACGTTCATCCCAGGGTTTTAACACCATACCAATAATGGACGTATTTAACCCAGTCCCCCCGTCTACCTGGAAAATATGATCCGTTTCAGGATATTTTCTATAGATTTCACTGACGGCATTAGCATAAAGTTGCGTTTGAGCTAATGAAGCGTTTGATGCTGCGGTTACTTGCGAAATGATAACCCCCTGATCCTCTTGCGGTGCTAATTCTGAAGCTGAGGTGGTAAACAAAAAGAAGTTACTGGCTAAAATAATCGCGGCAAAAACGAGTACTACTGGCAAATTACGCAAAGTTCTTACCAAAACGCGCGAATAGCCTTTTTCTAGTTTATTAAAAAAATGATCTACCCGGGACATAAAACGTCCCTTAGTTGTCCCCTCACCTACTTTCAAGAACTTAGAACACATCATGGGAGATAAGGTTAAGGCCACAACGGCAGAAATAGTTACCGCACCCGCTAAGGTAAAAGCAAATTCCGTAAACAACGCCCCGGTTAGTCCTCCCATAAACCCAATAGGCGCATACACAGCAATCAGAACCACTGTAATGGCAATAATCGGATTGGCTAACTCACTCGCTCCAAGTAATGCGGCTTTAATTCGGGTTCGCCCTTCTTCAATATGGCGCTGTACGTTTTCTACAACAATAATCGCATCATCCACTACCAGCCCAATCCCTAATACTAAAGCTAATAGGGTTAGTAAATTAATGGAATAGCCTAAAATTAGCATAATCCAAAAAGTACCAATAATTGATAAAGGAATGGCAATTAATGGAATAATAACGGAGCGAATGGAACCCAGGAAAATAAAAATAACTGCGGTTACAATCATAAATGCTTCGAGTAAAGAAAGGATTACTTCATGAATGGACGAATCAACGAACAAACTTGCATCATAAACAATATTGGCCTTTAGACCTTGAGGTAATTGCGCCTGAATGTTGGGAAACACTTTCCTGATGTCATTAATTACAGTAAGCAAATTCGCCGAAGGCGCAACAACAATCCCGATATAAACAGCCCTTCGCCCATCAAAACTCACCGAAGAATTATAATTTTGAGCACCCAGATCAACATCAGCGACATCAGACAAACGAATAATGGCACCGTTTTGTGCCTTAATAATCATTTTTTTAAATTGCTCAACATCGTTCAGATCAGTAGAGGTGGTCAGATTTTGAATAAACATCTGCCCATCCGTACGACCCACAGCAGAAATAAAATCGTTATTAGCCAATGCGGCACCAATATCCGCCGCCGAAAGCCCGAAGCCCGCTAATTTGACCGGATCAAGCCAAGCACGCAGGGCAAAGGTTTGACTTCCAAGAATTTGGGCATTCTGAACACCATTAACTGCCTGCAACTTAGGTTGAACTACGCGAATGATGTAATCAGTAACTTTATTAATGGGCAATTCATCGCTATAAAAACCAATATACATTGAATCAATCGTTTGCCCAACGGATACCGTAATTACCGGCAATTGTGAATTTTTCGGTAACTGGTTAAGCACCGCATTTACTTTGGTAGTAATATCCGATAATGCTTTTAAGGGATCATAATTGAGTAGGAGGTTAACGGTGATCGTACTGGTGCCCGGCGTACTGGTAGAGGTCATATAATCAATACCATTGGCCTGCGCAATTGAGTTTTCTAATGGGGTAGTGATAAAACCGGCAATTACATCCGGGTTGGCCCCGGTATAGGTCGTCGTTACTGTAACAATAGCATTCTCTGTAAATGGATATTGCATTACAGGTAATGAGCCCATGGAGCGCAATCCCATTGCCAAAATCATTAAGCTAATCACTGTAGCCAGTACAGGCCGCTTAATAAAAATATCGGTAAATGCCATAAATACAATCCTTAGCGTCTATTGGTAACCTGAGGGTTCGCCTCATTACTGGGTTGAATGGAGTTATTCACCGCAATTCGACTGCCATTTTTAAGCTTTAATTGCCCACTGGTTACGACGGTTTCGCCCTCGTTAATTCCCTTCAAAACGGCAACCTGGTCACCTCGTGTATCGCCTAAAGTAACAAATACCTGTTGTACCGTAAGCATGGGTCGATTTTTATCATCTTTTTTACCACTGTCTTTTACGACATAAACAATATCCCCGTAAGGATTAAAACTGATTGCAGACTGAGGTAGAGTAATGTAACTGCGCTTGGCATTAACTTCCACGGCGGTATGCACAAACATGCCCGGCTTTAATAAGGAGCGTGGGTTTAATAATGTAGCCTCGACTTGAACATTACGCGTATTGACATCGACTTGGGGCTGAATCGTAGTAATTTTTCCTTTAAATGTTTGCTCAGGGAAGGTATCAACCGTTACAGAAACCGGTTGTCCTATTTGTAAATCTGCCAAGGATTGCTGGGGTAAGAAAAAGTCCGCATAAATTATATTTAGGTCCTGCAAAGCAGTGACGGTATCCCCCACGTTAAGATATTGACCAGGATTGACGTTATTGATTCCCAATCGTCCTGAAAATGGGGCGCGCACCGTCTTTTTTTCTACGATGGCAGCTTGTTGTTCTACCTGTGCTTGCAAGTTTTTAAGATTCCACCAATCAGTATCGACTACTTGTTTGCTTACTGCGTGCACCTTAAATTGTGCCTTATCCCGTTCGTAGGTGATTTTGGCTAACTCTACCTGAGCCTGTAATGAATGCAATTGCCCTAATTCGGCATCCGCATTTAGTTGTACTAAAACAGTACCTTTTTCAACTTGAGCACCAGGAGTAAATGATATTGTTTGCACCATGCCTGCCAATTCGGTAGTAACATTCACTCCGACACGAGCACGTAAACTACCAACCGCTTTCATTGTAGGCTGCCATAAAGACTTTTCTACTTTCATGGTAGATACCGTGATTACCGGATTATCCATGCTCGCAAAATATCGTTTCATCATGAATCCTGAAAATGCTTTCCAGCCAAAGATTAAGCCAAAAAGTATCCCCACGGATACCAACATAATTATCATTTGCTTTTTCAAGAAATTCTCTCTTAATTGTATCTAAATCTTAAACGCCATCCTCGTGACCGTGAAGGTAAGGCTCTGCCTCTTTCAGGATGATGTCTCCTACACTTACAAACATTCTTTTACACACCATGGCTTATGCCACCAGCCACCACCTAAGGCTTGGAATAAAGCGGCTGTATCGTTATAACGTAAGGTTTGCGCCTGAATACGACTTAGCAATGTTTGCTGATATTGCTGTTGTGCATTTAATAAATTAATGTAGTTAACCCCACCAAGGCGAAATTGTTGTATGGTCAACTCTAATGCTGCCCGTGCCGCATCTTCAGCGCGAATATCTGCTTGTAATGTTCGGGCATCCGTTTCTAAGGCGCTTAAAACATCAGCCACATTTTGAAATGCTTGCAAAACAGTTTGTTGGTACTGAGCTTTTGCCTGCTCATAAGCAGCAATAGCGGCACGACGTTGAGCAAATAAAGCCCCTCCACGAAATAGTGGTTGCGCCACAGCAGCCCCAATCAACCATACATTATTTGGCCCAGTAAATAGCTTCGACCAAGAGGTATTAAGCCACCCGTCATTCCCTGTTAAGTTAACCTGTGGGAAAAGATTAGCAGTAGCAACGCCGACTTGTGCGCAAGCAGAATGCAATAATGCCTCTGATGCACGCACATCAGGACGTTGGCGCACCAACATTGAAGGAATGCTTAACGGTAATTCGGTAGGCAGTTTTAATCGATCTAAATCAAGCTTAGGTAATGCCCCCTCTGGAAACTCGCCAACTAATACAGAAAGTGAATGCTTGGCTAAAGATAAGCTTTTTTCTAATGGCGGTAAGGTTGCTTTGGACTGTTCTAATAAAGTTTGCTGGGTCAATATATTTGCGCGTGAAACCGCCCCCAGATTAAATTGCTGGTTTAAGATATTTAACAAATTTTGCTCAATCTTAATTAACTTTCTAGTTGCATCAATTTGCGCTTGATATGATGCGATATTTACGGCAGTGGTTACAATATTGGAAGCCAAGGTTAGGTGTGCGGCAATTTCTTCAAATTGTTGATAGTCTACCTGGGCACGCAAGGATTCGAGCTCTCGTCGTGATCCACCGAATACATCAAGCGCATAAGAAACATTAAAGGCTGCACTATAAATTGAGAACGTCGGACTTTGACCCGGTGTACCAATTTGCGCCGTTGCATAACGTTGGCGCTGGACACCAAAAGAGCCATTAATTGCCGGAAGTAACAAATTACCAACTTGTGCCCGCCAATTTTCTCGCGCTTGGCGCAATGCGGCTGAGGCTGAGGCCAAGGTAGGACTATTGTCTAAACCCGCCTTTACTAATTGGTTAATTTCCGGGGACTGATAAAGCTCCCACCATAACAAGGGAATATCTTTATTCTTAAGAAAGGCTTGGGCCTCTCCCCCAGTCCCGGAGGTTTTTACGGTCTTGGCAGGCAATGGCGATTCAGTATATTGCTTAACTGGTGGTAATGGTGGTGAGCGAAAATTAGGCCCAACCATACAACCAGCCTGCAAAACAGAAAGTGAAAATATCCCAATAAATACACCTGGGCGAGCTTTAAAACCAAGCACTGGCGACAATCCTTTGCAACTTATAAATTTATGACTGTTAATTTATCATGAATTTATAAGAAAATGCATTGAAAAATATAAGAATAACCAAACAAAGATAGAAAATAGATTCCCCTATCCTTACCTGTAGGGATAATAATTGCATTAGCGATAAATTACCTATATTATAAAAGCCCAATTAATGACCACATTGAGCCATAAGAAGCCGCTGGTTGCTATTAAGCGTTTTTGATGAGAATTATTACGGTATTAGATAGTTATCCTCCTGATTTAAATGGAGGAGCTTATTTCACCCATCGTCTAGCATCTTTGTTACAAAAAAGAGGCCATGAGGTTTTAGTCATTTGCCCTTCCAAAACGGGAAAGCAAACTTACCAGGAATATGATGGCGTGCGTTTGTTTGGCGTGCGCTCCTGGCCGATATTTCTTTATAAAAACTTTCGCGTATGTTTACCTTTTTTTATTAAAAGAGGAATGCTTAACGCCATTAAGGATTTTAAACCTGATCTTCTCCATATTCAGGGGAAATTTATTCTGGGTGGGATTTGTTATCGCGCGGGAAAGAAAATGGGCTTGCCGATGATGGCGACAAACCATTTTATGCCTGAAAATTTTTTTCACTATACCAAACTACCCAAGCGTTTCGAGCCCTGGTTTAATCGTACCTGCTGGCGTATTATCGTTGATATGTTATCCCATGTAGATACCGTAACCACTCCGACGCAAACCGCAGCGCAATTACTAAAGAAAGCGGGCTTAAAAAAAGAAGTGCATGCTATTTCTTGTGGTGTTGACTTACAAAAATTTAGACCCGGACAGGATGCACAACAAATTCGCCAACGTTTTGCCATACCTGAAAAACCCATTCTGCTTTACACCGGACGCCTGGATCAAGAAAAAAACTTACCCGTGGTTTTGCATGCTTTTCAGGCTGCTCGCCAACAAGTTGACGCTCACTTCGTACTAACCGGCCACGGAGCAGAACGTCACCGTCTGGAACATCTAGCACACACCTTGGGGCTTAGGGAGCATATCACCTTTACCGGTTATTTAGCTGATGAGGACTATCCTAAAATTCACGGTTTAGCCCAATGTTTCGTAAACGCCTGTCCTGTTGAATTACAAAGCATTGTGGCCTTAGAGGCAATTGCCTCAGGATTACCCTTGCTGGCAGTTAATGCCATGGCGCTTCCAGAATTAGTAACTCCCGGGGTAAATGGCTATTTATTTGCAGAAAATGATGTACGAGCGCTTACACGCTATTTGGTGGAACTACTCGCTGATGTGGAAAAAAGCCGTCAAATGGGCCGAGCTAGTAGAAAACTAGCAGAACAACATGACATTCAACAAACGATAGAGCGCTATGAAACACTTTATCAGGAGATAATAAATGAAAACCGTATGGTTAAATTATAAAGAACTCTGTCAAGACTCCCATTACCTCTGGACGACCTTACTCGGTATTTCCTTACTGCTGTTTAGCTTTATTGCCGCTAACCAAGCTGGGCTCTATGCTTCCCAAGTGGCAGGCCAACAAGTAGAAGATCTGATCCTGCAACATTTACCCATGTATAATGTTACTTTTCTCCATGTTTATGCTGCCCTATTATTCTGGCTCGGATTTACCACCTACATTATCTTAAATCCGGGAAAAATACCCTTTGTCACAAAGTCTGCCGCCTTGTTCATTCTAGTACGTAGTGTCTTTATCTGTCTTACTCATTTAGGAGCTCCAACAAATGAATTAGCGATTCCCGCAAATCTTGCTTCATTTTTCCTCTTCGATGGAGATCTCTTTTTTTCAGGTCATGTGGGCGGCCCTTTTTTGTTGATGCTACTTTTTTGGGATCATAAGAAAATTCGTTATTTGTGTTTTTTTTCCAGTATCTTTTTTGCTTGTATTGTGCTTATTGGCCATATCCATTACAGCATTGATGTTTTTGCTGCTCCCTTTATTACCTATGGGGTTTATGCGCTGTCCTGCGTATTCTTTGCCAAAGACCAACTTTTTTTTACACAACAAGTGCCTCCAGCCAAGGCTAATTTTTTAAGGAATTAAACCTATGCCAAACGTAAAAATTATTGGAATGGGGCGATATTTACCTAAAAATAAAGTTTCATCTAGTGAATTAGATGCAAAACTCCAGTTAGCAGAGGGAAGTGTACAAAAAAAGTCTGGTCTAATTTCCCGTCATTTTGCTGCAGCAGATGAAACTACTTCGTACATGGGAGCCCAGGCGGCGCGCATTGCAGTAGAAAAAGCAGGCATAAATTTGACGGATGTGGATGCAATTATCAGTGCCTGCGGTGTAGGGGAGCAAGCCATTCCCTGTACTGCTGCATTATTTCAACAACAGCTCGGCCTTGAATCATCAGGAATTGCCTGCTTTGATGTAAACAGCACCTGCCTAAGCTTTATTACTGCCTTAGATATTGCATCTCATTTGCTTGCCGGGGGACGTTTCAAACGAATCTTGATTGTTTCCAGTGAAATCGCCTCCGTAGGACTTAATTGGCAAGATATGGAAACCTGTACCATTTTTGGTGATGGTGCTGCGGCTTGTGTTGTGGAACAAAGTGAGGGAGGAGAGCGTGTTCTTGCCGCACATCATGAAACCTATAGTATTGGCGCAAATATATGTAAACTGGAGGCATGCGGTACGCGCGTGCCCAACCCTACAATAGAGCAATCCCAATTCTATATGGAAGGAAAAAAAGTTTTTAAATTAGCCTCTAAACTATTGGATAGTTTGCTGGAGAATCTTTTGAATAAAGCCCAAGTTTCGCTAAGTGATGTTCACTGGATTATTCCTCATCAAGCCAGCTTACTGGCCATGCAACATATTCAAAAAAGGCTCAATATTCCTCAAGAAAAGTATGTATCCATTTACCCTTATCATGGTAATCAAATTGCAGCCTCAATTCCTACCGCACTATGCCACCTAATTGACAGCCAACAATTACAGCGCGGACAATTAGTACTGCTCTTAGGCACAGGGGCCGGACTTGCTGCAGGCGGCCTTATTTTGGAGTATTAAATGGTTTCTGTAGTTACTGGTGCAACGGGATGTTTAGGACTGAATTTAACACTACGCTTGCTGGAACAGGGTACTGAGGTTATTGCCTTAGGACGCCATGAAGCCATTGCTCGAATCATTAGACAAGCAGGGGCTTATTTTATTAACGTGGACTTACGCGATAAAGAAAAACTAAAAAAAGTAATTCCTCAACAAGCACAAACCATATTTCATTGTGCAGCCCTCTCCAGCCCGTGGGGACATTATCAAGATTTTTATGCTGCGAATGTGTTAGGAACCCAGCATGTCATTGAAAATACGGCAGAAACAACACGTTTAGTTCATGTTTCATCACCAAGCATCTACTTTGATTTTAGCGAACGACATAACATCAAAGAACATGAGTTATTACCTAAAAAGCCTGCAAATCATTATGTGAAAACCAAGTTAATGGCGGAGGCGTTGATTGATAAGGCCTTTCAAGAACAGAACCTTAATGTGATTACCTTACGTCCTCGGGCCATTTTTGGCCCCTATGACCGGGCGATTTTTCCTCGTCTGTTACAAAGCGAACGCAAGGGTGTTTTACCCATTATAGGTACTGGACAGAATCTTATTGATATTACTTATGTAGGAAATGTAGTTGAAAGTTTACTCTTAGCCGCTAAAGCTGGGGAGCAGTTTTGTGGTAATAAATATAATATTACGAATGGCGAGCCACAAACCTTAATCCATATATTAAGACAATTATTCGATGCCTTAGGAAAGCCATTTATGCCTAAGTTTATCCCTTATGCCCTAGCCAAAAAGTATGCTGCATGTTTGGAAAAGATCTACCGCCTCCCGTTTATACGTACCGAACCGCGCTTAACGAAGTACAGTGCCGGAGTTTTATCTTTAGGACAAACTTTAAATATCGAAGCGGCGCAAAATGATTTAGGTTATCGCCCATTATTGAGCATTTCCCAAGGGATTGAACGTTTCGCGACGTGGTACCAACATCATGATTGAATATCAATTATTTGAAGCAGGATACTGCAAGCATTGTCAGCGCATGACCTTACAATCAGGGCGGATGCAGCAATGCGATTATCCCGCAATTTGCGCTTTAATTAAGCACCCCCGGCAAGGTTATATTTTGTTTGATACGGGCTATAGCGAGCGCTTCTTCCAATTGACGCAAAAATTTCCTTTTTCTTTGTATCGGCGACTGACTCCTGTCGTTCTTAAGAAATCACTAAAACAGCAATTGGAAGAACAGCACATTCAAGCAGGCGAAATTCGTACTATTGTTATATCGCATTTTCATGCTGATCATATTGGCGGGTTAAAAGATTTTCCCAATGCCCGATTCATTTGTCACCCTGAAGCTATTAGTGGCATTAATAAGAAAAAAGGAATTCGCGCCTTAATTAAAGGCTTTTTACCTGACTTACTTCCCAAAGACTTTTATGAGCGCATAGCGCCGTTGCAACATGAAATCACTTTGCCCAGCGAATTATCACCTTTTACGTCAGGCTTTGATTTGTTTAATGATAGACAATTAATTGCCATACCTTTGCCCGGACATGCCCAAGGGCAAATTGGTTTGTACTTTAAAACAATTGAGGGCCAAGAAACTTTTTTAATTGCGGATAGCTGCTGGCATCAGGAGACCTTTAAAGAACTAATTTATCCCAGTAACCTCACTTATTTAATCCATGAGGATAAACAAGCCTATCAAAATACGATTTTGCAGTTGCATCAACTGCATCAACGAAATCAGGCGATAGATATTATTCCTGCCCATTGCCAACACATACGCGCGCGTATAAGGTAAGCTCATGATTCTTCGACTGCTTTATTATTATTTCAAAACCCAGTATTTAAGCCAGTGTTTTCATAGCCGTGAACAATTAGCTGCCTATCAGGATAAACGGTTTAATGCATTAGTGAAGAACACTTTAGGGAAATCGTCTTTTTATCAACCCTATTTGAACAAACCATTCGCTGAGTGGCCAATCATCAATAAAAAAATCATGATGCAACATTTTGATGAAATTAATACAGTAAACATAAAAAAAGACCATGCCCTGGAAGTAGCTTTACGCGCAGAGAATTCCCGTGATTTTTCACCTTTAATTGATGATTTAGCTGTGGGCCTATCCTCCGGAACCTCAGGCAATCGTGGGTTATTTCTAGTGAGCCCTCAAGAGCGGGATGCCTGGGCTGGAATTTTATTAGCAAAAGCGCTACCACAAGGATTAAGAAAACAAGAACGAGTTGCTTTTTTCTTACGCGCTAACAATCGACTCTACACAAACCTCAGTAAAAGTAAAAAAATTCAATTTCATTTTTTCGACTTACTTGAGCGTTTTGATTTACATAAAAAACGGCTTACGCAATTACAACCTACTATTGTTTCAGCGCCCGCCAGTGTTTTATTAGCCTTAGCGATGCATCGCGTGGCAATAAAACCAAAAAAAATCTTTGCGGTAGCAGAGGTTTTAGAATCTCGTGATGCGGCCATCATCGAGAATGCTTTTGCTTGCCCTGTATCACAAGTTTATCAATGTACCGAAGGATTTTTAGCCATCAGTGATAAGCGCAGTAATCGTTTAATGATGAATGAAGAATTTTTAATTATCGAGAAAGAATGGATTGATGAACACCGCTTTATCCCTATCATTACTGATTTGCTACGTACCACCCAACCGATTATCCGCTATCGTCTTGATGATGTATTAATTGAAAAACCAGCTAATGGCGTGTTTACCCAATTAGCTGCAATTGAGGGGCGAGTAGGCGATATCTGCTATGCCACTAAAGAGAATAAAATATTTCCCATCTTTGCTGATCTCATACGTCAAAAAATGGCCTCTTTTCCCTTTGAGTTTGACGACTACACCATTCAACAACATGATTTAAACCAATTTAGTATTCAAATTACTCCTGAAATAATGGAGAAGGATGCCTTAATCGCTCATTTGAATAAACTTTTTCATGACTATGATTGTCCGCATTGGGAATGGCGGCCTTTTATAAAAAAAGAATTGAGTACGAAAAATCGCCGAATTCAGGTCATGCCTGAGTTGCTAAATAAAATTCAAAATAAGTTATAACCTAGATTATAAAAATGAGATTCATAAAGCCACACCAAAGTTAGGCATGGCTTTACAGGGCAACTTGTGAACTGCTAACGGCTTGCATTGACCTGTCATCTGCTTTGTTTTAGCATCACCTCAATCCAACAAAAAGAAAGCAATGAATGCTCATCCATAAAAAAATAGATGTACACGGCAATTACCTTAAGTTTCCTGGAGTTTCTGTTATTGCCTGTGTGGGTGAAACCGATAAAGATTTCTGGTTAAGTGTCTATGAATTTCTTAACGGAACCAAAAACATCCGCAACTATTATAGCCCCCTTCCTTGCTCCAGTTATCATATGACCACCAATCATTTATATACTCAAAGCGATTACCTTGATAACTGGCCCACCTTGCTCAATGATGAGCGATTTCAACACCTACACAGTAAATTAATGGCTACTGCCTTTTCGCTTACCGCAACGGTTGTAAGTGTTAAAGTGTCATACGCGTTGCAGTTGAATTTAGTAATTCCGCCATCCCAATATGCTTTAATTAAAGCAATCGCAGAAGAATTCAACATACAAAATAAAATCCCTCAAACATTTCATGTTACGCTAGCCTATGCGTATAAAGAGCTGGAAGATGCCCGCATAATTGCTCCTGAAATTGAGCAGCTGCGTTCTTTATGTCTAAACAAAGAAATTAGCTTATTATCACCTATGCTGTGCTTTTTCCATGACATGCGGCAATTTTTCATCTGGGATGGGAAATGTAATCCGTTTTCATAAGCTCAAAATCCTAGTATCGAGGAAGCGCAGTGTAAAACTTGCTTACACTGCGCTGTGCCAGGCTATGAAAAAATCATGGGTGGGTTTAAAGATGAGATGCACGTTGAATACCATGGCCAACATGGGAAACATCTCGACCAAAACCATTAACAGTACCGCATGCAGTTAACATCCCTACTGTGGTTAAAAAAACACAAACCATTATTATTTTTTTCGCTCTGTTCATGATTTTCCTCTCTTCTTGAGTTTGAAAATAGGACGTTTTCTTTAATTAGTTTAGTTCATATTCTGAGGCTCTGCCAAAAAATACTCATTATGGTTTTATTAACTCCTCTTTTTGCCAATAGGGGAAAAAGGGTACTTAAGAAATATATATTTTCCCTAAAAATATTGATAAATTAAAGGGCCTAAGAAAGAACAGGGATTTTAAATTTGCGCTCGCTCTTATTAACAGGCCTTTGCTGTGCGTCCGTCTTAACAGGTTGTAAACTTCATAGCGTAACGGCAAGTCATACGCCTCAAATTAATGCGCATGATTTAGCAGTAACCCATATTTATAAAATCCCCAGTACCAATCAACCTAAGAACTGCCTTACACGGTTTAATGATCCGCAGTTACATCAGCTGATTACCGTAGCACTAATTGATGGACCGGATATGCGTAGTGCCTGGGCTCGCATTGATCGCGCCCGACAAATTGCCAAAGGCGCCTTTTCGGCACTCTGGCCCTCCGCGGATCTTAGTGGCTCCATCGCTAAAGACCATTTTTCCTTTCACGGTGTTGTTCCTCCTCCATTTACGGAAATAGTAGCGAATCAAGCACGTATCGAAAACCTGGCATTAAATTTCAACTATGAACTCGATTTATGGGGGAAAAACCGAGAAACTTTTGCGAGTGCCGTCAATGAAAATTTTGCAGCACATATGGATATGGAAGAAACACGTTTAATTTTAAGTTCTACAATTGCCTCAGTTTATTTTGATTTGCAAAATAATTTGATTCAGCAACAACTAGCCAAAGAAAATGTACGTATTTTAGAAGAACTTGAAGGGATTGTTACCGATCGCGCAAAACATGGCGTTGAATCCGACATTCCAGTAAAAACAGCCATATCTAACACCCAATCTGCCCGCCTGTCAGTTGATGACTATCATCGAGCAGAAATGCAGGCACGTCACCAATTAGCCGTGTTAATGGGGAAAAATCCATTTAATACCGAGATTGAAACCACCAAGTTTATTTATAATAAACAGGAGCTCACTTTACCTAAAGTAATCCCCGCTAATTTACTAGGCCGCAGGCCCGATATAGTTGCCACTCGTGCTCGTGCTCAAGCAGCAGCACATTTAATTAAAGTGGCTAAAGCTGCTTTTTTCCCCAATATTAATTTAAGTGGCGTACTGAGCTTACAGTCATTTTATTTTAGTAAATTGTTCCATATAGCCCTCCAAACAGAAGGGGTTAAAGCTGCTCTCGAATTACCTATTTTTGATGCTGGAGCTCGTCGAGCCAATCTTGGCGTAAAGCGTGCGGAATATGAGCTTGCCGTGAATCAATACAATCAAACTATTTTAAATGCCTTACGTGAGGTTAGCGATCAGATGACCGCGCTACAAACACTTAACAAACAGGTAAACTCACAAGATAAAGCACTGCATGCGACAATAACCAATTACCGATTATTTCGCTCACGTTATGCCAGCGGTATTATTGATTACGTACAACTTCTTGAAATAAAGCAATTAGTAGTACAACAAAAATCACTGCTCATTAATTTACAAACCCGTCAAAAACAAGCTTTTGTAGCCTTGTTAGCAGCCCTTGGTGGCGAGGTATCATTATGACCAAAAAAGAAGAAAGTGGTGGCGCAACCCCTGAGACACTACGCAAGCGAAAAATAGCCATGTATAGCCTTGGAGGCCTATTTTTATTAATCGCAATCATCTGGCTAATCTATTGGCTTATATGGGGACAATTCGAAGAATATACTGATGATGCTTATGTGAGCGGTAATTTGGTGCAACTTATGGCGCAAATACCAGGAACGGTAGTTGAAGTGCATACGGAAGACACGCAATTGGTGAAAGAAGGGCAAGTACTTATAAAAATGGATCAAGCAGACTATGCCATAGCCTTACAAAAAGCTAAGGGCGATCTAGGCCAAACCGTACGACAAGTTCGCCAATACTTTGAAAATGCAGCCCAAGCACGTCAAAACGTAATTATGGATAAAGCAAATTTAGTCAAAGCGCAACTGGATCTTAAGCGTCGCAAAGGGTTGATAGGTAACCGTGCTGTCTCACGTGAAGAAATGCAACATTTCCAAACCACATTAGATGCAGCTCAGGCAAGCTATAATGCTTCCTTACGTCAATTGGATGCTGCAAATGCTTTAATTGATAACACCAATCTGTATAACCATCCACTGGTGGAAACTGCCAAAGCGAACTTAAAAAATGCTTATTTAAATTTCCAAAGAACAACCATTGTCGCCCCCGTCACCGGGTTTATTGCGAAACGTAATATTCACCCAGGGCAACAAATAGCACGAGATACTGCGATGCTGGCAATTGTCCCTTTACATGATACTTGGGTTGATGCCAACTATAAGGAATCCTCTCTGGAGCATATTCGTGTAGGCCAGCCCGTTATACTTTATGCAGATGCCTACCCAGGTATAACCTACCATGGCAAAGTGCTTGGGCTTAATGCAGGAACTGGCTCTGCATTTTCTTTACTTCCACCGCAAAATGCTACGGGGAACTGGATTAAAATTGTACAAAGACTGCCGGTGCGTATTGAGCTTAATGAAAAAGAGGTAGAAAAAAATCCGTTACAAATAGGCCTGTCAATGCGCGTTACGGTAGATACCAGCAACCGCGATGGCAGTAGAATGCCAACGACGAATAAGGCGCTATTTAAATATAAAACTACAGTTTTTGCTGACCAGTTAGCAAAAGTAGACCAGATGATTGACTCTATATTAAAAGCAAATTCCCAAGATATGTCTTTACCCAAGGCAGGAACATAATGGCAGAATTTGCTCCTTTAAGTGGTGGTCGACTGGGATTAATGACCTTTTCCTTGTCATTAGCCATTTTTATGAATGTTCTTGATGTATCCATTGCGAATGTGGCGATTCCGACTATTGCCGGAGATCTGGGCGTAAGCCCTGATAATGGAACCTGGGTCATTACCTCTTTTGCGGTAAGTCAAGCAATTATGTTACCACTTACAGGATGGCTCGCACGGCGCTTTGGCGAAGTACGCTTATTTCTCTTTTCTACCGCCTTATTTACCCTCGCATCCGTGCTCTGCGGCTTATCATTTAATCTTCCCATGTTAATTTTTTTCCGCGTGGTGCAAGGAGCAGTTTCTGGCCCAATGATTCCTTTATCGCAAAGTATCTTACTTGCTAACTATCCCCCGGAAAAAAGAGGCCTGGCAACGGGAATCTGGGCGATGACCGCAGTAGTTGGTCCTATCCTTGGACCTATTCTTGGGGGGTATATTACCGATAATTATACCTGGCCATGGATTTTCTATATTAATGTTCCTGTAGGTATTTTTTCCGTAATTTTTACGATGATTACCCTATCGGGAAGAGAAACGCCAATCGTCAAACGCCCCATTGATTATGTAGGCCTAATCTTATTAGTTATTGGTATTGGCTGTTTACAAGTACTATTAGATAAAGGTCATGATTTAGATTGGTTTAACTCAAATATAATTATCACCTTAGCCATTATTTCCTTAATCTCGCTAAGCTACTTAGTCATTTGGTTACTGACGCAGTGCGACCCAATCATTGATCTGTACCTATTTAAAAATAGAAATTTTACCATTGGGGTTATTTGTCTGACCTTAGGCTTTTTAGTCTATTTTTCTAATGTCGTTATTTTCCCATTGTGGTTACAAACACAAATGGGTTATACGCCAACGTGGGCAGGCCTTGCTGTAGCACCGGTAGGGATTATACCGTTTATCCTTACTCCTATTGTGGGAAACTACATGGGCAGATTTGATTTACGCTTGGTGACAAGTATTGGCTTTATCGTGTTTGCCTTTACCTCCTACTGGCAATCCTTATTTTATACGGATGTCGGGTTCATCCAACTGATTGAGCCACGTTTAGTACAAGGCTTTGGTCTTGCCTTTTTCTTTACTCCTCTCGTTGCCATGATTCTAGCGGATCTGCCTCCGGAAAAAATGGCTAGCGCATTGGGCCTTGGCAATTTCTTTCGTATATTGGGAGGAAGTTTTGGCACCTCAATTAGCGTTACGCTATGGAATGATCGAGAAGCCCTACACCAAAGCCATCTTGTGGAACACGTAAATGCATTTAGCCCGTTCACCCAGCTAACACTAGAACAATTGCAAGCCCTGGGAATTCATGGTTTAAAGCGTTTCGGCGTAATCTATGAAACCATAATTAATCAAGCATTTATGCTCGCTACAAATGATATATTCAGAGCCTCCGCTTGGGTATTTACTTTTTTACTGGTACTGGTTTGGCTGGCAAAACCAACTTATGTAAAATCTGGAGGTCCTGTTGCTGCAGAATGATTGTTTATAAAACAATTTTTCTCTATAATCCGTTTCGATTTTAAACAATAAGGTGCTTAAAAATGAAAAAATGGATGGTACTAGCAGCATCAAGCTTTATGGTAATGAATGTTCATGCAAACGAGTTATACTGTGGCTATAAAGATTATTTTCGTTTAAGCGATGACACACACCCAGAGATTCATATCGTCAATGGGTTTAGCGATCAAGATATTATTCTGCAAATGATTGGCCCACGTAGTTTTTTAATCAGAGACTCCTACCAATGCAAAAGCGGTTATGCTCACGTGACTGTGGCTTATGATGCGGAAAACTGGTGTGTTCTGGATATCAAAGATGGTCCGTACATGAATCACCCCAAAGTCAATGCATCGTGCAATGGCATTCGTTATCTTGAAACTGAATATGATGGCTGGGGTAGCTATTCATATACGATTAAACTCGATTAAAACACGTCCTATTTCTTTTTAATACACTCATTGTCGTCATTGCGAATACAGTGAAGCAGACCCAGAACGATACACTCTCTGTACTGGATTACTTCACTATATTCGCAATGCCATTTGCACTGTCGTACCCTTTTTTCCCCCTGGCTCTTATCCTTGACAAGAACTGCTCAATTAAATACCATATCAATCCAAATTTAATCATGAGAAACAAAATGACAGATTTTTTCAATAGCCGTACACGCTCGCAATTAGTAGGTGATGTTGGTGTTGGCGCACTTAATGCGGCAAAAAATGGAATTTTTGGGGGACTTTTAATTGGCGCAACGCTGCCTACGATTGGTTCTCTAGTTATGACAGCAAGTGCTGCGGCTCTTGGTGGTGCGCTTTTAGTCATTCCAGCAATGATGGCTTATAAAGCTTCCATTAATGCGGAGCATTTCGATAGCTCTTTTTTCACGTACATGGAAAATACAGGGTTTAAAGCGGCCTTTTCCTTTACAGCCGGTTGCCTGGGCGCAGCTATTTTAGGAACAGCAATTCTCCAAGTAGGACTAGCTTGTCTTGCCGCTTCCTTAACATTTAGCCTGCTGAATAAAATGACGCAAATGATTATTGATGCAACAGCACCCAGTAAATATTCTCCGGAAAACCATTTAGTAGCAAGAATGACCGCATAAACCCTTACTTACTGATGGCAATCATGGTGCTTACTTATAAGCGATTTATTGTCATCAAGGTTAAAGAGAACCCTCTCCCGCGCTCAATAGCATACTTAGGCTAGCTCCTGTTGCGGGTGGGGAGTTACTCTTGCCATTGGTTGTTTGTAACCAGGACTTCTTTTTAGGATTTTTTCGACCCGTTTGCCTTGCTTACATCGAAAGACCATCCCCCACCTAAGGCTTTAATCAATTGCACACTGGCAATTTGCCGGCGCGTACGCACATTTACCGCAGCAAGTTCTGATTGCAATGCTGTATTTTCAGCAATGACCACTTGCAGGAAGGTTACCAATCCTCCTTTATAGCGATATTGCTCTTGAATCCAAGCGCGGGTTGCCGCTTGGGCTGCAGCATCTTGAGTCACGCGCTCTTTATCCAATTGCTTCATCGCAATAAGATTATCCTCGACATCTTGGAATCCTGTTAAAACTGACTTCCGATACGTTGCTACAGCTGCAAAATAATCGGCTTTAGCCTGGTTTAATAAGCTTCGTAATCGTCCTCCATCAAAAACCGTAACTTCGGCGATGGGCTGAATTAACGTTAATAAACTTAGGGGCCCAATAGACCAAAATACGCTGGGCTTGGAAATTAGATTAGCTAAAGAACGGCTTTGATAGCCACCGCTTCCGGTTAAGTTAAATTGCGGAAAAAATGCGGCTCGAGCCACCCCAATACGGGCATTAGCCGATTGCACACGGTGTTCGGCAGCAACAATATCAGGTCGGCGCTCTAATAAAGTTGATGGCATATTCGGAGCAATAGCTAAGAATTTTCTCGGTAATTTAGCGGGAGCTAAAGAAAAATTAGAGGGAATTTCGCCAATTAATACGGCAATGGCATGTTCCAACTGTGCACGGTTTAAGCGCATATCCTCTGCCATAGTTTTGGCATTTTCCAGCTGGGTTTGCGCCTCGTCAACATCTGCGATAGGAGATACTCCTCCTCGATGACGTTGTTGAGTTAAATACAGCGCTTTTTTATAAGCAGCAACAGTTTTATCTAAAATACGCTGCTGTTCATCACTCCCCCTCAAAGCGAAATAATCACTGGCAAGCTCGGCATGCAGGCTTAGATGAATCGCAGCTACATCCGCTGCACTGGCTTTTGCTGTCTGAGCAGTGGCAATTATTTGGTTACGCACAGCGCCCCATGCATCAACCTCATAACTTAGATATCCCCCGACTAAGAATTGATCATAAACCAATACCGAAGGCGGGTTAGCAACTGTGCGTGAATTTTGTTGCCTATCTGCGTTAAATAAAGCCTGCAATGAAGGAAAAAGTGCTGCGCGTGCTACTTGTGCTGAAGCATAAGCATCCTGGTAATGCGCAAAGGCGACTCTTAAATCCTGGTTGGCAACCGTTAAGCGCTCCTGCAAATCATTAAGAATGGGATCATTAAAAGCTTCCCACCAAGCATCAGGCTCCACCAGCTGTGGTGTGGTCGTTATTTTTTTCCAAGTTCCCGCCTCTTTAAAATGTTCAGGAATTGGCATGAATGGGCGCTCATATTTGGGAGCAAAGGAGCAACCAGCTAAAGCAAAAACCAATAAACCAGAAATGCTCAGTTTTTTCATGCAGCTACCCGTACCGTTTCACCATTGGAAATTGAATCGGGAGGATTCAAAACGATAAGATCACCCGGAGTCACACCGGTAGCAATTTCCACTTCGGCGCCAAAATCGCGATTGATGGTTACTGATTTTAATTGAATCTTATTGTTCTTATCAACGACTGCAACTTGCAATCCCGCTGCTTGAAATATTAAGCAATTAACCGGTAAACGCACGGTATTAGGCGGCAGCGGGAAGATAAACCAAACTTCCGTATAGCTACCTGATAACATTAGTTCCTCTTTATTTTCTGCTGTAAATTGTGCAAGTAAGGTTCGGGTATTGGGATCAATCGCTCTGGCGGTATCGAACAATTTAGCCGTAAACACTTTGTTTGGGTGTTCTGCGAAATGTAGGCTTACCTGCATATCAGATGTCAGGCGTGTTGATAAATTTTGCGGCACCTTGACATAAACACGTAACGGATTGGTTTGCGCAATACGGAATAAAGGCCTTGCGGTAGTACTACTGCCCTCATTAATTAAGTCCCCAATATCAGTGGCACGAGCAGTAATTACGCCATCAAAAGGTGCTATTACACGCTGAAACCCCACTAACTCATTTAAACGCGCTAGATTTTCTTTAGCAGAAATCATTGCTGCTTGCAGCGCCTTAGCACTGCTCACTTTTTCCTCTGTTTCTTGTTTGGAAACGGAGTCGGTTCTTAATAAATTAACCCACCGCTTCGCCGTAGATTGGGCTAGATTATTGTTCGCAATTGCTGTATTTAAATCAGCAACCGCCTGGCGCTGTTGTGCATCTAACTCCGGAGTTTCAATCTCAGCAAGCAAATCACCCGCCTTAACATGGCTGCCAATATCAACATACCACTTTCTTACATAGCCATTCGTACGCGCAAAAATAGGCGCTTCATGCCAAGCCCAAACATTTCCTGGCAGAATTATTTTATCCGTACCCTTTGATGCCGTTGCTTTAATAACGCGTACCACAGTTACCGCTTCAGCAATGGTGCGATTACGCAAAACAATGGCGGCATGAATACGAAATATAATCATCAGCAGTACAATGAGTAAGAAAATAGCAATACCGATCACATAATGACGATGCCGTTTGTCCTTAAGGTGTAATTGCATTTTTTCAAACATTTTTATTCCTTTGCTTCGTCTTCGCGTTTAATTTACGCTCGTGAATTACATAAAAAACTGCCGGTACAAAAAAGAGTGTGGCAATGGTCGCGAAAGATAAACCGCCAATTACCGCCCTTCCTAATGGCGCATTTTGTTCACCACCATCTCCTAAGCCCAAAGCCATAGGTAACATTCCAATAACCATGGCCGAAGCAGTCATGAGTACAGGGCGCAGCCGTGCTCTTCCGGCCTCCAGGGCTGCTGCAAAAGGATTAGGCGTTGTCGCCAGGTGATCGCGAGCAAAACTAATGATCAAAATACTGTTTGCAGTCGCCACCCCCATACACATAATCGCCCCAGTCAATGCGGGCACACTTAAAGGGGTATGCGTTAAAAACAGCATCCAAGCAATTCCGGCTAATGCGGCGGGTAATGCGGTGATAATAATAAAAGGATCCAACCACGATTGAAAATTAATAACAATCAAGAGATACACTAATAAAATAGAAAATGCCAAGCCCCAATAAAGACCTGTAAAGGCATGATGCTGAGTATCAATTTGACCACGAATCGCAATGGAGGAGCCTTTAGGCAAATCTTTTTTAGTTTCATTTAGTAGCTTTTGAATATCCTTTGCTACAGCACCAAGATCACGGTCTTGTATTGAGGCAAAAATGTCAATCACCGGCTGCACATTATAATGGGATTCAACGGCTGAGGTCCAAGCGCGCGTCAATTGGCTCACCGAACCTAAAATTTGCACTTGGCTTGGTAGCGTTAATGTGCCAATAGGAAGATTTTTTAAAGCCTGTAATGAATTCATCACATATTGGGGCGCCTGCGTCACAATTGGATAGGAGACACCATTGCGCGGATCGAGCCAAAATGTAGGCGAAGTTTGGAAGCTGCCGGATAAACTAATTAGTAAATCCGACGCAATATCCGATTGCGTAAAACCAATTTCTTTAGAAAGAATGCGATCCACATCCACAAACAACACCGGATAATTATCCGCTTGCCGAGTGCGAACATCTGCAAGTCCAGGAATTAATTTAAGCTTACGTATCAACTGATTTGCATACTGCGCATTTTCCTTCCTCTTCAAGCCAATCACCTGAATATTAATTGGCGAAGGTAAACCAAAATTAATAATTTGATTGACGATGTCGGCCGGTAAAAATGCAATGGATACGGAGGGAAACTCGTTATTTAAAATGGTTCTTAATTTACGAACATAGTCCGGACTTGGACGATGGCCTTCTTTGAGGGAAATTAAAATATCGGCATCCTCAGGCCCAATGGTTGCCGAATTACTGTACGATAGGTTAATACCACTTACCGGCAAGCCAATATTATCGACGATGCTATCCAATTCATTAGCAGGAATAATACGACGAATTACGGTATCAACTTTATCTACCAGACGCGCTGTTTCTTCCACGCGAGTCCCCGTTGGCGCACGAATATGTAATTTAATTTGCCCAGCATCTACATTAGGGAAAAAGTCTGCGCCCAACCAGGGCCATAATAGAAATAAGGACACCAAGATAATGACTAAAAAGCAAGGAATAAAAAGCCGCGTGTTTTGCAAAGCCGAAGAAAGTAAATCGCAATACCGCTGCCGAAATTCTGCGAATTTATGTTCAAAGGCCTCATGCATTCGTACAAAACGATTCGTACTTTCAGGTTTATCCACCGACAAGTCATGTTTTTTTAATAAATATTTAGCAAGGGTAGCAACTAAGGTTCGTGACAAAATGTAAGACATCAACATAGCGAAGATGACGGCCTCAGCCAACGGAACAAATAAGTACTGCGCCACTCCACCAAGGAAAAACATGGGCACGAATACAATACAGATACATAAGGTTGAAACTAACGCAGGAATCGCAATTTGCTTAGCCCCATCTAAAATCGCTTGTTCAACCTCTTTGCCTTGCTCCAGGTTCCAGTTAATATTTTCAATCGCAACGGTTGCATCATCCACCAAGATTCCTACGGCAAGTGCCAAACCTCCGAGGGTCATAATGTTAATGGTTTCACCTAACGCAGAAAGAATGGTAATTGAAGCAATGATCGATAAAGGGATAGAGATGGTAATAATAAAGGTGCTGCGAATGCTCCCCAAGAACAGTAAAATCATCAGTCCAGTTAATGCCGCAGCAATGATTCCTTCCGTAATTACCCCTTGGATTGCTGCTGTAACAAAGATAGATTGATCCGCAAATTGCGATAACTTTAAGCCCTCAGGCAAGGTTTCTTTCACCCCCGGAAGCAAGGCCTTAATTTTGTTAATAATATCTAACGTCGATGCATTCCCGGTTTTTTGAATGGACATCATTACTGCCCGCTGCCCATCCACACGTACAATATTCGTCTGGGGTGCAAACCCATCACGCACATGCGCAACATCACGAATAAAAAGCACACGACCTGGAGTCGTGGCCACGGGAAAATCGTTTAATTGATCAACAACCAATGGACTGCCATTAAGCTTAACAATGTACTCATAAGTCCCAATTTTTTGCGTTCCGGCAGGAACAATTAAATTTTGCGAACCAATTACTGCGTTAATTTGTTGTGCAGATACGCCATAGGTTTGCATTGCTTTGGGATTAAGGTCTACTTGAATTTGGCGCGTTTTTCCACCATAGGGATAAGGTATTGCCGCCCCCTGTACAGTAGCAAGCTGCGAACGTAAGAAGTTATTCGCTAAGTCATTCAGTTTTTGTTCGGGAATGGTTGCACTCGATAAGACTAACTGCAATACCGGCACTGTTGATGCTTTATAATTTAGAATCAATGGCGGTAAAGTTCCTGGAGGCAGGTTTTTCAATATAGTCTGCGATATTGCCGTTACCTGGCTTAAAGCCACATCGATATTTACCCCGGGATGGAAAAATAACTTGGTAACGCTAACGCCGAGTAATGACTCCGACTCAATATGTTCAATGTCATTAACCGTAGTAGTTACAGTTCGCTCAAAAACACTGGTGATCCTGTTTCCCATTTCATCTGGAGGTAATCCTGTGTAACTCCACACCACACTAATCACAGGAATATTAATATCTGGAAAAATATCAGTAGGGGTACGCATTATTGTCAACGGCCCAATGATAAGTAACATTAGCGCTAAAACAATAAAGGTATAAGGCCGCGACAATGCAATCCATACAATCCACATAACTAACGGTCCCTGTTACATCGAGTAAATAGCTCCGCAGTATAACAATAAAATACGTGCAAAATAAGGTTTTTTATGGATTTTCATCAGCAAAATCAACGTATTAATTAGCTTAAGTCAATAATCTGACCACACCGGGCAAAACCTCGAAATCCATGAGGACCAACCTCTGGTAAGACCCCATCATTATAATGATAAAGCCACATTTTAGCTCTAATTTCAGGGGCTAACGTAGTTAACTGATCAAAATGCGCATGTACACCACTTGGCGCGGCTAATGTTTCACAATCATGAAAGACAATAGTTGCCTCTTCATAATACTGCTTAAGATGATCGGGAGTAAATTGGGTGTCTGCGGTAATAAAAAACTTCTTTCCTTGGTAGGCAATATCCAAGCCATAGCTCGGCATTAAACAGCCATTAGAATGTACATGCACGGTTTTAATTAAATTTAATCGCAAACCTTCCCATTCAAATATTTGTCCATTAGGGATGGCTTGCACCGAAAAGAAATCATTCAAGGTTGCATCTACTTCATTAAGCGTTTTTAAACCGCCACTGAGAGAATGCTCCCAGAGCATGTCGGCTAATTGCTCGTGAATAATCAGCGTAGGCTTCCCATTTTGCGAAACAAACTTTCTTTGTAAAGCAAACCATTCCATACCGCCAACATGATCTGCATGCAAATGACTAATATAAACCGCATCAATTTCTGCGGCCGTATAATTGGCTTTAGTTAATGAAAAACGTATGTCGGTACCACAATCAATTAATAGCTTTTTGCCATTATCAGTAAGAAGCAGCATATTGGATTGATAATTTAAAAGATCGCTACCCAATCCACTTGCAGTGCCTAAAAATAATAATTTCATTAAATAATCCTGAATTAATACTGCTTGTCCTAAATGAAAAAATACAAATACTTACTCTTAAAGAATAGCATTTAAAATTAGTTATTAAAAATAACCTGATTAGGGCAAAATAGTCTATCTTTTTAAATAAGAACCCGGGATTTACATATGGCTACGGTAGATGAAATTAAATTTAAAAAATACCCGTCTCATTAACTGCTTCTTCTTCTTTTTGGCCGTCACGCTGATTTGCCTAATTTATTGTTTATTCGAGTTAAAGTACCACTCAGAACAAGAAATGTTTACCGAGCTAGATCGCCACAGGGCCTATTCAATTGCTGATGAACTGCGCCAAAGTTCTGAGGATTTAACCACTATGGCTCGCCTTTATGTGACCACCGGCAATAAAAAATATCGCAATTATTATGACCAAGTCTTAGCCATTCGTAATGGTTTAGCGCCACGCCCAGTGAAATATGATGAACCCTATTGGGATCTAATTATCACCGATAAATCTCCCAAAGATTTTCAAAAGCCAAAATCCTTAGCGGAAATGATGTTAGAACAACGCTTCTCCTTAAAAGAGTTTTCCCTGCTGTCGAAAGCAGAAAATAAAAGTAACGCCTTAACTCAAATAGAAATAAAGGCAATGAATGCTGTTGATGGAAAATTTCAAGACAGCTCAGGACACTATAATATCCAAGGAAAACCAGACCCGGAACTGGCGCAAAAATTATTATTTAATGATGAATACATGAATACCAAAACTGAAGTAATGCAACCCATTCGTGAGTTTTTTGAGCACGTAAACTCACGAGTTCAACGCACTATTCGCAAAATTGAAGCGCGAGTCCAACATACTCTTTCCATTGCCTTAGGGCTTGCATTTTTGTCCACTATCATCATGATATTTTCCATAGTGCAAACATTAAGATCTTTATCCAAAGCCAATGAAGAAAATGATTTACTATTGCTCAACATCTTACCCGAGTCAATCGCTTCCCGCCTTAAACTAGGGGAGCAAAATATTGCGGATGAATATCCACAAGCAAGTGTAATGTTTGCGGATATTATTAATTTTAGCGAACTAACAGACCAATTAGGTCCTAAAAAAACCGTTACTATTTTAAATAAATTATTTGCAGAGCTCGATAGCATTACGGAAAAATACCATGTCGAAAAAGTGAAAACCATTGGTGACAATTATATGGCCGTTTCCGGCGTTCCGGTACAAACAACCCGGCATGCGATAAATATGGCAAATTATTCACTCGCTGTTTTAGAACGTATGCACGCGTTTAACAAATCACAACAGATGAACTTACAATTTCGCATTGGCATGACTTATGGAACAGTAATCGCAGGAGTAATTGGGCATAAGAAATTTTTATATGACGTCTGGGGTAATGTGGTTAATTTAGCCAGCCGCTTAGAAAAAAGCGCGCTACCGAATAAAATTCATATTTCAGAAAAGATGGCTTTTATGTTAGAAGAAGAGTTCATTATAGAACCTTATGATACCATTACAGTAAAAGGTTTTGGCCCCATAAAGACTTATTTTTTGTTGGGTAAAAGAGAAGACGTTCACGGCGACTAATAACAATATACGTTATTACTGCGTAGGTCTAAAATACAGAGTACCTATATAGTAAACTAATGTTTACTAATTATTTTTTAGCCAATTTTTAACATAGAACATCGTGTCTTCAATAACAGAAATAGCCTGAAAATAAAGTTTAGGAAATAAGTTTCTTTGTCCTGTTTTCCAATAACGTTCTAAATATTGGCATGCGTATTTCATCCTCATGGTACCGATATAAACTGCACCTCCTTTTATTTTATGAGCTAGTTTCTCAACGTGTACAAAATCCTCTTTAGCAAAAGAGTTCTTCATTCTATTAAGATCTTGGGGTAGCTCGCTTTCAACAAGCTGTTTTAAGAGATTTCGCAGTATCACTTTATCCCCTAAATTTTTTAAGGTCTGTTCCACTTCAAGAAGAGGGTATTGCTCTAAGGCAAATAATTCATCTTCTGTATCGGGCAAATCAAGTTTGGCCTTTTTTTCTTTTTCTCTTTCCAGGTGTTCATCAGTTCTGACAAAGGAATTTAAAATATTCACAGCATGGGCTTTGGTAATTGGTTTTGCCAGAACCGTATCCATACCCGCCTCAATACATCGTTGTTTGTTTTCTTCAACTGCATGGGCAGTTAGCGCGACAATGGGCGTATGCTCATTATCGCGCTCATGATTACGGATTTGTTGCGTTATTTCATATCCATCAGCGCCTTCACCTAAACCAATATCCATAAAAATCAAATCATAATGATTTTGGCTATTTAAGCTTAACGCTGCTTTTCCATTAGCGGCTAAATCCACATCGCAATTTAAGTTAGATAAAATTTTTTCTATGACCTTTTGAGCCGTTAAATTATCTTCCACAACTAATATTTTTGCTTTCTTTGCCGATTGGTTAATTAATTCCCGCTTCGAAGATGAATCCTGGTCCAATAAAGAAGGGGTTCTGTAAGCAGGGAAGTCGTTTTCTACCCCGGTATCATCATCCAGTAACGATTCGCATAGGGGAAGAATACAGGTAAAGGACGTACCTACACCAAGTTGGCTTTTTACAGAAATTTCGCCCTCTAATTCATCAATAAATTGCCGCACAATATAAAGGCCTAGTCCTGCCCCTTTATAAATACCTTGGTAGGAAGAAGTAAGGCGTTTAAACTGCAAATAAATATCTTGTTGTTTTTCTGGTGGTATACCAATTCCAGTATCGGCAACTTTAATACGAATAATTAAACGATTATCTTGTTTTTTTGCTAAATCCGCTGAAAGCGTTACATGCCCAACATGCGTAAAATTAAGTGCATTACCTATCAACTCTAAAACAATACGGTGGATTCTTTTTTTATCACCAAGGACATAGCGAGGTAGATTTTCATCGACAACGCAATTCAATTGCAATTTTTTGGCTTTGGACATGGCAAGATTTAGATCAATGACATTTCTTAATAAGGCCCTTAGATCAAATTTTTGTTTTAATTTGGGAATTTCCCCTGAGCTAACCCTTATTGCTTCGAGCACATCATTCATTAAGTCCAGTAAGGCATGGCTTGAAGCGATTAAATTATCTGCATATTCTTTAGTATGACTTTCTTTAGTTTCATTTTTAAGTATTTCTGCAAAGCCTACGATTCCTGAAAGCGGAGTACGAATATCATGGCGCATATTTTCTAAAAATTCGATTTTTGCCTGATTCGCGGCTTCTGCTTTTTCTTTAGCAAGCTTTAACTCATTTTCAATGTGCTTAATATGAGTGATATCTATGGTATTGCCTAAAATACCTATCACCTCACCTAAATGGTTTATCAGAGGTTTTTTCGTGGAAAGTAAAGTAACTTGTTCTCCAGTAGGTAATTCGGTTATTTCTTCTATTGAAAGTTCAATGCGTTGTTCCATTACGTTTAGGTCATTTTGCCGGTAGATTTGTGCAGTTTCTTGACCAAATAAGTCAAAATCAGTCTTACCAAGGACCTCCGCTTCTACGCCTGATTTAAGAAACCCCATGCGTTTTAAACTTTGCAGGCAATGGGCATTTAGACCAAGCCATCTTCCATCTCTATCTTTCCAATAGATATCTCCAGGAAGATTATTAATTAAAATTCGCAGCTCATCTTGAGGCAGCCCCGAATCATTTTTTGCGTCATTGGTGCTTTGCTGATAATGTTGCTTATCCATATATAAATTCACTAAGAAGATTCATACAAGCATAGATAATGAATCCAATTTTTGTAAAAAAATTATTCTATTAATCCCAAAAGGTTGTCAATAATCGACCTCATTTTACTCAATGTATTATTTTTATCCTTTAGCACTAAACAAGAGTCTTCTTCATGAATCACGTATTCCAGCTTTTGATGACAAATAATATAAAGTTGATTATCTATTTCTTTTATTTTGGGCAACTCTTGCTTAATTGATTCAAGGAGCTGGTGTTTTATGTTACTTCTTGCTTCAAAAAGCCGATCTTCCAAACGATCCATCATTTCTTTTAAATCATGCTTATTACCACTGCAGGTAATACGCATAATGCCTGAGTTCATAGGCAATCCAAAATAACTTAACGGGGCTAAAAGTAAAGCGTCTTTAAACAATAAATAATACGCTAAATCCTCCCCTGTTTTCACTACGTCTATATGCTGTAAAACCCGCCGTGCCTCTCCAGGCATTTCCAAGCCAAATAAATCGCTAAAGTCGCCCAAAACATAAAATGTTGCTTCTACTTTATATTCGGGATCAGGCATTTCTGCTCCCATTAATTGCAATCTATTTTGTACGTACTCAACTTTTTTCTTATAAAATTTACTTAATTTTTTCTGCTCTTCTTTATTAAAATCCCGCATTGTTTCCGCATAAGCAATCTGCGCTGAGCGTGGGGCATGAATAAAGTAACTGATATTTTTATTTAAGATTTCATTCATAAGCCTTTGCTCAAAAACAATGAGAATGGCCATTCGCTCGCCTGCAGCAGATAAGGCTTTTGTTGCTGAACGAAGAATAATAACTCGCTCTTTTAAATCCGGTGCAACTTTAAGGAACGATTCAGTTTGCACAAAAGTCATCTCTATATAGGCTTCATCAAAAATAATGTGTAATTCAGGATAATTCCTCAACACCTCGGCAATCTTATAGAGCTCATTTGTTTCAATTACATTCCCCAGCGGATTGGATGGGTTACAGATTAATACCGCTTTAGGGTAGCCTTGGTCTTCCTCCGCTAATTGGTATGCTTCTTTAATACTTTTTTCTAGTGCTGATGCGGTCAATTTATATCCCGCCTCAGACATGACATGGATAGGGTGTAATTTATGAAGGTTATTAGAATAAGCGCTATAATAAGGAAATGGAGTAATAATCCGATAACCAGGTATATCTTCATAATGCGTATTAAATGTTTCAAAAATAGTCCTTAGCGCACCGATACCACCAATTGTAAATAAAATATGTTCTGGCTTTATTTCTGCTTCATACCAAGACGACATATAGGAGGCCATGATAGACCGAGGCTCATAATCTCCTCTGGGATCGCCATAATCAATCGCCAAATGTTCATAATTATCCTCTGGGTTTTTATGCCATTTCTGCGTTGCGTCTTCTAATCTTTTCCAATATCGTAAATAAGATGCAACTGTATTTGCATTAATGGGATAGGTAGGTTTACCGAGCCCCGCCATAATTAATTTTTTGGACGTAGCTCTATTTTGATGTCTTAATTCTTCTTTTAAGGTATTTGCCCATAAGGCAAGTAGCATCACTTTTTCTAATTTATTCGCAGATTGCCCGCTGGGAGTTAACATAAAGAGACCTTTTGATTTTCTTTTAAATTAGCGCCTCAGGCTGATGAGCCCGCACAGCGATGACAAATCCCATAAATATTTAACTCATGATCCGTCATTTTAAAATGGGCGCGATCCGCGATCGCTTTTTGTCGTTGCTCGATAATTTCATCAACAAACTCTTCTACATAACCACATTTCACACAAACTAAGTGATCATGATGAGCGCCTTGGCTTAATTCAAAAACTGAATGCCCGCCCTCAAAATTATGGCGAGTAACTAGACCTGCGCTTTCAAATTGGGTGAGCACCCGATATACCGTCGCCAATCCAACGTCCTCACCGGTTTCTAACAATGCCTTATAAACCCCTTCTGCGCTTAAATGATGATTGCTAGACTGTTCTAAAATCTGCAATACTTTTAAACGTGGTAAGGTTATTTTTAATCCGGCATTTTTTAATTGCTTACTTTCATCCATCGGTGCTCCTGGTTCGACTATTTTCTTTAAGGGAACGAAGTTCTACATACCTTGCAGGTGTCTTTCAGTAAATGACGTGCTATTATGGCGAAATTTTTCACGGTAGGCAAAAAAATGAGAATAATAGCTTTACTCCTTGGTATTTTATGTACCCTAACTCTAACTCAATGCACTTCTTTTGATTTTGCGCGTCGAGTCGCTCAACAAGGCAACCTTTTGCCCGAGTCTAAGCTAAAACGCTTAAAAGTTGGCATGAGTAAAAATGATGTTGCCATATTGATGGGAACCAGTTTATTGAGTCCCACATTTAACAATGACCGTTGGGATTATGCATACACTTGGCGTCGTGGTCATGGCAATCTTACGATCATTACAGTGAGTTTGTATTTCTCTAATGGAACTTTAAAACGGATTGAGCGAATCTAATTTAATTACATAGCCTAGATGCAAGGACAGGTTAACAAGCGAAAAAGTGTTTACCCTGTGCTGCATCAAGGTTATAGAACGGATAGGAGCGCGATATGAAATTTGAAGAATTATTAGAGCTTCTTGATAAACACTGGAAAGAGCATCTTCTAAAAATAGAGTTTTTTATCCAGTTAATTGAAAAAAACGGCTTAAGTTTTCTACAGGCACAAAACTTAAAACAGCAACTTGAAGTTTTTGGTCGACGTTTTATTGCATACACACTTAGCGTGTACAACCTGAATGCCCTTACGGAAAATCAACTGCCCATGATCATTTTTTTTACTCAAGCAATGCACCAAGAGCTTGATACCCTAACCCAAAAAATCGATCAATACTGTCAAACTAAAGCTTCTGCATCCAGAAACAGTTTTTTCCAACCACAAAGCTCAGCAGTCTTTAATCCCATAGATAAAGATTTGCTTAATTACTCCCTGGATTTTGAGCTTTGATTTAACGTCTAAGTAGTCTGGGGCAATGCAGTGAAATCGGAGAGCCATGAGCGCTGCGCATTCATTATGGTTAGCATTGAACCCTTGATTACGCTGCGCCCAGGCAATATCTATTTATTTAGCCGTGCTTTTTGGCGTCTATTCTCTTTAGGGTCCACAGTTAAAGGTCTATAGATTTCAACACGATCACCCTCTTTAAGCATCGTATCTAATGCTACCTGTTTCGCATAAATGCCTACAGGCATGTCCTTGGTTTCAGGATGAGATTGATGTATTCCAGAAGCATGCAAAGCATCCGCAACAGTTGCTCCTGGCGGCAACTCAAGCCGCTGATGAACAGTTTGCTGCTCCCGAGTGATGTAGACAAGCTCAACCTTCACCATAAATTACCCTTGCACGCTCACAAAAAGAATCAACCATTTTATCAGTTACTTGTTCAAAAACAGGACCAAGTAACATAGAAAACATGCGGCCGGCAAACTCAAACTCCAAATCAAAAGAAACTTTGCAGCCCTCATCCACTTCATCAAAGCGCCAAAATCCCTCTAAGTGACTAAATGGGCCATCAACCAAACGAATTTCAATCATTTTATTAATTTGCAAACGATTACGAGTGGTAAATGACTTGCTCATTCCCGCCGCACCAATTACTAAAGTTGCTTGCACTTCATCTTCATCACGATGATGTACTACACTTTCCGCACAATAAGGGAGAAACTGAGCATAGTGCTCTACCTCATTTACTAAACGAAACATTTGCTCGCAGGTATATCCCACTATTCTTGATTTTTTTACTACGGTCATAAAATACTCCCGGGAGCGTGCTGGCATAACCAAAGGCTTATATCTCTAATTTCATCCATGCACACAGAATGCTCCATAGGATACTTGTGATCAGAAAGATACGTGTAACCATTGTTTAGCAACCAATCTTTACTCATTTCAACCCACTTTGGTAATACTAAAGGATCAAATTGTCCTGACCCCATAAAAATCGGCGTATGTTTATCAAGCTTAGGTCGATTATGATCGGCTAAAGGCAAGTATGCTGATAAAGCAATAACGCCCCCCAGACGGCCAGGGGTATGTAAGGCAGTATGCAAAGCCATTGCGCCACCTTGTGAAAATCCCGCTAAAAATAGTTGCTCGAATGCAAAACCATCCCGCAATTGCTCATCCATCACGTTGCGAATTAATGCCTCGGATTGCTCAATACCTTCTTTGTCTTGCCGGTCAACTAACTCCACGCCAAGGATGTCATACCAAGCCGGCATCACCATGCCGTTGTTGAGCGTCACTGGGCGCATGGGCGCATTAATAAATACATGGCGTAACGCCACATCCCCAGCCACCAATTGATCAGCCAAACCGACCATGTCAGAAGCATCAGCGCCCAATCCATGCATCCAAATGACACATGCTTGTGCTGGAGCTTGGGGCTCTTTCATATAAACACTCAAAATGTTCCCCTTAATGCAAAAAGGCAAATTATCGCCAATGCCTTCGCACAGTGCAAGTTATCCCAAACCAATATTTATAGGAAAGCCTTTTTTGATAAAAATAACTAACAAACAAACCGCCTTAAATAGAAGCAAAAGAGGTCTGGAATTGTTTATTTTATTGACAGCCCTGTGTTACAATAGTCTATTGTGTTTTAAGAGGTACCAGAATGAAGCCGTTTCTTCTCACTATGTTAGGTACAGATACCAAGTTATCGCCTATAACTAAAAAAGCAAAAAAAAATCATGTACTGCAAAAAGGGGAAACCGTTAGTGATTATCCCAAAGGAGAATCATTAAGTTTGATAAGCATGCAAGTTCAGGTTGAAGGTAAGGCAGAGATTAGTCCAGGCCCAATTCCTTACAAAACCAACGAAGTTACTGTAGTTAATGGACCAACGACTAGCGGCTCCAATGTAGGTGAAAAAATTGGTTTTGGCGTAGCTGAAATATTACTTGCCATAGCTCGCGGCCAACAGCCAATTAATATCATTGCTCACAGCCGCGGCGCAGTGGAGTCCACCTTAATTACTCATGAGGTACAAGCAATACAAAATATGATTGCTACTTGTAACTCCATGGATGAGGTGATTGCCGAATTACTTCGCCAGCAAACTGAACGACGCAATGCGAAAACACCGCCTAATAACACACCAGATATTATTGAGCATTTAAAAGCACAACTGCAGGTCATTCCTCAAGAAGAGCGAGTAACCTGGTTTGAATCATTAAAAAAGAATATACCCAATACCTCCATTAACTTTTTGGGTATTGATCCCGTTCCCGGAGATTGTTTTCCAATTACCTGGTATGACGATCGCTATTTTACCATCCCACCCATTGCCAAAAACGTACAGATTCTCTATTACGAAAATGAACATTCATATTTAGGGTTTACCCCCGCATGGATTAGACCAGAAACATCAGAACAAAAATTTGTGTGCTACACGCTTCCTGGGCATCATGGCACAGGCTCTGCTGGAAATGATGGTTCACAACAAAAAGTGGTCATGACTGATTCTTCAGTTAAGGCAACTCATGTGCAAAAATTATTAATATATAAATTATTGGATTTCTTAACCCAGCATGGCGTTGTATTTAATGATCTGAGCCAAGAACTTTTTGCGAAGTATGCAGCTTTAGGCCGGAAATACGCAGTGATGCTTGAAGAGAAAGAAAATCCTGAGCTTTACGATATTTTTGCCGACTTGGAAGATGTCCAACTTTTGGAAGATGTCCAACTTAAAGACTCAGGGATTGATGACCAGAGCGAACTGACCAAATTGGTTGAACAGGCTGAACAAGTTACTAGTGTTAAATCGCCCGTACCTCAAAATAAAAAAATTGATGCAGCGAAACTTAACTTCCAGGCTATTTATCGTGAACTTTATGATAAAATTGCGAAAAACGATCCCGCCTATAAGGCTTTTAATAATACCAGCTATATGCTGATGGGAGTTACTCCACAACGCCGGATACTCGTTAAAGGTGAGCCCGGTAAAACAGTACATACCTATGGGCTGCTTACCGATGTAATCCGCATTAACTCGGGTTTTATTAATGATGAGCACGCAACGCTGATAAAGGAATATTTTTTCAGCATGTTCCGCTTAGATCATCCACCTGAGAATTTAGCCGCGCTAGTAAATGAGGTCAGTGCTATTTTAGATAAAAATATTAGGCCTTTAGCTGATGTGGTTGAGGATTTGAGCAGCAGTTATATCCTCGTGGATAATAAACCTGCCAATTTACGAGAGAAAGCGACTCGCGATGAAGTGAGCAAAAACTTCGGCAATGTCATCCAATTAATAAGCACACGCTATTTAACTGTTGATTGGAGTTCCGTTGATAAGCAAGCAGAAAAACAACAACTTTTTGATGCCATTATTAATCTGCTACAAAAATTTAAAGAATTATCTACATTACAAGATGATATTGCGCAAACATTTGTTACTGAGCTTACTCAACTGGCCCTATCTGGAATTGGCGATACATTAAAAGATCAATATCAGATATTGACTAAAAGCTATGCCCGTATCAATGAGTCTACAGATATACGGCTACAACGCTTTTTCCGCGATCTAAGCGCCCAGTTCGCTGCAAAGGGCACGAATTTGGCAATCGATAATATGGTTACTGAGATCATGGCTTCATCTGCATACAAAGAACTGGCAGATCATCCCCCAGCTCTTAAAATTGCGCACATCTTTGAACAGCTTAGCACCATGAATGGCGGAGCAGATCTCATTGTACAAATCAAAGAAAACGTTAAACAACATCACTTACAACTTGACCCCAATGAAGCACATGCCCAAGAAATTAATATCATCGAAGAACTTGCGGGAAATTTTGTAGAGCAATATGCTGAGAGTCTTGAAGTTTTTGCAAAATTGCATGAACAAATGCAAGTCTTTATGAACGATGTAAGTGCCTTAAGTAACCTAGTTCCAGAAAAAACAGCAGACTTTGGTGTCTATATCCTCAAACTTCGACAAAACTCCCTCACCTTAGTAGAGCGAGCAGCACAAAAATTTTACTCCGGCCATCATGTTGGTGAACTTCCACCGATTGCCGCTCCAGGGACTTTTGCCGAATTAGCAGAACGTTATGCAATTGAAAATTATGGTATCGTCGACCGCGCAAAAGAAAATCACACCGCATTAGAGCATGAAATTGAGCAACTACGTCACGCGAATGAACAACTAACTCAAGAAAAAAGCGATGTAGAAAATCAGCTAAATACAAAGAATGAAGAAAATGCGGATTTAGAAAGACGAATCCAAAAGAAAAAGCAAAAAAAACAAAATCTGCAAACTGCCTTAAATAGTGAGTTCGAAGCAAACAGTTTATTACTTATTGGTAACCAGTTAAGACCCTTAACATTAAAGTACTTGCAACGATTAGAGCGTTCAGCCGAGGACGAAAAAGGGACCCGAACCAAAAAGATAGATCATCTTAACTCTTTACTAGAGAGCCTTGATGATACGGTTAACATGCCCGAGCCCTCAATGCGAGTGACTGATTTTTATGATAAATTAGAGACTGCTACTAAAGAACTAGACACACATCGCGATAATGATTGGCTCATCTATGTGCGAAATATCGTTATTGTTAGTGCTATTTTAGCCTCGGCGGTTATTCCTGGGCTAGTTTTCCTTATGGCCTATGTTAAATATACCGGTAACTCTGCTTATTTCTGGAACACTCATGGCAATACATTTGTTAATGAGTTGAAAAAAGTTCGTCCACCTGTTCCTGCAGGCGATAAGCCAGACACAGTGGAAAGCGCACAGGACTTGGGAGAAGCTAACCCACTCGTAGATAGCTCGTTAAACGTCACACTATAACCCACTACGTTAGGCTTTTCTGAGACAAGTGCTTATGTATCAGAAAAGCCGCTCTCTTTAATAACAAGGCTTCCACTTACCAGTCATGTCAAGTCGGACCGAGTTAAATTTAAGTAAAAAAAAATACTGCAGAATCAAAAATGTAGTGCTAGACTTTAGTTCGAGTGGGCTGCAGTGTGTTCCACGGACTACTATTTTAGATTGATATTTGTATTAATAATAAGAAAAAAGTTAAAGAAGGATGGTATTAAATTATGGAAGCAACTAAACGTACATTTTTACGCTCTACTCTTGCTGTTGCATTATTAACTTCTGGAGTTGCATTTGCTGCAGCTACTCCGCCAACTAGCGGTCAATTAGTAATTATTAACAGTTTAGGTAATGTAAGCACCACTGGCAATACTGGAGCTTCTGCGTCTAGCTTCTCTGTTGTAGTATCTGATAGTTCAGGTCCTTGCTCAACCACTGCAAGCGTTGCTTACAACGGTACGGTAACTGTTAAATGGAACTCTGCAGCTACACACAGTGCTACTTCTTGTACTGGAATATCTAGCGTTGCAGTTACTCCACTTAAAGCTACTGTAGGCTCAGTGTCAACTATTATATATGATAATGCAACAACTACATCTGTTCCTGCAGCCACTGCAACAGGCTCAGTAAGTTTCGATGCGCCAACAACAGCTTATGCAAATATGGCTTTGATTGTTAATGGAAATGGTACTCCATCAGCTACTGCAGCTGCTACTGCTACTGCGTGGGGAATTAATACTGCTGCTGCTGTGCCAGTATTTGATGCAGGTAACGGTTCATTAACTACTGTTGGTGTTCCTGGTGCCGTTGGTGCTTATGGATTAAAAGCAGAAAACATCATGAGACGTTATGCTATTATGCCATTTAATGCAGCCAAATAATAAAATCAACTAGCTGCACCAGCTCAGAATATACTTAGTTTATTCTGAGCTGAACCCGACTAATAAGTTGTACAGGCGCTTTAATGAAAAAAATAAGTTTACTCTTAATTGCCTTCTTGGCAATATTAACTCTTTCTGGCTGTGGCCAAAAAGGTCCCCTTTATTTACCACAACCTGAGACACAAAACACCAAAACTACCGATTCAAAATAAAATGTTATGGCTATAAAATTTACTAAAATGCATGGATTAGGCAATGATTTCATGGTCATCGATGGCATTAATCAAAAGATTAACCTTAGCCCTGCGCACATAAGCATGCTGGCTCAACGAAATACAGGTATTGGCTTTGATCAGCTATTACTTATTGAACCAAGCGATCATCCTGATATTGATTTTAAATACCGAATTTTTAATGCCGATGGTCACGAAGTGGGGCAATGTGGTAATGGGGCGCGATGCCTTGCTGCGTTTGCAAAACATTATGGCTTAACGCAAAAAAATAGCCTATCGGTTGCCACCTCAACTACACAAATGCAGCTGCATATTAATGTGGATAATAGCATTCGAGTTGAGATGGGTGTCCCGTGTTTAGCCCCTAAAGATATCCCCTTTATCGCTGAACACCAAGCAGAAGCATATACCCTAAAATTAGAAGACGATGAAACGGCAATTATTCATGCTGTTAGCGTTGGTAATCCACATGCCGTTTTATTAGTTTATGATACAGAAATGGCCCCGGTGCATACTCTGGGTCAGCAAATTAGCCATCACCCACGTTTTCCCGAGCAAACCAATGTTGGCTTTATGCAAATAATTAATTCAAAACAAATTAAATTAAGGGTTTATGAGCGCGGTTGTGGCGAGACTCTCGCCTGCGGTAGCGGGGCAGTGGCCGCCGCAGCTATTGGTCGCCTATATCACCAACTGGAACCACAAATAACTGTTTCTTTGCCCGGTGGGGATTTGCTGATTGATTGGCCTGCCTTTGATAAACCAATTACCCTCATAGGGCCTGCCGTTTTTGTTTATGAAGGGGAAATTTTATCCTGCTAACGGCATGCAGGTAATTCCCCTCAACTTAGGTATGACGTATATTCCTCTTAATTAAAGCTGGACTGTCGATGTTGATTGTGGAGATGCGACTTGGTTGCCTTCATGTCTGGCCTCTGGCTTGGCAAAAAAACCATCATTAAAGTTTTTTACCATCCAGCCCCAGCCTGATTGGGCGGTTTTATACACCTGTTCTGAATAAGCCAAAAGAGTCTCTTTGGTTGCCGTCACCACGTGACTCACATCTGCTGCCGCATTGGTTAAAGGCAGTAACTCATCATTTAATTGAGGCAAAGGACTATTAAACTCTGCCGCGGCACGCATTAATTTTGCCGGCCCATCATTTATTTGTTTTATTAGTATCTCGGTTTCGCTTAAGGGACGCAATTGGAGTGATAAAGCTAATAACCGAAAATGATTTTCCATAAAAGGACCTTGATTGCACTTTAACCATGCATACAGCCTGAGCTGGTTTTCATTATGATGCACTACATAATTGAATAAAGCTTGCACTCTCATTCGAGTCTCAAATTCATCTTGGGGTGAACCGGAAAATGCATAATGTTTTAGCGCCCTTGCCAATGCTTCAAATAGATCCTGCGTTAATACTCCGGGAGGTTCCATTTCCTTTAAGAGGGCCTGGATATCTTTTTCCATTGGCAGTACAGGTTCTTCGGGAACTGCGTGATACTCCCTACTAGCCGCATCGGACATTATTGCTCCTGGGCTTACATATACTGGATTTTTGGGTATGAAAAATCCGCTCCAACCATAAAACCAACATCGTTTAAGGTATTTTACTAAACCAGAAAATAGCCCCTCTTCATCACACAGTTTAAGTTCAAACTCAGCTTCAGCCAGAGCTTGTCGCACGGCCTTGCAAGCCTGTTCGTCAGCTATGGTTGCCTCATTTAAAGCCCATAAACAAAGATTAGCAACAATTTGGTAGTTGCTTTTACCACCCTTAAAACCGAAATGCCGTATCGTTGCGATTGCATTATATTGAAACAGTTTCTGCATAATACGCTCATTATAAGGAATTGGCTGTTGCAGTACTGCTGAAAATATAGAGTTTTTAAGACTAGGATCTAATTGAGGGTTATGTAATAAAAACAACAAGCGCTGTATTATTTGCCCACTTTTAACCCCATCTCCAGTAATGATAAAGTGGTAAAGGTACTCGTTAACTGCCCGCGCAAAAGGTTTTATATCACCCTGATAATGAATGGTAAAGTACTCGAAAAAATTAATGGACTGATATTGGGCTAAAAAATCATGAAGTGTAGTTTCCGTTTCTGATAATGGATAGGGATTCGCGTCATTATTCAGAACCACATCTTGGGCTATTTTTTGCGTATTAAGGCGTCCATTATGATATAAAGGGTACGTACTACCTGCTAAAGCATTCGTTTTTAAATAAGCGCAAAAATAGTTACTGGTGAGTGCACGAGTACTAACTTGAGTGTCTTTCAGCTCAGAGACATTTTCTAAGGCCAATAATAGCTCAATTGCTTCTGAGGAAAAAACATGATTGGCGTGCAGCAAGCTACTCGTCAATTGTTTAATAAATGAAGTATATGCTTCATAATAATGTCCATTCAAATACAATCTCATCGCTAAAATTAAATGCGATTCCTGATTTAATAACAGGAATAACTTCTTAGGCAAAGGATGAAACAACTGCAAGTGTTCAATGATTGTAGATGTAAGCAGCTCTTGTTTGCTCAGTTCCAGGTCTTTTATGGCATTGATAATTTCTGAATAGATAAGCTTCATTAAATGGGCTAACACATAATGCGCGTTGGGTAGAGCAGCGTAATGTCTTACCCAATAAAAAAATAATTCACGATGCAAATGCTTATACAATAAAGCTTGCACCTGGACGGTACTTAATTGATGAAAATGGGGGACAGAGCAAAGCAAGGTTACTGCCGCCTCGGGATCCAATTTATTAATTAGCTCTGGTGTGAGTATTGCTACATCAAGCTGGTGAACCCAGGCGTTTAAACGCGATGGTTCTGTATGCGACTCTTTAAAAGCAATGCGGTTTAGTACCGATTCACCTTTTAAGTTAGCTAAATAATCACTTTGTCCTAAGAGGCGCACAATTAGTAAGGTACGTACTCTTGGCTCCTGCATTATATTAATTAATTCAATCAGTTCTAGTGGTGTAAATTGATTTTCTTCAAGTGTATTAATGAATTTAAGTTGCGAGCCTGAGTTGCTATTAATCTCAGCTAAATAAGCCTCATTCCCTAAAGCTGCTTTAAACAAGTCTATTTTTCCAGGCATGCAACTCTCCCTTTGGCCCCTATCGCGATGTGAGCTCTTATCCCGAGCTCACATTAAATACCCCTTTTTCAGAATAGCTGTTTGAAAAAAAAACGCAATAGTTAAACTTATTTGCCATAAATGGGAGAGGTTCAGTTTGCAAATGGATTTTGTTTAGGAGGCAGGCTGACTATTCGCGGCTGCTAATTGATGCTTTTTAAGTTTCCAACGTTTATGCATCCAATTCCACTGCTCAGGATGAGCTAAAATGATACGCTCTAAAGCTTGATTATAAGCAAGAGTATTTTGATAAAGCGATTCTGCTGTAGAACCATAATCTTTCCAAGGAATGGGCTCGTAAAATTCTAAAACATGCTTACCGTTAGGCAAGCGATATCCTGCTGCAGGGATAACGGGGACTCCAGTATAACGCGATAGCGTAGCTAAACTACGATAGGTTCCTGCCTTCTCTCCAAAAAATTCCACCGCAATTCCATCTCGGTTAGCTAAAGAGGCATGCTGATCTAAAACAAAAATTACTGCATGATTTTGTTCTAGAGCGGCACATACTTTATCAAGAGAATTTTTCTTAGGAATTACATTTAGGCCAGCCTGATAATATTGCTTAAATAAGCTCCGTTCAATAAGTTTAATCGATAAGGTACGACGAATAAAATGAAATTGACCTTGAAACTCTTTAAAGTTCAGCACCCCGCCTATTGGAGCTACCTCCCAGTTGCCGAAATGGCCGGTGAGCGTCAGCACGCCCTTTTTCTGGGCCACTACGGATAACATGTGTTCATGCCCACGGACTTCAACGAGCTGGCGTAGCTTTTCTTCGCTCATAAAGCGTAGCTGCAAGGCTTCTTTAAATGATTTAAGCAGATGGGAATAATAAGCTTTCACTAAGTGATTTTTTAGGGATAGACTCAACCGCTCACCATAAACACGATCGATATTTGCCATAATAACCTGACGTTTATAAGGGGCAAACTTAAAAATTGCTCGCCCCCAAAAACTAGTAGGTAATGCACTAATTTGTTGTTCTAACTCATTCACAGGCTTTAATCACTAAACACGTGTTCATACTGGCAAATCCGCGATTAATTACTAAGGCATAATTCGCGTTCTCTAAAGAGCGATGTGCCGCACTAACAGATAATCCCTCGCAGCTATTTGCGGGCTGTTGCAAATTAGCAATCCCAGGAACATATTGATTTTCCAAAGCATAAGTTGCCATGACTGCATCAATCAACCCTGAAGCACAAATAGTATGGCCCATAGACCATTTAAATGAGGTGACTGGCGTTTGTTGTTCGGCAAAAATACCATTTATTGCCTGAGCCTCACTGTCATCCGATTTCACATTACCATTTCCATGTGCCACAATAAAGCCAATATCTTGTGGACGGATTGCCGTCGAACCCAAGGTACGTTGCATTAGTGCCGCTAATTGCTGGCCATCATTCTCAATAGAAAATAAGCCCGAAGCCTCGGTGGTAGAAAAACCGCCCATCACTTCGCCATAACAGCGTGCTGAACGCGCCTGAACGCTCGCCTCGCTTTCTAAGACTATTGCCGCAGCTCCCTCAGCCATGATAGTCCCATCATGCTGTGCATCAAATGGTTTTAAGTGGCGATGGCTTAATACCCCCAATTGGTCATAATAATATAGCGACTGCGGCTCAGTAGCCACATCATAGGCAACAACTACAGCGCGATCAACCTGCCCACTCACGATGGCATGATAGGCCTCGATTAGCGCTTGGGTTCCCCCTACGGCATGGTTCGTGAAATTATGGTTAGGACCTTTAAATCCATAAGTAATACCGGTATAGGCTAAAACATTATTAGGAAGAATCCGCAATAACCACATTGGATGTACTTCATCAAATAATTGCTGTGCAAAAGGTTGCATCTGCGCTTGTGATTTAGCCAGCAAGGGTAAAAAATCATATTGTTGGAAATACTTATTTCCAGGCGAGCCAACAAAAATCGCAGTTTGTTCATTAAAGGCATCAGTATCATCTAAACCATCTCGATACGTGATCATTTGGCTGTGCTCTACCGCCTGAACCGCCGCGTTAATACCAATTACATCCTGGCGTGAAATGACTTTAATTAATTTTCTATCTGGCAGCATTTTTGCCGGCTGGAAATCTTTAAGTTCGCCGCCCAAACGTGCAGGCCATTGCGATAAATCCCAATCGCGAATTTCTTCAATTCCACTTTTTCCCGTAGAAATAGCATCCCAGGTTGCGTCTGCAGTGTTCCCTGAGGCGGTTAAGGCACTGCGGCCAGTAATAAATACTCTGTTGCTTTGACTCATCGTCCTGCTCCTTCAAATTCAGGATGCTTAAATAACAAGCAGCTATTCGAGCCACCAAAACCAAAAGAATCAGATAAAACCACACCTAAAGACTTTTCACGTGGGCCATCAACAACATAGTCTAAATCACATTCAGGATCTGGGGTTGTTAAGTTCGCGGTTTTGGGAATTTGGCCTTGCTCAATGGCTTTAACCGATAACACGGCCTCAAGTGCCCCAGCCGCAGCAATTAAATGGCCGGTTTGGCCTTTAGTTGAACTTACAGGCAAATGCGCCGCACGCTCACCAAAAACAGCTTTAATGGCATTGGTTTCACTTAAATCATTCATCTTTGTCGAGGTACCATGGGCATTAATGTAATCCACATCTGATGCCTGTACTCCTGCGTCGCGTAATGCGCGCTGTATGGCTTGAATGGCCCCATCCCCATTTGGATGAGAATCAGTAATACGATACGAACTGAGCGAGTTTCCTTCGCCCGCGAGCTCGGCATAAATACGCGCGCCGCGTGCCTTTGCTTTATCCCAATCTTCAAGGATCAAAAAGGCAGCACCCTCACCTAAAACAAAGCCGTTTCGAGTGCCGTCAAAAGGACGGCTGGCCGTTTCTGGAGTTTCATTATAAGTAGATAATGCACCTAATAAACAGAAGCTGGAAAGACCAATGGGGTTTATCATGGAATCAAAACCACCAGCCAGCATAAAATCAGCTTCGCCACGACGAATCACTTGCATGGCAAGCCCTAAAGCCTGGCCGCCTGAAGCACAAGCAGTATGCACGGAAGAAGCATAACCGCGGATGCCAAACTGTTGAATTAATAAGGATAAACCTGAGTTTGTTGTGGTTTTGCCAAAATCAGCCAGCTGATAAAACTCGCGTGACTTTTCTTGTAATTGACTCCAATTAACTTCGCCATCTTGAGCGCAAGTTTTCTGGAATCGATGCAAATAATCAAACTCAGAGGTCATCATCCCACTACCAGTAACCACACCCCATTGTGATGCCGTTTGCTCAGTAGGTAAAATATCAGCATCCTCAAATGCCTGCCTTGCGGCTTCTAAAGCATATTGAGTAAATGACATTGCAAAACGAGAATGCTTATTAGTCAATGCCGGATTGGGCTTAAAGTTCTTTACTTCCGCAGCAATATAGGTAGGAAAGGCACTCGCATCAAATTGTTTAATTTCTGCGATGCCTGATTGTCCGGCTAATAAATTAGACCAAGTGGACTGAACATCAAGGCCTATAGGAGAAACAGCTCCTAAGCCGGTAATTGCAACTCGTCTTTTTTTCACATTATTTACCTCGAGGAATAAGCACCACATCCACAACACAAACACGCTTTCCAGCAACTTCACTGCGAAAAGCCAAGATTAATTCATTTTCCGTGTGTCGTTTAACGGTTACATAACACTCAATCACATCTCCAGGATGGACAAATTCATTCATTTTTATCTTGCGCAATTCACTCACGCAATAAGTTTCTGCAAAGGCTGCACGTGCAACAAATTCACGAGCTAGATTTAGCTTACATTCCAATAAAACCGTCATGGGTAAAACAGGATTCTTGGGAAAATGGTCCGGGAGATAAGGCGCTGCACGGGTGATACGCTTAACGGCAGTCAAACTAATTCCAGGCTCACTGGAGCTTATACGGTCAAAAGTCATCGAAACCGTACGGAGGCTGTCCTTAGGTGTAAGTTGTTGCTCATCCAGTAACGGCATACTTTCGGCACTAAGTACATCCCAATCGCCAGGATTATCAATTTCGGCGTATTGCTGTTTCACCTCTTCCAGACTAATAAAATCAGTCATGGGCAATAAGGGACCTAAGGCGCCTTCAACGCTAAAAATTAATTCTGACCCTACTCGGGCAATGCTATGGTATTGCACTGCGCGATCATCCACTACGTCAATAAACGATTCGAGTAATAAAGTCTCACCAACATAAGCTGGTCTATGTAACTGGGCACTCGCCACAATACCTGCGACTGGACGCTGTGAAAAGCCATTGTGGTGCATCACATTCCATGCAGCCAATTGCCCTAAGGTTTCACCGATTAAAGAAGGAATAAAACAGGGGCGACCCTGTTCGTCAGTCGTCAGAAAGGTATCATCACTCGTTATGTGCTTAATCCCCCGGATTAATTCTCCGGGAGAAGAATGTACAATGCGATCAACAAACAAAAATCTCATCTATGCTCACGCAGTAACTTGTTGTTCATTCATTGCAGAAACAACTAATTTACAAAAAGTTTCCACAGTAAATAAAGTTGGGATCTCGTTAACTTTCATGTTTGACTTAAATTGATCGGCTGGGACTTCACTCAAATAATTTTGTAATGCAGTCAAACCTTGGGCCGTTAACACGCCACCCTTTTCAAATTCATCTTCAGCTAAATCACCACGTGCATTTTTTTCTAATTGACCACGTGGAATTTTAATTTTGAATTCTTTCTCCAATTGGAAAACTAAATCAAGAAAATCAATGGATTCAGCGCCTAAGTCCGCAATTAAGCGACTGTTTTGGGACACTTCGTCTTCATCAATTACAAGTACATCGGCAACGATTTCTCTAACCTTAGGATAAACATCAGCTACATTCATTATTTTTTCCTCAGAGATTCAGGCTGGTTCACAAAGCCGCAAAGTATATCATAGATTTTTTTAAAGACATAAAATTAACATAATTTGGTTAAAAACGGACAATGATAAAGCAATATTGTTATGGTGCATTATGAGAAAGGAGCGTAGATTGGCCCGTGGCCCAAAGCCTTGAGCCTCGATAGGGTTCCATGTTGGGCCATGGGCCCAACCTACATAAAACTAACCTACCTGGCTATAACCCGCATCCACAAACAGAGTGTGTCCATTAATCATGTCTGCTTCAGGTAAGCACAGTAAATAAACCGCATTGGCGACATCTTGAGGGGTTAATGGGCGATCACTTAGAGCATGAGCTTGATACTCATCTAATAATTGCTCTCTATTGGGAAAATGCTTTAATGCATCCGTATCAACTACCCCAGCAGAAACCGTATTCACGGTAACACCATCAACAGCTAACTCAAGGCTTAATGAACGAACTAGAGCCTCCAAAGCTGCTTTAGATGCTCCGATAAATGCATAATTAGGAATAGCACGATGTGCTCCCAAACTGGATAAAGCAATAACACGACCACCACGTTGCATTAAGGTGCGTCCTTCGGAGGCGAGATGATTTAATGCTAAGGCATTCGTTTCCAAACACCAGCGCCAATGTTTGGTTGACATTTTCAGTGCTGGTTTTAAAACCCCACTTGCCGCATTGCTCACTAAAAAATTTAGATGATTAAAATGTTCACGAAATTGTGCAAACATTTCTTTAACTGATTGATGGTCTGCCACATTCGCCTGTAAGGCAACCGCTTTTCGCCCCATTGCCTGAATTTCTTGAACTAGAGCCTGCGCTTCATCTGAGCTGTTGTAGTAAACAATGGCAATATCGCATCCAGCTTGAGCTAACTTTAATGCAGTGGCCTTACCGATACCTCGCGCGCCACCAGTAATTAACCCAACTTTTCCTGCAAAATTTAAACTCATGGAACAACCCTCGTGCTAAAATAGTGCATTGTCATTTTTATTCATCAGGAATGCAATCTTTCCAGTATTAAATTTTTAAAGATCTTGTTTCTGGATGCCTAACTTTGTACTATCCCCACACCATATGCCAATCCTAATAATTTAATGAAATACCCCTGGTCTAAAACTGTATTTCCTATCGCTGCTATTTTTTCATTTCGTATGCTCGGTTTATTTTTACTGATTCCCGTATTTAGTATTTATGCTGAAAATTTACAGGGAGCAACTCCGGCTCTAATTGGCCTTGCGTTGGGAATCTATGGTTTGGGACAAGGTCTTTTGCAGATGCCTTTTGGTTTTTTTTCTGACAAAATTGGGCGCAAACCAATCATTACCTTTGGTTTAATTTTATTTGCATGCGGCAGCATATTGGGCGCATTAACCGATTCCATTTATGGCATGATTCTTGCGAGAGCAATACAAGGGACTGGGGCTATAGGCAGCGTTTTAATTGCCTTGCTTGCAGATCTAACACCGGACGGACAACGTACAAAGGCTATGGCAGTGATTGGTATGACCATTGGTACGTCCTTTAGTTTGGCCATGATAATCAGTCCAGCCCTGTCGCATCGTTATGGTTTAGCGGGTATTTTTTATCTGACTGCGGCATTAGCCTTATTGGGCTTACTTTTACTGCATGGGGTCATTCCTCAACCGACCAAAGAACGCTTTCATAGTGACAGTGAAGCAAATCCAGCCTTATTTAAAAAAGTAATCCGTAATAAGCACCTATTGCGTCTTGATGTGGGGATTTTCTGTCAGCATTTCATTCTTACTTCAACTTTTTTTGCCATTCCATTTATCTTAAGAAAGCAGGTAGAGCAAGGCCACTTAGCCCAGCAATGGCATTTTTATTTACCACTAATGCTTGGCTCCTTCTTATTAATGATCCCCTTTATCATTATTGCTGAAAAGAAAAAACTCATGAAAGGTATTTTTCTAAGCTCCGTCATGATCATCACCGTTGCGCAATTATTCTTAGCTTATACCTACCAAAACTGGTTAAGCCTTTGCCTGCTCATGCTGGCTTTTTTTGTTGCCTTTAATATTCTTGAGGCAGCCCTTCCCTCATTAGTCTCCAAACAGGCTCAGCCTAATAGTAAGGGTACGGCCATGGGAATTTATTCGACCAGCCAATTCTTAGGAATTTTCATTGGTGGCGCTCTTGCCGGCCTTCTCTATCAATGGAATGGTAGCCCAGGTATTTTCCTAGTGAATGCATTAGTAGCCGCTCTTTGGTTTGTTATTTCTTATGCCATGAAACCTAACGTTTATGTGGCGACCTTGATTTTAGCTTGTGACTGGTTCGATAAAAAAGAAGAGGTGGTAAATCAACTTCTGAGTGCTCCAGGCATCCTTGAAGTTGCATTTGCAAAAGAAGAACAGGTTCTTTATTTACGCGTAGATAGAGAACATTATGCAGAAGGCAGTGCTGAACAAATTCTCAGAGCTGCCTCTCGTTAAGGAGAGCCATTATTATGTTTACCAAGGATATTATCTCAAGTACTAAGCCCCATACTGCCGATTTTCATTGCCATTTAAATGGTAGTTTTAGTTTAGAGTTTATGGCACGAATTGCTCAAAAAAATCATCGCTTCCATGTTTATGCAGAATTGATCAAGGTTCGGAAAGATTATCTAAATCAAACTCAAAACCAACCCGAAGAAGGTTATTCAGAAGAGCTAATCGGCCTGGTCTGGAAACAATTTAACTTAATCCATAAAATCATCCAAACTCTTGATGACATTACTGAGGGTACTATTGATGTAGTTCAAAGCTCTGCGGCTAAATATTTAGAAATACGCACCACTCCTAAGAGCATGGATAATCATTCAGTTACAGACTATATTAATGCGTTTGAAAGCGGACTAGTGCAAGCAAACCGAAGTCCTACGAAAAAAGCCGTAGGCTTATTAAGCTTGGATAGAACAATTCATACATTAAGCGATGCAGAATTTTTAATACAACAAATTCTCTCCAGCTCAAAACACGTACTTGCCGGCCTCGATATATCGGGTAACCCATTAGGCAAACGCAGTTTAACCGGGCAAGATTTAAAAAATGTAGTTTTATTGGCGCTTAATAAAGGTGTGAATATTGCAATACATATGGGCGAATCCGATACGGATTTGGAACGGCAGGATACCAATATGGTTCTGGACGCGCTAGAAGAATGGGTAAAACAACAATCAGTATCAAGCGATGCACTGCATGGGAGAGTCCGTCTGGGGCATTGTATTTATCTTACAGAACAGCAAAAGATGCGCATTCGTGCCCTCAATGTCCCTATAGAAGTTTGCCCCACCTGCCATATGAAACTTAACTGGCATTATGAAGGCAAACCCCATCCCGTAAGCTCTATTTATCCTGGAGTTGAGTCTCCCTTAGTATCCGGAACCGATGATACGCTGCCATTTGGCGGTACTGCAAAAAGTAATTTTGATGATTTTCTGCGCTTTTTTAGCAATACGAACAACTTAAGCCGTAAAGAAATAAAAGCGCATCAATCAACGTATCGTTTTGAGGCGCTTTAATGCCTTAATTGCAGGTCATACAAGGGTCTAGAACCTCTGCGGTTTCAGGATACTCCAACTGTTTTATACTCCGCCCAAATAGCCCCATTGAATGCCGAGATATCTTTTCCTGGGCCGTGGGGACATTCCGCTGTAGAGGAGAGTTAAACAAAGTATAAGACCAATAATTCTTTTGGCTAACCTCGCCCACGACCTGCTTTACAACCTCTGGAGCTTCCTCCGCTGGTAAAGGTAAGCTCATATAAATAGCGCTTAGGTTTTCTTTTATATTTGATAAGTGCTGATAACCCAGGACGTTAATACCCAAGACACTTAATTCGGACAGTAGATTGATTATAGCACCGGTAAGGGTATCAATAACAGGTTGTGCCTCCACGGGAATAAAAAGCTGCAATAGCGTTAGGCTCACCGCTAGTCCTCCTAAAGTCAAAGCTACTTCTGGAGTGTATTCATATAACTTTTTAAGAACCATCGCGCTAGCAAATAAACTTAAAATACTGGTAACAGAGGCAAGAACCAACAATACCTCTATCATTGAACTAGATAATAATAGGGTTCCCCCTAAAGCTGCTACGCCCATGCCTGCCGTAGCCAGTCCCACCCAAATAGGTGCTATTTTAAAATACTCTGAAAGTGGCCTAATAATTTGGTTTACGGGATTAGCTAAATAAAAAAGGCTTCTTGTCAATAAGGGCAAAACAAGCATAAATATTACTAGTTGTGGAAGCAGCACGATAGGAGTAGCAAATAAGGCAATTAATGCAAACATCTTTGCCAAAAAAGGAACAGCACGATATCCATCATCAGATAGAGCGGCTAAATCCTTACTCATATCTTTAATCATACTTTGCAGCCCATATGTCAGCCCTGTTGTCAGGGCATCATAAGTTGCACACACAACGAATCCAAGCCATTTAATCGGAGAGAACAGTTTACGACTCGCCAAAATAAAGTTTAAATTTCCCAAAGCGATTGCTTCGCGGTAAATAATATCATTCAGGTCTTCCTCGCCAAAAAACTGAATGATTAGTTTATTCATCTCTTGTTTAATGGTGTTGAATAAGGATGGGGCCTGTACTGTTTTATAAAAAGCCTCATCTCGAATCTTACGAATTTCAGTACTATGTTGATGCAACCAAAGCGCAAATTGCAAGAAGGTTTTATTTTCATCAATGAATTGCTGTTGTTCATTTTTCGAAGGCAGCGAGCTAAAATAATTAGTCATTTCCTCAAAATAATCATCTATCTGCTCTTTTATTCTATGATCAATGCAATCTAGCGGGATTTGATAATCAAATGGGGTTATTGCTTCTAAAAGACTAGGTGTTAGCCCCTGCGAATTGAGAAGCTCCTCAGCCGCATCTGTAACTTGTAAAAACTTCTTAGTTAATAGAGGATCGCCATTGGTCCTATCCGGATGATATTTAGCAGAGACTATCCTTCTTTGCCGTTTGATTGCAGCAGATAGCTCCTCCTCACTTAACTGCGCTAATTGAGTATTTATCTCTTCCTGCGAAAACTCTAATTGGTAAAGAAGCTTAACTTGCTTAGAGGTAAAAGACATGGACTTGGTTTCCCAAAAGCAAACATTGTATATAAATTATGGGCAAAAAAACAATACATACTCTAATTAAGCCGCTTCCCTGCCCTAAATTAAGATATTTTTCTAACTGTTTGTTGCTCTGCTAAGGCAAGTTAGTCGCCGCAATAAATCCATCATGTCCTGCAACTTGTTTAGCAATTATTGCTTTTCGTGTTCTAGCCTCCGTCCTTTCAGGCATGGATGCCTTACCTAAGAACAATCCCGAAACACCTGAGCGAGATATTTTTATCGTTGATGCTAATGGAGCTAAGGGCTCTGCAGCAACAATTCTATCAGTTTGAGCTGTCTGGAGCTTTGTGGAGTTGCACTTTTTATGCCAATAAGCATTAAAGTCTCTAATAGAATTTGCTTCTCTTTTTACCGCTTTATTCTCTTTCCCTTTCTTATTTTTTAAGAAAACATCCAACTCAGAATATAATTCTGCCCTTTCTTTTTGCATTTGCCTCTTCACAACAACTAAGTTATCTCTTGCCTCTCCTGCAGTTTTATCTGCGGCGTCATGTAACGCAACTAATGCGTTACTCACCTCAGCAGAAAAACCAAACCACTGATCCTGGTCATTCAAGCCCTTAAGCCGCTGGTGTGCTCTTGCAATAGTAGTGTGTTGAAATAATGCAAATATGGGGCTTGGTACTTGTGTTTTAAACCATTCAAGTAAGGATGAATGGGAGCAAGTGCCATTGGTCTGTAGGGTTAGGCTTTGCTTATCATCGTGTAATTTGCCTTCGTGATATAGTGTCAGGAACTCTTCGTTCATTGCTCGTGCGGAATCCGCAGACGAAACAATCGTTGGTTTAACCATTTTCTCAATAAGTTTCCTGTCGGTAATTTCTGTCATCGACATCGGATCCGTCACTTTAATGGGCCGCTTCATACTACCACTAATGGTAGTAACGAAAAGGGTTTTCCAACTCTCAATGTCAGTCTCTCCAGCACCAGTATTAATTACTTTAAAGACAAACCGGTCCTCAGCGACACAGCAACACTCAACAACGGTAGCATGCCCGCCCTTAGTACTTTTAAAACCACAGGGAATAATTAAAGACGACCCCACTGACAAATGCATCATTGCTTTTTGTATTTGATAAGACACATCTAAAATCAATTCCTCAACTTCGCGAGATGAGCTAATATTGAGATGACTAATCATGCATGCTTTATCCATCTCATTCGCTAACTCCGAGCTTTGTCTTACTTTATCTTTTATGCTTCCTAATAAAGCTCGAGTTTGCTCATCAAGAGAGCTGCTCTCTTGCTCAAATTCTTCTAAATCATTAGCAAAATCATGATAAGCAGAAGAGGATACTTTACCTTGTAAGACAACGTGATGGTTTAAATCCGTTTTGCCCATTAAGTGATGAGAAAGATAAGTTAATTTAGATTTCGTTGGATAGTCCTCATATTTATCTGCTAAAAATTGCTTTACACTCTGTAAACCAAAGAACCGAGCAATACGAAACACCCAATTCGGATAATGAACATTGTCATACTCAACTAAAGCCTGCGCATGCGCCTCTTTAACATGCCTTATTACACGCAGCACTTCTTTTTCTATAGGTGGGAGAAAACCAAAGAAACCCATAAATTTTTGCCACCAACTTTTGCCCTCGGTGAGATAGGCATTATATTGTTTTAGAGACCTCAGAAGTTCATCTAAATATTCAAAGCGAGCCTGTACACTGTCTTCACGCACTCCAGGCTCTTTATATGCATAAAGTAAAGTTAATGCTTGATTAGCCACCCCTTGAACCACACTGGCGTTTTGAATCGCGCTTGCGATAATGTTACTCACTTTGTTAACAAATGTGGTTAATTCTTTTCTGGCGACAACATTATAAATCATGCCTTGATATATCCCATCTAGATCAAGTTAGACCCATAATGTATCATTCAAACCTTAATGTAAAATTAACTAGCATCACGGGAATGCTCTAAGGGTGCAACAGCTTACTGGCGAATCAGGCGTATATTTTTACCCATAAATGTTGTTTTTTCGGTAGAGCGATAGGGATTAATATCAAGTCCGCCACGACGAGTATATCGCCCATAAACGATTAGGGATTCCGGTTTACAGTGCTTCATAATATCGACAAAGATACGTTCAATACATTGCTCATGAAATTCATTATGATTGCGGAATGAAACCAGATACTTTAATAAGCCTTCTCGGTTAATCTTTTTCCCTTTATAAGCAATTTGTATGCTTCCCCAATCCGGCTGATTAGTGACTAAGCAGTTGGATTTTAAAAGGTCAGAGCACAATGTCTCTTCAACTTCCTCATCACCTACCGCAAGAAAAGAAGGTTCAACAAGGTAAACAGAACATTCAATATCCAGCGCATCAATGGATTCACCCGTAAACACTTGTTGCATATGGATTCGAGTAGACGGCTCTATGGGGTGGATAGCAACAAAAACCTCTGCCTCAATACGCTCCTGCAAATCCTTTTTAATGATTTTTTCCAAAGCATCAATAGTTTCAAATTTACTGTTATTAAATGAGTTAAAATAAAGTTTTAATGACTTAGATTCGATAAGTTTGGGCGAGTTGCAGTCATAAACAATTTCTGCAAGCGCAACCATAGGCTTGCCTTTGGCATTCAACCAGGACACTTCATAATGATTCCAATAATCAAAACCATAAAAAGGAAGGTTTTGCGGATCAACGCCTATCTCTTGTCGTTTTCCCGCTCGAGGAATGGGAAATAGGCGATCAGGGTTATACGTTGAATCATAATCCGATTTTTTACCTAATTCAGAAGCATCAGCCCCAGACTGATACTTTTTTAATATTTGATCATTCATCGTATTTCGCTCCAAAATTTCTATTATTTTTGCCGTGCTTTTCCAATTAACCGGCTGGCTTATTTCCATTTGACTAGCAATATATTTTAATAGGGAGGCAGCCTCATTAATGCGTGTTGCTTTAGCTTCCAATTCACGCGCTTGCATTTGCATGGAGAGTACCACATCAAAATTTGCACTTTCTATAATTTTTTTAATCTTTGATAAAGAGAAGCCCAAGAATTTCAGGGTGGTAATTTGCTGTAAGCGTAGCAAATCGTGTTCCGAGTACAATCTATAACCTGAAATTGAGCGCTTTTCTGGTTTCAATAAGCCGATATCATCGTAATACTGTAAAGACCTAATCGTTAGTGAAGTCATTTGACTGATTTCTTTAATTTGGTAATATTTCATACACCTCTCCTTGATGTAATTCTATTGCATCACGTAACGTGAGAGTCAATACTTATCTGCTTCGTGCTTACTTAATATTAAGAGAATTAACTTATGTCCAACAATCCAACTAATTGGCTCAAATTGCTCAGCGAAATTCAGGCCATTGCCCAAAATGGCCTTGCCTACTGCCATAATGAATTTGATAAAGAGCGTTATTCAAGGCTGCGTGAAATTGCTGCGGAATTGACCGTAGAATACACCGAACATCAACATGAGGACATTAAGTTACGATTCTCTTTAGAACATGGCTATGCAACGCCCAAGCTTGAGATCCGCGCATTTGTTCTCAAGGAAAATAAAATCTTACTGGTAAAAGAGCGATCCGATGGTTTATGGACCTTGCCAGGGGGCTGGACTGATATTAATGAGTCCCCCTCTGAAGCGGTAATTAGAGAAACGAAAGAGGAAACCGGCTTTGACGTAGCTACGGTAAGCTTATTAGCCCTGTGGGATGAACAAAAACATGATCATCCCCATCACTGGCCACATACATATAAGTGCTTTTTCCATTGTAATTTAATCTCAGGAGAGGCCACAGAAAATATAGAAATTTCAGCGATCGATTTTTTTGACTTACATGACCTCCCACCGCTCTCAACTCCACGAGTAACGCAAAGGCAACTTCTGCGTTTATATGAGCAGGTTATCCATTCAGAACAGACGCTATTTGATTAGCAATTCACTATGCACTAGTGATATAAATTAAGGTATACTCTCTGCCTAACTTTCGCATACAGGAGATAACAAATGGCTCGCGGGATAAATAAGGTCATCTTGATTGGCAACGTTGGTGTTGACCCGGATGTTCGTTACCTACCTAATGGTAATGCAGTAACTACTCTTTCAATTGCAACCAGTGAAACATGGAAAGATAAAAATACCGGTGAAAAGCAAGATCGTACCGAATGGCACCGTGTCGTTTGCTTTAATCGTCTTGGCGAAATCGCTGGTGAATATGTTCGTAAAGGCTCCAAGCTTTACATTGAAGGCAGTTTAAGAACGAGAAAATGGCAAGATCAACAAGGCCAAGATCGCTATACCACCGAAATCATTGCCAATGACATCCAAATGCTGGATAGCAAAGGGGGCAGTGCCGGTGGTTATGAGGATATGCCGCAAACACAACAATATGCACCAGCGCCACAGGCAAGTACTAACCGCCAGGCAGCTCCCCAGTCAAATCAAGTGCCGCATGATGCCTTTGACCAGTTTGATGATGATGTCCCTTTCTAAAATGCTGTAACCTGGTTGTTTGCAACCAGGTTTCCTTTAAACAGTGCATTTAGCTATTGATGCTAATGCAAACAACTACTCTAAACTTATACATAGGCCGCCTCTAAGCTCAGCAAATATAGCTCGCGCCGTGCAGATGCTAGGCTTAGCAGTCCTGCCTACATTTATTGTAAGGCGCAACACTCATACAATATTATTGCTTTGGGCTAACCAAATAAAAAACCCGCTTAAAGCGGGCTTTTATAAAACATCAATAAATGACATTTCAATAATTACTCAGCATCAGCAACTGGTCTGTCTAACAGCTCAACAATTGCCATAGGTGCGTTATCACCATCTCTAAATCCACATTTGATAATGCGAACATAACCACCAGGACGCTTTTCAAAACGAGGACCTAAGTCAGTGAATAATTTACCAACCGCAGATTTTGATCTCAAAATATCAAAAGCGTGACGACGGGTAGCTACTGAGTCAACTTTACTTACAGTAATTAAAGGCTCAATATAACGTCGTAAATCTTTAGCTTTAGGCAGAGTTGTTTTAATAATCTCATGCTCAATTAAAGAATTACACATATTTGAGAACATCGCCTTACGATGACTACTTGTACGGCCAAAATTACGGCCAGAATTACGATGACGCATAACAAAAACTCCTAAACATTACTCGCCAAGACTTGCTGGCGGCCAATTCTCAAGTTTCATACCCAGCGATAATGAACGTGAAGCTAAAACGTCCTTAATTTCAGTTAAAGATTTCTTACCTAGATTAGGAGTCTTTAATAATTCATTTTCAGTACGTTGTACTAAATCGCCAATATAATGAATATTTTCTGCTTTTAAACAGTTAGCAGAACGAACAGTTAACTCTAAATCATCTACAGAACGTAATAGAATCGGATCAAAATCATTGCGTTCTTTATTGTCAGAGCGAGACTCTTCAAACTTCATATCAACGAATGCATGAAGTTGTCTCTGAAGGATGCTAGCAGAAATACGAATAGATTCTTCAGCATCAATTGTACCATTAGTTTCTAATTCAATAGTTAGCTTATCTAAGTCGGTGCGGTTTTCAACACGCGCGCTATCAACATAGTAAGCAACTTTCTTAACAGGTGAGAAACTATTGTCAATTTTAAGTTTACCAACAGATTTTCTTTCCACTTCATCATCAAAATGTCTAATGAAGGAATCAGTACTATGGAATCCAATTCCTCTTTCAACTTTCAATGTCATGTTTAATTTGCCCTTTTCGTTCAAATTAGCAATGACAAGCTCAGGGTTAACAACTTCAACGCCATGAGTCAGTTGAATATCACCTGCAGTAACTTGGCAGGGGCCTTGCTTATTAAGAGTTACTATAGCCTCTTCACCTGTTGTTAATTTAATTGCAACCAGTTTAAGGTTAAGCAGTAGATCAACAACATCTTCCTGAACACCTTCAATAGTACTGTATTCATGAAGAACACCTTCTATTGAAGCCTCAGTGATTGCGCTTCCAGGCATAGATGATAGTAATATACGTCTCAAAGCATTGCCGAGGGTATGACCAAAGCCACGCTCCAAAGGCTCTAAAACTATTTTAGCTTTATAAGGCGATTCAGCCTGAACCTTAAGAACATTAGGTGTCAGCATTTCATTGATTTCAGTATACATTCAGCTATTTCTCCGAGCTTACTTAGAGTAAAGTTCTACAACAAGGTTTACGTTGTAGTCTGAAGATAAGTCAGTTAACGTTGGTGCTGTAGAGAAAGTTCCTTTAAACGCAGAAGAATCTACAGTAATCCAATCGCATGGAGCTCGTTGTTCAGACAAAGCTAAAGCCGCTTGAATACGTGCTTGACCTTTTGCTTTTTGGCGAACAGTAATCACATCTCCAGGCTTAACTAAAAAAGACGGTACGTTAACAATTTGATCATTAACTAATATCGCTTTATGCGTAACTAATTGTCTTGCTTCAGCACGTGTGGTCGCAAAACCCATACGATAAACAACATTATCCAGACGACGTTCAAGCAGGCTCATCAGATTTTCACCTGTTGCACCTTTCATGCGCGCGGCCATTTTATAATAACCACGGAATTGCTTCTCAAGAACACCATACAGTCTTCTAATTTTTTGCTTTTCTCTAAGCTGAATTCCATAACCACTTAAACGTGGCTTCTTATCACCATGTTGTCCTGGTAATTTTTCAGATTTACATTTGGACTTATGATCACGAACGCCACTTTTCAGTAATAAATCACAACCTTCACGACGTGATAATTTACATTTTGGACCAAGATATCTAGCCATTAAATTACTCCTAAGTCTTATACACGACGTTTTTTAGGTGGCTTACACCCGTTATGAGGGATACCAGTAACATCGGTTATTTCAACGATTTTAATGTCCTGATCTATAATTTCACGAATAGTGGATTCTCTACCAGGACCAGGGCCGCGTACAAATACAGCCACAGATTTTATACCATATTCTTTTGCAGCAGCAGCAGCACGCTCAGTTGCGACTTTCGCAGCATAAGGTGTACTCTTTCTTGAGCCTCTAAAGCCAGAACCACCTGCTGTTGCCCAACTTAATGCATTACCTTGTCGATCAGTAAAGGTAACAATTGTATTGTTAAAAGACGCATGAATGTGAACGATACCGTCAGAAACGACACGCTTTGCCTTTTTACGTACTTTCTGTTGCTTTGACTTAGTTATTGCCATCTTACTTTCCTACATGAAAAATCAATTAGTAGTGCCTTTTCTGCGACCTTTTCGAGTACGAGCATTAGTTTTCGTACGTTGTCCTCGCAAGGGCAAGCCTCTTCTATGTCTTAACCCACGATAACATCCAAGATCCATAAGGCGCTTAATGTTCATTGTCACAACACGGCGCAAATCACCTTCTACAGTAATTTTAGCGATTTCAGTTCTCAAAGACTCTAACTGAGCATCTGATAACTGTGAAACTTTAGTTGAAGGTTCGATACCTACTGTGGAACATAATTTTAAGGATGTAGTTTTACCGATACCATATATAGCTGTTAAAGCAATCACAACATGCTTGTGATCAGGTATGTTTACTCCTGCAATACGAGCCATTAACTTCTCCGAACGTTATTTTGTTCTGTCGAAAGGGACAGAAGAATACTATTTTTATAAAAATAAATCAAGCAGTTCTTAACCCTGCTTTTGCTTATGTCGGGCATCTTTACAAATTACTCGTATAATGCCACTTCTTTTAATAATTTTGCAATTGCGACAAATGCGCTTTACAGATGCTCTTACTTTCATTCCAAACTCCGATAAAAATCATAGTAGACCAGGTAACTTAGTACCTTTAAAATTAGCCTTTTTCATTAAAGAATCATATTGCTGTGTCATTAAGTGGGCTTGTATTTGTGCTACAAAATCCATAATAACAACTACGATAATCAGCAAGGATGTTCCTCCAAAATAAAAAGGGACATGCCACGTATACATTAAAATCTGAGGCAACAAACACACTAAAACTAAATAGATGGCACCGATTAAGGTCAAACGAGTCATCACTGAATCGATGTATTTAGTTGTTTGCTCACCGGGTCTAATTCCTGGGATATAAGCACCAGATTTCTTTAGGTTTTCTGCAGTATCTTTGGGGTTAAAAACAAGAGCTGCATAAAAGAACGCAAAAAACAAAATAGCAATTGCATAAACAATTAAGTACAAAGGCTGGCCGGGTGATAAAGCCATCCCAACATCAGATAACCATCCCAAACCTTTGGTATGGGAAAAGAACTGAGCTAGTGTTGCTGGTAGTAAGATAATGCTAGATGCAAAAATTGGAGGAATTACACCAGACATATTTATCTTTAATGGTAAATGGCTTGTTTGAGCCGCATATACCTTTCTACCTTGCGTCCTTTGTGCATAGTTAACTCTAATTCGTCTTTGAGCTCGTTCCATGAACACCACAAAGCCTGTTACGACAACTACAATTACAGCAACAACAATTAAGGTCAGAGCCTGCATTTGCCCTTCTTTTACTTGTTGAAGAACAGAAGCTATTGCCGTGGGCATACTGGAAACAATCCCTGAGAAAATAATCAAAGAGATACCGTTACCAACACCCTTCTCTGTAATTTGCTCACCTAACCACATTAAGAACATGGTACCTGTGACCAAAGTAACTACTGCTGTAAAATAAAATGAAGCATCAGGTTGTAATGCAATTTGCTGCCCTGCTAACCACCGCGCCATACCTAAGGACTGGAATATAGACAGTACCAAAGTTAAATATCGTGTGTATTGATTTATCTTTCTACGTCCAGACTCACCTTCTTTCTTTAATTGTTCCAGCTTAGGTGAAACTACAGAAAAAAGTTGAATAATAATGGAGGCGGAAATGTACGGCATAATACCGATAGCAAATACGGTTACACGCGATAAAGCGCCACCAGAAAACATATTAAACAAGCCAAAGATTGTATTTTGTTGCTCATTAAAGAAATTAGCTAAACGAGCCGGATCCAAACCAGGAACTGGAATGTGGGCGCCTAAACGATAAACTAATATTCCAAGAATAACAAACATTAATCTTGATTTAAGTTCAGCCAATCCACCACGAGATTGGCTACCATTATGTTTTTGGTTTTTCATAGTCACTCTTCTATGCTGCCACCTAGACCTTCAATGGCTGAACGAGCGCCTTTAGTGACCCTTAAACCTTTCAGTTTGATGGCTTTAGTTAATTCACCGGATAAAATAACCTTTACATCTTTAATTGAACTATTAATCAGTCCCTCTTTACGTAAGACTTCTAAGTCAATTACATCAGCGGTTAACTTTTCAAGTTCACTTAAACATACTTGATCAACTGTTCTGCCAACACGAGATTTAAAGCCCATTTTTGGCAAACGTCTTTGAATTGGCATTTGACCGCCTTCAAAGTTAATTTTATGAAATCCGCCTGCTCTAGCTTTTTGACCCTTGTGACCTTTACCACTAGTTTTACCTAGTCCTGATCCAATACCACGGCCTAGACGTTTTTTAGGACGTCGAGAACCTGGATCTGGTGATAGTGAATTTAAATTCATTACACACTCTCCTCAACGAGCAATAAGTAATCGACCATATTAATAAGGCCACGAATTGCTGGAGTATCATTATGAAACACACATGAGTTAGTTTTACCTAAACCCAATTGCTTTACAATCGAAATATGCTTTGGTTTTCTACCTATTGTACTTTTAACCAAAGTAATTTTAAGTTTCTTTTCCATAATTAGCCCGCCATAACTTCTTCAACAGTTTTACCACGCTTGGCCGCAACGTAATCTGGAGTACCGATGTTCATTAAAGCACCGATTGTTGCACGTACAATATTGCTTGGATTAGTAGAACCAATGCTCTTAGCTAATATATTTTGCACGCCGAGAACTTCCAGCACCGCACGCATTGCACCACCAGCAATAATTCCAGTACCCTCGCTAGCTGGCTTCATGAATACTTTAGAAGCACCATAGCTCCAGGTAATTTCGTGGAAAATAGTTGAACCAGAAAGTGGAATGTAGACCATATTTTTCTTGGCTTGCTCCATTGCTTTTTGAATTGCAATAGGTACTTCACGAGCTTTACCACGGCCAAAGCCTACTCTACCTTTTCCGTCGCCAACAACAACGAGAACTGCAAAGCCAAATACGCGTCCACCTTTAACAACTTTTGCTGTACGGTTTACCGCGACTAGCTTCTCTGTATAACCATCTGATTTTGGTGATTCTTCGAATGCCATAATCGTTCCTTAAAAATCTAACCCAGCTTCGCGAGCACCTTCTGCAAGGGCTTTCACTCGGCCATGATACTTGTAACCAGCACGATCAAATGCAACCTGAGTAACACCTTTTTCGCTAGCACGCTTGCCAAGTAACTTACCTACTAAGCCTGCTTGCTCTACTTTGCATTTGCCGGTCAAACTGGCTCTTAATTCTTTATCGACAGTTGAACAAGATGCCAACACTCTATCGCCTTGCTTATCAGCTTGGATAATTTGGGAATAGATATGCACACCACTTCTATGTACAACTAAACGTGCTCTGCCTGACTTACGGATCAGGGCTTTTGTTTTTAAACCACGTCTTGTGCGTGAGTTCTGCTTATTCATAACTTAGACCCTATTTCTTCTTCGCTTCTTTACGAGCAATTTGCTCACCGGCATATTTAACACCTTTACCTTTATATGGCTCTGGTGGTCTAAATGCTCTAATTTCAGAAGCAACCTGTCCGAGAATTTGCTTATCAACACCTTTAAGTAAAATAACTGTATTACTAGGAGTCTCAGCTGAAACACCTGCAGGTAATTCATACTCAATAGGGTGAGAAAAGCCTAGAGATAAAGTAATAGACTTATCTTTAGCTTGCGCTCTGTAACCTACACCTACTAATTCCAGAGTTACGACAAAACCTTGCGTAACACCGTGAACCATATTATTTACTAAGGCTCTAGCAGTACCAGCTTGTGCCCATGCTTTAGGATCATTTGCTGCTGGTGCAAACTCGATATGGTTATCTTCATTTTTAGTAATTTTCACTAACTTATTAATTTTTTGTGTTAGTGAGCCTTTTGGCCCTTTTACCGTAACTTCACCAGCGGTAATTGTTACTTCAACACCAGCTGGTTGTGCTACAGGGGCTTTTGCTACTCTAGACATATCATTCCCCTCAAGTATTAAGCCACTTCACAAATGACTTCGCCACCAACGCCTTTCAGCTTCGCAGATACATGAGTCATTATGCCTTTAGATGTGGATAATATTGCCACGCCAAATCCAGGAATCGAAGTTAGATCTTTATAAGATTTATATACTCGTAATCCGGGTCTACTGATTCTTTTAATAAGTTCGATAACTGGCTTACCATGGTAATACTTCAGTTTAATCGTCATTATTTTAAGATTGTTCTCTAGTGCTTCTACAAAGAAATCTTGAATATAACCTTCTTCTTTCAAAACACGAGCAATTTCTTCTTTCAATCGAGAAGAAGTTAATGTTACTTGCTGATGTCTAGCCTGTTGACCATTTCTAATTCTGGTCAGCATATCAGCAACAGGATCATGCATACTCACAATCGTTCTCCAAAAAATTTACCAACTGGACTTTCTGCCGCCTGGTACGTTGCCAACCATTAATTGCTGTCTTAAACAAATTCTGCAAAGACCGAACTTACGATATACCCCATGTGGACGACCACATGATTGACATCTTTTTTTATGGCGAACAGGGTTAGAATTAACAGGTAATTTTGCTAATTTCGCCTGACTATCCATAATCACCTGAAAATCATCAGATGATTTGATCAGGATTTTCAATTCGTTTCTGCGCTGGCTGTATTTGTTTACAAGCTTGGCACGCTTTAACTCTCGCATAAGCATTGATTTCTTAGCCACAATATCACCCTTCTATTTTTTGTCTCTATCTTTCAATGGAAGATTAAACGCTTCTAATAAAGCTTTAGCTTCTTCGTTTGTTTTAGCAGTTGTGGTGATACAAATATCTAACCCACGAATGCCATCTGTTTTATCGTAATCAATTTCAGGGAATACGATTTGCTCATTTAATCCCATACTGTAGTTACCAGTACCATCAAAAGACTTAGGATTTAGGCCACGAAAATCTCTTACACGAGGTAGAGTAATAGAAACTAAACGATCTAAAAACTCATACATATGTTGACGACGAAGCGTAACTTTGCATCCGATCGGCCAACCTTCTCTGATTTTGAAACCAGCTATAGATTTTCTAGCTTTAGTAACAACAGGCTTTTGTCCAGCAATTAAAGTCATGTCTTCGATTGCGTGGTTCATTACTTTTTTATCACCAACAGCTTCGCCAACACCCATATTTAAGGTGATTTTAACAAGCTTTGGAACTTCCATAACACTGGAATAATTAAACCGCTTCATCATCATAGGGATGATTTCTTTTTTATAAAAATCATTAAGTCTTGTCATTTCAATCCCCTAGTTAAACACGGTCAATTATTTCATTGTCAGATTTAAAGTATCTAACCTTAGTACTGATGCCGTTGCTTTCAATAAATTTAAAGCCAACTTTATCAGCTTTCTTAGTGTTAGGATTATAATGAGCAACATTTGATACATGTAGTGCAGCTTCAGTAGCCACAATACCGCCTTTATTTTCGGGTTTTTGTGGATTAGCTTTAACATGCTTCATAACCATGTTTCCGCCTTCTACAACAACACGATCTTCTGCCACTCGTAGGACTTTACCTACATGACCTTTACTTTTACCGGCGATTATAATAACTATGTCGCCTGTCTTAATACGTTTCATATCTAATCCTTCTCACAAAACTTCTGCAGCCAGAGATATTATTTTCATAAATCTCTCTCGTAGCTCGCGAGTAACGGGGCCAAATATACGAGTACCAATTGGCTCGTTTTGGTTGTTTAAAAGTACTGCAGCGTTGCCATCGAAACGGATCAACGAACCGTCATCTCTGCGCACACCTTGAGCTGTTCTAACAACAACAGCCTTCATTACAGCACCCTTTTTTACTTTACTTCTTGGTATTGCGTCTTTAACACTCACTTTGATTACATCACCAACACGCGCGTAGCGTCTGTGCGATCCACCAAGTACCTTAATACACATTACCTTACGTGCTCCGCTGTTATCAGCCACTTCGAGCACAGTCTGCATTTGGATCATTTTATTACTCCAGCTCTGATTTAGACCAGAAAAAGGTTGCTGATTATATCAGGCCTTTTAGGGTTTTAAAAGTATATCAACGAAGTTGATTAAGAAATTACTTCAACTAATACCCAGCTTTTTGTTTTAGAGAGTGGTCTTGACTCACGGATCTTCACAATATTTCCAATTTGACATACTTGATTTTCATCATGAGCATGCACTTTGGATCTACGCTTCATAATTTTGCCATACTTAGGATGCTTTACTGAACGCTCAATCATCACAACTATAGTTTTATCCATTTTGTCGCTAACTACTTTTCCAACCATTGTTCTGGCGTTTGATTCATTAGTAGACATATTACTTACCTGCCTTTTCAGTCAAAATTGTTTTAACTTTGGCTACTGACTTACGCACCATAGTAATAAGGTGGGTTTTATCTAGTGAACCACTTGCCTTTTTCATTCGTAAATTTAATTGTTCTTTACGTAATGAGAGCAATTCGTCATTCAATTCTTCAACTGACAAATTACGTAACTCTTGAACAGTTTTCATTACATCACCTTCCTTTCTTCAAACATAACTTTGAAAGGAAGTTTTGCTTTAGCTAGATCAAAAGCTTCCATCGCAAGCTCTCTAGATACACCTTCCATTTCAAATAAAACCTTACCAGGTTGTATTTGAGCAACCCAATATTCAACGCTACCTTTACCTTTACCTTGACGAACTTCTAAAGGCTTTTGAGTAATCGGCTTGTCTGGGAATACTCTAATCCAAATTTTACCACCACGCTTAATATGACGAGTCATTGCACGACGTGCAGCTTCGATTTGACGAGCAGTAAGACGCCCTCTTTCCAGGGCCTTCATACCGAACTCACCAAAACTTATGTTGCTACCACGTAAGGCCAAACCTCTGTTACGGCCTTTCATTTGCTTGCGGTGTTTTGTACGCTTTGGTTGTAACATGATTCTTAATCCTCAATCACTAGGCGTTGTCAGTAGATCTTTTCTTTTGTGGGAGAACTTCGCCCTTAAAGATCCAGACTTTTACACCAATAATACCGTAGGTAGTTTTAGATTCTGCTGTACCGTAATCAATATCAGCTCTGAATGTGTGTAATGGAACACGACCTTCGCGATACCATTCACTACGAGCGATTTCAGCACCACCTAATCTTCCACTCACGCAAATCTTAATACCTTTAGCACCTGCTTTAAGTGCAGATGTAACAGCACGTTTCATAGCACGACGGAACATAACACGCTGCTCTAACTGTTGTGCAATGCTTTCTGCTACTAAAGTAGAATCCAGCTCAGGCTTTTTAATTTCTTCGATGTTTAGATGTACAGGAACACCTAATTTACCAGAAATTTCATTACGCAAAGTTTCAATACCACCGCCTTTTTTACCGATGATAACACCAGGACGTGCAGTTTGAATTGTAACTACAGCATTATTAGCTGGACGCTCGATTAGAATCTTACTTACAGCAGCAGCCATAAGCTTTTTCTTGAGTTCAGCGCGTAAGTTAATATCCTGAATTAAGAACTCAGCATATCGCTTACCAGCAAACCATTTAGAATTCCAATCTTTAATAATTCCAAGGCGTATGCCTATAGGGTTAACTTTTTGTCCCATTGCTATTCCTCGTCAGACACTTTAATCGTGATATGGCAGGTGCGTTTGCAAATTCTGTTTGCACGACCTTTAGCTCTGGGACTAATGCGTTTTAAAGTAGCCGCTTCATCAACGCAGACCATACCTACTTTTAGATCATCAATATCTGCTCCATTATTGTTTTCAGCGTTAGCAAGTGCTGACTCCAATAATTTAAGCATTAATTGAGCACCTTTTTTGGGCGTGAACTTGAGGACATCAAGTGCACTTGATACTTTCATATTACGTATCATATCGGCTACCAATCTGCCCTTCTGAGCGGATAAGGGAGCACCTTTCAACTTAGCTGTAACTTCCATCATATCCTCTTACTTGCCTTTAGCCTTTCTGTCACCAGAGTGGCCTTTGAATGTACGAGTCATGGCAAACTCACCTAATTTATGACCAACCATATTGTCTGTGATAAATACAGGAATATGTTCTTTCCCGTTATGAACAGCAATTGTTAAATCAATCATTTCAGGAACGATTGTTGAACGGCGAGACCAAGTCTTAATTGGTTTCTTAGAGTTGCTTTTTACTGCAGCCATTACTTTGCTGATCAGATGTTGGTCAATAAATGGACCTTTTCTTATAGAACGAGCCACTTGATATCCTCTCTAATTATTTCTTCTTACGTCTTCTGACAATGAAGCCATCTGTACGCTTATTACTTCTGGTCTTATAACCTTTAGTAGGTACACCCCAAGGAGATACTGGGTGACGTCCACCAGAAGTACGGCCTTCACCACCACCATGTGGATGGTCAACTGGGTTCATCGCAACCCCACGTACTGTTGGACGAATACCTCTCCAACGCTTAGCACCTGCTTTACCTAATGAACGTAAGCTATGTTCACTGTTGCTTACTTCACCAATTACTGCACGGCATAATACGTGAATTTTACGCATTTCACCTGAACGCAGTCTTAAAGTTGCGTAAATACCTTCTTTAGCAACTAACTGACCACTAGCACCAGCGCTTCTTAAAATTTGCGCGCCTTTACCTGGTTTCATTTCAACGCAGTGAATTGTACTACCAACTGGCATGTTTTTCAGCGGTAAGCAGTTACCTACGCTAATAGGAGCATCTGCACCACTTACAATAACATCACCAACATTCAAGTTAGCTGGAGCAATAATATAACGTCTTTCACCGTCTTTATAAACGATTAAAGCGATTAAAGCAGTTCTGTTTGGATCATATTCGATACGCTCAACACGACCTTCAATACCATCTTTATTTCGCTTGAAATCAATTATACGGTATTGATTACGTTGGCCACCACCGATATGTCTTACAGTGATTCTACCATTGTTGTTACGTCCGCCAGTTTTCTTTAGCTTCTCAATTAAAGCAGCATGTGGACGTCCTTTATGGATGTTTTTATGAACCACACGCAATTCACCACGTTTACCGGGCGATGTTGGTTTAGATTTTAATAGTGCCATCTTAATCTGCCTTATTCGGTAGCTGTAAAGTCAATATCTTGATCAGCATGAAGAGTTACAAATGCTTTTTTCCAGTCACTACGCTTACCAGCAGTTTGCTTGAAGCGTTTTGATTTTCCCTTCACGTTGATAACAGATACATTTTTAACTTTAACGTTAAATACATGCTCTACCGCCATTTTAATTTCATTCTTAGTTGCGGTTTTCAATACTTTGAAAGTGAACTGTTTTAGCTTGTCGGCTAAAACAGTAGCTTTTTCAGAAGTATGTGGTTCACGGAGAACCATCAACAATCTTTCAGCATTCATTGTAACTGTTCCTCAATTTTTTTAATTGCAGCTTCTGTAACAACAACTTTCTCAAATTTGAGCAAAGAAACAGGATCTAAAGTCGCAACGTCACAGATATCGAAGTCAATTAAATTTCTTGACCCGAAGTATTCATTCTCACCAACTTCACTCATTACAATTAGAGCGTTGTTAATGTCCAACTGGTTCATTTTTGCAACGAAGTCTTTAGTTTTTTTACTTTCGCATTGAAAATCACTAACGACAACTAAGTTCCCAGTACGACAAAGTTCGGAGATTATACTACGTAATGCGCGTTTGTACATTTTTTTATTAATTTTTTGTGAATAATCTCGCTTTTTGGATGCGAAGGTTACCCCCCCGCTTCTCCAAATCGGGCTTCGAATCGTACCAGCACGTGCACGACCTGTACCTTTTTGGTTCCAAGGCTTTTTACCACCGCCTCTAACTTCTGAACGAGTTTTTTGTGCGCTATTACCACTACGTGCATTATTCATGTAGGTTACAACAGCTTGGTGTATTAAACCTTCATTGTATGCGTACGCAAAAACATCTTGGTTCAGATTTAATTTTGTTTTCTTATCTATAGTAGTAATTTCCATCACTCACCTCGTGCTTGCTTTTTAGCTGCAGGCTTAATCTCTACTCGTGAACCAGGAGCACCAGGAATAGCGCCTTTGATTAACAGAAGATTTCTTTCAGCATCTACGCGCACAAGTTCAAGGCTTTGAACTGTACAACGAACATTACCCATATGGCCTGCCATTTTCTTACCTTTGAACACGCGGCCTGGAGTTTGGTTTTGACCAATAGAACCAGGAACACGATGCGATCTAGAGTTACCATGAGTAGCATCTTGTGTTCTGAAGTTGTAACGTTTAACAGTACCGGCAAAACCTTTACCTTTAGAAGTACCTGAAACGTCTACAAATTGTCCTGCTGTAAAAATATCAGCAACAGACAGTACTTGACCTGAAGTAAATTGATCTTCAGCGTCGATTCTAAACTCAACTTGCATATCGCCAGCTTCAACTTGAGCTTTAGCAAAATGGCCTGTTTGAGCTTTATTTACTTTACTCGCCTTTTTAGAACCACCAGTTAATTGAATAGCTGAGTAGCCATCAACGTCATTGGTTTTAATTTGAGTAACTCTATTAGGGTGAACTTCAACAACAGAAACAGGTACTGAAACCCCTTCTGGTGTGAAGACCCGAGTCATACCGATTTTACGGCCTAATAAACCGATCATCATTGTAACACCTCTTTAATATCCTTCACCCTAACAATTAGTCATCAAGGCTTATCTGAACATCAACCCCAGCAGCCAGATCCAATTTCATCAAAGCATCTACTGTCTTTTCAGTCGGATGAACGATAACGACCAGGCGTTTATGAGTACGTAATTCATATTGATCTCGCGCATCTTTGTTGACATGCGGAGAAATCAATACGGTGAATTTTTCCTTACGAATTGGTAAGGGTATTGGTCCTCGGATTTGAGCACCAGTACGCTTAGCTGTCTCCACGATTTCTCGAGTTGATAAGTCAATCAACCGATGATCAAAGGATTTTAATCTAATTTTTATATTTTGATTGTTACTCATTCTAATTACTCGATAATTTTAGCGACAACACCGGCGCCTACTGTACGGCCACCTTCCCGAATTGCGAAACGTAAACCTTCATCCATCGCAATAGGAGCATGTAGGTTAATTACTAATTGTACGTTATCGCCTGGCATTACCATTTCTACACCAGATGGCAAGTCACAAGTACCTGTTACGTCTGTTGTTCTGAAATAGAATTGTGGTCTGTAACCATTGAAGAATGGAGTATGACGTCCGCCTTCTTCTTTTGATAATACGTACACTTCTGCTTCAAATTTAGTGTGTGGCTTAATTGTGCCTGGCTTCGCTAATACTTGTCCACGCTCAACTTCATCACGCTTAGTTCCACGTAATAACACACCAACGTTGTCTCCAGCACGACCTTCATCCAACAACTTACGGAACATTTCAACTCCAGTACATGTTGTTTTGGTTGTATCGCGGATACCAACGATTTCAATCTCTTCACCAACTTTAACAATTCCGCTCTCAACACGGCCAGTTACTACTGTACCACGTCCAGAAATCGAGAATACGTCTTCGATTGGTAACAAGAATGCTTTATCAATGTTACGAACTGGCTCAGGAATATAAGAATCCATTGTATCAACCAGTTTTTCAATTGCTTTAACACCAATATCACTCTCATCGCCTTCCAGTGCTTTCAGCGCTGAACCAACAACGATAGGAATATCATCGCCAGGGAAGTCGTAGCTGCTTAACAGGTCACGCACTTCCATTTCAACTAATTCTAACAGCTCAGGATCATCAACCATGTCTGCTTTGTTCATGAACACAACAATGTAAGGTACACCAACTTGGCGTGACAATAGAATGTGTTCTCTAGTTTGTGGCATTGGGCCATCAGCTGCGGATACTACTAAGATCGCTCCGTCCATTTGTGCCGCACCAGTGATCATGTTCTTAACATAGTCAGCATGTCCTGGGCAGTCTACGTGCGCATAGTGTCTTGTAGCTGATTCATATTCTACGTGAGCTGTAGAAATTGTAATTCCACGCTCTCTTTCTTCTGGCGCAGCATCAATTTGGTCGTATGCTTTAGCTGTACCGCCAAATTTTTTCGCCATAATTGTCGTAATAGCTGCAGTCAAAGTTGTTTTACCATGGTCTACGTGACCGATTGTTCCCACATTAACGTGTGGCTTCTTACGTTCAAATTTTTCCTTCGCCATTTCAATAACCTCGTTAACTTTTATTGTTTCTTGATAATTGCTTCAGCAATGTTATTTGGAGCCTCAGCATACTTAGAAAATTCCATAGTATATGTTGCTCTTCCTTGGGTAGCAGAACGTAAATCGGTCGAATAACCAAACATCTCTGCAAGTGGTACTTCAGCTCTAACAATTTTACCCGCTGGTGAGTCTTCCATACCCTGAACTAAACCACGGCGTCTGTTAAGGTCACCCATAACATCTCCCATGTAATCTTCAGGAGTAACTACTTCAACACTCATTATTGGTTCGAGTAAAACAGGCTTAGCTTTTAATGCACCTTGTTTGAAACCCATAGAGCCAGCAATTTTGAACGCCATTTCACTAGAGTCTACCTCGTGGAATGAGCCATCAAACAGTGTCACTTTAACATCCACGACGGGATAGCCAGCAATAACACCGTTTTGCATTTGCTCTTGAATTCCTTTATCAACTGCTGGAATGTATTCTTTTGGAATAACACCACCAACAATTTCATTGATAAATTCGTAACCCTTACCAGGCTCTTGAGGCTCAATTTTAATCCATACATGTCCGAATTGACCACGGCCACCAGATTGACGTACGAATTTACCTTCTTGCTCAACAGCTTGTTTTATCGTTTCACGATAAGCTACTTGGGGTTTACCAACATTTGCTTCCACATTAAACTCACGCTTCATGCGGTCAACAATAATTTCAAGATGTAACTCACCCATACCTTCAATGATCGTTTGACCTGACTCTTCGTCAGTATGAACTCTGAAGGAAGGATCTTCTTGAGCTAATTTACCAAGCGCAACACCCATTTTTTCTTGGTCTGCTTTAGTTCTTGGCTCAACAGCTACTGCAATTACAGGATCAGGGAAATCCATACGCTCCAGAATAACAATATGATCTGGATCACATAAAGTATCACCTGTAGTCACTGTTTTTAAACCAACCGCAGCGGCAATATCACCAGCTCTTACTTCTTTAATCTCTTCACGAGCATTAGCATGCATTTGCACTATTCGACCAATACGCTCTCTTTTTTCTTTAACAGAGTTGAACAGCGTATCGCCACTTTTAAGCGTACCAGAATAAGCACGGATAAATGTTAATGTGCCAACAAAAGGGTCAGTCGCAATTTTAAATGCTAAAGCTGAAAAAGGTGCATCATATTTAGTTGCACGTGTAGTTGGCTCACCATATTCATCAGTACCTTGAACATCTGGAACATCTACTGGTGAAGGCAAGTATTCAATTACTCCGTCCAATACCGCTTGAACGCCTTTATTTTTAAAGGCTGAACCGCAGAAAACAGGAACAATTTTATTGCTCACAGTTAAATGGCGTAAAGCCTCTTTAAGCTCAGTTTCAGAAATTTCTGCGCCTTCAAGATACTTTTCCATTAACTCTTCGCTTGCATCTGCTGCAGCTTCAACGATTAATGCACGATACTCTTCGCATTGAGCTTGCATGTTTGCAGGAATGTCTACGTAGTTAAAGGTCATGCCTTTAGTCTCATCATCCCACTCAATTGCTTTCATTTTAATTAAGTCAATAACCCCTTTAAAGTCTTCTTCAGCGCCTATTGGCAATTGAAGAACCACAGGGTTAGAACCTAATCTTTGGCGAATTTGGTCAACAACGCGCAAAAAGTTTGCGCCCATTCTATCCATTTTATTAACGAATACGATACGAGGAACACCATACTTATTCGCTTGACGCCATACAGTTTCAGATTGAGGTTCAACTCCAGATACTGAATCAAATACTACAACAGCACCATCAAGAACACGCAAGGAACGTTCAACTTCAATCATGAAATCAACGTGTCCTGGAGTATCAATGATATTAATGCGATGTGGTTGAAATTGTTTATCCATTCCAGACCAAAAGCATGTAACAGCAGCTGAAGTAATGGTAATGCCGCGCTCCTGCTCCTGAACCATCCAGTCAGTTGTTGCAGCACCGTCATGTACTTCACCAATCTTATGAGACATACCGGTATAGTACAGAACACGCTCTGTTGTTGTGGTTTTACCCGCATCAACGTGTGCTGCAATACCTATATTTCTATATAGTTGTAATGGAGTAGACACGGATTACCTCTCTCTTAGTTCCATCTAAAATGCGCAAACGCCTGGTTAGCTTTTGCCATCTTATGAGTATCTTCACGTTTCTTAACTGCTGAGCCTTTGCTTTCAAAAGCATCTAACAGTTCCCCTGCCAAACGTAACATCATACCCTTTTCACCGCGCGTACGTGCAGCTTGAACGATCCAGCGCATTCCTAAAGCTATGCTACGATCGTGTCTTACTTCAACTGGAACTTGGTAAGTAGCACCACCAACACGGCGTGAACGAACTTCAACACTTGGGCGAACGTTGTTTAAGGCATCTTCAAAGTAGCGAAGAACAGGGCTAGAACCAGTAGCAGTTGTTGAGCCTGATTCACCTTCTTCATCTGACTTTTTCATTTTCTTGATGCGCTCTTCCATAACAGAAAGTGCACCATAAATAATTTTCTCAGCAGTCGATTTTTTACCGCTAACCATTAATACGTTAATGAATTTTGCTAACAGTTCACTGTGATGTTTAGGATCTGGCAAAATTTCTCTTTTGGGGACTTCTCTTCTTCTAGGCATTTCGATTTCCTACAATCAGTTATTTTTTATCTTTAGGTTTTTTGGTACCGTACTTAGAACGACCTTGCTTACGATCGTTAACACCTGACGTATCTAAACTACCTCTTACTGTGTGATAACGCACACCCGGTAAGTCTTTAACACGACCACCTCGGATTAGCACAACAGAGTGCTCCTGGAGGTTGTGGCCTTCACCACCAATGTATGATGAAACTTCAAATCCATTAGTTAAACGTACACGAGCAACCTTACGCATCGCTGAGTTAGGTTTTTTAGGTGTAGTAGTATAAACGCGTGTACACACACCGCGTCGCTGTGGACATGACTCTAGTGCAGGTACGTTACTTTTCTTCTTTACGTCCACACGAGGCTTTCTTACTAACTGATTAATAGTAGCCATTTGTACTTCACTCCGATATTCTCTTGTGATTATTTCGAATGCATAAGGAGGCCGGATTCTATATAGATACGACAGATTTGTCAAGTTTTAATCTGCCGTATCTTAGATCCGAACTAGTGTTCTTGATTATCAGCGTTTAATGCTTCGCTTAACGCATGTTCAACATCACTCGCAGTAACAGTGTGCATTACATGCTCACCAGCTGCAGCCTTAGCTCTTTTTGCCTTCCGGCCTTGATGGTAAGCATAACCTGTTCCTGCAGGAATCAAGCGACCAACCATCACGTTTTCTTTCAATCCACGTAAATCATCAATTTTACCACTTACTGCTGCTTCCGTCAGAACTCGAGTTGTTTCTTGGAATGATGCAGCAGAAATAAATGATTCCGTAGCCAAAGATGCCTTAGTAATACCCAATAGAATTGGTGTACCGCGGGCAGGCTGTTTTCCTTCAGCAATAAGCCTATCATTTTCTTGCAGCATAGCGCTTTCTTCGATCTGCTCACCAGCCAGGAATTTAGAATCACCAGCAAAAGTAATAACTCGCTTACGTAGCATTTGTCTAACAATTACTTCGATGTGCTTATCATTAATTTTCACACCCTGTAAACGATATACATCTTGCACTTCGTTCACAATATAATTTGCCAATGCGCCCACACCTAATAGACGTAATATGTCATGTGGATTGAGTGCACCTTCAGCGATGATTTCACCGCGCTCTACATGCTCCCCTTCAAACACAGATATATGACGCCATTTTGGTATCAATTCTTCATGACATTGATCTTCGGAAACATTGATTATTAATCGACGTTTACCTTTAGTTTCCTTACCAAAGTTCACCAATCCAGATACTTCCGCCATAACCGCAGAATCTTTTGGTTTACGCGCTTCAAACAAGTCAGCTACCCGTGGAAGACCCCCGGTAATATCGCGTGTTTTAGAGCGTTCTTGAGGAATACGTGCAATGACATCCCCGATACCTACTAGACCGCCATCTTCAAAGTTAACGATCGCATCTACAGGTAAATAGTATTGTGCAGGAACGTTAGTACCAGCCAGATAAATATCGTCACCATCAGCAGTTACTAATTTAACCATAGGACGTAAATCACGGCCCGCTGCACTACGTTGCTTCGCATCGATAATTACAATGTTACTCAAACCAGTCAATTCATCGGTTTGTCTGTTCATAGTAATACCGTCGATTAAGTCAACGAACTTCAGGTAACCACTCACTTCAGAAATAACTGGGTGAGTATGAGGATCCCAGGTTGCAATTACCTGACCTGCATCTACAGGAGAGTTATCTTGCACGGAAATCACCGCACCATAAGGTAGCTTATAACGCTCACGCTCACGACCAAATTCATCTACGATGGTCACTTCACCTGAACGCGATACCGCAACCAGGTTTTTATTTTCATGAGTTACCGTCTTAATGTTATGTAAGCGAATAACCCCTTTAGTCTTAATTTGAATGTTGTTCGCAGCGGTTGCTCTTGATGCAGCCCCCCCGATGTGGAAGGTACGCATGGTCAACTGAGTTCCAGGTTCACCGATTGACTGGGCGGCAATAATACCAACTGCTTCCCCGGTGTTAACCAAGTGTCCTCGAGCCAGATCACGCCCATAACATTTAGCACAGAGTCCAAATCGAGTTTGGCAGGTGATTGGTGAACGAACCATTACTTGGTCGACACTCTGCTTCTCTAACTGCTCAACCCAATCTTCATCCAATAAAGTACCTGCAGTAACTACAGGTTCAGTTTGGTTAGGAATATAAACATCTGCAGCAACAACACGACCTAATACACGCTCATGCAGTGGCTCAACAATATCACCGCCCTCAATGAGAGGTTGCATTAGAATACCTGTTTCGACACCACAATCATCCTCGGTAATAACAACGTCTTGGGCAACGTCAACTAAGCGACGAGTCAGATAACCAGAGTTCGCTGTTTTTAATGCGGTATCCGCCAAACCTTTACGCGCACCGTGAGTTGAAATGAAGTACTGGAATACGTTCAGACCTTCACGGAAGTTCGCGGTAATTGGGGTTTCAATGATCGAACCGTCTGGAGCCGCCATCAGACCACGCATACCTGCTAGCTGTCTTATCTGTGCTGCCGAACCCCTTGCTCCTGAATCCGCCATCATAAAGATTGGGTTAAATGATTCTTGGCGAGTCTGATTACCTCTAGCATCAGTGACTTCTTCGGTAGCAATTTTGGCCATCATCGACTTAGCGACTAATTCATTAGTACGTGACCAAATATCGATTACTTTATTGTAACGCTCACCGTTAGTTACCAAACCTGAACGGAATTGTGATTCGATTTCACGAACTTCGTTATCAGCATGCTCAATAATACTGGCTTTATCGTCTGGAATCTCCATATCTTCGATACCAATCGATACGCCAGAACGAGTTGCATATTTGAAACCTGTATACATCAGCTTATCGGCGAAAATTACCGTTTCTTTTAAGCCAAAAGTACGGTAGCAACCGTCAATTACCTTAGAAATTACTTTCTTAGTCATAGTACGGTTAATTGTCGCAAAAGGCATACCCTTAGGTAGTACTTCGGCAAGAATCGCGCGCCCAACGGTAGTTTCGACTAAATGATACCCTTCTTCGCCATTTTCTTTAGCCATACGAATCTTAATTTTCGCATGGATATCTAAATGATTTGATTCATAGAAGTTTTGTGCTTCTTGGGCACTAACAAATATTTTACCTTCACCTAAGGCGTTAACTTTTTCACGAGTTAAATAGTACAAACCTAATACTACGTCCTGGCTAGGAACAATAATTGGCTCACCGCTTGCAGGCGATAAAATATTATTCGTAGACATCATTAGCGAACGAGCTTCTAACTGTGCTTCTAAAGTTAGTGGTACGTGAACCGCCATTTGGTCCCCGTCGAAGTCCGCGTTATATGCAGTACAAACTAACGGATGTAACTGAATCGCCTTACCTTCAATTAGTACAGGTTCGAAGGCCTGAATACCTAATCTATGCAGTGTTGGTGCACGGTTTAATAGGATTGGATGTTCGCGAATAACGTCATCTAAAATATCCCATACCACAGACTCTTCACGCTCTACCATTTTCTTGGCAGCTTTAATTGTTGTCGCTAACCCTCTAAATTCTAATTTACTAAAAATAAACGGTTTGAACAATTCAAGAGCCATTTTTTTCGGTAAACCGCACTGATGTAATTTTAGTGTAGGACCTACCACGATTACCGAACGACCAGAGTAGTCAACACGCTTACCAAGAAGGTTTTGACGGAAGCGACCTTGCTTTCCTTTAATCATATCCGCTAATGATTTAAGTGGACGCTTGTTGGTACCTGTAATGGCTCTACCGCGACGGCCGTTATCTAATAAGGCATCAACAGATTCTTGTAACATACGCTTTTCGTTACGTACGATAATATCTGGAGCATTCAAGTCAAGTAAACGCTTCAAACGATTATTACGGTTAATCACGCGACGATATAAGTCATTAAGATCTGATGTAGCAAAACGACCACCATCTAGAGGTACTAATGGTCTTAAATCGGGTGGAAGAACTGGCAATACATCCATAATCATCCACTCAGGTTTATTTCCTGATTCATAAAACGCTTCTAATAGTTTCAAGCGTTTAGTAATCTTCTTAATCTTTGTTTCAGAGCTCGTAGTTGGTAACTCTTCACGTAGATTTTTGATTTCATCTTCTAGGCTAACTTGACGTAATAGATCACGGATTGCTTCTGCACCCATACGTGCATCAAATTCATCACCGTACTGCTCCATTGCATCAAGATAAGCCTCATCATTAAGCAATTGGCCGCGCTCAAGCTCAGTCATACCTGGCTCAACAACAACAAATGCTTCGAAGTAAAGAACGCGCTCAATGTCTCTTAAAGTCATATCCAGTAGTAAACCAATTCTGGATGGTAATGATTTTAAGAACCAAATATGCGCAACTGGGCTCGCCAGTTCGATATGTCCCATACGCTCACGACGTACTTTAGCTAATGCGAGTTCAACACCGCATTTTTCGCAAATAACACCACGGTGTTTTAAGCGCTTATATTTACCGCATAAACATTCATAATCTTTTACCGGGCCAAACGTTTTAGCACAGAATAAACCATCACGCTCAGGCTTAAAGGTACGGTAATTAATCGTTTCTGGTTTTTTTACCTCACCATAAGACCAAGAGCGAATTAATTCCGGAGAGGCCAACGCAATTTTAATTGCGTCGAACTCTTCACTTTGCCCTTGTTGCTTGAGAATTCCAAGCAAGTCGCTCATCACTGGAGCTTTTCTCATCGGTTCATTCATTGGATCGTCGTTTAGAGTACTCAAGTCTATGTCTCCAAAAATTGGTTAATCAGTATGTATCGCTGATACAGTTAATCGTGATCTAATTCAATATCAATTCCCAATGCACGAATTTCTTTTAACAATACGTTAAACGATTCAGGCATTCCTGGGTCCATACGATGATCACCATCGACAATATTCTTATAGATCTTCGTTCTACCACCAACGTCATCTGATTTTACAGTCAACATTTCTTGTAATGTATATGCAGCACCATATGCTTCCAGTGCCCATACTTCCATCTCCCCGAAACGCTGTCCTCCAAACTGTGCTTTACCGCCCAGTGGTTGTTGCGTTACTAAGCTATAGGAACCAGTTGAACGAGCGTGCATCTTATCATCAACTAAATGGTTAAGTTTTAACATGTACATATAACCAACGGTAACTGGATTATCAAATTTATTTCCGGTTCTACCATCAATCAATGTTGTTTTACCATCAGGAGATAAGCCTGCCAGTAATAACATGCTCTTGATTTCTTCTTCAGAAGCTCCATCGAATACTGGCGTTGCCATTGGTACTCCAGCACGTAGGTTATCCGCTAAACGGAATAATTCTTCTTCATTTAAGCAATCAAGATTAACTCGTTGTACGCCATCATGGTTGTATATTTTGCCCAGGAACGACTTAATTTCAGCTGCTGACTGCTTCGTATCTAACAATTCGGCTATCTTATGTCCTAGACCCTTAGCAGCTAAACCAAGATGCGTCTCTAATACCTGACCAATATTCATACGTGAAGGTACCCCAAGTGGGTTCAGTACGATATCAACAGCAGTTCCATCTTCCATATGCGGCATGTCCTCAACAGGTACGACAATAGAGATAACCCCCTTGTTACCATGTCGACCTGCCATTTTATCACCAGGCTGGATTCGACGCTTAACAGCTAGATAGACTTTAACAATTTTTAATACGCCAGGCGCTAAGTCATCACCTTGAATGATTTTCTTACGGCTGTCGTTAAAACGTTTTTCCATTTCTTTAGACAACATTTCAAGTTGTTTTGAAAGTTGTTCTAACTGTTGACTTATCGCATCATTGTCTAAACGAATATCAAACCATTTTTGACGTTCAACTTTATCCAAGTACTCTTGGGTAACAGTTGACCCTGGTTTCAAATTAGCTGGGCCGCCGGTTGCTACTTTATCAAGAATCAGATTAGCTACACGATGATAGATATCTTCTTCACGAATTCTGCGCTCATCAACTAAGTCTTTACGAACACGGGCTAGATGCTCTTCTTCAATGCTCTTTGCACGAGCATCTTTATCGAGTCCATCACGCGTAAATACTTGTACATCAATTACTGTACCATTCATACCAGAAGGAACGCGCAACGATGAATCTTTAACGTCAGAAGCCTTTTCACCGAATATTGCACGTAATAATTTCTCTTCAGGAGTAAGTTGAGTTTCCCCTTTAGGAGTTACTTTACCTACAAGAATGTCGCCTGCTTTTACCTCAGCACCGATGTATACAACACCAGCTTCGTCCAGATTTGATAATGCAGATTCTCCAACGTTTGGAATATCAGCGGTAATTTCTTCTGTACCTAACTTGGTATCACGAGCAATACACGTTAATTCTTCGATATGAATTGTAGTAAAACGATCTTCTTGGACAATGCGCTCAGAGATAAGAATCGAGTCCTCGAAGTTATATCCATTCCAAGGCATAAATGCTACAAGCAAGTTTTGACCTAATGCTAACTCACCCATATCGGTACAAGGACCATCCGCGAGAATATCACCACGTTGGATGCGATCCCCGGTATTTACAATTGGTCTTTGGTTAATACAGGTATCTTGGTTTGAACGGAAATATTTAGTTAAGTTGTAAATATCTACCCCAGTTTCACCAGCAGTAGTTTCATCATCATTAACACGAACTACAATACGTGAAGCATCAACTAGATCGATTATTCCACCACGTTTTGCAACAACAGAAACCCCAGAATCTGAAGCAACGATACGCTCCATTCCCGTTCCAACTAAAGGCTTCTCAGAGCGCAATGTCGGTACTGCCTGACGTTGCATGTTTGATCCCATTAATGCGCGGTTCGCATCGTCATGCTCTAAGAATGGAATTAACGAAGCTGCTACAGAAACGATCTGCTTTGGAGAGATGTCCATGTAATTAATTTTATCAGGTGTCGTTAATGAAAATTCATTCTGATGACGGCAAGGAACCAAATCCGCAAGAATGTTACCATTCTCATCTAAAGCAACACTTGATTGTGCAATATATTGATCTACTTCCTCGATCGCAGATAAATATTCAATGTCATCGGTTACACGACCATCAATTACTTTACGGCAAGGCGTTTCAATGAAACCGTAATCATTAGTTCTTGCATAAACAGATAAAGAGTTAATCAATCCAATGTTTGGACCTTCAGGCGTTTCAATTGGACATACGCGGCCATAGTGAGTGGTGTGTACGTCACGAACCTCGAAGCCTGCGCGCTCGCGTGTTAAACCACCTGGGCCTAACGCAGATACACGACGCTTATGAGTAACCCCTGACAATGGGTTTACCTGATCCATGAACTGAGACAACTGGCTGGAACCGAAGAATTCTTTGATTGCAGCAGATACAGGCTTCGCGTTAATTAAATCTTGTGGCATTAAGTTTTCAGATTCAACTAAACTTAAACGCTCTTTAACTGCACGCTCAACACGAACTAAACCAACACGGAATTGGTTTTCAGTCATTTCACCAACGCTTCGCACACGACGGTTACCAAGATGATCAATATCATCAACCATTCCGATACCATTGCGAATATCAATAAGCGTCTTAATTACTGCCATGATGTCTTCTTTGGTCAAAGTACCTGGACCATCATCATTTTTTCTACCAACACGTCTGTTGAACTTCATACGGCCAACAGCAGATAGATCATAACGCTCATCAACAAAGAATAAGTTTTTGAATAATGCTTCGGCTGCTTCTTTAGTTGGTGGCTCACCAGGACGCATCATACGGTAGATTTCTACCAATGCTTCTAATTGACTTGAAGTGGGGTCAATTTTAATTGTATCAGAAATGTATGATCCATGATCCAAATCATTGGTATAAATCATATCAAATTGATGAATGCCATGAGATGCCATTTTATCGAGCAACTCGTCAGTAACTTCGTCGTTTGCTTGAGCAACAACTTCGCCTGTTAGCGTGTCTATTATATTTTTAGCTAATGTTTTACCAACCAAATAATCTCTAGGCACTACGAGATCTTGCATTTGGCTTTTTTCCATTTGCTTAATGTGACGTGCTGTAATTCTTCTGCCTTGCTCAACGATTAACTCGCCAGTTTCTGGTACAAGAATATCAAATGAAGCTATCTCACCTCGTAAACGTTGTGGTATCAACTCAATATGATACTCACCATTTTTAAGGTGACAGCTGGTCATTTCAAAGAATTCGCTAAGAATATCTTCTGTTTCGTATCCTAAAGCTCTCAATAAAATGCTAACGGGTAGCTTACGTCGTCTATCAATTCGGACATAAACGCAATCTTTAGGATCAAATTCAAAATCTAGCCAAGATCCACGATAAGGAATAATGCGTGCTGAATAAAGCAATTTACCTGATGAATGAGTTTTACCTTTATCATGCTCAAATATAACACCAGGTGAACGATGTAACTGTGAAACCACAACACGCTCGGTTCCATTCACAACGAATGTACCTACATCGGTCATTAAGGGAATTTCTCCCATAAATACATCTTGTTCTCTAATATCTTTAATTGGCTTAGGCTCTTCGCTTGCGTCTTTATCAAGAACAACAAGTCTTATCTTAACCCGTAATGGTGCAGAATAGGTTAAACCACGTAACTTGCACTCGCGAACATCGAATGCTGGCTCGCCCAGCTTATAACCAACATATTCAAGTCGTGCATTACCAGAAAAACTTTCGATAGGGAATACAGAAGAAAATGCAGCATGTAATCCTGTATTAAAGTGTTGACTTAATTTGCTATCGGCCTGAAGAAAATCTCTATAGGATTTAAGTTGAATTTCAAGCAGATTTGGTATCGCCATTTTATCGGCTTGGGTACCAAAGCTCTTGCGAAATCGTTTTTTCTCAGCATGCGAATATTGAGGTTTAGCTTCTGCAACGGCCATGGTGGTTCCTCTGTAAATTATTGATGACTTTCAAACACGTAAACCCAGCCATGAAAACATGGCTGGGTTCAATCTCATTGATACAACTATATTATTTAACTTCTACTGTAGCACCAGCTTCTTCAAGCGCTTTCTTGAGGTTAGCAGCTTCGTCTTTAGATACAGCTTCTTTAATTGTTGAAGGAGCACCTTCTACTAAATCTTTAGCTTCTTTCAAGCCTAGACCAGTAATTTCACGAACCGCTTTAATTACGTTAACTTTGTTTGCGCCAAAGCTAGTCATAATTACGTTGAACTCAGTTTGCTCTTCAGCAGCAGAAGCAGCAGCAGCTGGAGCAGCAACTGCAACAGCAGCAGCGGCAGCAGAAACATTGAATTTCTCTTCCATTGCTTCGATTAGTTCAACAACTTCCATAACAGACATGTTTGCTATGGTATTTAAAATTTCGTCTTTAGACACAGCCATTACTAGCTCCTGATTTAAAAAAAATTAATTAATGATTAAGGGATTAACCTGCTTTTTTGTCTTTTACTGCTGCTATAGTTCTCACTAACTTAGCGTGAGGCTCAGCAAGAGTTCTAACAAATTTCTCAACTGGCGCTTTCATTACATACATCAACTTAGCAATTGCTTCGTCCTTAGTCGGTAAGCTTGCAACTGCGTCAATTTGACTTGCTGCGTATACTTTTCCGCCTACTGATAATGCTTTGACTTCAAGTTTATCGAATGTCTTAGCAAACTCTTTAAGCAGACGTGCTGCATCACTGGGTGCTTCCAGAGATAAAGCAACGAATAACGGGCCAACAAGCATATCACTCAAGCATTCAAACTCAGTGTCTTTAAATGCTCTGCGAGTTAAGGTATTTCTTACAACTCGAAGATAGACACCAGCTTTACGCGCTTCAGTGCGTAATTGCGTCATTTGATTAACAGTTAAACCACGATAATCAGCAACAACTGCCGAAATAGCTTTAGAAGCGACTTCAGCCACCTCTTCAACTACTGCTTTCTTTGCAGCTAAATTTAATGTCACGTTACTGACCTCCTAATGTAAACAAATCTCAAGGATTTGCCAGTTATGGTGGCCGCCTCTTTTAAATGGAGCCGGTTCACCGTCTGCGCAGGAAATTAAGCCAAGGCACCTGCGGTCTTCGACGGCATGAGAACCAAATCTATGCCGTGAATTCTTAAAAATGGGTGGATATATTACACAGGTAAAGATGAAATATCAATAGCTAATCCAGGGCCCATAGTTGTAGATAAAGAAATTTTCTTCAGGTATTGACCTTTAGATGAAGATGGTTTCGCTTTTTTCAAGTCGCTAATTAAAGCAACAATGTTTTCCAGCACATCTTCTGCTGCGAAATCAACTTTCCCAACTGAACAATGGATAATACCATTTTTATCAGTTCTATAACGTACCTGACCTGATTTAGCATCTTTAACTGCTGCTTCTACGTTTGTAGTTACAGTACCAACTTTAGGGTTAGGCATCAAACCTCTTGGACCAAGAACTTGACCTAATTGACCTACGATTCTCATTGCATCTGGTGTTGCAATAACAACATCGAAGTCCATTTTACCCGCTTTAATTTGATCAGCTAAATCTTCGAAGCCAACAATATCAGCACCTGCGTCTTTTGCTTTAGTTGCGTTATCGCCTTGAGCAAATACAGCAACACGAACTACTTTACCAGTACCTTTTGGCAGGTTAGTAGATGAGCGAACAACTTGGTCAGATTTACGAGGATCAACTCCTAAGTTAACACTGATATCTAAGCTTTCACGAAATTTTGCTGATGCAAATTCTTTTAATACAGCAACAGCTTCGCTAACAGTATACAAATGATTTGGCTTAACTACTGTTGCAATTTTCTTTTGTTTCTTAGTTACTTTTGCCATGGTGACCCCTTATTCTAAACCTTCAACTTCAATACCCATGCTACGCGCTGTACCTGCAATACTTCTAACTGCAGCTGCTAGATCTGCAGCAGTTAAATCAGGAGCCTTAAGCTTCGCGATTTCTTCAAGTTTACTGACGTGAAGTTTAGCCACTTTCTTAGTGTTAGGTGTACCACTTCCACTTTGAATACCAGCAGCTTTTTTCAAGAGAACAGAAGCTGGAGGAGTCTTAGTGATAAAGGTAAAGCTGCGATCACTATAAACTGTAATAACAACAGGAATAGGTAAACCTTGTTCCAATTGTTGTGTTGCAGCGTTAAATGCTTTACAGAATTCCATAATATTCACACCACGTTGACCTAATGCAGGTCCAACTGGTGGGCTTGGGTTTGCCTTTCCGGCTGGAATTTGTAACTTAATATATGCTTCTACTTTTTTTGCCATATTTACTCCTTACGGGTCAAACACTAGTTTCGTGACAAATTAACTTCGTCCAAAATTTCTAGCTCCCCTGTTTTACAAAAAAAGCCTGACCAGCACCATACCGTAGATTTAGCATCTACAGTATGAATACTGGTCTAGGCACTTAACAAACTAGGTCTTTTCAACTTGACTAAATTCAAGCTCGACAGGCGTAGAACGTCCAAAAATAAGAACTGCTACTCTTAGTCTGTTTTTCTCATAGTTAACTTCTTCAACAACGCCGTTGAAGTCAACGAATGGTCCTTCTTTGACCCGAATAACTTCACCAGGTTCAAAGAGAATTTTCGGTTTAGGTTTAGTAACCCCATCTTCGACACGTTGCATAATTGCACGTGCCTCTTTATCTGTAATTGGTGTAGGCGTTTGACTGGTTCCACCGATAAAGCCTAATACACGTGGAATCGCACGAATCATATGCCATGTCTGATCATCCATAACCATGTTTACTAAAACATAGCCTGGGAAGAACTTACGTGTACTTTTGCGTTTTTGTCCCGAACGCATTTCAACAACTTCTTCAGAAGGAACAACAACTTCACCGATTTTATCTTGCAAATTGTGGTGTACTGCACGAGATAAGATTTCGCGCATAACAAAATTCTCATAACCTGAGTAGGCATGTACTACATACCATTGCTTTGACTTCTGCTCTTCCACCGAATTCACCCTAAATGTGTTATTTTAGCAATTGCCCACATCATTATTGAATCTACTCCCCAAAGAATAAATCCAGTTAATGTAACCATGACAATAACAATGGTTGTTGTCTGTATTGTCTCTTGACGTGTAGGCCAAACAACTTTTAACAATTCAATTTTAGATTCTTGAGCAAATTGATAAACCTGTTTGCCTGTGGTTGTTAGGTAAGCAAAAAACATAGACAGTAAGAACCATCCCAGCCATATCATTGACTGAACAGGTCCAGAAAAAGTGTAATAGTAGGTGCAAAAGAATGCGCCAGCAGTTAATAGAACTACCGCTAGCCAAGATAAAATATCTTTTGTCTTATTTGGATTTTCGTTTGAACTTTTCATATTCACTTGTAGTTGGCAGGCCAGGAGGGAATCGAACCCCCAACCTGCGGTTTTGGAGACCGCCACTCTGCCAATTGAGCTACTGGCCTAAATTTACTTGGCATGCGTCAATCTTAACGCATGCCAATATTTTACCTTACTCGATAATTTTCGCAACAACACCAGCGCCTACTGTACGGCCGCCTTCGCGAATTGCGAAACGTAAACCTTCATCCATCGCAATAGGAGCATGTAGGTTAATTACTAATTGTACGTTATCGCCTGGCATTACCATTTCTACACCAGATGGCAAGTCACAAGTACCTGTTACGTCTGTTGTTCTGAAATAGAATTGTGGTCTGTAACCATTGAAGAATGGAGTATGACGTCCGCCTTCTTCTTTTGATAATACGTACACTTCTGCTTCAAATTTAGTGTGTGGCTTAATTGTGCCTGGCTTCGCTAATACTTGTCCACGCTCAACTTCATCACGCTTAGTTCCACGTAATAACACACCAACGTTGTCTCCAGCACGACCTTCATCCAACAACTTACGGAACATTTCAACTCCAGTACATGTTGTTTTGGTTGTATCGCGGATACCAACGATTTCAATCTCTTCACCAACTTTAACAATTCCGCTCTCAACACGGCCAGTTACTACTGTACCACGTCCAGAAATCGAGAATACGTCTTCGATTGGTAACAAGAATGCTTTATCAATGTTACGAACTGGCTCAGGAATATAAGAATCCATTGTATCAACCAGTTTTTCAATTGCTTTAACACCAATATCACTCTCATCGCCTTCCAGTGCTTTCAGCGCTGAACCAACAACGATAGGAATATCATCGCCAGGGAAGTCGTAGCTGCTTAACAGGTCACGCACTTCCATTTCAACTAATTCTAACAGCTCAGGATCATCAACCATGTCTGCTTTGTTCATGAACACAACAATGTAAGGTACACCAACTTGGCGTGACAATAGAATGTGTTCTCTAGTTTGTGGCATTGGGCCATCAGCTGCGGATACTACTAAGATCGCTCCGTCCATTTGTGCCGCACCAGTGATCATGTTCTTAACATAGTCAGCATGTCCTGGGCAGTCTACGTGCGCATAGTGTCTTGTAGCTGATTCATATTCTACGTGAGCTGTAGAAATTGTAATTCCACGCTCTCTTTCTTCTGGCGCAGCATCGATTTGGTCGTAAGCTTTAGCTGTACCACCGAATTTCTTCGCCATAATTGTCGTAATAGCTGCAGTCAAAGTTGTTTTACCATGGTCTACGTGACCAATAGTACCCACGTTAACGTGTGGCTTCTTACGCTCAAATTTTTCCTTCGCCATTGGAAAGTCTCCCCATATGCTAAATTAATATTTCATGGTGCCCACAACTGGACTCGAACCAACGACCTCTTCCTTACCAAGGAAGTGCTCTACCGCCTGAGCTATGTGGGCTTATATATATGCTTAGATCATTATATAAGCAAACATCTTCACTGTAATTGGAGCGGGTGATGGGAATCGAACCCACGCTATCAGCTTGGAAGGCTGAAGTTCTACCATTGAACTACACCCGCTATTTTTCTTCTTAATACTGGTGGAGGGGGAAGGATTCGAACCTTCGAAGGCAGAGCCGTCAGATTTACAGTCTGATCCCTTTGACCGCTCGGGAACCCCTCCAAAAAGAACGCTATTGTCTTTTAAGATGCTATGATTGTCAACACTTTGTTTGACGGCCAACTTAATTTAGATGGTGCCGGCACCAGGAATCGAACCCGGGACCTACTGATTACAAGTCAGTTGCTCTACCAACTGAGCTACGCCGGCATGTATCGCTCACTTACACTTTGTAAGTACTTTCGTGACAATTATTGTTATGTCACTTTAATAAAACCCTGGCGATGACCTACTTTCACATGAGGAGACCTCACACTATCATTGGCGCATGTCTGTTTCACTTCTGAGTTCGAGATGGATTCAGGTGGTTCCAAACCGCTATGGTCGCCAGGAAAACTCGTTTATGCTTCATTGCCGCTATTATACCGCAATGTCGCATCAGGTAAATAAAGAGTAGCGCTTTTTTTTCGCTTTTTTTCGTAACACGTTCTATCTCGCATTGCTTCATCAACCCAAAGCAACTCAGATTATATGGTCAAGACAATCAGCCAATTAGTACAAGTTAGCTTCACACATTACTGCGCTTCCACACCTTGCCTATCAACGTCGTAGTCTTCAACGGGCTTCATGGGAAAACTCATCTTGAGGGAGGCTTCCCGCTTAGATGCTTTCAGCGGTTATCCCGTCCGAACTTAGCTACCCGGCGATGCAACTGGCGTCACAACCGGTACACCAGAGGTTCGTCCACTCCGGTCCTCTCGTACTAGGAGCAGCTCCTCTCAATTTTCCTACGCCCACGGCAGATAGGGACCGAACTGTCTCACGACGTTCTAAACCCAGCTCGCGTACCACTTTAAATGGCGAACAGCCATACCCTTGGGACCTGCTTCAGCCCCAGGATGTGATGAGCCGACATCGAGGTGCCAAACACCGCCGTCGATATGAACTCTTGGGCGGTATCAGCCTGTTATCCCCGGAGTACCTTTTATCCGTTGAGCGATGGCCCTTCCATTCAGAACCACCGGATCACTAAGACCAACTTTCGTTCCTGCTCGAGCCGTCGCTCTCGCAGTCAAGCACCCTTATGCCTTTACACTCTTGGTACGATGTCCGACCGTACCGAGGGTACCTTTGTGCTCCTCCGTTACTCTTTGGGAGGAGACCGCCCCAGTCAAACTACCCATCATACACTGTCCTCATCCCAGATAATGGGACCAAGTTAGAACCTCAATAATAACAGGGTGGTATTTCAAGGTCGGCTCCATGACAACTAGCGTCATCACTTCATAGCCTCCCACCTATCCTACACAGTCATCATCAAAGTCCAGTGCAAAACTATAGTAAAGGTTCACGGGGTCTTTCCGTCTAGCCGCGGGTACACTGCATCTTCACAGCGATTTCAATTTCACTGAGTCTCGGGTGGAGACAGTGTGGCCATCGTTACGCCATTCGTGCAGGTCGGAACTTACCCGACAAGGAATTTCGCTACCTTAGGACCGTTATAGTTACGGCCGCCGTTTACCGGGGCTTCGATCAAGAGCTTCTCCGAAGATAACCCCATCAATTAACCTTCCGGCACCGGGCAGGCGTCACACCCTATACGTCTTCTTACGAATTTGCAGAGTGCTGTGTTTTTAATAAACAGTCGCAGCCACCTGGTCTCTGCGGCCCTCACCAGCTTTGTTACGTAAAGCAACTCACCAGCAAGGGCGTACCTTCTCCCGAAGTTACGGTACCATTTTGCCTAGTTCCTTCACCCGAGTTCTCTCAAGCGCCTTAGTATTCTCTACCTGTCCACCTGTGTCGGTTTGCGGTACGGTTCTCTGTAAGTTATGGCTAGCAGCTTTTCCTGGGAGCCGGGCATCAATGACTTCGCTGTACACCGAAGTGTCAGCACCACTTCACACCTCAGGGTTAACAGTAAACCGGATTTGCCAAGTCTACCCCCCTACATGCACGTACCAGGACAACCAACGCCTGGCTCATTTAGCCTTCTCCGTCCCCACATCACCACTTACAAAAAGTCTAGGAATATTAACCTAGTTCCCATCGACTACGCTCTTCAGCCTCGCCTTAGGGGCCGACTCACCCTGCTCCGATTAACGTCGTGCAGGAAACCTGGGACTTCCGGCGTGAGGGCTTTTCACCCTCATTATCGTTACTCATGTCAGCATTCGCACTTCTGATACCTCCAGCAGACTTCTCAATCCACCTTCTTCAGCCTACAGAACGCTCCCCTACCACGTGCACTTAGTGCACATCCGCAGCTTCGGTGACTAGTTTTAGCCCCGTTACATCTTCCGCGCAGGCCGACTCGACCAGTGAGCTATTACGCTTTCTTTAAAGGGTGGCTGCTTCTAAGCCAACCTCCTGGCTGTCTATGCCTTCCCACATCGTTTCCCACTTAACTAGTACTTGGGGACCTTAGCTGGCGGTCTGGGTTGTTTCCCTCTTCACGACGGACGTTAGCACCCGCCGTGTGTCTCCCGTGATTCAATTAGCCGGTATTCGGAGTTTGCATCGGTTTGGTAAGCCATGACAGCCCCCTAGCCGAAACAGTGCTCTACCCCCAACAATCATTCACGAGGCGCTACCTAAATAGCTTTCGGGGAGAACCAGCTATCTCCGGGCTTGATTAGCCTTTCACTCCTAGCCACACGTCATCCGATAATTTTTCAACATTACCCGGTTCGGACCTCCAGTTGGTGTTACCCAACCTTCATCCTGCACATGGCTAGATCGCCCGGTTTCGGGTCTACTCACAGCGACTCGCGCCCTATTCAGACTCGATTTCTCTACGGCTTCCTTATTCAGTTAACCTCGCCACTGAAAGTAACTCGCTGACCCATTATACAAAAGGTACGCAGTCACACAGCCTAAGCCATGCTCCCACTGCTTGTACGCAAACGGTTTCAGGTTCTATTTCACTCCCCTCTCCGGGGTTCTTTTCGCCTTTCCCTCACGGTACTGGTTCACTATCGGTCAGTAAGTAGTATTTAGCCTTGGATGATGGTCCACCCATATTCAACCAGGATTACACGTGTCCCGGCCTACTTGTTCGCGTGCTTAGTTCTTAATACAATCCACCTATACGGGGCTTTCACCCTCTATGGCCAACCTTCCCAAGTTGTTCTAGTTCACTGTACTATAAATCACACCAGGCTCCTCCCCGTTCGCTCGCCGCTACTTGGAGAATCTCTTTTGATTTCTTTTCCTTCGGGTACTTAGATGTTTCAGTTCCCCGAGTTCGCCTCGTTAACCTATGTATTCAGCTAACGATGACTGTACTCACGTACAGCCGGGTTCCCCCATTCGGACATCTTCGATTAATCGCTCGTTTCCAGCTCATCGAAGCTTTTCGCAGGATTCCACGTCCTTCATCGCCTCTTACTGCCAAGGCATCCACCGTTTGCGCTTCTCTTCTTGACCATATAATCTCAGTTACCTCAGATCATATGTTTTT
>NZ_LN901319.1:37688-77155 GCF_001465875.1 Legionella saoudiensis | reverse complement strand
TCGTTTTAATGCAATTAATTTTTAAGGCATGATGTTTGGGGTGGAATGAAATAAAAAATTCCTCTCTGATTGACTTACAAACTCCAGTGCTGCGGTAAAGTCGGACCAGTAATTAAACAATTTTAAAATGGGATCGTCGCTTTCGATGGTTAAATCTGATTCTAAATAATCAGTAAGTAATTGATTTAATTTTTCTTCCTGCTTTTTAAATGCTTCTTCTGGGGCTTGGGTGATGTGTGGCTCATAGACGTTGGGGAGCGCACAATCATCAATGATTGAGATGCATTGATGAATTACCTTCGTCAGTTTTTTCTGAAAGGGGTGAGGGTATCTATCGAGTGCGTCTAAATAGCGCTCAAAAAAGGCGACTTCCAAGGCAGGGGAAAAATAATCCATGCCCCGGCTTGGTAAATTGTGCACCTCATCAATGACTAAATTCGGTTTCTCGTGTTCGCCCAGTTTCATACTGACTACTTGCCCCGGTGTATTCGTGGAAGAGAACACATAGTTGTAATCGCCAATAACCACATCGGCAAAGGCAACGCTCTGCATCTGCAACTCGTAGGGACATACTTGATAGGTTATGGCGAGCTCTCGAAACACCGCGGCATCTAAGTTCTGTTTTTTTTGAAGCTTCTTTAATAAGTCATTACTACTGCATTTCGTGTAATGATTTTCCGCAAATTCACATTGTTTGCTCGTACAAATAGGTTCACTTTTCATGCATAATTTTTTTTTAGCGGTAAGCATTAGCGAAGAACATGCAGAACCTTTTTCTTGAAGCAAATGAACGGCATTTAAAGCAATATGGTGTTGACTGTTCTTAGGAGTTAAATAGAGCGTTTTTTGTCCACGGCTTAATGATTCCTTGAGTGTGGGATACAAAATAGCCATCGACTTGCCTAACCCAGTAGGGGCTTGAATCAGCATGGGCCTTTTGTGCTTCATGGAGGACTCAACAAATTCCATTAATTCTTTTTGATGAGGGCGTGGTTTGGGAAAAGGAAAACTCAGTTGGCTGCAGTGATGTTTTCGATGTTTAATGCGCTTTTTTGATTCTTTGATTTCGAGTACAAGCTCTTCTAAGCGACGATTTAACCATTCATCAAAATGATCTTGATAGAATTCTAAAACTAAGGGGTAGGTTTTTTTATTGCGTAAAGAAACTATTACCAAATTTAATTTGGGAATGGCCTTGGTTTTTAACCAATGAATATAGCCATAGATTTGTAATTGCAGCCAGTACGGATGGGTGTAATAGTTGTCTGCAAGCACGTCGATTAGTTTTTGAGGGTCGAAAGCAGTTTTAATTTCTTCAATTCTTAGGGGGGCCTCTTGGTAAATACCATCCATTCGCCCTGAAATATTAAAAAAATACTCCTTATAAGCAAGCTGATGAACGACATTGACTTCAGGTGTATAGTTGTCATGCAATTTAAGTTGTTTGTACTGAAGGCTTTGATGCGCTTTAATGGCGAGTTTGGAGGTTAGGTTAAAACCAGAATAGGTATCAATACTTCCTTCTCGGGGAGAGGGAAGCGCAAGCTCTGTAACTGATAAGTTATATGTTTTCATTACAACAATAAGGCGAGGTAGTGCGTCAAGTTAATTTGGGTCATTTTTAGTCAAAATTAGGTCTTGCTCATGATAGCATAAAGGTCCTGAAATGGAGAGTTGTTGGCCATTAATTAAACATCCTCGCCCGATTAGGCCTCTTTTTTATTCTGTGTTTGTTTCGTACGGCTTGTCGACTTGGTTTTCTTTGCGGCACGGTCGCTCTTTTTTTTCATGCTTTCTTTCAGCAAGGAGATGAAGTCAACCACAGACTCTTTGCTCTGGGTTGCTGTAGAGGGTATTTTCTTCCCCGACATTGCTTTCTTCTACAGACACCAGAGACACAGGGATGGAAACAAGACCGAAGGAGATTTCACCTTTCCAAATGGATTTGGCCATAATTATTCCCTTATTATGGATGGTTAGTTAATAATAGACTATTAAAAAGGATAGAAGGATTCTATAGATTGAATGGCTTGCCTATATCCACTTGAATGGGTAATTTCCAAGAGGGGTGTAGATGGAAGTCGAAAATACACGATGCATCCTCGACTCATGAATAAGAAATATCTTACATGCAAATAAGCCACTTTGCGGCTGGCTAATTCAAATAGTTTTCCTATAATGAAATCGTTTGGCGCAGCGTCAGTTGACAGGACGTCAGCCTTAAGACCTTCTGGCCTTAAGGTGTATTGGCGCTGTGCACAAGCACGAAAATCAAACCGTTATTTCATTCTAAAGATAGTTGAGCTTGGTTAAAATACCCCTTCGAGCTAATGCGCTACCAATACACGCGGTCTATAGGTTTTTTCAGCGTAAGTAATTAATATTCTGTTTAAAAGACTTTAATTTCAGATACTTGCTTAGGTTCTTTTTTAGGTAGGGGGTCCACTGATTCTTTTTCAGAAAATAAACCAAATCGTGTTTGGGACGGTGTGCATGGTATTACCGGGGGTATTGGCGTTTCAGGTTCATCGATTCGCTCTACGACTGATTCTAATTGATTGAAGAGTTGCTTTTGTTGGTTTAATAATTGATGAAACTCGGTGGTTGCTTCCGTATAACGCTCCGTTGTCTCAGAAATTTGGGTCGTTGTTTGCGAAAGAACCTCAACTAAGTTTTTAAATCGTAGGTGATTATTTTCAATAAAATCAGTCATTTTTTTCTCAAATACCATGCGTTGCTCTTCACTAAGAAGCATCATGCCTGTGAATTTGCCCAGGGTGTTCTTCAGTATTTGGATTGTGTTTTGGGTCCTCATTCGCTCAGATTCCATCTGGGATTCTAACGTGCCGATTCGCTCAATATGTCCTAACAATAGAGTTTGGGTTTGTTCGTACTCTTTGCGAACTGTCTCTAATTGAGTATGGGTTTGTTCATACACATTCGATTGCGCCTCAGATGCGGTCATGAGTTGTTCTACGTTTGTTTCCAAGTGGTGAACTAATTTCTTTTGTTGCGCTTCCGTTATTTTTAATTGTTCGAGGGTTAAGGATAGGGTAAGGAGCTCCTCGGTTAGGCGAGAAACATTATCGGTTAATTTCATGTTTTCAGCACCGACTTGTTCTAGTTCTTGTTTGAGCTGTTCGTGTAATTCATGGGTTAGTTCAATCATGGATGATTGAAGGCTATTAAGGCTTATAACAATGTTTTTGAATTTTTGTATATTTAATAAGGCGTGCTGATGGTGCGAGACAAGTAAATGATTGCCAATAATATAAATTGCCGAAATGAATAAACTAATGGTAAGTAAAACCGCAAGCTGCATAACCATACTAAAGAGTATTAAGGGAACAATGATCGTAACGCCCAGGCTAATTCGCCACCAAAGGGGTTGCTTGCCCCAATAAGTTGCCATTTGTGTAAGCTGGCTGTGATCTCGCGAAAATGCATCCAGCGCCTCGTCAAGGGCTTGTTGTAATTCAATTAAACGCTCATGGGTTTTAATTTGTTCAGCTTTGGAGGTTTGGGGATTAATTGCGGAGGGTGTTTGAGGCGTAGTATTTGTCATTATCCTTTTCCTTGTTTGATGACATTAAAAAATTTGTAAATAAAACGGGATCTGTGAATGAAAAGCGCGCATTATACTGATGGATACCCTATCAGTCATCAAAAAAAACTACCCAAAACAGGTCTTAGGATGGGCTCAAAATATAACCCGTTGTTATATAAAAATTAAATTGAAAAACATTTGTTGAAGTGCGTTACGTAGCCTAAAGAACGGGAAGAGTATAGGGTTAAGCTGCTCTTGGAAGCTGAGGGATACGCTGATTAAGTAGTCCATGATGATGATTTTATTCTTGACCACGTTTAATGAGTGCGCAACCACCCTTTGACATAAATGAGGGTTTCCTCAATGACGGAAATGGCCTGTTGATAGAGATCGGGAAATAAGGTGCGTCCCCCTGATTTCCAATAGCGCTCTACATATTGGCACGCGTATTTCATTCGATGGGCTCCCAGATACATCGCACCGCCTTTAATTTTATGCGCTATGTTCTCAATGAGCGGGTAATTCTGCTGTGCAAAAGCGCTTTTCATGTGAATTAAATCCTCAGGAAGCTCTTGAGTCAAAAGCTGCAACAGCTTTTTTACCGTGTCTATGGAACCACAATTGCGTATTGCTTCGGCCTCATCAAGTAGCGAGAATTGATTTAAATGAAACAGCTCCTCCTCATTATCCGGTAGCTCGCGGCGGGCAGTTGCAGTGGGAACTGCTGGTGCTTTTTCGAGTGGGGATGGGATGAATGAACTAATGAGTTCCGCTGCATTATTTTTAGTGAGCGGTTTCGTTAATACGGCATCCATTCCTGATTCGATGCAGCGTTGTTTGCTTTCATCGGCTCCATGCGCCGTAAGGGCGATAATTGGGATGTGATGAGATGGGCTTATTTGGCTGCGGATGAATTGGGTTACCTCATAACCATCCATGCCATCGCCTAGGCCAATGTCCATAAAAATTAAATCATAAGTGGTGTTTTTGCAGCGGCTAATGGCATCAAGTCCATTGGTTGCCACATCGACCTGGCAATTTAATGTGTGAAGCAGGCTTTTAGCCACCGTTTGTGCAATGAAGTTGTCTTCTACAACCAGCACCTTATTTTTTGTTACCAGTTCCGCATCCGGCATGATTGGCGTGCTTAATTGGGATAAGGAAGATGTATTTGGGGGCTGAGGAATTAATCGTTCGTTCCGATCTACCCCGGATTCATCATTTAAAAGCGGCTCTTGCAAGGGAATGAGGCAGGTAAAGGTTGTTCCTTTTTGCGGTTCGCTGTCCACGTAAATTTCACCTTCCAGTTCCTCCATAAATTGCTTCACTACATAAAGCCCAAGTCCTGAGCCTTTGTATATCCCTTGATACGAAGGAGTTAATCGCTTGAATTGCAGGTATATTTCTTGTTGCTTGTCCTCTGGAATACCAATTCCTGAGTCCACTACGTTGATGCGGATTACCAGGTGACGATGTTCTTTTTTTGCAAGATCTACCCTGACGTGCACAAATCCCTGATTCGTAAAGTTAAGCGCATTGCCGATGAGCTCTAAGGCAATACGATGCACTCTTATTTTATCCCCAATAACGTATCGAGGAACTTTTTTATCAATAGAAAGGGAAAGGTCGAGTTGTTTTTCGTGTGCTTTGGCATAATAAAGGGCTGCGACCTGTTCCAGCGTGTCGATGAGATTGAATTTGCGTTTAAGCTTTGGGATTTTCCCTGAGCCAATTTTTACCGCATCCAATACTTCATCCAGCAGATGCAGGAGTGCGTGGCTTGATGCCACCAGGTTATCGGCATATTCCTTGATTCGTGGCTCATTGGATTCTGATTTCAAAATTTCGGAGAATCCAACAATACCTGAAAGTGGGGTGCGGATGTCATGGCGCATGTTGGCAAGGAATTCTGTTTTAGCGCGGTTTGCTGCAAGGGCTTTATCTTTTTCTTTGGTTAGTTGCTTTTGTTTCTTCTTGAGTTGCAGCTCTGCTTTTTTGCGCTCAGTGATGTCAATGGATATGCCAATAATGCCTAAGACATTCTTATTTTTATCGTACAAGATGGTTTTTTTGGTATGGAATACCCTTTTTGATGAGGCAGTTAACGGCGACTCTTCCCCTTCAAAAAGGCCATTTTTTAACACGCTGCGATCAATTGTTTCTAATTTTTCTGCGATTTGCCACCAAGGCATTTCGCGGTCTGTTTTGCCAATAATGTCTGCTCGATCCTTAAAGCCACTCATCTGCACCATGTAGTGATTGCAGCCTAAGTATCGTCCATTGAGATCCTTCCAGAAAATACTGGCATCAATGGTATCAATAATTAAGTACAGTGCTTCATTGTCTAAACTCATCGTAAAACAGCACTCCGTCCGTTATTGCACCCTGTTTTTGAACAGATAATTCAATAAATCCTTGATTTGAGGCAATAAGTTCACTGCTTATAGAATTAGTATAGAGAAAGTTTATGAATTCGGGTGTTTGATGATAGACAAACAGAGAGGACTTCACGCCCAGAATGGATGGGGTATCCATAAATAGTGGCATTTCGTTAAGAATGTAGTGTACCGCGATGTTGTGGTTGGACTGCTGAAGGTCTTTAATAGTATGCCCATTCAAAACCCAGCCAGTGCATTGGTCGCACTCCCGCCGAAAGGCTGCATCTGTTTGATACAACGAATAGCAGTGCGCTCTTAATTCAAGGAACATCGAGTTATTTTCTAAAACGTTCATATCAATAATTAATTGAGAGTTTGCGTTTTTTAGTGCACAGTGATCTAAGGCCCGCTGTATTTTATTTTTCAAATACGCCGCTTGCCGTTTGGCTTTAGTTCGCGCCTTTGATTCGTCATAACCCAAGGCAAGAAAGGTATATAGGGGTAGCTTGTCTGGAATAAAAATTTGAAAAGAGGAAAAGGTATTTTTTGCCCATTGAATCCATTGGACAATCATTTCTTCAGAGAAATAACTGTTAAATGGGCTTATTCCTAAAAGTGCATGCTCTTTTTGGGTGAACAGATGATTACTTCCCGGTGAGATTGGATAGGGGGTTATAATCGCATTTCCGTATTCCATTCGGACCTCGTGGTGACTAAAGAATGAGTGATTATATTAAAATCAATCCATTTGGTCAATTTGTGATCTACCGGAAGGGCCTAAAAGTTGTCGATTTTTAAAAACATCCTCACCCAATTAGCCTTCGTTCCTTTTCTGTTTTGGTTTGGAGTCGGTAGATTTACTCTTTTTCTTTTTCATACTGTCTTTAAGCAATGAGATAAAGTCCACTACCGAATCCTTGCTTTGAGGAGTTGCTTTTGACACTTTTTTGCCGGACTTTTTAAGTTTTTCGGTTTCCTTGTCTAACCATTTTTGCATCGTTTCCCGATATTCATTGTGGTATTTTTCAGGCTTCCAGGCGTTGGTCATGTCTTTGATTAATGCTTCAGCCATTTTCATTTCCTTGTCGGCGACTTTATAGGTTTTGAGTTCATCACGAGGCACATTGACTTCATCTTCCTCACGAATTTCATCGGCAAAGTGGATTAAATATAAGAGTAGGGCGTGCTCATGCGGAATAATAAGGCTCAAGGACTCTTTCGTGCGAATAATTACTTTAGCGACCCCTACTTTATTGGTATTTTTAAGGGCTTCGCGCAACAGCACATAGGCTTTTTTGTTTTTGCTTTCCGGTTGTAGGTAGTAGGGCTTTGAATAATAGAGATTATCTATTTCTTTTAAATCCACAAACTCATCAATATTAATGGATTTAAACACCTCAGGGCTTGCTTTTTGGAACGCGCTTTCATCCACAATAATGTAGCTACCTTTTTCATATTCCCAGCCTTTAACGATATGTTCCCAAGGCACTTCTTTGCCCGTATCTTCATTAACTCGTTGATAACGCACTCGGGAGTTGGTTTTGGAATCCAACAGATGAAATTTTAAATCATTATTTTCTTCAACCGAAACTAAAGAAACAGGGATAGACACCAGCCCAAAAGAAATGTCGCCTTTCCAAATTGATTTCGCCATGATACCTCCCTAAGTACGAAGAGTTACTCTCTTAATAATAGATACCACCTAAAGCTGATCCAAGCGTAAAGATTGTTTCACGAGCCAAAAATCCTTCCAGGGATCTTCGGTCAGTTGCTCAAGCCGCTTGGGTAACGTTTTAATCGTATAGCTGTTTTCTTTAATGTTTTTGCTTAACTCATCCCAGGCAAGCGGTGTACTCACTGGGGCATGAGGTCTAGCACGGGTCGAATAGGCGCCAATCGCAGTAGCCGTTCGTTGATTTCTTAAATAATCGATGAATATTTTCCCTGTGCGTTTGGATTTAGTCATGGTGCTGATGTATTCATTAGGCTTTAATTTTTCTAAAAACTTCACAAAAACATGAGTGAATTCTTTAATGGTGTCCCAATCGTATTCTGGAATAATAGGGATTACGACATGGAGCCCTTTACCTCCAGTGCTTTTGACAAAAGACTGCAGTTGGTATTGACCTAAATGCTCGCGTACTTCAAGAGCGGCGGATACCACTTTGCTCCAGGGAACATCGGGGGCTGGGTCTAAGTCAATCACCAGTGTGTCGGGTTGTTCGATGTGATCAATGCGACTACCCCAGGGATGAATTTCTAATACACCCATTTGTACTAAACTTAACAGTCCTTCCCGATTATTCAAGTAAATATAGCGCTCATGCTCTTCATCGCTTGGATCTTCAAAGGGCATTAATGCGTCCGGAGTAGATTCATTAAAATGACGCTGATAAAAGCATTTAGTGTGTTGAGATGGGCAGCGTACTAAGGTCAAAGGCCTTAACGAAATATAAGGCAAAATATAATCACTGACTGTTTCATAATAAGTCAGCAGATCTTTTTTGGTAATTTTATCTTCGGGATAAAGAACTTTATCTGGGTTGGTAATTATAAAAGGAGATTCGGCTTTTTTTAAAGGTGCTTTTTCCTTCTTTATCTCGTCTAATGGAGTCTCTACCTCACGTTTAACCTCAGTGGCTTTCTTGTCTAAGCGTATACCTTTAAAACTTGGATGGCGAATGTGGCCATCGTTGGTCCATTCGGTAAATTCTACTTCGCATACCAGGGTTGGTTTTAGCCAATGAGCGGTCGTAAAGCCTGGTGGTTTGCAATTAAAGGGGTTTTTGGTGGCTTTATTTTCTTGCAAGAGGGTGTTGATTTCTTTTAAGGATTTTTCAGTAAAGCCTGTTCCTACATTTCCGGTGAAATCCAGGGTGCCGTCCTTATTATAAGCCCCTAAAAAAAGGGAGCCAAAATGTGCGCGGCTTCCTTTGGGCAAGGTATAGCCCCCAATAACGAACTCTTGTCTTTTCAGGCACTTGATTTTTAACCAGCTTTTACTTCGTTTGGAGAGGTAAGGGGCTGTCGCGAGTTTGGAAATGATTCCTTCCAAGGCATGGCTGCACGAATAGTGATAGAGCTCATCGCCTTCTTTAATAATGTGATCACTGTAATGTAAAACCGGGATATTTACCGACAGCAAATTACTTAAAATCGCTTTTCGTTCAAGTAATGGTAATTCCCTTAGGTCATAACCCTCAAAATACAACAGATCGAAGAGAAAATAGACCAAGGGGCTCTGCGTGTTATTTTTTAAGGAATTTTGCAGTAATTGAAAATCAGAGCGTCCTTCCTTATCCAAAACGACCACCTCGCCATCCAAGAGTACTTGCTTAAACGGTAAACGACTTACTGCCTCCACGATGGATGGGAATTCATTGGTCCAGGAATTATTATTTCGTGATTTTAACGTTACTTCAGAACCATTTTTATAAGCCAGGATGCGATATCCATCAAATTTAATTTCGTGTAGCCATTGTCCACCGACAGGCGGCTTATCTACTAACGTAGCAAGCTGGGGTGGAATAAATCCGGGGAATTCGCTTTGCGTTAACCCTTTAGGTAAAGTAATCGTAGGCTTTTTGATGGCTGGCTCTTTACGCTTTCTTTTAGGTTTTACTTTTTGTTCTCCAGAAGAACTCCAGATGCGATCATAATGGGTAGCAATTTCATCCATGGTGTAGCCCGAAATAACACTTCGCCCGAGGATTTCGGTAATGTCATATTCCTCTTGGCTTTGGGCAAATTCGTCATCAAATTTGATTAAAAACCAATGCTTTTCATCTTTAAATCGAATCAAATCCCATCGACCGTTGAGCTTTTCTGCATGCAGTAGGAAACGTAAATGGCCCTTTTCATAAGCCTCATAGGGTTTTTCATCTAGGGGCTCCCAAGTTCCTTTGTCCCATAACATGACCGTACCCCCTCCATACTGTCCCTTAGGGATAATGCCTTCGAAACTGCCGTATTGAATGGGATGGTCCTCAACATGCATGGCTAAGCGTTTTACTTTCGGATCGAGGGACGGTCCTTTAGGAACGGCCCAACTTTTTAGGACACCATGGAGCTCGATGCGAAAATCGTAATGAAGGTGACTGGCTGCATGCTTTTGGATTATAAAAAGATGGGGATGCTCTTTACTGACTTTTCCTTTAGGCTCGGATGTTTTCGAGAAGTCTCTTTTTTTATGATATTGACTAAGGCCCATAAATCATTCCTTTGTATTCGTGCAGTTTTGATGTGGAATTGATTCCACCCCTTTTATCTGCCTCATCCTGGGCAAATCTGGATGGAGTTTAATCCAAGCTCTTATTTGTGAGTTCTTGTTCATTTAATTCTAGGAGCTAGCTTAAGGCCTGTCTAACTAACTCAAGCTGCATTCGTAGCTCCTAGGGAAGTTATTTCTGCTCTTTAAATGGTTGGAAGTGGCTAAGCGATTAATAAAAAAGGACTTTTATATGTTTTAGAAACGTACCTATGAAAATTAGTTAATTACATTATGCTTATAACGGTTAACCTCTATAATTATTCTGTATTTTACTTCCAAGCATAAAGCTAATGGGCTGTTTCATAAGCCAGTAAGAGATCTTCTTTTAGTGTGGCACGAATTTCCTTGTCTTTGTGAAACATTTTAGCTCGCAAAATTGCTGAAGGATGATAAGTTGCCATGATTTGATAAGAAGGCTCTTGTATCAAATGGCCTCGTTCCTTTTGTAAGTGAAAGTTGGGATTAATTAATGATTTTGCAGCGGTGGCTCCTAGACAAAGCACTACTTTAGGTTGAACTATTTTTAATTCAGAGATTATCCAAGGATGACACGCTCGTATTTCGGGCTCAGAGGGAGAACGATGCTGGCGTCTATTTCCTATTTGTTGGAATTTAAAATGTTTCACGCTATTGGTGTAATAGAGTAGGTCTTCATCCAGGTCGAGCTCCTCCACTAACTGATGTAATAAAAGACCGGCAGCACCGACAAAAGGCTTGCCCTCTAGATCTTCTTTATTGCCGGGTTGCTCTCCGACTAACATTAAGGGTGCATGCGGATTTCCATCGCCAAAGACTGTTTGGGTGGCGTGTTTATATAAATCACAGCCTTTACAATGCAGGGCTGCCTCTTTCAGTTTTGCTAAAGAGGAGGTATTGGGGATGAATTCTGAAGCAGATTTATCCATAAAAGTGCTCCTATTTAGGAAGTATTAAATGTAGGAACGCAAGTAAGGGTTTTCTGCGTTAGCCTCATTAGTTCACAGTTTAGCAGAAAGTAACAGGATAAAAGATATGGCTCCAAGTAAGATTGAATTATTCAGCTAGGGAATCCAGGTTCCATGAAAGATATTTTTGTACTTTTGCTATACTTTAAAAGGATACGATATGAGGAGAAGCGCATGCGTAATGAACATCATGTCCTGCCTAATGCGAAGGGAGGTTGGGATATAAAAAAAGCTGGCTCATCTCAGATTATTGCACACCTGAAAACAAAACAGGAGGCAGTTTCAAAAGCTCGCTCCTTAAGCATAGAAGAACATTCAGAACTTATAATCCATAATAAAAATGGAAGAATAGAATCTAAAGACAGCCATGGCCATGATCCTAGAAATGTTAAAGGCTAGTTAGTTGGAGAATATAATTGCTTCTTTATTAGAAGCGGTCACTGTTATTAATATTGGATAAGGCTAGCTAAGTGAAGTACCAGCATGTGTTGAAAAGAACGGCATCCGTTTCAATTCTAAAGTTATCCCATAATATCCATTGAAAAATGCGCTCAACTTTTAAGAGATATGCATTTATTATTAACAAATATCTTATTAGTTGGATAATAGTTTTTTTAGTAATGCATTTAGCTCGAATTGAGTAAGTCCGTAATAGAGACCCTGTTGTGTTTTTAGTTCAGCAAATGTTACATACAAAGGTAAATAAGCATTCCTATCAGGGTTGTTTTTTTGTTCTTCACAGTATTTAAAGAACTCATCCAATATTACCTCTTCTTTTTCCATCAATACTCCTTCATTGAGTAATCTTTTGGCTCAGCTTAAGTGTAGCACTCACAATTTTTATTGTGACACTCTTTTCACTAGGAGGTTGGTAACAAATTAGACCCTTGGAACTGAATGTCTTTACGATTGAAGTTTTAAAAATCAATACTATATTAAAAACTTATGAAAATTACTCCCTGCGAAAGGAGATTCTATGACTTCCTTGATTGATGCAGCAATCATGTATTTATCTGAACGAAATTACAGTGAAAAAGAATTGAGAAATAAATTGGAGTTGGAATTTAGAAGCGTACCTGACTTAGATAAGGGAATAAATTCTGTAATTACTCGTCTTAAGGAACTTCAAATCCTCAATGAAAGACAATTCGCAATTAATGTAGCGAATCATTACTCACATAAAGGCGATCGATTTATTAAGCGGATTTTAGAACAAAAAGGAATAAAATATGATTTGATAGAGGAGGCAATTAGTTCCTTATTAGAAGAACGATTTAGAGCATTAGATGAAGTTCATCGACATTTACTTATAAATGCAAATAAAAAGCCTAATGATGTATGCAGATTTCTCGCTGGGAGAAATTTTTCAGTGCAAACTATAGAAGTGGTTTTACAAAAAATTAATGATATTAAGCTTAAAGAAGTTGCTTAATGCTACCAGTTTCTAGAAACTGGTAGCATTTGGCTATTAAGAATTATGGTATTTTTCCCAACGTGTAGACAAATCCTTATTAGGTAAGGTTTCATTAACACCTAAAACAATTCCTCCGGATTGAATTTCTGTTTCAATCACTTTAGCCTTATCTTCAGAAATTCCCCAGCCAATAAGGGAACCTACTAAGCCTCCAGTGATGCCTCCAGCACCAGCACCGGCCAAACCTGCTGCAATAGGGCCAGCCACTACAAGACCTAATCCTGGTATTAAAAGACTTGTACCTAAGGCGGCTAGTGCTCCCACAATTCCACCTAAGGCGGCTCCGGTGGTTCCTCCAACAGCCAATCCCTCTGAGGCTTTAGAGCCTTCCTTAACCAGAATGGAATTATAATATTTATTTCTGGAATCCTCGGACATCATTACGGTGATATCTTGAGGAGAGTAGCCTGCATCCAGAGCTTCTTTATATGCTTTTTCAGCAGCTTCTGGAGTTTTAAATACTTCGGTAGTAATATGCATGTCTTTATGTGCGTCCATAACTCACTCCTTTATTGGTCGATTCCTTGCTCTCACTGGCTCTTAAGTGAATCTATTTGGTTCATCAAACGATTTTCATCACAAAGCCATCCACTGGTTTTATGCTTGGGTGAGGCATGATAGATTAATTTTCCTTATAGCAATAAATTTCTTTTTCTCCTGTATTTACTGGTTTGAGTACCAGAGGTTCTTCGCCACCGCCTTCGGTTTTATTCATAAGACATCGATATCCAGAGAATGTATAATAATAATTGCCCTCTGGCATTAGATATCCTTTTGATGTGGTATTAGTTTTATTTTATTCTTCTACTGTACTGGGAACATTTTTCCCGTTGTTGTTTTGCGTATTAATAACACGTTCCGCAAAAACAGAGGAAAAAGATAAAGTAAGTAGCATACCTCCAATAAGTTTTTTCATTTAATCTTCCTTAGAGTTTAAAATCCTCATTAGTACTTGCTAAATCTTTTAAGCGAAAGGAGCATATAGAACTTAGATAAATTGTGAAAATAATTGAAAGTAGGTCTAGTTACTATTTACTGCAATCGCAAAAAGATATACCTATTGTCGAACATTTATATTTTTGTCTCCATCGGTTAAGGACCACCTCGTGTGAGTAACACAATGATCAACACAATTAATAATAGCCCCACTCCACCACTGGGATAATATCCCCACCCGCTGCTGTAAGGCCAGGTAGGTAAGACAGCAAGTAGAAGAATGATTAACACAATTAAAGTAAGATTCATTTTGAACTCCCTATATGAATCGGCATATAGGCATTGCTAAGTGCCAATTAAAATACGCCGATTTTCCTGAACAAGAAGTAGGCCCTTCATGGTAATTATAGACAAATTGGATTAGATGAAATCAAAAATTTGTAAGGAACTTACTTTATTCGCTTACGTAGTTGCATTTGCTGGTATTTGTAAAAGCTTGGTCAGCTTGAGGGCTTCTGAAGGGTCACAATTTTTTACTAAAGAGTATTAATAACTCTTTTCAACTTTGTTGTAGAATTAGCGGTATAAGCTATATATTTTGTATGCTATAAAATATTAAAAGAATCTATATGGAAGAGCATCCAGGTAATCAAAAGTTATTTTCGCAATTTGCACAATGGGTTTCAGAGTGGAGTGGGAGAGCGGGTTCTTTTTTAATGGCTTTTTTGCTAATTGTTGTATGGTTAGTAACTGGCCCTATTTTTAACTATTCTGACACCTGGCAGCTTTTAATTAATACAGGTACAACAATTGTAACTTTTTTAATGGTATTTTTGATTCAAAATACCTCAAAACAGAGATACTAAAATTATAAATTTAAAATTGGACGAGTTAATTAAATCGCATCCACGCGCCGATAATTTATCAATTGACTTAGCCTCATTGTCAGACAAAGAGCTGGAAGAATTAGAGCAGAGATATAAGAAAATCTGTCACCAATGCGCTGATAAGGATTAATTCAGAAACGCTTTTCCTCCTGTAAAATATTCAGGGAGGTACCAATAGAATAGAACAGCGCAAGTCCAAAATTACAGAAAAGTTTAGGTGTTCATCTAACGCTTAAATGAGGTGACTTTTTTCTAGTTAGTCGTTATAACTAATTATATTATTTCTCATATTTTTTTATTAATGAACAGAATTTTTGTTGTTCTTTTACTTATTTATTCAAGTACTATCAGAGCAGATTGTACTACGCTTCTGGATCTTACCAATAGTCCAAGTAAAATAGATAGCGCATGTGCCGTCCCTTTTAAAAAAATAATTATAGAATCTAATTATATTTATCAAAATTTATACGATTCTTCAGGCACTCAAAAAAATTATCCCAATGCGATTCTACGTATTGGCTTACCTTCAAATAATGAACTATTTGTTCTTCCACCGAATTATATAAAGCAGACTCGCTTTCCGCATCGTGGTGTTTCCATAACCTCGTTAGGTTTAAAACACTCGTTCTCTTACCAAGAAAATTGGCTTTTTGCTTTAGAGGAAGTGGTCGATCTTCCAAGTGGGAGTTATTATTATGGTACAGCAGCTTGGGGAGAAAATATTAAGGCTATAATTACTTCTCTTATCACCAAAAAGCTAACATTAAGTACCATGTTGGGTGTAAGTCATAGTGGTGATCCCGCAGGTTTTAAAGGACGAACTTTTTATAGTTTTAATCCTATTGTTACCCTAGCCTATAATCCTACGGAAAAAATCTCTTTATATCATGAATTGTATGCGCAAAGTAAGATTAGCGCTTCAGAAGAATGGGGAATCAATTATGATGCAGGGGCTCTTTTTGAATTACGCAAGAATTTTATAATTTATATTAGTTGGGCCCATCAACTGCAGCACAATTTAGGAAATTTTAAAATGTATGTGAGTGGCGGATTTTCGATAATGCTCTAACTACTTCAAAATGAGCATTTCCTTAATAGGTCAATTTAACTTCTCAATCAGGTGCCATTTTTAAAGTTAAAAAAAGCTTTAGAAATTAGACTGCGCCGTGAAAAAAATGTCCATTCTAAAAAAGGTATTAATGCTAATGTCTTCTTAACCCTCAGCCAGAGGCCAGCACAAACAGCCTGGATGAAAGTAATTGAAATTAAATCTGATCTACGATATCTTCATCGTAATCAATTATTTAGAGTGATAGTGATGGATCAACTTACTTTGAATGCAAGCGATACTACGGTTTTTATACTTGATAGAAATCTTGAAAATTGTCTCTCTTTACAGGACTTATTTAACTCAGTCCAACTGCCTGTTCAATGTTATATTTGCCCGCTTGCTTTTTTAAAGGAATATAACGACCAACCAGGATGCTTAATTTTGGATGTACACTTCCCTTTAATGAGTGGATTAGAGTTATTAGATAAACTCAAGGAGAGAAATATTTATCTTCCTTCCATAATTATTACTGCTGATGGTGATGTTCCTATGGCCGTAAGAGCTATGAAAGCCGGAGCCGAAGATTTTCTTGAGAAACCAATAAATTATCAATATTTACTGGAAGCAGTTCAAAAATGCATACAAAAGAATAAAGATTCTTGGCATTTTAATTCAAAGGGTCTTATTACGAACTTTGAAAAATTAACAACACGTGAAGTGCAAGTCTATAAAAGGGTTCTAAAGGGCATACCAAATAAACAGATTGCTCTGGAGCTTAATATTGCTCCTTCTACCGTCGAAGCGCATCGGGCTAAGGTGATGAAAAAAACTAATTCAAAATCGCTAGCTGATCTCATCAAATTTTCTTTATCCGTATCCACAGGGACTTAGAGCAAACTTATCTTATAGATTTTGGAGGAGGGGTTAAAATAACGATTGATCCTTACTCTGAGCTATACGTATGTTAGGCTTTATGGAGAAGCAAGTGGTACTTGCAAGCGAGTCAATAAATTTAATTATTATTTTTTTATTTATCATTTACAGAGCGGTTTTGCTCTTAAATAGTTACAGGATAGTTTCATCGATGATTTTGGCTGTGCGATAAGCTTCGAATAAAAAGGTTCAGTAAAGCAGTATTCATCAACAATATGCATAGGTAGTCGCTTTTGTGCACCACCAACACCTTCTCAACTTTAACAAACTTTGGCAGGGTTTGATACAAAGGTAAATCAAATTACCTCAAGAGCAAAACTGTAATTTTTGTTCCTTATCACCCCTAATAAGGAAATTGAATTAGATTAGGATTGAGTAAAACTCCCTTTGGGTTGAATGAGCAAATTAATATTGTTGAAATATCTAATTTTAAGTCCACTCCCTAATCCCTTATGTAATTTTATTAAAATTATTTTTTATACTACACTATGGTATAGAGAAATAGTTATGTATTTTTCAAGACTGGTTGCAAAATACACAGGTTTCTACTAAGGAAAAGTTACATAGGAGTCTATTATTTTAAATATTATTTTGCTTTGGATTTTCTCTGCAATTGCCCTACTTGTTACTTCAAGATTAGTGAAGGGTTTTCATCTCAAAGATTTTAAAGCTGCTATGATTGCAAGTTTAGTCATTGGATTTTTAAATGCAATTATCAAACCAGTTCTTTTTATCCTAACACTGCCAATTAATATTCTGACCCTAGGCCTGTTTACATTTGTTTTAAATGCGATCATGCTTCGCATAGCAGCAGTAATCCTGCCCAGTTTTAAAATCGATGGTTGGATTATTGCAGTTAAAGCTGCAATCATTTTAATGATCGTACAACTTATTCTTAATCTTGCCTTTGGTTATAAATAAATATAACACCCTCAGCTTAAATGACATGATTTTAAAGTTCATATTTCAGATATAAATTTATACTCAAGTCTCTCTAGTGCATGTACCTAGAAGCATTAAAGACTGAGAAAGAAAACTAGGGTAATTCTTAGTAACTAATTGTTGCGGTAAGCAAATAATGTCAATATGCTTCGAGCAAGTCCTGTCTTTGATACAAAGACAGGCTCCAGTAACAATGAAAAAGTTTCTCATTGTTATTTCATGTCACTCTTAAAGCCAAGCCTGAAAAAATGTACCTATAATTGAAAACCCATAAATTTAAGCTTCTTAATACGATTTTTTTTAGAGACGAGTAGGGCAGCTATTTCAATGAAAGGCTTACCCTCTAAATCTTCTTTATTGCCGGGTTGTTCTCCGACTAACATTAAGGGTGCATGCGAATTTCCATCGCCAAATACTGTTTGGGTACCCTGTTTATATAGATCCCAGCCCTTACAATGTTGAGCAGCGTTCTTTAACTTTCCAAAAGAAGAGGTATTGGATATAAATTTTGCAGCTGTTTTACCATATATGTGCTCCTTATTGCACTAACGCCACATCACTTATGCAAGAACAACACCAATCTAGCTTTATAAATGACGAAGGCCACCGAAGTGGCCCTCCAGCAGCCTGTGTCTCAAGAGAGAGAACGTGACCGCAATTAAAGTATAGATATTAAATCAAACTGTGTCAAAATGACACAGATAGAGCTTAGGTTAGAACGAGATATTTAGAGCGCGCTATGGCCCTTATTCTGAAATTTCTTTTTTCGAGCAAGGGTTGACGCGAGATTTTTTTCCCGAACGAGCTTTACTGCTTCACGTAGTATTTCATTTTCTAACGTTTTTTGACCTAACATTTGTTCTAGTTACTTAATTCGCTGTTTTAGCTCATTTAAAATGAGAAATTTACCATTTTGAGGTTGCAGTAAAAGATGTATTTTGAAACCCGAATCAACCAGCTATAGCTCCATAAAAAGCTTCATTTTGTTTTGTTAGGGCTGCCCATAATCTATCCCCATACGAAAAATGCCACCATTCATTAGGATAATTTATAAAACCGGTATCGATCATTATCTCTAAAAGAATCATTCTATTTTCAAATGCCTCCTCTGAAATATTTTTTGAATTAGTTTTGCAAACATCTGGATCCACCTTATACCAGTCCTTAATTTCCATCCCGAGGTTTATTAAATTTCCATCAGTATCAATTAATTCTAAATCAACTGCACCTCCTGTGCTGTGTGGAGGGATAAGAGGTGTGCCGGCGTAGGAGCATATAGGCGAAATTAGTTGACTGGCCTGGATAAAAAGTTCCTCATCTGATAAATAGGGTTTTTGTTTTTTCAATCTAATAAATTGTTCATCAAATAATATTTTTTGAACCTTAAGGCTTCGTAATGCTTCATATATCTTAAACTTCCAATTGCTCGGAAGTTTTTTTTGAGCAATACATAGTTTTTCATAAACTGATATTCGCATTTTGGTGTAATCATTTTTTGTTAATGGATTATCTGGAGGAGGGCCATAACAAATTTCTTGTTGATCTTTGATATCTATTAGAGGTTCGTAATTCTCGCAGATAGGGATACGGTTAAGCGTGAGTTCGTTAAACATTAATTTTTCATTGACTCAAATTAGTGGTTCAATCATAAATTTATATTCTTCCGTACTCAACAATTGCCTGAACTTATTTGAAATGAAATTTGAAACTTGTTTAGAAAAACCACAGATTTAATAAACTTATCGTTTTGCTTCGATTTGTCGCTTTGATGCGGTTAAATGGGTTTTAAAAATCAGTTTCAATTAATTAGTGTTTAGTTAATAGGAGTTCTAACGTTTTAATGTATAGAGCTAATTTATTTATTGGGTGGTTCCATTTTAGAAAGAATTATCTAATTTCTTATTCGAATAAGCTAAAAACTTAAATACGAATGGGGAGATCTGATTTTTTAATTTCAACTTTATCTAAATCATAGCCATATTCCGTTAACAATTTTCTTATATATGCTCTCGCTTCTAAAAAATTACATGAAGCTCCTATCCATATTTGGCTAATATTTTCGTGCACGAATTGGTGAGGAGTAAGTACGGGTTTTTTATTAAAATTTATGCTTATGAACGGCAAGTCACTTTTAGGAATAGTTAAAAATTCTCTTGCTGAGTCATCGAAGAAAAAAGATTTATTAGTTGGAGTTTTCATTAAATCCCCTTCCATATAAAAAATTCGATATTCGTGTTCATCACTAAAGGATTCATCTTTTAGCATTGGTAAAATAGCAATTAAATTACTCATAAGCTCAATATGATGTGGTTTAAATTCTTCGAGGTTTTTTGCATCTTTTGCTTTATATCTAAAATTTTTGATAATAGATTCTATAAGTGGAAGACAATTTTTTCCGTAATGCACTTTGCATAGATAGCCATCCTCTAGTGAAGCTTCCTTATCAGTATTATAAAAGCTCTCATTATATGCGATGCAAACACCAGAACCATTTAAAGCATAATATCTCCAAAGAGCCATGTTATTTGCTTCAGAAAAGCAGCACACATATATATTAGTATTTTCATAAAACTCTACAAAAAGCTCTTCAGCTAATTTTAAATAGGGAATATGTGAGGTGTATAAAGCATCTAGAATTAATCTAATTCCGTATCGTATTTCTCTTGGGTCATTAAAATACTTATAATGTGTGTGCCTGAGCTTCCTATATTGTAAAATATTTTTTAGCCCCTCAACGCTTGTGTACTGGTACAACAGTTTGTCTTTGGGTGGGGGATTCCATTTTTTATAAATCTCGTCAAATGTATCCATTCATTTCTCTGTTTTAATTTATGAGTTTAATTTTGAAGATGATGTTTCCCAAGGAAATACCTTGTGATTTTTTAATCTGTAAGTTTTAACTTCATAATTAACTATTATTAATTATAGCAAACATATTAAATTAAACTTTACATGTCCATTTGAGGTATACCCTAAATGGGACCAGCAACGCATAGAAAAGGAATGTTAGGAAATTATGGATTTTTAATATATTGGCATTTCCAACGCAAGGTTATGGAATTTAATCTGACACTTTTGTAAATAGAGCTATGGTTTTAAGAGAACTGATAAGTATTTGTGAGAATCTGAAATTGTAAGGTGCTTTAATAGTTTCAATACCACCCAAGTGTCAATTTATACTAAGTATAAATACCGTCACCTGCTTACTGGCTGATTCCACTTGACCAAATATCAACAACTATTAAAGCTATACAGGGATTGGCAATGTAAGCATGCGGGTGTCTGTACGGCCACCATACATTAATTATAAACTCACCTTAGAAATGAATCAAACATATTTTTTTGGTTCAAAATTAATTTTCCTATATAAAAATAAGAATCAATTGTAGTCGTAAAAGCTTTACCAGCGGTCAAGATTTAGAAGGTAAGGTTGTCAAAAAATATAAAATAAATAGGCAGGTAAGTAACAGACGTTAAATAGTTATTTTACGACTCTGACCAATAGATCTATGCGAATCTATTTATTGATTTAGGTGTCTTAAAGAACGACCGTTTTTAGAGAGTCATTTAAACAATTGTAATAGGGCTCATAAAATCTTGATTATGGGTTCTCAAGAACCCGTCTCAAAGTCAAATCTGAGGAGACAAGTTATATGCCATTTAACGAACGTTAATTATTATATAAATTAATACATCATTTTACTTTATATAAATAATATAAAATGTATAATTAATAATTATATAACGGGTTAAGTGTTTTCTCGCTTATTTATGATCATATTATGAACAAAATAATTGCTTATCTTCGTGCATCAACTGATAAACAAGATTTGAATAATCAAAAACTTGAAATATATGAATTCGCCAAGAAGAATCAAATTGAAATTGATGATTTTATTCAGATGACGATATCCAGTAGAAAAAATATTAAAGAGCGGCGCATCGATGAAATGGTTGAGGCTTTGGATGGGGCGGGAACATTAATAGTTACTGAGTTGAGTCGTTTAGGACGAAGTACTGCAGAAGTAATCGGCTTGGTAAATGAGCTTATAAATAAAGAAGTTCGGATAATTGCTATCAAGCAAAATTTGGATATTAAACAACATGACATGACATCAAAGGTGATGATTACTTTGTTTTCTCTATTTGCTGAACTTGAAAGAGATCTTATTAGTATAAGAACTAAAGAAGCATTGGCCAGTAAAAAAATACAGGGGATTAAATTAGGCAAACCTAAGGGAACTATACAGAAAAGTAAATTTGATGAACACCTGGAGAAAATCAAAGAGCTTTTAAGGCTTGGATTATCAGTAAAAAAAATAGCTACTTTTTTGGGTTATAAAAGCCATATCGGGCTTAACAATTATGTTAGAAAGAGAAAACTTCGTGAAATCGAATAATCTAATTATGTAGATTTAGCTGGCATGATAGGTTGTATATGAATATAGGAAAATTATGGCTTTATATAAAGAATTTAATAATAAAATTTTTTTGTAGATTAATTATGAATAAGAGATCAACTACTAGGCCACATCGAAAATGTGTTTGTGGTAGTGGGAAAAAATATAGAAATTGTTGTGGCAAAAAAAATACTGTTAATTTTAATGATTTGCCCAGAGAAACACAACAAATGGTACGCGAGCTTCAGTTAAAGCATAAAATTGCAACCCAGTATCATCATAACAACTTCGGTTATACACCTGAAATTATGAGTAGTCTTTTTCAGGGAAAAAGACTTGTGGTGCTAGGAGGGGTTCTTGTTCAATCAGATAACCCAGAAAAAGATTGGGAAGAACCTGCCGATTTTTTAACTTCTCACCTAAGGACAACATTGGGGAATGAGTGGTTTGATAAGGAATTACAAAGTGAGGAAAAAGAAAGACATATAGTTGTATCGTGGGCAATTGACGGAAAATTTGAAGTGATAGATCCTAATAAGCCGATTGAATCTCGAAAACTAAATGGTAGGGCTCTAGCTTATTTGCATCTGGCATATGATTTATACATATTACATAATCAGGGCCACATCACTGATAAATTAATTTCAAGATTAAAGTCTAAACAAGGGTTTAATGGTGCCCGATACGAGTTATTTGTTTTAGCAACTATGATAAGAGCTGGCTTCAAGTTAGAGCCCTTTGATGAAACACTTGGTGTAGGGAAAGTGCCTGAGTGTAAAGCTATCCATAAAGAAACCGGAATAACTATTCAAGTTGAAGCTAAGACACGAAATGTAAAATATGTATTAGGATCAACCGAAGGAAAATCAAAAAGTATTCGTTTGTATGACAAGCTAAAAGACGCAATTGAAAAGGATGTGAAAGAACCCTACATAATTTTTGTCGATTTAAATTTTCCAGAGCTAAATGTTTATACTGACGAAGAGAAAATGGAAAAAATACGAGGTGAACATTATAAACTTATAGAAAAACATCCGAGCAATTTACCTAACATTATTGTTTATACTAATATTCCTTTTCATTATGCTCGAGATTTTGATGTAAACATATCTGCTTTTGGTCTAATAAAAATCAATCATCCGAAGATAACGCTTGAGAAGGAACATATTATTTTCAATGCAATTAATTTGTCATTAAAACAATTTGAATATCTCCCTAAGGAATTTAATGAGAGCGAAAAACACGCTGATACGGTAATCGATTCAATGAAAAACAAAGGTACAAATGGCCCGTTGTAAGCCCGTCCGTGGCGGCTATGAGTGTAACTTTTCCACTCAAAAGTTTGTATCATTTTCTACAACTATTGTTGAAGAGTGGAGTGTTAAATTATTTATGGTCATATTTTTTTGTGTTAGGGCTTGATATATAGAACCTGGCTCTATATAATTTAAAATGCACCGAGTGAATTAAATTTAATCTCTTGGTGTTGTTTTTATTTATTATGGGTTTATTCTACACAGAAGGGATATATCAAAATGAGCAAAAGTAAAGCTTATAAAAGCGAGGCATTAGGTGCTTTGCATGAAACAATGAATGATATGTTTGAGTCTGGAATAATTGACAAAAAAACGATGAGGGAATTTGATTTAAGTTGTTTAACTCCAATTCACCAATTTTTACCCGAAGAAATAAAGGCTTTGCGTGAAAGAGAGCAAGTGAGTCAGCCGGTATTTGCTACTTATTTAAATGTTTCTAAGGATCTGGTTAGCCAGTGGGAGAGAGGAATTAAAAAACCCGCAGGAACCTCCTTAAAATTGCTCTCGCTTGTTGAGCATAAAGGGCTGGGGTTCATTCTTTAATTTTCCTTTACAATTTTGCAACACTTCCTTGATCTATGGAACTTGGTTCTATATAATGTACAATTATAATGTCAAGGAATTAATGTTGCGCATATTTAAAACGAAGAATTTTTCGAGGTTTGCTAATAAAGAAGGTATTGAGGATAATTCACTAGTTAAAGTAGTAACCGCTTTAGAGAAGGGTCGTATTGACGCTAATTTAGGAAACGGGCTTTACAAACAAAGATTGGCTCGGCCAAATCAAGGCAAATCATCTGGTTACCGATGTATCATAGTGTATCAATACAATGCTTGCGCATATTTTTTATATGGTTTTCCCAAGAGCGAAAAGGAAAATTTAACTCCAGATGAACTCAAAGAGTATAAGAAAGCTGCTGGAATATTTTTAAACTTGTCACAAGATAAAATTGAACGTATGGTTTCAGAAAAAATTTTAACTGAGATAACTTTTTAATTAAATAGCTTGTCGGGTATAGGGGGCAATAGAGCAGCCAACCGGCTTAAGACATTTTCTGTTGTTCTTAATGGGCTAAAGCGCGGGGAAATAAGGCCAAGAAGGGTGTATTTGCAAAGCAAAAAAATAGAGGCCGCTTAGTACCCTATCTGGGTCTGGTCTTTGAAAATGGTTGAGTTTTGAAACTGTCTGATACATTCGGGTTATATCAATTAGATCTAGATATTTAGATAGTCATCTATCAAAAGGTAAAATTTAAATCATATGATAGGTGCGTGCTTATTATTTCCTACCTATCATAAGAGTGTACTTTATTGATATAAGAAATTTAAAGTTTTTAGCACTGGAGATTGGCCATCAATATAGAACTTATTGGCTATAATTTATTAATATACTATTGAGTTTTATCGAGACATGTTAAACCTCACTTTAATAGATTGGAGAGCGACCCATGAATTGGAAACTGGTCTCTACACCACCTCCTTATGATGGCACCTATTTGGTTGTGATAGCCAATTCTCAAATAGAAATATGCCAATATTGTAAATCTAGTGACTCATGGTCTAGTTTTAAGCGACCTACTTATCCCTCCATAGCCGTAACTCATTGGATGGATCTTCCAGAACTTCCTTGAATGTATGATGTATAATTTTTACTAATTGCATCTACAAGCGAACATTTGTAAGACGGCTCTTAATATGGTTATTTTTCACGTGCCTGTTTTGATTGTTTCAATAAATAATTTATGTCATAATTAGACATATGTCAATTTATGGTATATCATTAAAATGAGCTGGCAAGTTAGATTTACAAAAAAAGCTGCGAAGCAAACTGGAGGGTTAAGTAAAGCTGCTTTTCACGCTTTAAATTTATTGGTAACCGACTTGAAGAATAAAGGGCCATTTCCAGGAACATCGTGGCCTAATTATGGAAAGCTTAGAGGGCTCAAGGGAGTAAAAAGCTCCCGTGATTTACGGCATTGTCATTTAGTTAAGGGAAATCCTACATACGTATGTTGTTGGGAAGTAGTAGAAAACGAAGTCAAAATCATAGAGGTGTATTATGCAGGCACTCACGAAAAAGCACCATACTAAAAAACAAACAACAAAAGATAAAATTATACGTTTTCAAGTAGGCAAACGAGCTTATGCTATCCCTAAAAAGGTAGCAGAACAGTATCGAGTTGAGCCCGATGAAAGAAAATCGGAGGAAGAGTTTGTTTCAGTAGAAGAGCTATTTAACGATCTTAATGAACAATATACAAAAGCTGGCGCTCTTTTAAAAGGATTACGAGCTCGTGAAAATTTGAATCAGATTGAATTTGCAAAATTAATCAATGTTACTCAAGCAAATCTATCAAAAATGGAAAATGGAAGGCGGCCAATTGGAAAAACTATTGCAAAACGATTGGAGCAAACTTTTAATGTGAATTATAAATATTTTTTAGAATAGAATTAATCAATAAGGGGAACGCTACATCGTGAAAGATTCCGGAACATCCCAGCTCCAGAAATCGGCTCGCTAAGCGAAAGTGTGCTCGTTCCCCTTGTTTTTGTGGGTCGACGTGATCTGACCGCTTACTCACCCCGAAGGTCAGTACAGTTCCTACTCTCACCATTATAGGAACTACCACCAATAATTCAGTTAAATAATAGTGCAATTATGGACGGCTAGTACTTGTTGATTTTGCATCACAGCGCAAGTTCCGGAACGTGAGGCCAACAAGTTGATTTATTAGAGTATCTTTCAATTCCATTGATTGTCACACCCAACTTAAGATTGCACACTTACCCTATTAAATAAGGGCATCGTCAAGTTAACTTTTGGTCTAGACTGTAATTTATTTACAGGAAGACCGTGATGCTAGAAAGGAAGCCTAAAAGATACCGTTATCCATTGGAGTTAATCAGCATCGCAGTATGGAGTTATCATCGTTTTAATGACAGTTACCGTGATGTTTCAGAGCGCTTGCTGTACCGCGGTATTGATGTGAGTTATGAGACGATACGTCAATGGTGCATTAAGTTTGGTTCTCATTTTAAGAATGTCATGAAGAAGCGAGCACCCAGGCCATCGGATAAGTGGCACCTGGATGAGCAGCAATTACGCATTGGTGGAGCGACGTATTATTTATGGCGCGCCGTGGATGATTCGGGCTATGAGCTGGATGTGTTTCTGCAAAAGCGGCGCAATAAAAAGGCGGCTATTCGCTTCCTGTCTCGTTTATTGAATGCCTATCCCAAACCTCGGGTGATTGTAACAGACAAGCTCAGGAGCTACACAAAACCCATTCGCCAGATGGGTAAAGGGGTTGAGCATCGTTCGCATAAAGGGCTCAATAATCGGGTAGAAAATGCCCATCAGCCCACGCGTAGAAAAGAAAAATGCCTCATTCGATTTAAATCACCTGCTGGGGCACAGGCCGTCATCGCACTCATGGGGAAAGTGCGTAATCTCTTTGCTGTCGCCGTGGGGCGCTATACCAACTCCGCCCATCAACGAATAAGCCAATTTCAATCAGCCAAAGAAATTTGGAATGACGCGGCCATGCAACTGCTTTGCGCCTAAAATTCGACATCCGCTATTTGCTTGCTTTATGAAAAGTTAACTTGACGGCGCCCTTTAATCTGAATGTCTAAAGATTGCTGACTGGTTGAAACACGAGCATATCCGAAGAGTCGCATAGGCTAAAAATGTCTCTGTTGCCAGAATTATCTGTCATGGTCAACGTGGAGAAATCCGCAAAAGATACCGCGAGGGACAGGAAGATCAGCTGGGCGCCCTGGGTCTAGTAACTAATGCTGTTGTACTCTGGAATACTATTTATATGAACGCTGCAAGAAATCATTTAGAACAAAAATCTATTGTTATACAAGAAGAAGATGAGGTCAGGCTTTCACCATTGCAGCATGAGCATATTAATGTTCTTGGACATTACTCATTTACCTTGAACGATGCCATAATGAAAGGGCAACTAAGACCGTTCAATAAGCTGGCTGAAAATATTGAAATTCCTTAGCGTACGTTTTCGTACCATTGGACTTCAAACCCCAAAGAGGAATGCCTCTTGACTGCTCTTGCAAATAGTCCTTAATTTCCTCAACGCGGGAAATGGGAACACGAATGGTTTTTGTGGCTTCACCATATTGGCTACTACCTTCTGGGCGTCCTGCTCCAAGTCTTTTTCCACCTCGACTCATATTGCCCTCACTTATTATGATTGTTGTTACATTAATCAAATCATAGAGGGCAATGCAGCGATTGTAAATAGCGCAAATTGTCCAATTACCACCAAATGGTTAATATTATAAAAATTACAAAATATTGCAGAACTGAATTTTGAAAAGAATGTTATTGCTGTTCATCTTTTATTAGAAAATGATTTATCTGTTATTGGTAAGGATTGCTCTAGGGGTTCGCTCTTATTTGCCTTAAAGAATGTTAAAGCATAATTTTTAGGAGCAGATTGTGTTTTTTGAAACTCTAATAAAGATATAACGTCCACTTTTTTTAAAAATGTTGCTATTTTATGCAATTCTGAAAAAATTTCAGGCGGGAGATTTCCTGCTTTTCTTAATAAAAGCGAAAAAATCTCTGTATCTTTCAAAGTAATGGCGTAGTGAAGCGCAGTTGCACCTTTATATCTTTGCAGTACATTCACATTAAATTCACAAAGAGTTTTAACAGCAGCCGTAGCATTACTGTTCACAGCGTGTATTAATGCAGTTTCGCCATTTAAATCCTTTTGATTGAGATCTGCTCCATCTGCATGGAGCTGTCTTATTGTATCAGAAGCATTATTTCTACTAGCTATAATGAGCGGGGTCCACCCGTTTTTTGGTAAGGTTTGATTAAGATTGGCACCTGCAGCATAAAGAGCATGGGCAGCTTCGGGAATATTATTATATGCCGCAAACATTATGGCAGACCAACCGTATGTATCAGTTTGATTAAGGAGTGGGGAAATTTCGTCTTGGCTTAAATTTTCCAATAGCTGAGGTATTAAAGAAGTATGCCACTTGGCTATGATCAAAAAACCTTTTTGAGAAGTCAATCTCTCAGCATGTTGAATAACAAGGTCCTCAAAAGTTTTAAAAGGCTTATTTTTAAGTTTAGTTAAACTAGCAAGCTGTATGCAAACCTCTTTACCTAATCTTGAAAAAATCTCTTCGGTTAGCTCTTTAGACGTTTCAAAAAACTTCTGAGTGCCCTTACCATATTCAGGGTCATAAAAATACCATCGTCCATCTAACCACCCTAATTCGCAAGCATGGGACATATTATTTACAATGCAAATGCTATTTTTAATGGCCTCTATCGTATTAGCATCTTCAAAAATACTTATTAAATCATTTGTGAAAAAACTTCCAGCCATACGATGAGTCTCTTCAATTTGATGTATTTCGTTATGACTATCAACCAAACTGAAGAATTGTCCAGGTGTTAATAAATGGTATTGAGGTAGAGGAAGAGGTACATAAATTCCATGATTAAAAACTAAATAATTAATTATTCGTTCAAAAAGCATTTCTAAAGGGACACCCTGAGGTGAATTCGCGTCTGGTAAAATAATCCTTTTAAGAAGCGAGTCCTTTTGACCGTCCCATAATAAAATTTGAGCAATAGCAGCGTCCCACCATTCCAGTTTTCCAGATATTCGCATAGCAGAACGACAGACTGATAGACCAAAACAAATCCCATTAAGCGGTAGATTTTCAGAATTTAATAAAGATAAATATCTATTCAATTGTGAAATTAAAGCGGTTTGATCACGCCGTGCCATAACTTCCCTATGCCTCAGGGGGGGGTCCAATAATTATAGCAAAAAAAAGTAGAATCTTCCTGAAGCTAAAAAGAAGTGTTAACATGACAAAGCCTTAGCATATCAGGAGTCAGATTGGCTTAATTAATGAGCACAGAATTATACTGCTCATTAGATGTCTAACTGCGCTTTGAAAACTTTTAGTGTGTTTAGTCAAATAATTTCATTTAAGAACACTTGAGTGTTGCTATCAATCCGATGATCATGATTAGCGGTTATTAGCTTCTCGGTATTTAGTTCTATTGCAAAACACGTTTAAGAGATCCCAACAATCCTAAAGTTTGGTTGACCGCTTCTTTTTCTTTACTCCTTTAACCTCTTATCTTGCGGTCAGAGAAAGTTTAAATTCTTCATGATTGATAAGGCTTATATTGCGGATAATATTCTTGCACTTGCTCTAATCCGTCAATCTTTACTATTTGATCGGCCAAAAAGAGCTCTGGAGAGTGTGCGACATTTTTATTACTAGGATTAGTTAAAAATTCTTTAATAAATTGTATTGCTTCAGCAGCAGTTTGAGATTCCTGGACTTTTTGATTTAAGATCATTATTGAATTTTGAACTGTTTGGGAGTGATTGAATGAAAAAAAAGTGCTCGCCCAGTTTCGTTGTCCTCGAGAGCTTTCAGCTCCACTCAGATATTTTCTGTACTCTTGTTCTGCGGTAGCTACTGCTGTTTTTAAGGATTGCAGACGAGAGTCATCTGAGACCTTTTGTTTTATGGTTTGTAAGTTATTCATAGCCTCCAATATGCGGGGTTCCATGACCCTTTCGTCGGTGCCAAAAGTAGTATAACTCAAAATAGTTGCCCATAAGTTTATTGGTAAGGCGGTTCTTTCGCCGGAGGGCGTCTGGTGTTTTTTCCCAACCATCATTGTTATTGGGAGAAGCGCTGTTTGTAGTTGAGGAAAACCAGTACCTTCCAGATTAAATCGCTGCCTTTGTTCCAGCGGTCCAAAAGCGATAAGTATTTTTTCCATTTCTGTAGAGGATTTATTATGAAATAAAAGATTATCCTTTAAAACAATGCGTTGTACATGTTGGGGAATAGCCATTATAAGCTGTTCCAGTTCTTCTGAAGAAAAACGTTCCAGATTATTATTGCTTAAATCAAGAATTTTAATATGAGAGGGAATTTTTTGCATAATGGATATTAAATTAGGTAAAGAGGCTCTGGAATCAGTAAACCTGTCATTTAAAACCAGTGTAGAAAGTGTTGTAGGCAAGGCAGCAAATAATGCTTCAGGTTTGCATATAATAAAGTTATCATAATTTAAAGCTATAGTAGTCAGCCTAGGCGGAAGCTCCTTAAAATATTTCAGATCATCTTTATCAATATCATTATTTCTGTAATCGAGAACACGAAGTTCCTGAGGTAGATTTTTAAAAGATGTTTTTTTCAAATCAAGCTGACTGCCTTTTATATTAAGTTGGGTGACTTTTAGATTAGTGAAAAGTGATAATGATGCCGTGTTAAATTCTAGAAATTGTGTATTACTTAAGTCCAGGGAAATGAGTTTTTGAAGCGCGGTGGCTAGAGTAGCAGCTTCTGGTCCTGTTATCCCTCTTAACATGTCATTATTGGCTAGGCTTAGATGAGTTAATGGGGCTTTAATTGCAGTGAAGGCCTGCACAAGCTCGGTAGCAGTCGGAGATGGTTGAGCACGACCCCGAAAGTTTCCAAAGAAGTTAGACCCCAAATCAAGTTGCATCAGTGTTTTCGGTAGAGCAGCCAAGACTCGCGTTAATTGTGTACCGTCTTTCCTGACGAGCGAATTTCGTAAGCCTAAGGAGGTAATTTTGGGATTTAATTGATCAAATACTGTATTAGCTGATTCATTATCCGGATAATCAGGTAAAGGACAATTCGTTAGATTCAGAGTAGTGACCGTTTCTGGAAAAGCATGTGATTGCTTAATTATATTTTCGCCGTTGCCACAGGCAATGAATTCCAGAGAAACGATATTTTTTCCCAATGTGGAAAGAGCATTAGACAATGTTGCTATGCTGCTGCTACCTATAGCATGAAATTTTAGCGAAGTTATTGATTGAGGGAGAGCTGTGAAGATTTTTTCCCAATCTTGTTTATGAAACTGGTTGTCTCCTACTAAGGTTAAAGATGTGGTAGCGGGTATTGTTTGGAGTAAGGTAATTATTTCTGCGGCAGTTTTATGATTTAGCTCAAGCTTCATGAAAATACACCCTATTTTTTATAATTAAACATATTTAGCATATTGTTCAATTATATGTCAAATAGTGAGTATATGTCAAATAGTGAGCCATAAGTGACATAAGAATTTCCTTTTATGTCCTCTAGTTATAGACCTAATTATGGCCAACTACAAGATAGGAATTTAAAAAGGAAAGTGGAAAAAAACTGATAACGTTAATTGTTTAATTTTTCTAAATAAAACATACCTCATTAAAGCATCCAGGGCTTCGAATTTACTGGCGCATTGATTGGTTTTGGGTTGCGGCTTAACCCTTTTGGCATCGGTTGAGATTGTTTTACGGTTTTGGGAAAGGAGAATCGATACTTGATTTTCTTTGTTTTAGTTATTTCCAGATTGGAATAGAGGAAAGAGAATAATTCGCTTTCATTGATAAATAAAGAAGGATTAAATTACATCTGATTTAAAATTAATCATTACGGTAATTTTTATAAGGAGACCCAAATGTCAAAATCCAAATTAAAAATCTAGGGCGCAGTTTACTGTATTAATTATCAAAATTGAGGATGATATTAAAAAATTAGAGCAAATTGACCAAATTAATATAAAGAACAACCAACCCGGAGTAGACATTATCTTTAAAAGCAATGCTTATGGCGATTGTTAACTACATAGAAAACTATCAAATTTATCTTTGGCAATATCTGCTGTAAATAATACATAGGGGCTATTATCTGAAAAAGCTATCTTTTACAGCCGCAATACTTCCTTGATATTTGTGATAGATTTTTCAAAGAGAGACTAAAAAAAGTTATAAAGAAAAGGAGCTTTTACAAAAATTCTATTTTAATCTTTTATCCAAGAAATTAGCCCTACATAAAAAGAAATAGATTACGAGGTTTCAAGTACAATCCGGCAAATGGGTCACTATCCAATCGGAATGGAATTGTTTCCAGCTGCAGATGAAGATCAATTTGAATTTGTAAAACTAAAAAATTGATAAAAGCGATGATTACATTCTAATAATTGGTGGCCGATATGGATGAATTACCAGTAAAGGTATAAGTATACCGAACAAGAAAATGAGTATGCAAGGAAAAAGGATTAAAAATTATGGCTTTCCTCCTCAGGAAATTCCTTTAAAGTCAGAACAAGATAATGTTATTAATTAACTTCATTTCGTAATAAGGTCTCTTCTGGGAAGCAAAGAATGCGTCCTCGATCCATATTTTTGATTTAGCAAATATTGTGAATCTTGTGGTGAAAAAAATCAGATTGAGTAAAATAAGATTTTTTAGTATGATGCTATAAAGTTTTTGATTCAGTCGTATATGCCCTATTCAAACCTTCCTATTGAACTTCGTCAAAAGATCTTTACATTTTTTGGTTCTTTAGAAAAAGGACGATGCGTAAATCACGAATTCCAGCAATTTACTTATCCAAGTAATCCTTACTATTATATAAATGCATTGAAACCAGAATTCCAAAATAGAGATGAAAATGCTAAAGAAGTTTTTTTGACCAGACCAGAGGCTCGAAGAGAGGAATACTTATTTGTTGATTCTTTAGGTCAAAAATATCTTTTTGAAGATGAAATGGGTAAAAAAATTTTGGAAAAAATGCTCCCAACCATTCAGCTTGATTCTAAACCTGAAAGACTTAACTATCTTAAATCTCTTTATTTAAAAGGTGCATTTGGCAGCGGGATTAGCTTAAGATTTTGTCTTGAACTACACTCTAATGACTTGATGTTTCTTCTTACTCTTTGTACCCCGCATGGGCTTCAAATTCTTAAAGAAAAACTAGTGCAACCACATCAATTATTTTTCTACGTGAAAGATGATAAGAAATTTGAAATAAAAGATTATGGATTACTTGAACCATTATTTACTGAAAAAGGATATGTTGCGCTTAAATCAAGATTAATAGATATTAACGATGTCTTTAGCACTAATTTTATTGAACCTTGTCAAAAATTAATAGATGTAGTCTATAGCCAAATAAAAAATAAAGCACACACAAATCCTATATATAGAACTATCTTAGAAGAAACGGAAGAGATTAATAATTCTCAAGCCTTGAATAACAGCTTGCAATTAAAATAGCTTGGATTTGTTCTTTTAATTACTCTACGCTCAAAAAGGATTCAGATAGAATAATTAGCCTTCACTCCTATTGTTGCCTCAGTTGCAGTCTTACTCTTGGTAATGACAGTGCGACAAGCTCCTGTCGGGCTTATGCTATTTGTGAATAGCGGCCACCATTCCACTTGCAAAAAAATGGGGTGGTGGTGACGTAGCCTCTGCAGACGGGATGCGTTTTGTTACACCAATCCGCACTGTTAATGCCGGTCCAAATAAAAAATACTTTGGTGCCAGCAAGGGAATCACCTGGTACAACTTTGTTTCTGATCAATTTTCAGGATTTCACGGAATTGTCATACCGGGGACACTCAGAGATTCCATCTTTATTCTGGAAGGTTTGCTGGAACAACAAACTGGATTAAATCCAACTGAAATTATGACGGATACTGCAGGCGCTAGCGATATGGTATTTGGTTTGTTCTGGTTGCTGGGGTATCAATTCTCTCCTAGAATGGCAGATGCGGGCGAGTCTGTTTTCTGGCGTATTGATAAAAACGCCGATTATGCCGCATTAAATGAAATTTCTCGCAATTGTGCAAACCCAAAGCGTATAGAGCAACATTGGGATGACATGATGAGAATTGCGGGCTCACTAAAATTGGGTACTGTGCATGCTTCCGAGTTGATCCGATCATTACTGAAAAGTGATAAGCCCTCCAGTCTGGCGAAAGCAATTATTGAGGCTGGTCGCATCAATAAGACATTATACCTTTTAAACTATATTGATGATGAGGATTATCGGCGTCGAATATTGACCCAATTAAATCGTGGCGAAGGTAGACATGCTGTTGCCAGAATTATCTGTCATGGTCAACGTGGAGAAATCCGCAAAAGATACCGCGAGGGACAGGAAGATCAGCTGGGCGCCCTGGGTCTAGTAACTAATGCTGTTGTACTCTGGAATACTATTTATATGAACGCTGCAAGAAATCATTTAGAACAAAAATCTATTGTTATACAAGAAGAAGATGAGGTCAGGCTTTCACCATTGCAGCATGAGCATATTAATGTTCTTGGACATTACTCATTTACCTTGAACGATGCCATAATGAAAGGGCAACTAAGACCGTTCAATAAGCTGGCTGAAAATATTGAAATTCCTTAGCGTACGTTTTCGTACCATTGGACTTCAAACCCCTTAGTACACGCATTATTTAATTGAATAAATTGCTCTTCTGTAATTGTTTTGGGAAGCTCTTTAATTTGCCGAACGGAAATAATCCGTTTTTGCGCAGGCTTATTTTTGAACACATGATGCAAAAGCGCTTTGTATCGATTACCAGGTAAGCTTTGAGATTCAGTAATCGTTACATCGGTATGTCCTAGCTGGTTATGAAAGCGATAAAAGCTAGATAAGCATCCCAGAATGACGTTTATCGTCGCAGGTTTTCTTGCAGCTTGGATTTCATGTAAATCGATTATTTGAGCAGGCTCTTTCGATTGCCTTAGCCAGCCAACAAATCCAGCTAAACTTGCAAGGTTAATGATTTTCCAATTAAGTTCTTTATCAGCTAAATAATCCCAAAATAACTTCAAGCAATACGCATAGCTTTTCACCGTACACGGAGACTTGTCTACGTTATTTAGATAACGAACAAACTCAGTGATTGGTTTAATCGGCAAGTGATTGTCATCAAGAACTATCCATGTGACATCATAAGAACTCAGTTTAATCTTTTGTACTTTCATAAAATACCTCAATGAAGAACGCGAATATACGCTTAATTTCTATCATTGAATACTATGAATACTATAACTGACTAAGGTCTGATTATCACAGTAATCAGACCTAATATTTAGACCTAATTTTAACCCCTACCCTTCTCTAGGGCATAAAGGCGCTCTAGCTATCCTCGTTAATAGTTTTTTGGATTTCTATGACATTAGCAAAAGCCTCTTTCATCGTCTTGCCAATTCATTTGCATGAGTTTTGAAATTTTTATAACTTTCGTTTTCAGATATGTCATCAAACATCTGCCAATGCTCATCCACAATTGAAAATTTTGTTTTTTCCTCATCCATCTTCATTCCTTTACCAGTACTTATATTTAATAATTTACAATAGAAAGCGACCAATATTTGTTTCTCTGGCGCTTTAGGTGGTGTTTTACAAAACAGGGTTTTTCCGCATATTTGTCCTGATATATCAGGCCATTGCTTAATTGGGCCAAATATACGAGAAACCCCTATTATGCTGCTTTCACTTCAACAAGCATATGAATACCATCATGCTCAAGAGAGTCTTGAAGAGCTAAAGCTATAAATTGTTCTATAGGGTATCCTAAAATCGTAGCAAACTGCTTGGCTTTTTTAGCGCTAACTATCTTTCTATCATGCTCTAAGTCACATAGGTATTGTTTTGACACATCAAGTCTTTTAGCAAAATCAATTTGACTTTCCCCTTCTCCTTGACGAATTGCACGAATCGCCTTTCCTAAAGACATACGCCCTACTAATTTCTCTAAATATTTTCTTGCATTAGTACTCATGTTTATTCACCTCAACAATAGAAATAATTACAATTTCCTTTTGTTCATTCTCAATGTATATAGCTCGATATGCCTTATTCAATCTTATTGAGCGTTGTCCTTGGCGATCTCCTTTTAATGGCTCATCATGAAAACCTGGTATAGTTCTCATTTTCTGAATGCCCAAACGCTCTACCGAGTCAACCCATAATAATAACTTCTCTTTGATATATTGTGGAATCTTAGTTAAATCCTTTTGAGCACCTTTAGTTAACTCGATTTGACACGGTTTTATCAATTTAAAAATTACCTAAATTATTATATAATTCAATAGTACACTTATTTAGTGTACTTGTCAACTCTATTAATCGTAATGGTAAAGATAATGGGGCGGCCTGTTGAAAAATATGAGCAAAGTTGGATCAAAATTAGCACCATTATACAAAAAATAAAAAATACCAATCTCTTAATGTTTAACGCCATAGCGGCCAAATATGCTTGCATTTGTGTATTTTCTAACCCTCTATATTGAGCCCTCTTTAAGTCATGGTAATTTTTTAATTCATTCATAACTCCCTCTATTTTCCACATCCGCTCATAGAGTTTTTCCTTAAAATATTGTTGTCCCATTTCAGTTTTCATTTGCTCATAAAGTTCAGCATACTTATTCCTGGTCACATATCGAGCAGGCCCTTTATTCTTGAGTTTGGCTAAGCAACTTTGCGTAAATGAGCACTGCCTACAGTCTTTCGTGGATGAAATATAGATTGTGGTATCTCCTTGAGATTTGCAGGGTTTTAATATGAAATCTTGAGAACATATGTATTGGTTATTCATCCGATCATATTGAAAACCTTCTACAATACTATTTTCAGAAGAACCACTTCGAGAACTAAATAAGGGGATATACGTTGTTAAATTTTGTTCCCTTAAAAAAGAGATAATTTCACCTGATCCATAGGCTCTATCTGCGACCGTTTCACTTAGTGAACCAAGAACAGTATGTTTTACATAATCAAGTTGTTCTAAATAAGGCACAGAGTCATGAACTGCTCCGGTAGTGATTTTAATTGCTAAAATTATACGATTAATACTATCACTGGTCACATGAGCTTTATATTTTAGAGTTCTTGGAGTGCCCGATTTAAAGGCTAATGTTGCGTCGGGATCCGTTTTGCTGATGTGTGTTTTATTGGATATTGTTCTCTTACTTTTTTCAATAACTGGCTCATGAGTTTCTTTTTCTTTTAACGTTAATGAATCCAGTGAGGCGTTTGCATCAAGTAAAATGCTATCTGTCATAACACTAGTACTATTTAATAAGCCGAAATGTTTACATTGCTGTAATATGTTCTTAAAAAACTCCTCGAAAACGTTTACCCCAAGACGCTTTTTAATGCGGCTTAACGATGAATGATGAGGCACCGGATCTGTGAGGTTTAACCCACAAAACCATCGATAACTAATATTATAATGGATATGTTCTATCAATTTTCTATTAGAATGAATGTTGTATAAATGGCCAATTAACTTAATTCTTAAATAAAGCTCAGGAGATATTCCTGTTCGACCTCTGTTTTGGCTGTAAAGATGCTCGGTTAATAAACTACAGAAATTAAAATTTACAAATTGATTTATTCTTTTAAGTAAATGGTTAGAGGGGATTAGTTTCTCTAAGTCTGAATTATCTATACTAACAAATTGACCTTGCATAAATATTGTAGGCGCCGTCAAGTTAACTTTTCATAAAGCAAGCAAATAGCGGATGTCGAATTTTAGGCGCAAAGCAGTTGCATGGCCGCGTCATTCCAAATTTCTTTGGCTGATTGAAATTGGCTTATTCGTTGATGGGCGGAGTTGGTATAGCGCCCCACGGCGACAGCAAAGAGATTACGCACTTTCCCCATGAGTGCGATGACGGCCTGTGCCCCAGCAGGTGATTTAAATCGAATGAGGCATTTTTCTTTTCTACGCGTGGGCTGATGGGCATTTTCTACCCGATTATTGAGCCCTTTATGCGAACGATGCTCAACCCCTTTACCCATCTGGCGAATGGGTTTTGTGTAGCTCCTGAGCTTGTCTGTTACAATCACCCGAGGTTTGGGATAGGCATTCAATAAACGAGACAGGAAGCGAATAGCCGCCTTTTTATTGCGCCGCTTTTGCAGAAACACATCCAGCTCATAGCCCGAATCATCCACGGCGCGCCATAAATAATACGTCGCTCCACCAATGCGTAATTGCTGCTCATCCAGGTGCCACTTATCCGATGGCCTGGGTGCTCGCTTCTTCATGACATTCTTAAAATGAGAACCAAACTTAATGCACCATTGACGTATCGTCTCATAACTCACATCAATACCGCGGTACAGCAAGCGCTCTGAAACATCACGGTAACTGTCATTAAAACGATGATAACTCCATACTGCGATGCTGATTAACTCCAATGGATAACGGTATCTTTTAGGCTTCCTTTCTAGCATCACGGTCTTCCTGTAAATAAATTACAGTCTAGACCAAAAGTTAACTTGACGATGCCTTCCCTTGGCATAAAGACTCAGAATCTTGTCATCCATTGAGGTAAGACGGGTCTGATGTTTTTTGACTAGCTGAGGTTCAAAACTCCCATTTCGATCTCGTGGGGTTAATAGCTCAAACTCCCCATCTTCTGTTTTAAGCATTTTAGGGGTATATCCATTACGACTATTAGTTGAACCCTGCTTTTCATGCCTGCCATATCCCAAATGCTCTTCGAGTTCAGCATTCAATGCTGCTTCAACTGTTAATGAATATTAACCAGTTAAGGATGAAATATCGAACTTGAGCACATTAGTCTTTTGATGCAACCGATATCATAAAATTTACCTCCTAAATATCTTTTTGTTATAAAGTATTCATCTCGACAACATATTGTGGGTATATTCACCCTCCCCTACGACTTTTCAAGTACTGAGCAAATATCTCTGGATGTAATGTAAATTTCCACGCTGAATTTCTTCCCTTAGATGCTTCATAGCTTATCAAAATTCCTTTAGATTTCAGGCGGCAAACGGTTGTTTTTATCGCACCAACTTTAACACCAGTATTTTTTGAAAAAAGTTGTTTCTCAATATAGTAGGTATCTAGCGCCCCTGTTATAAGGCAAATGTTGGCTATTTCATCTACAATTTTCTTTGCATTACCTATCAAATCCACATACAGCCCTTCTTTTATAAATTTTGTATCCACCAACAATTTTTTTTCTAAGTCTTTTATCTGATGTGAATCATTGCGTACTACTTTGTCTCTTATAGATTCTAAGCTCGACGCGATACTTGTGTCTCTTATAATTTCAGCACCTAGAACAGAGTTTGTGTCTCTTTTCTGATGGAGCTCAGGTCGTGCCTCTGTGTCTCTTCTGGATTCTGAGATCGACGCATTATTTGTGTCTCTTATAATTTCAGCGCCTAGAATAGAGGGTGTCTCCCTTTTATGATGAAGCTCATGCCGTGCCCCTGTGTCTCTTATGGGTTCTGAGATCGATACATTATTTGTGTCTCTTATTATTTCAGCACCTAGAACAGAGGTTGTGTCCCTTTTATGATGAAGCTCATGCCGTGCCTCTGTGTCTCTTATGGGTTCTGAGATCGATACATTACTTGTGTCTCTTATTATTTCAGCACCTAGAACAGAGTTTGTGTCTCTTTTCTGATGGAGCTCAGGTCGTGCCTCTGTGTCTCTTCTGGATTCTGAGATCGACGCATTATTTGTGTCTCTTATAATTTCCGCGCATACATTCGAGTTTGTA
>NZ_LN901319.1:0-37548 GCF_001465875.1 Legionella saoudiensis | reverse complement strand
CTGTGTCTCTTATGGATTCTGAGATCGATACATTACTTGTGTCTCTTATTATTTCAGCTCCTAGAACAGAGGTTGTGTCCCTTTTATGATGAGGCTCTGGTCGTGCCTCTGTGTCTCTTATGGGTTCTGAGATCGATACATCATTTGTGTCTCTTATTATTTCAGCTCCTAGAACAGAGGTTGTGTCCCTTTTATGATGAGGCTCTGGTCGTGCCTCTGTGTCTCTTATGGGTTCTGAGATCGATACATTATTTGTGTCTCTTATTATTTCAGCACCTAGAATAGAGGTTGTGTCCCTTTTATGATGAAGCTCATGCCGTGCCCCTGTGTCTCTTATGGATTCTGAGATCGATACATTACTTGTGTCTCTTATTATTTCAGCTCCTAGAACAGAGGTTGTGTCCCTTTTATGATGAGGCTCTGGTCGTGCCTCTGTGTCTCTTATGGGTTCTGAGATCGATACATTACTTGTGTCTCTTATAATTTCAGCGCCTAGAACAGATGCAGTGTCACTTTTCTGATAGGGCTCAGGCCGTGACTCTGTATCTCTTATAGATTCCGATCTCGACGCGACACTTGTGTCTCTTTTCTGATAGGGCTCAGTGCCTGATGAAAGTATATCTATTCCCAGGTGAGTGATTTCTATAGGTAATTTAGGCTCAACGGCAGAGGTTTTATCGTTTCTTCCATCAGTTTTCAAATCAACCACATTAGGTGTGTTGTACGGCCTAGGAGATGAATCATCCTTAATATAATCATCATAGGATTGCATTTTAGCTTTAATTTTCTGCTGTTTCATCCCTCGTTTAGCTTGCTGATTCAGCATGTCTTCCAGCTTCATATTAAATTCCTATGTATATATATTAAATAAACGCATCTTCAGTTTCTTTTATTACAGAGCCCTTACCTTTTGCGACAAAATTTGATAGCCCTGTCAGCTCGGCAATTAAGGTAAAGCAATCTTCTTTTGCAGTAGATTTATTGGCATCAAAAATGTACTCACCGTCTGCTTTTGTGTTTTTGAAAGCAGTATTTGTTCTAATAACTATGGGTAGTAAATTTTCTTTAAGATTTTGGCGCTCACTAATGGATCCCATAATATTAAGGCTCAACTTTTCACGGGCATCATATTTGTTAAAAATAATTTTATAGTTAATTTTCATGGAGAGGTTTTTAAATGAACGTTCAATTTTTTCTATTTCAGAAACGGTCATTACAACACCATCGAAAGAGTCAATATCTGCATTTATAGGTATTAAATTTTCTGTAGCAAAACAAGAGGCACAAACAGTAATCTTATGAATGGAAGGAGGGCAGTCAATAACAATCAAATCATACTCATTTTTAATAGGCTCTAACATTTCATCAAAATAGTTAGTTATATTAATTGTTTGTTTTGAGTTTAGGACATGTTCCATCTGGGAGTTATCCAAGGAGGATGGTAATAAATGTAAATTGGGAGTTACAGGAATGATGACTTCTGAAATTTTCTTGTCACCTATAATTGCATGATAAAGGACTGGTTGCCCATGACGTTTCATATTGAAAGACTGGGTTAAATTGGCTTGCATATCAAGATCGATAGCTAAAACTTTGAATCCAAGCCTACTTGAGCCCTCAGCGAATGCCGTAGCTATAGATGTCTTGCCAATACCTCCTTTCATCCCAAAAACATTTATAATAAGTGGCTCACTTAATTTCTTCTTAAAGGAAAATCCTCTAAGCTCTAGAATTTTTCTAACCGTATCTGGGGGTAATGCATTTTTATTGCCTACTGGGACAACTGGCAGCGAATACTCCTTTATGATTTTATATATAAGGTGAGGAGAGACGTTAATTAGGGATGAAAAATCTTTTGTGCTTATTGTTTTCATAATATTCCATCAATATAAAATTATAGAATCAAATATATAAACAATAATATACGCAGTCAACGATTTTTATGGTTTTTGCAAAATATTGTTGATGGACTCCAAATCCAATCAATCGATAAATAAATATTTATATTTTTTTTTAATCTTTTTCATTAATTTAATGTGTCTCTTTAACTTCTAAAATTTTTATTAGAATTGTGTCCCTTTATATTTTTATTAATAATCCCAGTTGTGTCTCTTTTAGATAGTTTGATAGGGCAAACAGAACTTTATTTATAACACTTTTGAGACTCCCTACTTTGATATTTGTGTCTCCATTCAAACTAAATCCAAAAAAGCAATGTGTCTTTTATAGTTAAGCTTGGTAAAAATAAGTGTGTCTCTTATAGGGTCTATATTGAAGAAAATGCAGTAAGAACAAGGGTTGACTTATTTTTTGGGAAAATTTAAATTCAAAAAATATACATATAATCATCTGATCTCAGAGAAAAAAGAGTCTCATGATCTTAATGGAGTGGTAATGAAATAACCTAAAAAAAGGGCTATAAACAGTTGGCAGACTATTTATAACCCATTAAATCCTAGTGCAGAACAAAACTAGAATTCAATCTATCTTTTGAAAAAGATTTTTTACGCAAATTTATTCTAGCTTTGTTCCCCAAAAAAAACAATAAGATAAGGATATTATCTATGGGGAATCTTTGTTCGATTTTTCATTCAAAATACAAACATCTCATTAAAATTATACCATGTGCCAGAAAGGCTCACCTTATGGATTACATCCTTTTTGGATGGCAAGCTAGCACTTATAAATTAAAAAATTCAAATAAAAAATGGTTTATGAAATCGCAAGCAGAGATAGTAGAAGATACAGGTATAGCTCTTAGCACTCTTCAATCCTATCTCAAACAATTAGAACATGATGGATTAATTGAAAGACGTCAGGCTCTTTATTCTAGAACCAATGAAAATAACGTATTCGAAGTAAAAAAAGGATCATATATATCAGTGACCGAAAAATTATTGAGGTTACTAAAATATAATCAATCTTCCGACAAGAATGATATTTGTCAACAACCCAAGATTTCAGAAAATTCAGCTAATGAAACTATAATGGCCTCCTTAAATGACGAACAACTCCACTCAAGTTGTATAAAAATAAATAAAATCGAGGGGATTGAAAACCTTATTTTAAGGGGATCATATATAAGAGATCTTTATAAATCACTTAGTAATAATATTAAATTTAAAAATTCATTTGGAGGTGTGGATAACACCGCTCTTAATAGGCTTATCAATCAATATGAAATTATTCAAAAATATGTAGCCACACATATCAAGGAAGAAATTCCTGAAGAAATTAAGAAATTAATACTAGGCACTTTTTTTAACTTAACTTTTGAGCATAAAAAGCAATTCTCTGCTCCAGAGCAGGTTGTAGCGGAATATTTATTCTCCTTAATTAATACTGATTTTTGTTTACCAAAGGTAACTGATTTTAAACATCGAAACGATATTCTTTCTAAAATTATTAGGAACAACAATTGGCGAACACCTAAGGGCTTCTTTAATCACTTTTACCTTGGGAAAAACTTTAAAGATAAACAAGAGATTAGAGAGAGACAATGGCAAAATAAAAAGGAGTGCGAAATAAAACGGCCTAATGATCTCAGGAGATCTCCATTCCAATCAGTTTTAGAGCAGGTTGAAAGTCAAATAATCGAAAAAGGCAGTTTAATTGAAGAACTCACTCAAAGTATCTATCAACAAACAAGCGAAGAGCACATTTCATTAATTCGTGAGCAAATCAATAAATTAAGAGCTGAGCTCAATTTCCTATACGAGGAACAGCTACGACTTGAAAATGAGATTGAAAAAGAGGGGGGGTATGCCATTAAGCGGTGTGCTTGATGTATTTTTAATCAGATTGATTATTTTGTTCTATAATTCCATAAGAAGGATCTTTGGAATGAAAAAATGGCAGTACCTCAATCTGAACAGATGGAACATAATGAAATTCGTCCTATGGGAGAGCCTTGGGCTTTAGAAGAGCTTGAGCGCATTCCTCATTTGCATTTTTTGGCGAGCTCTATCCGAGAAGTCATTCATGCGAATAAAACCATTCGTGATCGAGAATTTCAAAATAAAGTGGCTTATGAAAATTTCATTGAGTTATGCAACAATGATCTGGTGTTTTTCTTAAAAATAACCCAGCAATATTACTTGCTCAATAAATTATTTGAAGAGATGTCCAGTCCAAAAGAAAAATGGGTCCACTTTGTTGATGATTTACGCCATCAGTATCAGCAACAGCAATTAAATCAAAACAACCAATTTGTTGCTAAAAGCCCAACGGTAGACAGACCAGCCCCCTCTGTTTTATCGGTTCCCCCAGCTGCCTTCACTTGGGATGAGCCCGATCCCAATTGGTCGAATTTGCGAAAATGGCAACATTATGAAAATGAATTAAAACGAATCACTACGAATTATCACCAACAAAAAGTTGCGGTCTACCAACAGGCCATGGATGAAGACATTAAGGTAATGGATAATTTGTTAGAACAGTTAGACAAAGGAAGTCCTGAGCACCAAGAAGCACTTACCATAAAAAATGACCTTCACCAGAGGCGAAGGGAGGTGTTTTCCAGAAATCTACATAACGCCAGGGGTGAGTTGGATGCCAATAAGGTTGAACAATTGGAACGTGATTGTGTACTGCATCGCAAAAAAATGCAGGATGATATTCTACGTTGCATCCATAAATTTCCTAAAAATGATTATTTTAAAGAGGCAAGGGATAGGCTGCAGGACAATCAACTCCTAGTTAAAGCCAAGGTCAACGCACTGGATGTGGATTACGAACGCGCCCGTTCCGAGCTTTCCGCAAAAATTAAAGAATGCCGTACTTCCTCAAAAAAAGAAGTCAATGACGAATTAAAACAGATAGTAGACGCTATAGACAGTATGGACTTATCTGAGCTCTCTGAGGTCGAAAAGGACAAATTAGTCCAGCTAAAAGACAAAATAAACGAGTCACGAAAGCAGTTGGCCTCAGCTACAAGCGGTGAGCGTTATCAGGAAGTACTCAGTGACATTACTCAATCACTTAAAGAACTCGCGCCACTAATGCCTGCCTCTTTGGCCAATAAAATTATCCCGGCCACTGAGCATTTAGAAAGCATGGTTGTGTCTGATACCCCCAAAAGCAAACATCAGCACCAAAATCATGGGGTCCAAGACCAAATAACAAGCCACGTAACAAACGCCATAGGCCCTGAAGTGGAGGCTCCAGAGTTAGCTGAGGATTCTGAGTTAGGCCATGCGGAAGTACTCGATGACCAGGGTGCTTCGCAAGTCCCATCACAGGACAGTTCCTTGGCGCAAAATTCCACCATCGAAAAAGTACGTCTGTTTAAAGCACAAAATATGGAGCTGCGTGAACACCTGGATGACAAAAATCAGGTGATGGAGGAGGTTAATCCGGGGATTGATATTTTAAACTCAATTTCAGAGCAGCTCGCACAGATTGATACGTCCACGCTTTCCGCTGAGCAAATAGATCAACTGCAAGAAATCAGAAGCTTAATTGAAGAGATTGCCAATAATCCCAACGAATCCAATGATCGAATTGATGATTTGTACGATTTGATCAACGAATCTCAAGAAATTATTCCTAAGGCCAAATCAACATTGGATCGAGTTATAGAAGCTCAAGACGCTTTGGAGAACCAAGTACGTCATGAACACGAAGAATCGGCTACATTCTCGCTAAGGTGAAAAAAAAATATTCAAATTTAGGGAAGAATTAGTATATACTGTGCAATTTTTACTATTATTAAGGTTTTATTAAGGAGAGAAAATGCCTAAGCCTGCTGATGTACTCAATGCCTTTTTCGAAAAAAAATACAATGAAGTCATTGATTTATTTATACAAGACCCGGATCTGGTCAATACAACCCTCGAAGGAACTCAATTCCCATTATTACAACAGGCACTTACAGGAAGTCGCCCAGGTGATGACCGTCAAGCACTCCTTGAATACATGGTTACCAGCCCCAAATTCGATTTTACCCAAAAAGCCATTAAAGGCACAATTGATACCAATATTGGTGCCATAATCGAAGCCGGGCGTTTTGATTTGCTCAAGTTGGTGCTTAGCAGTCGCAATAATATAAATCCTGCGCTCATCGAAATTGATGGTGAATTAACGTTTCAGTTGGCCAACGAATCATTGGCACGCACCAAACGAGTTTTGGCTCGTGAAGAAAAGCGCCATCCAAATTCTGCTTTATGTAAAGAGTTTAAAGATCAAGTCGTTGCTCTGGGAGACATGATTGCCTTGTTGCGTGATGCAACCATTCTTCATGCGCTGGCGCAAGATGATGCGACTTTACTTACGAAACTGGATCAGGCCAAAGGGGAGCCCACCGGTAAAATGGGTGATTTTGGTGGAGGCAAGCAACTTAATGTGTTGGTTCGCAAGGAGGACACAAACATTAGAGGATGGCTTAAAGAAAAAAGTGAAACACATGCTCAAAGTATGATGGATAACCCCAACTCGTTTTATAGTCGTAGTACCAAGGTTTCTGATTTAGAAGCTAAAAAAGCGAGTATTGAGCAGGAATATTTAAGGAAAAAAGTAGGCATTTTTCATGAAGGCATGGCGAAAGATGCACGCATTCTCGAAGATCTCGACACACGTCTTAGCGACCCCTCAAAGAAACTGTAATTAATTCCTAGTTCCAAGCCTTTAAGAAGGATGCTTCTTAAAGGCTTTTTTATTGATGCCGTGGAAAAACATCCCTTTTTTAAGCTCTTCAAAATTCACCTTGGTATGCGCTTCATAGTCTAAACTATAGATAGACGTTGCTTTAAGGATAACGATGGATTTTCTAACGGAATCACAACGCGCCAACCACCCTCAGGCGTCATTAATCCCTTTGCGGATTTGGAGAGGTGTGTTTCAGAAACAAATAACCCCGCATGAAATTCGATTAATGAAGTCGAGGCCCAAGACGATTCGGTTTTCCTCCACCCAATGGCGATTTGATACGGTGTACCTCTGTTTTTTGTATGCCCATCCAAAAACCAAGCCGCACGAATTTTTAACTTACCTTGATGCATCCTTTGACAGTATTTATCATGGGTTCATGGCAAGCTGCCTTACCAATCGATTAGACATCCTGCGCCTCATGGCGCATAAGTACGCGCACGAATTTAATTATTTCATGCAGTTTAACACGTTTCGCTTGATGCGTTCTGCCGTGCGATTTAGTTCCATGAAGGTAGTCGATTTTATTTTCTCTAAATACACCGGAGTGGTTGGGGAAATTATCCAGGCCAACGGGTATGAGGTCCTTACCTGGTGCTGTGCGCGAACGAATTTAAACACCAGGCTTATGGAATACCTACTATCACGAAACGCCGGTGGGTTTGACACACTTCCGGCCGCGATTAAATTTAAACTGGTTCATCGAGCCATTTATCAAAAAAACGAGCGGTTGGTGCATTATCTTTTGGCCTTATGGCCGCAGACGACTGAATACCTGTTACGCACCCAACACTATAAAGCCTACCTAAACGCCGCATACTCTGGAAATAGCCACCTGCTGCGCTATTTCTTTTCCCTAGGGTTCCATCAACAGGCCGAGGTGGTTCGTGCGAACCAGTATCAACTCCTCCATGTGGTGGTAAAAAAGGGGCATCTGAAGCTATTCGGTGAGTTAACCCAGGGTTTTGCTACTGGAGAGCTTCAGGAGCTTGTCGCCGCGAAGGATTATGAGCTGCTGTATTTGGCAGCAGAACATGGGCATGTACGCATTTTTAATCACTTATTTAAATTAATTTCGACTAAGGAGTGCGCTGCCTTAACCGTTCGGCTAGCGGACGCCTTTATAGGCGCGGCTCAATGCGGCGCCATTGGCATGATGGCTCGTTTACTGCGCTGTTTTCCCCTTCGTCGGGAGCAAATGAATTGCGCCGAACAGTATGCGCCCTACCGCAAGGCTGCTGAGCGAGGGCAGGTGCGTGTCCTTCACTTCTTAGCGGCTCAATTTCCCCATTGCCACCATGAGATGATAAGCAGTTCTCAATTTTATGCTTTTCGCAGGGCGGTGTTATTTAAGCGAACCGCAGTGATTCGCTATTTGCTCGAAAGCCACCCTCAGGCTGCGCGTTGGATGATTCGCTCCAATAATTTTGAGGCATTAACGAATGCCTGTTCCACCCAAGATGCAGCCTTGGTGAAATGGCTTGTGGGCAAAATTTCCGGCGGTGAGTCGCAATGGCTGTTGGCCGATAAGGGCCAATCCTTCTTAAACGCACTCCAGCATATTTGCGCTTCCACGCCCAGGTTATTAATGATGTTCGAACCCTAAAATATCTTTTATCGTTACACCCTAAGTTTAAAGAACCCCTCATTTTTGCACCCGAATACGCCCTTTTATCCTGCGCAGTACGGTATAAGCATCGTAGTATTTTGGAATACCTTATTAAGGAGTATGCGTCTTCGTTGTGGAGTCGATTGGAACACGATAAATTTCGTGCCACTTATGAATTGGTAAAAAGGAACTGCGATACGGAGTCTTTGCGTCTCTTTACTCAGGCAATCCCGCAGTTTCCCCTGATTTTATGTTTTAGCGAGCTTCTTTCGGATGTGGCCCTGTATTCCCAAAACAGCATTTTATTTAATCACTTAATCAATTGGGTGCCGCACCAATGGACTGAGTTGTTCCTCGCCAATGATTCTCTCATTTTTCGCGCCGCGGTTAGAAACGGTAACCTGCATTTAATCCGCTGCATTATTCACGCCGCACCGAAACTGCATCTTGATTTAATCCGGCGTGATGAAGCGGTACTTCGCGAGGCAATAACTAACGAACATTTGGAGGTGCTGGAGTTTTTATTAAGTTGCTGTGATGAGGTAGAGACGAAGAAGATTTTCCAAGTTCAAAAAGAAGGATACGCCAGACTAGGACTTGAGCGTCACACGCGTGTTCAGGATGAAGAAGCCCTTATTTTTAATTCCAAGTCTTTATTTTTAGAGCCCTCACAACTCACCCTAAATACCAAGCTCGATTTATTATTAAGCTGCATCGTCCAGGGGTATGGTTTTATTGCTAAAGCCATGGCTTATCAATTATTTGGCAATAAATACTTCTATTGCCGAATGCTTTTGGCGCGTGCTGCGAGCCAAAACAATTCAGAGCCTGTACTTCGATGCCTTAAGGTGTTTCTCAAAACCCACATCGGGGTTTCTGATGAGGTGCTTGCAGGCTTTCTGCCTCAGGCGTACGAGCGCGAATTAAGCGGTCCAGCGCTTAAAAAAGTTGCCCGTTAGCGGGGACGTGTGGGGTCAATTGATGCGTGAGTTTGTGCAATGGAGTCTATCAGCGCATTAAATGCCTCAATCAGTTGGGACAATTGCTGTTTTGTTTGGACCTCACACAGATTATTTCTGGTGCGAACCAGCTCTTCTAAATGCTCGTGCAAAAAGAACAGCATGTTTTTGGGGGTTGGATGAAGGGATGGGTTTGCTAAAAAACGATTGGTGGGCTCTTGAGTGTAGTCAATCCAATCGGGGGATAGGGTGCTTGGTGCATGGAGGCGTCGATGCAAGAGTGCTCTAAAGTCTTCGGCATCATCACCGGTGAGCTGGTTGCCGGCAGCATCGAGTAAGGCTGTTTGTTCTTGTGAGTAGCGGTGATGATACCCTAATAACATCAGGGCTGCGTTTTGTAAGGCGCCGGTTTGTATGAAGTGGAGCACTTTGTGGTGGAGTGCACCGATAAGTATGTTTTCGGCTAAGGCATTGGTTTTAATGCGCACGCAAAGGCGTAGTTTGTTCATCTTTCCGGCATAGTTCCTAATGAGTATTTCAAGGGCGGCAAAGAGCGTATTAAATTGCTGAATCTGTGTCGGATGCAGACGATAGAGAATGGATTTGGTGGAGGCTAAAAGCAGTTGGCTGTCTTCTAAAAGACCTAAATCCTGTTTGGCAAGGCTCACATAAAAATCCCAACTGGCTTTTAACTGTTTTTTTTCCCAGGAAGGGGTGCCCTTGGCATGCATTCGTTTATGGGTCTGTTTTAGGTTCTCAAATAAGCGCTGGCCCAGGGTGCTTTTTAATTGCTCATTCGCCTGGGTGCGGGTTGGTGGGGGGACTAAACTGCTTTCAACTAAGGAATGGGAACTACGGCGTTCTTCTTGGGGTGCTACACCAAATACATCATCCCAGCTCAAATGTTGATTCATTCAACCCTCCTTAGTACAGGTAATCACAGTGAATTAAATAATCGCCAATTTGGGCTTGGGCAATAAACGCATGACTGTGTTGATTCTCTTTTTCCAATGTGTAGCTGTGGAGCATGTGTTTCAGGTAGGACATGATTATCCCATCGAGTTGCTGTTCCAAATAGGAGGTTTCAGTCAAGGGTACTTCTTCGTTTAATTGGGTGAGTTGCTTTTTCATGGATTCGGTTACCGTGTATGCGGTACGCATGAGTTCAAGGCAGCCCTCAGTAGGGTTTTTAATGTGGTTTAGCAGTTGGGCATGCAGCGATTCTTTGGATTCATTCAGAAGCGTAACCGGATTATTGTTTAAGGGTAATGTCCCAACGTGTCGAAGAAAAGCATTGAGTTCGGCAATTAAGGTGTCGAGTAACGACTTAATGGTCTGCTTTAGTTTGTGCTCCTGGATTAGGGTAAGTTGACTTAAAATAGCCATGAGCGACTTAACATGCCGTTCTGAAGCACTGCTGGAATCATCTCGTGTCGTAAAGCCATTTTGTATTAAGCCAAGATATCCGCGAAGCATTAGGCTGATGTTCCCAATTTCATCAAGGGAAAGCATATGGATGGATTGTGATTCAAGCTTGTCTTTAATAACCTGAATAATTTCAGAAAAATTATTGGTTAACATAAGGCTTCATTCCATGAAAAGTATATGTTAATTATAGACATTAATTAGAACAATGCGATTGAATAGTGGCTCTTGACGCAGGATGGAATGACCCTATTTACAGTACAAGGAGCTGCGAAATCGGTCTTAAATTGGGTCACCTCTTTTCAGATTGCTGATTGATGTGGAGTTCGCTAAAATCACCTCCCTCATGGAAACTAAATAAACGCGAGAACCCAAATGGAAATCACCAAAGTAGCATTTGAAGAAAAGCTTATTCTCACCAAAAATAATCAACGCATCGTGCTTATCCCCTTTATGACCCAAGAGCAGGGCAATATTAAATTTGGCATTGAGGCCCCTAAAGGCATTAGCGTGGATCGCGAAGAAATCTTTATTTTAAAACAACAAAAGCGCCGTCAAAAAGAAGCCGCTGAAACGCTGTGATGCGCGATTAAGTAGTCCCAGCTTTCATGGCGAAGTCGAATTTGATCTTCGATGTTCAAAGAGGCGAATGATAACGCCGTATCACCGGCCTGGATTGCGGTAATAAAAAGACTACCAAACCTGCTATCCTGATTTAGACGACGTTGGGTGCTTTTTTTATGCAATCGATGCGTCACAGAAACAACAACCTCTTGAGATTGATTGTCGTGGATTAATGTGGATGTAAATGAGAATTGGCTCACTTTGGGGCTTCCTTGTGCGATATTGGCGTGACATTATGCTGCGTTTTAAGTGGAAAAAACAAGGGAGGTTGAATTGATTAAATTAGTGCACGCCGCTTCAGTCTTTATTTAAAAGGGGTTCTACAAGTCTACTCACAGAGTTATCCACAAAAATTGGGGATAACTTTTTCAACACTAAATGAACCAAAAAACTGGAGAAGGCTTGTGAATTCTTGGGAACATTTAAAAATAAAGTGGATGGAGTTGGAATGGAGGATAGAAGAGGGCTAAATTATCCACAGTGAAAAAGCGTTATAGTTCAAAGGGCTATGACTTAATATCAAGAAATAAAGTTAAAAAAACCTGGAAAAATAATTTTTATGGGCTACATGGTTTTCTTTAGAGTTATGATGGCCATTTGCAATGGCCCCGCCAAGTTAACTTTTGAATTTCAGCTCAATAGCAGCGTGATTCCAAATATCTTTGGCCGATTGAAATTGACTTCTTCGTTGCTGGGCTGGTTTGGTGTATCGGCCTAGGGCGACAGCAAAGAGACTCCTGACGCACCCCATGAGTGCTAGGGTGCTCTGCGCCCCAGCAGGTGATTAAAAATTAATTGACGGCGCCCCTCTAGATAGTTTAACTGGAGAACTTTAATCGGAAGTACAACTATTTTAAGGAAGGGTTACAAACCCAATTATGGGCAAGCTAAAGAAGAGGTTTCATCAGGGCGAAAATCTGATGAAATAGCTGAAAAAATCTTTTCTCTAATTTCAAGAGGTATATTAATAAATGAGGTATTATCCATTGGTGTCTCTAAGGATTGTGCAAAAAACAAAACCCTTCGGGCATTGACAAGAAAGCGAGCATTTTCTCTAATTTTTTTTATTTCGGGTGTATCATTCACAGAAAAATTTCTACCATTATTAAGAATAAATGTTAATGGATGTTGATGATTGGTAAGGAGAGCTTTGAGAAAAGCAAGATTAGTCCCATAGGGTGAAGCCTCCAGATTGGCCATAATTTTTGGCTTAACGTGCTCGCTTAAAGCCAGTAAAGTTCGTGTACTAACAAACTCGATACCTGCAACTAACGATTCCCACAGTAAAAGAAGTAACTCCTCAGCAGTTTCTTGGTTAAATACACATTTATCTAAATGATATTTGCTAATCTCACAGTTATAAAAACTAACGTATTTTTCATCATAAAAGATATTTTCTGCATTACTCAAATGTGATCGAAGAAACACACGCTCTCGCTTTACTTTATAAGTTATGACATTCACATAGGCTCGAAGTAATTGACTTCGATTTGGCAGGTCGCAACAATTATATATACGACCCCAAATTTCCTCATTCCAATGACTGCCCCCTGAGTAGTTCATTGGGCGGACTGTGTTAAGGGCCTCATCGCTTAGCAGGTAATGATGCGGATTATCAGGAGTTAATATGGCGATAAACTGATCCGCCCGCAAATATCTATCGGGCGCCCATCCTTCTATGCGGTGCCGTATGAAACGAAAGCAATGAAAAAAAAGATGCAAATTTTCCGGGCTATTACAACTTATAATCTTCAGAAAAATGTGTTCATTCAGTACGTTATGCAAATAAGAAAAACGAATGACATTACAAATATCTTGCTGGTTGTCGTGAGTTCTAAGCAAATTTAATCGAGATTGAGTCAATAAGCCCTTGTCTGCCAGATAATATAAGGCAGTAATAGGATGTATGTATTCTCTCGGTTTACAGTCGATGATCTCATCGCATAAAGATAAAATATTCTCCGCAGAAATTAAAGTTCCGACTTTACCTTTAGATAAGAGGTCAAGGATATAACCAATAGCATTGGAAACACTGGAATTTTTCAGTTTATCGTTCAATATTGAAAATATTTCAGCCGTCTCATGGACTGGTAACGTGTTAATCGAACTATAAAGCACTGTTAGCTTTTTATTGTTTATATTTAATCGAATAAATTCTTCAACTGGGGCAGTAAGGTAGGCTTGAGCAACCTCTAGAAAATCTATTATCTTACACTTCTCATTCAAATTAAGATTTAAATGTTTGACACTATTGCTTGAAAGGCTTAACTTACCTGGCTTTGTTTTATTAGAAGGGATAAAGTTACTTGTTAAAACCCATTGAGTTGCTTGTTGAAATTCTTCGAGTAGTCCAAAAATAGAACTAAAGAACCAGGCTTTAGTTGATTGGGACAATAACCGAATAACTTGCTCTACAGTGGGGTTCGTAGAATCAACCTCTGATAACGCACGAGACAATTCATAAGACCACAAACTAAACCAAAAACGCTTATACCAAGGAAGAGCTAGATATTTTTGTTTTAATAGTTTTATTTGGAGATATATTGGATTGCTTGTTAACATCGATTATCTACCTTATTTAAAATGCTGCTGCGTAAATTCCTGTAGCTTCACAGGTAAATTCTTATTTTGCTCTTGGAGTTCAGTATGGCTACCAGCTCTTCCGCAGTTTTTCGCCCAAGGAGATTCCATCTCAAATCAAGATGGGTGATGCCAGAATCTTTGAGGGACGCTTAACATGGCGATTAGTTCTTCTCCACTCGTGTAGCCAAGCTCATTACTGGACAAATCAAGATGAGTATTCCAGTAGCTTTTAATTGTTTGAGTTCGGAGATTATTTGCTCAATTGGTTTGTTTTTGAGTGATAAATGCATTAATAGATTTCCTGTGGTAAATCTCAGTACGATGATTCAGAAGGTTGTGATGAGTTCGATCTTAATGATTGTTTAAGAAGTTCTAAGGCAAACTCATAGTTCCCTTATTCATGTAGCTCACTGTTGTCGGTGAGTTAATTCTATGCAAGGAGGACAAAATATAGAATACTCTTTTTTGGAAAGATGCTTTTTCCAATTTAGAAAATAATATTATATTATGCTGCCCTTTAGGTTCGCCTTGGGCTCCTAAAGGGTACGCTTCGATGCTGGGAGGTGAATTGTGAATTTTAAAAGTTTAAATTTTTATAATTACAATCCACATCCTGAGCCGCATATTCTTAATTACCAGCAATTGCAACAGAGGAGTGTGTTAAGCCTGTCGAGCATGATAACCGCAGTATTCCCCTCTATGTTTCATTCCAATAACCATAGTCTTTACGCTTAACTAATCAATCACACCGTGAAATCAACTAGGTACCCATTTTAGGCGAAGAAAAACCTGGAACTGCTTCGTGGAGGACAGCACTTTGCCTATTGCTTTAAATGTTGGAATCAGTACACTTCAGCTCCTTATTTTTTGCAGGAGTTGGGATGCGCTTTTTTCTTTATGGCTTATTGTTTCTCTGTCATTGTTTATGGGCTGATTCCCCCAGTTCATTTGCTCAGTCTAAAAAAATAGTCCAGCAATTATTTCAGAATCATCCGCAAACGATTTATTGCGGCTGCACTTTTCAGAATAAAACTGTGAATCTGGACTCGTGTGGTATGGGTGAGGCCGAGATAAAAAAAAGGGCGCATCGCATTGAGGTAGAGCATGTAATGGCTGTGGAACATTTCAGCCAGCACTTTGCGTGTTGGCGTACCCCCATGTGTACAGACTCCCATGGCAAAGCCTTTAAAGGGCGTAAGTGTTGTGAAAAAGTGGATGCCCAGTTTCGGCATGTGGAAGCGGAGCTCTATAACTTATGGCCTGAGGTGGGATTAATCAATCAAGCACGCTCCAATTACCGGTTTGGGATTGTGCCGACGCAAGACAATTATTTTGGCTGCGCGATTAAAATTGATAAGTCCACGCGCAGGGTAGAGCCCGCCGATGCAGCGAAAGGAGTAGTTGCCCGAGCCTACCTTTTCATGTCGGAGCATTACCATCTTTCATTAAGCAAACAACAAGAGCAATTATTCCTTGCGTGGAATAAGCAGTTTCCACCTACGTCATGGGAATATCAATGGGCAAAGCAGGTCGCACAAATTGAGGGGTACTCTAATCCTTATATTTCTCAATGGAGCAAAAAAGCTTCAGAGTCTCAAAATAAACTTAAATCGGCATAGGCCAAAACCTTTGCCGAGTCTGCTTTATGCAGTGTCCTTATGAGTTAATGGTGAAGCGCTATCATCGGATTTATTTTATCAGTCCAGTTAGGCGCAGTAGATGCTATTGGTTAAGTAATTGAACTCACCCTTTTGGGGTGAGTTTTATAACGATTCGAACTAGAAAATTAATTACACGGCTCGCCCTGTTCCGCACAATAATCCTGTAGTAATTCAATGGCGCTATTGGTGAACTCATCGACCCAGATATTGGTGCCTTGCTCGGCAGCTTTATCGGGAATTTTTGACCAATTTATTAGGCGTTGGTCATGTAATTTATTTACCGCCCAAACCAACCCCCTTGGAGTATGATATATAGCGGCAGCTAAATAATACTTACTGTAGGAATTAAGATACCAATAACTATCATCGTAAAAATTATTATAATTCGCAAGATAAAAAAAGTATTGAGACGCATAGACGTTACGAAAATCACGCGGCGTACTTAAATCCAAAAGATACTTTCTAGGGACATCGAATAAAACATCCATATTATTCAATACATAAGAAAAAGTCTTATAATACCGTTGGTCTGGAAATTTTCTTCTATAGTTAATAGAAATAATTTCTTTAATCCTGCTTGTACCTAAGAGTATCTCTACATAATGTTGATAACTCGGGTTAGAGGGCTGAATTGCTTCATAAATTTTAGAAGCATATTCTGGAATTGTTTTAATTCGAGAACTTGAATCGCATTTTACTTCACTGCACAGGGTAGACACTTTATCATTTATGGAAGTAATTGCTGAAATGAATTTCCTTTTTTCCGCAGGTGTTAGGCTTGGATAGGATAGTTCAGGAGCATTTTGAGAGGTAGACTCAAGATAATACCCCATATAAGAGGTCCCTAGATCTATTTGTAGAATTTCACGAGCACAGTCAATAGGCTTATTATTAGTGACTAGTTTCGTGAGGGCGCGTAGGTTGTTAAGTGTTGCTTGGATTGGTTGATCCAAAAGGAAAAGCTGATGATTACGTTCTATTTGTTCCACCATTGGTTCTAAAGCAGTCTTGCACGCTGAATTATTCTTCATCGTAGTTTTCAACTCCTCCAGTTTCTGTTGAAATAATTCATTAATTCCCTTTTTGCTTAATTCGGCAAAGGCACTTGGGTTTTGAATAAAACACATTAAAAAGAGTAAAAATAATTTTTTAATCACCTGTTTTCTTTCCTAAATAGAGGTTTTTTTGCTTATTTTTAAAAGTTCCTATTAAGATACTGGCCATGTCGTATGCGTGGCGCAGGTCATTGTTCTGAAGTTAAGACCCTGTGGCCCTAGAATTTCAGGCGAACAATACCATGTATGGCGATCGAGAACAAATTCTGTTGAGGCTTTTGGTGGGGAGAGTCGAAGCACGTCTATACTGTACGTAGAATTGTTCTTAAAGAGCGTGCCATGTGCGGTCGATTTGCTTATGTGGCTTCTTATGAGAAGCTAAAGTACCAATTTCGTTTATCCAATTCGGTTGAAATCACACCGCGCTTTAATATTGCTCCCGGGGCTGATGTGGTATGCCTGGTTAAAACCAGTGCGGAGGAAGTACAAAGTGTGATCTTGCATTGGGGGCTGATCCCTTCTTGGGCAACCGACAGGAAAAAAATTGGCAGTTTGATTAACGCGCGTGCCGAGACTCTTTTTGAGAAGCCCGCCTTTCGCAATGCCATGAAATCCAAACGGTGTCTTATGCCCATGAGCGGTTTTTATGAATGGCATGAGGAGTATGGAGTAAAACAACCCTATTATTTTCGTAAAAAAAATCACGACTTGCTTGCGGTAGCCGCCCTTTGGGATACCTGGCACGCTCAAGATGAGGTGATTCATTCCTGTTGCCTTATTACCACCGATGCCAATTCATTGATGGAGCCGGTGCATCATCGAATGCCGGTGATTTTGGATGAGCAGGCGCAAGGCCTTTGGCTTGATAACTCACACTGTCCTAAAGAGGAGTTATTGGCTTTATTAAAACCCTATCCTTATGACGATTTGGAGGGGTATCGTGTGACGACCCTAATGAATAAAGCCGACTTTGACCATCCTTTAGCGGTAGAGCCCTTACCGAAATAAAAAAAGGTAAAAATTTTTTTTCTAATATTCTCGAAGGCTTAAGCGCTTTTGAGCCTCCAAACCGCATCCAGTGGGCTTTACAGTTTATTTTTCTCTGCCTATGATAGTTGTAACGAAAATCAAAAGAGAGCGCAGATTATGGCAAAAGGTGGAGTACGAGCGGGCGCTGGGCGCCCAAAAGGTGAGCCGACAAAAACGGTACGTGTTCCCGTCTCCCTAGTGGCACAAATTGAACGCTTGAAAGAAGGGCCTAATTATCAGCTCCCCGTGTTTTCAAGTAAAGTCCAAGCCGGGTTTCCCTCACCGGCGGATGATTACATAGAGGGCTATCTTGATTTGAATACGCAGTTTATTAAACATCCTGCTGCGACCTTTGTCGTCCAAGCCACAGGCGACTCCATGGTGGATGCAGGGATTTTTTCCGGCGATTTGCTGTTAGTGGACCGCAGTATTGAGGCCACTGACGGACGCATCGTCATTGCTGCCATTAATGGGGAGCTCACGGTGAAGCGCTTGTCTAAACAAAAGGGACGGGTGCAACTGCTTCCCGCAAACACCAAATTCAACCCCATCGACATCACCGAGGAGAGTGACGTGGTGATTTGGGGTGTGGTTACCCTCGTTCTTCATGAGCCTGCGTAGTATGTTTGCCCTTATTGATTGCAATAATTTTTACGCCAGTTGTGAGCGGTTGTTTCGTCCTGACTTAAAAACCACACCAATTGTTGTTTTATCGAACAATGATGGCTGCTGTATTGCGCGCTCCAATGAGGCGAAGGCTTTAGGCATTGCGATGGGAGAACCATATTTTAAAATAAAGGGCTTATGCATCCAGCATGGCGTTAAAGCCTTTTCCTCAAACTACACCCTCTATGGCAACATCAGCCATCGGGTGATGTGCACGATTGAGGAAAGCTGGCCGCACGTGGAGGTTTATTCCATTGATGAAGCGTTTTTGGATTTAAGCAGCATGCCTGCCACCGAGCATGATGCTTTTTGTACGATGTTGCAAAAGAAAATTCTAAAGCACACGGGGATTCCCACCTCAATTGGCATAGGACCTACGAAAACGCTGGCGAAAGTGGCCAATCATTGTTGTAAGAAGGTGTTGAAAACGTCGGTGTTTAATATCACACCGCATCGTGAGTCCTTATTAAAGCAAATCGCTGTAGGGGATGTTTGGGGGGTAGGGCGACAATGGGAAAAGAAGTTAATGGCTCGCGGTATTTATACGGCGCATGATTTGGCCAGTGCCAATCCGCATCAGATGAAAAAAAGTTTTAATGTGGTGCTGATGCGCACCGTGATGGAGCTGCAAGGCATTGCCTGCGGCGGGCTTGAAGAGGTCGAGCCCAAACAAAACATTATGTCGTCTAAAAGTTTTGGGCAGATGCAAACCGAATTAAGTGCGGTGGCGCAATCGGTGAGCAGTCATTGTGCCCGTGCGGTGGAAAAAATGCGCAGTCAAGGATTAGTGGCCCAGCGTCTGTATGTGTTTGTACACACCAATCGCTTTCGCGAGGATTTGGCGCAACATTTTCAAGCCATGGAGTTTCGCTTGGTGAATGCCACCGATGATTTACGCCTCATTACCAAAATTGCCAAACGCTGTTTGCGCCGTATTTTTAGATCCGGCTATTACTATAAGAAAGCAGGCGTCTGTCTGGAGGACTTAATTCCCAAAAACCCGCGCCAATTGGATATGTTTCATCAACCTACGGAGGAGCGTGTACACCATACCGAACAGTTAATGGGTGTGCTGGATAAAATTAATCAAAAGTATGGTCGAAGCACGATTCGCCTAGCGGCTGAGGGGTATTCCAAACCCTGGGATATGCGCGCAGAACTGAAATCACCCGCCTACACCACGCGTTGGAGTGAGGTGGCACAAGTGAGTGTTTATTAGCATGAGTGTTTTGCGTGAGGCGTACGAAGGCTTTGCTGCTTGCCGCAAAATTATCCATATTGATATGGATTGCTTTTATGCCGCCATTGAGATGCGTGACTTCCCTGAGCTTAAGAACAGGGCCATGGCGGTTGGCGGGCTTGCCTGCGAGCGAGGGGTGATTTCAACCAGTAATTACATTGCCCGCCAATTTGGGGTGCGCTCGGCCATGTCTACGGCAAAGGCCTTAAAATTATGTCGGCATCTTATTGTGCGTCCGGTACGCATGGATGTGTACCAAGAAGAAAGCCACTACATTCGTGAGATATTTGCGGATTACACCGATTTGATTGAGCCCTTATCACTAGATGAAGCCTTTCTTGATGTCACCCATTCCCCGAACTGTAAGGGAAGTGCCACCTGGATGGCGCAAGAAATCCGTCAGCGAATTTTTCAAACGCGCGGACTGACCGCCAGTGCCGGCATTGCGCCGAATAAAAGCTTGGCGAAAATTGCCAGTGATTGGCATAAACCCAATGGGCAAATGGTGATTAAGCCTGAGGAGGTTGCCGCATTTATGATGAATTTACCGGTGCGAAAGCTCTTTGGCGTAGGCCCCAAGATGGAAGAAAAGTTAAGCGCCTACAACATTAAAACCTGTGCTGATGTGCAGCAGCATTCGCAAGAATATCTTTATCATGAGTTTGGCGTTATGGGGCAACGGCTGTATGAATTAGCCCGTGGCATCGACAATCGCCCAGTCAACCCCGAGCGCATTCGCAAATCCATAAGTGTGGAAGAAACGTTTTTACACGACCTTCCTGATGTAAGCGCCTGCATTGCGGTATTGCCCGAGCTAATTGCCCGTCTTAAGGGGCGGATAGAGCGTGCGGGCGAGATATCAGGAATCCAGTCTCTTTTTGTTAAATTGAAATTTAATGATTTTCAACAAACCACCGTGGAGCAGGTGCATCCGCACCTTGATGTACCGATGGTGTACCGATTGGTGGAGGAAGGGTATTTGCGCAAACGACTTCCGGTACGACTGTTAGGGGTGGGAATTAAATTAAAACAAGAAAAAATTTATGAGATGAGGCAGCTGTCTTTATTTGACTAACAAATGAAGAAGTCCACTTACGTGGCTCTCCAATGCAAACGATGCTTAAAAGAACTTAGCGTCACCACTTAAAGAGAGTTTTCGTGTGTCTATTTTTTATAGGCGCACATCGGTCTTGATAATGCAGGTAACGAAGAGTCTCTGTTTTCTGAATTAGGCAACACGTTAAGATTTGGAGCAGGGAGTGGTTTATTTTCATCATATTGGATTTTGCTATTAACCACTTGCGCCCCATATCGTATATGATTCAGTTCGTATTTTTTTCTAAAATTATATTTATGTTTAATAATACACGTGTTCCTTATTTTTTCCTCTACATCCAGCCCTTGTATATTCTCGATAACTCCTGTAATTTTTTTTCTAATCAAAAGGTAGTTTCCAGTTTTTATGGCCTTGTCAAAATCTTCAGCTGTCATTGCTATTTCTACTGCATAGAAAGAAGGACCTACACGGGGAAAACAACGCGCATGGTTCCTTGTGTGATTATCCATAATGTGATGAAAATTAAATGGGTAAAACTCTCTTACAAATAAAAGGAGGTTTTCATTTCCACTTAGCGTTGGCGCTTTATTAAGTGCATTAATACAAAAAACTTATTTAGAAGCAATGTATTTTGATCCAGAACACCTTATTGTCATTAATCAAATTGGAGTGTCTCTTTTTTAAACAGGATTGTTACCCTGAAGCAAGAAAGTACTTTTCGTCCATCTTGGAAAAAACAGAAGATAAACAAGAAATTGCGGATGCATGGTTAAATATTGCTTGTGCTTATAGATTAGAGAAAAAATGGGAGAAGGCTGAAGAAGCTCTTAGCCAAGCTAAGAAATTTGCACCTGAGGACTCTTCTATTACCGAGGAACAAATGAAGTTGAACGAATCAAAATTGGCAGCACTTCTTATATCTACACCTCAAACATTATTTGGCAGATCAAATCCTGATTCTCAAGGTGCTGGAAGCAAAACACTTCAAGAATCAAGTTTCCAATTTGAGTTTAACTAAAATTTTTTGAAGCATATTTAGTTCATTGCCAGTTTGGGCTGGATATGCGGTAAAACCCAATGCGTGCTATCGATGTCTTTGGTCATACACAACCCCCTTAATCCTCATCTAGAATGACTAGAAAAAACTGAGAGGGATAAAGGACTGGTTAGTGAGCCAGTTCAATTCAATAGGCGTCATATTCATAACATGAACATAAAGCCGAACTACTTCCTAAAAACAGGGGTGAATATTAAGGGGCTGTTGAGGATTGACTAACATCATTGTAAGATAGGGTCGCGTGCAAGCTTAATGATAATTCAAGATTGACAATAGACTGCTTAAGGTCTTCTGTTCTTACTTTCTCAATGGCTTCTATAGCCGCCAAATCTAAGGATGCCACCCTACCCCCACCCCGCATCCGCACGGCCGCACCTCGCATCGCCCTGACTATTACAAATGGAAATCCCAAACCCGAATCAATAGAATAAGAATTAGGGCTAAACCAAAAATCATAGGAGTGTATCCCATTAAGATAAAACTTAAGCTGCCGCGTCAGATTTTCAGGCCTTGACGCATCTAATAAATTAAGATTATTAGATATATCCTCAAATGAGCGATTAGGATGGCAATATTCGTGTGCGATATGAGCTGGCACCTCTCTTTGAGCTAAACCTACCTTTAGCCAAATCTTATCCAAAACCTCCCAATCAGTATCAGTTTCCTTAGCGATTTCATCATACGCCTGAATATATTCCTTCAATGCGTTCTTCAAGGGATTTAAATCAAAATGGACACTGCGATACTCTTTACCTTTCTGGGTGTAAACCAAGCCCCTGGGTTCTTTAAATAATCCAGGCCCTAGAATCAGCTCCTCCATGGCTTGAACCCTTTTGAGCATAACAACCCCAGTATTAGCATCCATATACTTCTCCAACATGCGCTGCATATGGGTATCTTTAGCCCAATAGGCATACTCATAGGCACTGCAGGTAAAGGTTCTTCCTGAGTAGTCTGTAAACGAGATGCGGCTTATCCTTAGCAGTTCTTGCGCTCTATCGGCATCTTCTTTGAGCAAGGCCTCTGCTTGGTCTTGTTCTCCATAAGCCACTCGCTGTAAGAACTGCTTAGCATCTATTTGAGGCTTGAAGTCAGGCCTTTCCTGTTTGAATTCCTGCAGCAGGTGTTTTTTTAATGCGGGATCTTTGTAAGTCGTAATTTGGTCATACAAGGCTTGCAATTGAGGGGAATCCATTGAAGACAAATCAAGCTCAATACTGGTCTGAACCCAGGGGTTTTGATGAGGGATTTCAATGGCATCCAGAGACTTCATGGCCTTACAAGTCCGCTCAAGAAATGCGTATAGGTCTGGAGGCAAATCAAACAGGCTTGAGCTGGCAAACTCCGCAAGACTTGCGCACATAGAACCTTGATGCACCACAAAAGCCCCTTTGTTTTGGGCGTTTAATAAGAAAAACTCATCAAAGTGAGGGGACTCTTGGATTTGTACATAGCGCTGGGCAAAATCATGTTTAATGGCTTGGATGTCGTTTGTACTTAGAGGAGCATTTAATCCGAATTGGTCGCTTTGTGTATTTATCCAATGCAGCAAGGCCTCTTCCGGGCTTTGTTTACTTTGTTGGGCAGCAGCCATGGTTTGAGCAAGTGATTGGCTTAATTCGGGATTATCATCCAGTAACCTACCCCAATTGACGTCTGAACTCATTCTAAATTGGGTGACCGCATAAAAACTGGTTATCCCTAATAAAAACTGAGTGGCAATAGACCATTGCTCTGGCCTGGTTAACCGATTAAATGGAGACTCCATATACGTCTCTAAGAACCCGGGAGCACAAGCATCAAACAAGGAATCAAGGTACATCTCAGGTGTGAGTGGATCACCCAGCAATATTACTTCATCTAGATATGTTTTATCCACAACATGGCCAAAAGAATCTTTATTAAAATCAATTCCTGGGCCCAGTAAGGCTTTGGCTTCTTCATCCAGATGCGTTTTCAGAAGTTCAAAATTAGAATGGTCGAAAGGCTTAGCCAAGACCCGTTCGAATAATTGAGATTTCACGTTTTGAACGCTAAAGTGTAAGGCTTGGTATACAGTAATGAGTGCTTGTTGTAACGCAGAGGTCGTCTCAAATCTCTGGCATGACTCGCTGTCATGTGCCACAGAAAAGAAAGGCCTGGCTGCTTCGGCGCGAAGATAGGCATCTTGAGTCGTGGGCCTCAATATCATGCTATGGAGATTAGACCTTTCTCGGTCTTGCAGCATCACCTCCAATGGCCTTGGGTAGCGTGCACTCAAAGGCTTTAGGGTATCTAGCTCCTTGGATTGCTCTAAACGCTCAACCACCTTTAAATAAGTAGTAATCTGTGCCAATCGTTCTCTTTTTTGTTGGGCTAAGGCATCATTGATTCCAACCCAGTGCAAATCATCTTCCAAGGCATTACGGTAATCCACTAACACCTTTTTTATGGTGTTAGGATTAGTCCTCACATCCCCTTTGCCAAAGAACTCTTTCATCGCATAGACTGACTTACACGTATTATCCAATCCTATGGACGTGCCGCTGACCACAGGCATGAATATATGAACAGTATTTTGCGCATCAATGTAAATATAGCTTGGATATAGGGGCTCTTTTAAGGGAAGCTTCATTGAGAGGCCTTCATTTGTTATTTATGACTTGTATTTTATCACATGAGGCATTGATATCAATTACACTTCTTGCTTAATCCGTGCTCCATAGGACTGCTTAAAAAAGAAAAAAGGTAAAGAATTTTTTTAATTTTCATGACACACTATACACCCATTCCCGAACATGTAGAGCGTTCCTTAAAATCAATATACAGGCACTACTGGACAAACCTACCTCATTGGCACCAACTCCTTCGACAGAAGATGTTAAACAAGCAGAACGGCAAAAACCCCGCCGCAACACTTTTTCTGGAAGCACAACAAGTAGCAAAAGTTAGCGTATACCGAAAAACCCGCTTTTCCGTAGGAACAGATGAAATCCGGATGAAAGCAAAGCTCCAAGTTACAGCCCAAAGCCAGCTTTGCAATAAAGCTTAGGTATGGTCCAGTTTCGCGCCAGGACTTAAATCCCGCAGCTAAAAACAGTATTGCCAATAAGGTGCGTATTACTATTTTTCCATGCTTGCCGAGCTAGAAAGAGATTTTACTTCAGAGCGTACAAAGGAAGGTTACGTGCACGTGTGGCTAAAGGCATTAAACTTGGTAAGCCAAAAGGAGTAATCCAGGCATCTATGTATGATAAAGACAGGGAAAAAAATAATACATCTTTACCAATTAGGCGTACCTATTCAGAAAATTATTGGAACGCATTTGGGCTATGGAAAATATTTATCATTCAAATCTTACCTTCTTAAACGGGAAATACATGATACAATAATTAACAAATTCGATGGTTTATAAAATGAAAAATAAACCAATGAATATAATATTTGATTTTGATGGCACTTTAGCGGACAGTTTTTCTACCGCTATTCAAAAACTAATTCTTTTGGCCGATCAATTTAATTTTAGAAAAATAAATCAGGATGAAATAGACGGATTAAAAGATTTAACATCCGGCGAAGTTATAAAATATTTAAAAATTCCTTTTTATCGGCTTCCGGCTGTATTACGCCACACGCGGGAATGCATCCGCAAACTCCCTTTTTATCTACTTTTATGAAACTTCCAGAAGTACTAAAAGAGTTCCATCCCAATTGCTCCTTGGGAATATTGACCTCAAATTCCTCTGAAAATGTAATCTCATGGCTTGAAATTCATAAAATTGGACATTTATTTGATTTTATTCATGCAGAATCCAGCTATTTTGGTAAGAAACACATACTAAAAAAACTCACGAAATCTTATAAAATGGACTCATCTCAGACATTTTATGTCGGAGATGAAACCCGTGACTCAGCTAGGAAGTGCAACATAGCTGTTACATGGGGATTAACTCAGAAGCAACTACTGTAAAGAACAAACCAGATTATATTGCAAGAACACCTAGTGATATATTAACTATTATTAAACAACACTCCCCTTGTACATAGGGTCCATAAAAATACGATATGATTTAAACATTACTCTTTGCATGGCTTAATGGATTCCATTGCCAATTTGGGCTGGATATGCGATAAAACCCTTAAAGGGCGTACGTGTTGTCAAAAAATTGATGAACGTTTCCGCCATATGGACGCCGAACTTTATAATCTTTGGCCTGAATCGGGTCTTATCAATCAAGCACGTTCTAATTATCGCTTTGGGATGGTGCCAGGGCAGGACGATTATTTTGGGTGTACGATTAAAATTGATAAAGCAACTCGACGAGTTGAGCCCGCAGATGTGGCGAAAGGGGTGGTCGCTCGGGCTGAAGGCTATTCCAAGCCCTGGGCGATGCGCGCTGAGCTTAAGTCGCCCGCGTATACCACCCGCTGGACGGATGTGCCTCAGGTGCATTGTGGCGATGGAGTTTAATCCGCATGGCCTCTCTGCGCAAAATCATCCACATTGATATGGACTGCTTTTATGCCGCAATTGAGATGCGTGATTTTCCAGAACTTGCGCATTGACCGATTGCAGTCGGTGGGGAGGCTGACCGGCGAGGAGTGATTGCGACGTGTAATTACGCGGCACGCGCCTTCGGGGTGCGCTCAGCAATGCCTACCGCCAAGGCACATAAGCTGTGTCGCAACCTCATCTTACGTCCGGTGCGTATGGAGGTATATCGGCAGGAAAGTGAGTACATTCGGGAACTCTTTGCCGAATACACTGATTTGATTGAGCCCTTGTCTTTAGATGAGGCCTATTTGGATGTGACTGAATCAAGCCAGTGCCAAGGGAGTGCCACCTGGATTGCTCAAGAAATCCGAGCGCGAATTTTTAACTCACGGCAATTAACCGCCAGTGCGGGCATCGCACCCAATAAGAGTTTGGCAAAAATTGCGAGCGATTGGCACAAGCCCAATGGGCAGAAGGTGATTAAGCCTGAGGAGGTGGCGGCTTTTATGGTGGATTTGCCGGTGCGTAAGCTCTTTGGTGTGGGGCCTAAATTAGAGGAAAAGCTGCATGCGTTAAACATTCAAATCTGCGGGGATTTACACTATTACTCGCTGAAGCATTTAGTCAGTGCGTTCGGTATTATGGGGCATCGGCTGTATGAGTTGGCGCGAGGGATTGATGAGCGCCTGGTCAATCCCGAACGCATTCGCAAATCCATTAGCGTGGAAGAAACTTATTTACAGGACTTACCTGATGTCAGCACCTGTATTGCCGCACTTCCTGAGTTAATGACGCGCTTGGAGGGGCGTATTGAACGAGCAGGTCCCTTAGGCATCCATAATGTGTTTGTTAAATTAAAATTTAGCGATTTTCAGCAAACAACCGTGGAGATGGTGCATGAGCGACTTGATGTGGCCGTGTTCAGTCAGCTGATTCATGAGGGATTTTTAAGAAAGAATATGCCGGTACGATTGCTGGGGATTGGGATTAAATTAAAGCAGCACCACATTCATGAAGGTATTCAGTTGCCGCTCTTCGATTGGTGCTAATGGGTCACCGTAATGAGTACTGACTCCTGCGCCAAGAATAAATTGAGGGAAGTAATAACTAGGCAGAAATCAAGGTCACTGTTTTGTTATTTAAGGCGGAGAGTAAAATAGATAGTCGATCATAGTGGTATAGTTCGAAAGCCGGTGGCTCTTTGGTTTCAGAAGGCATTGAATTTGAATTAAGAAGCGCTCCATTCACTACGGTTATTCTTTTTTGCGATGATTGAATCATTAAGGTGGAATTATATAAGCGTGAAATCATTTTGCTTTTACGCCGGGCCTCTGCCGCACGTAAACAAATGCGCGCCATTTTTCGTGCTATTCGTTCTTCTAAAGACAATTCCTCTTCGGGGTTTTGCTTCTTTTCATTTGCCCACCATTTTTGAAAAGTGCCTTTTCCATAAGTTCGTTCAAATTGTTTTAATAGAGTGTAGCCCATGACGAGGCAGGAGCGTATGCCGTGTTGCTGCAGGATGACATGCTCGAAATGGTGGGTTGTTAAAAAAAGATGCCAGGCATTTTTTAGTTGCTCCGCGCTAAGGTGTTCTTCTCCATAATTCATTGCTTCATGGTTTTTTAGCGCATGAATTAATTCCATTAACCAGCTTAGTGCATCCTGAGGTTTATGGGGGCCATTAAGGTAGGTGGAGTCTCTGAGTTTGGATAATTCAGTGTACTCACGGTTATAAAAAATCAGGCTTGGGCGCTCTAATGTGAGTAACACATTGTAAGGTGGTGACCATTTTTTTATTTCATCCGATTCCAGTAAGGCTGCTTCCAAGGGGGTATCGCACTCAATGGTTTGAATGTCCCAAACTTGAGCGAGCATTTCTAATTTGCGGCGGTCTCGATTTTTAACCCCGCGAAAATAGGAATTCACGCGTGCTTTTAACGAGGTTGCTTTTCCAATGTATAAAATCGTCCCGTCTTCAGCCAGCATGCGATAAATCCCGGGTTTTACCGAAAGATTTAGCCTGTCGAGCCGCTCAATGTTGTATTCATAACGATGAACATTCTTTTCCGAGGGTTTGCGCGCTAACCAGCGTTCAAGACTTGAATAGCAGGATACATTGGCGGCATGAAGTTGGGGCAAAAGCTGTTGCCACACATAGACAGTCATGGACACATGCGAGAGGATTTCATTTTTTGGCGTACTGGGCCATTTATAATACCCCGCAATTGCTTTTAAGTTATGGCTCGGCAATTGGGGTAAGAGGCGTTTCGCAATTTTTTGCGAGCAGAATAATTTAAAATTTAACTCGTCTGTTTGCGCATGCTCTAAATAAAACTGCTTTAAAAAGCTTTTTTCAAATTGCGCATAATGCGCAATGACGATGGGCTCAGCTCCGAGTTCATTTAATGCCTGTTGCAATTGATTAAATACTTTGTGAGATTCCGTGCTGTGTTCTAAATCTGTTGCAGTGAGATGGAGCATTTTTTTTATTTTGTTCGGTATTAGCTCTTCATTGAGTTTGAGGGTCCGCTTTTGAATATCAGGAACAGGCAATGAGGTCGGGTCAAAGAGACTCCAGCCTATTTGCAATAACTGGCCGGTGCTTGGGTGCATCCCCGTTGTTTGGCAATCGAGGATGAGAATTTTTTTATGGGAGAGCTCAGTCATTGGCACTTAATCCCTCTGATTGGGGTTCTTTGATTTGCGATTCTAGATGATTATCAGGAGAGACTTGATTCCAGAAAGATTGCACCTCCTTGATAATGGATGTGGAAATCAGCTCGTGAGGCTTTTCAGAAAACCAATCTTTGGGCATGCATTGGCTGTATGGGTATTGAAGAAAACGATTGTCCATTAACACAATTAAGCCTTTGTCTGTTTCACTGCGAATGACCCTTCCCGCTGATTGAATGGCTTTAGCCATCGCAGGATAAGTATAGGCGTATTCTTGACCCTGCTTATAATGAGTATCGTAATAGCGTTTCATTTGTTCACGTTCCCAATCAAAAGACGGAAGGGGAGGACCTATTATAAACGCCCCGATAGCGAGCTCACCAACGTAATCAATTCCTTCGGCAAACATTCCTCCTTGCACAGCAAAAAATAAATGATTCTTATTTTTTTGATGAAGTTGCATGAGAAGCGATTTAGTTTCTGATGCGTCCATGCGACGCTCTTGTCGAATTAATGTAAAGTGGGGCGTGTTAGGCATTTGCGCATAAATTTGTTCTAAAAATTCGAAACTTGGGAAAAATACAAAATAGTTGCCGGACTTTAACATGGAAAGTCGAACAATGACCTCAATTATTTTATGACTATTCGATTTTCTATCTCGATATTTGGTGGAGACCTGGGGGATAACAAGTAATTTACGATGATTAGGTGAAAAAGGAGAAGAAAATTCCTCTGTATGTAAAAATGGGGTATTTAATCCAATGAGCTGGCTGTAGTAATCAAAGGGTTTTAAGGTGGCCGAAAAACCAATAACTTGTTGAAAATGGGTATAGTGTTCTTTCAAGAAACTGGAGGCATCACAGCAATTAATTTTTAAGGCATGATGTTTGGGGTGGAATGAAATAAAAAATTCCTCTCCGCCTTGATTTACAAACTCCAGTGCTGCGGTAAAGTCGGACCAGTAATTAAACAATTTTAAAATGGGATCGTCGCTTTCGATGGTTAAATCTGATTCTAAATAATCAGTAAGTAATTGATTTAATTTTTCTTCCTGCTTTTTAAATGCTTCTTCTGGGGCTTGGGTGATGTGTGGCTCATAGACGTTGGGGAGCGCACAATCATCAATGATTGAGATGCATTGATGAATTACCTTCGTCAGTTTTTTCTGAAAGGGGTGAGGGTATCTATCGAGTGCGTCTAAATAGCGCTCAAAAAAGGCGACTTCCAAGGCAGGGGAAAAATAATCCATGCCCCGGCTTGGTAAATTGTGCACCTCATCAATGACTAAATTCGGTTTCTCGTGTTCGCCCAGTTTCATACTGACTACTTGCCCCGGTGTATTCGTGGAAGAGAACACATAGTTGTAATCGCCAATAACCACATCGGCAAAGGCAACGCTCTGCATCTGCAACTCGTAGGGACATACTTGATAGGTTATGGCGAGCTCTCGAAACACCGCGGCATCTAAGTTCTGTTTTTTTTGAAGCTTCTTTAATAAGTCATTACTACTGCATTTCGTGTAATGATTTTCCGCAAATTCACATTGTTTGCTCGTACAAATAGGTTCACTTTTCATGCATAATTTTTTTTTAGCGGTAAGCATTAGCGAAGAACATGCAGAACCTTTTTCTTGAAGCAAATGAACGGCATTTAAAGCAATATGGTGTTGACTGTTCTTAGGAGTTAAATAGAGCGTTTTTTGTCCACGGCTTAATGATTCCTTGAGTGTGGGATACAAAATAGCCATCGACTTGCCTAACCCAGTAGGGGCTTGAATCAGCATGGGCCTTTTGTGCTTCATGGAGGACTCAACAAATTCCATTAATTCTTTTTGATGAGGGCGTGGTTTGGGAAAAGGAAAACTCAGTTGGCTGCAGTGATGTTTTCGATGTTTAATGCGCTTTTTTGATTCTTTGATTTCGAGTACAAGCTCTTCTAAGCGACGATTTAACCATGCTTCAAAAGCATCTTGATTAAATTCTAAAACTAAGGGGTAGGTTTTTTTATTGCGTAAAGAAACTATTACCAAATTTAATTTGGGAATGGCCTTGGTTTTTAACCAATGAATATAGCCATAGATTTGTAATTGCAGCCAGTACGGATGGGTGTAATAGTTGTCTGCAAGCACGTCGATTAGTTTTTGAGGGTCGAAAGCAGTTTTAATTTCTTCAATTCTTAGGGGGGCCTCTTGGTAAATACCATCCATTCGCCCTGAAATATTAAAAAAATACTCCTTATAAGCAAGCTGATGAACGACATTGACTTCAGGTGTATAGTTGTCATGCAATTTAAGTTGTTTGTACTGAAGGCTTTGATGCGCTTTAATGGCGAGTTTGGAGGTTAGGTTAAAACCAGAATAGGTATCAATACTTCCTTCTCGGGGAGAGGGAAGCGCAAGCTCTGTAACTGATAAGTTATATGTTTTCATTACAACAATAAGGCGAGGTAGTGCGTCAAGTTAATTTGGGTCATTTTTAGTCAAAATTAGGTCTTGCTCATGATAGCATAAAGGTCCTGAAATGGAGAGTTGTTGGCCATTAATTAAACATCCTCGCCCGATTAGGCCTCTTTTTTATTCTGTGTTTGTTTCGTACGGCTTGTCGACTTGGTTTTCTTTGCGGCACGGTCGCTCTTTTTTTTCATGCTTTCTTTCAGCAAGGAGATGAAGTCAACCACAGACTCTTTGCTCTGGGTTGCTGTAGAGGGTATTTTCTTCCCCGACATTGCTTTCTTCTACAGACACCAGAGACACAGGGATGGAAACAAGACCGAAGGAGATTTCACCTTTCCAAATGGATTTGGCCATAATTATTCCCTTATTATGGATGGTTAGTTAATAATAGACTATTAAAAAGGATAGAAGGATTCTATAGATTGAATGGCTTGCCTATATCCACTTGAATGGGTAATTTCCAAGAGGGGTGTAGATGGAAGTCGAAAATACACGATGCATCCTCGACTCATGAATAAGAAATATCTTACATGCAAATAAGCCACTTTGCGGCTGGCTAATTCAAATAGTTTTCCTATAATGAAATCGTTTGGCGCAGCGTCAGTTGACAGGACGTCAGCCTTAAGACCTTCTGGCCTTAAGGTGTATTGGCGCTGTGCACAAGCACGAAAATCAAACCGTTATTTCATTCTAAAGATAGTTGAGCTTGGTTAAAATACCCCTTCGAGCTAATGCGCTACCAATACACGCGGTCTATAGGTTTTTTCAGCGTAAGTAATTAATATTCTGTTTAAAAGACTTTAATTTCAGATACTTGCTTAGGTTCTTTTTTAGGTAGGGGGTCCACTGATTCTTTTTCAGAAAATAAACCAAATCGTGTTTGGGACGGTGTGCATGGTATTACCGGGGGTATTGGCGTTTCAGGTTCATCGATTCGCTCTACGACTGATTCTAATTGATTGAAGAGTTGCTTTTGTTGGTTTAATAATTGATGAAACTCGGTGGTTGCTTCCGTATAACGCTCCGTTGTCTCAGAAATTTGGGTCGTTGTTTGCGAAAGAACCTCAACTAAGTTTTTAAATCGTAGGTGATTATTTTCAATAAAATCAGTCATTTTTTTCTCAAATACCATGCGTTGCTCTTCACTAAGAAGCATCATGCCTGTGAATTTGCCCAGGGTGTTCTTCAGTATTTGGATTGTGTTTTGGGTCCTCATTCGCTCAGATTCCATCTGGGATTCTAACGTGCCGATTCGCTCAATATGTCCTAACAATAGAGTTTGGGTTTGTTCGTACTCTTTGCGAACTGTCTCTAATTGAGTATGGGTTTGTTCATACACATTCGATTGCGCCTCAGATGCGGTCATGAGTTGTTCTACGTTTGTTTCCAAGTGGTGAACTAATTTCTTTTGTTGCGCTTCCGTTATTTTTAATTGTTCGAGGGTTAAGGATAGGGTAAGGAGCTCCTCGGTTAGGCGAGAAACATTATCGGTTAATTTCATGTTTTCAGCACCGACTTGTTCTAGTTCTTGTTTGAGCTGTTCGTGTAATTCATGGGTTAGTTCAATCATGGATGATTGAAGGCTATTAAGGCTTATAACAATGTTTTTGAATTTTTGTATATTTAATAAGGCGTGCTGATGGTGCGAGACAAGTAAATGATTGCCAATAATATAAATTGCCGAAATGAATAAACTAATGGTAAGTAAAACCGCAAGCTGCATAACCATACTAAAGAGTATTAAGGGAACAATGATCGTAACGCCCAGGCTAATTCGCCACCAAAGGGGTTGCTTGCCCCAATAAGTTGCCATTTGTGTAAGCTGGCTGTGATCTCGCGAAAATGCATCCAGCGCCTCGTCAAGGGCTTGTTGTAATTCAATTAAACGCTCATGGGTTTTAATTTGTTCAGCTTTGGAGGTTTGGGGATTAATTGCGGAGGGTGTTTGAGGCGTAGTATTTGTCATTATCCTTTTCCTTGTTTGATGACATTAAAAAATTTGTAAATAAAACGGGATCTGTGAATGAAAAGCGCGCATTATACTGATGGATACCCTATCAGTCATCAAAAAAAACTACCCAAAACAGGTCTTAGGATGGGCTCAAAATATAACCCGTTGTTATATAAAAATTAAATTGAAAAACATTTGTTGAAGTGCGTTACGTAGCCTAAAGAACGGGAAGAGTATAGGGTTAAGCTGCTCTTGGAAGCTGAGGGATACGCTGATTAAGTAGTCCATGATGATGATTTTATTCTTGACCACGTTTAATGAGTGCGCAACCACCCTTTGACATAAATGAGGGTTTCCTCAATGACGGAAATGGCCTGTTGATAGAGATCGGGAAATAAGGTGCGTCCCCCTGATTTCCAATAGCGCTCTACATATTGGCACGCGTATTTCATTCGATGGGCTCCCAGATACATCGCACCGCCTTTAATTTTATGCGCTATGTTCTCAATGAGCGGGTAATTCTGCTGTGCAAAAGCGCTTTTCATGTGAATTAAATCCTCAGGAAGCTCTTGAGTCAAAAGCTGCAACAGCTTTTTTACCGTGTCTATGGAACCACAATTGCGTATTGCTTCGGCCTCATCAAGTAGCGAGAATTGATTTAAATGAAACAGCTCCTCCTCATTATCCGGTAGCTCGCGGCGGGCAGTTGCAGTGGGAACTGCTGGTGCTTTTTCGAGTGGGGATGGGATGAATGAACTAATGAGTTCCGCTGCATTATTTTTAGTGAGCGGTTTCGTTAATACGGCATCCATTCCTGATTCGATGCAGCGTTGTTTGCTTTCATCGGCTCCATGCGCCGTAAGGGCGATAATTGGGATGTGATGAGATGGGCTTATTTGGCTGCGGATGAATTGGGTTACCTCATAACCATCCATGCCATCGCCTAGGCCAATGTCCATAAAAATTAAATCATAAGTGGTGTTTTTGCAGCGGCTAATGGCATCAAGTCCATTGGTTGCCACATCGACCTGGCAATTTAATGTGTGAAGCAGGCTTTTAGCCACCGTTTGTGCAATGAAGTTGTCTTCTACAACCAGCACCTTATTTTTTGTTACCAGTTCCGCATCCGGCATGATTGGCGTGCTTAATTGGGATAAGGAAGATGTATTTGGGGGCTGAGGAATTAATCGTTCGTTCCGATCTACCCCGGATTCATCATTTAAAAGCGGCTCTTGCAAGGGAATGAGGCAGGTAAAGGTTGTTCCTTTTTGCGGTTCGCTGTCCACGTAAATTTCACCTTCCAGTTCCTCCATAAATTGCTTCACTACATAAAGCCCAAGTCCTGAGCCTTTGTATATCCCTTGATACGAAGGAGTTAATCGCTTGAATTGCAGGTATATTTCTTGTTGCTTGTCCTCTGGAATACCAATTCCTGAGTCCACTACGTTGATGCGGATTACCAGGTGACGATGTTCTTTTTTTGCAAGATCTACCCTGACGTGCACAAATCCCTGATTCGTAAAGTTAAGCGCATTGCCGATGAGCTCTAAGGCAATACGATGCACTCTTATTTTATCCCCAATAACGTATCGAGGAACTTTTTTATCAATAGAAAGGGAAAGGTCGAGTTGTTTTTCGTGTGCTTTGGCATAATAAAGGGCTGCGACCTGTTCCAGCGTGTCGATGAGATTGAATTTGCGTTTAAGCTTTGGGATTTTCCCTGAGCCAATTTTTACCGCATCCAATACTTCATCCAGCAGATGCAGGAGTGCGTGGCTTGATGCCACCAGGTTATCGGCATATTCCTTGATTCGTGGCTCATTGGATTCTGATTTCAAAATTTCGGAGAATCCAACAATACCTGAAAGTGGGGTGCGGATGTCATGGCGCATGTTGGCAAGGAATTCTGTTTTAGCGCGGTTTGCTGCAAGGGCTTTATCTTTTTCTTTGGTTAGTTGCTTTTGTTTCTTCTTGAGTTGCAGCTCTGCTTTTTTGCGCTCAGTGATGTCAATGGATATGCCAATAATGCCTAAGACATTCTTATTTTTATCGTACAAGATGGTTTTTTTGGTATGGAATACCCTTTTTGATGAGGCAGTTAACGGCGACTCTTCCCCTTCAAAAAGGCCATTTTTTAACACGCTGCGATCAATTGTTTCTAATTTTTCTGCGATTTGCCACCAAGGCATTTCGCGGTCTGTTTTGCCAATAATGTCTGCTCGATCCTTAAAGCCACTCATCTGCACCATGTAGTGATTGCAGCCTAAGTATCGTCCATTGAGATCCTTCCAGAAAATACTGGCATCAATGGTATCAATAATTAAGTACAGTGCTTCATTGTCTAAACTCATCGTAAAACAGCACTCCGTCCGTTATTGCACCCTGTTTTTGAACAGATAATTCAATAAATCCTTGATTTGAGGCAATAAGTTCACTGCTTATAGAATTAGTATAGAGAAAGTTTATGAATTCGGGTGTTTGATGATAGACAAACAGAGAGGACTTCACGCCCAGAATGGATGGGGTATCCATAAATAGTGGCATTTCGTTAAGAATGTAGTGTACCGCGATGTTGTGGTTGGACTGCTGAAGGTCTTTAATAGTATGCCCATTCAAAACCCAGCCAGTGCATTGGTCGCACTCCCGCCGAAAGGCTGCATCTGTTTGATACAACGAATAGCAGTGCGCTCTTAATTCAAGGAACATCGAGTTATTTTCTAAAACGTTCATATCAATAATTAATTGAGAGTTTGCGTTTTTTAGTGCACAGTGATCTAAGGCCCGCTGTATTTTATTTTTCAAATACGCCGCTTGCCGTTTGGCTTTAGTTCGCGCCTTTGATTCGTCATAACCCAAGGCAAGAAAGGTATATAGGGGTAGCTTGTCTGGAATAAAAATTTGAAAAGAGGAAAAGGTATTTTTTGCCCATTGAATCCATTGGACAATCATTTCTTCAGAGAAATAACTGTTAAATGGGCTTATTCCTAAAAGTGCATGCTCTTTTTGGGTGAACAGATGATTACTTCCCGGTGAGATTGGATAGGGGGTTATAATCGCATTTCCGTATTCCATTCGGACCTCGTGGTGACTAAAGAATGAGTGATTATATTAAAATCAATCCATTTGGTCAATTTGTGATCTACCGGAAGGGCCTAAAAGTTGTCGATTTTTAAAAACATCCTCACCCAATTAGCCTTCGTTCCTTTTCTGTTTTGGTTTGGAGTCGGTAGATTTACTCTTTTTCTTTTTCATACTGTCTTTAAGCAATGAGATAAAGTCCACTACCGAATCCTTGCTTTGAGGAGTTGCTTTTGACACTTTTTTGCCGGACTTTTTAAGTTTTTCGGTTTCCTTGTCTAACCATTTTTGCATCGTTTCCCGATATTCATTGTGGTATTTTTCAGGCTTCCAGGCGTTGGTCATGTCTTTGATTAATGCTTCAGCCATTTTCATTTCCTTGTCGGCGACTTTATAGGTTTTGAGTTCATCACGAGGCACATTGACTTCATCTTCCTCACGAATTTCATCGGCAAAGTGGATTAAATATAAGAGTAGGGCGTGCTCATGCGGAATAATAAGGCTCAAGGACTCTTTCGTGCGAATAATTACTTTAGCGACCCCTACTTTATTGGTATTTTTAAGGGCTTCGCGCAACAGCACATAGGCTTTTTTGTTTTTGCTTTCCGGTTGTAGGTAGTAGGGCTTTGAATAATAGAGATTATCTATTTCTTTTAAATCCACAAACTCATCAATATTAATGGATTTAAACACCTCAGGGCTTGCTTTTTGGAACGCGCTTTCATCCACAATAATGTAGCTACCTTTTTCATATTCCCAGCCTTTAACGATATGTTCCCAAGGCACTTCTTTGCCCGTATCTTCATTAACTCGTTGATAACGCACTCGGGAGTTGGTTTTGGAATCCAACAGATGAAATTTTAAATCATTATTTTCTTCAACCGAAACTAAAGAAACAGGGATAGACACCAGCCCAAAAGAAATGTCGCCTTTCCAAATTGATTTCGCCATGATACCTCCCTAAGTACGAAGAGTTACTCTCTTAATAATAGATACCACCTAAAGCTGATCCAAGCGTAAAGATTGTTTCACGAGCCAAAAATCCTTCCAGGGATCTTCGGTCAGTTGCTCAAGCCGCTTGGGTAACGTTTTAATCGTATAGCTGTTTTCTTTAATGTTTTTGCTTAACTCATCCCAGGCAAGCGGTGTACTCACTGGGGCATGAGGTCTAGCACGGGTCGAATAGGCGCCAATCGCAGTAGCCGTTCGTTGATTTCTTAAATAATCGATGAATATTTTCCCTGTGCGTTTGGATTTAGTCATGGTGCTGATGTATTCATTAGGCTTTAATTTTTCTAAAAACTTCA
>NZ_LN901318.1 GCF_001465875.1 Legionella saoudiensis | reverse complement strand
TCTTGTGTTTAAGGGAGATCTCTTAGAAATCTAACAAATGCTCTCATTTATCTAAACCAATAACTAAATACGATCTAATTTAATGATGATTGGAGGCTTGTTTGGAATCAGGAATTAAGTGTACGCGCCGCGTACACTTAAGAATCCCCCAGAACCTGAAGTGTTCTTGTGTTTAAGGGAGATCTATTTGTAATCTAACAATTGCTCTCATTTATCTAAACCAATAACTAAATACGATCTAATTTAATGATGATTAGAGGCTTGTTTGGAATCAGGAATTAAGTGTACGCGGCGCGTACACTTAATGTATTAACAAGCGTCCGAATCTATCTGCATTAAAGCGAAATTCACTCAGTTAAATAATATAAAATATGAACATTAATTTTTGAGCCACTAAAATTACAAAATAAAAAGGTAAAAAAATAGACTGACAGGCATTTAAAATAATATAACCTGTCAGGAATAAGTCACATGTGTATCGAACTTCTGTACTCTAAGGTACGTTCATCATCGTGTTCATTGATGTTGTTTAAGCCCGAGGTATCAAAAAATATTCGTTGATGATTATGTACGGGGATAGACTTTCTTGCTTCATGAACCTTGCTCAGATCCATGCTTCCATAAATAATGCCCGGCTCTATGCTTTCTTTCTTGGAAATTACATCACCCCATGGGCCTATAATGATGGAATTTCCATAAGTTGTTCTTCCATTAGAATGAAGCCCTCCTTGACATGAGCCTACAAAATAACAGAAGTTTTCTATTGCCCTACTTCTTGATAAAACCTCCCAGTGTGCTTTGCCTGTTTTTTCAGTAAATGCAGTTGGAAGTAAAATAATTTCAACACCTTCATTAAAGAAGCAGCGAAACATCTCAGGAAATCGAAGATCATAACAAACGGCCAGTCCAATTTTACCGAAGGGTGTATCTACAATACACAAACTATTTCCTGGTTCTGTGCTGTCTGACTCGCGATATACCTCATTTTCAGAAAGAGTTACATCAAATAAATGTATTTTGTCATAACGTGCTATACATTTTCCTGTGTCATCATATACCAACGATGCGGCTTTAATCTTTTGTTCTTCGTTGCATTCAATGGGAATTGTTCCACCAACTATCCAAACTTTATTGGCTTTAGCTTGTTCGGATAAAAAAGACTGGATTTTCCCTTCTCCAAAGGGTTCTTTTACATCTACTTTGGTAGTTACATTATCACCCATGATTGCAAACATCTCAGGGAGAACGACTAATTTAGCATTGTTCTTAGCTGCTTCAGTTATTAGCTGTTCAGCAAGACTTAAATTCTCATCGACTGAACTAGAAGAACACATTTGTATAGCGGCGAAAATAGGCATATATTCCTTATTAATTAGTTATTATAGATATCTATCCCTTCAGCTTTTTTTAGCCAGCGGCACAAAAATATGTTTGCAGGCGTTAGAATTGCTTCAAAAGATACTTTGTAAAAAAATGAAAATAATATGAATGGTAATATCTCTGTGGTAAAAGATAGTGTACCAAACCAAGCAATTGTTGTTCCGATCATCTGAAGAGAAGCTTCGCCAACCGTTGTTGCTATAATGAATCTTATGGGTAAATATTTGCCTTTGAATCGTGTTTTTAATTTAGATAAAATAAAATTATTAACAAGGATACCTGCGGATAAAGCTGCTAACAAAGCAACTAAATGTCTGGGTAAGGAGTTAAAAACTTCATTATATGAAGCAACAATGTTAGGAGTATTCGGTAGAGGAAAAAATGTCGTAATTTTTAAATAAAGTATGTAAGCCACAATAATTGGTACTGATAATAGGACAATACCGTTACTTTTATTGCATCCATATACTTCAGTAGTAATATCTTGAATGAAAAATGTAAAAGGTATAATCCACGTTCCTCCACTTAAAACTATATTATAATTAGTGAAAGGTATATGGAATGGCAGTAGCCGGGCAGAAACTGTAAGCGAAGTTAGAATCCCAAAAATATAGAGGTTGCTTAAAATATAGAAATACTTAAGGTTTTGATCTTCGTGTATAAGTTTATTTAATAATTGGTTATTCATTTCTGCCGTTGCCATTATATATTTTGGATAAGAGCCTCGCTGGTTTCGTAACCAACGGCCAAAGCTTGTAAACTATCTATTGAGTGAATTAGATATTGGTTTTTACATAAATCAGCGGATGAAACTTCTATCTGTTTATTAAAAAATTTGGATTTAAGAATTGTAATTTTAACATTATGCTCATTGTAATAAGCTCCGCTAACTTCTAAGATAGGTGAGTATTTTGTATTACAATTATAGTCTTTAGTCCTGTTCATGTTCTTTAATCCAAGACAGTTCTTGTCGATAATTCCGTTTCTTTCGTTGTTTGATAAAATACCAATTATGAAGGCATCGAAGGGATGAAGTTCTTTTAAATAAATTTTGTCATTTACTAATTCAAGGACGGGATATGATTCAGAAGTCCTTTTATTTCTAATCCTTATGACTACATAAGTACATTGCTTTTGTACACAATAATAATAGCCGTCAAGCTTTAGATAATATACTTTATCTCCATTGTGACAAGTTCCAAAATTACCGTATAAATTTTTTAGCTGGAAAAAGTAGCTAAAAATAAATCTAAAAAAATTCATTTAAATCCTTATATAAAACTTATAATTAATCTAAATTTAGTCTTGTTTGAATAACTGTACCTATGAGCTTATCGTCGGGCTGGAAGGTAATAGCTGGAAAAAGAGTATTAATGGCTTTTAAGAATTTGTAGTTACCATCAATCATCAATTGTCTAAAAACGACTTCGTTTGATTCTTTAATGTAAGCAATAACAAAGTCCCTATTTTTGGCCATTTTTTCAGTCGATATGATTAAAATGGTATTGATCTGAAATTGGGGCCACATGGATTCCCCTTTAACTCTTATACCAAATTTACCTTGGCAAGTAGAGTGGTCTATAACAACGAAATCGGAATGATTTGTAGGTGTTATATTAGAAAGTACTTTGCTCCATTCAAAAGCTTCGTCTAATTCAATTATGGGGATTAAGCTGTTTGTATTCAGAATTACATCTTGGCTATTGTCAAATAATGGTTGCTTACCAATTAATTGATCTACAGAAACTCTAAAATAAGCTGCGATGGCATTTAATGTAGAGGCTCTTGGGTCCGGCGTTCGTCCAGATACAAGTCGATTTATAGTAGCACGAGGTATCTGTATTTCTCTTGCTAACTCAGCTTCGCTGATACACGCCTTATCTAATAGGCAGGCTAGCACGGAATTAATATCTGTTAATGAAGAAGACATCTATCATCCTTTTAAAAAAAACTTGCAATTGTCTCATTAATGAGACAAGATACTCGTATTCGAGCAGGTAAACATGTTTATTAGATCTTTCTACACCAAAATGTAACAAATATTTTACACTTTGACAAGTAAGTTGTTTTATCGAGCATAGAATAATATGAAAATTAATGTAAGGAAATAAAATTGGAATCTGATATCAATTACGAAAAGGTTTATATAACACTCCGCCTATCAGCGAGCTCTAATAAGCTACTTTCTGAGTCAGCAATAAGGTCAAAACGTAAAAAAGTTCAAGAGGCGATATTAAGGTTGGAACACCATTTGAGTAATTACGTATCGGTTTCTGAATATGGTCCCATAGATAATCAATTGGTAGATGTGGAGTAAATAATGTTGGTTTTATCCAGAAAGGTGGGTGAGAGCATCATGATTACTGATGAAATATGTATCACAATCCTTAAAAATATTGATGGAAAAGTTGACGTTGGAATATCGGCTCCAAAGGAAATGGCTGTTAATAGATTAGAAATTTATAGGCAGATAAAGGAAAAAAAAAGACAAGAAAGAGATCAGATAAAACAAATTAAAAAACTAAATGGGTTAATTCGAACTTTAATATTTATATGTAAGGGAAAAAATGGAAGCTAAATCAGCTTTGGCATATTGTCAAAAGAAATATCTAAAATCACTTAATGGTCTAAATGTAAAGAAAGGAAAACAGATTAATGAATCATTTAAATTATTAGACCAGGAAATAAAAAATCTTGATCCAATTACCCAAATTAATTTGTATTCGGCAGCAACACAGCTATTAGATAGCTTAATAAATGAACCTAATGATTCGATAAATCCTCTAGATGTATTTCATATAAGATGCAAATCAATTCTAGGTCACAAATTTAATGCTTCTTATCAACTAGTGCTGGGTATTGCCGTTGTTGGAATTGCTTGTGCAACATTACTTACTGGCGGCGCTTTATGTCTTGGGTTAGGAATTCTTTCAGGGCTTTGGCAAACCCCCTTCGCATTTATGGCCTCTTTGTTGGCATTTGAGCTACCCGCCTTTGCTGCTACGGCTTTAACTTCTTCGATAAGCTTAGGGGTTGCCTTTGCTGCAGGATATTCCTTTTTTAAAGAACCTACTGTGGTTACTGCAATGAATCGTTGTGTTGAAGTTATTAAGGAAAGCTATTTGTATGACAACTCTGACACTATGGTTGAAGATGAATCGGTTCTTTCAATGCACCAATAAATAGTCATCATACCAATGTATGTTGATTGAGCAATCACTAATAATATAAAAAGGGTATAAGGATATTAAATGAATTTTCTTTATAAACATAGAACAACAACCGTCAAATCTATTCTCCTTGTGAGTGGAGCTGTAATGCTTATGAGTTGTGCTGCGACTCAAACAGTATTGGAGCATGGATCGTTACAGGTAAGTACGCGACTTAGCGATCCAATTTATTTGGAAGATGTTTCAACTAAACAAAAAACAGTTTTTATTTCAATAAAAAATACTACAGATGAAGACGTTAGCATTAGTTCTCCTTTAAAAACTGCGTTATCAGCGAAGGGTTATAAAGTAGTTTCATCTCCTGACAGTGCACATTATAAGGTACAAGCCACAGTCCTTCAGATAGGAAAGATGAAGTTATCTGCTAGTCAATCCGCATTAGATGGAGGAGTTGGGTCGGCGATAACGGGTGCTGTTGCAGGAACTGCCTTAGGTGCTTTATCTGGCAATACTTCGGGAATGATTGCTGGAGGAGTCGTGGGAGGAGTGGTAGGAGTAGCTGCTGATGCACTTATTAAGCCCGTAAACATCACAATGATTACGGATGTCCGAATAAGTGAGCGTGTAGGGAAAGGGGTGCAAGTAAAAGAACAATTCAAAGCAAATCTTGCTAGTGGAGCGTCGAGTAGCACGCAACAGACTTATTCCAAAACGAGCCAATTTCAGACGTACAGCACGCGGATCGTATCCAATGCGGATAAAGTGAATTTGAAATTTTCTGAGGCACGTCCTGCATTAGAGCAAGGATTGGTTAAAACAATTTCAGGAATGTTTTAAACCACGGACACTATCTGTCCGTAATTAAAAAGAAATAAATGAACTAAAAACGACCAGATATTGTGGTTGATGGGATTTTTTTACCTAAAAAAAGGAGACGAAGGAAAATGAAACAAAATTTATACAAAAAAGCAGCTCTGTTTTTAAGTTCAGTCGTGTTGTCAGGTGCTGTATTTTCAGCATCTGTAGATAAAGATGAATTGGCTAGCGAATGCAAATATCTAGGGGCTAGTTTAAGCCAATTAGCCAATGCCAACACAAAAGAGCATTGTTCTATTGATGTGGGTTATTCAGGAATCATGATGCAGCAAACAGCTACGTATATTAACGCGAATAAAATACAGTCCGCGCTAGATAACCTTGGCTTTGTGAATCGAACTTTGGAGCGTGTCCGTTCGCGTTACGAGGACTGCAGCTATTTTTCCTCGATGATGAAGCCTTACATTGAGAAAGCAAGCAATCTAGGTCGTGAATTGGAATCAATTTTTCGTGCATCAGTAAATGAATAAGGAACGAAACATGAACGCGGGTAAATCATTGATTAATTTTATGAACAAAGGGGCGCTTATGGTTCTTATGTTCATCATGTCACATAGTCTTTTTGCTAAAGACCTATTGGTTAATGCATTGGAAGGGGATGTGAAAGATACATTCTCCAGTGATGCGAAGTTTTGGGGGATCTTTATCTTAATCGACATTATTGCTGCTACAGCGCTTGCGGTTGCCGCGAGAAACCCCAAAGTATTTTTTGGTGTGTTCTTTATCGCATTTATCCCAGGAGCGCTCCTTAAAATCTTTGTGTTTCACTAAAGGGGCATGCGATGAATCCAATGCACCATCCGTTTTTGAATCATATTGATGCACCTAAGCGATACCTCACATTGACCCTAGATGAGTTGGTTGTGGCCGGTATTAGTCTGTTGCTTTTTACTTTTTTAAGTCAACGAATATTGGTGAGCATTCTAGGTTTTAGTCTTGTTAGTGGGCTACGAGCAATCAAAAAAGGACAGGGGCCTAAGGCCCTGCTTGTTTTGGCATATTGGTATTTACCCCATGCCATAACGCAGTTTTTCCTGCCTAGATTACCAAAGTCGTATTACCGCGTATGGGTTGCTTAAGGAGATTAATATGGATTATCGGGTGTATCAAAATAAACTGAGTCAGCTGTCTGCACGATTTAACTTAATGGTGTGTCTGGTCTTTGGGTTACTCATTGCTAATGTGGTTTTGTCCTTTCTGGTCTATATGGGGTGGAATCGACACAGTATTGAAATAACCCCATTTTATGGTAGTCCTGGATACATTAAGAGTGCTCAACATGTCGATGAGAATTATTTAAGTCTTATGACTAAGAATTTTGTTTATGCCCGCCTTAATGTGACACCAGAAACCGTGCATTCAAATCATGAGCAGCTTTTAGCGTTTGTTAATCCAAAACATTACGCTGATTTCGTTAAGACGTTGAATGCCGAATCGAAAATAATTAAAGCGCAAAAAATATCGTCAAATTTCTACATTACCCATATTTTTCCATCACCTCAAACCCTTACGGTCAAGGTAAAGGGACGTTTGGCGCGGTATGTGGGAATTAAACAAATAAGCGAAGAAGCCAGGGTCTACAAATTAGCATTTCGATATGCTCAAGGTCGCTTATCAATAGTCCAATTTGCAGTAGAAAAGGAAAACAAAAATGGTTAAAAAACTAAAGATTGCGCTTATTTTATTCTCTATGAATAGCTTTGCGCAGACAGCAGTTCCGGTTGCTAATAACGGGGAGATTAGCTTGTCTTTGAGTGCAAATAACTACAATAGAATTCTCATTAAAGATGATGAAATCTGGGATTTTGCATTCCCACCCGGCGCGTTAGGTATTCAACAAGACAAAGGGGACCATAGTGTGTATGTGCTCCCTGTAAGGGCTCCGGTCACTTTATTTATTACCACAAAACTAGGCCGCCACTATTCGCTTACAGTGAACACTGAGGATTCTTTAGGAAAAACCATTGAACTAATTCCTAAGGAACCCGTCCCTGTTCTTGCTAAAGAATCTCCGGTGAAAAAGCCTGAAAAAGTGCTTGAGGAAGAGGTGCCACAAGCAATTACTTCACTGCTGTCTCATATGGAACAGCATAAACCGTTTACTGATGTTGCCGTGAAGCGTCATTTTGGACGGGTGGAGCGGTGGAATCGTGGTCTTACCTTGCAAATAAACGAAACGTGGGAAGGAAAAGAGCTTTCGGGCGAAGCAATCACGCTTCGAAATGGAGGAAAACATCCGCTGCAGTTGGCGCAAGATTGGTTTGTAAAAGACGGCACTTTGGCTGTGAAATTTTCCAAATCAACAATTGCGCCTGGTGAATCAGCAACACTTTATCGTATCCAAGGGGTCGGACATGGCTAACTGGCAACTGAATAAATTAGTTAAAAAAGTCCAAATCCGCCGTCTTCTTCTAATTGGTGGCAGTTTGATTATGGGATTTTTCGTTGTATTTGCGTTGATGGCGGGTGGGCATGCAAAGAAGAAACCTCAAGCCCAAGAATCCGCCGATTTGACCGGTATTATTGAAGAATCATTTACCGAAGAGGTGGCTCAAAATGCGTTAACAGCTCAACAAACCGAAGTGGAGTTACTTAAAAAACAACTAAGTGAGTTAACACGCAACATAAAAAAAATGAATGAGGAACATCAGTTTGAACTAAAAACACAAAAAGACGAATTAAGTGCTCAATTAGCATCACTTGCTACTGCGAAACAGGAATCTGCAGAACGCCCAGAGGCTGAGTCGCAATTACCGAGCGAATTAAATCAGGCAAAAAATTCCGGGTTTTGGCACAGTGCGAATAGTTATGCCATGAATTCATTGAATCAGCTGGGTGAGGCCGTTCACTCGGATGCAGTACCTAAGATTCATGTGGTGTCATTTCGTCCTAAACCTAAGCGACACAGTAATCATTATAAAAATTACCTTAATCCCAAGCACTATGTTCCCTCAAATACATCCGTAAAGGCGGTTATTTTAGGTGGTGCGGATGCTGACTCTTCGGTGAATGGTCAGGCGAAAGAAAATGGAGCCATGATATTTAAGTTTATCGAAGATGCACGATTACCCAATGGTCAACGTGCGCGGCTACACGGATGTCGTGTCAGTAGTTTTACTTACGGAGATATTTCCAGCGAGCGTGCTATTCCTTCTCTTTATAATTTATCGTGTGCATATCCTGGACAGCCAATCATTGACAAACGGGTTACTGGCTGGGTTTTTTATAAAGGAAAAGTAGGAATTAAAGGCACTCCGGTGATGAAGGATGGCAAGGTCATGAAATGGGCTGGTTTAAGCGGAATCATTTCAGGAGTCACCTCTGCGGCACAATATGCGCAAAGTATGCAAAACATTAGTCCTATTGGGGCAACATCCATTATTCCTTCGGGAAATATTGTTCCTTATGCAGCATACGGAGGCGCATCCAAGTCAGGAGATATGTTGGCACAATACTACATCAAACGTGCAGAACAATACCATCCCATTATCCCTATTGGTGCCGGTAATGAAGTGACGGTGGTCTTTAAAGATGGTTTCTATTTAGAGCCTGATGAAGACAAACAAGAATATGCCAAAAAACAAGTTCATGAAGCACGAGAATTAGCACAAGAAGTGGTGCAAGAGGAGCATTCAAATCAAAACAACGAAATGAACTTCACGGTTCCTCCCCAGGTTTTAGGACGAATCGATGAGGTTAATGCGGCAAGTCGCATGGGTGCAGGAGAACGTCAATGAAAGTAATTAGGTCCAGTTTACTATTTCTGATGGGTTTAGGTTGTGTTGGATGCAGCTCAATAAGTACCAATACCGCATGTAAAGCCACGGCAACAGACAGTTGTTTGACCATTGAGCAGGTTGATGACATGACGCGTTTTGCAGATGAGGCCGTGCCTTATGTTCGAAAAAAATCGTACTCCACGAAATTTAAACATCACAGTCAAGTTGGGTATGGGCGTGTCGTTCAAAAGAGCAACGGAAGTTCATTATGGGTTTCAAAATCAGTTAAGGGGAAATCATGGAGCTAAAAATCATGAAGTTAAGGGATAAGGCGCGTGCTACCTTTCATCGCCTGAGTCATGCTTTAGGCGAAACGGAGGGAGTTAAGCCCGACTCTTTGGCAGACATTTATCATGCGAACGAATCATTAAATCTTGATTTGCCTTCGTTTTCAAAACTACTCCCCTACGAGTCAGTCGATGAGAATGGATTTTTTGTTAATCGCAACTCAATTGGGTTTGGACTCATGTTATTGCCTATGCCGGGCGCAGACGAAACCTTGATTAATTCATTGGCTTCCATGTTTAAAAATAAATTGACCTATGGAACCGATTGCACCTTCATGATGTACAAGCATCCTTGGTTGGCCGGTTCACTCCAAAATAACTTTGGGCCAATTCTTGAGCGTGGAGGTATTTATGCAGAACTTGCACGAATGAGCATTAAATATCATCTGAATGCCATACACAACGGATATAAAAACAATCGAAATATTCCTGCAGCCCTCGCGGATTATCAATGTATGATCTTTATTTCGCGGAAAAAAAGCCCTGGTGTAGAACATGAGTTGGTCCAATTACGTCATGATTTTGAGTCCGAACTTAAAGTAGCGAGTTTTTGTTTCTCTCGCTGTGATGCTCAGGATTTTCAAGTATTTTTACGTGCAGTCGTTTCTCCAAATTTTAATGAGTTCTCCTGGCCTGAAGTACATGATTCTTCGGATAGATTAAGTGACACAATCCCTCGACCTTCTACGGTATATAAAGGAGGAGCTAATGCAGTCAACGTTTCGGTGTCTGATGATGAGGGCGTGCTTCATAAATCACGGATCGTCAGTTGTGAAGTGGTTTCTTATCCCAAAAATTCCTTTCCGTTATGGCAAACCCCTGATTTATTTGCCAATGTGTTAAGACAAGAGCAAGGCATACCCTGCCCATTTTTATTGTCGTTCACCATTCGTGGGACCAGTCAGGAAAAAATGAAAGCGCGCGCTAAAAGTCGTGCTAGTTCTGCTGATGCGAATAACAATAAGGTGCAATCGTTTATTAATCCAGGGATAAGCGATGAGGCAAACGAGTGGGGATTTGTTCATGCGCAGGCCTCCAAAGGTGATCTGCATTTAATGCCCACGTTTTATAATTTAATTTTATTTACGGATGAAAAACACGAGCGTCAACATGTCGCAAAAGCCATTTCATGTTATCGAAGCTTAGACTTTACCCTAATTAGAAGCCCCTGCATCCAATGGTTGCGATTTTTAGCAAGCCTCCCTTTTATGTTAACGGAGGGGCTTTTTTCACCTATGGAGCTCCTAGGGAAAACGAAACTATTAAGTCACTACAATGCGGCCAATTTAGCCCCTGTTGTGGCTGACTTTAAGGGGTCAAATCAAGGCTTGTTATTGCCTACTATACGTAATCAACTCTTTTATTTAGACATATTTGATGACAGGGCTTTGCCTATAACGAACTACAATCGATTAACTGTTGCGAGCACGGGTTCAGGTAAGTCGTTTTTTGAACAGGCCCAAATTTTGGATGGCTTATCACGGGGGCAGCAAATTTATGTCATTGATTTAGGGGGATCTTACAAACACTTATGTGACTTGGTTGGTGGAACCTATATTAATGCGAAAACACTCACATTAAATCCATTTACTTTATTTGACTTTGATGGTGTTACCGAACTTGAAGATGAAACGGTCAATGATTACACCCAAATCCGTGATTTGTTAGCGATTATGGCTAATCCTCATGAGCCGATTAGCGAAGTACAGCGTGCGTGGTTATTAACGGCGGTATTGAAAAGTTGGGAGAAAGAGGGCCGTAAGACACGAATGGATGATGTGTTGAATGCACTTCGTGATTTGTTAGAACATCCTGATTCGAAAAACGATCAACGTCTTAAAGATTTGCTTATTTTATTGGACAAATATGGAAGCAATGGAATTTATGGCCATATTTTCAATAGTGATACCCCCTTACTCAATGGGTCTAACTTTGTCGTTTTGGAACTAGGTGATTTACAACGTGATCCTGAATTAATGAGCATTGTGATGTTTGTCATGATTGTCATTATTCAAGGCCAATTTTATAACTCCGATAGAAAACGACAAAAGCGGTGCATTATCGATGAAGCATGGCGATTTTTGGCCAATGGAACGAACCCTATTTGTGCCGCCTTTATTGAACAGGGATTTCGTACTGCTCGAAAACACATGGGTGGTTTCTCTGTCATTACGCAATTTCTTAAAGACACGGTAAGAACCGTTCAAGGAGCCGCCATTGCTGCCAGTGCAGATACTAAAATCATTATGCGACAAGGTGATTTTAAACGGTTCATAGCGGAACATCCTGATTATTTTTCCTCTTTGGAGTCCACATTAATTGATTCGTTTGGCGAAGCAAAAGTACAAGGTTTTTCTGATGTCATGCTGCAATTTGGTTCTGTGAGTAGTTTTCATCGTTATTTCTGCGATCCATTTTCTCGCATTTTGTTTTCTACCTCTGGGGAAGAATACAGTGATATTGAAGCGCTGATAAAACAGGGGGCTCCAATGGCTGCGGCAATTAAGGAAGTCGCGTACAAGTATTATGGGGCCGAACTATGCGCATAACATGGAAGTATGGTTTAGGCATGGGGTTGTTTGCCCTGGCTCTAGGCGTTGGAGGGGTATGGAACAGTAGACCCCAAGTGGTACTTTTTGATACGGACCAAGTCCAGGCTCAACTAATTCGTCAATTGGCATTGCATCAGGCCACCGAGGCACAAATCGCTAATGCATCTAAAAAATTGAAAAGGATATTACCCAAAGTCATTAATGAGTACGCAACCAAACATCATGTTCTTGTGATTGAAAAGCACCGTGTTTTAGGTGGTGGTGTGGATGTGACTTCTGAACTCATGCTGATGTTGAGCACGGCGATGAGGAGCTCGGTGTGAGACGGATTCTTTTAGTAGGGCTTCTCTTTCTTGAGTGTTCTGCACTCAATGCGCACTCATTAGGTGTTGCGGGTGCGGTATTTCCAATCAAAGAGAAGAGTTTCCTTAAACTCATTTATGAACGCTTAACTCAGTTAAGCACTCAAGGAGCAATTGAGAAACTCAATCAACAATGGCTACAAACGGCTGCAGAACATGCAAATCGTCCCAAGCCATTGAGTTTAACCCGTGTGAGGTATTCACGTCGTCATGAGTACACACCTGAGCTGACACTAACACAGGATATTAAAGACAGTACTGGAAGGATGCTGTATTCCAAAGGGACGCGAATCAATGCATTAGAGAAGCTTCCCTCCTATCAACCGTGTTGGTTATTTTTTAATGCAGATGATGAGGCTCAAATTCGTTGGGCCAAGAAAAAAGCATTAGGGTGTATTAACGCCAAATTCATTCTCACGGGTGGGGCCATTTCACAGGCCGAAAGAACGTTAAATGCGCCGATTTTTTTTGATCAAGAGGGCCGCATCACTCGAAAGTTACATATTGCTGGTGTTCCCGCGCGAGTGAGCCGATTGAATCATCATTTGGTTATTAATGAGGTCGCAATCAAGGAGAGCGGTGATGAGAATTAAGGGTGTTTTGATTGTTTTGGGGATGTTGTTCTCTTTCCAAATATCCAGTGCTCCATGTAAGGGACATTTTGTAAATCCCATTAAAGATGTGTGTTGGCGCTGTTTGTTTCCGCTTTCGATTGGCAATACCAAAATTGTTCACTCCTCTTTAGAAGATACTGACAATGCCAAATTACCTGTAGGCATGTGCCCAACGAACATCGGGATGAGGGTAGGGCTAAATATTGGGTATTGGGAGCCCATGGCATTAACGGATGTTACGGATACGCCTTATTGCTTGGTTAATTTAGGAGGAACCAAGCTCAATATCGGTCTTAAGTCGGCTCAAGGGGGCAGGCATGTTGTCGGAATGGGGCAGCAACATGCGTTTTTTCATGTGCATTGGTACAAGTATCCCTTAATTTATTGGCTTAATTTAATTACCTCTGTGGGGTGTTTGCAAGGAGGAGGTTTTGACATCGCGTATTTAACCGAACTTGATCCCACATGGATGGACTCAGAAATGAGTTTTGTACTAAGTCCTGAATCCATTTTGTTCGGTAATCCCATGACGCAAGCATCCTGTGCGGCAGACAGTTTATCCTCTACGGTGCGCAAAATGCCAATGGATAAACTGTTTTGGTGTGCTGGAAGCCAAGGAACTCATTACCCATTAACTGGCCATGTGAATGCGCCAGTATCCCCTGTACAAACCGCATTATTACTGACTGAGCGTATGAATTATAAGATGCATCGTGAGTTTCTTCTTTCAGATTCCAGTCCTGAGTCAGGGGCCATTTGTAAAGAGCAATATTACCCAGTGACCCCAAAATCACGATACCGCTATGAGTTGGTTAATCAAGTCGCTGATGGAACACATTGTTACCCAACTGGGTACAGCACTCTTGCTTGGGAGGCGGGGAAAATCAGAGCGGATAAACCGTCTCAATATGGGTTTTTAGTTTGGCGAAAGCGTAATTGCACCTTTTTATAAAATGGAGTGAGAAATGAATCTTAAGTTATTAAGAAATTCGGTTTTGATTGGATTATTAGGATGCTATTTCGTATTAATCTGTGTTCACACGGGTAGTATCCTCTCAATAATAACGTCAGACGATGTTGCAGCCCTTTGTGAGCCTAGCAAATTGATCCAGTTTTTTTTATTTTTATGTTGGTGTTCCGGGCTCTTCTTGTTTGGCTCTTCGTTATTTCGAACGTTCTATGCGGTCAAATATTATTGGGAATGGCGTTGTTACCATGATTTATTGCATGTGATTCGTTATTCCACGCTGAATTTTTGCCTATTTGTTTTTCCAGACTTAATTTTACGTTACGGATCAGCCGCCCATAAAATTGTTCCCAATAGCTCCTTGTGTTTGATCATTGCCGTGATTGGCGTTTTCTTAGCTTGGAATCGTTACTGCGGACTGGATTATGAGGAGATAACAGCATGCGCCTAATCATCGGTTTATTTATGCAGTTTATTGTGTCCGTAACCTGCTTGGCACATACCTTTTCAGTGTATGTGAGCTTTTCGATGCCCAAGCAATTATTAATTGAAACACTACAAGAGAGTGTGCAGTTAAATATACCGGTCTACTTAAATGGATTACATCAGGATTCTATGGAGAAAACGGTTCGTAAAATTATGAGCTTAACTCAACGTGTCCCTAACCTTAATTTGCAAATCGATCCCACGGCATTTGAACGTTATTCCATCACGTCAGTGCCCGCGTTAGTCGTTGATAATGGGAAAAAATTCGATGTGATTTATGGGAATTTGTCCTTAGCCAAGGGATTGGAGCGAATTGCACTGCAAGGCGTGAGTGGCTTGAGCTTAAAACAATTACGAGGTCGTGATGAACGCTAAACGATTTCTTTTAATTGGGTTGTTGAGTGGTTGTGCTTTGGCTGCAAATAAAAATGATGCGCTAACGGCTCGCGAGCGTGCTATGAATGCACTGAAAGGATTAAATCCTTCAGCGATTTTACCCGGTTTTACTGAGAGTCCTAAAGAACAAACATTAAAGGCCAAGGAATTAAAACGTTCAGGGATTAATGCATTAAGTTCGAATGCTACCGGTCAGGATATTTATCGTAATGCAGGAAGGCATGCGTCTCGATTATCGGCCAATAGTCCTGAAGTTCGTTATGCGGAACAGCTATTAGATAATCCCCAAGAGGTACTTAATGGCGCATGTTATACCCAAAAGGCGGAGTGTACTGAAAAACGCTCGGATCATACGTGTTTCGAATCAATTGCCTATAAGGGGTTAACCTGTGCAGAAGAATTGAAGGTTTCAGTCCAACCGATTAGCCAAACAGTGACCCGAACAATCAAAGTATCTCCTTTTGGTTTAGAAACTACAGTTGATCTAAGTCGCTGTGCTAAGGGGGAATGGCGTTGTTCTGACGCGCATTTAATTAAGTTTTTAGAACGATGTGAAGGGGTGGATATTTCTGTTACTACAAACAACAGAACGAGAAACATTACAAAAACCCCTACCTGTACAGATCCCACGTTCAAAATAAAACGTTCTCATTGGGAGCGTGAACTCAAATTAACCATTACGCTCACGCAAAAAATTACAGATGACGAGTGGATGCATCGCGATTGCGATAGAGTCCAAACTCAAACTAACCAAGGGCAGTGCTTCATTAAAGAAGCCAATAAATGTTTGGATGCAAACCAAGCACGCTGGATTAATGGGGTTCTCGTCACACGTCCCTGCTGGAAGCAAGAATATAACTACCAATGCATGTACATCACCAGGAGTGGATGTACGGGTTTGATGAATCAAGGATGTTCTCAAGTGGGTTCGCAATGTAGTGCACACCAACAGAATCAATGTACCCAATATGAGCAAACCTTTCGGTGCATGGAACAACAATGCCTTCCTGAAAAAACGGTTTGTCCAGGAACGGTGGGCTGTGCCGATGGCCAGTGTGATGAGTCACAAATAGAAGAAAGCACCGATGCCGGAGAGGGAATTTCTCGTCTAGGTGTTTTATTTGGTGCTGCAGGCGATGTAGCCGCCAATCAAATTCATAGCGGTGTTACTGCAATATTTAAAGGACATAACTCAACCTGTAGAAAGGTATTTGCAAACATGCGTAATTGTTGCGGCAGCAGTTATCAGATGACGCATTGCAGTGATGATGAAAAACGTCTTGCTAAAGCCAAAGAGGAAGGACGTGCATTTAAGGTGGGTGAGTATTGTGCTCAGCGAATGATGGGATGTGTGGAGACGAAAGAATCATGGTGTGTTTTTCCGAATGCTCTTGCGGCCATTATTCAAATTCAAGGACGTTACAGCCAGTTGGGAATCAGTTTTGGCCGGGCCAAAGATGACGACAATGAGGCGAATTGTCGGGGGGTATCTCCTGAAGAATTAGAACGCATTAATTTTTCTGCACTGGATATGTCGCTCATTGAAAAAGAATTTGTCGACCGAATGACTCCTCCGAATAATGGGCAAATTAGCCAGGTGAATCAGTCTCGCATTCAACACTTGAGTGCACAGGGGAAGGCTCATGACTAAAATGTTATTTATTATCTTAATGGTGTGTAGCTCTTGGTGTTTTGCTGAAGAGGAGCCTGTGGGTTTTCTTTGGTACAACATAAAAAAAGAAAAATCGCTCCAAGCGAAAAAAAGAGCCCCAGAAGTTAAAAAAGGTGTTCCCTTTAACCAGCTTAGTTTCACTCAGCGGGATGCGGTACTCAGGTTCTACACCATGGAAGCCTTGCATAAAGCACGCCATACAAAACGTGTAGAGGATATGCGCGTGTTTTTAAGCTTACAGCATTATTGGTTGGAAGAATCTTCCCGATTTAAACAACTCTTTCAACAAACGATGCTGGCTTATCCCGAATACGATTATACCGTAACCCATCCTACTTCAAATATTGGAGCCAAAATAACGGATGAGTTTCGTGATAAAGCACGAACACATTTGATTTCTAAAATGGCACAAACCCATGGGGTGTTATTTTTTTATCGCGGTAAAAGTCCATACGACATCAAGCAAATTCCCATTATTTCTGATTTTTGTAAGCGATTTAATTTAGCGCTGATGCCAGTGAGTGTGGATGGGGTGATTGCACCCGAACTACCGGGTTCACGGGTGGATGTTGGGCAAGCCAATCAGATGAAGGTGCGTTATTTCCCTGCTATTTTGTTGGTTAATCCAAACAGCAAGAAGACTGCTCCGCTGGCTTTTGGATTAACCACGCAGGATGTATTAATGGAACGATTTGAACAGGTGGCAACCCAATTTAAAGGAGGTAGTGTATGAGCTCGGTTCGACTGTTAGGAATTGTATTGATGTTTTATTCATTGGGTGCTTCGAGTCAGGCGGCATGGTTATCTGATTTAATTTCTGAAAAGGAGCGTCCACAAGTTGAACGTCGGGGCATTCAACCTATTCAATCACCAGAAGATGGGTTTTATAAAAACCATGGATTTATCTTATTCTACGGCAGTCAGTGTCCTCACTGCAGACAGTTTGCCCCGATTTTAAAACAATGGGCAAGCCAACATCATGTGCGTATCTTGCCTTTGTCATTAGACAATCAGCCCTTGGCTGAGTTTCCCCAATTTATTCCGGCAACTACCGAATGGATTAATGCGGCATTTCAAGGAAATCCGATTAATTACCCCGCTCTTTTTATGGTAAATCCTGATACCAAACAACTCTTTCCCGTGGCATTTGGGGCTATGAGTTATGTGGAGCTTGATACGAGGATGGAACAACTGATACCTCTAATTAAGGCTCATGAGCATCAAGGCGGTGCCTTATGAGCGCACTTTTATTATTACTTATAAGCTTGGCCTCTAATCCGCCAGAGGATAGGAGCCGGGAGCACTTTTTTGATGATATTCAATTTAAAGGTGCAGTTCCGAGCAATGGGTTTGCTGAGCGAATTGCTGATGAAGCTTGGCCTAAATCACGTGAACTTTCTTCGCATCCAGAATCTAAGCCGAAGAGGAGGGGAATATGAAGCGATTGATGGCCAGTTTCTTGTTAATGGGTTCAAGCGCACTTCATGCCAATGTTGGCTCTGATTTGGATGCTTTTTTTAATGGGATGGGGTATGCCTCCAACGTGACCTCACCAGCTGCTTATGAGTCGCAGGCTGCAGGTTTTTTTGGTGGAGGCTCTTTATATGCTCGCAATCAAATAAGGCAATATCAATTGATTCAGTTGGATTTACCCAGCTACCGAGCGGGATGTGGGGGGATTGATTTATTTACCGGCAGCATGAGTTTTTTAAGCAGTCAAAAGTTGGTGGATTTGGGTAAATCCGTGATGACCAATGCGGGAGCCTATGCTGTGGATGTGATGTTGGCCTCAACAGTACCCGAACTCAAACAAGTTCGAGACTTTTTACAACAGTTAGAGCAAATGGCCAATCATTCAAGCATTAACTCCTGCCAGCTTGCTGAAAATCTAGTGGGTGGAATGTGGCCCAAAACAGCGGCAAGCCAACAAAAGGTGTGTAAAGACCAAGCGGCTATGGGCAAAGAAGGGTTGTACAGTGATTATGTTCAAGCGCGAATGGCGTGTTCGGGTAGAGGTTTTGATTCGGTTATGGATAAAGCATCTAAAGATGAAGAGCGTAAGAAGCAGGTTGTACTTAACAAAAATTTAGTTTGGTCCATTTTACAATCCAAGTCATTTCTCAATACCGATTCAGAACTTGCAGAAATGGTGATGAGTTTAACAGGGACGCTCATCATCGATAGGCAAGGTAAGGTGACGAATGTGCCTTCATTGGCTGGAAATGCAGATTTGATTAATGCGTTAATAGGAACTCAAGCCGGTGTTCATACTGCAAAAATTTGGCGTTGTACTGACTCTGGAAGTGCCAGTCAATGCATGACGGTCAAATTATCAGACGTAACCATTCCTGAAAAATCAACATTAACTTATAAAATTCGAGAAATGATCAACAGTCTTCGTAACAAGCTAGTGTCTGATCAAGCACCGGAAGCTCAGGATAAAAGTTTTTTGAGTATGATTTCTTTACCGGTAATGAAGTTTTTGCAGGTTCTTTTAAGTACCCAATATGCGAGTGCCGCGGTTGATGTAGAAGAATATTCAATGTTGATTGCTCAAGATCTACTGACTCACTATTTAACCGAGTTGCTTACGGAAGTGGATAATGCAACATCCGGCTCTGAGCTGAATGAGGATTTAATCAAACAAGTTCAAAAAAGAGTACGTGAGGCACAAGTTAAGGTTGCATCAATCGAGCCGCAAATTGGCAAAAAACTTCAAGAGAAACTTGCGTTAATCGAGCGCGTTGCACGCGTTGAAAAGCAAGTTGCATCGAATATGAATAGCGTGGGGGCTTAAAATACTATGGTTACGATTCATGTGCTTGCTTGTGGCGAGTTGTTTGAGCTAGTCCTCAATGCACTGGCGGCGTTTCTTAAACAAGACAGTTTTGAAGGATTACTGCGGATTACTGCTCTTGCCGGGATCATTATGGTTTCTGCCGGCTTTTTAAAAGCACGCGATCCCATGATATTTGCTCGTTGGTTTGTTGCCTATGTGCTTTGTACGAACGTGGTTATTCTTCCTAAAACTACAGTAGAAATAGAAGACATCACCGCGCAAAAAGTTAAATTAGTGGATAATGTCCCGGTGGTTTTTGCCCTAACCGCCTCTCTAATTACTACGGTAGGCTACGGGCTTGCGCAAACTTATGACATGTTGATGAGCATTCCAATCGGAAATCGTAATCCCATGCCGCAGGAGTTACTTTATACACGTACCGGAGCTTTGTTTGGTTCACGTCTGGTACAGGCTGCCACCTCATTTCGCATTACCGATCCGGTGTTAAAAGAAGAAATGAACGATTATTTCCGCGTTTGTGTCGTTGGGGACATTCGTATTAATCGTAAGTACAGCGTAGGCGAGTTGTCTGAGTCAAAAGACATTTGGAATTTAATATCAGCTAAAGCCTCCCCATTAAGGATGATTCAAGTAGGCGATAAGTTGGTGACGTGTAAAGAGGCCGCTTCAGAAAAAGGCACTTACAGTTTGCGTAAAAAATTAGAACAGGAAATTAATAGAGCATATAAAATTTTTGGCGTGAGTCTTTTTGGAAAACCTCAAAACACGACGTATCAGAACTTATTTGAAACTCATCTAAAGTCTTCTTTTGAGTATTACCAAGGCTTAACCGATACCTCCAGTAATATCTTTTTGCAAAGTATGATGATCAATGCAATGCGAGATGGAATAGGAAATTATCAAGCATTTACGGATGCTACAGCAGGTGTTGTCAATCAGCAATTCTCTAAGTCTCAAGTACAGCATCGTTGGAGTTGGCAAGCTATGGAGCATAAAGCCCTATGGATTTTACCCATTATGCATACCTGCTTAACCATGTTGCTCTTTGGTGTCTTTCCATTGATTCTCGTATTAACCAGTCTGCCCAATGGCATAAAAATTTTGTCAGGATACCTTCAGTTTTTTATCTCATTGCAATTTTGGCCGGTTATGTTCGCCATATTAAATGTGGGGATGACTGCGTATGGGGCTTCTTCCTCAAGTGAGTTTGGTCAATTTTCCATGGTTAACTTGGATAAAATTGATGAATTACATGCCGATGTAGCAGGAACTTGCGGATTTATCATGATGATGATTCCCTTTATTTCCTTAGGCTTTGTCACCAATTTTAGTGGCGCATTTAATAATTTAGCCACCTCCATGATGAGCCATATGCAAGGTTCTAGTATGTCGGCCGCAAGTGAAGCAGCCAGTGGGTCGTTTAGTATTGGCCAAACCAGTTTTTATAATACGAATGCGAATAATATGTCCGCAAACAAACATGATTCGAATTGGACCCATTTACATGGAATGCGTACAGAGCAAATGGGAAGTGGGGTATTAAAAACAGTAACAGGAAGTGGCGAAACCGTATTTGATATGGGTCCGGGCATGTCTCGAAATGCGGTATCCATTAATTCATCAGATGGTTTAAGTGCCTCATTGAATGATGCTTATGAACAGACTACGCAAGCCGCGCGCAATCAATCGGCTCATTACCAAACGGCTTTGTCTAATGCAGCACATCGTGGATTGCAACTGTCTCAACTTTCGGGACACGATTTGCGATTGGGGGATGGGGTTTCTCAGAGTGATTCAGGCCAATTTTCAAAAGCCTTATCGACCATGAAGCATATTGCTGAAGATGTCGCGAGTCGAACAGGAGTGAGTACCGAAGAAGCATATTCACGCCTTATTTCTAATGGGATTGGTGGTCATGCAGGGGTTCGATCCGACAGCAGTCTTGCTGGCAAGGTGATTAAATTTGGAACAGGCTTTAGTGCGGGTGTTGATGCGCATGTTAAAGCAGAAGGTTCTTCTTCGGACAGTGCACGTTCTCATAGTGGAGCGGATGCATCCATTTCTGCACGGCAAGCTCAAGACTTTAATAATGCGATGAATTATGTCAAAAACTTTGCCCAAACGCATCATTTTGATGAGAGCCATTCGACTGCAGCCAGTTTAAGTTCACAACTCGGAGCGGATTTACGGGATGCCCAAACAGCAAGTCATAGCTACGATGCAAGTATGGCCAAATCACAACGTATTAGCCAAGCTAAAAGTTATGTGGAATCCCATGGCTCACAAATTACAACAGATTTAAATCAGGCGTTTCCCAAATATGTGGAGCAGCGTGTTGGTCAATCTCAACGAGATGAGCTCTTTAGCCATCCCGGTGATTCCCAGTCCTTACATCAATTAAATACGTTGGGACAGGATTTTATTGCCCAGCGCCGAGATGCGTTAATCTCTGAGTTCGGAGGAGCTCAACATAAAGATGAGGTTCATGCTTATTATGCTAAAGAGAACAATCGCCTGGAAGGAAAAGAGCACGAGTTGGCAACTCAATATCATGGGAACAGTAACCGAATGGGACAAAGCGCCAGCACCTTAGACCTGGGAGTAGATTCTCAAAAAGCTCACGAATTGCAACAGCAAGTGGGTCATAATGTGTTGCAAAAACAGGTTCAAATAGACCAAGGTAATCAACGCATGACGGAACAACATGAGGTTATTGCTCATGAAACACAAACCACAGTTATGGGCGGGAGGGAGGAGGCTAAGAAAAATACGCTAAATCCTAAAAACTGGCTCAAAGAAAATCAATTACATCCTAAGGAATAATCTAATGAATGAATCGGAATTAAAACAAGCGATAAAAGCGGATATTGCGCTATTGCCTTCACTCGATTTTGATGTGGTTCCAGTGCGCGCTTATTACTCGGGACTTTTAACACTCATTGGCGGTTGTTTTTGGAAAATGGGATTCATCGTTTTGTTAGCGACATGTTACGTAGAGTCTTCACTTAGAAATGGTTCTATTCTTGTTAGCAGAGAGCTCGTATTTGATATCTTATTAAGTTCTTTTTTAATAACTTTTGTCGGCGTAGTGATGCTCCTTCCTTCGCTCACACAATACTATCTAATCAAAATCCATTTAAACCATCGGATTCAAACTGGCTCTTTATTAGTCAAAAAGTTAAATCAAGTCGGTTGGGTCTTTATCGCCGTGTTTGGGGCTTGTTGCTGTTTTGTAATGCAATGCCCTGATCCTTTTGCGTTCCGAATATTTCTTGGTTTTTCCTACTTCGTGGCCTTATTTGCATCCTACATTGTATTAAGCATGGAAATGAGCCGCGTTGGAGCCAGTGTTTTATTCGATTTGGTAAATCAATGGGTGAATAAAAAATAATAATCAACCGCCTAATCTAAACACCAACAAATAGAGCTTATTTTAGCCATTTATTCTCAGTGGCCGCGTAAGCTTTGTCTAAAAAAGGAGAACTAACTGATGCAGGCCGAGCCTAATTTCAAACATTATACCCGTGGGGGGCAAATAAGTTTTCATAATTTGAGGATGTGGGATCAAATCACCAAAACGCTAGTGACCGTATGTTTTTGCTTGTGGGTTGTTTTTACGTGTCTTATTTCTTGGTTGCTACTCCCTACAGAGAAACTCACTCATGCACTGGCTTATTACTATGCTTCTTTGCTCGATTTCTCCGGTAAATCACACACCTTTACGTTGTCATTTAATGGGAAAACTTATCACCAATCTGTAAAGCAAATCATGAACTACTCCTATTTTGAGACGAATGCGCGCCACATGGTGGATAGGGTAGGCCAGTCAGCACTCATTGGGTTTGTATTGGCTTGTATCGTGGGGCTTTGTTTGGCGGCCTATTTTATTCGAAGAGGAAAGTCTCAAACCGATAATCAATTTATTCGTGGCGCATCTCAAGTTCCTGCTTCCGAACTGAAACAACAAATCATCAAACAGAAGCAAAACTCAGACCTGAATCTTGATGGATTACCATTAATAAAGAATTCCGAAGTACAGCATTTGTTAGTCCATGGCACGGTGGGTATGGGTAAAAGTCAATTCATTATGAAATTGATGGACGTGATTCGTGCTCGGGGGGATCGGGTTATTGTCTATGACAAAGGGTGTACGTTTACTCAAGCTTATTTTCAAGAAGGCCATGATATTTTACTGAATCCGTTTGATGAGCGTTGTGCGAATTGGGATTTATGGCGGGAAGCGCCCAAAGATGAACTTTTGGAGAATATGGCAGAAAGCCTAATTCCTATGCATGGAGAAAACGATCCCTTTTGGGTAAATGCGGCGCGCACCGTGTTCGCGTCGGTAGCCAGTCGCATGAGGGAAGATAAGGACCGTTCTTTATCGAAGCTATTACGACTCTTGGTCACTGGAGAGTTTGATGAGCTTGAGCCCTATCTTGTAGGAACGGCTGCGGCCACGTTAGTCAGTAGTAAAATTGAAAAAACCGCCATCTCGATTCGTTCAGTGATCACAACATACCTTAAGTCGCTCCACTCTTTGAATGGACTGGAACAATCAGGACAAGAAGCATTTTCAATCAGGGATTACCTCTTAAATAAAGAGTTATCAGGATGGCTTTTTATTTCATCAAATGGGGAGCAGCATAAATCATTAAAGCCACTCATATCCATGTGGATTGCGATGGCCTCGCTTACTCTTTTAAGTCTGGAGGAGGATGCTAATCGCCGTATTTGGTTTATCTGTGATGAGTTACCCAGTTTACATAAATTACCATTACTGGGAGAAACCATAGCAGAGGTGCGAAAATTTGGAGGTTGCTTTTTATTAGGAATGCAAAGTTATAGTCAACTTGAGAAAGTATATGGACGAAGTGGGGCTTCTGAAATATTTGACTTGCTCAATACGCGTGCTTTTTTTGCAAGTCCTAGCAGTCAGATGGCGCAACTAGTGAGCAAAGAGTTAGGTGAGGAGGAGATTGATGATACACGAGAAAACTACTCTTATGGGGCAAATTCAATTCGTGATGGTATTTCATTAGGGAAAAATAGAATTACTCGCCCTTTAGTTACCTACCCCGAGATTATGAATTTAGCGCCACTGTCTTGTTATTTGCGCCTCCCTGGAGAGTTTCCCATTACTAAACTCGAACTTAAACTTCAAAAAAGAAAAGCCAAATCAGAAGGATTTATCCCTCGTGAGCTGCCTGTCGAAGTAGCGCAGCATACTGCATTTGAATCGTTACTCGAAAATCTTGAATCAAGTGATTCACGTTTAGAAACAAAGCCTACCTCTTCATCCAAAAGTAAAGAATCCGAATGGGATATGGAATCAATTTTTTAATCTAAGGAATCAATGATGTTAAGTCTTCGTGTGCAGCCAATCAAAAAAGCGTCTTATTATTATGACAAGGAAAATTATTATTTCTCAAACCAACTTACGACTGAATGGGTTGGTTTCAGTGCAGAAAAACAAAACTTATCGGGTGAGGTAGAGGTTCAGACCCTAGAACAACTTGTTGGTGGTGTTTTGCCTAGTGGGGATGTGATCGGATTCCAAACCCATCAAGGTGAGATCAAACACCGTGGAGGCTATGATTTAACTTTTTCAGCACCTAAATCGGTTTCCTATCTTGGCTTGGTTGCAGGACATAAAGAATTTATTGATCTGCACTTAAATGCAGTAAAAACGGTATTAAAGGTGATTGAGAAAGAAGCCGCACAGGCACGAAAAACAGGAAAGTCCGGGGTGGAATATGAACATACCGGAAATCTTTGTTTTGCAACCATTCTTCACGATACGTCAAGAGAACTCGATCCACAACTTCATGTCCATGCCTTAATGATGAATTTTACAGAGCGTCTGGACGGAAAATGGCGTGCTCTTGCTTCAGATATTAGTCGTAATCACGGAACCATGGAATGGATTATGAATAATCAGATTTTATTAGGTCTGATTTATCGTTCTGAGATTGCATTAGGTTTGAATGAGATGGGGTTGGAAATAGAAAGTACTGGTGATGCCCATGGGCTTTTCGAAATTAAACACTTTGATAAAGGCCTTTTAGAATGTTTATCAAAACGGCGAGGACAAGTTAAGGAAGAAGTTAAAGGAATGCGCTCTAGCTCATTAAAAGCATACGATAGAGCAACTCTTGATTCTCGAAAAGAAAAAACCGTGGTTTCCCCTGAAGCATTGCGTGAGCGGTGGACCAATGAAAGTAACGTTTTTGGTATTGACCCTTCCTCTTATTTTTCACAATTAAAAGAAAAGACGGCTCAATCGCGCTCGGTAAAGGATTCCCAGGTGAGCTCGGATGAATTGGGTATGAACGTGATGTATGCAATTAAGCATTTAGAAGAAAAGAAGTTAAGTTTTACTCATCATGAACTCTTGCAAACTAGTCTGTACTTTTCTATGGGTGAGCATAACTTTGAGACATTATTAGCTCAAATAGACAATGTACTTAAAGAAAAAAAAATTATTCCGCTTAATGAAGAGGATACTCGTTTCACTACTCCAGATTTGATCAAAAAAGAACACGAACTTCTTAATCGAATTAACCAATTTCCATCGCAAAAAAAAGCGATTCATTGGGGAAAAGAAAAAGAAGGGGGCAATGAGCATATCCAAAAAGTGGTCACTGAGGCGTTGTCATCCAAAGACAGCCTTGTGCGGATAAGGCAACAAAGTGCTTTATCCCGTGAAGTATTAAGCACGCTGATTGACTGTGCGGAAGAGTCTAAAAAGGTTCGAATCTTATCCCCCACCGCACTCACTTCTCAAAACATCAATCAAGAATTTACGAAACGGCCATCCACATTATGGCAGTGGGTGCTCTCTATAGGTAAAGAAGATTTATGTGATACGGTGTCTGGTTTTAATTACCGTCACGAATCGGAACATCGTCTGCCTTTTTTTAACAGTAAAAAGGAACGTGAATTGCTGATTGTTGATGATTCGCAACGCCTGTCTCCAGATGACTTAAATAAATTGCTTTCTATTGCGGAACAACGTTTAGCCAAAGTCGTTTTTTTAGAGAAGTCTCAGTCCATAACTGGCTTTAAATCGGATATCCCCGAGCTGTTAGATAAAGCCCAGATGAATACAATCGATGTTAATGATAGACCGTTACGTCAAACCAATATTACCTTGGTGGAGGCGCGAAAAAAAGAAGATCGAATCCTTAAAACGGCACAACTCTATCAATCTCTTACCAGCACTCAGAGAAAAAATACCCAAATACTAACTCACTCCAAATTGGAGGCAAATGAAGTGAATCAGTCTATACGTACTCAGCTCAAAGAACACGGTGAGCTATCAAAGGAGGAGCGTATTATTTCTATATTAACGCCTATTTCGTTAACAGAAAGTGAGAAAAAAATGGCAAAGAGTTATCAAGAAGGGATGATACTCATTCAAAAAACACGTTCTGTTTCGCAGAAATTAAAAGTAATTGGGGTTAATGAACAAGCAAACCAGCTCATAATACGAAATGCGCATGGAATGAAATCCATGATTTCGACAAATAAATTATCGAAAACAACACAAATCTATGAACCAACCCAAATGCCTGTGGCTATTGGGGAAAAACTTGTTGCTACTGGAAATCTTGCGTTAGAAGGGATACGTTTAGGGGCTCAATATGAAGTATCTGAATTTACTCCTCATGGGATTAAAATCAAGTCAGGTAAAGACACGATTCATTTGGATCTGGATACTGAAAAGCATTTTCCTATGAATTATGCGTATACGAAGACAATCTATGCCCATGACTTTAAATCCACAGATCGAATCATCGCAACAATGCCCGCATACTCACTACGCCAAAATATTGTTTCTTTGCTGTCAGAGTCAAGCAAGGAAGAATTGCATATTGTTACTGATGATGTAGATAAAGCCAATCGTTATGCCCAAAAGGCTTCACCTAAACAGACCGCAATTTCTTTAACGTTAGAAGCAGCACAAAGGCACCATGGTGCTCTAGTGCTCGATAATGCCAGCAGCAAACAACTCATTATGGCACTAGAAGATGCATTAACTCGTTTATCCTTAGAAAAACCAATTAAGGAGGACAGTGAAAAAGCATTGGCCTTTGCAATCGCTCATCTTGGAGAGCGAGAAGCGGCATTTAAACGTAGCGAATTACTTGAAGCGGCTATCCATAAGGTCATAGGACGTGTGGATTATAAAGAGTTAAATGAAAAATTGGATTATTTACTTGAAAAAGGAGAATTAATCGCAGGTGGCAATGACTTTTTAACGACAAAAGAGGCAGTGTTTTTCGAAGAGTCAATAATCTCTACGGTTAAATCAGGCATTAATTCGGTGAAACCGTTAATCACTGAAGAGGATGCCCGGAAACAATTAGTATCGGCTCAATTAACTAAAGGTCAAAAAGAAGCCTGTGAACTAATCACAACATCCCCAGATCAATTTAATATGATTCAAGGATATGCGGGTACAGGAAAAACTACGATGACCAAAACGGCGATCGATACCATTCAATACGCAATTTCTATGGTTAAAGAAGAGATGCAAATCATTGCAGTGGCTCCTACGCATCAAGCGGTAAAAGAAATGAGGGCTTTAGGGATAGAGTCTCAGACCTTGAAAAGCTTTCTTATTGCTCAAGAGCAAGAACCTACTTTATCTTCGAATGTCCTTGTGCTACTTGATGAGTCGTCAATGGTTTCCAATAGGGATTGCGCCAGTCTTGTTCAAGTAATTAAAGATTCAGGAGCTCGGTGTACCTTATTAGGTGATGTAAGCCAACATCAAAGTATCGAAAGTGGAAAGCCTAGCAAACTAATGATGCAAGAGGGAAGCATACGCGTAGCGTGCATGGACGATATCGTGCGACAGCAGGTTATCGAATATAAAAACGCCGTTGAAACCTTAATCCAAGGAGATCCAGAAAAAGCGTTAGCGCAATTAAGCGCTCTCCCGCGAGATCTTATTGAGCGAAAAGATACGAATAGCCCTTACCACGAATTAACCTCCTCGTTAGTGGTAACGAATGAGTCGTTAGACAATCGCTTATCTGCGGTACAAAAAGGAGAGGACAGGGAAGAAGGATTGAATGACAATAAGTGTCTTAAAATGGCTGTGGGCGATTATTTGTCTCGAACCGATAAGGTTCGGGACAAAACCATAGTGATTATTCATGAAAATAAAAAAAGAGAGCTCGCAAATAATCTTATTCGAGAGGCGTTAATTCAAGAGAAAACACTTGGTGCGGAGAATATCTCATTTCCCAGGTTACTGAGCACCAACTACACAACGGCGGAGCTTTATTTTTGCGAAACATATCAAGAATGTCTGAATAAAGGCACATTTTATTTAAAACGAGAAGGCGAATATTTTAAAGTGACATCGATTGATGAGTCGAAAAAGGTTGTTTTGCTAGAGGATTTAAAAGGAAATAAATCTTTTTTTGTTCCTGAAAAAGAAAATAAAGATTGGAAAATTGAATTGTTTCAATCAGCTCCGGCAAAAATCTCTGTTGGTGAAAAAATTCACTTTAAGAAGTCAGATAAATCTTTGGAACGATTTGCTAACGAGCGCTTACAAGTAACTCAGGCTAAAGAGGGGGCTATAGTTGTTAAAGACAGTTCCGGTTCAGAGCACCACTTGAGTAAAGATGATATGAAAGATGCTCACTGGGATTACAGCTATACAGCAACCAGTTATTCAATTCAGGGGGCTTCTTCTCCTTTTGTGATTGGAGTAGCTGAGACAGGCAATGATAAGGTAAATCACTTTCGTTCGTTCTATATCATGGTAACGCGAGGCTCATTGCACGCGATGCTCTACACCGATGATCGAAATAAATTACAAGCTCAGCTTCGTGTTACTCCTGAAAAAACATCAGCCTTAGAAGCGTTAAATCGTATTAATCCCAATATTAAAACCAGTACTAAAGAGGTGCAAAATAGCCCAAGAAAATCCCAGAACATTAGACAGAGTAAACCTGTTAAGTTAGCGAGCAGACCTTATTATGATGCAAATATCATTTCGCAAAATCTGTCGAATCATGCCGAAGTGATTCTCGAGAATTTGCTTGGGCAACCTAATAGGGAACTTTCTTCTAAGAAAGAGTATCGTTATGGTACTTATGGAAGTTTGGTCATTTGTTTGCATGGGGATAAGAGAGGAGTTTGGTACAACCATGAAACTTTGGAAAAGGGAAATTTGCTCCATCTGATACAAAAAACGTTAAACTTGGATTTCAAACAAAGTCTTTCTTATGCCGCTAAATTAACGGGAGATGATTTAAAGGAACAGTTAAAAGAAAGGGGGAATAGACAGTACGAGCCCAAAGAAATCAAGAAAAGTGAGCCCAATAAAACTCAAGATTATGCATTACAATTAGCTCGCGAATCAAAACCAATAAATGGGACTTTGGCTGAAAAATATTTAACGGAAATTAGAGGGATTCATCATGTGTCCGGTGACAATCTACGATATCACCCTGGAGTGTTTACCAAAAAAACTGAGGCTGAACAGCATAAGCCTGCACTCCTATATTTGTCCCGAGATAAAGGCAATAAAGTGACAGCAGTTGAAGCGGTGTATTTAGATAAACTGACCGGGAATAAAGCATCTCTAGGAATAAAATCAAAAAGGTCTTATGGAGATAAAAATGGTTCGGGTGTTATCTTAAATAAAGGTGAGAAGGACTCAGTTACATACTTAGCAGAGGGAGGCGAAACAGCCCTTAGTGTCCGCGATGCGGTGCCTAATGAACGTGTTATTACAACGCTAGGTAAAGGCAATTTTAAAACTATTCACATGGATCTTTTAACTGATAAGGTTGTGCTTTGTCTTGATAATGATGGCAAACCCATCGGTAAAGACAAGGTAATTATTGAAGCTATTGAGCGTTTAAAAAATCATGGGAAATCTGTGAAAATTGTAATTCCCCAACGAGAAAAAGACTTTAACGATATAAGTAAATTAAGGGGTATTCCTGGTGTTGTTGAGGCTCTGAGTAAGGCGGTAAGCATTGATAAATTTATGAGTAATACAAATAAAATTGAAGTAACCTCAGAAAAAATTGCGGAGTGCTTAGAGTCTATTTCCAGTAAGCTTAACTTGGAAATACCTAAGGAAAAAACCATGTCAATTGATAAAATAAAAACGCTTCAACGAGAGGAAATGCAAATATATTAAATTCGAGAAAAACTTATTACCTAGGAATTAAAATGAAAAAATTTATTGGATTAATGACTTTATCCTTAGTAAACGGGGCTGCCCTTTATCTTATATTTCTGTATGTGGCAATCGCTTGTTCAACGAACCCGGATAATTTCTTTGGATTTTCTTATGAGCCATCTGGAACGCAACTATTATACTATTTATTTTCTTTGCCGTTCTTTGTGCTTTTAGTAATAATAAATGGTATACAAAGTTATTATTTTAGCATTAACAAATGGTTATCATACGTCCTTATTGGGATATGGATAATGTATTTTTTATTATTAGAATTTGTAGATAAAGTACTCCATTTTACAAATTGGAATGAACTTTTCTACTGGGGTAGTTTAAGCATTTCCTTAATGGCAATTATACTCATTGTGTACATCAGTTATTTGCAAGTTAAGCAGTTATTATCACAACCATCCTAAGTTATTTCGGGTTCATTTTAGCAGATTTAATTGAATTAATTTTACAAAATTAAATCTGCTTCTTGTTTTAGTTATTGATATATCCTTCGATAAAATTGTCTACCTTTTTCTTAAGTTCTGCGATGTGCTCGTCTGCTGTATTTGATTCACCTGCCAATTTATTTTTTTCGTAAACGCAACGGAAAATATCAGCGCTAATTCCTAATAATCTTAATAAGTGTGTGGTGTGCTGCTTATTAAGTTCGGCCTCTTTTTCGATACGTAATTTTTCGTCTTCACTTAAGGGAGGATTTTCTTTGTTGTGTAGGTAGACCTTAATACCCAACTCGATCATTTCTTTCATGGTTTGAGATGATGAGGAGTGATCCTCCTCTTGTTTGATTGCATCTAATTGATCGATTGTTTTTTGTGTTAAGTAACAATAAGCCTTCGGCATATGACCCTCTTTATGGTTTTGAACTAGGTTGATCTCATATTAAGTACTAGAATTATATCATGTGAGGTTGGGTGTCTAAAGGGTGTGTTCCATTAAATTTTACTCCATTAGCAATCATTATATAGGTGTGGATCAGGTGTTGACTAATCATAACATATTGATTATTATTAAAGAGTGGATCAACACCTTGAGCTTTTTGACTTATTAAAAAGTTTAAAAACCAATTACTCTCGTAACTATATGATTTATATTTGAAAAAATAAAAGCAATGACAGTTGCGAGGGGTGTGTTACTTTGGGGTGGATATATCTTTATTAATATACGTTGGTTATAGAATACTAATTAATGTTTCTTTGCTTTAATCATTAGTAAGCGCAAATAAATTGCGTGTGTGTGATTTTCAATTCAGTATTCATTTATAATCTAATTATTTGGATTTTTATAAAGGGAGAAATTAATGATTTTAATTATAAAATTTTTAAAAGCATTTATTAAATTTTTTACTATTCGTGAGCTTACTGAGGAAGAAAAAATGATCGTTGTAAAAAAAAGTTCATTACGTCAAAATTTAACTTCTAAAGAATCAAGAATTAATCCGGCTTCTGGTTTGCCAATGGTTGGATGTGTTGATCTAAATGGCAATACATATGGAACCAGTAGCTCATTCACCCATTCTTATATATGTACTGAAATCCATCGACCTAATGTGAGCTCTTCTTTAAGAAGCTTCGATTCATTTAATACTAATTATTAATCGCGTTAAATTTGTAAGCTTCACGTGTAATATTTTTAGTAATGTAGTTCACATTACATATGATGTTTATTTAGCGGGACCTTATTTTGTCAACAAGGCAAATAATACTATTCATTCAAATACGAAAGGTGTGCTGTATTTTGTATTAGATCATTTATGTTAATGTTTGCCTCTGCTTAGTAATTCTTACTAGATAGCTTATTAGAGCGCATGGAAATTGCGCGTTTGTGCTTTTTTTGTTTAGGTGCGTTTCTGTATTTCAATGAGAAGCATCATTATTAAAATGAATCAAACTACATCTAGACTAGATTCCATAATCAAAAAATTATGAGGTTTCAATTAATAAATATATATGTTTTTTATATAGGTATATTTACCTTTATGTTAAAATTGATTTTCTAAATATTCGAAATTTTTGGAGTACTATTATGCCTAAAATTAAAGGGAATTTATCTGATAAAGAAAAAAATTTGATGGACATAATTGCAGATGCTCAAAGTAAGCTTTCTGCAATTCAAGATAAACAAAAATTGGATTTAGGGAAACTTGCTTATAAGCATGGATTAAATAAATTTGATATGGATTTACTCGATAGTGAATTCCAAAAACTAGCAACTACATTGGCTAATAGATAGAATTTTTAATATCGCATTATTATAAATAATGCGATTCTATTAGATTAATGGAGGCGTGTAATATGCTTATTCAAGCAAGTATTTTAATTTTATCTATTGCGGTCATTTTAAATTCATTAGCATTAAATTTTCTTCGTAAGAAATCAAATATTATTCAGATATATTTCAAGGCAGATTCTGAAAATCTCAAACTCAATAATTTGAATCGTCTTGATGCGCTATTGCTTTTAATAAATTACAAAGGAAAAGCTAAAAGCTATCATCGTGCAAATCTAATTCGCGCTATTTTGGATTTTGCTATCATGAATAATGATGTGCGATTAGAAACTGATTGCCTATGAATTAGAACGAATCAAAGTTATAAATACAGCTGAAAACCCGTAATAATTGTTTCCGAGATGATTGCTACGATGAATTACCCATTTCAATTGCCAGTGATAACCAAGGTTTTTTAAAAAAATGAATATTAGGTCCCTTCAAATAAAAGCACATTCAGCAATATTATGTTTTCACTTCCTCAAGCGAAAGGTGATGTTTTTCATTTTTATTTTATTATTAATATATATAAAATCTATCTTTGCTTATCTATTAAATCTATTCACTCCAATTCTCAATCAAATAGATACTTTGATCTCAAATCACGAAACCATTTATCACTCAGTAATTTTTACAATTAATGCAATGGTAATTATCCGATGCACTTACAAAGCGTGGCTGAGGAAGAAATAAAATATAGCGCACTAAGAGTTTTTAGTATTGGTTTAATATAATGCTCATAACTGAATGCTGCATTTAAGGTAAACTTTCGCTCCCATGCGAGAAAACTTAACTGATTTTTTTAAGTAGTGTTCTGATTTCCTCGATTGATTTGAAACAAAGTGAATGCAAATCTTTTGATTGTCACTAATTGTTTTTATCTTAATCCCGACGTCAAACACGTCATCATTATAACGATTAATATTATCTCCTAAATTTTGCAATTCCCCTTTTTCAAAACCTAGCCGTGATAATTTGGACTGAAAACATTATTAATTCGAATACGAAAAATTTGCTTCAAAGTGCAAGTTACCAACTATCAGATAGATGGCAATCCTTTACTAACCATGAACAGCAGTCCTTACATGCCATTGATAATTTGAAAATATGTTTTGAGTTATTGCTCAGCCGCTTCTAAGTTATAATTTTTATTTAAATTAATTAAAATTAACTTGACATGTTTTTTGTGAATATTTTGTGAAAATTGCTGATTCCTTTATTATCTATTAATCTTCTCAGTATTAGCCCATAGACATATAAAAAACGCTAAAATAATTTTTATCCTATCCAGGATATCTCTAACTTTTTAGAATCGATTAAAGACGATTCTAAGGAGAAAAATTAGTGCAAAAAAAAATCAGTTATAATTATATTGTGCTTAAATTTTTAGAGAGGGAAATATGAACAACAATTTTAAGAAATTTTCTAAAGATGATTTGTTTGAACATCATAATTCTGAGTTTGATAAAATAAATATTAGAATTGAAGAAATTAATCTGTCATATAGAAAATACGAAATTGTTGAGCGTCCTATTATTTACTCATGGCCAAGATGCTTTATGAGTTTTACCGAAAATGGATTTGATTTACCCCTATATGAAACGATACATATATTATTTGATTTTGAAACAAAATCATTTTATTTGGCTCATGGATATGATGAAGGCTGCAGTGTGAGCGATCATGTTGGACATCATTTAAGGTACATTCATCATGATAATTTTGATGGTTCTTTAAACGACGCACTCAGCGTAGGTAGCCAGTTATTCGTGAATCTACAGCTTGAGTCAGAGGAAGTTATTGATAAGATTTCAAAGCCATATTTGGATGGAAAATGCATTTATCAACTTATTGATGAAACTGAGTATATTTATAATTCGTAAATAATTAATTCGCTTAATTGCTTGGGTTTGCTCAAGGCCTGTCATTTATGCATGGCCTTTTGATATGTTAATACGTAAGAAATAACATATCTCTTTCTTCACATATACAATTAAGAATTTTCAATAATGTAAGAACTGACTTTTGAGCATTTTTGTTAAGAGTCTCATAACCAATAGGAATGCAAATCTTTTGTTCATCACTACCCCTAAATCTAACTTGGCGGGAATATCTAAATAGTTATTGAATGAAATTTATTGTTTGCTAATTTGTTTATTAGTCCTTGATTTATGATCTATTTTTAGGCATAAATAGTCAATGATTTTCAACCCTGCATTTTTTAACTTTGTATGCAGGATAAATTCTTACTGATTCACAAGGAATACATTCTATGAATTTAATAACTACTGAGCAAATTAAGGAGGGGATGGGTCGCGGTACAATTGACCCGAGCGCTATAAAGTCAATATATTATATTCCATCCAAGTGGTATCTAATAGTGGAGTTTCAAGAATCAGATGGAGAAAAGGAGCATTTATTTTTTTCGGAAAATGGTGAACACAGATCTCATTTTTCATCAGAAGAGGAAGCTCAACATCAATTAAATAAAATTTTAAATTAGCATGCTTTACGCCCCGGAACTTGCTCTGTGATGCAAAATTCCCGAGCTTATCTTGCATGGAATAAAAAAGAAAGCCGTGATTGAAATTTTCCGTAGATTTCTTAGGTTTCGGGCTAGAGCCCCTCTTCGTCTTTGTCGGGTGGTGTAACATATGCTTCCCCACAGCAGGAGAAGCTTTAAAAGATAATGAACGTGCTGCTTGAGCGGGGCAAGACATAAAGCCTTTAAGCAAAATTATTAGCGCCAGATACGATACCGTGTCAAATCTATTTACAAAGTTCATATGCAATTCCCTTCGGTAACTTTTGATCAAACCACGACCATATATCAATTTTATCGGTTCCTTTTTCAAAATGAAGAAACCGTTCTTCAATTTCGTCCCTGCTATTGATAGGAACATCCGAAAACTCTTGCCATAACTTTATATAATCCATGTGGTAATACCCCATGTTTTTGCGGGAACCTTTATACCCAAATGATAATGAATCATTTCCTTTTCCCTTTTTTGTTTTTTAAATGACTCAACAGCGATATGGAGTGGGGAAAAACATCGTAAAATCAATTTGGCAAACATAGTATTCTCCTTTATTCTTGAGAAGGAGAGACAGCTCTCCTCTTAATTGGATTGTTTTATGCGTAAGAGGAATATAGAAGCTCTTTTCCTTCCCAAGGGGAGGCATGTTCGAATGAACTAATGTTGATATTACCGAGTTTTGTTAACCGCTTTCTTAAGGGGTCGCTTATAAATTTACCTGGAATTGGTTTTGTCTTACCGCAGAAGTAATCGCGTTCACAAGGAATCTTGGATTGAGCAATTTTACGAAGCTCCACAGTACATTTTCCTATAAGCTTTGTAACTTCGTAAAAATCAATATTGGTTTGGTCATAACCCCAAGAACTATAAAAAATAGAGCCAATTTGAAGAGAATGTTTAATCATTTTAATTCCTTATGTTTTTTTATTATGTTCCTAAGTGAACAAATACAGTATAACAGAATTACAGTAAATGTAAATAATGTTTATAATAATTATTTACATTTACTGGTAGGGAATTGATTTTATATTAACTCCCAATCCCCAAAATACCCTCCCTTTGTTTTAATCATATCTTCAAAAACTGACATCTCTAATCCATCGCCTAATTCATCCCACCCTGTGAGCTCTTTAGCCTTCTCATAGTCATGACTACTCACAAAAAAGACTCTAGGTATTCCATAAGTCCATATAATCCCTTCGACCCCGGTAAGTATTGGCCCTTCAAATCCCCAGCCATTCATTTTTTGTTCAGGGCTCGTTCGTCCGTGGTACAGTCTTAATTTCATGATTTTCCTTTTATTTAACGGATTCATTTCTCATTAATGAAGAGAGGGGCATGCACCACCCTCCACACGCTTAACCTTCAAGCTATTTACCAAACAAATAATCACAAACAGCTCCTATCACATCCCAGTTGATACCAATAGCTGCGTCATGATTGGTTTTAAGGTGAAACAAGACCGCACTTGCTTGCGCTTTGGTCAAACCGGGTCGAACCTCCTGTACATCATCAATAGTCCATACGATCGTTATTTCTTTTATTAATCCGTGACTTTCTAAAGGGGCTATATTCATCATCAACGTTCCTAAGTAAGCTTGTAAAGATAATTTCTTATCAAGAATCCCTGCTTACGCAGGGGGGGGGTATTAGCTATATGTTGAATAATTCCGACTCGTACCATTCCATGGATAAGCATTAATAAATGACTCAATGCGTACAAGGCCGTTTTCTTTAGGTCTTTTTCTAAAAGCGTCACCGATAAATTGATTAAGAATGGGTTTTGTTTTTCCAATAAATGAAGTTGGGTTTGTATCAATTTCTTGAGCTAACTCCCTTAAAACTACGGTAGCATTACCAACAAGCTCAATGACTTGGTAGAAATTAATATTGGTTTGGTCATAACCCCAAGAGGAATAAAGTATGGAGTTGATTTGAAGTGGGTGTTTGATCATTGTAAAGCTCCTTTAATTTTCTATGATGTTCCTAGCGAACAAAAACAGTATACCAAAAAACCACAAAATGTAAATATTTATTATAAATATAATTTACTTTTCGCATTCTAGGTAGGGCACCAAAAGCCTTAACGAAACTTCAATAAAATCCTTAAAGTGTGCTAAGCCTTTTCCATCTTTAGCGTTAATAACATCCATTGCACTCAAGCCCGTGATTGAATGGAGTGAATTGATTAACTTTTTCCCCGCCTTTCTTAATTCATCTTCAGCGACAAGCAAGGGACAATAACCGTATTTTGGTTGAAACCCATTTTCTAAATAGCGGTGATGCAGTAAATCACTGTATTGAGTGAAATCGATATCACCCATTAGCCATGTATCTTTTGGGTTTGTTATAACCTTATTGGCTTCCCTATGGCGATATTGAGATTCGGTAAGTAGCGCTTGTTGAATCCCCTTTATAATGGGTTCTATAGTTATATAATAAGCTTCTGCTTGAAGATATTCTTGTGCAGTTTGTAGCATTTCAGTAGTAGGGTGAAATTCTTTCTTGTTTGTTTTCATTATAAATCCTTAGGTAGTGTCCCTGATTTGGCGATCTATACAATAAGTTATTCTTTGTTAGAAAAAGGAGGCTCAAGGCCACCTTTGCAGGTGGCCGGAGTATTAAGGTAGATGGAGGGGTGCGCACCCTGAAAACTGCACACTGCCGTATTTTTCCCGAATGTCTTGTAGTGAATAATTACCTTGAGAGCGAGAGCGCTTTGCATCCTCTGGTCTGAAATACCAACAGGATTTTTTAGGTGCCCATTTGAATTTTGCTGCTTTTAACGAATCTTTGTGAGGCTTTGTATCTCCTGTAACCCAAACCCATGCGCCACAAATTTCTACAATAAGGTTAAGGCCACTGATTGCATTCAATGCGTTTGCCGCGGCTTCCCCATATTGTGCCGCATCTTGAGAAATGGAGGCCTTGCCATCGAATGATTTTAATGCGTCATAAGCCAAATTAACCATCTTCATGATTTCAAGGCCTGCTGGATTTTTATCGGGATGAAATTTGGAACATGCTCGTTTATAAGCTATTTTGATATCCTCTTGAGTCACTTGACCTGATAAACCAAGCACCTTTAGAGCATCGTATTGATTCATAATTTAACTCCTTTATTTTTCTTTATTGTTCCTAAGTGAACACGAGTATTATCTCAAAAAATCTATATATTGTAAACATTAATCGCGATTATTATTTGTATTTAAATTTTATAAATTCGTTGACTTCAAGAAAAATTACGAATAGACTAAGTTCTGTCATTGGGACACTAAAAGAAAAAACGAGGAAGCTATGATTACTTTAGACTCGGGAAAAGTACCACTTGATTTGAGCCTTTCATTAAATGACTTACTAAGTGCATTACGATTGACACCGCAGTGTACGCGACCCCAAGAGATTTCCTACTCTTATTGGAATAGATTATCTCTTAAAGAAGCGGTGGGAAAACCCGTGGAACTCGACACGCTAATCCATTACCCGCAGCTATGTAAAGCCCTCAGAACATTCGAGCGCCTGGAGTATCAAACCGAAATATCATTGCATGACATACCAACCCTAGATAAGCAAGGCATTGACTTCATTATCCAATCGCTAGAGGCGATAAGGATTAAGTTAGGGGACGCACGAACGCAAAAAGCGAAGCTTGACGCACAGTTTAATAATCTTGTTTATTTATATGGCCAACAAGAAACACTGCCTATGTTGCAAGCGTTTAAACCTTATTATTCCTTGAGGCGTTCCAGTTATAAACGTTACGAAACTCGCGCCAGAAAAATAAATATTACAGGTGTTACCTATTACATGCGCTATTATGGAAATCGATGGAACAATTTAAAATGCTTATATGAGCTCAATGAACATCATATACTTGGCAAGTACTTTAATGAAACCCTTCATGATACCGAAGCCATCACTAGAAGCATGAAAATCTGCTTAATAGGGGGGGTTATCAATACACCTGTATTTGCATTTCGCGCAAAACACCATTACAAACAAGCAGGAAAAAAATACTATGTTAATTTAGCAACAAACAAAACATATACACGACTAAACGATGCAAAAGAGATTGCATCTCAATATAACAACAATTCACCACTTATTTTATTAGAGGCTGCTTAATGAATAAGCTCTTAAGATTCGAAATTAGACAAAACTCACGGAAAGCTCCGCGAGTTTATGTAAAACAAGCTGACTCAAAGGTTTTATATGGCTCATTTCTAATGGATGCCCCCGACTCTTTTGACGGATGGGCTAAATTATCCATAAATGAACTGATTGAACTTAAACAATTTATCCAAAATATTACAGCGATTTATCAACAGCTACATCCAACACCACAAAATTCATTAATTGATTTCCGCTTCCGACTGCCTTATGAGTTCACCGAGACATTAGACCAAATTGAAATTCTTTGTCATCAAAACAATGTCGAACTCAACATTTTTGAACCAATGATAGCAAGCATCATTCAACAAATGAAAATCGCCGTTAGCAAACTTTCGGGCCAGAGCAAAGAAGAGGCATTAACGATTTTAACCAAGGCAAATCTTGCAGAATATAAAAAGCAGGATTTTACTCGCCAAATGCAAGCTGTTTTTGCCGAAATACAATCAATTTACAACCGTTCTGAAAAATTACATGCGCTAGCAAAAGAATTATTTAAAAAAGACAAAAGCTTCTCGCCAATGGCCATTCAAAGCATGGCTCATGGAGACACAATTCCTACCAAATGGCTTACAGCCTGTGCTATAGAATTATTATTTAAAGAGAAGCCAGAAATATTATTCACGATGCTCACTGAAGATGATGTCTTTATGCTATGGGCGAAGCAATTATTAGATCAAAGCCATGACCCTGAGCTCGTAATTAAGAAAATTATTCATCTCAATAAAAATGAGTTAATGGATAAAATCAAATGCTATAAAAACCTACATGATAAAACTTCAACTAATTAGTTGAAGCCTACTTATAAAGGGGAGGATCACAAAATCCCATTAACTAAAAAATTGGACTTCATGGGTTTAACAATGGTGAAATTATCACATTTATGCTATAATTAATTATGAAAGTAAAATTCTACCAAAAACAATCGGGAAAAAACCCGGTGGCGGAATTCCTAAACGATTTACCGCCAGATGAAATCGCGCGTATTGCTGGATGCTTGAAAAACATCGAGGAGCTTGGCTTCGATAGCCCGCGCGTACAATTTAGACAAATAAAAGGATCGCTCTGGGAAATTAAGATCAAAACATCTCGCAGTGGCTATCGCTTTTTTTATGTATGTATTCAAAAAGAGATTATAGTACTTTTACATGCATACAAAAAACAATCGCAAAAAGCACCAAAGCAAGAGATTGAGCTTGCTGAAAAACGCATGATGGAGGTATACGATAATGAAAGCACTTACCTTGAATGAATTTATTGACAATAAAATCAAGCAGGATGATGATTTTGCAAAGCATTACGAACGCGAACAAATTATTAATAACATTGCGGTAATGATTGCGAATGCACGCAAAGAGCGCCACATGACCCAATCAGAACTTGCAAAAAAAATAGGCAGCAAGCAGTCCGTTGTCTCTCGCCTTGAAAGTGGCAGCAGTTCATTTATTCCTTCTCTGGAAACATTGGTCAAAGTAGCTGATGCGCTCAATATGCGATTAACCTTACAATTACAAGCTTAAAAATAAGAGCCTGGCTAATTGAACCCAAGTTGATAATGACACTATCATAAAAGTACAGTGTCACTATCAAATACATAACCAATATTAAATTGCCAATACAAACATTGATGTATGGTTTAAAGGGGTATTTGTTGTTTAAAAAAACCGCTCGATGTTTTATTATATTATTTTGACTACTCTTAGGCGAGTAGGGCCAAAAGTATCATATAACCTTCTTGGGGTGGCCACATCAAATAAAATTCCCTATAAATCATCAAAGTACAATGTTCGTCTGTATCTTTTTGGGGGTTCTTCCAGACGACCCCAATTAGCTAGAAATAATCAATTTCAACTATAGCTACATTAGGTCTGATTATCACGGCAGACTAAACATAAATATTTAGACCTAATTTTTGCCCCTACCCTTCTCTAGGTTATAAAAGCGCTCTAGCTATCATCGTTAATAGTTTTTTGGATTTCTATGACATTAGCAAAAGCCTCTTTCATCGTCTTGCCCAATTCATTTGCATGAGCTTTAAAATTTTTATAACTTTCGTTTTCAGATATGTCATCAAACACCTGCCAATGCTCATCCACAATTGAAAATTTTGTTTTTTCCTCATCCATCTTCATTCCTTTACTAGTACTTATATTTGGGCGTTTCTCGTGTAGAATCCCTATTAAACGTAGAGTTCTTCCCTACAGAATTTTTCTATAATTTCTTGCTTGGTCAATTCTTCTTCATTCTCCCCTGCTCTATTACACACAATAAGTTCATCAAAATTACTATGAATATGTGAAGACACACCTTTTTTCTCAACACGATTCAACCGCTCTTGCAAATCATGCAAACCTTTTTCACCATATTCTTGCAGATAATAATTTTTTAAAGCTCTCAAACTACAGCCATAAATAGCAGGCGCATCAACGTTAGTATCCCATATTAAATAATAATCTTTCCCATTATGCGGTATTTTAACGATATAATTTGCCATTGTATTTACCTCAATATAGGGTTTTTCCGCATATTTGGCCCAATTAAGCAATGGCTTGATATATTAGGACAAATATAAAACTAAATGCCCTTTTATTGAAAAAAAATCTGCTTAGCAAGCCATTTTGTGGGTTATGCATTCTATTTTATGAAATAAAGGACCAAATAAGATGCTTGTAAAATCAATAAGATAACTCTTTATTGCCAGTTTGGTCTAGATATGCGGATAAACCCCAAATATAGAAAATTTAGAGTTTCTTCTTACTCTTAGAAAGCCCCGAAGGGCTTTGCTGTTTCAACTGCTTTCAAGTAATTCAATTTTTGGCTTAATGTATTGCTTATAACTGTATGCTGCGTTTAAAGTAAATTTTCGCACCCATGCATTATTTCGATTTCGTGAAAACTTAAATGAATTTTCTTTAAGTAGGGTTCTTATTTCCTCGCTTGGCTTGAAACCAAAGTGAATGCAAATCTTTTGATCGTCACTAATTGTTACCTTAATCCCATTCTCAAACGCGTCATCTATCGTTTTAGAGTTTGTCTTTTCGACCTCGGTTATTCTTTTTCTATAACGCTTAATATTAGCCCCTAAATTTTGCAACTCAAACCTTGCAAAGCCTCTAATTTTTCCGAAATAATCAGGTTTCAATATATACATTATTTCTTCTTCATCCAGATTAAATTCAGTGCGTAATTTATTTTTAAAGTCTTCTAAATTTTCAGACGATATTTCAGAACTGCCATTTTTAAAATAGGCTCGAATCAACTTATTGATCGCTTTCTTATCTTCTCGCTGCTTTTCTAATTCAGCAATTTTATTTTGGATTTTGTCGCAGGCGCGGGGATCGTCCGTTTGGATAGAAAAACCATCGCCATAAGGTAAGATATATTTCAAAATTTTTTTGATTGATTTCTTTCTAAACTCATCAATTGACAAATATTTAGCATCAGCATAACCGGAAAGTTTTTGATTTCTTTCAACGGGAAAGTTTGCGGGTCCAACAACAAAACTCGATGCAACTTTTGCGTGAGCATGTAACCATGAATTGTAACCACTACATAATTTTTCACGATGTGACATAAACCATTCTTCAACAATTACTTCAAAATCGGTCCTTACTTCCGCCCCTCTTTTTAAGGCATTACCTATTTCTTCCAGTACTATTATTTTATCTTTTAACAAAACTTCCACGTACTCAACACGTACATTTGCAGCTCTTTTGTCAGGGGAGAATGAGGTGTTAATAAATGCTAGTTCTGCTAAGGATTGGTTAATATCATTAAGGAACTCTGTTGCTTGAGGGATACGTTGAATTAAATCATTTTCTATGTTTGTTACGTAAGTCATGTTTATATCCTTTTGTGTTTTAAACGTGTGTCTGTAGTAGACAGTTATATAATAACATAGTTATCGGAGAAGTCAACAAAATATTGTTGCGGATAATTGTTTAGCTCAGCTTAAAAGAATGAATACGATATTTTAAACATTATATTCCGTGCATTACCTGCATTTATTTGGTGTTAAGTTTCAAAGCGTAAGACATCATTAATCGTTTGTTTCTTTTTCTCTTGATCGAATCGCAAGTTTTTTGCAGTGGCGCACCAAGTAAGCGGAGTATTCTTTTAGTCATTTCTTATTATCCTTATGTTCAATATATATTGATATGCTCCCCAATTAGGGAGCAACAGCGTTAATCAATTGCGAGCAAAATTAAATCCCGCTCTTCGTGCTGTAGTGCATAATCACGCAAGGAATAATATTTATCGATTAAATACTCTTCACCCTTCCCTGCAATCCCGTTAATCGAAAATAATGTAAGAATTACTCCTAGCGCCTCTGGACTAACAATCCCATTAAAACCATTTCCGTCCACATAAATCTCAAATTGCTGTGTGCTTTCAGGGGCAAGAAAAAACCCCTCGTTGCTTAACTCATAAAAATCCCAGTACCCTCCGGTGTATTGATGGCACATGGAATGCGCAAGGTAATAAATAATATTTTCAAATTGAATAAAATGTTTTTTAACATGTTTAGGAAGGAAGTTTAGGCGATTTCTTTGTAAAACGAGTTGCTTATGAATGATTCTTTCTTGGTTCATTATTAATCCTTATTTGTGTTATAAACGTGTGTCTTTTATAAGACATTTATAGAATACCATAGAAGCAGACATTTGCAACAAATATTTGTTGCAAATTATTGTTGCGCAATTAACACTCCTATATTACAATGTATTTAATCGAACAACGTAACTCTTGAGGTTATTTTAGTTTATACTTATAATAACCTTAAAGGTTATAATTTGGGCAATGTCATGAGTGCATCAAAACGACCAAGTTATAATTTAAACGACATTAAAAAAGCGTTTAACAATGAACATAAATTACGGATGACGGTATCAGCCAAACAAGGACAATTAGCTCTCGGTTTTTCCGATCAAGATGTAGTAGAGGCCATACAAAGCTTAACAAGTAATGATTTTTATAAGTCAATGGAACCAATAACCCCAGGCTTTACAGCTTGGCAAGATGTATATAAATCTAATTTTAAAGGTGTTCATTTATACATTAAGTTTCAAGTAAACACCTATGGCGAACTTATTCTCTCATTTAAGGAGAAATAATATGACAAAAGAACGATGTCCCATTTGTGGTGAACTGGCAGCGATACATGAAGGACGTAAAACAACGTATCATTATAAAAAGCACTCCTTCGAGATCATTCAACCTGCCCTTTGGTGCGACTCATGTGGCGAAGGAGTGATAAGTCCTGAGGATAACAAAGCCACTGCCTTAGAAATTCAAGAGCATCGCTCACGAATTGATGGAATATTAACGCCTGGTGAAATTACCAAAATACGAAAACATTTGAATTTGAATCAAAAAGATGCCAGTCGTCTCTTTGGTGGTGGTATTAACTCGTTTAACCGATATGAGCGAGGAACAAACCCAATACCCAAACCTTTAAGCATGCTTTTAGTGCTTTTAGATAAACACCCAGAGCAACTAAACGAACTATTGATGTCTCAAGTAGCAAATCCATCTGAACCTTGCGCTAGGGCACTATAAAATGAAAGAAACCTTACAAATTACTTTAAGAAAAAACAGGCGGTCTGAAGATTTGATTCAGATCGCTCGAAAAACTAAAGGAGAAAACATTTCCTACAGTTATGGGCAGTCTAATCCCCCGTTGCCTGAAGAGGCGATTTTTTCAGAGGCCGAGCTATTTGAAATTTCATGGTTTGACCAAATGGTTAAGTTTTTTCATGAGCATCAAGATGCTAATGCTACCGATTTAGAACGATATAGACTCTTTATGCCAGATAATTTTTATCAAGCCATTTATGAATTACACAAAAAATGCCAAGAACACAAAATTGATTATAGACCCGTGGACTCCTTGCTTAAGTCCATAATCAATAAGATTAAGGCTACAGAAAAAAGCTTGTATGAAAAAACAGGGATCACAAGTAATGTTTTAAAGGATATTCATTTTAAAACTCTTGCAGAAAACTCGGAAAAGCATAATTCCTCAGCCTTGCTGTTATTCAAAAAATTTATTGAAATTCCTGATTTTTACAATCAATTTAAACAAATTGCTACGAATGACTATAAGAAAAACCCCAATATAAAAATCGGCCATTTTAAAGGGTATGCTCAAGGACATGCGCTACCATCGAAATGGATCTGTGCCTGTGCAATCGATGTCATTGCACAAAGCGAAAGTCCTTTCACTATTCTTAATTCAGAAGAACTCATTGAGCTTTGGATTAAACCTAAATTACGCTCAGGATTTGAACTTTCGCAGTTATTATCCAGACTGAAAGAGATAAACTCATCCCCGGAGTTTATTAAAAGCGTAGAAGAGGCATCTGCGCGTTTTTTATAAGAGCCATTAAAACTGGAAGAAGAAAGGAGAAAGGTTTCGTGAACACAAAAATAAAAGAATTTTTTAAAATCAAAATAGTCCAATTGCTCCTATCTGTCACAATTTCTGTGCCCATTGTTTATTATTTTATACATGCCTCCTATGTAAAGGTTCCGGCGAATGAGCAATATTTATTTGTTGCGTTCCAAATTGTACCTTATGTATTTATTACAAGGTATACATCAAAGCTTGTTGGGTTAGGTTGTTGGTTGGTGATTTTCATATCTCTATTTTTAGTAACTCCGGTTATTACACTCTTCTACGCTGGATTGTATTTATTTGCTAAAATCATGGTCAACTTATGGAAGCAATATAGGACTAATCAATTTGTGAAATATTGAATATTAAGGAGAGGGAATCATTGGAATTTACTTATTTTGTAAATAGGATATCGTGGATAACTCGGCAGAGATGAGCAAATAATTCCCGTTTTTCAATTGAACGCTCACTGTGTTCCTTTTAATACCTCCAGCCCCTTTAATTTAATATAAATAGCGATAAAAAAGCAACTTGGTTTATTGACACTGACTCAAGAACTCTCTTGCTTTGGCCTGATTAATTTGCAGCAATCGCTGTTGAAATTGCAAAAAAGTCATTGACTCACATTGGTCTAATTGAAATCTGCTAATTGGCTTAGCATTATCCAAACGTTCTCTACTACTCCATATCACCCCAACAAGATACTTTTCTTGGTGATGGGCATAAATTATTTCAGCATGGAGAGGCTTGTTGTTATTGGGAAAATATTTTTGGTGTTCTTGATAGTCGTCACTATGCTCATCAATTGGCCAAACAAGTCGTTTTACTTGATAATTTTCATAGCGATTTTTTCCCCTGACTACATCCCGTAGAAAATTTTTAAGCCCATTATTTCGTAAATAAGTATGTCCCTCATCACCATAATGCTTAAAAAATAATTCAGAAATTCGCTCGATGGGGCTTTTTTCTGCAACAAAAAAATAAGGCCAAAAAATGGGTTTTAGAATTAAATAAATTTTCAAGCTAGGACGGGTTTGAAACACATCAATGTCGGTGGTTCTCTTTACCTCATTGCGCTTCAATAAGAATTGAACAGAACCAAAAACTCCAATACATAATCCTGCCATATAAATCGCAAGAATCCAATGAATCATCTCTAAAGACATTATAAATTACTCCTGTTTATTAATTCATCAGATCGATAGCACACCACTGATGCATTCATCTTATATCTCTGATAGTGATGATGGGGCCATTTAGAATGGCATTCTTCTTATGCGAGTAGAAGCATCTGACAGAGTCATTGGTGTTTCACAATAGTCAGGCTAAATTTCATAATTATTAGTCCCAACACCTACCATAGTGCCATATTTTATGGGCTTTAAAGGGTATACATTTCTCATATGGTTTAAAGTGTCTATCATATGGAGTACAATGTAAATTATTATTAAGGAATAAAATAATAAATGAAACCAAATACATCCTTTTTCAATTTATCCCCAAGTGGTTTATTTACCCACTTAAAAGATAACGTGTACTATATAATTGTTTCCCTGTTTGTCACTTTATATTTTTATGGACTTCATTTGGATTCCAAACAACAAAATCCGAACGATTTTATATCTATATCGGAAGCTTGGGAAAATTTAGCTTCTGGTAAATTCATCCATGAGATGACAAATGCATGTAGCACGGCCAGAACTGAGGTATTAGCTTATGATAAGCGCTCTACTTAAAAGGAAATTTTGATCAGCATGAGATTCGTTATTTTCTCCCATCGGAGAAGTTTAAGCTTATCTCGACTCTTTGATTTTTTGCTCAAACAACTCTTTGAATTTATTAAAATTTTCAACGAAAAATGATAAAGGAAAATCTAAAATAATTTGTGATTCATCCGGGCTAAGAGTAACTATTTTATCTGTACAATTATCTTTTACATCCTTAAAGTCACGTTTACTGGCTCCCGTCCTTGCATTTATTACCTTTATTTTCAACGAAGGGGACAAAATAGGAATCTCTGACAAATGATTTACAAGGAATTCTTCATCATGCTTGATGTAGTTTGCTGATGCATTTAAAGCAACTAAAAAAGGTTTTACCTCTTCAAATTTTTTATCAAATCTTCCTAAGAATTTACCTATACAATCGCATGTATTATCTGTAACGATACGCAATAACTCATCTACTAACAAGCGCAATTTAAGGAAAAAAACTGTAATGGAGTTGTGATATTCCGATATGGCCAAATGCTTTAAATAAACCATCATGTCACTTTGTGGTTGAGGAATATCCTCTGGTGTGTCTTTTCCATCATGAATATATTTATGTGCTGCCAAAATTTTTGCTAAAACAAGGTTTATGGACTGCATAAAACCGAGTAACATGACTCCATGGAATCCTCTATCCGATCCTAATAAGCACAAAACGAATGGATCAACTGCCGATGAAAAAAGAGGAATATTTAATAATTGAGAATCTTCAGGGGCAAACTCTAACAGTGCATCCATCAATCGTTTGTTTCGTGTAAAAAATTCCGTGCTCATAATTCACCTCCACTGTAAAAGTAACATTCCAGCATTCTTAAAATTTTAGCCTATAAACTTCAAACAAAAATCTTGAGAGCACGTTTCTATCAAACACATCCTTTAAGGTCTAAAAGAGGATGTCATCAAGCCCAGAAAGGGCTCTAAGCGGACGCCATTTTTTGTCTTTGCAAATACATCCTTAATTATATAAAATAGTGATAAATTAGGTAGTTACATGAGAAAAGAATGGCACGCGAAGGCAAAGCAAAGGTTTTGACGGAAAATGAATTTAAATTGCTCACTTTAGTCGCTAAAGAAGGAAAATTTGGTATTCGCAATCTGGCAATCATTTATTGCTCCTTCGGATTGGGTTTGCGTGCTAAAGAAATCGCCTCACTTACCATTGGCGATGTGGCGAATGTACACTATCAATTATTAGATGAGATCAGTTTAAAGCGATCGATGACCAAAGGAGATAAGCAACGGCATGTCTACCTTACGCATAAGAAAATTCGTGAAACACTACAAGCCCATCTAAATACGTTAAAAGAAACCCCTTTTAATAAACCGCTGTTTCAAACCCAACGCAAAAGCCGATTCACCGCCAACACTCTGCAAAAGTGGTTTCGTGCACTCTACGACAAAGCAGGAATCCATGGGGCAAGCTCACATTCAGGACGACGCACATTTATTACTCGCCTTATTGAGCAAGGGGCAGACATTAAAGCCGTATCTCGTTTAGCCGGGCATGCCAATATTGTCACCACTGCTATTTATGTAGAAGATAACCCTGAACGTCTAAAACGAATTTCCTCGTTAGCATTATTTTAATAATGCTCTGGTTTCTAAACTTTATTCTTTTACAGCTTATTCGGTTTAAAAAAAAGAGTGCTACCACGAACAACGTTTTAAAAAAGATTCACGCTATTATGTGATTCATCTTTGTAAGGATTTGGTGGATGAGCTAGGCTAGGAAATTGGCTTTTTCCGATTTTTGATGAGGGCTTTGAACATTTTTGCAGCCTGACAAAATTAAGAACTCAACGCGGCTACTTACTAAAAACCATGGCTTGCGATAACAACCTAATGCTCCATGTGCTGTCACATTTTATTTCTATGAATGTAATGAATCAGCTATCGAAAGACTACCCAATTAATCCACGAAAGCCGCATCAACGCGTTAGTATCAATAATGTGTTTACATCAAATCTTTGCAAAAATCCAATAACACCCCAGCAATTAGGATTTTATTTTAACTATTTTTAATACAAATTTAGTTCAATTAGTCAATCAAATGTTCCATAAATAATTGGCCTTTAACAAAAGGCTTATTATTGCAAATTAAGAAGCGATAAAGCTAGGGTTTGCATTTGCATTGACATGTAGGCAATCACTTAATATACGTATTCTTTGGAGGTCGATTTCATCTGAAACGGCTTTTAAAATCTAAAATAAACAATCTCAACCATAAAATGGATACGGCTATATTTGTTCTTGCTCGAAATACTCTGATGTTTTTGTTTTATTAATGCTTGGATAAACTTGGGTAATTAGCATTAATGCACTCTCTAACGCATCATTCCTGCTTGGGTAAAAAGTTGGTTCTAAATAAGGCGTGCTTTTGGGTTTTGAAATCCCTGAAAATGAATCAAATGCATGCCCATATTCTTGCTCAATAAACCAACGGCCATCCTTACATTCAACTAATACAAGGCCCGAATCAGGGTAGTCTCCTAAAGCCCAACCAACTAAATCATCCAAGTGTTCATGGCTGATGGTTTGATACAGCAAATGACTATCTATTTTAGTCACTATAACTCCTTTTAAAAACTTAAGCCGTTAATGCGCTTCATTTACAGTCAATTTTATTCCTTCAGCCTCTTGCAAAACATGAATGATTGAAAATAATGACTGTGCCGTAGGGTTTCCCTTAGCACTAAACATTCGTTGCAAACTTTTACTATTTTTATGAACCCTTTCGGCTAAAGGCTCAAATAAAATGGAAGCATTTATATAATCTTTTAATAAGGATTTAGCGACATCAAGCTCATCTGCCAATAACGAATTAACAGCTTCGATTAATAGAGCTCTTCTAAAATCGGAGTCTTTTTGTGCTCTGTCTCGAATGGTACTTTTAAATTCACGTGTTAAGGCCATAATACTACCCTCGTCTTTTTGCTAACTTATATTCTTGCCAATAATTTTTGGCGATTTTAATATCTTTATCCTGTTGCTTTTTCGATCCACCACCAACTAAAATCACTAATTCCTCACCATCTTGACCAAAGTAGATACGATATCCAGGTCCAAAATCAATCTTATATTCAAAAATACCATCACCAAGAGATTTGACATTGGAATAGTTTCCTAACTCCATGCGATATAGTGCCGTAGATACTTTGGCGGCAGCAATAGCGTTGAGTTTATCGAACCATTTGGCAAATGGATCAATGCCATCTTTTGTTATATACGATGAAATTTTTATTTTCATATTCTATATAGTAACCTATATGTTACTTACTATCAAGTTTAGAAGACCTTTCATATAGATCCTTCAAGCTTTCTCTTAAAGAACCTAAAATAAAGGTTCCTTGCTGAGAATCGCCTTTTCTATAAAGAGCTTCGATCTGATAGGTTCGGTCTATTAACTCAAGTAATTCACATTTATTGACTAAGAATTTTACATCCGCTTGATCTGAAGCGTTCATGTCGTTGTGCCTCTAAATTAAATTGCTTATTTCAAAAAATTTATAGTATTGATATGTTATATGGGCTTAAATCAATATCATCCAACTCATTACCCAGCATTAAAGAAATCTTTTTCTGTTTTGATAAGATTACCTTTTTACAAGGCTGAATAAACTCAGGCAGATATGCAATAGACTTAACGCAAGTAATAGCATTTTTTACAGAAAATGATGACATCAGATGAAATGACACATTCAAATGATTGATTTGGCATTCTAATTGACGAGTTGTCGCTCTCATTTCCCCATTTTCATCTACAAAAATTGAGGCTTTAATAAGGCAATTATTTAATTTCTTTAAGTTTTCGTTCGCTAAATCAACTAAATTAATTCTTAGGAGTTGGGGCTTTTTTATCAGATAATAATCCTGCTCACATGTAGCACTAAGGTTGCCACTCTTTATTATTGGTAGAATATTTTTTTTAAAATAGGATATTACTAGACATTTTTCATTTATTTCCTTTGATAAGTGAATTAAAGACACTGTTGAATCCATGTGGTCTGGCTTCGTATTTTTCAATATAGCCTTTTCATTATTCTTTATATTTTGTGCCAAATCACAAGATACAGCACCACGAGCGTAGATATTAGAAGAACTCAAGACGGTTTTTAACAGCTCATGCCTAGCAAAAACATTAATCGACTCATTAATTTCATAGGAATTACTTTTGGAAAAAATGTTCGTTGAAAACAGGAATAAAAAGGAGATGAAAGTCATTAGACATGGTTGACGGGTTACATTTTTTATCATTATCTATCCTTAACTTTCTTGTGACAATATGTCACAAATTATATATCTATTTATTAAAGAATAAAATATAATTTGTGACATATTGTCACGATATATTATTTCTATGGAACCTAACGAATTAGCTATCATTGGAAAAAAACTCTACGGGTCACGTTGGAAAACACCACTTTCCAAGGATTTAGGATGTCGAAGAGAAACCGTTTCACGATGGGCATCAGGAAAACAACCTATCCCCGTTTCTGCAGAAAGAACTCTAATTTTATTATCCTCACAGGCAAAGAAAATCCTATATAAAGAAAAACGTCACCATGCGACAGGAGTCGAAAAAAAAATTGGCGATGCACTCCTAATACATGGCGATGCCAGGAAAGTAATTCTAAAAGAAGCAGTCGATGTAATTTTAACCGATCCGGTTTGGCCAAATGCGATTGAATCCCTAGCTGGCTCACACGACCCGTATACACTACTTTCAGAGTCTATTTTTCATTTAAGCCAATTTTTAATAAAAACCGGGCGAATAATAATCCAATTAAGATGTGATAGTGATCCTCGTATTTTAAATGCCATCCCAAAACAATTCCCTTTTATTAGAATAGTTACACTTCCCTATGCGTTACCTAGCAAACAGGGAAGAATACTCATTACTGGTGATACTGCCTACGTATTTGGCACCCCTCCTAAATCAAGAGCTGGCAATCATTTATTACCTGGGCAACCTCATAGTGATTTTTGTCCGCCTGTGCAACCAGATAAAATAAGGGTAAATCATCCATGCCCTAGAAATCTGACTCATGTAGAGTGGCTAATTGAAAAATTCACTGAACCGAACGATGTTATTCTTGACCCGTTTATGGGTAGTGGAACTACAGCTGTAGCCGCATTAAAAAGAGGCAGAAAATTCATAGGAATTGAAATTGAAAAAAAATATATTAATGAATCAGAACATCGAATTAAACAAACTTATTCAGGAGATTTAAATGATTGAGCGTATTAATTTACTTATTACCAATCATGGATTTGGATTCCAATCATGGAATGATAATTATGGAAAAGGCATATGGGCATGTATCGCTCCTAACGAATTTCTTTTGGATGAAATGAAAGAATACACCTCCGATGGAGATATCGATATGATTAATTCCTCAGATTATATCGAACAAACCAATTGGCTACCATTCGTCACGGGTAGAGACTTTATAGAAGCGCTCAATGAACTTGAAAAAAGATTAGCTTCATTACCTTCTGACATGTTATGTAGAGGCTCTATATGGTCAAACTCCATTCATCAGGCACTTGAGAATCTTCAAGAAATGCGAAGATCAAATGCGTATGACTTATATGGCTCATTACCAAAGACTTTTAATGACCTGCTTTCTAATCCTATAATTTATTAGAAGGATACCAATAATGACAACAACCAAATTGTTTAACTTAGATAAAACTTATTCCCAAGATCTCGCCCACTCAAAAGACGAAATATTTCCTATCGTGCATATATTGATATGAAAGCTCATCAGTTGTTAAGTGAATGCTTTAAGAGTGTCATTACTTCGCCCCATGAAGCCAGTGCTTTTGATGTGGTCAAGCAAAGCGATACAACCCAGTCAAGCGATTTTTAGTAATTGAAGGATCTGCAACTTATATTGATAAGTAGTATAACAATGGCTTTAATACTTAAAGCCTCGACAAACCGTAAGAGGTATTTTTTAATCGAATGATTTTAAGGTTAATACAATGGCAAACTATATTGTTAAAATACTGAACAATGGTAAGAATTATTATTTAATATGGGATACGAATGTTGATGCGCCTGCCATATATGGCTGTAGCTTGAGGGCTTTAAAAGATTACTATCAGCAAGAATATGGTGTAAAAAGTTTGCATGATTTTTCATAGCGATTGAGGCGAGTAGAGAAGAAGGGAGTATCCTCGCATATCCATAATAATTTTGATGAACTTATTGTATGTAACAGGGCAGGGGATAATGAGGAGAAATTGACTAAACAAGAAATAATAGAAAAATTTTGTAGAGAGGAATTTTACGTATAATAAGTAGTAGATTTGTAATATTTGAGTATTACAGTGATCTAAGGCCTTATTAATTCTGAAAGTATGATTTATATCCTAATTTTTCTGCAATAGCCCCATCTGACCATGGATCGTTTTTCTTGCGCTTATAGCACAATTTTGTGAAACCATAAGAAGCAATGAAACCTAAAAGGGGATACAGACGCTACCCCCTATATTGCAACCTCAATTTCTCCTTTTTAAAACTGAATAACACAGCCCAATCACCGATAGTATGGTGCTTTGGAATGAGATGTCATCTAGCCTGGTGAGTTGGCTCGACGCTGGTCGTCAACAGCCAATGACTGAACGCCTGCCGCTGCACAGCTACGCATGAAACTGGTAAGTTGCGACCTTGCTGGAATTTAAACGGGGATACCAACGCGAAATTAAGGGGATGTTTTAGCACAAGCATAACCTGTTGGATTAGTTGACTTTTGAGTTGAAAAAGACCAAACTTACCTTGAAGCGTGCCGTGCTGGTGTTGAACCCACCAGCGCAGCACTAACCATAATCCTAGCGTCAACTAGTATCATGGCTAAGTACAGTTTATCACATTTATTGTCTGTTACAATTTAAGTAGCAGGCTGTTATGTTTTATAACATGTGCAGGGCATTATTCTTTTGGGTTGGAAGTCCAAAGAGTGGCACGATTGCTCTGATTCTACCCATCTTTTTTGCTCGTGTCGCGTGCACGGTACGCTTTCCTTGATTTTAGTTTATAAAGGGAATTCATTTATCATGAAGTGCACGCAAGTACTCAATATCTTATTGATTGATGATAACGCACTAACGTCTTTATTAGCTCTGCGTTTTTTTGCTTATCTAGGTCATAAAGTTCGTATTGCAGATAAACCACAACTACCAAAAGAATTAGAAAACGATTTTGATTTAATTTTAATTAATTTGGCATGTTCTTTTCATGAGCATTGGATTGCTCAGTGTATTCGATGCATTGATCGAAAAGCCCTTGTAATTTCTTATGCTCCTGACTATTTGATTCATGATTTTAATCAAGCAGAACGAAGAAATATTCGTAAGCCAATAAATAATGGGTGGATTCGGCATTCCAAACTATTTCAATTTATCAATGCTTATAAACCGCTAAGCATGGTTTGACTCAGGTATTTTTATGTTGAATCAAATCAAGTTAAGTTTTGGTTTTTTTGCTCTCAATCAAAATGCTCTGCGGTCATTAGCGCATCCCAAAGTATATAAATTGTTAAATTACAGAATTGATGGTAATCCCCACCGTATTTAGCTCGCCATTTATAAAATGTTGCTGCACTAGTGATATGTTCTCGGCATAGTTCTGAAACAGGTGTCCGATGAACAACCAATGTATATAGGCGTATAAATTAAATTATACTTAGTTCTTTCAAAAAGGCTTCCCTGTATAAGATTATACTTTCTTTAATTACTCTATCTTTCTTTTCTAATTTAGGCTTTTTATCAGCATGAACTATTGTATTTCTAATATTAAAAAGATCCTTTAACTGACTAGTAAACATAATTCGCTCTTCTTCTGTTGTCGAAATAAAATATACTAATTTGGATATATAAGTATCTCTGCCTTTTTGACCTTGTGTAGAAGAGTTCTCTTTTCCATACAAGGCTTCAATTGCTATACATAACATGAGAATTTTTTCATTAGTTTCATCTGTATATAAAGCTTTGGTAAACCATTCAAAAGAAAGCTTTAATAAAGGTTTTTTCCTAATAAAAATGAGAAAGTCCTTATTTAAATGTTTTAGTTCATATTTTCGTAAGTAGTATTCTTCATGACATAAATAAAAAATATACATAAAATCTAATTTATAGCAGTCAATTTCCTTTTTATCCATTTTACTTTCAATTAATAAACTTAACTCTTGATCTTGCCCAAAATTCTCTCCTGTAAATAGAGTATTTTTGAAAAAAGAAAAATACCCGAATACCATTCTTATGGTGGATATTGCGGATTGAAGAGCGCTAAATTTAAAGGACTCTTCATCATCAAAATTGAAAAAACCCTGTGCATCAAAGACAATTTGTATTGTCGAGTCACGATTTCTTATTTTAATGCCATTAAGTTGTTTCCTTTTAAAATCATATCGCCCATTAAAATTTTTTATAGTAAAAGTTATTTTATAATCATGCCCCTTTAAAGATGCCAACTTTTCTATGACATCCGAGCATCTTTTCGAGTTGATAGTACTAGCGAGGCCAAAAGCGAAATCTCTTTCGGGACCTTTTATTGCATGGACTCCTTTTTGCTTAAGCAGATATTTATAGTAACTTTCCAGATCGAATTGGTTTATGCATGCAGATAGATCCCTTTGTGAAATAAAATCAACAATTTTGCTAAATTTTTCGTTGAGATTATCATGATGATAATAAAACATATTTTTAAAAATCGCGGTTTCCTGAAAAAGACTCGTCAGCAAAGTGCGAAATTCATCTTTCTTTTTCATGCGAAGTCCTTTTCATTTTTCAAAATTTCACAGAGATAAAATTGTTAAATTTTTTGCTTGGCTATAGTAGAAGTTAATTTTTCCTTATAAATAAAAATTTCTCGACTCATTGACAGTGAATTAGTACTTTTAAGAAAAAAACCAATAATTAATCATAGTCCATGATTATCTTTAATTCATTTAACTAGAGGTGCGGCCGGGATCTTTGTAAAAAAGGGTCATGATTAAATCTTAACCAAATTATTCACTCTATACGGTAGATATACTATGTTTTTGATATTTTATATCAAAGCCCACCATTTCGATTTGGGTTAATATTGTCCAGGGTCGCCTATTATAGGCAAAACACCTCTTGATTCAGTGTCGCTGTATTGACATGACCCTTTTTTACAAAGATCTCGGCCGAACCTCATTTTAAGGAGACAAAAATGAATATTGGACAAGATGAAATAGACGATTTTCATAAATGTATTCGAAGAAATGGATTTGATGAAAATGATTTTCTTTTAAAAGACAAAGATATAACTGATACAACCAAAACAGATTCTAATGGCCTATACGTCAAACAGTTTGAAATAACCGTTGATCGACTATCAAACAAGAAACAAAAATGCTACCAAGGAGGTTATGCAACTCAATGGAACAATGATTTTGAAGACGATTTAACCGCTGGTTTTTTTGGACATCCTTAAAATGTGTCGGAGTCAAAAATCCCACCTAGAGAAAAAGGGCTCTCCTCTTTTTGTGCATGGAAGTGCGAATAGAAAAGTGAAGCCCCCAAACCTTCTCTTATCTTGCCGAGTAAATCAACGCTCTTATATGAATTTTCCTGGAGCGCGATATATATTTTACTGCCTTTTTATTTCCTAAAAAGCGCCCTTATTCGCCTAATTTAGGGTTTCCGCATATCCAGCCCAAACTGGCAATGAACAAATTTGCAACATATTCTTGTCTATATGACTCACTCAGGGCTTTCCATGAGCATGGAAAACATCAAAAATGTAAAATAGCGACTGTTCAAACAATAGAATTTCAAGGAGCTGCTGAATTCTATAAAAAACTAGGCCACATACAATATTTTGAACGTTCTGGATATATTAGGAGTAGCTTCTGTAGCTTGCTGAAGAAAGACCTATAGATAAACCGTAAATTTTGACATGAATGGGGTCACTACCCCATATTGCGCAATTTTTTTTATAAGCTAATTGGTGAAAAACTTAACCAAAGCTGTGCCAATTGGGCTACAATGGGATTTGTTGATACGCACACATCAGACGAAATTCTCCAAAATCTGGATAAAATAGACACCCAACTAGCTGTAGCAACTCATCCTGCTTCTATTACCCTTAAATACAAAATCGCTCATAAGTCTAAAGCATTACAATCCATTTATATTAAATCAATTGTTAATGAACTCCGTGAAGCTAATAACTCAGATTTAGACAGCTACTTTTTTGGTCCCCTTACTATTGGTTATAAAGGAACTGGAAAAAATTTACTTGAGCCAGAATCGAGACAAACAGTTATCGCTTATTTAAATGAAGTTCATCACAAATATACCGCAAAGGATATTAAATCTAATTCAGATGACTTTCATCGAGGCACTACGGCACCATTTTATTTTGAATTATTACAACTTATGGACATTTAAATATACTCTGCGCCAATTCACTTTTTGGCGCTTTAAAGGCCTTATGTAATGAAAGGGATCAATCTCATATAGGGGTTCCAAACGCGATGCATCGCGTGTACGGTCATTTCCCTACCTCATTGAATTTACAAGATTATGGACGTTACAGTAAATCAAACATTATTGTTAATCCTGAAACCACCTCGTTCTTTAGGTTTTTACGAAGCTTACATGCGTATGCAGAAATCTTGACAATCCATGAGCCTCAAGGCCTCATCATATCGAGCCCAGGTAAGTTATGCCCCTCCCTCCATTTCATTACACTAGGCCTATAATTAACTAAATTAATGGTGTTTATATTTTATATATCAATAGCGTATGACTTATTGTTTTTTTATGAGTTTGCGGAATGGAATAATGCAATATGCCGTTAGGCTTATCATGATTTTTATCACTTCCTAATTAACGATCTATTTAGCCCGTTACCCAAGGACTATCTAGTTGCTTGCCGCAATAATTGGCCAAAAGACTATGTGCGGCATTTTAGTCGAGACGACCGGACACGTGTGCGAATTAACTACGAGTACTCGTTGGGCATTAAGCAATAAATTTATTGTTAACCATCAGGTGCTGATGCGAAAATCTTTGCCCCCCTTCTTTAAAAAAGAATAAAGCCACTATCCTAATTTTAAAAAGTTAAACCCTATGTTTAGTTTCAACAGTTTATTTTGCAGCGTAATGTTCAATGATTGACTGTAAAGAAGATGAACCAAAAAACTCCTCAAATATAATATACCTGGGGGTTTTTTGAGGAAAAGAAGTATTAAGGCCACCCGCGGAGATTACGCATTGACAAAAATTTATTTTTGTTGCCTCTGAGACAGTGCTGTTCTTCAAAACACTATTTACATATTCACTCAATTTCCCTCTGTTGTCTTGCCCAAGAGCCTTTCCCCACTGTATATAACGATAAAATAAGCCTATCGAATTATCTGATTCAACAAGATTAGGATCTTTCTTTTCTAGTGAAGAAGATAATTTTTTTAACCATATATTAAGTATTTCTATAATCTGTTCTTTAGTAAAATTTTTTATTGAATTATTTTTAAATGATACATTTTCTAAACTTCCTTCAAGGAACCTTATATTCCTACTACTAAAGTGATCTAGATTATATATTCCATTGTTATTTGTAATACTGAAAGCAGAAAGAACCTTTATGATGAAGGATTCGGATAAAAGTAAATTAGTTTTATCTATTAGTTTTTCCAAAGGAACGAATGAGGATAAATATAATGCGATTTGTGTATAAGGACTTCCGTTTGAGTAATTTACCTTTTTAAGCCACAGCTTATTAAGGGTTTCCAGATTAATCTCTTCCGGCCTTTGCTGTAAGCGAATATTTTTCATCAAAGCCAATGAAATATCTGCCGCAATATTTTGATTTGTCATATCCACTAAAATTTCAAGCGCACCATGAAAATCTCCTTGAAAAAAGTCAAAATATAGCTTTATGTCTTCTAATCGGTTTAAATTTCTTACATATGCATGAAGTAGGCTACGAGGTAAGTCTAAGATATCGAGAATATAGTTACTATTAAAGTGATCTGTAATAAAATAGGGGGTCATATCATTCAGAGCAACAGAATCTGCTTCTGTTAATTTAAGATTCGGATCTATAATTCCTAGAAGAACTTTCTTAATCTTATTATTTAAGTTTAAAATATCTTGTTGAGATTCAGGTTTTTGATTGTTTATTAGATGACTATATCCAGGTTCACTTTTAATATTTTCTAAATGTAAAATATTTTCATGTTTTGCTAAGTACTCTTTAATGATCGGATTTTTAACTTCTATGGCTAATAGCTGTAAGAATAAAATACTATTCCCTGAAAAATCTATAAGTTGCTTATTAGCTGAAGCCAATATTACAAATTTCTTAATGCCACGTGGCGTGATTAAATAATAACATATTTCTCGAAGCTGGTGAGAATATTCGTGGATAAACTCTTTATTACAAATATGATGCGTTATTAGAAGTTCACTCAAAAATTCAACACGATTATCTAATGTCGCCTCAACATGAAAGGTAAGAGTTATTAACTTATCTAAATAGAATTTAACATCATTATAACTAGAGCTTCCTAATTTATTTTCCACAACTAATTTTCTAATTGTTCTATTGTAATCAAGGCCCATTACACAAACTAAAGGCTCAATTGACTCCATAACTCTTGAAAAAAGTAAAAAAGGGATAATCTGTTCGGAACTTAATCTGTCTATCTCATCAATAAAGACATAAAGTTTAATCCCGCTTCGCAATAAAATAGAGTTTATCTCTTGGAATTGTTGGGATGGTAGTTGTTGAACATTTTTTTCCCATAGTCGAGTAAGCTTTTCGACATCAGCAACCCAATCCTTTTCCAAACTTAAAGCCACACCTTGACTAGGATCTGTAAATTGCAAACTTGTTTTGAATCGAATGATTGTTAACATTGATAAAAAAAGCTTTTTAAACGCTTTCTTTATAGCCTTATTTGCAACTTGCTGAATTACTTTAAGGTAAAATAACTCGATCAACTCGCTTACAGTGTGTTTGCCCTCGATTAATGGGTCAAAAGAAATAACAACGTTATTTTTATTTTCGGCTAAATTACTTTTCAATAAGTTAATGACAGATGTTTTTCCAGCCCCCCATTCCCCCGTAAGTGCGATCGTTAAAGGAAAATAAGACTCATCTTTGATGATGTTTAAAATTCGCGGAATGATCGATTCAGAAACATTTAATCTATCATGATTTCTATTAATAATGGATGTATCTGTAATTCTATTACTTTTTTCAATGTCCTTATTTTTTTTGAAAGAAGTCCATTTAGCATATAAGGATTCTAAAATACACATATTCAACTATCCTAAAGATATTAAATTCTTAGTTGTGGGGGTTAAATCTGTTTTAAGTTTTACTTAGGACAACTGAACTAAACGTTTTGGAGTGCTAGTCGTACAAGCAGATTACTCCTCATCAAAATATCCTGATATTCTTTCTTCATTTATATACAAAGAGTCCCAATGGGGGCTTTTGCAAAAAATATCATACTCCTTTGCAATTCATATTCCATCATATGATATGACATAATATAATATAATATAATATGATATTAACCCGAAGCCTTAAGGTTGCTTTTTCCACGTTCAAATAGTTGCCAAAGAGGAGCAACTATTGCGAGGAACGAACAATCATTATGACTTGGTAATTATTAGAAACAGGTACATTTAATTCACCGTTTTCTTTTCGAAAAAGCCTCTAATTCCACAAGATTCGCCAAATGATCCACGTTAGATTCAAAAAACATAGTTTCATGTGTGCCAGGAATCGCATGCACCGTGATCTCGTGTTCAACAAAAGGCTCCCACCCGTTAAAAGGATCATCAGCTAGAACAAAAGCATCCCAAAGATCCTTTGCTTTAAATAACGTGATGTCGGAACGAATAGTAGGAAGCTTAAATGCCAATAGTAGTTTTTTCCTATACTCTTCTAGTTCTTGTAGATGTTCGCTTGTTTGTTGTCCTATCTCCTCATTTTTGCTCAATAGCCCCATCGTATTCGACTTGATTAGCGAATCTGGGTATTTTGCCCATCCATCGAACAGTCCTAAAAATGTAACAGACTTGTTAGACCGCATTAACTGATTCGCCATCTCAACTGCCACAGTTGCACCAAATGAAGCACCGCCTAAACAATATTCCTCACCTTGATATACTTTATCGATTTCTTCCAAATAGAATTGTGCCATCTCCGAAATTGATGCAAATCGGCGCAAATGACCATTAATGCTCTGATCCTCTATCCCATAAATAGTGTATTTCCCATCTAATCTTTGAGCTAATTGTTGATACCAAAAGACCGAGCCGCCTACCGGATGAACCAAAAATAAGGGCGTCTTATGAGGCCCCGATGATAATTTAATGACGCTTGAAGAAGCGTGAGCGTGCGTACTTCTACCTTCCGCAACCAATAAATCCAATTGATGAGCAAGCGAAATAATATCAGGGTACTCAAACAGCACAGAGAGGGGAATTGGTAATTTAAAATGGCTTTTTAAGGCAGAAATGATTTGTAAGGCTAACAGTGAATCGCCTCCGAGTTCAAAAAAATTATCCTCAAGATGAATCACTTGCGACAAAAATGCTTTCTGCCAAATCTCAAGGCAAATTCTTTGGGTATCATTGAGTGCTTGATTTGATAATTCAGGATTATACGCCAGCAAAATACTGGCTTGCCGTTCCAATGTATCAAAATCTATTTTTTCATTTTCTTTTAAAGGAATAGAAGAAACAACACAAAACTCTTTTGGATGCATGTACGCAGGCAAATACAAAGCCAGAAACTCTTTGATTTGATGGGTATTGATATTTTTGTCTTCGGAAACAATATACGCTCTCAAATACTTTTCTTTATGGCGCTCTTCTCGAATCACGACCACCGCTTGAAAAATAGCCTCATGTTTCATAAGGATTGACTCTATAGCGGGTAGTTCAATGCGATAACCCTGAATTTTAACTTGATGGTCGTTTCTACCAAAAAACTGTAAATGGCCTTTAGGTAGCCAGCTGGCTAAATCTCCAGTCTTATATAAAGTCTCCTCAAATTCATTGAACTTCATTTTAATAAACTTTTGCTCGGTTAATTCAGGCTTTCCAAGGTATCCTTCTGTGACTTGAGCACCGCCAATATATAATTCGCCCATCATTCCGATAGGACACAAATTAAAATATTTATCCAATAAATAGCAGGTGCTATTGAAAGCCGGTCGGCCAATAGGAACACTGGCCTCCGTTAAATCATTGAGCTCCGTCACACAATAAGAAGTTGCAGAAACGGTAGTTTCTGTAGGTCCATATTCATTAACTATTGTGCTGGTGGGACATAAGGCTAACCATTGAGTCACCTCTTCTGTATGCACCACATCCGCGCCAAGCAATACATAGCGCAAATCACCTAACTGTTTAATGTCTTCAGGATAGTGCAACAATAACTCCAAATACCCTGGCGTCAACTCAGTATGCGTTATGGCGTATCGTTTCAGATGCTGCAAATACAATTTAGGATTTATTTTTTGCTGTTCATCACAAATAGCCAATGCACCGCCTACCAAGAGTGGTGCTAAAGTACAAGGCACAGATAAATCAAAGGCTAAGGAAGAAGAGAAATCGATAATCGAATCGGCTGTAAATCCATTACTTTGAGTAAACCAATGGCAATAATTGATTACATTCTTTTGAGACACCATCACACCTTTAGGCGTTCCTGTTGTTCCTGAGGTAAACATAATATAAGCCAGTGGATTATTCACCGATGGATTTTCGAGGTCTTGATTAAGCGACAAAGAATTCTCATTGCGTGCCAACAATTCTTCTGCATTGTATAAATGTACGCTCTGTCCAAATTGATTCATCAATGCAGGCATCTGGCTTTCTATAGTCATTAAATGAGTTAACTTCGACTCGTTAATGATCATCTCTATTTTAAGCAGAGGGTATCGAAGGTCGAGTGGAACATAAACACAACCCGCTTTAAGAATTCCCAAAATTAAAGCCAGCATGTTATGACTTCGCGGAATATATATCCCAATTAAGGTCTGCTGAGGAAGATTAAGCGTATTAATAAAAGACGCTATTTTTTCACTTTGTTCCCATAAATGATGATAAGAAAATTCATAGTTATTTTCATAAATCGCAATGCGCTCAGGATGGGTAATGACCTGGTGTTCAAATAGTTGAGTAATGGACGTTGAGGGTAATTCTTCGTTCTGCCCTACCCCCCAATCATTAAGGTTTTCACGCTCCATAGTCGTTAAAAAGCACATATTATGGATGGGTTGATTGGAGTTTTGATACATCCATTGAAGAATATTTTCCAAATGCTGCGGCATATTCGTTAAAATAGAAGACAAACCACCGCCCTGATGTTTTTTATTCAATCGATGATAAATTACTAATTCATTTTGCTCGTTAATTTCAAAATGAATCAGTGAGTTTGGAGGCACGTCCTGTTCTTTTTTAGAAAGACCCAAGGTAATCACAAAGTCAATTTGTTTGGTTTCCAAGTCAGGATGACGCATGAAGATATCAGTAAGGTAAGTTCCATGCGTTTTAATCTCATTAATCTGCTCAGTGAGTTCCTGCATCAACTGTTGGGGTGTGATTTCACGATCAGATTCAAAGGTAAGAGGTAGTAAACTAGAAAAAATTCCGCCACATAAGCCGAGCTCGTTGAGTTCATCATCATTATAAAAAACGGTGAACGGCTCATAATTGTTCAAACGATACAAATAAATAAAAACACAAACCAATAACTGATAACGAACATTCTCCATTGCATAAGAATCGCTACAAACAGATCCCAATTGTTTGTATGTACTATTAGAATCCGTAGCCATTTTTGAAAATAAAGTATGCTCCTCTGCTCTTAGGAGTTGTTTGAGCCAAAACGGTTCTTCTTTTAAGCACTTCTTATATAAAGGATGGTAGTGCTGTATTAGCGCCCCATCAAAACAAGGAAGCATGGAGTTCACTCGCAAGTTAGCGCAACGCACTAGCTCATCCATTGATAATGGAACACCGTATAGGGTGTAAAAACCATTTAACAAAACAGAGCCACATTGAGTGGAAATCAATAATCCTTCCGGCTTAATAGCCAGTAATTGGCCTCCGATGCGTGCAATTTCCTCATCTTCAACTGGCTTTACCTCACGTACAACCACCGCATTATGCCCTAAGTATAATTTTAATAACCCCACATTGTTATTGTAATGGCCAAAGGTCAAGGCGCGATTTGTCCGCTCGATATCACGTGCACGAGCAGTATTCCAATTAATAAACCCCAAATCAGGGACAACATGTGTTACGCCATAGTAACTACGCTGTTTTATATCTTGGATTTGTCTCTGGATGGTGGACGTTTCAATGGCCTTAATCACCTGTTCAAACCCATTAATTGCTGCTTCAAAACATCTTAAATTAAGTGTAAGCGCCGTATCCTCATTAAATATAGGAACACGACTTTGATGGATGATGCTTCCTGCATCAATTTCAACATTGAGCTCATGCCAGGTGATTCCATGAGTCGATTCGCCATTAATTAAAGACCAGGTTGTGGCGTTAACACCCGCATAGGAAGGTAATAGAGAGTCATGATAATTAATCGCGCCCAACCGTGCGATGTCTAATTGTTTTTGCGTCAATATGGTGCTGTTAACAATACTAAACAAGTAATCAACACGATTATCGTCCGTAGGAAAAAGCTCATCAAATGAAACACACCACGCAATGTTGTTGTCTTCACACCAATACTGAATTGATTTAACGGGTGAAATTACCCATTTTATGTGGTGGCCTTTATCTAAAAGGAACTGACCGCACTGAATCAACAAACTATCCTCGCCCATAAGAAGACAGCTTATGCTCATATCCCACCCCTCTTTATTCTTAGTCTATAATTAATCTCAAAACGATCTCTATTATGCCCATGAATGCACAATAAACAAGCACTATGTGTGAAGGATATTGTTAGTAATGAATACAAACTATAAATCACAAGGCTTTTTCAATCTTATGGAGCAGGTATTAGCCACCAAGTTAAGTGAGCTTTTTTTCATCCTTGATGAGCAATTGAATATCCTTTTTATTAATGATAGTGCAAAACAAATATTTCAATGCGCCAATAATGAGGTGCATGAAGTCAATTTTTCGACTTTTTGTACCCAAAAACAAATAGATGCCAAACTCCTGGCTTTTGTTCATCAGGCTCAAAACGCCCAAAGTAAAAAACTTATTTACCAAGGCATCGAATTAACCTGGTCTTTTGAAACGATCGAATTTGAAGATACCAAGTACTATTTAGTGCAAACCCTCAATTTTACTCAAAGCAAAGACAAGGAAACCATTCATAATTTAGAGTCTCTCATTGAAAACATGCCGTGTAATGTGTATTGGATGAATAAAGAGTGTCTTATGGTAGGTTGTAATCAAAACGTGCTCAATATGCTTCAAATGAACAAAGAAGAATTTATCGGTAAATCCTACGAAGAGTTATCTCAACTCTGTCAGTGGCCAGAAGGGTTAGCAGAAAAACTTAAAAATGACGATTTAACCGTGATTAATAAGGGAACGCCTATATTAGACAGCGAAGATCCACCGATTCCCAATCCAGAGGGTTCTTCTTTTTATTTCTTAACCAATAGAGTCCCCTTATACAATCAACAAGGTGAAGTTACAGGGGTAGCGGGTATTTCTACAGACATCACCGCTTTGAAGCAAGCACGTGAACTTGCTGAGGCAGCCAACATAGCCAAAACTGAATTCATTGCCAACATAAGCCATGACATCAGAACACCTTTGACTGGGGTTATTGGTCTATCTGAACTGTTAGAGCAGAGCCTCAATAACCAGGAGGACAGAGATAAAGCCCACATGCTCCATGACAGTGGTAAAGAGCTATTGCATATGCTCAATGATATTTTAGATGATGTGCGTGCCGGAAATCTACGAGAAACCGACGTTAAAACAGAATCGTTTGACCTGCACCAGTGTATTGACGATTTAATTCGTTTGGAAACACCGGCTACCTCGTTAAAACACCTTGCTTTAAAGGCTCATATTGCACCGAATGTACCACGTTATATACGCAGCGACCGCAATAAAATTCATCGAATTTTATTAAATCTTCTGGGTAACGCCATCAAATTTACTCAGTCTGGATGCATTACCTTATCAATTGAATGCCTGCACCTGGGTGAATCGACTGTACATTTAAAGTTAGGGGTGTCCGATACCGGAATTGGAATCCCGGAAGAGGTGCAATCTCAAGTATTCCAACGCTTTTTTAAAGTGAGCTCCTCGTATAAAGAAATTTATACCGGCCATGGCTTGGGCTTACACATTGCCCAATCTTATGTCACCTTATTAGGAGGACATATCACTTTGACCAGTAAGGTAGGAGAAGGAACCACTTTTCATTTTGACGTGCAATGTCCTTTAGGTGAAGCCCCAGCCCTGAGCAAGGTTCAAGCTTCACCCTCCCCTCCTTCGAAAGCGGCCTCAAAAAAAGCCCACCTTTTATTGGTGGAAGATAATGTCATTGCCTTGAAAACTCTGGAAATGATGCTCTCCCAAGAAGGTTACTCCTTTATTTCTGCCACCTCTGGAGAGGACGCGTGGACTTTGTTACAAACAAATCCGGTGGATTTAATCATTACGGATATTGGCTTACCGGGTATCTCTGGGACACAATTAAGCACTCGAATTCGCAATAAGGAACGTGTATTAAATCAATCCATCACTCCCATCATAGGCCTAACAGGCCATGCTAAAGAAACTGCATGGGAAGAATGTCAGCGTGCTGGAATGAACGATGTATTAAGTAAACCTGCATCAATCAACAGCTTAGAACAATGCATCCATCGAGTACTAAATCCAGCGTCGTTAGTACCTAAAAATAACCCGGGTTTGGATAAACCACTATTTTTGGGAGCAGGTTTACCCAAAACCGAAGAAGAGCTCTTTCAATTAGATGCTTTTGCTCTATTTGATGAACAACGTGCTCTGACGCATATTCCGGATCTAAACTTACTTGCAACACTCTTGAATACCTACCTCTCCGATGAAATACAAAAAGACATTCATCAAATGAAGTTAGAGTACCAACATTTAAATTGGCATAAAGTTGAAGAGCTCGCACACAAAATCAAAGGTGGAGTAAATTATCTGGGCATCCTTAAAATGAGCTATGCGTGTCAGTATCTTGAACGCTATTATAAAGAAGGACACCGCTCATTATTGGAGCCGCTCTATCTGCAGCTCATTAAGGTGAATGAAGAAACTATAGAAGCCTTAAGTCGATGGCTTAATCGCTAAAATGCGTATTTACCAAAATTCTCATCAACAGAGGGTATTATGGCTAAATCAATTTGGAAAGGCGAAATTTCATTTGGGCTGGTATCTATCCCTGTGTCCTTAGTATCTGTAGAGGAAAATAATGACCTAAAGTTTCATCTCCTTGATTCAACAACAAACTCTCGCGTTAGGTATCAACGTGTTAATGAAGACACCGGGAAAGAAGTTCCCTGGGAAAATATAGTTAAAGGCTGGGAATATGAAAAAGGCAGTTACATCATTGTGAATGAAGGGGCGTTTCAAAAAGAAAGTCCTGATGTGTTTCAATCAATAAATATCGAGGAGTTTGTTGATTTGAAAGAAATAGATAACCTTTATTATTCAAAACCCTACTACCTGCAACCGGAAAGTAAAAATAAAAAAACTTATGTTCTTATAAGAGAAGCCCTTAAAAATACAAATAAAGTAGGAGTAGCCAAGGTAATTATTCGGACAAAAGAATCGTTAAGTCTTGTTATTCCGCACGATCACGCATTACTTTTATATTTAATCCATTTTGCAGACGAAATCCGCGAAGAGGAAGAAGTAAATGTTCCCCGAGAAGAACTAAAAGTCTATAAAGTTACTGACAAAGAAATTAAAATGGCAGAGGCCTTAATTAAAGACATGTCCACCGCCTGGTATCCTGAAAAATACCATAATGAATACCGCGAAACGATGCAAAAATGGTTAGATAAGGAAACAGCGAAACTTAAAAAATCAGGCAAAAAAGTTTCCAAAGCAGCTACTCAAAGTCGCGATTCAGTAGTTGACTTCATTGCTTTACTTAAAGAAAGTATGGGCAAGAAGAAGAAAACCGCTTCCCGTTCTCCAGAAGCAGTCAAAAAGAAACGAACCTAATCAATAATTGTGCCTAATAAGCGCCCTGTTCAGAAGACTTAGTGACGTAACTCTCGCGAGCATTCTTCTATTAATTATTATATAACAATAGGTTATATTTTAACCCGCACATGAAGCATTACATTGGTGAAATTTTTAATGACTGGTAATTTATTGCGCAGTATAATGAGCGTTTTTAAATCATCAACCGCTGGTTTTACCTTGCATGGTTTTATCTAATGTCATCAAACAAGGAAAAGGATTATGACACGTACCGCCCCTCAAACAACCTCTGCAACTGATTCACTCGCCTTGAAAGCTGAACAAATTAAAACAACGCACGAACGCTTAAAGGAATTACAGCAACTCCTTGACCATGCACTTGATGCCTTTGCACGAGATCACAGCCAACTTACACAAATGGCGACTTATTGGGGGAATCAGCCCCTTTGGTGGAGAATTGGCCTTGGCGTTACGATCATTGTTCCCTCGTTGCTCATTAGTATTCTGATGCAGTTTGCTGTTTTACTTACTATTAGCTTATTTGTTTCCGCAATTTACATTGTGGGAGATAATTTACTTACTTCACATCATCAACAAGCTTCATTAAACACTCAGAAATTCAAAGATATTGTTAAAGATTTGAATACGCTTCAAACCTCAATCATTGAACTAACACATGAATTACACGAACAATTAAAACAAGAAATAGAAAAAATACATACTGAAAACACGAAATTATCAGAGAATGTTTCTCGGTTAGAGGAGGAACGCACCACGCTCTCATTAACAATAAATAGATTAAAAACAACAGAAGAACAACAACTAAAGTTAGTTCACGACTTAGAAACCCAAGCGGCACAACTCATTGCTGCATCCGCACTTCATTCAGACTTATATGAACAAATTAACGCTCAGCTTGAATCGGTACGTAAAGAGTACGAACACACTAAAATTCAGTTAACAGAACAAATTATGCGAATTGGCCAGGTTGAATCAGAGATGGGGGCCGAACGAGTAAAGCACCAAACTACAATACAAATTCTCAAGAAAACTTTAAGCAACTTCACCGGCATGATGACACTTAGTGAAGAACAACGAGCGGTCTTTGAGAAAAAGATTACTGACTTTATTGAGAATAATCAGCAGCGCTTTGAAAGCCTAAACGAGGTACTAACCCAAACAACTACACACATTTCTGCAACAACAGAGCGCTACACAGAAGCAACAAACGAGTTTCATAATTTATTAAATCAACAAAGACAACTCTTCAACAAGTTAGATTCAGTCGTAGAGCGATTCGATGAGCCTGAAACGCCACCGCGCCCCACCTTACAACACTCTGCTTCACAAACAGGATTGGGTTTGTTTTCTGAAAAAGCCCCCGTTGTCTCTGTTGCAAACGAAGGACTTGCGCAAACACCCGAAATCAAGGTTTTTTAACGTTATTCCTTTTCCCGCGAGAAAGACATTCTATACTTATAACTCTTGTAAAACTACTTAATTTACTGCCGAATAGGCAGCAAGTAGTTTTACAAGAACTCTTCCAAGAAATTTCAGTTTTACTTAAAATAAGTTATCCTTTACGCTCACTTAGTTATAACCCCATCAGCATCGAGCAACGACTTGAGGTAACGAGAACAGTGTATACATTTGAAAATACGGGTGTGATCTTACAAAGAACCGATTATTTTGATTCACAGGCAGCTAAAGAAGGCGAGTTTTATCTCTCGTGGAATGCGGGCTGTGCACGTTTACTCATACCCGATAATCAAAAACATCTTCTTTCGGAAATGCGGTCAACTAAATCCGTGTCCATTTCATTAATACCAGGCGGATTAGAGATTATTTTCGATGACGAAACGGATTCCCCCTTTGTGATTCAAATTGCAAAAGAACAAACTGATAGGATTATTTCATCCGATGAATTGGGTAATAAGATCCAATTTTCTGTGTATGTTCGCCTAGGTGAAAAATTTGCCTTTCCCGGCACTCTTCTAGCGAGCTCGACTTAAGGCTCTTCGTGAAATCCAAAACTTCTACGATTTGTCACTTATAAATTTGGTAAGCATAACCAGATTGAGTGAAACATCATTTAGGCCTGACTAAATAACAAAAATTCTAAAGGCTATCAAAAGCCAGGTAAAGCAGCATTCTATGTGAGTCCTCTTTAAAAAGAGTCACCTTAACTAGAGTACGCACTATACATTGACATCATTAGTTTTTTTTACTACATTGAAAACATTACTGCCGAATAGGCAGCTGTTAAACATCGGGCATAAACACATAGTGTTTGCCCTAAGATATTCACCGCACAGGAGAATTCATATGAGTCACTTCGACATTCATAATATTTCATTCGAACTGGATAAGTCAGCGATTACCTTTTCTTACACTGAAAGCTACAAATCAAATTTATGGAAAAAAGCCTATCTACAACTACCTCACACACCTGATTCTATTCATCTTATTAATGGCATTGAAAATAATAATTGGGTAGAAGAACAACACCGTATTTTTGAACAACTGTGCGCTGATTATTTTAATTCTTTTAAAGATATTGAATGTGCTGCCGCTTCAGCAGAAATTGGATTATATATTAATCATGTAGAAAAGGTGACTGACGATACCAATCATGAATTTTATGTGGCTTTCTCCGCCAATGATGCCCATATTCTAGTAGAGAGCAGCTATAGACATGATTATAACAAAGCCGCCTTATTTGAGATGGTCAATAACTCCGAGACTGAATGTAATCCTGAGCTCATCATTGCCCAAGCTAAAGAACAATATTTCTCCTCTTTGTCAAACGATCTAAATAAAGAAATGGCCCAATACTTCCATAATGTCATTTGTAACCCGCAGACAATCCTTACAGAAGCTCGTATTGAGGGTTGCGTTGATGAAATCCTTCACGATTTCATGAAAAGAGAGTTTGAGCGAAATGAAGGAAACTATGATGAGGATGACATATCAACCGAATTTTATCAGTGTCACGCGTGTGACATTCGATGTAATTTTGAACATTTGTCACTAGAAAAATTAGAAGAAAAAAATGACCAACAATGATTTCTTTCGTCAGATGCTCCACTTAACTGGAGTGGGAAAAGATAAAGACCTACTCATTGAACTATTCAAACTCGGCGGCATTACGGCCACCCCATCCAAAATAAAGGGCTGGCGAACTGACTTGGATAACCCTCGGGCATCGATGATGCCCGACCATGTTCTTCAAGGTTTTATACAGGGCCTATTTGAATACCGAGACATCAAAATGAAAGAGGGTCTTTATGTTTTTAACTTTATACAAAAAAAATAGAGCCCTTCTATTTGAAAATATCCCCTGTAAATAAGAGGTCCCAAATCCTTTGAGTTTATTAATTCATTTGGAATTCATTCTTACTATTGAATACCAACAGCTCCCTGGATAATGATAATCGCTGTCAATGTACATAATTAAATCTAACTTGCACAAATTATTAAAAAAGGCACGTAGAGCTCCCCATGAAGAGGGGACATTATTTTTCAATTCTACGGGGATAAGTTCAGGATAACGTCGAGCATATCTTGCTACTGTTTCTGCACAAGATGGAATCTTTAACTGAGCACTTTTAATTAACCAGGCATTTACTCGCTGAATGGAAAACCCTTTTCTAGTATCCTTGTTGCCAGATATGAAAGTGCAATATACTACTGCCTGCCAAATTCGGCGATCACAACCAAAGATCCAGTCGCCGTAAGGCACGGCTAAATTAAGGTAATCTGGTAACTGATCAATTGAAAGCCCAAGAGATTGACAATAACGGTTCCAAGCTGGGTGCTGTTCTAGTTCCCCATGTAATCGAGTACTTTTTGATTCACTTCGAAGCAGAAGCAGTAATTCATCGACAGCCGCACTAAGCTGGGCTCTTTCTTTATCTTCCTTTTTTTGATCTCGTTCCATTTCTAACTTATATTGTTCCTCTTGTTGCTCAATCCGAGTGAGTAGTTTCTTTTCGAGCATTGGAAATTCAGCATGAGCCTTCGCATTATGTAACCATTGCATTCGTTTAGAATTATTAAGAGACAACCAAAACGAATCCATATCCTTTACCTCATCAGGTTGCAAATCCGATAAATTAATTTCTATAGCTGAGATGTTGGCCTTCTTTATTTTCTCAATTTTTTGTTCGTCCACTCGATGTCGATAATAAATTTCAATAATAAGAAAATGCTCTCCTTTAGTTGCGAGAAGATCAGCTTTCATTCCATGCAGTACTTTTTCTTCCTCTATATTAGGAAAAGACATCATCTTCCCTTCCCGCCCGATGTATTCTTGTTGCTCCCGGTGATTCTTTCCCTTTGAATCAGTAGCCTGAGCAATAGACACATATTCAGGAAGCATAATGTGCATGTGTTTCATTATCTGCTGCTTCGCGGCTAAATGTATTGCACTTTCTAAGCCGCCACCGCACTCACTACCCATCGCATGTTTGAAATGGTGTTGTTTTATACGCCCTTTTGCCGGAGTGAGTGGCGATTTACAGGATGGGCAAAAATAGCTGTGCGTTGAACTACGCTCTACATCAGCTATATGAACAAGATTATTTTGCTCATTCAAACCAAAAGGCAGTTTAATGTCTTCTTTTTTCATAAGGGCTCTAGTTCTTGTTTATTTAACAATAACGGTAATAATGTATATTGGGTATTTTGAATCAATAATATTTGATAACAACGAACAGATTTATCGAATGCATCTAAAACAAATACATACAAAGAACGAATAGTTTTCAAAACATGATTACGATATAATTCATAGTTTAGGTCTTTCTCATTATGGAAATTTAGAATGAACACCCAAATTCATGGATATGCAGATCTTCTTCAAATGATTCAAAACAATCTCTCTACGTACACGAACAACGATGAAAGTCTAATCTTGAGTGGTAATACTAGAACAGGAAAAACTGTTTTTTTAAATGAATTAATTCGCTCTCTTCGCGCGATGAATCAACGATTTTGTTTTTTTGGCGATGAGCGATGTCAAAAAGAATATAAACCCCATTCAAAGGACCGGGTATTTAACCCTTGGCTTTCCCATGAATTCAAAGATCCTCGGTTTGAATTTCAAGAATATCAAACATTGATTATTCCCGTTTTAAATGATTTTATTAATTCTCTTGACTCCATAAATAATGAAGGACTTTTTACTTATTACCCTGGAGAAAAAGATACTGACGGGAATAAATTTGTGCTTAATTCAATTATAGACTTTGCCCTCAGCCGTAACATTTGGCTTATTTTTGACGAGATTGATTCTAAGAGCATTATCCAAAACATTAATCGCGCACTCCATTCACGTGGTAAAATTGCTTTTAGTGCAAAAAATCAAACCATCGTTGACACATTCGATATCCCAAACCCTAATCGCATACAGTTTGAGAATGGATTAAACATTTTCTCAATATCAAAACAGGTTAATGTTTAAACAAATTGGGGTTATTACACGTCCAAAACAATTTTATTTCAGCTTATTAAAATTTCTCGCACTAATATGGAAAGAAAATATGATTAAAAAACTCGTTTTACTACTTATATTATCATTCACTCATGCCCCAGAGGCATTTTCGCTCTACAGCAAGGAACGTATCGATCAAAATTTTAAATGGCAAATTCAAGAGACCACTTCTATATTAAAACGTCGAGGATGTTTTCAAACTTTGGAACCTTTCATAAAAAAAATTGAACAAAACCATCAACTGTTTCTTGATAACCACCCTTTAGAAGCAACCTTTAAGAACCTAATTCTTTTTCCTAAGCTTTATTCCAATCATAAACCGATTGGGTGCTCTATGGAAAAACTTGGAAACATCAATTTTGGTGCAGACTATACCGGATATTATCTTGAGAGTATTGGGCAATACCCCGTTACTTCTCACCCTCCACATCCAACTGATTTTGAAAAAGACAAATTCATTAAAACGGCCATTTACGCACATAATAAAATATTTGATATGTGTAATAGGGTTACTTGTGACGGTTATGCTAAAACGAGTATTTGGCGCTTATATAGAATCTACGAACTGATACAAGAACCCAATCCCGATTTTGAATTAATGCTTTCATTGGCCACCCTGGTAAAATATGATATTTCTCGCGCCTTCTATTTTAAAAAAGTAACGGATACAAGATATTATAACGCTTTAGGCGATGCTTTTAATAACATGAGCTTTTTGTTTTATCTACCGAAAAGATATCTCTTTGATTTAAGGGAATCTTATGATTTCCGGGAAGAGTATGCTTCCAAATATACAAATTATTTGGCTAATTATACTGATAAAAAAGATTTAAATTTTGCGAATTTTTCCTACTTCTTAGAACCTTATACCTATGCGAGCACAAACCGAAGCATGGAGTATTTAATCTCGGCTGTACATCGTATCCATTGCGCAAACTTCTTTGTTTTTTCATCAAACATGAAAGATAGCGTTGCAGAAAAATTTATGCATGAGTTGGTTGAAGGATACACTTCGAAGGCAATTGAGTTATTTAAAGAATATTGCATTACCGAAGGCGAACAATGTGTAATGGAATGATTCTCAACCCTTCTTTAGATTGGCACTATTCGATGTAGTGCCATAGCACAGATAAAAATTCTTAATTAGGGGTCGTGTGGAAGCCCCCCAAATGTGTTAGTTCCAAAATATTTGGTTCCGTGTTTGTTAAGATATTAGTCCTTTAAAAGATCTTTAATTTTGTTACAGACCAGTTGGGGCTGTTCTATTTGAACAAAATGACTCGACGACACGGAATATATTTGACTTTGTTTATTTTTATTAAGCCATTGTTTTTGATTTTTATACCAGTCCTCTTTTAATGGATGTTCCTTTTCCATTTCGGTAGATGAAATAATTACAACAGGAATGATATTATTAATATCACCCAAATTTTTAATTGAATTTTTTGACTCACTAAATCCTAACAATTGATAGGCAACTTCTGCCTCTGAACCACCATACTTTTTATAAATGTAACTCGCAGATTTTATTTTTGCCTCTTCTAGTCCTTTTTTGTGTTTCTGTATTAATTTAGTAGAAAAATTAAAATTTTTAGGTACCGGATCCACTAGAAGCAAACCTTTTACAACAGTAGGATTTTTCAAGGTAAAATATCCAGCATACATAGCGCCATATGAATGAGCAACAATTAAATAGGGTGGTTTCATATTTAACTTTTTCAAAAGTTTTAATAACCTATTACTAACCAACTTTGCTGTAAGTGGATTTGTTGCTGAAAACTTAAGATCAGGATAGCTCCCGCCAAGCCCACTTCGATCATACAAAAATACAGAGCCAAGTTGTGTGACACAATTAAAAAATTTTTTGTTTTCTTTCCATTCATCTATCGTAGTTCCACTGCCATTTTCAAAAATTATTGTGCCCTTAAATTGAGTTAGCGCATTAGGATAATATTCCGAATAAATGGAAATTCCCGATTGAATATTAGTTAGACTATCCAAGGCAAAAGAATTAAAAGAAAATAGCAGTAGAACTGTATATTTAAATAAATGATAAACTATTTTATTCATGGGTTTAGGGGCCAATAGAAACATTAAGGGAACGAAGATATAGGTCTAACTGTTCAGCTATTTTTTTACAGGAATAGTCCCATTCTTATAAAGTCCACCTCCGTTAAACTACATTCAAAAGTGGGATAAAATATCCCGTAATGAAACTTTTCTTTATATTGGGTGTAGTGAGCTTCATCCACGGGATCTATTAAAAAGTACTGATAATTTGTTTAAGAGCTTACCTGTGAAATATACATTTTCTGGTAATACTTCACCCCACTAGACACTCTAGTCCCTTTAATAGAGACCTCATAACTTTCGTACGGCGAAATTTGAGTTGATGAGTGCCGGCACGCAACATCAACAACTGAAGAATAATCACATATAGAATAATCTAGAGTAATAACCTGATTTGTCTTATTAATTACACTAGACTTTGCCATAGTGGCAAAACTCGAATTAACCTTCGCGTTGGGTAGTGAGTTTACTTGAATAGAATTCAGTAGATAGTCACTGGGTAACGCATATACAGATGAACTCGTTGCGATGAGCAATACAATGGAAAGCATTTCCTGTTTAACAGAGTAAAACATTTTTGGGTCTTTGTACTTGTTAAGATTTGGTAGATTTAAATCCACTTATATTCTTATCCCTTGTTTTAGCGCAGCCATCAATGCCATTCCTTCCTCCAAGTCAGCATCCAGCTCAGCTATATTTAATGACGAAGAAACTCTATGTGATTTCTCTCTTATTCTTTGTTGCTCCATAAATACACTATGTCTTTGGAGATAACTTGCAGTGACTCTTCGCGAATCCTCTGCTTTTTCTATGAGTTTACTGTCGTGCTCTGAGTTTCTTAAACTCTGCTCTGCTTCAAAGATTTCCCCATCTCGTATCTCAAGATTATTTTTGCATTCCGTGACTTCAGCTACAGTCTCTTCAAGGCGGTCTAAATGAGCCTGAAGGCGTTCTTTCTTTTGAGTTAATAGCTGGGCTGTGTCCTTGACTGCTTGCGCATGAGTTGCTACCGACTGTTGTTCTTTTATTAATTCTTGATTTAATTCAATTGTTTCTCGCGCCATTAATTGTACTGTTTGCTGACGATGATGCTCATGAGATACAAGCAACACATGGACAATAACAGCAACAAACAAGGCGGTTATTGATAGAAGCATCGATGCGCCAACAAAAAGCCCCATAACCCCTGAAGCCAAGGAACTCCCAAGGAAAACTTGCAGCTTAGTCCAAAATGATTTTTCAACCCAGTTTGCACTGAGCTCATCAAACCAACTCTTTTTAGCCAATGTTCGGCGCATCAGCTCACCGGATGCATCATTCGGTAATTCAAATTGCTCCACAAATAACCAAGTGACTCCTGTGCTTACATAATTATAAGCCCGATAAAAAAATCGAAGTAGAAACCAGTAATCTTCTATTTCCTTTAATTCAGGTTGACTCATAAATCCTCCTTAAAACCCGCTACATTGCTGCTTGGGGATTGTCTATTGAAGGCAACTGTTCTTGTGGGGGTTGCGCCTCTTTATGTTGTTTGAAAAAACGTACCATCTCCCAAGCCGCTTTTGCTCTCTTATCTAATTGAATAATTGTTTCGGTTTGGTATTCAACACTTTTGCTTAACCCGTCAATGGTCACCTCTTGTTCATCAATGACTTTCTGAAGGTCTTGCACTTCACTTAACTTATCGATTAATAAACGTTCAAGCCGCTCATTTTCCACTTGCGCGTGTTCAAGGGCTGTATCTTTTATCTCTAATAAACGCCGCAATTCAGCCATAGCCTTTGTTTCATCAGCGTGTTGGCGTGATGCATCTTGCTGCTCAACAAGCTCGACAGAGTCAATTGAATCCGTAAATTCTTTTGAAATTTCCTGAACTTCTGCTACATCATTCTGAACCCCATCACGACCTTTTTGCAGTACATGGGCTTGTTTATTCCGAGAGTCAACGTGCTCGGGATCTGTTTCAGAACTACTCTGCCGACGCCACCAATAACCACCACCTCCCAAGCCAATTAAGCCCAGAAGAGTTAAGATCGCAGCACCGGTGGATGTACCACCGCTTGATGCAGCTGCAGCTGCAAGGGGTAAAGCTAATACGGGTATTGGCATAACATTCCTTTTAAGGTTGTGTGGCTCACTAAAACTAGTTTCCTAAAATCAGGTGCGATTTTATCTAGGTGCTTAAATAAAATCAATCATGTTCATTTGTAAGACATCAGCTCAGAAACCACCAAGAGATTCGCTCAAAACATGATCTTTTAAAAAAATAACGATGAAAAATCATAAGACTATGTTAAAGGATGACTGCCGATAGGTCGTGTTAAAGACAACGTCTCTGAAGGTAGATAGTTAAATAGGCAACGACTAGGAACAGATGAGCGGTTAATACGATTTTCGTGCTTGTGCACAGCTACAATACACCTTGATACCCATAAGATTTCAAGGCCGACATCCTGTCGATTGAAGCTGCGCCAAACGTTTCAATTATAGAAAAATGATACACTTTAGCCAGCAGCCTACTACGCAATACACTGTAAGATATTTCTTATTTTAAGATGAGAACTAATAAACGCGCACTTGCGGAAGCTCTGACCAGCGCGAGGTATACGCAGGCGATTTTAACTCTGAACGCATAGCCCAAGGCTTGGAGTACCCTTCTGCGGCCAGGCGAATTGTACTGCGCCCGTATTTTTGATTAATCCGATCAAATACATCCATTAGTTTTTCTGTATGCTCTAACTGCTCCTCACTGGGTTGATGAAATAAATCCATCTGGCATGGGTCCTTAAGAATTAAGTCCTGCAAACAAACCCCTACCTTTTTATAGTAGAAACCCGACTTATAAATCTGGCGTAAACACCGCTTCGCCCACTTAGTGATTAAACGTAAATCATCTGTTGGATTCACGAGACGAACTTCCATCGATTGAAAATGCTGTGCGAGGTCTTGGCGAAAACGATTGGTATGTACAAAAACAGTCATGCTTTTCACCACCAGTCCTTGAAGACGCATTTTTTCCACAGCACGGGCGCAATGGCTACTGACTGCTTGCGCAAGAGCTGAAAACTCGGTTTGCATGGAACCAAACGATTTAGAGGACATAATACTTTGTTTTAAAGCAGCCTCTTCTAACCCTCCGCAAGGAGTGCCACTTAACTCCATGGCGGTACGCATCAACACCACATTAAATTGTTTCTTTAATAAATGCGGATTCATCGCACTTAAGTCATGAGCCGTTCGAATCCCTTGCGCAAATAACTTTTTATCCCACTGCCGCCCGACCCCCCATACATCGCCCACCGCAATACTATTTAACAAGCCCATTTGGTGTGTGATATTAAACACTGGGATTTTAAATACTTTTTTACATAGATGATTTGCCACTTTTGCCAGGGTTTTAGTTTTTCCAATTCCAATTGAGGTTGGAATTCCTGTGTGTTTTAGAATTTTCTTTTGTAAAGCAATACAAAAGGACTCATGCAGGTCTTCTGACATCGTACTTAAATCAATGAACGCTTCGTCAATGGAATACACTTCAAGATGCGGCCATGCTTCTTCAATAGTACTCATTACCCGCTGACTAATGTTTCCGTACAACGTATAGTTAGAAGAAAATGCTTTGACCCCATGTTGCTTGCAAAATTGTTTGATTTTAAAATACGGCTCGCCCATAGCTATGCCTAGTGCTTTGGCTTCATTCGAGCGCGAAATTATTGCCCCATCATTGTTCGATAAAATTACAATTGGTGTGTTTTTTAGGTCGGGCCTAAATAACCGTTCACAGCTTGCATAATAGTTATTGCAATCAATGAGCGCATACATCTAGCGCATCTCCTGAATTACACAGGTCACTACACCCCAAATTACCATATCTTGTTCCTCAGTGACATTGATTGGGGCATATTTAGGGTTTGCGGGCAATAACTGTACTATGCCTCCTCGGCATGAAAAGCGCTTCACGGTGAGCTCTCCATTGATTGCAGCAATAACTATTTTTCCGTCCGTTGCCTCCAAACTCTTATCTACGATTAACCAAGTACCCGGAAAAATTCCAACATCAATCATCGACTCACCCGTAGCTTGCAATACAAACGTAGCTGAGGGGTTGTGAATAAATTTCGTGTTCAAATCAAGATAGCTTTCGATGTAATCATCGGCCGGAGATGGAAATCCTGCTTGCACTTTGCTTGAAAATGCGGGAAGCTGATGTGTTTTTGAAATAAACTGTTTCACCGATTTAATTTGAGATACCGCCATGCGAATTGCCGTTGATGGCTCGTCCATGAGACGAACTGCGCCTTCTTTTTTTCCACCACATAGAAACATAATATGCTCTTTTTGATTTTTGTTACAAATATCATAGGCAGCAAAATCAACTCTGTAAATCCCCCCATTAATGGATTTGTCCAATAGAAAAGTTAAGTTGAAGAGAATATTAAAAAAATTATTTTTTTAACTTCGATCAAAATAAGGCTCGATTGCAAGTGGGTTATTAAATTCAGCCCGGTTCACCATCCTAGTCACTGGATAGGTGATTAAATCATTTTCTTGCGAAGGATGCATAAGCGATGCAAGCTCCTCTTTGTCGCATCGGGAATTATCAAGCCAAATTGCTTGTTGCTGCTTATCCAGTAAAACGGGCATTCGATGATGAATCGGCTTCATAAAGGAGCTTGCTTCACACGTAACTAAACAACAAGAATGGACGACTTCATCCTCATTGTTCCAAGACTCCCAAAACGCCGCCACCGCAAGAATTTCATGATTCACTTTGTGTATGTAGTAAGGCTGTTTTCCAGAAGCCTCCTGCCGCCACTCAAAAAATCCACTCATGAGCATCAAGCAACGCCTTGATTGAAGCGGGTTACTAAAAACAGGCTTTTGAAATATCGTTTCACACCGCGCATTAATTAAATGTCCTACTTTAGTATCTTTGGTAGTCCACGAAGGAATTAAACCCCAACGAAAACAAACACACTGACGATGATGCGGCTCCGATTCAATGACACAAGCAACGTCATGACTTGGAGTAATATTAAAGCTTGGCTTTAGCTCAAAATCATTTTCGACAGAAAATTGAAATTTAATTTCTTCAACCGTATCGATTAAGGCAAATCGCCCGCACATAAATAGACGCTCTTTACGAAGAATATTATTTACAGTATAGACTTACTCACATCCCCCACAATCAATACACCAAAAATTGCTATGTGTACCATAAGTGATATCCATATTAGGCCTGTAATCAAAGATGGCGACAGATTAAAAATGCAAGACATGTTTGCTCGTGCGGTCTGTGTATATGTTAATTATATGGTTCAAAGAAAAATCCATTAAATGGCTTTTGCTGTTTTAATTATCCTATTGCTTAAACGAGTCGTGAGGCCACTGTGTTATATAAGAATTAGCATATCCTTCAATCTGGGCAACTTGATTAGCCCAAGTTTGCTCCCAAGCGGAAGGCGGGAACTGCTTATTCCATACTCTAAATAATTGCTCTTGTTGTTTACTTAATGAAAGCGTGTAATGTTCCGACATAAAAAGGTAAGCACGTGCAACAACGCCCTTAGCCTCATCCGAGGGCTCTACGCGTCGTGATGACTTATCAATCTTAATCGAACAGCCATAATACCCTTCTTGATTGGGCAACACTCCAAATCGATAATTAGAACGCGCTTGATTTATAAGGCCTGATTCAGGCCCAAGATTATACAGTTCTGCTTCAATATGTCGAAAGCGCCCGTCAATTTTCTGACAGCACTTACGCCCTTTAAAAGGACGACCGTTTTTATCCCTGCACAATGGCTCACGCCAGCAAGTAAATTGCTGACCGAAGTGCTCCGCAGCATACATGTGCTCTATTTCGATACGATTAGCCCGCTTCTTTTCCTTGGCCTCGCTCATACCACACGAATCCAGATTCACGGTTTTACCTTGATAAGTACAACCACAATAAATCGTTTGCGGATGATTCTGAAATAATTGCTGCACTATTTTTTTAGACTGAGCAAACGAACTGGGGGAATCGGACCATGAAAAATGACTTAGAAACAACAAGCTACAGAGTAAAAAACGCATCCCTAACTCCTGAAAACAAGGAGTTGAAGTGTACTGCATCCAACACTTAAAGCAATAGGCCAAAGTGCGTGCCGTCCACGAAGAAGCTCCAGGTGTTTCTTCGTTAAAATGGATACATGGTTGATTTCAAGGTGCTATTGATTAATTGGAGGAAAACGACTGTGGTCGTCGAGGATGAAACATAGAGGAAATCTGCGGCTATTATGCGAGTAGACAGCTAGCACCTAAATGACTCGCATTCTTACCAATCGATACCACTGCGCCGGGCGCGTGCAGTATATCGTTCTTTAAAAAAAATAAAGCATAAAATAAGCGTTTTTTTCTGTAAGACATTTCTTAAAATATTTAAAGCAGTACAGATATCATTCATAAAACTAGAATAAATCCCAAAAGAAAGGCGTTCGATTATCATAAATACTATATACACTCGTTTGTTCATAACTGACCGAGTGTTTTTGCGTAGACTATTAATATGAATTTTTCCAACGTTTATTTGATTTTATTTTTAATAAATAGGACTTAGCTTATTGAACTATAAAGCAATTTTATTGTGGATAATTTAATTTTCCCCTAAGCCGGTACTCTTTTTTTAACTTCAATAATTTTTAATTTGTCCTAACTCACGCCTTTATTACAGCCATTTAAAATAAAAATACTCTCCGAAGAATTATCCACAATTTTTGTGGATGTGCGACACGAGGTCGCTAAATAAACTGTTGCATCAGGCAGCCACCTGAATGCAACCTACTGTTCCGTCAGTAGTTCTCTACCTAGACATGCGACTGGAGTAATTCAGTGGTTTGAAGCTCTAGGGACAATGGATCCGCGGGAAACCGTAGAGAAGTCTGTGAAGATCAATCGAATCTGCTAGCACTAGAGCAGAGAGGGCCTAGGGATGAATGGTATGGTTAATGTAATGTGAACTTTTGTATAAACGTCGTGAAAATTTGAGGAGCCAAAAGTGCTGATAGGCTCTAACCAAAAGGTACAGCAGTCCAGAAAGCGAATTATCCACTTTGGCTTTCACGGATGACAAGACTGCCGGCGAATAGAAAGAACCTAACCCAATCGGTTTATTTAGTGGAACGTGGTAACCCCATACAGCTCCCTCTTTTGGGAAAGCACATCGCAAGAGGTGCCGATGGCTGTGTGGGAGTAGGAGGTTGGCATAAGCGAATGCCTTGCTGTAATGGTGAGGATACAGATTGAAACATAATCTGGCACGAAAGTGAGCCCACAGCTGACTGGTCTTTAAGCGCGAGATAATTCGGAGAATCAATAGCATGAGGAGAAGCAAATGACGGCAGTGATAAAATCACTGACTGGTGCGTCCTCCGCTTCAGACAAATGGAACTCCATCAATTGGAAGAACATAGAAGCTGAAGTATATCGACTGCAAATGCGTATCGCGAAAGCTGTCAGCGAAGGTCGTCAAGGCAAGGTCAAAGCGTTGCAATGGCTACTAACGCACTCTTTTCACGCCAAAATGCTGGCAGTGAAACGGGTTGTACAAAACAAAGGGGGGAAAACCCCCGGTGTTGATAAAATCATTTGGAAAACACCACAACAAAAGCTGGAAGCTGCTCAGTCATTGAAACGGAAGGGATACAACACCCAACCGCTCAAACGTATTTATATCCCCAAAATGGACGGACGCCTAAGGCCGCTCTCAATCCCTACTATGAAATGCAGAGCAATGCAGGCTCTATACCTGCTAGCACTGGATCCAATAGCGGAATTTTACGCGGATAAAAACAGCTACGGGTTTCGCCCTAAGCGTTCCCCGGCAGACGCACTGGGAGCTTGCTTCAATGCGCTAGCAAGGAAAAGCTCGGCTCAATGGATTTTTGAGGCGGATATCAAATCATGTTTCGACAAAATTTCCCACGATTGGCTACGGGAAAATATCCCGATGGATAAAGAAATTTTGAATAAATGGCTATCAGCAGGATACATCGATCAAGGCGTATTTCATCAAACGGTATCTGGTACGCCACAAGGCGGCTTAGCATCACCAACACTTCTAGTGCTGACTCTCAGCGGATTAGAACAGGCTGTGCACAACTCTGTCTCTAAACGCAAAGATAAAGTATATCTCAGTATCTATGCAGACGACTTTATCATAACGGGTAAATCAAAAGATGTATTGGAAATGAAAGTCAGACCGGTGGTAGAACTATTTCTGTGTGAACGTGGTCTGGAGCTCTCACAGGAGAAAACTAAGATCACACATGTTGATGATGGATTTGATTTTCTCGGTGTTAATGTTCGGAAATATAAGGGTAAGTACATATCCAAACCTTCGAAAAAGAGCGTCAACCGCTTCTTAATGAACATTAGAGAAATAATAAAGGCAAATCCTACGGCGAAAACGGAAAATCTAATTCACCTACTAAATCCTATAATCCGAGGATGGGCGAATTATTTTCGGTTTTACTGCGCAAAAGAGACGTATAGTTACATTGATCATTTTATCTACAAAGCGTTGTGGAGTTGGGCCTGCCGCAGACACCCAGGGAAAGGTGCTTATTGGATAAAAAGGAAGTACTTTCGAAGCCAAGGGTTAAGAAACTGGATTTTCACGACTAAAACATTAAAAGATGGCAAGAGATCTTATGTAGATTTATTTACAGCAAGTTCCATCGCCATCAAACGGCACGCAAAGATAAGATCAGAGGCAACACCATACGATCCGCGTTTTACAGAGTACTTTAATAAACGCCAACGCTTTCCAGCAAGGATAGAGCAGAGTCGAGAGTCGGGGTGCGCTTATCAATAGCGTAAGACCACCAAATGAAAACAAACAGCTGGGTCAACCGGAGTTGGCTTTGAAAAGGCTTGAGCGGAGTGCGGTGAAAATCGCACGCTCCGTTCTCATGGGACGGGGCTACAGCAATGTAGCCCTGTTACCAAACAAGCCTGTGGGTAGTCTTGTAGAAACGCCTATGAAAACGACTTAAGAGGAATGGAATAAATTGACACATTAATGGAGAATCAGTACAACCTGTTCTTTCTCAAGAAAACAAGTAATAATAAGATTCCAATTTCGTACAGTCTGTAAAACACCATTTCTTTAAAAAACTGACTCAACGGCATCTCAATCAAGACAGCCGTTTAGGGAGCATTACTATCCTCTCTATACGCCAAGGTGAGGTGTGTGTTGCATTTACATCATTGCCTATCGCGGATCAAATCCGACTTCGACATGAAAGCTGGAACCACATGCTCCAAAATCAGTCTACTTCAGCGGCCTCTTTTTGACGGCGTTTTTGTTGTTTTAAAAGATAGATTTCTTCACGATCAACACTTACGCCCTTGGGGGCAGTGATGCCAAATTTAATATTTCCATGTTCTTGGGTGATAAACGGTACAAGTTCTATGCACTGATTATTTTTAATGATAATGAGCTTTTCTTCAAAAGCTACTTTAGTTATTTCCATTTTAGTTCTCGCTTGTAATTAATTTCCATCCTGCTGAGTTTAGCTAAATCCACTTAAATGCTCAATAGATTGTCACTTATCCTTTACTTATCTAGTCCCATGCCGTAGGTGCAAACTCCTGATTCCAGATATCAAACAATAGACGTTATTTAAATAAACACCTAAAAAGGACTTTTCATCAATTCACTTTAGTTGTTAAAAACAAAAATAATTATCTTTAAAGCACTTTGTTCAAATAAATGTCTATAATTAACGTATAAATTTCATTGGACGAAAGTTTATGCTCACCCAGAACTTCTCAGAAATCATTTATCCTATTAAACAAAAACTGGAATCAAACACCATAAATGTGCTTTCAGCAGATGAAATTGGAAACATAAGTTTAATGCTGCGGGGGTATTTAGGTTTAATTCAAAATGGATACGCAACACAAAATGATTCAGCGCTTCCATCAGAACAATACTTCACATTTCTAATAAACATATTATCTCAGCTTACACCCATACAAGAACAAAAGATTAAAAACCAAAAGCAATCGCTCATTGACACTCTAATGGCAGAAATCAACACCATTTTTAACCAAATGGACTCCATACTCCAACCTAAAAATTCTACAAGTCCAGCACTTAAGGCACTGAACACATCAAAAGAATTGCTTTGCAAAGAATTAGTGATGTGTAGTAACAACCAAGAACAAGGAAGCATGGATCTCATTCGCACAGCCTTTGATTACAGCAATCGAATGAAAGAACAATTCATCCGCTTAAAACATGATTCAAAAATGAATGAATTGATGGTCTGCGAGGAGCAATTTGCTTTAGTAACCACCTCTTATCTAAAAAAAATGACTCACGTATACACACTGGAAAAAGATAATAATCACAGCATCTCTTATGTCGCGAGCTATAAGTTTCGTGATTATTTAATCAATTGTTAATTCAATACGTTAGGAGAAATTAATGAGTATGAATTGGAATGATGTTTTTGGTGAAGTAAAAGAAAAAAAAACACCCAACATACAAATATCACCTCATGTTGAATTGCCCATGCCTAATGTCCAACAAGTTCATGAACAACTAAACCACGCCATTGGGCAAAACTTATTTGACCACATTAAACGAACTCAAAATCTTCTCAATTCCCATCAAATCGGCTCTACAGGTAAAAAACAATTAAGAGAAACGTTGGAATTTTTTGTTAATGCAGTTCACCGAGATATGAATCTATTAGAAGATACCCAATCTCTTTTAGCAATGACCAAACCAATTTTGTACCGGATTACTACGGAGCAACAGCAACACTTTGATAAAATGCTTCAATTATTGGACAAAGCCAAATCAAACTACAGTGCAAAATTAAAAAAGTTTCATATTCATCATGCTCCTTTCAAAATGAGTGATGCCGTAGAGAAAAAGCTCACAGCCGATATTCATAAGAAAGTAATCGGCTTGATTCAAGATGGCGATCTCAAAAATGCGGTGGTGATGTTGTTGGGATTTCACTACAGTTATACTCAAGAGCAAGCTGCCTCATTAGTTGAAGCCGTAAAAAAAATTGATTTAGAGCACTCTGAAGCCTTTCTGGAACTATTAACTCACCGCCTATATTCGAAAGAATGCGTTAACCCAGATAGGATTGAGTACAGTATGTTGCAAAATAATTTGTTTCTACAAGATACTTCTATCCTTCCTTGTCCCAAAAACATGCTGTTCTTTTTAAATCCGACCCTCGAAGGGTTGATTCAAAATAAGAATGCGGTCTGTGAAACCAAAGCAAAGCAACAGTTAATTGAGTTGGTCGAAGAATTTAATTCATTTATTGATTCAATTGCATGTTCCATTTCATCCATTGAAGAAAAACTAAGGCTCTAACGGGCCAATCGTTTTAAACCCCTATCACGAGACACAACAAAGCTTTGTTGAGTTAGGTAACATTGAAGTTGCTCCTCTGATAGACCGATGCGAGTTCTTAAAAAATCCACAAGACATGGAAGGAGCACTGAGGCATTGGGCTTTGATTGAGCAAGCTCCAAGAGCATCTTGCAATAAAAATATTTATTACCGAATAGTTGATACGCCATGGTTTTTGCAATGAACACATAACCCATGACAATACTACTGAACACCAAATTAAGTTTTTCTTTGATGGTTAATTGAGCGGGATCAAGAAATAACGACTCCGCATTAAAAATAATTGATGCCTCTTCAATTTCCATCCGTCTTATCCGAAGCAAAAACCGAGCATTTCTTTTTTTGGACTTATGAAAAATTGTTTTTGTTTCTTGAGCATGACAACGGCTTAATAAAAACTCCAATAATTCAAGATTTTTGTTCGCTATCGCCGCATGGATTAGCGTGGCATCGCCCTCAATGAGTTCCTGAGGTGTCATCGGGGTCAACTGATCGATGCGTCTAATTATATCGAGATTTCCATTTTTAATTGCCGCTCGAAAAATCATAAAATCTTGATCCAATAACAACTCGTGAATTTGTTGAAGCGAAAGTCCATTAATCAAATAATTAAAAAAGGTAGGATTCTCGGAATATAAGGCCACATCAGCTAACATATCAGTAAAACATATTATCCTGTTGAAATGAGGGATGACTTTACTAAATAAACGCACCACCGAAGCATCTTTATTGTATTTGATGAGGGAAAATACAATGCTGTATTTTTTGGTTTCGATTATATCCCATAACTGATCCGCGTACTCGTGAACTATATACTCCACAATACCCATATATAAAGATCTAATTGCATGTTCAAATAAATTATATTCAGAAGAAAAAACAAGCCTGTCTTTAAGTTCAGGACAAACCGATATAATGTATTTTAAAACACGGACATCTGTAATATTTGAAACTAATTTATTCGGAGTGATCCCCATTAGAAAATCACTTACATCATCTCCTAATAAAGTCATTAAAAACTTGATTAAGGGAAAATTGGCACGCGCCAAGGCATGTAACAAAGGCATTCCCTCGTGGGCGAAAACCCATCGATTGGAACGACCAGGTATTTGCGAAGCCAACCATTTTACCAGGGTAACATCTTGCGAATGGCACGCATTAATTAACACTTCAAACTCATTGGCGGCAATCATCCACGGAGTTATTTGAGGATAACTGCGTACTAAAAACTTAACTACTGACCGAGCCCCCAAAAATGGCACATTTCGAAACGCATAAAAATTATCACTTCGTATCATCTCATGAGTTTTTTGCGGAAATTTATTCGATAAAAATTCAAGAACGGGTAACTGCCCGTGCTGTGCTGCTTTTCTAAATGCCGCATAATCTTCTGCAGCATTCATCGCCTCACAATGCGAGGGAAAACAGGACATTAATCGGACCAGCATGGGGACTTTTCCCTTAGAAGCAGCACTGATAAATGTCTTAAATAATCGGGCTTCAATTTTTGGATTTTCTTGCTTGGAAATATGTTTAAAAAATTGATTAAAAATCCGCACACGACCGTAACTTGCAGCCAAAAACACTATTTCGTACTCATTTTCTCGAATAAGGCGCTCCATCTCCTCGCGGCTCAAATGCTCACATAACTCATTTACAATTCGTAGATTACCTTTTTTCACTGCATGATGAATGATTGCATGATTATTATGGCGAACTACTTCATCCTTGGAACAATAATTTAGAGAAAATAAATAACGTAACAGCGTAAGATTTTTGGATGTAACCACGTTCATATAAGCTTCATAATTAGACTTACGTAACAAAAGCTCCGCCCCTTGAGGCCATAAAGCCAGTATTCTATGAACTAATGGCTCATTGTTATTAATGAGTGCTCGATTAAAAATCCAAAACCTATTTTTTATAGGAATCTTACTGAATTCAATCGGTTTTAAAGCCAATAAAAAATCAAACAATCTTATTTTAAATTCGGAACGCCAACCACATAAAACAAATACCTGATATCCATGCGCTTGTAATATAGGCTCCACATCCCCTTTAAATAGGGTAAAGAGAGAACAAATAATTTTTAATGAATACTCAGATACTGCTTCACGCACAAGACTAAAATGATCACACTCCATCTGATTCTGGAATTCATCAGGATGATGAGTCGCAAAGTAGCTCAAAAGATCCAGGCGATTCATTAAACAGATAGCCTTCAACGCGAAAAGAATACTTTCATGATTCCATTCAACGATGTTGAAAAACACCGAGGGTTCAATTTTGGGGTAGGCAGATAACAAACATAAATAAACCGTCTTTTTGCGCCATTTCATCGAATGAAAATGAATGCGTTGAGGCATCGTTGTCATTAACTGAATTTCACTTCGAGTTAATTGCTGTTTAAAATAACGTTTCCATATTTTTTGGGGGATTAATCCGGCTTGAGAGTGTCTTCGACGCTGTAATTCGTTTAAAAACATCATAATAATCCATTAGATTGTCCCTAACTCCTTATAGTTTAGACCCATTGACCAACACCATGCGCAACAAACGAATTTTTTTCACACAAAAGATACCGCCAGCACGGAATAATGCACAAAAAGCCTTTAAGAAAGGGCTTCTTAAAAGCTTTTTGAGAGACTAAAAAAGTGGGTTTCGCACTTATTTCCTAATTGAGGTTCCTTGACTATTCAGAGATGCAAGTGTTTGGGATTCGTTCTCAATCCCTTCTTTAATCACACCTACTTTTTTCTCTAAGTAGTCTTTCTCAAGAAGCGCTAGTTTATTTTCTAATTGGGAGGCCTTCAGTCCACGATTATAAAACGAGTTTGGATTATTCCTCATCCTTTGATCATTAGCTTCTGAACGCTCTTTAAGCCAGCCTCTAATATTCGTTTTATCTCGTGTAACTAAAAAATTAAGTGGTTTTTCACCGCCCAACGCGCCCATGCTGGCAGTAGGCTCCCCTCCTACGAGTTCCAGTTTATTCAATAAGGTCACATCATCCTGTGCTAAAGCATGGAGTATCGTTGCATCACGCACCAAAGAAACCACCTCCGTAAAGGTGGCAACCGCTTCCCTTGACCTGATACACGCACTTGAATCAGGCCGTCTGCGCTCCAAGCGGGCAAGATTTTCCTGTGTTAACTTCAACTGGTCAACTGCGAGTTGGTACGTTAATTGTCCATCCCCTTCGATGAGGGTCGGATTAATGTTCATTGGATCTTTTAATGCTGCTTTAAGCAAATCAATTCGCTCCGAACTAATAAGAGCATCGCTATTGGTAATTAACGCTACGCCATCACTACTTTTAAGAGAAAAATCCAACTGTGGATGGGTCACCAGGCTCTTAAGCAGTGCTTGAGAATCTTCTTCAACCGCCCCTCTCAACAAGCTAAGCTGGAATAAAGAAGATTGGTACTTTTCAGAATACGCATTGACCAGCGTTGAATCTTTTTTTAATAATTCGATGACTTCCTCATATTTTTTATCATCATAGGCTTTGAACACATCAGCGGGAGTAGGCATTGTCGCTCCTTAATAAAACGTTAATAATCTCAAATTTTGCGCAGTATATACTAATTTATCCCTAAAATTGAATATTTTTTCATTTTGGTGATATTGTAACCGATTCCTCTTCCTTATTGGCTAAATAGTCCTCTAATGCGTCTCGAGCTGCATCTAACTCATCAAGTACCGGTTGTACTTTAGGAAATACACCTTGAGACGCACTAATTTTATCGTACAGCTCATCCATCTTTTCCTGGGCTTTTTCGGGATTATTGGAAATTTCATTAATGAGTTCTTTGATGTCATCGCGCGTGTTTACGATGGCTTCGGAAGAATTTGTATTTTCACTAATTTTAATTTTCTCGTTAATTAAAGCAAACAACTCACTTAGTGGATTATTATCCTTCTTTATAGGGTTTGCCTCTCCATTGAGTTGTTCACGTTGTTCCATGTTTTGCGCTTTAAGGTCTTTAAACAGGCGCATTTTTTCATTGTCATTTGTCAAATGTCGATCAGACGGGTTTTCCTGAGGTAATTCTTCCACCTCTTCATTGCTCTTGATTACTTCATCCAGTCCTAAATCAACCTCATCAATAACAACTTCATTCGCTTCGTGTTCTGATGTATTAAGAGTAAAAGAAGAGTGTTGCAAATCAGATGCTTCGGTATGAGATGCCTGCTTCGCTACAGTTGAATCATCCAGGACTGTAAGCCCCTCTAATTGAGCCGCAAGGGGTTGGACTTTATCTTTTAATGAGTCTGGTAAAAAGGGAACGTTCTCTTTAAGTTGATCTGAGATACGACTAAGTATCGTGTTGCATTGTTCTGAGCTAGTCGCTGAAGCCAACTGCTTTCGATGAACATTAATAGCATTTCTCAGTTGAAATAAGTTATTTTTTTCAGAATCAGATAGCCCTGACAAATCAGTCTCGTCTATTACCTGGACGATTTCTTTAAGTTGTTCATCAACCTCATCTTTACATGCTGTTCTGCATTCTTTGAGTTTTTCACTTAATTCAGATCGTGCTTGTTCGAACTCAGCATCAAGCTTATTTACTTTCGATTTTAAACCCTGATGTCGAGCTTGGTGCTCAACATACGCCTCTTGTAGTTCTGTACTGTGCGGATGTTTTTTACAGCATTTTTTAAGCCCTTCACTCATGTCATTATGCATGCGCACCCAATCGCGCTCATACTGCTCAACGGCGACCGAGTCTAGGCCTCCGTTTGCATGATATAAATTTCGAGATTTGAGCTCTTTCACTCTAATATTAAATTCGTCTTTTAATGCTTTAACATCATTATGTTCGGGACTACCCTTTTTCAATTTAGCGAACACATTATCAACAAGCTTAATATCGTCTTCAACAGCTTCTTGATAAATAGCTGCTTTTTGCTGATGATAATTATTTGTTATACGTTTTAATTCATTTTCATAATGTTGCCATTTTTGGAAATTAGACCAGCTTGGATCAGGTTCATTCCATGAAAATGCAGACGGAGGAACGTATAAAACAGATGGAAGAGGCCTGTCTACTACAGGGTTTTTGGAAATAAACTGCCCCTCTTGATTCATTTGTTGTTGATGATAGTGGTGCTTCAACTCATCAACAAACTGCGCCCATTTTTCTTTTGTTCCCAACACCTCCTCAAATAACTTACTGAGCAAATAATATTGCTGGGTGATTTTGAGAAAAAAGAAAATATCTCTGTTGCATAATTCCACAAAAGCTTCATAGGCAACTTTTCTTAGAAACTCTTTATCTCGTTCTGTTTTGTTCGCATGAAGCGTTTCTCTAATTGACGAAGCCAGAAAATGCAGATGAGGTCTACGCTCAAGTTCATTTAAAGACAAAGGCTCACCAAAATAGTGCACCTCTTTTTGTTGTTCCGTCTGTACTCTAGAGACTGCCATCTGTATGTTCCATAAGTTCCTTCTTAGAAAATTATAGAACAAATTACACAATATGCTTAATTAAAGATCACGCGCAGCATTTCATTGTGTTTTCTTCGTTTTCCAGCTCTTTTTCAATAATCCATTGCTCATCGTATAAAACGCTTAACTCCTGTTTCAACGTTACAATTTGTTGTCGAATAAACAACGTATGATCTTCATCTGTTTGCTGATAAATACTCTCTGTAAGCGTTTCTATCAAAGCGCCTTTTTCCACGATTTGCGCTTCAATATGCATTAACTTCTTATTTTTTTTCGTCAAATTAAGGTCATTAGATGGATTCATTTCTCGCTCTTTTTGTTCTTGCCATTTCTTATCTCGCATTTGTTGTTTGTCTTTAAAGTTTTGGCCAAGATAAAAATGCGTATAAAACCCTTTTGGAGTTTTCCACTGATTAGAACGTAATTTTTTAGCAAGAATATTATTCCGATGTTTAAAGTCATTTACCTGGGGCAAGCAATATGTTGTATTGATTAATGAGAACAAATATTCCGCAGCAACTTGTTGCGGAGACGAAAGCTGCTTTTTATGCTCGAATGTTAAATTAAAAAAGGTTCCTAAAAGCGTTTTCCTTATTTCATCCGGTATTTCTTCTTTGATTTCTGTATCTACATAATTTTGAATTGACTCGTACTGACTAATCAGTTTTTCTAAAGTCGAGTTTTCCACAGAAAGAAAAAGTTTTTTAAACTTAATATTATTATTAAAAGTATTACGAAGATCTCTTATATATGATTCTCCAGTTTTAAGAGAATCAATTATCTGTTTATTATCAAAATCTGTACTATTTGGTTTTTTATCATCCCTTTGCATTTGTGATTTAACGTTTTTTACTTGGCGATCTTGAGATGTTTTGGGGCTGTTTATTGGATCGGCTTTGATTAAATCAATAAACTTATCTGTTATATGGATATAACCACCCATCGTTACATAATATTCACCGTTACTGTTTTTTCTATTGTATCGGGCTTGACGTCGCTCTATAAACCCCTCTTTTTCGAATTCTTTTAGGTATTCTCTTAGGGTACTGAGTTTTATTTGAGTTTCTTCAACAATTTCGTCATGAGGTTTCATAAACCACTTTTTGTCCGAATTCTTGAGTGTATATGTACTTTTTTGCCAGCCTAGAAGAATGTAATCCATCAATTGCGCTTTTCGCGCACACGGAATGATCTTTATGAGATTTTTGAATCTCGTATGAAAAATAGAACAAAGGTTCCCCATAGATAATATCCTTATCTTATTGTTTTTTTTGGGGAACGAAGCTAAAATAATAAATGGATGGATCCAAAAATTTCGATGGAACTTCGAATTCCTTTTTAAATTTTTGGTGTTTGGCTTCGTTCCAAGCTAAATAAATTTTAAAGTTATGGGGAGTTGGCGCTCTCCGTAACTTTTTCTCATAATTCTTTGTTTTTTTCTTATCTAATTTCCCAAGTAACATTTTTCTTTTTCTAGCTTAGATATTATCTTAATAGAACTTTCTATGTCAATATCGTTGATTCAGTTCCTTAAAAGAACTATTATGTTCATTCGTTAGAACCTTTTTTGGCTTTAGACAGGCCTTAAATATGTCTAAATGGATTGAAAATGACCAAAAAATATGAGGATCTGAATATGACAGCGATGATAGACGATACGGATACTAATGACAGAATAAAAAAAATAAAAGAACTGCATCTAATGAAGCATTCTGATATTTCTGAAATTACCGGTTATTCTGTTAATACTATAAAAAAGTGGATGATGGGAAAGGAGCAAAAATACTATACGAAAGCTCCTATTCAAGCGTTAAGACTTCTTGAATCTTGGAGTCAACATGGGAAGAGCTCTGAAGTTAATGATACTGTTTTAAAATTCGCTGAAGTTTGGAGTATTATTACTAATAAGGGCGGTGTAGGAAAAACTACACAGGCTTTTAACTTTGCTCTTATACTTGCTAACACGTACAGAAAGCGGGTTTTGGCTATCGATTTAGATCCTCAAGGCCATTTAAGTTTATCTTTAGTAAAATCACCATCGAATATTGGATTATCAACTAGTGATTTACTTATGGGAAAAATTGGTGAGCCGTTTAAATATAATGATAATCTTGATGTTATTGCTACTGGTAAGGAATTAAGAGGGGTTCTCGATGCTATCCCTCCTCAAGATTTGCTATTTAGATTAAAGGAAAAGATTCAAGTTTATAAAAGCCAATATGATGTAATTATTTGCGATGGTATTCCAACGGATTCTCCTTGGTTTGATGCAATTTTAGCTGCCACAACAAAAATTGTTATGCCTTTTACAATTGATTTATATGATAGTTGGGGAATGCAAGATGTTTTTGACAAGGTAGAAATACTGAAAATGAGAAAAGTGGCAGATGATCTAAAAGTTGCTGCTATTGTGGGAAATGCTATGTCGAAACCAATGTCTATATTCGACAGTGCAATTATTAATAGTCTAAAAGAAGTTTACCCAAACGAGTTTTGCCCAACAGTTATATCAAAAAGTGTTAAAATCAAAGAATGCAAGAGCCCTGCTATTTCTCTATCTATAGTTGATTATGAACCGAAATCAGGAGTTGCTGACGAGTATTTAAATGTTATAGATTTTATCTTAAAAGCATAAGGTTGAATTATGAAAACTGATAAACGTAAGGAAGCCGTTTTCGGCGCTATTCTTAAAGATAGTACTTCTGATTGGAAGAACATTGCTAATAAAGAAATTGAAGAGAATAGGGTTTTAAAAGATAAAATCGCCACTCTGCAAATAGAATTAGATAATCAATCAAAGCAAGATATTTTGGAAGTCGATCCTACCAAATGCTGTAATTGGAAGTATGCTGATAGAAATAAATTTGAGTTAGGGAATATTGAAGAGTTAGCCGACGATATAAAAATGAATGGGCAATTACAACCAGTTATTCTAAGAAGAATAGAGTCGTTGGATTATCTCTACGAGGTTATAGCAGGAGAGAGAAGATGGAGAGCCTGTCTTTTGGCTGGCGTTACATTAAAAGCGATACTTACAAATGAAGACGAAGTTGGGTGTATGATCATCCAAAGCAGTGAAAACAAAAAGAAAAGCCTTTCTCCTTTTTCATTAGCTGTAGCATATGAAAAGTTAATGAAGGATCTTAATATCTCTCAAAATGAACTAGCACGTAGATTAAATTTGCCTAAAACCTCGTTGAGTGAATTAATGGCTTTCAATAAAGTCCCCAAGGAAGTTTGGGTTGCTGTTGAGGATATGAGCAAGGTTAAACCAAGAACGGCGGCTTTTTTATCAACTATATGTCTCAAAGGTGATGCATATATCGAAGTGGTGATTAAATTAGCACCTATGATTAAAGACGGAATGGGTGCAGAAAACATATCAAAGCTAATAGATAAATCTTTATCTAATACTAAAACTAATAGAAGTGCTACACGGGTTTATGAATCGCAAAAAGGAGAGGTTCTTTTTAGGATAACAACTGAAGGTCGAATTTCTTTATCAAAATCAGTCCTTAAAAAGACCGATTTAAATACATTAACTGATTATTTAGGAGCTTATTTGGAAAATAATGTGTAGTGTACGCGCCGCGTACACTTAAGCCCCTCCAGAACCTGAAGTGTGCTTGTGCTTAAGGCATATTTCTTAGTAATCCAACAGTTGCTCCTATTTATCCAAACCAATAACTAAATAAGATCTAATTTAATGATGATTAGAGGCTTGTTTGGAATCAGGAATTAAGTGTACGCGGCGCGTACACTTAAGAATCCCCCAGAACCTGAACTGTTCTTGTGTTTAAGGGAGATCTCTTAGAAATCTAACAAATGCTCTCATTTATCTAA
>NZ_LN901317.1 GCF_001465875.1 Legionella saoudiensis | reverse complement strand
ATAACAATAGATTTTTGTTCTAAATGATTTCTTGCAGCGTTCATATAAATAGTATTCCAGAGTACAACAGCATTAGTTACTAGACCCAGGGCGCCCAGCTGATCTTCCTGTCCCTCGCGGTATCTTTGGAGAGTGTTCATTTAACTGTGTCACCTCATTGCTTATCTAAGTCCTAAAGTTAGTCTGTCTTCAAAATAGATTTGTAGTTGGGACACAATAAGCGCCCAATTGGAATGCCGCTGCCATCTCAATTGTTTCTAGGACTTATCTCAGGGGAGCTTTCATCCTTTAATTCTTTCTCTTCTGGAGCCTGATAAAATGTGGGGGCTAACGGTAACGCTGCAAATACTTTTGTTTGATTCTCAGTCGTTTGTTTTGTTATTTTCTCACTATTGATGCGGTCCAGTATTTCTAGAATGGTGCTCATTCCGTTACAATACTTGGTAATTTGCTCATAATTTCGTCCGTGAGATAGTGTAATCATATGTAAATTACTTGTTTTTTCCTTGATGTCGTCAGTTAACTCACCTTCTTTTAATAAAGTATTCACTTCCTCTTGTAGAGATTTAAATTCGTTCCCTATTTCTATTAATTCCTCTCTGATTGACTTACTTTTAGTAGAAAGTTTACTACCTAAAGCCTGAAGATATGTGGTTATGGGAACTTCTATCGATTTTAGATTAGGTAGTTCATCAGGAGTTACAGCGCTTAATAAACGATAAATAGTTCTGGCTTCGGAATCTATCTCAACAAGGAATTCACGGGCTTCCCCCTCTAAAGAAAATACAGTAAATCCCTCCTCAGATTGATGATTCAATTGAGTTTTTATCCCTATAGTTTCAAGAGCTACCTCTAAAAAATCGCTAGCATACAGCCCTATTTTTTCCTCTACAATAGGAGCTATATGATGGCCATAGAGTTCAGCCGAGCCCACCTCAAAAGAAAGATACTTAGTAAAATAATAAGCTAATTGAGTAGTTATGGTTTCACTAGCATTGCAACCCGCTATACGCAGCATTATTTGATTCGAATCCATTTCCAATACAGGAAATAAACAGATAGTGTCTCTTTTAAAAGCCTCGTGCAATGGATAAGCTAAACGCAAAACTGACCCCTGAGAACGATACCCTCTATAGTAGTCACTTTCATTCATCAAAATTCTATCAAGATCATTTGGACTAATGAAAAATTCATATTTAATTAGGTCAGTGGCACCTTGTGGCACTCTTTTCCTCGTATATTCATTATGGCTAGGCAACAATCGGATGCCATACTTTGCACATAATTCAGGAAAGATCTTGATTAATGATTCAAACTCTTCATTTTCTTTTTTACCCGCTATAACGGTGATACAGAAATAGCCTCCAGGCTCTTGAATACTCGCACTGGGGTAATTAGTATTTTCTTTCATTCCATTTGAGATAGCCTCTAAAAAATTAAATCCTAAAGTTTTATTAAGCTTCATGATATGACCCCTTGGTATGCCCAACAATTGCCCAAAACGATTTAATTATAACACATTATCTTCTTATTAATTGAGCTTAAGTTTCGACAGAACCAGATTGATTCCGAGCGGGAGCTTATTTAGATTGGGGAACGTTAATTCGTCTTCCGAGGAGACTGCTCTTGCCTCGAAAAAACTTACACCAAAAGCCATCTCTATAGAAAAAATAAAACCAGGATTGGGGTGTGACAATCAATGGAATTGAAAGGTACTCTAAGGCAAATTTAGACCTATATTAGTCCATTAAATATAAATTTAAATCTGTTTTATGCATTTTAAAAGCTCTTTTTAATAAAAAACCGTTAAAATAAAATCATTATTTTTCAATTGGTTGAATTCTTAGAGTATCTTTCAATTCCATTGATTGTCACATCCCTATTTGAGGATATCTTTGAAAGTGGTTTATTTCTGAACGGGGCGATACATTTAGGTTGTATCAATTAAACCTAGATATTTTGATAGTCATCTATCAAAAGTCAAAATTTAAATCATATGAGAGGTGCATGCTTATTATTTCCTACCTATCAAAAGAGCGTACCCTAATGATAGCCTTCTTCACCCTTCTATAATTTTTAAAAAAAGATAAAATGTAGCCCCAAAAATATTTCAGGAGTTTCCCATGCTCGTGAGAGAATTACTTTATTCGGATAAAGAGATTTTCATCAATGCCATGGTTGAAAGCGAACACTTTCATCGTCCTCTTATTGATAGTCCGAAAACATATGAAAGTTTTGATAAATATTTTGACACGTCTCAATCTGAAATGAACAAGACTTATTTGGCATTTAAAGATGATGAGTTAGTAGGAGTTTTTAATATAAGCGGAATTATACGCGGATGTTTTCAAAGCGCTTATTTAGGCTATTGCGCAAATCAGAAATTTGTCGGAAGAGGTTTGATGAGTGTGGCATTAAAACTTGTGCTTGAAAAGATATTTATGGAATTAAAGCTTCACCGGATTGAAGCTAATATACAACCAGTTAACACGACATCAATATTATTAGTAACGCGCAATGGATTTATTAAAGAGGGGTTTTCTCAAAGATACCTTAAAATAAACAATCAGTGGCTCGATCATTTTCGGTTTGCATTAACTTATGAAGATTGGGTGGCGAACCGCTAACAAAGGTGTCGACTATATCGATTAATGGACCGTGGTGTCTATTATGTATAAAAAATCGATTTAGTAGATGCAGGATGACTATCAATTTTATATGTCTGCTAATTTATAAATTAAGAGAATTATAGGTACCCTTATGTGCTCTATAATTTAACTCAAAGGTGAATTTATCATATTAGGAATGTAATGGAACTATTTTATCCAGTTATACCTGAGGATAAGCAACATCCAATTTTTAAAGAGATAATGAAAGAAGAAAATGAACCTGAGAGGGCGATTCTTCTAGATTGGGTGGAAGGATTTAAAGATCGTGATAATAAGTTTATACAAGAATTTCAATTAACATTTGAGTCATCAATGTGGGAGTTGTATATCTATGCGGTTTTAAAAGAAATAAGTGTTGATGTAAATATGGATAATCCAATACCGGACTTTTTGTGTTCAACTAATGTAAGTGAGTTTTGTATTGAGGCAACAATTTCAGCCCCTGAGAAGGGAGGTATTCCTCCTTATGGCTATGGTCCACCTGATATAATGCCAAATGGCCAAGATGAATTTAATCGTGATGCAATAGTAAGAATTTGTAATAGCATAACATCGAAGTATATCAAATATGTGGACTCATATTCTAAGTCAAATCATATAGCAAATAAGCCCTTTGTATTGGCAATAGCCCCGTTTAATCAGCCTGGCTCACATTATTCAGTAAACATTCCGATGCTAGCAGCACTTTATGGAGTCTATACGTGTGAATTATTATCAATCCTTTTTAATTTTTATCCTCCCTTAAGTATAAGGATAAAAGAAGTTAAAAAAGAAAACGGAGCGGTTATACCTTTAGGTTATTTTGAATCTGATTTATACAGTGAGATAAGTGCCATATTTTACAATCCGTTGGCTACATGGGGAAAAATTAGAGCACTTGCTAAAAATAAGGGTAAGCGACTTCAATTTGTTACTACGCACCATCCTGGAAGCGGCGGGGAGGAGCTATTACTTAACAATTTTGAAAATGAAAAATATTCTGAGTTTTTACTTGATGGATTGTATGTTTTTCATAATCCGCATGCCAAATATCCTTTATCTTTAGAAACTTTTAGGAACAAGTTTACAACGCAATATTATTGGGAGAATGGTGAATTTAAGAGGGATATGCCAGAAAATTTTTTACTCACTAGGCAAGTCTATTATTTAAAAAATACGTAGATAAAGCCCCCCGTAGTTTTTTATACACCACCGACATAGCTTAGTATGTTAATTGAACATGCTAGATAAATTTAGGTATGATACTTGGCCGTTGAGTTGAGTAATCTCTTAAAAATTAATAATAACTTAACTTAGAATAGTTAATCGGATTTCTTAACCGATTTCGCCTTGAAATTACGTTTATTGAAATAATGATGTAGGGGTGTAATAAAAACCCCGTTTTATTAAATTAAGTTTTATAGGTTGATTTGTGGTGCGCAACGAGCTACAATTTAGATATGATTAAATCATTTAAACATAAAGGCCTTAAAAAATTCTTCGAGAAAGGGGATTGTTCTGGTATCCAACCAAAACACGATAAGAAATTAAGATTACAATTAACAGCGCTTGATACTGCAACAGTCATTGAAGATATGGACTTACCCGGATATAACTTGCATCCGCTAAAGGGACAACGAAAAGATTGTTGGTCTATAAGTGTAAATGGTAATTGGCGCATAACTTTTGAATTTGAAGATGGCGATGCTTATATCGTTAATTACGAGGACTATCACTAATGACTATTATGCATAATCCACCCCATCCAGGGGAATTTATTAAGGATACTTATATTGAGCCACTTGATATAAGTTTGAGAATGGCTGCTTTAAAACTTAATGTTTGTGCTTCAACATTTTCTCGCTTAATTAAGGGTGAGGCTGATTTGTCTCCAGAAATGGCCCTAAGATTAAGCAAGGCTTTCGGACGTACTCCTGAAAGCTGGATGCAAATGCAATCAAACTATGACCTTTGGAAAGCTCGGGAGATCGTTAACTTGGAAATGGTTTCTATTATTTATGAGCGAAAAACTAAGCCACTGAGCATAAATAGATCGGTGTCAAAACAGAAAGTGGCGCGTGTAAGTAGTTATCCTAAGATAAAAAGGGGTGAGCTGTCTGGGACTGCAAGTCCGCAAAAAAAGCCAACTAAAAATTTAGATAAACACATAAAAAATTAGCTCCTTATATAATTGAAATTAGGTTTATATAAAAACACAAGGGGAAGGGAGTCCGACTCGAAATACATATCGCTAAGGTCTGATAATGGACAGAATCAACATTAAAAAGTTCACATAAATCTTTCATAAAGTGCCTTGTCTAATTATGAATAAAAAGGTAGTTTAATGCATTTTGAGATATTTTAGTGAAATTTTGGACTATTATGAATGGACGTACACAGCCTACTTTAAAAGAGCTTCAACAATGTCTTGATTTTTTAAACAGAGCAAGAAAACAACAAAAAACTATTCAAATTAATTTTACTATTGGTTTTTTTGTATCCCTGGGTGCTCTTTACTGGGGTTTATATGAGCCCTTCGTGAATTATACCTCTCAGAAATCCGATAAGTGTGAGAAAAAACATCGTGAAGAGTTAGAAAATATGGAATTAAGAATACAGCAGCTTAAGGCTAAGATAAGTGATTTGGATGAGGTTATAAAAAGGAATCTACATAAAATTCTGCAAGGATTTTCCAAGCAACAAAGCCGGACAACAGAAGAAATAAACACTCATTATAGTAGCTTATTTTTTGATAAAAAAATTTCGTACGAAGAGTTTGATAGTGGAATAGCACAACAAAGGCGTCAATTTGTCTGGGGTGATCACCCGAATAGAATTTTTATGGATATGGCTGAAGTAGAGTTAACGGTTAAAAAAGAAGACTACTCTTTTGCGCTGTTTGATGGGCGAGATGAGATACGGCGCCAAAGATGGGACAATAACCGTTTGATAAACAAGTATGATTCGTTAGGTCTACTGGCTTTAATAATTATAAGTCTTTTTCTTTTTTATTCGTTCTGTGCAGCGATTAAAAACACTATAAAATTTCCCTATTCAGAAAACTGTACCCGCTCTCTCCAATATATAGCTACACATCTTGGCTTTAATATACCCATTCAATATATAAAAGAAGAGGAATTCATTAAAGCATTAGAAGAAAAAATTAAAATATTAACAGCAATTGATCCCGATGTTGAAAACCAAATTACTGAACACTTTATATAGCCAGTTCCACATTATCAAGTATCTGGCTTCACCACCTGTTTGCTGAAGATGAAAAAATAAATTGTCTCACCACTGGTGAAAACAATTTACCTAATAATGTATTGATTTTATATAATTTGAAAAGCTTAGAGGAGGAACGCGCACTCTTCTTTTAAATCAACGATTAGTCTGATTAATTCTAAAATTAAGTTTTATTTCCCGCATTTAAGGTTTTTATTAAAATGGATATTAATTTAATTGAATTGATAAGGTAATTGCGGCACGTAACTTGTTTTATGACGCCACACTATTATTTTATGAAAAAAGGAGTTCCATCTCAATTCATCATCTTGCTCATGCTGCCCATGAGGTGTTATGTGCTATTACTGGCGACTCGCACTTGCTTGATTCCGTAGCATTGACCGCTGAGGGTAAAAAGGAATTTAAGCATATGTTTAATATTTCAAAGAACTTCATTATACATGCAGATAAAGACCCAAATGCTACTCTTAAATTTAACACGCAATCGAATGTGTTTCTCTTATTGGATTGTGCATGGATTATAAGCTTACATATTGATAAAGCGTGTGTTTATAGCCAAACAGTAATTGCATGGTGTATTTTTGTATACCCTGAGTGGCATCGTCAAGTTAACTTTTGGTCTAGACTGTAATTTATTTACAGGAAGACCGTGATGCTAGAAAGGAAGCCTAAAAGATACCGTTATCCATTGGAGTTAATCAGCATCGCAGTATGGAGTTATCA
>NZ_LN901316.1 GCF_001465875.1 Legionella saoudiensis | reverse complement strand
TTCATCAGCCCACGCGTAGAAAAGAAAAATGCCTCATTCGATTTAAATCACCTGCTGGGGCACAGGCCGTCATCGCACTCATGGGGAAAGTGCGTAATCTCTTTGCTGTCGCCGTGGGGCGCTATACTAACTCCGCCCATCAACGAATAAGCCAATTTCAATCAGCCAAAGAAATTTGGAATGACGCAGCCATGCAGCTGCTTTGCGCCTAAAATTCGACATCCGCTATTTGCTTGCTTTATGAAAAGTTAACTTGACGGCGCCACTTTAAATAAGCAATGAGGTGAGATAGTTAAATGAACACTCTCTTCTAATAATTTAGACACGTAACCAAGAGAATCTGGCAGAACTTTACTTATGAAGCATCTTTTCATTATAAATCATGTCTTGTTCCGCCCAGAGTTTTTAGCTTGATAAAGAGCTGTATCAGCCGCAGAAATAAGATCATGCATCTTCTCAGCATGAAGAGGATACATTGCTAAACCAATAGAGATTGTAATTTGAGTTAAAGCATGTCCTCCATAACGTAAGTGAATCTTCGAAACTGCTTCATGAAATGAACGAGCACGTTCCAAAGCTGTTGCACGTTCGATTTCGGGTAAAATTATAATGAATTCTTCACCTCCATATCGACAAGAGATATCCTCTTTTCTCCCAAACTCACACAATACTTTTGCGAGCGCCTGAAGTACTATGTCTCCAGCTTCGTGCCCAAACTTATCATTAAACTCTTTAAAATGATCAATATCTATCATAAAAAGCGCAAGATTTGTTGATTTTCTTGTGCAACGACTCATCTCGCGCTCCAATGTTTCCTTTAAATAGCGTCGATTATAAAGGCCCGTGAGTGCATCACGAAAAGATTGATTGCGTAACGTTTCACGAAGTTTGATATTTGAGATACCGATTGCTATTTGTTCTGCAATCATACTTGCTAAAATATGCTGATTATCTCTTTTAGTTTTCTCTTTATCGTAATTTTTCCATTCCAAGTAGAATAAGCCTAGAATGTCACTTTGAGCAAATAAAGGAATGCAAGTATAAGGCCGTAAATTTTTACTCTCTTTAAAGTGAGAACAAATTAACTCATTTTGCGGATCATCTATTTTATAAATGGAACCGCGTTGCAACCCAAAACATTCTTCGGGTTTTATAATTTTTTCTTCCAAGAGAGGTTTATCCCATGAAATCATCGCCTCTAGGTAGTTTCTTGAAGGATGCATGAAGTAGAAAATACCCGCTACATCAGGTAATAATTTATACGTATATTGAGCTATTAATTGATATGCTTCTTCAATGTATAAACAGGTTTGCAGGAGTGAACTCAGTTCTTTTAACAATAGCATTTCTTCATTATGACGATTTAATTCTTTTAAAGTATTCTCTAGCTTTTTGTTAGTCTCCATTAACTCTCTAGTAATTTCCATTTGTGCCAATTTTTCTTTAGAGTCTTGCTCAAGTTTTGAATGGAGTTGAATATTTTCCACTGCAACGGAGGTAGCATCGGCTAGTGCTTTGAGTAAGTTAATTTGCTCTTCTGTAGGACGATAATTTTCTGCCCAGTAAGTCCCAATAGCCCCAATGGGTGATACACTTCTTATAGGCACCATTGCTAAGCTTTTTACAAAGGTAGGCCGATATGCATCTGATGGAATTCTTGGATCGGAATAAATGTCTTCAATAATAACAGGCTGACAATGTTCCATAACCCATCCGCTGATGCAAATTTTCATCGGAAATCGTTTACCTTTCCATAAAGGTGCAATAGCATCTTCATCTGCATAATAGCATTGATTACTATCACGTAGTACAAACGTTGCACCATCAGCACCAGTTAGGCTTCTTGCAGCACGGCGTACAATAAACATGATGGTTTCTAAATCCTTTGCTAACGAAAGTTTTTGTACCACATCTAATAGAAATTCAATCTGTATATTATTAGACTTTTGATTTAGAAAAGATTGAGCTCCAATATCTTTTTTCGACATACCAAAGTTTTTAGCCATTTTCATTGAATATGCTTTAATACATAAATTAAGTATAGAGCATGGGACTTCTTATATTCAGTATTCAAGAAGTTAAATTTAATTATGTTAAATGATAAAACTCCCTCTTTTCCTCATCCCTAAGATCAGGCATCTCTTTTAATTTACTTCGTTTCGATTTAATAGGGCCAGAGGAAAAATCTTCATTAAAATCTCCCATTCTGTGCCAACCATCTAATGAACATAGCAGCCTGGTTCCATAAAATGATTATCGAATTTTCTATGGCTATAATAGTGTTAGAATTAACCTAATTAAATTAATGAGAATGCATAATGCCTAATCTGAATCGCTTTATAAATGCCCAACGTGGTAATATTAACATGCCTGCTTTTCAAAAAGCATATAAAGAAATTCAGCATAGTGCAAAAACAAGCCATTGGATCTGGTATATATTTCCGCAATTGAAACAGCTTGGTTCAAGTCCAATGGCCAAAGAATATGGCATTGTTGATTACAAAGAGGCCTGTGACTATCTGCAAAATGAGGAACTTTTTAATAACTACCATGAGATTGCGCAACTTGTCTTAGAGCAACTAACATATGGGATACCAGTGTCGCGGTTAATGGGATCGAGTATCGATGTCCATAAACTGTCTTCAAGTCTGACTTTATTCCGCGCAGCCGCTACTTTTCTGGTTAAGCAACAAAATAGTCATCTCAATTATGAAAGATTGGTTAATTGCTGTGATCAGCTATTAACTATGCTTGAGCCTTGTAAAACAACATTAGCTGCGATTCATAAAAGCTCGCCAGCAAATCTCAGGGGCAGCGCGACTATCGACCATTCCGCTGTTTTTAATAAAACAATAGAGCGACCTCCTTTTTCTCCAATCGACGATTATTCTGCTTTGAGCCAGAGTCTTAGTGACTATATCGAAGCCAGAAATAAGGAATGGAGTTTTCATTATAATTTTTTAGGTATCATGTCTGTGGTTTACTGGCTAAATGATGCAATCTGGGGCA
>NZ_LN901315.1 GCF_001465875.1 Legionella saoudiensis | reverse complement strand
GGTGGTTATACCTATGTTGCGGTTACGCCAGGCATCAGTGGAGTTACTCCTAATACGGGCCCTGTTGCCGGTGGTACATCAATTACCATCAGTGGCTCAGGCTTTACTCCCACAACCTCGGTGACGGTAGGCGGTATTGCGGCAACGAGCATTACGATTAATAGTGCAAGCAGTTTAACTGCGACTACCCCAGCTTACGTGAGTGGCCCCTTAGCCGCCAATGTGGCGATCAGTAATGAGGTGGGCAGTGCGACCTTAACGGGTGGTTTTACCTATCAAGCCAGCAGCCCCACGTTGGTTAGCATTACGCCGAATCAAGGTTCTATTGCAGGTGGCACCTCAGTGACGGTAGTGGGCACGAACTTTACCCCAACCACGACATTAACTCTGGGCGGTGTTGCGGCCACGAATGTCACGGTACTCAATGCCACGACTTTAACGGCGACCACCCCAGCTTACGTCAGTGGTTCTTTAGTGAAAAATGTGGTGGTGACGAACAGTGCAGGCAGCGCGACATTAAGCGGAGGCTTTACCTATACCGCAATTGCACCAAGCCTAACGAGTCTTTCCCCCACGACAGGACCGGTGAGTGGCAATACAGTAATTACTTTAAGTGGTAGTGGTTTTACTCCAGGTACGACGGTAACCGTTGGCGGTATTGCGGCCACGAATGTTACGGTAGTGAATGCCAGCACCATTACTGCATCCACCCCCGCTTATGTGAGTGGCCTGTTAACGGTGGATGTGGTGGTGAATAATGGTGTGGGTAGTGCCACTTTAGCGGGTGGTTTTACCTACACGGCAGTTGCCCCAAGCTTAAGCGGCATTACACCGGCGAGTGGCTCCATCGCAGGGGGTACGACCATTACCTTAACGGGCAGTGGCTTTGTTCCAGGAATGAGTGTGACTTTAGGTGGTACCGCCGCCACTAATGTAACGGTGGTCAATAGCACGACATTAACCGCCGTCACCCCTGCTCACACTAGTGGGGCAGTGGATGTGGTTGTGAGCAACAGCGTGAATAGCGCCACCTTAAGTGGAGGCT